>NZ_BOMM01000049.1 GCF_016862195.1 Paractinoplanes ferrugineus | reverse complement strand
CTGCCCGGGGTGGGCTGGGGGCCGCACAGGGTGCGGATCGCGCCCAGCAGGGTGGAGCGGGTGAAGGGCTTCTCGATCAGCATGCTGTTGTCGTCCAGGTGCAGCTGGGGGCCCAGGGAAGCGGCCGTGTAGCCGGACATGTAGAGAACTGGCAGGTCGGGCTGGTGGGTGCGCAGGGAGGCGGCCAGTTCGGGGCCGGTCATGGTGGGCATGACGACGTCGGTGATCAGGAGATCGGGGTGGGCGCCCGCGGCCACCTGGGTCACGGCCATCAGGGCGTCGGTGGCGACCGTGATGGCGTAGCCGGCCGGCTCGATCAGGCGCTGGACGAGCTGGGCCACTTCGGGCTGGTCCTCGACGATCAGCACGTTGCCGATCACCTGGGTCTGCCGGGTGGCGGACGAGGCGGCCTTCTCCTCGGCGGCGGGCAGGTAGAGGTGGACCGTGGTGCCGATGCGGGGCTCGGACTCGAGCTCGATGTGGCCGCCGATGCCCTGCACGATGCCGGCGGTGGTGGCCAGGCCCAGGCCGGCGGCGGTCGGACGGGTCGTGAAGAAGGGTTCCAGGGCTCGGCGCCGTACCTCGTCGGTCATGCCCGTACCGGTGTCCTGGATGACCAGATGGACCACCCGCCCGGCGGGAGAGGTCTCGGATTCCTCGATCACCTCATTGGTGGCCGCCACCCGCAGCATGCCGCCGTGCAGCATCGCGTCGCGGGCGTTGGCGGCGACGTTGACCAGGGCCTGTTCGAGGGGACCCCGTTCGGCCTTCACCGGCCAGACGTCCTTGCCGAAGGCCAGGTCGAGGCCGATGTGCTCACCCAGGGTGCGGCTGAACAGCGACTGTACGTCGGTGAGCAGGTCCGGGATCGGGATGATCTCGGGGCGGTTGCCCTCGCTGCGGCCGAACGCCAGCAGCTGGTGGGTGAGCGTGCGGCCGGTGCCGACGGCCTCGAGGATGTCCTGGGCCAGCCGGTGCTGGTCGGTGCCCTCCTCGGTCGAGGTGAGGATCATGTCGGCGGAGCCGCCGACCACGGTCAGCAGGTTGTTGAAGTCGTGCGAGATGCCACCGATGAGCTGGCCGAGGCTGTCGAGGCGGCGCAGGTGGTCGAGCTGGCGCTTGAGGCCGCGGGCGTCGATGTGGTCGGTGGTGTCGGTGACCATGCAGACGACGCCGCTGAACTTCCCCTGGTCGTCCATCAGCGGCATCATGCTCATCCGCACGCTGCGCCGGGAGCCGTCGGCCCGCATCAGCCGGGTCGCGCCGACCGTGGAGCGGCCCTGTGCGCACTCGCCGAACCGCCGCGTCAGCTCCTTCTGGCCCTGGTCGTCGAGGAAGCCGCGGAGCGACACCCCGACGAGCTGACTGCGGGGCATGCCGAGGACGACACCCATCGGCTCGTTCGCGTAGTTGGCGACGCCGTCCGGGTCGAGCTGGAGCACACCTTCGGGCATCGTCTCGAGCACCCGGCGGTAGCGCTCCTCGGACACCCGGAGGCGTTCGAGGGCACGCGCGCTGGAGATGGCCAGGGCCAGTTCGCCGGTGATGTCGCGGGCCAGCTCGACCTCGGCTGTCGAGTAGGACGCGCCCGGCGTCTCCCGGGTCAGCACCATGTAGCCGGCGTACGTGTTGTCGACGATCACCGGCACCAGCACGGCGGCGTGGATGTGGTGCTCGTCGCCGGCGAGGGGCTCGACGCCGTCGCCGACCAGCACGATCGGGCGCCGGCTGGCGGCCAGCGCGGTGGAGAAGTCGTCGTCGGGCAGTTGGCCGACGTGGTCGAGCACCCGGCTGAGGGCCGCGGATCGCTCGTCGTCGACGTGCCGGTAGACGATCGCGTCGTACCGGCCGTCGTCACGGAGGAGTTGTATGCCGGCACCGTCGCCGATCATGTCGGCCGCGGCGCGTGCCGCGGTGGATCGCACTTCGGCGGAGTTCTCGGACACCCGGCTGAGCGCCAGAGCGAGGTCGGCCAACGCGTACCGGAGGGGGTAAGCCATGACACCCATGCCGACATGATCCGTGTCTGGTGGGATGCGTGCGGCCGGTTCGCCAGGTTTGCAACCTGCGAAACTTGTTCGCGACGGTGAAGCGCGTCGTCCGGCCCGCGCCGAGCGCGGCTCGCGGGAGGTCGCGAACAAGTCTCGGTTCAGAGGATGACCCGGTAGTGGGTGGTGAGACGGCGGTCCTCGGCGAGCAGATGGAACGCGATCATGGGGGGCAGGTCGCGGTCGATCAGCTGGTCGGTCTCGAACGGCAACTTCAGCGTGGATGTGAGGCTGGGGGCGACCAGCAGCGGGCGGCCGGCGAACATGGCCGCGGCCGGGGTGTGCGCATGGCCGCAGAGCACCGCCACCACCTGCGGGGAGCGCTCGACCAGGGCGGCGAGCCGCTCGGTGCCGAACTGCCGCATCTCGTCGATGAACGGCAGACCCAGCGGCACCGGCGGGTGATGGAAGCAGACGAAGGTCGGCAGGTCGGGGCGGTCGGCGAGGCGGGCGGCCAGCCATTCGAGGGTCTCGTCGGCGAGCACCCCGTCGTTGCGGCCGGGGATGCTGGAATCGAGCATCAGGATCAGCGTGCCGGCGATCTCGAAGGCCCGGTTGATCGGCCGGGCGTCCGGCTCCTCGCCGAGCAGGGCCTTGCGGTAGGGCTCGCGGGCGTCGTGGTTGCCGGGGCACCAGAGCACCGGGATCGGAAGGTCGACAAGATCGCGGAGTCGTTCATACTCCGACTCGGCACCGTGGTCGGCGAGGTCCCCCGTGACGATCACCGCGTCGGGCGGCGTGACGAGGCCGGCGAGGTAGTCGAAGACGCGCCGGGCGCGCTTGACACTGCGCTCGCCCGCGTCGATATGGACATCACTGACGTGCGCGAATATCCCCATGGCCTGACGCTACGCGTAAGGGCGCCTACGCTACGACGTCCAATAGGCGACACCTGACGCCGATCTTCCCGGCTTGCGGAGGCGCGGGTTTTCGCGTTATCGGGCGCCGCTCCGGTCGTTCATTATTGACAGATGTCAATTCAAAGGGGAGGGTAGTCGTCACTCACCGGGTCACGCAGCGGAGGACGAGGGCACACCTCCGCACCCTTCCCCCATGACCTCTATCCCCAGCGGAGTTCTGAGCCCTCATGTCCAGAAAACGCACGCGCCTGCTCGTCAGCGCCCTCGCCGGCGTCCTTCTCGCCGCCCTTGCCGTCGCCCTTCCGGTCGGCCCCGCTTCCGCGCACGGCAACGCCATCGGCCCCGCCTCCCGCAACTACAGCTGCTGGTTGCGGTGGGGCGACAAGTTCCAAGACCCGAGCATGGCCACCCAGGACCCGATGTGCTGGCAGGCCTGGCAGGCCGACCCGCAAGCGATGTGGAGCTGGAACGGCCTCTTCCGGGAGGGCGTCGCCGGCAACCACCAGGCCGCCATCCCGGACGGTCAGCTGTGCAGCGGCGGCCACACGCAGAACGGCCGCTACAACGCGCTCGACACGGTCGGTGACTGGAAACCCACCACGGTCGGTAACAACTTCAACGTCCAGGTGTTCGACCAGGCGCTGCACGGCGCCGACTACCTGTGGGTGTACGTGTCCAAACCCGGCTTCGACCCGCGCACCACCGCGCTGAAGTGGTCGGACCTGACCCGGGTCGCGGTCGTCGGCAACACGCCGGCCGCCCAGTGGAACCCGGTCACCGGCGGCGTGCAGCTGAACATCCCGGTGTCACTGTCCGGTCGCACCGGCCGCGCCATGGTCTACACGATCTGGCAGGCCAGCCACCTGGACCAGTCGTACTACTGGTGCAGCGACGTGGACTTCGGCGGTGGCGGCACCACCACCCCGCCGACGACGCCGCCGACGACGGCACCCACCACGGCCCCGACCACTGCACCCACCACGCCGCCGACGACGGCACCCACCACGGTCCCGACGACGGCACCCACCACGCCGCCGGCTTCCGGGGCCTGCTCCGCCTCCTACCAGCTGGCCAGCCAGTGGTCGGGCGGCTTCCAGGGCAGCGTGATCGTCTCGGCGGGCGCGGCGGCGATCAAGGGCTGGACGGTGAAGCTCACCTACCCGAGCGCGCCGAGCATCCAGCAGACGTGGAATGCGACGTCGACCGTCAGCGGCACCGTGCAGACGGCCACCAACAGCGCCTACAACGGGACGTTGAGCGCCGGCGGCAGCACCACGTTCGGCTTCCTCGCCTCGGGCACCGCGCAGACCCCGACGGTCACCTGCTCAGCGACGATCTGACGGGCCTCTTCTCAACACCCGGACGGCCCGCTAAAGTCGTTTGGGAGCGCTCCCAACATTGATCATCGCAAATGAAGGGAGGTCCCGTAAGGCAATTCTCGCGTGACACCGGTTCCACCGATCCGTCCATCAGGACTGGAGCGGGGGTCAGGACGCCCTCCCCGACCCCCGCTCACCCGAACCGCCACTCAGCGCACCATCGCCCTAAGCGAACAGGGCGCTCACCGATTCGCCGTTGTGGATCCGCCGCATCGCCTCCGCGAGTGCCGGCGCCACCGACAGGACGGTCAGCTTCTCCGTGTACTTCTCCCGGGGAATCGGCACCGTGTTGGTGCAGACGATCTCGTCGATCTCCCGTTCCTCGGAGAGCCGCTTGATCGCGTCGTTGGTGAACAGGCCGTGCGTGCAAGCCACCCGGACGCTGCGCACATTGCGGTCGCGCAACCGGGCGAGCAGCTCGAACACGGTGCTGCCCTTCGCGATCTCGTCGTCGAGGACGATCACATCCCGGTCGGTGACGTCGCCGATGACCGTACTGATCACGACTTTGTCATCCGCGAAGCGCTGCTTCGCCCCGGCCGCGACGTCGACGCCCAGCAGGCGGGCGAAGGCCGCCGCCTCCTTGGCGTTGCCCAGGTCGGGCGAGACCACCACGGTGTTGCTCAGGTCGTAGCGCCGGAAGTGGGCGGCCAGTTCGCGAAGCGCGTGCAGGTGGTCGACCGGGATGTTGAAGAAGCCGTGCACCTGCGGCGAGTGCAGGGTCATCGCGAGCACCCGGTCGGCACCGGCGGTGGTGAGAAGATCGGCCACCAGGCGGCCGCCGATGGAGATGCGCGGGGCATCCTTCTTGTCACTGCGGGCGTACGCGTAATGCGGAAGCACCACGGTGATCCGGCCGGCGCTGGCGCCGCGCGCGGCGTCGAGCATGAACAGCAGCTCGACCAGGTTTTCCTGAGTGGGCGGAACCAACGGCTGGATCAGGAAGACGTCCCGTTCGCGGCAGTTGCCCTGCAGCTGCACCTCGATGCAGTCGTTGGCGAATCGGGACGTCTTGGTGGGCAGCAGCGGCACACCGAGGTGCAGGCAGATCTCGTCGGCCAGCTCGGGGTGGGCGGATCCGGAGAATACGGCGATGTCGCGCACGGGACCACCCTAGGAGGCTGCCGCCGGACACTTGCGAGCGACCTTTGGTTCCGCTTCGGTCACCGATCCCTCGCCGCGGCCCGGCCGTGGGTCGTCATGACGAGCGGATCTCCTCTATTTTGAGTCCATGAATGGACTGGCCGTGGTCTGCCGGCGCGTGGTGCACATCTATCGCGCCGAGGCGGGTGACGTGGTCGCCCTCGCCGGTGTCGACCTGTCCATCGCCCCCGGTGAGACGATCGCGCTGGTGGGCCCGTCGGGTTCGGGCAAGTCGACGCTCATCGCGCTGCTCGCCGGGCTGATGCGGCCGTCGGCGGGCAGCATCAACATCGGCACCTACGACATGGGCAAGCTCTCCGACGGCGAGATCTCCCGGCTGCGCGGCACCGAGCTCGGCGTGGTGCTGCAGGGCGCCGCGCGCAACCTGCTGCCGTACGCGTCGCTGCACCGCAACATCTGGCTGGCGCAGCGGCGGGCCGCACACACCCGGGGGATCAAGCTCGACGACCCCGACCGCATCCTCGACCTGGTCGGCCTGCCCGGTCAGGGGCGGCAGCGGCTGTCCGACCTCACCCCCGGCGGCCGACAGCGCGCGGCCCTGGCCGTGGGCATCGCGACCGGGCCCGGCCTGTTGCTTGTCGACGAGCCGACGAGCCGGCTCGACACGGCCGGGCGGGACGAGGTGCTGGCCGCGATGGAGACCGTCAACGCCGAGCGCCAGACCACGATCGTGGTCGTCACCCACGACAACGAGGTGGGCGCCCGGCTGGGCCGGGCGGTGACGATCCGGGACGGCCGGGTCGGCGCCGAGGGCCGCGACGGGCAGGACTTCGCGGTGGTGGCCGGTGACGGCACCGTGCAGCTGCCGCCCGAGGTCCTCGGGTCCTACCCGCCCGGCACGCTGTTCACCGTCCAGCATGTCGACGGCGAGGTCACCCTGGTCCCCGGCGGCACCGAGCACGTCGCCTGACGCGCCGTCCGCTCAGGGGCGGGCCCAGATCGCCTCGCCGTCGGCCAGGTGCAGCTCCCGGTCGCAGGCCGCGGCGGCCTCCGGGTCGTGGGTGGCGAAGACCACGGCGGCGCCGCGGGCCGCCTCGGCGCGCAGCAACTCCATGACGCGCTGCCGGTTGGCCGCGTCGAGCTCACTGGTGATCTCGTCGGCCAGCAGCACGTCACCGCGCAGGGCCAGGCCGCGGGCGATCGCGGTGCGCTGCTGCTGGCCGCCGGACAGCTCCTCGATCAGCTGGTTCGCCTGGCCGGAGAGGCCGAGCGGATCGAGCGCCTCGGCGGTGCGGCGGCGGGCCTCGGCGGGCGTACCCCCGGTGGCGATGACCGCGACCGAGATGTTCTCCGCCGCGGTCAGGATCGCGGCGAGGCCGTTGTCCTGCGGGATCAGCACCACGCCCAGCGAGACCGCGTGGTCCCGGTCGGTCAGTGGCTCGTCGTCGACGAGCACTTTGCCGCCGGCCGGGCGCAACAGCCCGGCCATGGCGCTGAGCAGTGTCGACTTGCCGGCCCCGGAGGTGCCGGTGACCGCGAGGACCTCCCCCGGCCGGGCGGTGACCGTGACCCCGGTCAGCACCGGCCGATTGTCATCCCAGGCCAGGTCGGCCCCGTCGACCGTCAGTGTGCGCACGTTCGTCGGCTCCCCTTCGCGGTTCAGGCTCCCCGGATCAGTGCCGGCATCCCGGCAGGCTACCGCCCGCGGGACGGTGCGCGTTGACCCTAAAGCCAGTGGCGGCGGCGTAGGTAGAGCCAGAGCCCGCCGGCCGAGAGGACGATCAGGAGCATGCTCTGGACGTACCCCCAGGCCTTGTCGTAACCGGGGTAGGGCAGGTTCTGTCCGAAATAACCGGTGATGAAGGTCGGCACGGTGATCACCGCGGCCCACGCGGCCAGCTTGCGGGTGGTGTCGTTGAGCACGTTGCCCTGCTCGGCCAGGTCGGCCTGGAGCAGCCCCTCGATCCGGTCCCGCAGGTGCTCGACCTGGTTGCCGGCCTGCCGGGCGTGGTCCTCGACGTCGCGGAAGTAGGGCCGCATCTCGTCGTCGACCAGGCCCAGGTCCTTGCGCATCGACTCGGCGATCACCTCGGGCATCGGCTCGATCGCCCGCCGGATCGCCGCCACCGTCTTGCGAAGCCGCAGGCCGTGCATCCGCACCGGTCGGGCCGCCCCGCCCTCCTCCAGCAGCGCGTCCTCGACACCGTCCATCGCCACGTCCAGCCGCTGGGCGGCGGCGACCTGGCCGTCCACGATCACGTCGAGCAGGCCGTGCAGCAGGAACGCCACCCCGCCCGACTCGGCCAGCTCGGCGTCGGAGTCCCAGCGCTCGACGAACTTGTGGGTGTCGGAGGGCGACTTGCGTACGGTGATCAGCACCCGGTCGGTCACGAACGCGCTGATCTCGGTCTTGCCGAACGGCGGATCATCCGGCTCGGTGGACACGTCCACGGCGTACACGTTGAGGAAGATGTGTTGGGGGTAGCGGTCCAACTTGGGCCGCTCGTGCTCCTCGGTCGCGTCCTCGACGGCCAGCGGGTGCAGCTGGAACTGCTCGGCGACGACGGCGAGATCGGCGGCCCCCGGCCGATAGAGATCAAGCCAGAGCACGGCGTCGGAGTGCTCGGCGAGCAGCCCCGGAGCCCGGTCGGCGGGGAAGCCCTCGGCGACGAGCCGGCCCTTGGCATAGAGCCTGGTTTCGGTGGGACAGGACGGCGCGGTCACCGTCACACTATGCCCCACCAGCTCACCCGCCATACGATGAGCCGTGACCTGGTTCGATCACCTGTTGAACGCCTTCTACGACGCCAAGTGGCAGGTGACTCCCGGCCAAGCCATCTACTACCGGGAGATCGTCGGCAACGCGTTCGGCCTCGGCTCGGCCCTGTTCGGCCTGCGGCGCAGCGCGTGGGCGTGGCCGGTCGGCATCGTCGGCAACGTGCTGCTGTGCACCGTCTTCATGGGCCAGGCGATCGGCAACGACCAGGGCACCCCGCTCTACGGTCAGGCCTCCCGCCAGGTGTTCTTCATCATCACCAGCGTCTACGGCTGGTGGCGCTGGCGCCGCAACCGGGCCGCCGGCCACGGCGCGGCGGTGACCCCGCACTGGGCCGGCCACCGCCAGCGGGCCCTGTTCATCCCGCTGGCACTGGCCGCCGTGGTGGTCTGCTTCTTCGTCTTCCGGGCGGTCGGTGCCGGTTTCCCGGTGCCCCGGTGGTATTACCTGGCCGACTCGTGGATCTTCGTGGGCTCGATGCTGGCGACCTATGCGATGGCCCGCGGCTGGGTCGAGTTCTGGCTCTGCTGGATCGCCGTCGACCTGGTGGGCGTCCCGGAGCTGCTGCACTTCGGCTACTACCCGTCGGCGATCCTCTACGCCGTCTACGCCGCGTTCGTGATCTGGGGCTTCGTGGTGTGGCTGCGCATCTCCCGGGTGGAATCACCCACTCCGGCCCTGGCGACGGTCTAGCACTTCCCGGAGACGGCGCGGCCACCCGTGAAGCAGGTCGCATGGATGTTGTCGAGCGACTGTAGTCACGCGTCATGACGTTACGTGCGGATCAAGGGAACGAAGCGGCACGAGCCCCCGACGTCATCGTGCCCTTGGCTGAGTGCGAATCGACGGAGCAAACCGAATATCTGCTGCGCAGTCCCGGCAACGCAGAGACATTGCGCCGCTCGATCGCCGAACTGGACCGCGGCGCGTACGGCAACCGGTAAATGCGCCGGCGCTACAGCACTGTGCCGTTCACCGTGCGGATCGTCTTGTCGTAGCGGCCGGCGATCCGGTAACGCTCCTGCGTGGTGGCGGTCGCGTGGCGCTGGTCGCGGGGCACGTCGAGCTGCCAGCTCGCCTCGCCGGTGAACGTGTCGGTCACCGGGCCGCGTACGTCGCTCATCCGCATCCTGGTGGTGAGACGGTTGTCGGCGCCGACCGTGATCGAGCCGTCGACGGCGAACCGCTGGGCCAGGTGGGTGACCTTCCCGCCGAGCACGCTCGTCGCGTCGTCGGTCCAGGTCGCGTCCAGCGCGTCCGGGTTCTCGCCGGTCCCCCACGTGTGCGTGCTCCGGTTGCTCACCCGCTGCGTGACCGAGGAGGTGCGCACACCGTGCGAGGTGCGCAGGTAACCGGTGGCGGTGAAGGCGTGCCCGCCACGCGTGCGGACCTCGCCGGTGGCCCCGGTCACCTCGTTGGTCAGCGGGCTCAGCCGCGCCGCGAGCAGGCCGCCGGTCACCCGGGCCGAGCCATGATCACGCCAGCCCAGGAAGTTGATCGGGGTGTCCCAGCCGGACTGGCCCGCCGGCACGCCCACCACCCGCACCGCGACCCGGTGCGCGGCGCCGTCGGTCAGCTTCCCGAGGTAGGGCGTGAGGTCGTAACTGATCGGCCGGATGTCGAACGCCCGAGGGGCCGGCACGACGTACCAGAGGAAGGGGTTGGACCAGCCGCCCGTGTAGACGTGCGGGAACGGGGCGGCGATCCCGGCGACCTCGCCGTCGAGCAGCACCTGCACCTCGCGGTAGGGCCCCGGGTCGGCCGGGCAGGAATAGCCGGTCGCCGACGGCGCGGTCAGGTACCAGAACTCCTCGCAGCCGCCGCCCGACCCGGTCGCGTAGACCTCGGCCAGCAGCCGCTCGGTGTTGGCCGCCACCCGCACGGTGCCGGTCAGGTCGGGACCCTCGCGCCCCTGGTCGGCGAGGGGCAGCACGTCGTCCGCGGTTCTGGCGAGGCCCGCGTAGAAGGTCAGCGACACCTTGATGTTCAGCACGCCGGTGTAGGTGTCGTCGACGGTGTTGCCGAGGTACATCCGCACGGCCTGCGGCGATTTCAGCAGCGACGCGTACGCCGTCACGTCCTTCTCCACCGACCAGGTGATCCCGTCGGGCGAGGGTTCCGGGGTGGACGTCTTGAAGACCTCCACCCCGCCGATCGTGAGCCAGCCGAGCCGGTCGTACTGCCGGCCCTTGACGTTGCCGTCGAGGCGGAGCACCACCTTGCTCCACGGCCCGCGGCAGGTCGGCGCGTAGGAGCTGACGTAGGGGTCGTAGCCGGCGAAGGCGTGCTCGACGACGGTGGTCGTGCAGGAGCGCGTCGCCGGTTTGGCGATGGCCGGCGCGGCGGTGCGCGGATCGTCCCAGTCGGATCCGAACTCCGCGGGCGGCTCGGCGCGTCCCGAGGTGACGGCGGACGGCTCGGCGAGGGACGAGCCGGCGGCCCGCGCCGGGGCGGCGGAGGTGAGCACGAGCCCGGCGGCGGCCAGGATGATCAATTTACGCACATCGATCACCTTGCCACCGCCGGGCATCGGCGGCAATGCATCAGGCCGCGGACGGCCCCACGTTGGTGCGCGAGCGGACGATCTCGGCCACGTGCGCGACGGCCTCGTCGATCGAGACGCCGTTGCGCTGCGACCCGTCGCGGTAGCGGAACGAGACGGTGCCGGCGGCCACGTCGTCGTCACCGGCGATCGCCATGAACGGGATCTTCTGCTGCTGGGCGGTGCGGATCTTCTTCTGCATCCGGTCGGTGGAGTAGTCGACCTCGGCCCGGATGCCCTCCTTCTTCAGGCGCGCGACGAAGTCGGCCAGGTAGTCGGCGTGGTCGTCGCGGATCGGGATGCCGACCACCTGCACCGGCGCCAGCCAGGCCGGGAACGCGCCCGCGTAGTGCTCGACAAGCACGCCGAAGAACCGCTCGATCGACCCGAACTTGGCCGAGTGGATCATCACCGGTTCCTGGCGGGTGCCGTCGGCGGCCTGATACTCGAGGCCGAACCGGGCCGGCTGGTTGAAGTCGTACTGGATCGTCGACATCTGCCAGGTGCGGCCGATCGCGTCCTTGGCCTGCACCGAGATCTTCGGGCCGTAGAAGGCCGCGCCACCCGGGTCGAGCACGAGGTCCAGCCCCGACTCGGTAGCGACGTCCTGCAGAACGCGAGTGGCCTTCTCCCACTGCTCGTCCGAGCCGATGAACTTGTCGCTCTTCGGGTCGCGGGTCGACAGCTCCAGGTAGTAGTCGTCCAGGCCGAAGTCGTCGAGCAGCGAGCGTACGAAGGCAAGAAGGTGTTTGATCTCGCCCGGCGCCTGCTCGGCGGTGACGTAGGAGTGCGAGTCGTCCTGGGTCAGGCCCCGCACGCGGGTGAGGCCGTGCACCACGCCCGACTTCTCGTAGCGGTAGACCGTGCCGAACTCGAACAGGCGCATCGGCAGCTCACGGTAGGACCGCCCACGCGACCTGAAGATCAGGTTGTGCATCGGGCAGTTCATCGCCTTGAGGTAGTAGTTCGCCCCCTCGAGCTCCATCGGGGGGAACATCGTGTCCTTGTAGTAGGGCAGGTGCCCGGAGGTGTGGAACAGCCCCTCCTTGGTGATGTGCGGCGACCCGACGTACTGGAAGCCCTCCTCGATGTGCCGGGCCCGGACGTAGTCCTCCATCTCCCGCTTGATCACCCCACCCTTCGGGTGGAAGACCACCAGACCCGACCCGATCTCGTCGGGGAAGGAGAACAGGTCGAGCTCGGTGCCCAGCTTGCGGTGGTCGCGGCGCTCGGCTTCGGCAAGCCGGTTGAGGTACGCCTTGAGCTCGTCCCGGGACGGCCACGCCGTACCGTAGATGCGCTGCAGTTGGGGGTTCTTCTCGCTTCCGCGCCAGTAGGCGGCGGCCGAGCGCATCAGCTTGAACGCCGGGATGAAGCGGGTCGACGGCAGGTGCGGGCCGCGGCACAGGTCGCCCCAGACGCGCTTGCCGTCCTTGTCGACGTTGTCGTAGTGGGTCAGCTCGCCCGCGCCGGTCGCCTTCGCCTCCTCGTCGACGTCACCCTTGATGTCGACGAGCTCGAGCTTGAACGGCTCGGCCGCCAGCTCGGCCTTGGCCTCGTCCAGCGAGCTGTATTCCCGGCGGCGGAACGTCTGGCCGGCCTTGACGATCTCCTGCATGCGCTTCTCGAGCTTGCCGAGGTCGTCGGGCTGGAACGGCTTCTCGACGTCGAAGTCGTAGTAGAAGCCGTCGGTGATCGGCGGGCCGATGCCGAGCTTGGCCTCCGGGAAAATGTCCTGCACGGCCTGGGCGAGCACGTGCGCGGCCGAGTGGCGCAGCACGTTGAGGCCGTCCGGCTCGTCGATCGCCACCGGCGTCACGTCGGTCTCCGACTCGGGCGCCCAGTCGAGGTCATGGAGCCGGCCGGACGCGTCACGGACGACCACGATCGCTTTCGGGCCCGAGGTCGGCAGGCCGGCCTTGGCCACCGCGTCGGAGGCCGTCGTCCCGGCCGGGAGGACTAGAGGAGCGGCGGACACGGTGGTTCTCCTTCGATGGTGGAACTTGGGCCGCTGCTGATGCTATCCGCCCGAAAAATTCCGCGATGAACGAGCAACCTTTCCCGGCGTGGCGAGCACTGACAGGTTGAGTCCGGTCGCCCCCGATTGATGGACTCCGCCCGGTCGGCCGGTACCCACGAGCCGGCCGACCGGGTGGTCACATCGAACCCGGCCCCGCCGCGTCCCGTATGGAAAGAAAGAGCATGTAGACCTGATGGGAACCACCGCGTGAGCGAATCCGAACGCGTCTTCCGGCGCTTCTTCGAACTGCATCATGCGGATTTGTCCAGACTTGCCTACTTGCTCACCGGGGAATCGGGAGTCGCTGACGACCTCGCCGCGGACGCCTTCGTGGAGGTGTGGCGGCACTGGGCGCGCGTCTCGGCGGCGGACAGTCCACTCGCGTACGCCCGGGGGATCGTCGCCAACCTGGCCCGGCACTGGATCAAGAAGCAGACCCGGGAGCGGCTCGGCCTGCGGGGCCTGAGCCTGCTCCGCCGCCCCGGCGAAGCCGACCCCACAGCGGTGCTCGACGTGCGGGCGGCATTGCGCCGGCTCCCGCCGCGCCGGCGCGAGTGCGTGGTGCTGCGGTACGCGTTCGACGTGCCGGAACGTGAAGTGGCGGAAATCCTCGGCATCTCGGTGGGCGCGGTCAAGAGCCAGGCCTCCCGGGGCGCCGCCCAGCTCAGCGAATATCTGACCGACCTACCGGTAGCGACAGGAGGTGGAACACGTGCCCGATGACCGTGACCTCCGAAGTGCGCTGCACTCCGAGGCCGAGCGGCATCTCCCCGATCGGGACGCGATGCTCGACCGGATCAACAAACGGCGCAATTCCGCCCCGAACCGGCTGAGGTCCTTGTTTCGCCCCGTCGCGCCGGGACCGCGGCGCGTCCTGACCGCGGCCCGCCCGGTGGCGGCCGCCGTCGCGGTGGCCGGGCTGCTGGTGGCCGGCATCACCGGCATCAACCTGGCCGGCCGGACCCCGGCACCCGACCCGCAGGTGGCCGCGTCGCCCGACCCGGCGGCCATCACCGCCGCACCCACGAAACCGCCGCCGAAGTCACCCACGGCGCCCGGCGCCTTCCTCACCGCCATCGGCTCGCCCAACTCCCACTCGATCCCCAACTGGACCCAGAGCGACCTGGTGCTGACCACCACCGGCACGATCACCGCCCTCGACGTCACGGTGCGGATCGCGAAGACCGCCGACGTGAACTCCACCGGCCGCTGGACCTCGGTGCCCGAGAGCATGATGACGATCACCGTGAGCAGCAGCGGCAAGGCACTTGTCTACCGCTTCACGCTGAACGCGGGAGCGACCCTGGCCCCCGGCCACTACACCTTCGCGGCGCAGTACAACCACGCCACCCACCGGTCGGTGGCCGCCGACTCCTACGACGCGACCGCGACCGCCGGCACCACGGTGCACCTGAAGGGCGGTTACACCGGGTAGCCCGGGAGACCTCGCTTGTCATCCAGCACCCCCTCGCCTGTCATCCAGCACCCCCTCGCCTGTCATCCAGCACCCGGAGCCGGGCTCGCCGGCGGCGGCGAAACCGGCGCGGCGGTCGGCAGCACCAGCCTGGACGGGCCCAGGGTGAGGCGATGGCGGGCCGGCACCAGGGTGGTTCCGGTGCCGGGATTCTCGGCCGTGCCCAGATTCCGGGTGAACTGCGGGTAGCAGCCGCCCGCGATCAGCAACCGGATGCGGGAGCCGGCGGCGAAACGGTGCGCGACCGGCATCAACGGGATGCGTACGAGCGTCGACTGGTCACGCGCCGGGTCGAGGCGGCGGTAACCCTCGCACACGTTGCGCGAACGACCGGCCGGGTCGACCTCACTGACCCGCACGAACAGGTCGACGTGCGGGTTGTCGCTGCGATGCGCCAACTCGACCTCGGGCACGCCGTGCACCTCCACGGCGGCGGCCAGCGGTTCGCCGGTGAAGGCGAGCACATCCGGCCGGGCGGCCAGCCCACCGTCGTCGACATAACCGCCGTTCTCGAGCAGCGGCCCGCCGAACGCCGGCGTCGGGCGCGCCGGATCGAAGGTGAAACCGGCCTCCGACCCGGCCGGCGCGTCGCCGAGAGCCGCGCCGGGGCGCGGAAAAAGGACGAGCGGAGTGCATGGTGGCGGCCATTCGTCCAGCTCACGCCACTCGTCGGTGCCGGTCACCCGCAGGTGTACGGGCGTCCGCCGCGCCAGTGGCCGCCCCGCCAGCTTGGCCCCGAGCCAGTCGAGGGTCTCCGGGATCAGCCGGGAGCCGCCGTCCTGAATGACCCCCCGATGCGTCCACGGCCCGACCGTGAGCGCCACATCCAGTCCGCGGGCCGACAGCCGCTGGTACTGCTCGAAGGTCTGCGCCAGAAACAGGTCCTGCCAGCCCGAGTGCAGCAGAATCGGGATCTCCGCCTTCTCCAGGGCGGCCGCGAACCGCATCGGCTCCCAATAGGCGTCGCCGTCGATGTCCGGCCGGGTGACCCGGTCGCGGAACCAGCGCGCCCCGCCCGCATAGTGCCGCTCCCCGGCATCGGCGAGCGGCAGGTCGGTGAAGACCGGTCGCAGCGCCCGCGCCTGGCGGGGGGCCGCGACCGCCTGCTTGAGCTGACCCCGCACCAGCCCCGGCGACCGGTCGCCGCGCGGCTGCCGGTTCATCATGTCGCTCCACCCGACCAGGTCCAGGTTCATCGCCCCGGTCCCCCACGAGTGTTTCGCGAAGTCGTGCGGTCCCACCGTGACCACCGCGGCCGCCATCTCCGGCGGCGGGTCCATCAACAGCGCCCACTGGGTGAACCCGAGGTACGACGGCCCGACCGTGGCGAACCGCCCGGTGAACCACGGCTGCGCCACCATCCAGGCGACCACGTCGCGCCCGTCGGCCAATTCCGTACGCATCGGGTCGAAGTCGCCGCCCGACGCCGCCGTCCCCCGGCTGGCCACGAAAAGCACGTGATAGCCCCGAGCCGCATAGGGTCGCGCATAGAGCAGGTCGAACGGCGCCCCGAGCCCGTACGGCCCCCGGACAAGAATCGTCCCGGCCGGCTCACCTTGCGGCGCATAGTGAGCCGCCGCCAACTCGACGCCGTCGCTCATCGGCACCCGCAGACCCCGGTCGACCCGATAGGGCGCCGGCGCGCTGGGCAGCTTGAGGATCCGGGTGACCAAGCGGTCCAGCAGCATCGGTGGCCTCCACAGCGCCTCGGTCCGTCGATCCCCCACTCTGCCGGTCCCAACCACCACACGCCAGACCGCCCACCCACCAACCACCCGGTCCCCGCTCCGCCTACCTCCCCCGCGCCCTCCTGCCCTGCCCACCTCCGCCCCACACCACGCCGCCCCACGCCGCCCCGCCCCGGGCCGTCCCGCCCCGTCCCGCCCCACGTCGTCCGGCCCGCGCGGTGGCCCGAGATCCGGGCATTTTCCTGGAAAGAGGGGTCTCCGGAGCGGCGGAGGCCCTCTTTCAATGAAGATGTGCCGCTCCGCTCCGCCGGAATTCAGCGGGCTTCGAAACTCCACAAGATCGACCCGTGAATTTCAGGTCTCGGGTACGCGCCGGTTTAGCTGCGGCCTCAGCGGGGACTCGACCTCGGACGTGGCCTCGCCCCACGACCGGAATACGCCTCGCCGAAATGCCGCGAAATGGCCTTTCGGCAGACTCCTTCTATTCCATTGTGCGATTACTTCGCAACCCCTTTCGTCACATTCGCAGCAATTCTGCTGACCTGCCAAAATGATCAGGAACCGCGTGTTCTGCTGACTTCGACGAGCCATCTAGAGAAAAGGCCTGGAAATGAAGAAGGCAGCGCGGAATCTTTTCATCGCCGGCACCGGCCTGATCGCCGGTATGACGCTGGGCGCCGCCCCGGCACTGGCCGACCCGACGCCCCCCGAACCCATCCAACTGACCCTCACCACCTGGGACTGGGGCGAACGGCTCGCGATCCCCACCGCTACCGCGGGCATGCCGATGAACCCTCAGCACGTCCTGATCGTCGCCATGGGCGACGACCCGTGGCTGCTGCGAGTCCTCGACCACATCGCCAAGCCCACCGACGCGGTCCAGCCCAGCACGGACCAGCCCGCGTCCGGCCAGCCCGCGTCCGGCCAGCCCGCGTCCGGCCAGCCCGCGGACGCCGGCACCAGAACCGGCGCGACCGGCACTTCCGCAACCGGCACCGGCAGCACCGGCACGACTGGCACCACCGGGAGCGACACCGACGCTGGTAGCACCGGCACGACCGGACCCGGCACCGCTGATACCGGCACGGGAGCCGGCGGCACCACCGGAACCGATACTGGTGCGACCGGGACCGGTACGACCGACACCACGGGGACCACCGGCATGCCGGACGCCGGCGCTGGATCCACAGGAGCCACCGATTCGGCCGGTGCGGACACCGGAACTACTGGCACGGACGCCGGAGCCACCGGTGCTACCGGCACGACCGCTGGTACGGGGACCGCCGGCGGCGAAACGACCGGCGGGGGAACTACCGGAGCGGGAACGACGGCTACCGGGACGACCGGGGCTGACACCGCGAGCACGACCGGAGCCGGAACTACAGGGACCGGGACTGCGGGTGCGGGCGACACCGGGACCGCAGGTACCGGCACCGCGGACCTCGGGACCGTTGGCACTGGGACTGCAGGTAACGCAACGGCGGACCTCGGGACCGTAGGCACCCCGACCGCAGGCACCGGCAGCGCGGACCTCGGGACCGCAGGGACTCAGACCGCAGGCACCGGCAGCACGGACCTTCTGACCGTCGGCACCGCGACCGCCGGCGCTGGGACCGCCGCCGCTGGGACTGACGGCGCTGGGACTGACGGCGCTGGGACTGACGGCGCTGGGACTGACGGCACCGAGGTGACTGGTGCGGGAGTTGGGGCCGGCGGTGGGGACGCGGTCATCGCGTACTGATCGTGGAAGGACCGGGTCGGGCGTTGCGGGTGGGGCCGCGACGCCCGGCCCGAGTCAGGTGCGCAGGAGGGTTTCGGCCAGGGCGCGGCCCTCGGCGGTCCACGGGGCGGGGCGCATCGTGGCGGGGTCCAGACGGACGTTGACTCGTCTGCCTTCGGCGTGCACCAGGGTGCCGTCGACCGAGGTGACCCGGAAACTGTAGGCGGCGCTGCTCGAACCCAGTTTGTCCAGCCAGAAGTGCACGGCGATGTCGCCGGTGCCACGGACGGGCGCGTGGAAGGTGATGGCGTATTCGCGGACCACGTTGAACGCGTCGGGGGTGGTGGGTGCGCCGCCGGCGAACGAGACGCCACGGTCGGACCACCAGTTCGTCAGGGCCCGTTCGATCAGTACGGCGTAGCGGGCGTTGTGCAGCACACCCAGGGCGTCGAGGTCGTCGAAGTGGACCGGCACGCGCGTGGCATGCCCGTACTCGACAGTGGTGGCAGTCATGGCAGCTCCGGGAGAATCGTCGGGGTGAGGGTGAGCGCCGTCAGGCGCTCGTGCAGGGCGTGCCGGGCGTGTTGGAAGGTCACCGGACCGAGGACGGGGGCCTGCATGACGGCGCAGACGCCCAGTGATTCGATCTCGTAGGCCAGGCCGGCCGGGTCGGTGGCCGGGGGCAGGTCGCCGGTGGTGATCGCGTCGGCGGTGAGGCCGGTCAGGAAGGTCATCCAGTCGGCCAGTTCGGCGGCCAGGCGGTCGCGGATGGGGCCGGGGCGGGCGTTGAACTCGAAGTGGGCGTTGGCGAAGAAGCAGCCGCCGGGCAGCCGGCCCTGTTCGTAGAAAGCGAGCCGGGTGTCGTGCACGGCCCACAGACGGCGTACGCCTCGGGGCGCGGCGGCCATGGCGGGGCGGATCACTTCGTCGGTCCACTGGCGGCGGGCGTGGTCGATGACCGCGAGTTGCAGTGCTTCCTTGGAGCGCCAGTGCGCGAACAGGCCGGACTTGCTGATGCCGAGCGTGTCGGCGAGCCGGCCGAGGGACAGGCCGTCGAGTCCGGTGGTGGTGGCCAGCGGAAGGGCGTGGTCGAGCACGGCGGTACGGGTTCGCTCGCCGCGGCGGAGCCGGCCGTCCTCGGTCATGCCTACGACGCTACAAAACGACCGACCGTTCGTAAATAAATCGTGGCGCCGGTCACGACCGGGTGCGCCACCGGGAGCGGACGAGGCGTTCGAACGGGCCGCTCAGGAACATCAGGAACGCCAGAAATTGGTGGTGCCGGCGAAGACGCAGCCGACGATCGTGGCGAGCACCTGGGTGAGGAAGATGCTCTCGTAGCCGAGCACCTTCTCGCGCGGCATGGGCGGGCGGCCCTCGGTCAGGCCGGGACGCGGCGCGCGAACCAGGCAAGTACGGCCGGCGAGCCCGAGCACAGCACGAGGGTGGCGCCGTAGAACAGGACGGTGCCGGTCGACGGGGAGAACGCCGAGACGACCGCGGTCGGGCTCGGGAGCCGCACGATGCCGGGACACGTGGTGGAACAGGGAGATCATCCGGGAAGGCGGGCGGCTGGCGCGGGTTGCCGCACCCGCACCAGCCGCGAGACCGCTCCGGCCGCCACCGGCTCGGTCCGCCTTCGCCCCGGATCCGCCGGGGCGGATCGGGAGCATCCAGCAATGACCATGAATCGGGATGGTGGCTCCACCTTAAGAGCCGGTTCTCGCCGGGAGTAGCAGGGAAAACCCCCACTCACCGCCTTGGCACACCGCAAAGGTGACTGCCACCATGTCCACCATGACTTCCGCGCTGCCGGTGCCGGGAAGACTGCCGGTTCGGGTGGTGGCGCTCGTGTCGCTGCTCGCGGCGACCACCGCGGTTCTCTCGTGGATCCCGATGTGGTCGCAGGATTTCGCGCTCGGCACGATCTACGTTTTCGTGGTCACCTCGTTCGCGGCCAGCGGCGTCTTCCTGCTCTCCGATCGCAGCACCGGCCGCACCGGCTGGGCGATGATCGTAGCCGCGTTCTGCTACGAGGCGTCCTGGTGGTGGACGTGGCCGCCGGAATGGGAGATCGGGCCGGTCGCGCTGATCTCGTTCCTGTTCGGATACTGGTGGTTCGCGGTCGGCGGCCTGGCCCTGTTGCGTTACCCGGAGCCGGTGCTGAGCCGCCGGTACGAGCGCTGGTATTTCAGCTCCTTCGCGATCTGGGTCGTCGGGGTGAAGCTGTTCATCGCGGCGGTGTCGAGACCCGGGTGGGCCGGCTGGAACCCGGATGCCTGGTGGCTGACCGTGGCCCCGAACCGCCGGCTGTTCGACACCGCGTCCGCCATCTTCAAGATCGGCATCATCGTGCTGGCCCTCGGGCTGATCGTGCTGCTGCTTCTGAAGATCCGCCGGAGCCGGGGCCTGGAACGTGCGGACAGCCTGCCGGCCACGGCGGCCGGCATCGCGATCGGTTTCCTGGGCAGCTTCTACATCGCCGCGCAGCTGCTCCACCTGTCCAAACCGGTCACCGACGCGCTGCGTACGATCACCGCGCTGACCGCCCTGATCGCCCCGATCGCCTTCGTCATCAGCCTCATGCAGCGCCGGCTCGCCCGGTCCAGCGTCGCCGACCTGGTCGTCCGGCTCGCCGACTGCGCCTCCCTCAAGGACGTGCAGTCCGCGCTGCGGGAGGTGCTCGGCGACCCGACCATGGTGCTCGCCGTGCCGGCCGGCCCGTCGCGCTACGTGAGCTGTGAGGGCTACCCGCTGACCGACGGTGAGATGGCCCGCTGGCGGGTGTCGATGCCGTCCGGCACCGGGCGCTCGATCGCGCTGCTGCTCGTCGACCCGGCCCTGCACCGCCGTTCCGACCTGGTCCGCAGCGCCGCCGTCGCGGGTGGACTGGTGCTGGAGAACGGCCTGCTCCGCGACGACCTGGCCACCCAGCTCGAGCAGGTGCAGGCGTCCCGCCGCCGGATCGCCGAGGCCGGCCTGGCCGAGCGGCGCCGCATCGAGCGCAACCTGCACGACGGCGCCCAGCAACTGCTGCTGCGGGTGATGAGCAGCCTGAGCCTGGCCCGGCACCGGGCGCAGCGCGGCCGCGATCCGAGCGATGCCCTCGCCACCGCCGGCAGCGACCTCGACGAGGCCCTCGCCGAGCTGCGCAACCTCGCCCGCGGCATCCACCCGGCGGTGCTCGGCGAGATGGGTCTGCGACCGGCGCTGGAGGGCGTCGCCGACCGGCTGAACATCCCGGTGGCGGTCGACGTCGGCGCCGAACGGCTGCCCGACCCGGTCGAGGAGACCCTCTACTTCGTGATCTGCGAGCTGCTCACCAACGTCATCCGGCACGCCGCGGCGAGCCGGGCCGAGGTGCGGGTGACCCTGCACGACGGCACGGCGGTCGCCCGGGTCACCGACGACGGGCGCGGCGGGGCCGGCTTTCGCGGCGGGTCCGGCCTGGCCGGGCTGCGCGACCGGGTGGAGTCGCTGCGCGGGGACATGACCATCGCCACCGGCGGTAACGGCACGACGGTCACGGTGGTGGTCCCGTGCGGGTAGCGCTCACCGACGACACGGTCCTGTTCCGGGAGGGGCTGGCCGCGCTGCTGCGCGAACTCGGCATCGAGGTCACCCACCAGGCGAGCAACGAGCGCGAGCTGCTCGACGGCATCGTGAACGACCCACCCGACGTGGTGATCATGGACATTCGCCTCTCGGCGCACGGCGCCGAGGGCCTGCACGCGGCCGAGAGCATCCGGCGGCGGCATCCGCGGGTGGGCATCCTGCTGCTCTCGGCGTACGCGGAGACGGCGTACGCGGTACGCCTGCTCGAGGGCGGCGCGTCCGGGGTCGGCTACCTCGTGAAGGACCGGGTGGGCCGGATCGAGGTGCTCGAGGACGCGCTGCGGCGGGTCGCCGAGGGGCAGACCGCGATCGACCCCGAGATCGTCCAGCGCCTGATGGACCGGCCGAGTCGGCAACGCCCCCTCGACCTGCTCAGCGGCCAGGAACGCAAGGTGCTCCAGCACATGGCCGAGGGCCGGTCCAACAACGGCGTGGCCGAGGCGATGTTCCTGGCCCCGAAAACGGTCGAGAAACACATCCTGAGCATCTTCAAGAAACTCGGCCTGGAACAGCAGGAGCAGGACAACCGCCGGGTGCTCGCGGTCCTGCACTGGCTTCAAGGCTGATCTGCGGGGTAATCGGGTGTCATGAGCACTCAGCGCAGCGACTCCGGCGAGTTCGAGGATCGGGCCGTCACCGGCGCCGGCTCCGAGACCGACCAGCACATCACCGGGTCGAAGGAGACCGGCGACTTCCTGACCGACCAGCCGCCCGGCTACACGCCGGCGAACGGCAGCAGCAACGTCGGCATCAACGAGCGGCGCGCGAACCGCGAACAGCCGGACGAGAACGCCGGATAATTCTGTCGCGTGCTGATTGTGGTGGGACATAAAGTCTCGCCGTGCCCACCGTTGCCGAACACGTGCTGCCCGCCCGGCTCGGCAGTTCGTTCCGGTGGTTGCTCGCGTCGTCGTGGGTGTCCAACCTCGGTGACGGCATCGCGGTCGCGGCCGGCCCGCTGCTCGTCGCCGGGCTCACCGACGACCCGTTCCTGATCTCGATGGCGGCCCTGCTCCGCTGGCTGCCGCCGCTGCTGTTCGGCCTGCACGCGGGCGTGCTCTCGGACCGGCACGACCGGCGCCGCATCGTCATGTTCGCCGACGGCAGCCGCGTCGTCGTGCTGGCGGCACTGGTCGCGGCGCTCGCCACCGACCGGCTGACCGCGGCCGGCGCCCTGGTCGCGCTCGGCCTGATCGCCTCCGCCGAGGTCTATGCCGACAACACCGGATCGACGCTCGCGCCGATGCTGGTGCACCGCGACGACCTGGCGCTCGCCAACGCGCGCATGCAGTTCGGCTTCCTCACGCTCAACCAGCTGGCCGGGCCGCCGATCGGGGCGTTCCTGTTCGCGGCCGGATATGTGTGGCCGTTCCTCACCCAGGGCGTGCTGGTCCTCGCCGGGGTGCTCCTGGTCGCCCGGGTGCGCCTGCCCCCGCCGTCGACCGCCGCCGCCGAGCCCGCCGGGGCCTGGCGTGAGGTCCGCGAAGGCGTCGCCTGGACGGTGCGGCACCCCGCCGTGCGTACGCTGGTCCTGACGATCTTGATCTTCAATTTCACCTTCGGCGCCGCCTGGTCCGTGCTCGTGATCTACGCATCCGAACGGCTCGGTCTGGGCCCCACCGGGTTCGGCCTGCTCACCACCGTGTCGGCGGTGGGTGGCCTGCTCGGCACCGGTCTCTACGGCTGGATCACCGCCCGGGTGAGCCTCGGTAACGTGATGCGCGTCGGCCTGATCATCGAGACTGTGACCCATCTGGCCCTGGCCCTGACCACGACGCCGTGGGTGGCGATGCCGGTGTTCTTCGTCTTCGGCGCGCACGCGTTCATCTGGGGCACCACGTCGGTGACGGTGCGGCAACGAGCGGTGCCGACCGCCCTGCAGGGCCGGGTGAGCAGCGTCAACACGATAGGCGTCTTCGGCGGCCTGGTGGTCGGCTCGACCATCGGCGGCACCCTGGCCTCGCACTGGGGCGTGACGGCCCCGTTCTGGTTCGCGTTCGGCGGCTCAGCCGTCTTCCTGGTGCTGCTGTGGCCCCAGCTGACCCGCATCGCCCACGGCGACGCCTGAGCTGACGGCACTGCGCCCCGGCCGGTCGCGGAGGGGGTCCATCGGCCCTGCTCGGCCGCGCGTCGGCAAGACATGATCGGGGCATGAAGATCGACCGGCGCCGGACCGGAGCCGACCTGCAGGCCGCGCTTGTCGAGTTCGTGCTCACCACGTTCTTCTTCTGGACTGTCTTCAGCCTGGTGCGCTGGGGCATCGCGGCGGACCACCAGCGGCTCCGGGTGGTGGTCGTGTCGATGCTCGTCGGCCTGGTGATCGTCGGTTTCGCGAGGTCGCGGCCGGGGCGTTTCACCGGCTGTCACATGAACCCGGCGATCACCGTGGGCCTGTACGCCTTCGGCACCTTCCCGGGCCGCCGGGTGCTGCCCTACCTGGTCGCCCAGTCGGCCGGCTCACTGGCGGCGGCCGCGCTGACCTGGCTGGCGTGGGGGCCGGCGGCGGCGAGTTCGGTGGTCCAGCCGGGGGCCGGCTGGGGTGGCCCGGCGGTGTTCGTGGCCGAGGCGGCGACCCTGGCCGTCATCGTGACGACGATGTGCTGGATGTCGGCACGCCGCCCGGCCTGGACGTGGCCCGGACCGTGGATCGTCGGCATGCAGTTCGGCGTGCAGGGGGCATTGCTCGGCACGCTCACCGGCGGCTCCGCCAACCCGTTGCGGCAGTTCGGCCCGGCCGTCCTCGCCGGCCAGTTCCACCTGCTCGCGGTCTATCTTCTGGCGCCGATCGCCGGGGCGCTGCTCGCCGGCGTCCTCGCCCGACGCGGCCGGCCGGTCCGACCGCCGGCGCAGCAGCCGGGCCGGCAACCGGCGCTCCCCCACCGGGTGGCCCGCTGGGTTCTGCTCGACCGGGCCGCGCAGCGCGGGTCGCGCGCGGTCACCGGCGCCGCTCAGCATCGGCTCGGGAGCCGCATCGGGTAGTCCGGCCGACACCGCCCTGGAACGGGTCGCCGCCGGGGGCACGGCGCTCGACCCCGAGGTCGGCAGCGCCGGGTGGCGAGGGCCGGCGGGCGGGTTGACACCGCGATCACCCCCCTGTCAGACTTCCCTGACATAGGGGGGTGTCATGCTTTTATGACCCCCCCCATCGCGGAGGGTGAGGTCCCAGATGAGCGGCACTCCGCCCACCGGCGACGAGCTGGTTGTCGTGCTGGGCGCGCTGGCCAGTCCGCACCGGCTGCGGATCCTCGGCGCCCTGGCGTCGGGACGCACCTATGTCAGCGAGTTGGCGCGGCGACTGGAGATGAACCGGCCGCTGCTCTACATGCACCTGCAGAAGTTGGAAGCGGCCGGCCTGGTGACCGGCGAACTGGTCACCGCCCGCGACGGCAGCTCGGTGAAGTACATCGAGGCCGTGCCGTTCGCCCTGGCGTTGGACCTGGACGCGATCGCGCTGGCCGCGCACACCCTGACCGGCCCGGCGCCGGCGACCGAACGGGAGAAGTAGATGACGCAACGCCAGTTGGCCGCGGACATGGCCCAGACCTCCACCATCGCGTTCGCGGTGATCCTCGGGGCGGCGATCCTCATGGCGGGCCTCGTCGGGATCGGCATCTATCGCGCCCGCTACGCCGCGGCCCGCGAGGAGGGCTACCGGACGCTGGCCGGGCGCAGCGCCGACGGCTCGCAGGCCACCGCCGAGGAGCTGAAGGGCGTGCGGGCCGAACTCGGCGAGGTGCGACAACGCCTGGCCGCGCTGGAGAAACTGCTCAGCCAGATCGGCTGACTGTCCACAATAGACGGGGGAACGTCATGAAGCTCGCGAACCGGTGGAGATGGGCGCGAATACCAGCCGTGGCGGCGGCCTGCACCGTGGCGGCGGCAATCGGTACAGCCGCGGCTGCACCGGCGGTGGCCGCTCCCGCCGTGGCCGTACCGGCGGTGGCGTCCGCTGATCAGCTCGCCGTCGGCGAGGCCTACATGCGCCGGTACATGGAGCGGACCAAGGCGCCGGGGATGGCGTACGCGGTCGTGCGGGGCGACCAGGTGCTGAGGCAGGGCGCCTGGGGCGTCGACGGCGACGGCCGCTCGATGACCGCGCAGACGCCGTTCCTGCTCGGATCCACCAGCAAGTCGTTCACCGCACTCGCGGTGACGCAGCTCGCCCGGGCCGGCCGGATCGCCTTGGACGACCCGGCGCGCACCTACCTGCCGTGGCTGCGGCTGGGTGCCGAGGACACGGCCCGCACGGTGACGGTGCGGCAGCTGCTGACACATACCAGCGGACTGCCGGCCGTGTCGAACTCCACGCTGACCGACCGCTACGACAACAGTCCCGGCGGGCTCGCCCGGTCGGTGCGCGACCTGGCCGCCGTGCGTCCCGTCGCCGCGGTCGGGCAGGGCTATCGGTACAGCGACGCCAATTACATGATCCTGGGGGCACTTGTCGAGAACGTCACCGGGGAGACGTTCGGCGGGTACCTGCGCCGCCACGTCCTGGACCCGCTTGCGATGACGCGTTCCGCGGCCACCACCGAAGAGGCCGAAGCCGTGGACGTGCCGGCTGGGCACCGCTACTACCTGGGTCGCCCGCAGCGGCACGACACCCCGTTCGACACCGCCGGGGTGCCGTACGGGTTCCTCGCCGCCGGCCTCGACGACCTCACCCACTACGCGAGCGCCCAGCTCGGCGGCGGCCGCTACAAGGACGCGCGGGTCCTCGACGCCGACGCAGTGCGGCAGATGCACACCGGAACCGCGAACACCGGTCACGGCGGCCGCTACGGCCTGGGGTGGAAGAACAACACCCTCGACGGCGCCGGCGTCGGCATCGTCTGGCACTCCGGCGCCACCCCGAACTACTTCAGCCACGTCGTGCTCGTGCCGCGGTCGAACCTGGCGGTGGTCGTGCTGACCAACGTCTACGCGCTGCCCATGGACGCGGCGTTCAACGCCGGAGCGTTCGACCTCGTCCGGATCCTGCACGGCCACGCCCCCGCGGCGGCCGCCGCCGAGGACCCGCTCTTCCCGCGGGTCCTGGCCGGGCTGCTGACCATCGCGGCCGGGCTGCTCGCCCTGCTGGTGACCACATTTGTCGGGTTCCCGCGCGCCCGCCGGCGGGACCCGGCCCGCTCGCGCCGCCGGACCGTCGCCACCACCGCCGCGTGGCTCGGTGGATGCGCCCTCGCCGCGGCCGCCGCCGCCTGGCTGGTACCCACCTTGTGGGGGGCCGGCTTCGCCAAGGTGCACATGTGGGCCCCCGACATCGGCGATGCCATCGTCGCCGTGGTGGCCCTGGCCGGTGTCCTCGCGCTGACCCGAATCGGCATCTGCGCGCACGCCCTGCGCGGAACTCGGAGGTCGAGTTTGCTTAGGTAGTGAGCATGGTCTGGACTGTTGTTCAGCAGGAACGCGCGGCTCTCGCCCGTGACCTGGCCACCCTCTGCGCCGAGCAGTGGTCGGCCCCCACCGCCTGCCCCGGGTGGGACGTCCAGGACGTGGTGGCGCACCTCGTCGACTCGGCCAAGACGACACGGCTCGGCTTCGTCCGCGACATGGTCGCCGCCCGTTTCGACTTCGACCGGCAGAACGCCCGCGGGGTGGCCCGGGAGCGCCGGGCCGACCCGCACGAGGTCCTGGCGGAATTGCGGGCCGTCACCGACCGCACCAGCACACCGCCGGCCCCGCTCGCGACCCGGCTCGTCGAGGCGTTCGTGCACGGCGACGACATCCGGCGGGCGGTCGGTCTGCGCGGCGACTACCCGCCGGAGTCGGTGGTGGAGGCGCTGAAGTTCCAGCTCCGTACCTCGGTGCGGATGGGTGGTGGCAAGGAGCGCGCCGCCGGTCTGCGCCTGACCGCCTCGGACATCGCGTTCGACGCCGGCGCCGGGCCGGTGGTACGCGGCCCGGCCCTGGCACTCCTGCTCGCGGTTTCCGGCCGGCCGGTGGAGCCGGGCGAACTCTCCCGGGACCTCCGGCCGTGAGGCCGGGCCGACGCCTCGACGGGACGGTCAGCCGGCGAGCGACCACACCGCGTTGGCGATGGCGTTCGAGGCCAGCGTGACGCTGTTGCTGTCGACGTCGCTGAGGTTGTCGCACGCCTTGTGGTAACACGCGCCCAGCTCGTTGAGGCTGCGCACGGAGCTCACCCCGGTCACCTTCACCCCGGCGTTCTTGAAGGCGGCGTGGTCGGAACGGTCGTCGGTGTCCAGCGACGCGTTGACGGTGATGCCCTTCGCGCTGAAGTAGGACTTGAACGGCGCGTTCAGGCCGTTCGACTGGCCCTCCACGTACAGGCTCCAGCCGACCGCCTTGCCGTTCTCCGCCTTGTTGCCGACCATGTCGAAGTTCAGGTAGGCGTCGATCTTCTTGGCCTCGCCGCCGGCCAGGTGCGACACGTAGTAGCTGGAGCCGACGTCACCCTGCTCCTCGGCGCCCCAGAAGCCGAAGCGGATGCGCTTGGCCGGCCGCAGGGCGGACTGGGAGATGGCGGCGGCGTTCGCGAGCAGCGCGGCCACCCCGGAGCCGTTGTCGTTGATGCCGGGGCCGGCCGCGACCGAGTCGGAGTGCGCGCCCGCCATGATCACGTGGGTGGCGTCGCCGTACGGCCATTCGGCGATGACGTTGGTGGCCGTCTTGCCGCGGGTGGTGAAACTCTGCGTGGTCACCGTCCAGCCGCTCGCGGTGAGCTGCGACTTGACGTAGTTGACCGTCGACGTGAAGCCGGCACTGCCGATGACACGGGTGTTGTTGCTGGCCGACGCGAAGCTCATCAGCTGGGTCAGATGGGCCATCGGCGCGGTCGAGCTGATGACCGGCGGTGCGACCGCAACCGGCGCGACGGCCGCGCCGGCGTAGGTGGAGCCGCTGACCGTGAGGGTGGCGGTCACGGCGACGGCGACGCCGGCGAGGGCGAACTTGCGAACCCGCATCATTCCTCCTGGGGTGAGGAGGCGAACGTTACGCATCGGCCCACGATGCGGATAGATAGCAACAGGTCTATATCTTGCGTGCCGGGCCCGGCACGAGGCCGGGCCCGGTACTTCAGCCGGCCGGGCGATATCCGGCCGGGCGGGTGGTGAAGGTCGCCCTTCCTTGCGTACGGCTACGCAGTCGCGTCGCGTACCCGAAGAGCTCGGCCAACGGCACCACCGCCGTCACCGACCCGGCACCGGAACCAGTGACCTGGCCGCGCCGGGCCGCCAGGTCGCCGAGCACCGCACCCAGTGCGTCCGCCGGCGCCGAGACCGTGACCTCGGCGACCGGTTCGAGCCGCACCGTCTCGCACGCCGCGAGCGCCGCCCGCAGGCCGAGCCGGCCGGCCCGGCGGAAGGCCAGTTCGGACGAGTCCTTCGGATGGGTCGCCCCGTCGGTGAGCGTGACGCGCAGCCCGACCACCGGATGGACCCCGTCGCCGAGGGCTTCCCGGCAGCCGGCCTCGACCGCCCGTACGTAATCGGCCGGCACCCGCCCGCCGATCACGGTGCAGGCGAACGCGAAGCCGTCGGGCGCGGGGGCGACGTCGAGCACGACGTGCGCGAACTGCCCCGGCCCGCCGTCCTGCTTGACGTGCCGGTAGAGGACCCCGCTGACCCCCCGCACGACGGTCTCCCGATAGGCGACCTGCGGCCGTCCGGTGGTCACCGCCAGGCCGGCCTCCCGCAGCCTGGTCACCGCCACCTCCAGCTGCAGTTCGCCCTGCCCGGACAGCAGGGTCTGGCCGGACTCCGGGTCGACGCGCGTCGACAACGACGGGTGCTGCTCGACCAGCGCACCGAGCGCGGCCGCGAGCCGCTGCCCGTCCGCCCGGGTGCGCGCCTCGACCGCGACCGACACCAGTGGCTCGGCCGGGTGCGGCGCCTCGAGCAGCACCGGATGCGCCCGGCTGCACAGCGTCGTGCCGGCCCGCGCCGCTTTCGGCCCGGCCACCGCGACGATGTCTCCGGCCACCGCGCGCTCGACGTCGGTGTGCCGGTCGGCCTGCACCCGCAGGACGCGCCCGACCCGCTCGGCCCGCTGCGCGACCGGATCCCACACGGTGTCACCGGCGGTGACGCTGCCGTCGTAGACCCGCAGGAACGTCAGCCGCCCGTGGCGGTCGGTGTGCACCTTGAACACCAGTGCGGCGAGCGGTGCCGCCGGATCGCCGGCGGGCGCGGGGAGGTAGTCGACCACCGCGTCCAGCAACGGTTCCACCCCCTTGTCCCGATAGGCCGATCCACCCAGCACCACCACTGCCGTACCGCCGAGGGTCAGGTCGCGCAGGGCCGCCCGCAGCGTCTCGTCGCGCATCGCCCCGAGTTCCTCGAGGGCCGCCGGGTGCAGCTCGGCGACGGCCTCTTCGAGGCGCGCCCGCGCCCGCCTCGCGGCGACACCTTCGGCCGGTCGCTCCTCGCGTTTCCCGTCGGCCCACCCGATCTCCTTCATCGAGACCAGATCGAGTACGCCGTGGAAATGCTCCTGCGTCCCGAGAGGCACCTGCACGACGAGGGGTACGACCCCGAGCCGCTCCCGGATCGAGCGGACCGCCGCGTCGAGGTCGGCCCCGGCCCGGTCGAGCTTGTTGACGAACGCGATCCGCGGCACCCGATAGCGGTCGGCCTGCCGCCACACCGCCTCGCTCTGCGGTTCGACCCCGGCGACCGCGTCGAACACGACCACGGCCCCATCGAGGATGCGCAGCGACCGTTCGACCTCGTCGGCGAAGTCGACGTGCCCCGGCGTGTCGATCAGGCTGAGCCGATGGCCGGCCCACTCGCAGCTGACCGCCGCGGCGAAGATGGTGATGCCGCGCCGGCGTTCCTGCGGGTCGAAATCGGTGACCGTGTTGCCGTCGTGCACCTCACCCTGCTTGTAGGTGGCCCCGGTGCGGAACAGGATGCGTTCGGTCAGAGTGGTCTTGCCGGCGTCGACGTGCGCCAGGATGCCAATGTTGCGTACACGCATGATGGGTTTGTCTTTTCGAGAAGTTCCGACGGTGGACAGCGCCCACCTGACCGCGCGCGATGGCGGTCAGAAACGTCCAGCTCCGGTGGCGCAGCCGAAGCCGGGCACCCCAGACACCAGGATCAACTCGAATCGGGACGAGGGCACGACGACGCGGTAACGCATGACGCCCACCCCTTCCAGCCACGATCGACCAGGCAAAGTTACGTCGCCCCGGGGCCTCGGTAAACCGAATAACCCGGCCGGCGGTCAGGCTGCCGGGCGGTAGGCCAGCACCAGTTGCAGCTCGAAGCGGGCGGTGGGGTCGTCCAGGGCCGGGCCGAGCAGGTCGCGCAGGCGGTTCAGGCGGTAGCTCACGGTCTGCGGGTGCACGAACAGTTCGGCGGCCACCGCGGTGCGCGAGCCCCAGTGGCGCAACCAGGCCTCCAGGGTGACCAGGAGTTGTGCACGCTGGGCCGGGCGGAGGCCGGTCAGCGGGGCGAGCCGGCGGGTGGACAGCGCCGCCAGCGCGCCCGGCTCGCCGCGCAGCGCGAGGGCCGCGAAGTGATCCTCGACGAAGATCGGCGCGACCGGCCCGGGGGTGGCCGCGGGGGTGGGGCGGGACAGCTCGGCGGCTCGTTCGGCCAGGCGCAGGGCGGTCGGCACCTCCGGCCACGGGACCGCGGGGCCGATCACCGCCTCGCCGAACGTGCCGCTCAGAGCCTCGGTCAGGAACGGGCGGCCGGTTCGGGAGCCGGCGCGCAACAGCAGCACGGCGTCCCGGGGGCGCTCGGCCACCACGCCGTCGGCGGCGAACCGGAACTGGGCCTCGCGGGCCAGGTCGGGCGGGAGCAGCACCGGGACTATCCGGTCGAGGGTGGGCCAGCCGATCGCGGTCACCGCCGCCCGTGCGGTCTCCGGCGGGGCGCCGCCGTGCAGCAGCAGATCGGCCGCCCGGCGCCGGCGCCGGTCGCCCTCGCCGGCCTGTTCGCGCAGTTGGCGGGCCAGGCCGTCGGTGCACGCGGCGGCCAGCTCGTCGACGAAGGCGCTGGTGGCGTCGGACAGGTCGATGATCTCCTCGACCGTCACCGGGCGGGAATCGGCGAGCGACTGCGACGCGGTGCGAAGCAGCAGCCGGGCCGCCGTGCGCAGAGCGCCCAGCAGCAGCTCGGGGCCGTGGTTCTCGCGGGCCTCGGCGGCGCCCAGGGCGACGAAGACCTCGCGGATCCGCGGCGGCAGGGCGGGCTCGTCGGTGCCGGCCAGGTCGAGGAAACGGTCCAGGGCCACCTGCACGGCGGTGTGCACGTCGCGCTCGAACTTCGCGCCGGTGATCTCCGGGTTCAGCCCGGCCACCGCACCGGCGATGGCCGGCACGGTGTCGGGCAGGCGAGGGCGCATGGCGGCGGCCAGATCGGAAGGTACGCGCTGCCAAGGGGTTGTCACCCGCCGATTTTGTCACCCCGTGATAACACCCCGGCGGCAGATTGCTGGCCCGGTAATGGTGTCTCATACCCGGGCGATGGGTGACGATGACAACATGAAGCATCTGATGTCCCGTCGCCACGTCGTCGAGATGTGCCGGACGATGCTCGAGCGCGGCTACCTGAAAGCGACCGAGGGCAACGTCTCGGTCCGCATCCCGGGTCACGAGCTCTACGCCGTCACGCCCAGCAACTACGACTACGACAAGATGCGTGCCGAGGACGTCTGCATCGTCGACTTCCAGGGCAAACACGTGCCCGACGAGGGTGGCGCGGGCGGGCTCGTACCGTCGATCGAATGTGGGATGCACGCCAACATCTACCGCGAGCGGCCCGACGTCAACGCGATCGTGCACACCCATCAGCCGTACGCGTCAGCTCTGGCCTTCCTGCGCAAGCCGATCCCCGCGCTCACCGATGAGCAGGTGCGTTTCCTCGGCAAAGAGGTCGCGATCATCGACTACGCGCCCAGCGGCACCGGTTTCCTCGCCAAGAACGTGCAGAAGAAGGTGGCGAGCGGGGACAACGCGTTCATCATCGCCAACCACGGCGTGGTCGCGGTCGGCACCGACCCGACCCGCGCGGTGTTCAACATGGCGCTGCTGGAAAAGGTGTCGATCGCCTATCTGATGGCGCTGACCACCGAGGCCGGCAAGGTCTACACGATCCCGAACACCATTCGCGAGATCGCCTTCAGCAAGCTGCGCAAGGACGAGAAGCGGATCGCCGCGCAGATCACCGAGGCGGTCGAGCCGATCCGGGTGCCCGAGGACGAAGTGCTCCCGGCCGTCGCCAGGACCGACGACGCGGAAGTGTCCGAGGAGCCGAGCGGCTACATGATCGGCGAGTACCTCGACGTCCCGGACACCATGCGCCGCCTGAAGGCCCTGGTCGCCCAGCCGATCCGCGGGCTGCGGCACGACGCCCTGCTGGACACGCTCAACTACTTCGAGACCAAGTGCACGGCCAGCAAGGAGATCACCGAGCGGGCCAAGAAGCGCATCCCCGGCGGCGTGCAGCACAACCTGGCCTTCAACTATCCGTTCCCGCTGGCGATCGACCGGGCGCACGGCGCCCACCTGACCGACCGCGACGGCAACGTCTACATCGACTTCCTGCAGGCCGGCGGCCCGACGATCCTGGGCAGCAACTACGGCCCGGTCAACGAGCAGGTCGCCGCGGTGATCAAAGAGAGCGGTCCGGTGACGGGCCTCTTCCACGAGTACGAGCTGAAGCTCGCCGAGATCATCAACCGCTACATGCCGCACATCGAGATGTACCGCTCGCTCGGCTCCGGCACCGAAGCGGTGATGGCGGCGGTCCGGGCGGCCCGCGCGCACACCGGCAAGAAGATGGTGATCAAGGTCGGCGGCGCCTATCACGGCTGGTCCGACACCATGGTGTACGGCCTGCGCGTCCCCGGGAGCTTCCGGATGAACGCCAAGGGCATCCCGTGGGGCGCCACCGAGCGGACCCGCGAGGCGTTCCCGCACGACCTCGGCACCCTCAAGCGCAAGCTCGTCGAGAACCGCCTCCGGGGCGGCACCGCCGCGGTCATCGTCGAGCCGCTCGGCCCCGAGTCCGGCACCCGCCCGGTGCCCAAGGACTACAACGCGGCCGTCCGCGAGCTGTGCGACGAGTACGGCGCACTGCTGGTCTTCGACGAGGTGGTGACCGGTTTCCGCACCGGCATGGGTGGCGCCGCCGGCTACTTCGGCGTGAAGCCCGACCTGACCGTCTTCGGCAAGGCCGTCTCCGGTGGCTACCCGATGGCCGGCGGCGTCGGCGGCAGCGCCGAGGTGATGAGCGTGTTCGGCTCCGGCCTCGACGGCAAGAGCGGGGCGCACATCCAGGTCGGCGGCACCCTGTCGGCCAACCCGCTGTCGTGCGCGGCCGGCTACTTCGCCATCCAGGAGATGGCGCGCACCAACGCGCCGGTGATCGCGGGCCGGGCCGGCGATCGGCTCACCCGCGGCCTGCAGAAGCTCATCGACAAGTACGGGCTGCCCTACGTGGCGTACAACCAGGGGTCGATCGTGCACCTGGAGAGCAGCGGCGTGATGCTGCTGAGCATGCGGGACCCGATCAAGCTGCTCAAGGAGAACAAGGCCCGCAAGACCCTGATGGAGCAGATGGGCGCGGCGTACGCGGCACACGGCATCATCACGCTCGCCGGCTCCCGGATGTACACGTCGATGGCCGACACCGACGAGGTCATCGACGACGCGCTGTCCCGTTTCGACCAGGTGTTCGCGCTGGTCGAGGGGGTCTGAGTTGGCCCTGCCGCCGCAGATCCTGGCGATCGACCTCGGCACCTCCGGGATGAAGGCCGCCCTGGTGGCCGCGGACGGGACCGTGACCGGCTGGGCCGAGCGCGCGGTGCCGTTGCGCGTGCTGCCCGGCGGGGGTGCCGAGCAGGACCCGGTGGCCTGGTGGGACGCCCTCGCCGAGGTCGTCGCCGACCTCGGGCGGGGCTTCCCCGACCACCTGCGCGCGGTGACCACGATCTGCTCGTCGACGCAGGGCGAGGGCACGATCGCGGTCGACGCCGGGGGCGAGCCGCTCACCCAGTGCATCAGCTGGCTGGACATGCGCGGGGCGGGTCATCTGCGACGTCAGTTCGGCGGCTTCCCGTCGTACTCCGGAATGTCGGTGTGGAAAATCGCTCGATGGCTGCGCCTGACCGGTGGCATGCCGTCGGTCACCGGCAAGGACCCGGCGGCACACATGTTGCTGGTGCGCGACCAGATGCCGGCCGTGTACGCCCGGACGAAGACGTTCCTGAACGTCCTGGACTGGATCAACCTGAAGCTGACCGGGCGCACGGTGGCGACGGTCGACTCGATCCTCACCTCGTGGGTCACCGACAACCGGGTCGCGACCGACATCAAGTACTCCCCCGCCCTGGTCGCCGCGAGCGGCATCGACGCGGACAAGTTCCCGCCGATCGTCAAGTGCACCGAGGTGATCGGCAATCTGTCCCCCCACGCTGCCGATCACCTCGGGCTCCCCTCGTCGGTGCGGGTGGTCGCGGGCGCGGTCGACAACACCGCCGCGGCGATCGGGGCCGGCACGGTCCGCGACAACGAGCCGCACCTCTACCTCGGCACGTCGTCGTGGATCTGCGCCCACGTGCCGGCCAAGAAGACCGACGTGACAAGCGGCATCGCGTCGATTCCGTGCGCGCTGCCGGACCGCTACCTGATGACCGCGCTGCAGGCCACCGCGGGCGCGAACCTGACCTGGCTGCGCGACAAGATCGTCGAGTGGGACGACCCGCTGCTGACGGCCGGGCACATCAGCCGCGACGAGGGCACCATCTTCGACGCCTTCGACAAGATCATCCCGGGCGTGCCGGCCGGCTCCGACGGCGTCCTCTACATGCCCTGGCTCTACGGCGAACGCGCCCCGGTCGACGACCCCCACCTGCGGGCCGGCTTCCTCAACATCTCCCTCGAGACCACCCGCTCCGACCTGCTCCGCGCGGTCTTCGAGGGAGTCGCCCTCAACACCCGGTGGATGACCAAGTCGGTCGACAAGTTCCTGGGCAGCCCGATGCGATCCATGGTGATCACGGGCGGCGCGGCCCGCTCGAACTCGTGGTGCCAGATCTTCGCCGACGTGCTCGGCATCGAGATCCGCCGCGACGCCGACCCGATCGCGGTGAACGCGCGCGGCGCCGGCTGGATCGGTGCGGTCGGCGCCGGCCTGATCGACTTCGCCGACATCTCCGGCCTGGCCCGGGCCGACCACGTCTTCGAGCCCGGCCCGGACCACCGCCTCTACAGCGAGATCTACGAGACCTACACCAGCCTGCACAAACAGCTCGCCCCCATCTACAAGCGACTCAACCAGGGGCGTTGACCACGATCGTCGGCAAAATTCCGCTGAACCGATTCCCGCGGCGTCCGTAGAGAGGTGCACACGCCGACCTAGGGAGCAGGGCATGGCCGCGAACGACAATCTCGACGTACGCACCGAAGTCCTGGCACGGGACTACTTCCACGGCTTCATGGGACAGGTCGGCGAGATCGCGCGAACGCTGAAGGCCGAGCTCGAGGCGCACCCCGCGTTCAAGGCGGGCCGGGTGGCGACCGGCGAGGCCGCGCCACGCACCCTGGAGGCGTTCGACCGGGCCCGCGGCGGGATGCTGCGCATCGACGAGGCCTACCCGCTGGCGCCGCCGAACGCCCGCAACGACTTCGGCCGGGAGGCGATCGACACGCTCGTCAAGCTGATGGAGGACCACCGCGACGAGGCCGTGGTGATATCGCCTGAGCACGCTGACCGCGCCGGTGCGGCGCCCGGAATGGGAAACCACTGGCCTGCCCCGGGGCGACGGGGCAGGCTCGAGGGCATGAAGGTGCATGAACGGATCGACACGCGTCTGCGGGAGTTCATCGCGGCCCAGCCGATGTTCTTCGTGGCCACCGCGCCCAGCGGCCCGGGTGGCCACGTCAACATGTCGCCCAAGGGCATGGCCGGCACGTTCGTGGTGCTCGGTGACCACCGGGTCGCCTACCTCGACTACCACGGCAGCGGCGCCGAGACGATCGCCCACCTCGACGACAACGGCCGGATCACGCTGATGTTCTGCGCGTTCCAGGGCCCGCCGAACATCGTCCGGCTGCACGGTCGAGGCCGCGCGGTCCCGGTCACCGAGCCGGAGTTCGCCGAGCTGCTGCGGCTGTTCCCGGCACCGCCGGACACCCATGGCGTACGGTCGATCATCGAGGTCACCGTCGATCGGGTCAGCGACTCCTGCGGGTACGCGGTACCGCTGATGTCCTACGAAGGCGACCGTGACCTGCTGCTGCGCTCTCACGGCCGGCGCAGCGACGCGGACCTGGCCGAATACCGCCGGGTGAAGAACGCGGTGAGCATCGACGGCCGGCCGATCTTCGCACCCTGACCGATCGCGTCCGATACTGTCGGGCGCCGCCGCGGCCCGGTCGGCCAGGGTTGAGGTCGAAAGGGGGCCACGTGATCTCGGCACTCAACCGGCTCGTCGACCTCGTCGAGGAGCACCTCGCTCGCGGCGCCGAACTCGACCTCGCCGACCTGGCCAAGACGCTCGGCACGACCGAATACCACCTCCGGCGGATGTTCTCCTCACTGGCCGCCATGCCACTGTCGGAATATGTTCGCCGGCGCCGGATGACGGTCGCCGCCGCTGCCGTCGTGCGGGGCGAGAGCGACCTGCTGAGCCTCGCGGTACGGCACGGCTACAGCTCGGTCGAGGCGTTCGGGCGGGCGTTCCGCGCGGTCCACGGCGCCGGCCCGGGAGACGTACGCCGGGACGGTGGCCCCCTTCGATCACAACCGCGGCTCAGGTTCCGCCTGAGCGTCGAAGGGAGCATCCCCATGGACACCCGCATCGTCGACCGCCCCGCGTTCCGCCTGATCGGCCACGCCGCCCGGGTCCCGCTTGTCCACCAGGGCGTGAACACGCACATCCAGCAGCTCATCGCCGCACTGCCGGCCACGGAACACGCTCGCCTGAAATCGTTGAGCGACGGCGAACCGGCCGGCCTCCTGCAGATCTGCGACGACCTCGACCCCGACCGGACCGAGGGCAGCGAGCTCACCTACATGCACGGGGTGGCGGTTCCGCGGACCACCGCGGCGCCCGCCGACCTGGACACCATCGAGGTGGCCCCGGGCCGGTGGGCGGTCTTCCACACGTCCGGCCCGCAGCCTGAGGCCCTGCAGAACGCGTGGGCCGCGACCGCCACCGAGTGGTTCCCGTCGAACCCCTGGCGTCTGCGTCCCGGCCCGGAGATCGTCGCGACCCTCACCCGCTCCCCCGACTTCACCACCGCCACCTGCGAACTGTGGCTGCCCATCGAGCCGGCCTGACCCGGCGGCCCTGACCCCGGCGGCCCCGGCTCAGGCGGCGCGGCGCTCCCGGCGGCGCACCAGGTAGGGCCGGGTGAACAGGTAAAGACCGGTGAAGAACAGCACAGCCAGCGGGAAAAGCGGAACATAGGAGACCCAGACGATCGGGTCCTCCTGGGCGAGCGCGACGAACGTGACGACGACGGTGGCCGTGAAGACCATGGACGTCCAGCGGTGGATCTGCCTGAGGTTCATGCCGATCACGCTAGAAAGGCCCGTGCCTGCCGCGCTTCTCGAAAACTGACCGATCGCCGCCTCGGCGGCGGTCTTACCTGCGAGTACGTCGGGGGCCGGGCCGCCGGCCGCCGCCACCCGTGGGCCCGGAACCGCGGTTTCGGCTGGGCTGCTCGGCCGGCCCGTCGACGGCTCCCGGGCTGGAGAACGACACCGAGGGCACCGCCGGCCGGGAAGACTGGGGTGGGGGCCATTGCGACGCCACGATCTGCGCACCGGTGACCGGCAGCGGGGGCGAGAGCTGGTCCAGCAAACGCTGCGCCACAGCGGCGTCGACCTCGAGGTCGGCACTGATGCGCACATCGGCGGCGGTCGCCAGGTCCACGACGTCGTCGCTGGTGAACGCACCCGCTCCGAGAGAGCTCAGCCGCCGCGCGAACTCTTGCATATTGATCATCCGCAGCCTCATCCTCGAATTGCTAATGATCCACCGTAACCGCTCGGCCGACCGTTCCCGCACCCGTTTCCCGCCGGTCCGCAGCTCCTGGGTGAGCTGATCGAGCGCGGACACCTGCCGGGTACGTACCACCTTATCCCGGCACCAAACGCGGATCTGCCGACGATACCTTCATGCTCCTCGGCGCGCTGCTCCATCACGCCGGTGGCCACGAACGAAGTTCCGCGAAACCGGCCCGCACCCTCCCCCGGTCGACCTCTCGGCGCGCCGCCGACCGCTGCTCGATCCAGCCGCTGCGCCCGGTGTGCTCCGTCCGCGGCCCCGCCGGATCCAGGTCGCCTTCCAGTCCGGATCCAGGTCGCCTTGCAGTTCAGTGACACGCTCGTCCATCGCCGCGCAGAACCGCCGCCACGGGCACCGGCTCGGCCGACCGATCACTCATCACCTCGATCGGCGTCTTCCGCGCGTGCTCGCCGCCACGCCTCCTCGAAATCTCGCGCACTGATTTCCCACTGCGGTAAATCGGGGTCGTGAAGATCGGTCGGCGGGTTGAACAGCCAGTCGTCGGGGCCGGTCCGGATCGCGGTCCCGTCGGCGTACACCTCGACCTGCCGCAACCGTCGCCCGTCCGGCCCGAGGTGCTCGTAATAGATTTGCGGCTCGGTGTCGTCGGCTTCCGCCCACGGGCGCCGCAGAAAGACGGCCTCGCGGCCGACGAGTGCCCCGAAGCCGGGCCGATCGCGGTGCGCCCGCCGTTCGTCACGCAGATCGGCGAGACCGGGCGGCATGGTCTCGTCATCGATGTCGACCTCGTCCAGCTCGCCGTCCGGGAACCGGGCCCACGCCGCCGGATCGACGATGACCTCGACCTCGGCGAACTCCCGCGCGATCTCCCCCTCCGACCGGGCGTGGATCCACCACCACAAACCGCCCATGCCATAGTCGTGCAGCACCAGGAAACGCTTCTTGAGCTGCACGACTATGCGCTCTGGACGTTGATCGCAGGCGTCGGCGATTCGAGCATCAGGAAATCATAATGAACTTCCCGGCGAGACGCCTGTGGACGACGCGGGCGAGGTCGAGCCGGGTCAGTCGGTGGCCCGGGCCGCCGATTCGATCTGGCCGGTGACCACGCCCGGGGCGGTGAGCATGACCAGGTGCGGGCCGTTGACCTCGAGGGTGTGCGCCTTGGCCCGCTTGGCCATGACGACCTGTTCCGCCGGCGGGATGACCGCGTCCTGCTTGCCGATCACCGACCACGAGGGAATGGTGCTCCAGGCCGGCTCGCCGGACGGCTCGAAAAGGGCGTTCGAGGCCAGCGGCCGCTGCCGCGCGGTCAGCACCGCCACGTCCTTGGCGGGAATGCTCTTGTCGGCGAACGCTTTGCCGAAGACCGACGGCTTCACGTAGAAGTTGGCAACCTGGTTCGCCCCCGGAATCGGGACCTGGTCGAACACGGTGGACGGGTCGGCCGCGAACACCGAGCCCGGCAGGGCCGAGGTGAGCGAGAACACGGTGTCATCCTTGGCCGGGAGGTACGCATCGACGTACACCAGGGCCTTGACCTGCTTGTCGCCCAGCGCGGCGGTGGTGATGACCATGCCGCCGTAGGAGTGCCCGACGAGGACGATCGGCCCGCTGATGGTGTCCAGGTAGGCGCGCAGGTTCGCGGCGTCGTTACGCACGCCCGACAGCAGGTTCGGCGGCGTGGCGACCTGATAGCCGTCGCTCTGGAGCTTGGCTGCCACCTTGTCCCAGCTGGAGCCGTCGGCCCACGCGCCGTGCACGAGGACGACGGTCGGCTTGTGCGTTCCGGCGTGCCGGACGTCGGCTCCGGCAACAGCCGGGCCGGCGATCCCGGTCAGGGCGACCAGCGCGCCGAGGCCGGCCGCTCCTAGCACCAGTCGGGAGGCCTTCTTCGACCGAGAGAACATGGTGTTCCTTTCGTCAGTTCTGGGTTCGTTGTCGAGCAGGGGGACGGGCCGGGTCAGCGGGCGAGGAAGTCGAGCAGCGCCGCGTTGAACTGGTCGGCGTGCGAGACGTTGAGGCCGTGCGGGCCGCCCTCGATCAGGACCAGTTCGCTGCCGCTGATCGTTGCGGCCGACCTGCGGCCGCTGACGTGGAAGGGCACGACCGCGTCGGAGTCTCCGTGGAGGACAAGCGTCGGCACGTCGAACTTGGCCAGGTCGGGTCGGAAGTCGGTGCGTCCGAACTGCGAGGGACCCGTGAGAGTGGCCCGCATCGAGGCGAGGTTGGCCAGGTCACGCCCGAAGAGGCGCTGCGCCTCGCTGACCGAGGACGTACCGCCGGCGGAATAGAGAAGCGTGAGGAACTGGTCGACGAAACCCGGCCGGTCGGCTCGGATGCCGGCCTCGAAATGCGCGATCGTGCCGTCGTCGAGCCCGCCCTCCGGGTTGCCCTCGGTGACGTGCAGGAAGGGCGTGACCGAACTGGCGAGGACTGCTTTGGCGACTCGGGCGGTGCCGTGGTTGAGGATGTAGCGCGCGACCGCGCCGCCACCGGCGGAGAAGCCGACCAGCGTCGCACCGGACAGGTCGAGATGAGTGAGGAGGGCGTGCAGGTCCGACGCGATGGTGTCGTAGTCGTGACCGTCCCAGGTCGGGGTCGAGTGCCCGAATCCACGGCGATCGTAGGTGACGGCCTGGTAACCGGCTTCGACCAGAGCGGTCACCTGACTGTCCCAGGACCGGCCGCTCAACGGCCATCCGTGGATCAGCACGACCGGCACGCCACTTCCCTGAACTTCGTAGTGCAGCTCCACCGGTGCGCCGTTCTCGGCGCCAACCGTGATCTTGGGCATCGTCTTCTCGGATCCGTCCCTCGAGGTGATGGCCGGACGGCGCCAGGGACATCAGCGCCGGCCCGGGGCTGTTGCTCACCCCACCCTCGCGACAAAGCGCGCGGTCGCCGTCCGTCGAATGACTTCACCTACTGACGTACGTACTCATCTCGCCGCTCTGCCCGCCGGCCAACGCGTCGCGCAGAGCGGCCCGCGAGGTGACGCCAAGCTTGGGGAAGGTGCGATAGAGGTGGGTCGCCACCGTGCGTGGAGACAGGTACAGCTGAGCGCCGATCTGCCGGTTGGTCAGCCCGGACGCGGCGAGCTCGGCGATGCGCAGCTCCTGCGCGGTCAAGCGGGTGAGGTCGGCGCCGGCTGCTCCCGCCAACGAGAGCTCGTGCGAGGCGCGCTCCGTCCACGGCGGGCTGCCCAGGTCCTCGAAGAGGTCGACGGCACGCTTGAGGGCGATGCGGGCGCCCGCCAGGTCTCGCCGGCGCCGCAGCCACCGGCCGTACGCGAGGCTGATCCGCGCGTGGTCGAACGGGAAGACGGGTGCGGCCGGGTGACCGGTCGCGACCTCGAACAGCCGACCGGCCTCAGCGGTGGCGTCGGTGATCGCCAAGGCCGCCGTGCACAGCATGTCCATCCTGGGCGACACGGCACTCACGTGCTGAGCGACCGCCGCCTCGGCGTGCCGGCGCGCCTCGTCGACGTGGCCGCTGGCCATCCCGGCCTCGACGACGTCGAGCACGCACCGGAACGACTCGTGCGCGTAGGGCCGGAACGAGCCGGGTGAGATGAGTCCCAGCGCGTGGGTCCACGCCGTGTCGTAGGCACCGACCGCGAGCGATCCGGCGAGCGCGGCCACCTCGACGTGCTGGACCAGCACCCCCAGTCCTCGGGGGCGCGCCCAGAGGTCCACCGCCAGGCCCAGCTCGCGGGCACCCGTGACGTCACCGCGCTGAGCCAGGACCCGCGCGTAGAAGGCGCGGTAGAGGTAACTGAACATCTCGTTCCCGAGGCGGGCGCTCAGTTCCAGACCGCGAGCGACGGTCTTGGCCGCATCGTCCCAGCGGCCCCGCACAGTTTCGTCGAGGAGGATCAGGTGCAGCAAGGTCATCACGTCGGTCAGGGACCCGGCCTCAGCCTCGCGCTCCACCATCCTGTCCACGAGCGGGCGGTGCTCGCCGAGGGAATCGACGAAGTAGGCGCAGAGCGCCAGGAGGGTCACATCGAAGGTGGTGCTGCCGGACCAGGTGAACGCCTCGGCCACGCGGTCCCGGGCCCCGGCCGCATGCCGCAGCAGATCACCCCCGACGTCGCGGACCAGCAGGGTCACCGGCGTGAGCCGGTCGGCGTACTCGTCGATCATCGGCTCGGTCCGCTCCCAGAGGTCCGGATCGGCCGAGTACATGCAGAGCGGCAGCAGCAGCGCGACGAGGCGGCGGAGCGTCTCGTCGTCGAGGTCGTGACCGCGCCGCCGGACCATGTCCAGGACCGCGCGGTGCGTCGGCCCGACCGCGCCATGGCGGTAGAGCTGCAACGTGCCGTCGGTGAGCAACGTCGACGGGGCGACCAGGTCGCCGTGGAGCCGGTCCAGCCGCCCCACCAACGCGGCGGCCTCATCGAGCAGGCCGGCATGGGTGGCGACGAAGGCAGCGTCGGCAAGGCGACGCTCACGCCGGTCCGCCCGCTCACTGAGCGCCGCCGCTCGGACGAGCAGCTGCATCGCGACGGCGGCTCCACCGCGATGAATTGCGTGCTCGGCACCCAGCTGCACCTCGTGCGCGATGGTCTCGTCCGGTACGTCGGTGGCGCCCGCGAGGTGGTGAGCCCGTCTCAGCGGATCGCCCGCCCGGACCTCGGCGAGCTTCAGGTGCGCCGCCCGCGCCTGCTCCGGCCGGGCGGAGCCGACTACGGCGGAGAGCACCAGTGGATGCCGGAACGAAGCCCGGCTGCCGGGCCGCCGGCGGTCCACCAGTCCGGCGGCCTCGGCCGCGGGGAGCGGGTGCGGGAGCCCGTGCGCCCCGTCGGCGTCGATGACGCCGTCGAGCGCCAGCAGCAGCAGGGCGAACCTCTCGTCCTCGGGCAGCCGGTCGAGTCGCTGCGCGTAGACCTGCTCGAGCCTTCGCGGCAACGGCAGTTCCGACCTCGAAGCCGTCGGCGAACGGGCCGCCAGCGACGCCGGCAACTCGGTGAGGGCGAGCGGATTGCCCACCGCCCACCGCAGCGCCTCGGCCCGCACTTCGGCGGACAGGCCGGGATGACGGGTGTCGAGGAGCTCGGCCGCGCTCGCCGGGTCGAGGGGGCGCAGATCCAGATGTTCGATGCCGGCGACTTCGAGGTCGGTCGGCTCGCCGGCGCGCACGCCGAGCAGGACGCACACCGGCGCCCCACCGAGCCGGCGAGCCACGAACATGAGCACCTGACCGCTCGCGGAGTCCATCCAGTGCGCGTCGTCGACGATCACCGCCCGGGGGCAGTCGTCGCTCGCACGCACGAGAAGACCGAGGACCGCGGTGCCGAGGGCCATCACGGCGGGAGCCTCACCGACGGTACGCCCGAGGACGATGTCCACGGCCCGGCGCTGATGGTCGGCCAGCGCATCGACGCAGTCCGCCAGCGGGCGCAGGATCTGGTCCAGCGTCGCGTACGGGAAGTCCCGCTCCGCCTCCACGCACTGGTACCGGGCGACCGACCAACCTGCGGCCTGGACCCGTCGCCCGAAATCGTCGAGCAGAGCGGTCTTGCCGACCCCCGCGTCACCCTCGACCACCAGGGCTCGAAGGTCACCGGTAAGCACACCGTCGAGCCGGCCGGTCTCCCGCGACCGGCCGACTAGCTCGCTGGTGGGGCCGCCCATAGCCGAGACTTTAGCCCGGGGCGCGTTCCGTCCGGCTCGTCAGCATCCGTCTCGGCGCGGACACGTGCGCCGGGGTCAGGTCACGGTTTGCGGGCGACCGCGCCATAGACCGAGACCTGCGCATCCGACGGCGCCGGCCGGCCCGTGGCCTCGCCGAGGTCGGGCCGCCACGCGGGCAGGATCTGCAGTCCGGGTTCCACCAGTTCCAGGCCGGTGAAGAAGCGTTCGATCTGCTCTTTGGAGCGGACCTTCATGGTGACGCCCTGCTTGCGGTAGACCTCGGCCACCTGCTCCCACGCCTCCGGCCGGAAGTCGCCGGTCAGGTGGGACAACGCCAGATAGCTGCCGGGCGGCAGCGCGGCCAGGAGCCGGTCGACGAGGCTCCACGGGTCGTGCTCGTCGCCGACGAAGTGCAGGATCGCGATCAACAGCAATCCGACCGGACGGTTCAGGTCGAGGGTGTCGGCCAGCGCGGCCGAGCGCAGGATGGTTTCGACGTCGCGCAGGTCCGCGTCGATGTAGTCGGTCCGGCCGTCCGGATGGCTGGTCAGCAGCGCGCGGGCGTGGGCGAGCACGATCGGGTCGTTGTCCACGTAGACGATCCGTGATCGTGGATTGATCCCCTGGGCGACATGGTGGACATTCGGTGCACTCGGGATCCCGGTGCCGATGTCGAGGAACTGATCGATGCCCTGCTCGGCCAGATAACGCACCGCCCGGCCCAGGAACAGCCGGTTCTCCCGGGGTGGGATCCGGCTGTCCGGATTGGCCTGCAGGCCCCGGTGCGCGGCCTCACGGTCGGCGGCGAAGTTGTCCTTGCCGCCGAGGAGGTAGTCGTACACCCGGGCCGGATGCGGGCGATCGGTGTGCAGGTCCACCCGGGGTGCGAGATACGGCTCCGGCTGATCGGCCATCGGTGACAACTCCTTCGACTGAAGTCCCGGACGCGGAACCGGCTATCGCGAGATTCTAGAGATCGTCTACAACCGAGGTCGTCCACGCAACGGTCAAAATCATCTATGCATGAAAAGCGAATCGAACTGCCGGCGACCCGGGTCGCGACGGTCACCGGGACCTCGGGCCGGGTGGGCGCGGCGATCGCGGACGCCCTTCATTCGGGTGGCTGGTCCATTCGAGGGGTCGACCGGGTGCCCGGCCGGTGGACCGGCCTCCTCGGGGACCTCCGGCACTCGGAGGTACGCCGTACCGCGCTCCAGCGGTCGGACCTCCTGGTCCACGCCGCGGCCCTGCACGCGCCCCACGTCGGCCGGGTGGACGACCGCGAGTTCCGGGCCGTCAACGTCGACGCCACCGAGGCGCTGCTCGAGGAGGCCGACCGGATCGGTGTCCGGCGCGTCGTGTACATCAGCAGCACCAGCGTCTACGGGCACGCCCTGGTCCCGGCGGAACAGGCGGTGTGGGTCGACGAGGCACTGGAGCCGCGGCCCCGGGACATCTACGACGAGACGAAACTGGCCGCTGAGCGACTCGTCGCCGCGGCGGCCACACCGTCGGTCGTCTTGCGCGTCGCCCGCTGCTTCCCGGAGCCGTTGCCCGTGCTGGCCACCCACTTCCTGCACCGAGCCGTGGCGCTGGATGATGTCGCGACGGCCGTCGCGCGCCTCACCGAGCAGCCCGCCACAGTCGGCACGTTCAACATCGCCGGGCCATACCCCTTCACTCGTACGGACTGCCCGGCTCTGCTCGACGACGCGGCCGGCCTGATCGCGGCCCGGCTTCCGGAGGTCGCCGCGGCGTTCCGCGCACGAAACTGGCCACTCCCGCGCACCCTCGATCGGGTCTACGACTCCCGCGCCGCCGCCGACGCTTTCGGCTTCCGCCCCAGTCACGGAATCCGTGCGCTGTTGGGCCTACCGTGAAACACCTGCGCCGGCCAGGTGGGCGTGCTCTCGGGCGGGAAGCCGGGGCCGGCATCCCGTACGTAGGATCCGATCCCGCTGCTCCCGGTCGCGCAGCTGTACGCCCGCGACATCCCGGGACCATGCCGGTCCGGACGGCCCCGACCTGCTCCAGGTGCTGTGGTGCCCGGGGGACCACTCGGACCGGCACTACAGCCCTCGCGTCCCCCTCTACCGGCGCGACAGCTCCGCCATCGGCCCGCCGCTCGCAGCGCCGCCCGAGCCGCCGGTGATCAGCGACAGGTAGGTGAAGGTTCCGTGCGTGGTGCAGTCCGAACAGGTACGCGAGTATCAATATGCCGATCTGCTCCCGGACGACCTGCGCGACCGGCTCGACGCGTGGGACCCGGACGACGAGGACGACGACCGTCCTGACTGTCAGAATGATCTGTCACTCGCGCCGGGCTGGAAGGTCGGCGGGTTCGCGAACTGGTCACTTACCGACCCGTACCCCATGAATTGGGCTTTTTGTGGCACCGGGAAGATTTTGACCTTCACGGCGGCGTCGGCCGATGGGAACGGTACGGATTGCAGCTGGCGCCCGCTGGAGGAGGACCCGGACTCGTCTCCGGACACCGTCGGCGTGCAGCTCGGGCGCGGCTACTCGCTGGATACCTTCCGCTGCCCCGAATCCTTCGATCATCCCCGGCCACCGCTATGCGGTAGCCCAGCCGATCAGTGCGCCCGAACCCACCGGGCCCGAGCCACGCTCGCGTGACTCGGGCCCATCGTTTGCGGCTGGAGTCAGCCCCTGGTGCGGCACGCCATCGGGGCGCCCTTGGTGACCAGGTACCGGCTGAACTTGTTGTAGCTGTCGCCCTTCTTGATGGCGAAGACGCTGAAGTAGACCTCGCTGTTTTCCGGCATCTTCGCCGCGTTGATGACGAGGCGGTACTCGGGCGATCCGTCGCTTGTGACGGCGGTCTTGTCGATGCCGAAGACCTCTTCGGCCTCGGGCAACCCGGTGCCCTTCGGCTTGCAGAGGACGCCGGCCTTGACCACGGCCGGGATGCCCGCGCCGGCCAGCGCCTTCTCCAGGGCGGCGGGGTCGAGCAGCTTCTTCGGGTTCAAGGTCAGCTTCACCGAGCCGTTGGCCTGTTTGACCAGCGTGAACGCCGCCTGCGTCATCGTCGGCGCGTTGCCGGTGGCGCTACTGCCCACGAGCGGTTCGGTGGTCGTCGTGGTCGTTTTGGACTGGTGATAGGCCATCGGCAGGACCACCGCGAGAGCGGCGGCGACGGCGAGGCCGCCACCGGCCACCGCGCCGGCCAGGGTGCGGTTGCGCCGCCGGGCCCGGCCGCGCTCCTCGATCACCTCGACCGGCCGATCCATGTGTACGTCGGACAGGGTGTTCCGCACAGCGCTCAGCACCTCGTCGTCATTCATGATTGATTCCCTAACTGGCTACCGGCGTGAGATGCGCCCGTAGGGTGGCAATGGCGCGAGACAGATGGACAGCCACGGTCGAGGCGGAAATTCCCAGCTCATCGGCCACGGACTGGGTGTCCAGGTCGAGCCAGATGCGCAACACGACAACTTCACGTTGCCGCCGGGGCAGTCGGTGGACGGCATTCAGCAGAGCGCCGTCCGTGCCCACGTTGTCCCGGTCCAGGCGTTCCTGGTCATGGTTGTCCAGTGCGACTTCGCGTCGGCGTCGCCGCCACCAGGACACCCGCAGGTTGAGGGCAGTGCGCACCACCCACGCCGCCGGCGCCGGATGCCGGCTCACCTTCGGCCAGGAGGACCAAGCCCGCGCGAACGCCTCTGCCACCAGATCCTCAGCCAGCGCGCGATCGCCCGTACCACCGAGTACGGCGCGCAGGCAGTTGTCCCTGGACCGCTGGTAGAAGTCCGCGAAGTCGGCCCGTTCTCGTTCCACACCTGGCTTACGCATCAGCGCCTTGATCCCTTTACCGCCGGCCGAAAAATCTTCCGACGGAGGCCGAGCGCGCGTTCCGCGGGACATCCAGCCAGGGGTCTCTCCGCCCCCGTCCTGGCGTGAATCAAGAACACACCCTGGGCCAGGAACTCACAAGACATGGCCAGGCCTTGGGCGGGCTTGGTCGGGAACTTCACCTTCTCGTCGATGCCGGCCTCGGCGCGCCGGGCTGGATTGTCGTTCCAGCGCTGTGGCAGGTAGCCCTCTCGATCGATCAGGGCTCGTCCTTTGTTGCTGGCGTAGGCGAGAAACACCCCGAGCTGGCAGTTCTCGATTCGCCGGCCGTGCCGGAATACTGCGGCTGGACCCCGGCGGACTTGACGCCTTTCTTCAGGAATCCGGTCTCGTCGACGATTAACACGCCGTTGTCGTCGCCGAGGTGTTCGATGACGTAGTCGCGCAGATCATCACGGACAGCGTCCGCGTCCCAACCGGTACGGTTGAGCAGACGCTGCATGCCGTCGGGCGTGGCATCGCCGGCCGCTTCGGCGATCGTCCCGCCGTTCTTGCCGGCCAGAGGCGACAACAAGCCGAGCAGGTAACCCCGTACCCGGCGGCGTGGTTCGACCCGTCCGAACCGAGCCGCGATGCGGGCCATCACATCGTCCAGGCCCACCGTCCAGCCTGACACAAGATCCACCGACACGAGGTCGGGAGTCTACATAGCACGATCGGCGTCGTGGCGGCGCCGCCATCAATACTGGGCGGGAACCAGCCACTACCTGCGCAGACTCCAGGCCTGAAAGTGCGGCTGGAGTACTAGGGCGACTCGCCATCTTGTCGTTTGCGTACAACCGCCATTTACTGTTCGAATGACGTCGCGTCATCGTCACGTCCCTGCGCACGCTGGGCGCGTCGATACTCACGATACAGATGTTCTGTGGTCGGATCCTGAGCGCTGGATCGCGACAGCCACTCGCGTAGCGCTTCTTGTGCGAGGTCACCGGCGGCGAGATGCTGACCGCTGCAGTTCAGGTATGTCACCGTATCGAGAACGAGCTTCCGGACGGCCGGAATCGCTGACCGGAGGCTCCCGGGTGGCCTAAGGTGCGGGAGCAATGCCTCGAAGGTTGGCCAATTGTCGGCAGCTTCTGGGTGTCCACGTTCCGCTGCTGCCAGTATGGCTTGGGCTTGGTCTTGCCGCTCTCGTCGTTGTTCCGGGTCCATGCTCGAGTGGATGATGTCCTGGGTCAGGCGGTGTAGCACCAAGGCGCTGTTTTCCGAGTCGATCCGAGCTAGCGAGTGTCGGGCGATCTGGCTATACAAGGTGCGTTGCAGCAGGGGGTCATGCATCCGAGGATCGATGGAGGCCAGGATGTCGGTGAGCACTTGGCCGAGGATCAGCCGGATCGGGATGGGTTCCGGCGCGAGCTCAGCGCACAACTCCAGAACCACGGCAGCGGCCGGATCGTGAAGAAGCAAGGCTTGATGGGCGAGTCTGACGGTCGAAAACAAGGTCACCTGATGGTCGACTGGAGCGCCTTCGTCCATCAGCCGCGCGGTGTTCTCGCTCAGCAAGCGGAGATATTCATCGACGACCATGGCGGTCTCGAATAGCCAAGTGCGGGCTTGCTCGAGAGCGAGCGGCAGATCGCCCAGCGTGGCGGCGAGCTCGTCCGCCCGTTCGAGCGAGACACCGGCGGTACGTCTGCCCAGCAGTTCCACACTATCGACCCGGTCGAAGACATCGACGTCGACGACCGACGCGATGTCGTTCCACTGGGGGTTGCGAGAAGTGATCAGGACGTGCCCGGACCCGAACGGTAAGAGGTCGTGGAGTTCGCGCGGTGAGTCCGCGTTGTCGAGCACGATCAGCCACCTGCCAACGCGATCTCCCCGGCGCAAGGCCTCGAGCGCCCCAGCGACGAGTTCCTCGTCATCGCCCGGTATTTCGAGCGTTCGGGCGAGATCGACCAGAGCCATCCGGACTCGGTCCGGTTGCGCGGCGTTGATCCACCACACCGTCTCGTAGGCCGCGCCGAAGCGATAGGCATACTCGAGCGCGATCTGTGTTTTTCCGATGCCCGGCAGGCCGACCAGAGCCATCCGGCCCCCGCCAGCACCTGCGTTCTGGAACCAATCGCGGATCTGTTCCATCAGGGCGGCGCGGCCGATGAAGCGTGGATTCCGGACGAGGTAGATTCGCCACGAGGCGGGCAGCCTGTCGTTCGGGTAGCTGACCGCGGTCCCGGTTCCCGAGGCACCAGGAGCGCGCTGATCGTCGAATGGCACCTCAAGAGCGGCGAAGATCTGCTCCAATGCCCTGGTTTCGCCAACCCCCATAACGTCCAGCACGGGGTTGCCCCACACCGGCTGCGAGGAGGCGTCGACGCGCAGCGTGGGCAACGAGGGCGCGGAACCTGGTCCTGACCCGTCTGCCGGGCCCGTAATCGTGCGCACGTCTAGCATGCGTTCTGCAAGATCACGGGAGTAGACCACAAAGACCTGACCAAAGTCGCCGGGCGTCGACGTGGACGTCTGCACACAGTGCAGAACAGTTTGGAGCCCGGCGGCGGTTAACCAGCCGCGCAGCCACTCGGCCCAGATCCGGTCCCGCGCTGCGTACACGATGACGATCGGGGACGTCGCCTTGATCGGCATGGGTCGGATGACCACGGTGACGTGACCATCGTGCTCGACGACGACAGGGCGCGGCGCCCCCACGCGATCGCACTCATCGACAGCCGTCGGAATGCCGCTGCCTTCGCCCTCGACCAGGGAGATCCATGTCAGAGTGCTGGCAAGACGGAAATTCCGGCGTCGAGACTCCCCTGCCAGGTCCGCGAGGCTCTTCGGCTCGTTGTCGGCAAGCTCCCGCCACCCCCAGGAGCCCGGACTGGTCACCTCCAGCCGGTCGGTAAACAACCGCACGTGCACGCACATGTCTGACGCCTGATAGTCACGGTGTACCAACGCGTTCGCGATCACCTCGCGCACCGCAAGCATCGGGTATCGATACACCGCCTCGGCATATGGACCCGACGAGGTCGGCTGCTCCCCGTCCCTCACCCGGTCAGCGACGAACTGCCACGCACCGACGATCTGACGCTGAATGTTCTGGTCCAGGTCAGGAATCTTGTCACGGCGGGCCGTCCGCTCCGTCCCGTAGAACTGCGTGCACTGCACCACCGCGGATGGCAGCGCATCGCGCGGCCGCGCACCGAACAGCAGCAGCCCGGTTCGAGTCAGCCGATCGCCGACGATCACACCGGCCGCACGCAGAAGCGCCGGCGGCGTGGGCACACCAGTGAACTGGGCCGCGGCGACAGCCGGCCGCAGCCGCTGAATGAAGTCATCGACGGCACGCCGGTTGAAGCCGCCGGCCGTGGTGGCCTCGAGAAAGTCAACCGGCCCGTCCGGCTCCCGACCAGCAACCTCAGCAGACCCCACGGGAGCCTGCGACGGCTGCGGGAAACACGCGTCCAACGCTCGCTTGAGGCGCAGGAACGCGGCATCGGGGTCCTCCCAGTACGGCGCCACGGCGTTGGTCAGCGACAGATGATCGAGGTCCATGTCCGGTTCCATCTGGACCACGAAGACCTGCGCACCCGGCCGGGTGTTCGCGGCGTTCGACAGCGACTTGACCAGTCTCGAGACCGCGGCGCGGGGAGTACCGCAGATGACTACAGGAAGGCCGCGGCTCAGCAGCGACGATGCCACGGCCAGCGGAGAGTCGCCCACCCTGACCATGCCGTGATGCATCGGTTCGAACTCAGCGTCTCGTAACCTGCGGGCGAGCTCCTCGACGGGGGCGGAATCGTCAGGATGCGACAGAAGGAATACCTCGCGGCGCATCTCACGACCCGGTCGCGCATCGGAACTTGGCCGCGGCACTGCGCGGTGTGGGGACGTCCAGCGTGCCGGCCTGAGCCGTATGCCGGCAGGACAGTGAGCCGCGACGGCACAAGGCGCTGGCGGGTCGGGCGCCGGCATGGCTGTCGAGGATGGAAGGTAGCGCCATATCCTCAACGTACCGCCCGCCGGTGAGCTGGCCATCTTCGGCGCCGCCTGCGACGGCTCGGGCGAATACTCAATGACGCTTCTCCCGGCACGGTACGGCGGCGTCCTCACCGAACACGGAGGACGCGGCCGGAAGCCGGACACCGGGTTGCTCGTCCCGGCCCGAAGTAAGACGTATCGGGTCACCGTCAGGTCGTACACCGAGCTCGACGACTCAAGCTGCTTCGCTCGCTGGCTGCTGACCTCGATACAACCGGGCACTTGATGACCAGTGCGGTCAACGCACGACGGGCATGAGCCAAGAAGCGTGGCCGAGTTGGTGGGTCGTTTGATCGCCGGCAAGCGGCCGAACGATCTGGTGTTCACGGCGCCTGAAGGGGGTCCGTGGGATGCGAACGACTTCCGGTGGTGGTACTGGCTGGTATGCCGTGTAGGCGGCGCAGCCGTGCGCGGAGCACCCACCGAAGTCGATCATCGCCTGTTCCGGGCCACGGATGGCTCGGTAGGCAGGGTCGCGTTGCCGGTTCTCGTAGCTGAGAGTGGCCTCGGCATAAACGTCCACTTCGGCAGGGCCGGTGAAACCTTGCCTGTTCATGTGATGACCGCTGTACCGGGCTGCCGCAATCTGTTCTGGCGTAACAAAACCGCTGGTTCGACCAACAGTCCGGCCACGAAGTCCCGGACCCGCCGCCGCGGTTCCGGCTGGGCGAAGCGTGCCTCGATCGGGTCCGTCAACGTCTCGAACAGCTCAACCCATCGCTGAGCATCGACTCTTTAAGCGGCAGCCACCGACAAAACCACACCGTCACCACAGCTCAGAACGGATCTTTGGTTGCTGCCGCCGCTGCTGGTTCTGGCGTTCACAGGATGCGGGTCCTCCTCGGCCGCTGATCGCCCGATCCGTCCGCAAGCGTCACCATCGACCACAACAACAAGCGTGGAGACGCGGAGCAGAACTCGTTCTGGCAGATCATCGAAGGAGCCGGCAAACACGCTGCCCGCGACCCGGCCACGATGGCCGAGTTGCTTGAAGACCGCTTCGCCGACGCTGGCGATGATGCGCTACGCGGATTCCAGCAGCAGCAGCTGGTGGCGGCCAGCACCCGGCTCTACAGCTGGCGGCATGCCGCCGCGGCCGACATGGCGTGCGGGCCTGTCGACGACGACGGGTTCACCGATTGGCGATCGTGGGTCATCACCTTGGGACGCGAGTCTTTCGAGCGCATCGCGGCCGATCCCGACAATCTCGCCGACATCGACGACCTGACGGCGGGCTGCGCGGGGGCGGGCGAGTTGTTCGGCGCAGCCGTCAGCGGAATCTACTACGCGCGACATGGCGACCAGGACGACACCTTCCCCGTCCTCGAGCCGGGCGATAGCGCGCCGCCCAGCGGCTACCCGCTCAACGGCACAGAGCCACTGGAGGTCACCCTGCCCAGGCCGGCCAAACGCACCTGACCATCGCCGCTCAAGACGTCTTTTCGGCCGGACGCGTCACCGCAACAACATGCGACTCGTTCAACTGAGCCTACGTGTTATCTGCGGCAATCCGGATAGTCGACTGTCGTCCGGCGATTGCCTGACATCGATAACGAAAATCTGACAACATGAATAACATCGGGCCCGCCGGAATCGACCGGCACAATGGCAACATCGCGCGATGTATCAGCTGTTATAAGTTCCGCTACTGCTCGGACGTACCAGGCGACGACGATCGGGCGCTGAAGCTCAACTATGGTGCCGCCGATAATTGACCAATAGTACTAGCCACCAGTCTTCTAAGCGGCACCACCGAGGGGCATACAATCTCTGTGTAAACAGGCGGCAGGAGGCGTGGAACGTGCGGTTGCGTTGGGTGGCAGTACTGGCGATCGTCGCGCTGTGCCGGGCCATGACCAGCAGTGCGGCGGCGGCTGACGACGGCACGGCCGACGGCCGACAGGGGCCGGCCGCAGAACCGACGACTCCACGTCAGGGACGTAATCTCTACCCCTTGAAAAGCGTTCCGCTAAACGGCAAGACATTCGAAGAATTCGTGGCGGAAGGCAACGGTTCGATGACATCTGAGGAAGCCGCCGCCGCCGTCGCGGAGTCCGAACGCAATTCGTCGTCTACCGTTCACTTCTATCCGGATGCTCCGGACGATCCACGAGTGGATCCGCCAGCGCTCGACGATAACGGCGATGACTGACAGGAAACCCGCGGAGACGTCGAATCCGTAGGCGGCTAAAGCCGCGGTCGCCGTCGGTAGTGCAGCAAGACCGACAAGCCAGACCAATCCATCGATCCTCAGAACCCACATCCGCTCATCGGCAAATCCGTGTGTTCAGGCGGGCAAGCTCGCCAGTATCCGCCCTCGCCACCAATGATCGTTACCGCCTTGCATCTCCGGTGACGCTCCGTAGTTTGTGCCGCCGCGCGGACGCTGTAGCGGACGTCAGAGGCAAGGACATTCAGCAGCTCGTCCACGTCTTTCGGGTGCTCGCTTTGGGCGCGCGCTGCAGCTTCGGCCAGCACGCGTCGTACACGTGGGTTGGTGTCTTTGGCTGGGCCCAGAGCGGTTGACTTGAACCGTTCCGGGTGGCGGACGCATAGGTGCGCGCTCAGTTGTTGCACGGTCGGGCGGCGGTGGGCGGCGAGTAGGTGGGCATCTAGCTCGATGGTGACGGGCGCCATCGCCGCCAGCACGAGAGCTGCCTTTTTGCACGAGGGCGTCTTCGTCGGGACCGGCCCATCCGCTCAGCTTCCTACGCGGCTACTTCGTCGTCGTAAGCGCTGCCGTCCTGCTGTCCGGTGACGAAAGGCATGCTTCGTTGGAAGGCATCCTGTCGGGCCGACGACGTTGCCGTTGACGTTCGGTGGCGAGGCGCGCGGCTTCCCGAGCGGCGGGCTCGTCGGGTGCCAATTCGTGGCGCAGCGTCTGTAATAGTGGTGACTGGCCGGCCGCGAGCCGTAGCGCAGCTGACTTGAGTACGTCTCGCTGTTCGGTGCTCAGCACCGGCAGGATCGGGCCGTTGATTCCCGCTCTGCCTTTGATCAAGTACAGCACACGATCGTCGGTCGTCAGGGCAACGGCTTTGTTGGCGCCATGACCGGCGAGGTCAAAGCCGGGTGAACGCTGGCACCGCCAAGGTGGGGTGAGCGATCGCGATCTCAACGCAGGCGGCGGCATTCGCGTCGACGCTGGCCTGGTGGTATTCGGTGCTGAGATACGAGGTGCAAGCGCTGTAGGCCGTGACGCCTGGCTGTAGGACGCCAGCGCCATGCTCGCTCCGCACAGGCCCACCTTCACCGCCGTCGTGCGGGGCTGCATACCCGCGGATTCCCGGGCCGTCACATCGGGAACTGTCGAACGACTAGGTATGGGTGTATATAGTGCTCGGCCATGACGATGAGATCGACGTTCCTGGCTTTGCTGGAAGGGCAGGCGCAACACGGGTACGACCTCAAGCGCGCCTATGATCAGCACTTCGGCCGGTCCCGGCCGGTGGCCTACGGGCAGGTCTACACGGCTCTGGCGAAACTGCTGCGCGGTGGGTTCGTCACGGTGGAACCGGGGGAAGGGGACGGTGGTCCCGACCGGAAGATCTACAAGATCACCGAGGCTGGGGTCACCGACGTCCAGCGGTGGCTCGACGAGCCGGAGGACCCCGAGCAGTACCTGCAGAGCAGCCTCTACGCGAAGGTGATCTCCGCGCTGCTGACCGGGCGGTCCGCGGCCGCCGTGCTCGACGTGCAACGCGAGAAGCACCTCGAGGCCATGCGCGAGCTGACCCGGCGCAAGCGCACCGGTGACCTGGCCGACCGGATCATCTGCGACCACGCGTTGTTCCATCTGGACGCCGACCTGCGCTGGCTGGAACACACCGCGACGGTGCTGCACGAGTTGGCCGGGCAGGTGCGCCGATGAGCGCCCTGCTGGTCGCCGAGGGACTGCACAAGGCGTACGGGAAGACGGTGGCACTGGCCGCGGCCGACCTGGCCGTCCGGGCCGGCGAGATCGTGTCGGTCATGGGCCCGTCCGGTTCCGGGAAATCCACCTTGCTGCACTGCGCGGCCGGCCTGACCCGGCCCGGCGCGGGTCTTGTCCGGTACGCCGGGCAGGACCTCGCGCAGTTGACCGACGTCCGCCGCAGCGCGCTGCGCCGCCGCGAGTTCGGCTTCGTCTTCCAGTTCGGTCAGCTGGTGCCGGAGCTGACCGCGGTCCAGAACGTGGCACTGCCGCTGCGGCTGGACGGCGTCTCCCGGCGCGCCGCCGAGCGCCGGGCCGCCGGCTGGATGGACCGGCTCGGTCTGGCCGACAAGGCAGCGGCCCGGCCCGGGGAACTGTCCGGCGGCGAGCAGCAGCGGGTGGCGGTGGCCCGGGCCCTGGTCGGCGGCCCGAAGGTGATCTTCGCCGACGAGCCGACCGGCGCGCTCGACTCGGTCGCCGGGGAGCAGGTGATGGACCTGCTGAACGACGCGGCGCGGGACACCGGGGCCGCGGTCGTCCTGGTCACCCACGACTCGCGGGTCGCGGCGTACGCCGACCGCGGCATCGTGGTCCGCGACGGCCGCAGCTTCGACCCGGCCGGTGTCCGGTGAGGCGGTTGCGTACCGAGCTGGCGCTCGGGTTCCGGCTGGCGTTCGCCGGCGGCCGCCACGGTGCGGTACGGATCGCGATGGTCGCCTCCGCAGTCGCCATCGGCACCGCGGCGCTCCTGCTCGCGGCATCGGTCCCGACCATGCTCGACGCACGCCAGTCCCGCTCCGAAGCCCGGGGCGACAACACGGCCGGCGAGGACCGGCCGGCCGGGCGCACCGTCGTCGTCGCCGCGGTGGAGGCCGGGTGGCACGGCGACGACATCCGGGGACGTCTGCTCTGGCCGGACGCTCCCGGCGCGCCACGACCGCCCGGCGTACCCGCCTTCCCCGGCGACCACCAGATGTACGCCTCACCCGCTCTGCAGGCCGCCCTCGCGGGCCCGGACGGCGGCACGCTGCGCCGGCAGATGCCCTACCGGGTGGTCGGCACGATCGGCCCGGACGGCCTGTCCGGACCGCGCGAGTTGGCGTACTACGCCGGCTACCCCCGGGTCCGGGACAGGCTCGGCCAGGGCTCCTGGCGGGTGGACCGATTCGGTTACCCCGCCGTCGAAGAGATCGGCGACGGCCCGTACATCCTCTCGGTGACCGTTCTGGTCACCCTGCTGCTGCCGATCGTGATCCTCCTCGGCGCCGCGCTGCGGTTCGGTACCGACCGCCGCGACCGTCGGCTCGCCGCCATCCGGCTGATCGGCGCGGACCATCGGGCGGTGCTGCGCATCGCTCTCGGCGAGAGCCTGGTGGCGACCGGATTTGGGCTGGCCGGCGGCGTAGCGCTCTACTTGTCGGCGCGCGAGCGGGCCGCCGCTTTCGACCTGCTCGGCTTCAGCGTCTACCCGGCCGACGTCCGTCCGGTTCCGGTCCTGGCGCTCGCCACCGTGGTGGGCGTCCTGGCGCTGTCGGCCGCGATGGCCGTGCTGGGTTTCCGTGGCGTCAGCATCGAACCGCTGGGCGTCTTCCGCCAGGCGGCGCACTGGCGTGGCCGACTCTGGTGGCGGCTCATCCTGCCGGTCGCCGGCGTGGCGCTGCTCTACCCGGCGATTCTCGGTCTTCCGGACGTGCCCGAGGACCGGACCGGTCTCGGCGTCCTGCTGCTGCTGGTGTCGCTGATCCCGATCCTGCCGTACCTGGTGCCGGCGGTCGCCCGGCTGCTGCCGCACGGTCCGGCGTCCTGGCAGCTGGCGTCCGAGCAGCTGCGCCGCAACCCGGCCGGGTCGACCCGGGCGGTCACCGGCATCGTCGTCGCGGTCGCCGGAGCGATCGCCCTGCAGACGTTCTTCGCCGCGGCCGCGAATCGTGCCGTCGACTCGGACGATCCCGGCGGCCCGGCCTTCCTCGTTCAGTTCACCGGCCGGCAGACGCCGGCCGCCATGCGCCACCGCAGCGCCTTGTTCGAACAGGTCGGCGGCGTGACCGCGGGCACCGTGGCGCAATACGTCGTGTACGACCCGGGCAACCCGGTGCCCGAGTTCGTCATCGTCGGCGACTGCGCCGCGTTGAGCCAGGTCGCCGCCCTGTCCCGGTGCGCCGACGGCGACGCCTTCACCACCGGCGGTCCGCGCCGCTCGGTCACTCTGGACGCGGGCGGTTCGGATCCGGCCCCGGGCGCGCGGATCGCCGTCCCGCACGACGCCCGCCGGGCCGCCCTGATCGGCCCCTATCTGGCAAACGCGGGCCCCAGCGTCCTGCTGACTCCGGCCGCCGCCACCGCGGTGCCGCCCGACGTCGATCCCGAGTTCGTCGACACCGGCATCTTCACCTCGAAGGAGCCCGCGGCCGTGGCCGGGCAGCTTCGCGGCGTCGCGGCCGAGATCGATCCGCTGGCCCTGTTCACTTCTCTCGCCCCGGAGACCGACTTCTATGCCCCGCTGGGGTCCGCGCTCACCGTCGGCCTGGCGCTGCTGCTGCTGATGATGGCGGTCGGTCTCCTGCTGGACGTGGCGGCCCGTCTGGGTGAGCGGCGCCGCGTGCTCGGCGTCCTCGCGGCCATCGGCGCGCGGCGCTCGACGGTGGTCTGGTCCGTCCTGCTCCAGGCGATCGCTCCGGTGCTCAGCGGTCTCGCGCTGGCGAGCGGGGTCGGCGCCGGCCTGGGCGCGCTGCTCATGCGGATGTCCGCGGTGCCGGTCCGGTTCGATGCCCCGGCGATCCTCGGTCCGGCCGCCGCCGGCGCCGGCCTGGCCCTGGCCACCACGGTCGTCGTCCTGCTGCCGGCCGCCGGCTGGGTCACCCGGACCGACAAGCTGCGGTACGAGTAGGTACACCCCCGGTGGTCGGGGACTTTCCCAAGATCGGTGTTTTCGGCTCTTCGGTTAGTAGGTCTCGGCGGCCGGCCGGCGGTCGGGCGAACGTCGGTTCAGTACATCGCGTCACGGCCAGGAGTCGGACAGCGTGTTTTCTGCCGGCACGATCCTGGCGGCGGCTGTCGTGCGGGGACGGTGCCCATGGCCCCCGGGTTTACGACTGGGTGCGAACACCGATCCGGCCCTGGTGGGCGACCGGACGAGGCCACTGGCTACTCGCTCGGCGCAGCGTCCCCGAAGCCCGCCGCCTGATCGCGGCACTGCTCAACGGCCCTCGCCCGGACAACGAGCACATCATCGCCTGGTCACGCTTCCGATGCCGCCGCCCGTGGCAATCACAGCAATCCCACTGGCGACGACGATCAACTTAAGTGCCGCGAGATCATGCGCAGCCTCAAGCGCTACCTCAGCAGACCACTCTTCCGGACCCTGAACAGCGCCAATCTGGCCCCCAGCACCACTTGACAGCTATAGAAGCATTTCACTAATTCAGCTACCGGCACCGGCACCGGCAAAGGGGGATTTACCGACCGCCAGGCAGGCGTCCAGGACGGCCGGGCTCAGCACGTGGTCGCGGACCAGATAGCCCGCGCCCGCGATGCCGGCCCTCGACTTGTAGCGGGTGGAGACGATGCGCAGCTGGCGGGTGGCCAAGGGCAGCGAGCGCTGATAGACGACCTGTCGGATGCCGGCCAGCAGGTCGTCGCCGGTGGTGGCAAGCAGCCCGCCGAGCACGATCACGTCCGGGTTGAGCAGGCTGGTGGCGTACGCGATCGACTCGCCCATGATGCGCCCGGCCTGGCGCAGCCCGGTGACCGCGGCCGAGTCGCCGCGGCGTAGCCGGTCGGCGACGTCGCGGGCGTCGTGCCCCTCGCGCAGGTCGCGGGCGAGGGCCCAGCCACCGGCCAGCGACTCCAGGCAGCCCGCGTTGCCGCATCGGCACTGCGGGTCACCGAAGCCGGCCACGTGCGCGTGGCCGATGTCGCCGGCCGCGCCCTGGGCGCCCCGGTTGATCGCGCCGTCGATGACCATGCCGCTGCCGATGCCCGTACCGGCCTTGACGAAGAACAGGTGCCGCTGGCCGGGCCAGTACCGGCGGTGCTCGGCCAGGGTGAGCAGGTTGACGTCGTTGTCGATGAGGATCGGCACCGGCCAGCTGCGCCGTAGGTGACGGCGGATGTCGTAGCCCTCCCAGCCCGACATGATCGACCAGCCCTGCACCCGGCCGGCCTCATAGTCGACCGGCGCGGGCAGGCCGAGCCCGAGCCCGGCCACCGCGGTCTGGTCCAACCCGAGGTGATCGATCAGCTCGCGGAGCACCGCGGTGATCCGGTCGAGCAGTATCTCGGGGCCGTCGCCGAGGGCGAGCCGGGCGACCCGGTCGCCCAGGATGGCCATGTTGAGGTCGAGCACCGCCATGCGGGTGCGTTCCTCGCCGACGTCGACCGAGAGCAGCACGCCGGCCCGTGGGTTGAGTTCGAGCGCCCGCGACGGGCGGCCCCGCGAGGGCACGTTGTCGCTGCTCTCCTGGATCAGCTGGGCGTCGAAGAGCGTGTCCAGCCGCTGGCCCACGGTTGATCGGGACAGGCCCGTGATCTGCGCAATCCCGGTACGGGTGCGGGCCGATCCATTGATGATCAATTCGAGGATGCGGCCGGGGCCGTCCTCGGCGCGAGCGGGGGTGGCGGTGGTCACGGCGTCAGTCAACCACAGTACTTATGTCGGCTACAACGCATAAGACGCAATCTTGTGGTTGACAGTCAACGTAATCAAACTCACGATGAGCCGTAACGCGATGGACTTCAGTAGGACCCTCGATCGAACAGCCGGAGGACACATATGCACACCATTCGCCGCGCGGCAGCCTCGATACTGGCTACCAGCCTGCTGATCGGGACGGCTGCCTGTGGGAGCAGCGATGACGACGCCGGTTCGGGCTCCGGATCGAGCGACGTCACCATCGGCATCGTCGAGCTCAACCTGTCCAACCCGTTCTTCGGCACGCTCGAGAAGGCGACCGAGGCGGCTGCCACGGCCAAGGGCTGGAAGGTGATGAAGTCCGAGGCCAAGGTGCCCGGCGACTCGGCCACCCAGGTGACGGCGATCGAGAACATGATCGCCCGCAAAGTGAAGGCGATCGTGCTCGACCCGGCCAACCCGACCGCCCTGGTCGACGTGGTCAAGAAGGCTCGGGACAAGGGCATCCTGGTGGTCACGGTCAACGCCACGGTGACCCCGGTCGACGCCGCCGACGCGACCTTCGCCACCGACAACACCGCCGCGGGCAAGCTGATCGGTCAGTGGGCCAAGGCGTCCGCCCCACCGTCTCCCCGCATCGCGCTGCTCGACTTCGACCTGTCCGACGGGCCGGCCGGCGGGCGGCACAACGGCTTCCTCGAGGGCTTCGGCATCACCGACAAGGACCCCCAGATCGCCGGCGAGGCGCTGACCAAGGGCACCGTCGAGACCGGTCAGTCGGCCATGGAGAACCTGCTCTCGGCCCACCCCGACATCAACCTCGTCTACACGATCAACGAGCCGGTCGCCCACGGCGCGTACACGGCGCTCAAGAACAAAGGCCTCCAGGGCAAGGCGACCATGGTGTCGGTGGACGGCGCCTGCTCCGGCGTCCAGGACGTCAAGGACGGCATCATCGGCGCGACCGCGATGCAGTTCCCCAGCAAGATGGGTGAGCTGGCGGTGGCCGCGGCAGCCGAGTACATCGCCAACGGCACCAAGCCCAAGCCCGGCCTGACCGACTCCGGCACCGTTCTGATCACCGACAAGCCGGTGGCCGGGCTCACGTCCCAGACCTCCGAGTGGGGGCTGCAGAACTGCTGGGGCGAAAAATGACGAACACCGCCGACGCGGCCCTCCTCGAGAAGGAGGAGGACCACGGCGGTCCGCTGCGCACCTTCATCGGCAGCCAGATCGCCGGGCCGCTGGCGGCGCTGATCCTCGCGATCGTCGTGTTCGGCGTCACGACCAGCACGTTCCTCAACGCCGACAACCTGTCGCTGATCGCCACCCAGTCGGTCGTGGTCGGCACGCTCGCTCTGGGTCAGACGCTGATCATCCTGACCGCGGGCATCGACCTGGCCAACGGCGCGATCATGGTGCTGGCCGCGGTGGTCATCGGCAAGCTGGCCACCGACGGCAACGCGCTCTGGGCCCTGGTCGTCGGCACCCTCGTCTGCCTGGTGATGGGCGGCCTCAACGGCGTACTCATCTCGCGGTTCTCGTTGCCGCCGTTCATCGTCACGCTGGGCGTGCTCTCGGTGCTGACCGCGGCCGCCCGCCTCTACACCGACTCGCAGTCCTACCCGATCAGTTCCGACCTGCTGACGATCCTCAACGACGGCCCCACGGTCGGCGGGATCAGCATCACGTACGGCGTGCTGCTCTGGATCGCGCTGACCGCGGTGCTCGGCTACGCCCTGACCCAGACGGCCTGGGGGGTACGCGTCTACGCCGTCGGCGACAACCGGGCTGCCGCCGCGCTCACCGGCATCAAGGTGCGGCGGGTCCTGCTCAGCGTCTATCTGACCGCAGCCGTGGTGTACGCGTTCGCCGCGTGGCAGGCCCTCGGTCGCACCCCCACGGCCGACCCGAGCGGCTACTCCACCGCCAACCTCGACAGCATCACCGCCGTGGTGATCGGCGGGACCAGCCTGTTCGGCGGGCGCGGCGGCGTGGTCGGCACCTTCATCGGCGCGCTGATCGTGACCGTGCTGGCCAACGGGCTCACCCAGGCCGGCATCGACTCGCTCTACCAGCAGGTGGCGACGGGCATCCTGGTCGTGATCGCGGTCGCCGTCGACCACTTCGTCCGGACGAGGCAGACGCGATGACCGAGACTGTTGTTCTGCGAGCGCGCGGGCTCACCAAGCACTACGGCCAGGTGGTCGCCCTGGACGACTGCGACTTCGACCTGCGGGCCGACGAGATCCTGGCGGTGATCGGCGACAACGGCGCCGGCAAGTCCACCCTGATCAAGGCGCTCACCGGTGCGGTCGTCCCCGACTCGGGAACCATCTCGCTCAAGGGCGAACAGGTGCACTTCCGCAGCGCCCTCGACGCGCGTCGGGTCGGCATCGAGACCGTCTATCAGGAGCTCGGTGTGGCCCCCGCGCTCGACATCACCCAGAACCTCTATCTGGGCCGCGAGCAAAGACGCAAAGGCCTTCTGGGTACGGTCTTCCGCAAGCTCGACAAGCCGGCCATGCGGCACGGGTCGGCCCGCCAGATGGCCGACCTGGGCATCCGCATCCAGTCGATCCGGCAGAAGGTCGAGACCCTGTCGGGCGGCCAGCGGCAGGCGGTCGCGGTGGCCCGGGTGGCCGCCTGGGCCACCAGCGTCGTGATCATGGACGAGCCGACCGCGGCGCTCGGCGTCCGCGAAACCAACCAGGTGCTCGGCCTGATCGAACGGGTCCGCGAGAACGGCCTGCCCGTCGTGCTGATCAGCCACAACATGCCCAACGTGTTCCAGGTCGCCGACCGCATCCACATCCACCGGCTCGGGCGGCGCATCGCCCTGGTCGACCCCCGCAACACCACGATGGAGGAGGCGGTAGCTGTGATGACCGGCGCCAAATCACCCGAGTCCCTGCACCTCGAGGGGGGAACCGCGTGACCGGCCCCGAGCAGGTCGACCTGGCCACCCTGGTGGCCGCGGCCCGCGATCTCGTGGCCGGCGGCCAACGGCGGATCCTCGGCATCACCGGCGCGCCCGGGGCCGGCAAGTCCACCCTGGCCCGCGATCTCGTCGACGCGCTCGGCGACCGGGCCGTGCTGGTCGGCCTGGACAGCTTCCACCTCTCCAACGCCGAACTGCACCGGCTCGGCCGGCACGACCGCAAGGGCGCCGCCGACACCTTCGACGCCGCCGGCTATCAGGCCCTGCTGCGCCGGCTGCGGCCGCAGACCGACGAGATCGTGTACGGCGCCGAGTTCGACCGGTCGATCGAGGAATCCATCGCCTGCGTCGTGCCGGTGCACCGCGACACGCCCCTGGTCGTCACCGAGGGCAACTACCTGCTCGTCGACGACGACCGGTGGCGGGCCACGGCCGCGCTGATCGACCAGGTCTGGTACGTCGAACCAGGCGAGGAGGTGCGCATGCGGCGGCTCATCGACCGGCACATGCGCTTCGGGCGCAGCCCCCAGGAGGCGCACGACCGCTCGTACGGCTCGGATCAGGTGAACGCGGAGCTGATCGCCTCGACCCGGCCGCATGCCCACCGCATCGTCCAGATCATGACTGAGAAGGAGCCCGCATGAGCGTCCTCGACCTGTTCCGGCTCGACGGCAAGGTGGCCGTGGTGACCGGCGGCAACCGTGGCATCGGCAAGGCGATCGCGGTCGCCCTGGCCGAGGCCGGCGCCTCCGTGGTGGTGGCCGCCCGCGACGCCGAACGCAACGAGCAGACCGTCGCCGAACTGGCCAAGGTCGGCCCGGCCGCGCTGGCCGTGACCACCGACGTGACCGATCGGGCCGCGCTGGTGGCTATGCGCGAGACGGTCACCGAGCAGCTCGGCCCGATCGACGTACTGATCAACAACGCCGGCGTGGGCATCCACGGCGAGTCGCTGACTCTGGACGACGAGGGCTGGCAGCGCGTGATGGCCACCAATCTGGACGCGGTCTGGAAGGCCAGCCAGGTCGTGGGCGAACAGATGGTCGCCCGCCGCTCGGGCTCGATCGTCAACATCGGCTCCATGTCCGGCTTGATCATCAACCGGCCGCAGTGGCATGCCCCGTACGCGGTGTCGAAGGCCGGCGTGCACCACCTGACCCGGTCGCTGGCCGCCGAGTGGGCGCCGCACGGCGTACGGGTCAACGCCCTCGCGCCGGGCTACACCAAGACCGAGATTTCCGACATCGACGACCCCAAATGGCGGCACTACTGGATCGATGAGGTTCCCATGCAGCGCTACGCCCAGGCAGCCGAGATCGCACCTTCCGCGCTCTACCTGGCCGCCGACGCCTCGTCCTTCGTCACCGGCTCGGTGCTGGTCATCGACGGCGGCTACACACTGTGGTAATCGATCGGCTACACCGCACCCGAGATCCGACGCCTGCTCGCCGCGCTGATCGTCCGTCTTGTAGTGGCTGAGTCGGGCTTGGTACAGGCGTCTGCGGGCAGTACTAGGCCGTTCAGTTAAGGCGGCCACCCATACGCCGAACCCGTCGGGGTCCGGCCCGCGGTGTCGACAGGGTGATCCGGCTCCGTGGGTGAGGTCATCCATGATCGCCGCGGGTCCGGAGCCGAATTCATTGACATGTACGGATGGACATCCTTATCTTGTCAGGAAAGCGCTTTCCTGACGGGTTCAGCCCCCGCCTTCGGGGCGCGGTCACGGCCGGTCCGGCCCTCCCGGAGGAGAATTTCATGCACTTTCGTCGCGGACGATCAAGGGCGCTGCCCGGCGCGGTGGTCGGCGCAGTCGCCCTGGCAGTCGCCGGTCTTCCCACGCTTGCCTCCGCGGCCAGCCTTCCGCCGGCTTCCGGCGTCACCCTGCCCGCCTTGGCCGCCACGACGACTCTCTACGTCGCGACCAACGGCAATGACACCAACCCGGGCACCCTGGCCGCCCCGTTCGCCACCGTGCAGAAGGCGGTCGGCCTGGTCAAGGCGGGCGGCACCGTTGCGGTCCGCGGCGGCACGTACCAGCTGGCCGGCAACATCCAGATCACCAAGAGCGGCACCGCCGCCGCGCCGATCACCCTGACCAACTACGGCACCGAGAAGGTCGTCCTCGACGGGGAAGCGCTGGCGTACACGCCCGGCGCGGTCGGCTCCACCATCCCCAGCGCCCAGCGCGGGGTCATCCACATGGAGGCGTCCCGCTGGAAGCTGGTGGGCCTGGAGATCGCCCACGGACCGTACGGCGTCTACTGCAACGCCTGCACCGACAACACGTTCGAGCGGCTCGTCACCCGCGACAACTACGAGACCGGCTTCCAACTGCAGGGCGCTTCCTCGAACAACCTGATCCTCAACCTGGACAGCTACGGCAATCACGACCCGCGCAAGAACGGCGAGAGCGCCGACGGGCTCGGCATCAAGGAAGGCAGCGGTACCGGCAACGTGGTCCGCGGTGCCCGGCTGTGGAACAACGTCGACGACGGCTTCGACGCCTGGACCTTCAGCTCGCCGATCACCATCCAGGACACCCTCGCGTACGGGAACGGCTACAACCGGTGGAACATCCCGAACTTCTCCGGTGACGGCAACGGGTTCAAACTCGGCGGGAGCAGCGGTACCGGCCCCGCCGCCGGACACACCGTCACCAACGCCATGGCGTTCGGCAACGCGGCCAGCGGGTTCACCGACAACGGCAACACCGGGGCGATCACGATCGACCACAGCACCGCCTACCAGAACGCCCGGACCGGCTTCGACGTCGACGGCGGGTCCAAGTCCCGGCTCACTGCCGATCTCGCCATCGGCAACAAGACGGCCGTGACGCTCGGCTCCTCGACCGCGTCCGGAAACTCGTGGAATCTCGGCGGCACCTGGACGCTGCGCAGCACCGACCCGTCGACCGCCACCGGACCCCGCAACTCAGACGGCTCGATCCGGTCGTCCACCTTCCTGGTGCCGGCCAACGGCTCCAGCGTGGGCGCCCGAACCTGAAAGGACTCCTGCCCTGCCCCGTCACCCTTGACGACGAGAAGACCCACCTGATCGACATCTACGCGAACTCGACCTCGGCAACCGCGCGGCCGCGGTTGCCGACCCGGGCGGCAGACGGTGGTGTTGTGTCAGGTCCTGGCCGGACTAGGTGGCGTCAGCAAAAACGGCCAGTTCAGCTTTCGGCGCGAGAAGTCCCCGGCATGGCCGCGTTCACGGATTCGGGCTGCATGCGACGCAGGAGCGTTGTGGTCCGTGGTGCTCCGGTGCTACGGATCAGAAGGTCAGGGGTTCGAGTCCCTTCGGGCGCACAAGATCATTTAGGTTCTGAGCTGCAGGAATGCGGTTCAGGCCGGTGCTGCTGTCTGGGCGTTGTGGACGGTGGCGGTCACGTGGGCGCGATGTGGGTGCCAGCGCTGAAACAGCGTCGTTCGGGGCTGACGGCTGGCTGACCGGGGGCTTCGCGGACGGCTTGCGTTGGATCGGGGTGGAAGCACCTGTTTTCGGTTTCGCCGGGGTGGGACCGGTGGTTTTCGGGCCGCGGTCGGGTGCCGGCGATGGCCGCGAACACCGTCCGCAAGACTTGAGCGTCGCGGTCGGCGAGACGGTAGCGGCCGAGGTGTGGGATCAGGACGGTGTCGACGTCCCGGGTGTAGTGGAACCGGGTCGTCTTCCGGATATGAGTTCGCGAGTCGAGCCAGTATCGCAGCCGGCGTTCGACCGTCCAGCCTTCAGCGGTGCGGTCGGCGACGCTCGCGGCCAGGAACTCGTCGCGGGCCTGACGGGCCGCCGTCTGTCAGGGGTAGCCGCCGCGGCGTGCCCGTTCGCGGCGGCCGAGCAGGTTCGTGGTCGAGCAGTGGAAGTACCAGCTGCCGTGGCCGCGCTCGCCGAGACGGGGACACGATTGCTCGAGCCGGCGTATCTGATCGTCCCGGCATCCACACCTTTTGAAGATCACGCCCTGAGATGTCATCACTCGCCACCGCCTCACGGGTCACCGTCGTGGTCTCCACGGTGAACCCATCGCGCGGGGATGACAGTCATCCACCAGAGTGACCTACGGCCACTGCCACGGTCCAAGTGGTGTAGTACTTGAGCCAGAAGGCGCTCTCATGTGTGCCGCGCTGCGCTATTACCGTGTGGTCGGCGTTGCCGATCAGTCCGTCTTGCAACATCACCCACGCCGAGACGGTGAACGACTGATCCGTACGCAACACCGGCCGGTCCTGCCAGACCGTCACGTCGTTGCCGTCGCCGTCAGTGGTCGTGCCGTTCTTGACCGCGGTGCGGCCGTACTCGTCGGAGGATTCGGTGTTGCCTTCGTCGGGGAAGTACTGGTTGTCCAGCCACAGGGCGGACTGGCCCGCCACGTGACCGGCGCCGACGGCTGACCCCCGGGCAAGTGCCTGCCAGTGGCCGAACTTCGTGGTGGTGTCCGGCGATCGCCCACCACAGGCCACCACCGACCTCGCCCGCATGTCCACCGAACTCAGCAGCCTCGTTGCCACGTTCCGCATCTAACCGCGGGGCGCATGCTGGCGGAGACCCCGTCGGGGCGATCTTGTGTGGTACTCGATCGAACCCGACGGGGTCTTCCTATGTGGACATGCTTAACTTGGGGCGATTACGGATATAACTTCCGGCCACCTGCTACAAACGGCAAGCTCAGAGCGCTGCCCGCGCGTAGAGGTCGACGTCCGAGCCGACCGAGGAGGCGTTGCGGATGGTCGCGCAGTACGTCCAGCCGTAGTTCAGCCGGTTTTCCAGATCCGTGCTGACCGTCGTCAAGATCACGTTGAACGTCCGGGCGCCGGCCGACACCGCCACCGCGCCCTGGTTGGCGTGGCTGAAATGGAAGCAGTACCGACCGGTGACACCGGCGCCGAGGTAGCCGACGTACGCTGAGTAACCGACCGAGGCGAGGCTGGTGCTGCCGGTCCGGGTGCCGACCTTGTCCATGTCGAAGGGCGTGGCGTTGCCGACGACGGCGCTGGGTACGGGCGCCGCCTCGGCGGCCGGTGAGAACGCGATGACGCTGACCGCGCCGAGGGCCGCGAGACCCAGCACGGCAGCGGTCATGGGCTTGCCTTTGACGATCGTCGTCATGATTCCTCCTGAGGTGTGTGGACTGTCTGGACGCATTCTGGCCGTCGCCGCGACTGGCCACCGGCGATCCTGGACAGCGTTGGACAGCACTGAACACGGCCGGCCGGCGTACCGGGTGCGTTCCGTCGGTCCGGGATCAGCCGCGCTGATTGAGAAGTCCGCCCAGGCGGAAGCCTGGCGGCCCTACACCTGCACCGCCAGGCCAGCGAAGCCGTACCGCTCGAAATCGCGGTTCGGGTTACGCTGCCTGCGAGTATTCGCCAATTAGTCCATTGAGGATTTCCTGCGGTGGACCCGGGCGCGTCCAGGTCGACGACGGCTGGAACGGTGTCCGCGGCGTTAGGTGGGCGCTGACGGCGGCGCGGCCGCCGTGGTGTGGTGCCCGCAGCCTGCGCACACCTACGGAAGATGCCGCATCACCACGTCCGGATCCGCGAAGCGTTCCAGGGTGACACCGTCCTGGCCTTTCGGCCGTCCCGGACCCCGGCCGGAACGCCCCCGCAGCGACTTCGGCGCCGGTTTGGCCAGCTCGTCCGACGGGGGAGGCTTCGACGAGTTCGACGACGACTGCTTCAACCGGGCTTCAAGATCCGCGATCCGGGCGAAAGCCCGCTCCAGCAGGGCAGTCAACTCCGCGACCTTCGCGGCCAGGTCGTCATACGACGGCGACGGCGAGGCGGAAACGATTGACCAACCACCAACCTCCACAACAGACAGCCGAGCCGCCCGACCCACCTATCCAGTCACGAGGTCCTTTCCTGGGTGTCTGACGTTCGTCGTAGACCGTCGAGCTTCGTGCGGATCTGCACTGCCTCCGGGTGTTGTGGCGCCGCCAGCAGCGTCAGCGCGTCCCGCCAGGCCGCGCCGGCGGCATCGTGGTCGCCGGTGGCCAGCAACGTGTCGCCCAGGTGTTCGAGGGTGAGCGCTTGATAGTGCCGCTCACCATTCGAGCGGAACAATGCGAGCGCCTTGGCATAACACTCCAAGGCTTCACGGTGCTGTCCCAAGTTATGGTGCACGTAGCCGAGGCTGTCCCACGCGGTGGCCTGATTGGTGGGATGCGCGTGCTTCTGCAACAGCGCGACGGCTTGTCGACAGTTGACCAACGCCTCCGTGAAGTCGCCGACCAGCGCCTGATACCAACCGACCGAATTGAACGCGTAGGCCACCCGCATCACGTCGTCGGTGCCCTGTAACAGGTCCCGGCTGCGCACGGCATGGTGCAGCGCCTGCCGGTAATTGCCCTGACGTTCGAAGGTCATGCACAGGTGGCGGTGGCACCGGGCCTCGCCGCCGACGTCGCCGACGGCGCGGCACAAGTCGATGGCCAACTCGGCGTGGTACACGCTCCGCTCGTGATCGCCGGTCCACGCGTGAGCGAAGATCAGGTTACGGTGAAACCACGCCTGCCAGGCGACGTCACCCAGCCGCTCGCTCGCGTACAGCCCCACCCGGAGTGTCTCCGCCCACGGCGCCCACAGCGCACGCAGGTTCTGGTACGCAGTGGCCGCCGCAGCCAGATGGCACGCACTCGTGTCGAACTGGTACCGCACAGCGATGCGCACGGTCGCGAGCAGGATCGGATACTCGGCGGTGAACCAGGCGAGCGCCTCGGCACGGTCGGCCAGCGGCTCGGGCCGCACCCCCGGAGCGGCACCCGGCGGATCGTCCACGTCCCTGGCCGGGTTCACCAGCGAAGCGGCAGCGTGCGCCGTGACGCAGTAGTGGTCGACCATGCGGCGTACGGCCATGGCACCGTCATCGGCGGCGGCCAGTTCGCCGGCGTAGGCGCGCAGCAGATCGTGGCAGGTGAAGCGGCCCGGGGTGTGCTCGGTGAGCAGGTTGGCGCGGGTCAGCCCCACCAACAGCGCGCGCGTCTGCGCCGGGGTGGCCGCGAGCATGCTGGCCGCTGCGGCGACGCCGAGGTCGGGAGCGGGGTGCAACCCGACGAGCCGGAACAACCGGGCCGCCTGATCGGGCAGTGCCCGGTACGACCAGGAGAAGACAGTACGCACATCGGAGGCGGCGTCATCGGCGCCGAGCGCGTCGAGCCGTCGACCGGCCTCCCCCAGTTCCGCTGCCAGGTCGACCAGTGACAACTCGTCGATGGCCGCGCGGGCGGCGGCGACGGCCAGCGCCAGCGGCAGCCGGCAACACCGTTCGATGATATCTGTTACCGCTTCGGGTTCGGCCGCCACCGGACCGCTGCCCAGCCGTCGCGCCAGCATCGTCCTGGCTTCCGCCGGGGACAGGAGGTCCAGTTTCACCGACCGGGCGCCGTTGGTGGCGACCAGACCCGCCAACTGGTTGCGGCTGGTGATCACCACGACGCTGCCCGGCATGCCGGGCAGCAGTGGTCGCACCTGGGCGGCGTCGTGTGCGTTGTCCAGCAGGAGCAGCACCCGCCGGCTCGCCAGCGTACTGCGGTAGAGCGCGATCAGTTCCTCGGACCCGACCGGAAGCCGCGCGGCCTGCTCGCCGAGCGCGGTCAGGAAGCCGCGCGCCACCGCGGCCGGTGACAATGGCGAGGCGTTCGTGTCGAAGCCGCGCAGGTCCGCGTACAGCTGGCCGTCCGGGAACTGGTCCGCCACCCGGTGAGCCCAGTAGACGGCCAGTGCGGTCTTGCCCACCCCGGCCGTGCCGCTGACGGCAGCGATGCGCGCACCCGGCGCCCCCAACAGCTCATCCAGCCGCGCTAGCTGATCGTCGCGGCCGGTGAAGTCGTACACCACGGCCGGCAGTTGACAAGGGACGTCGCGGGGCGGGCCGGCGGGCGCCGCGCCGGCCGCCGCCCGACGTTCGGCGACGCCATCTCGGGCGGTGGCCAGCGCGCCCTGCTCGGCGGGGGTCGCGCCCAGCAGCCGGACCAAGGTATCGAACCTGATCGTGGAGGGAAGAAACGTCCCGGAGAAATAGCCGCCGATAGCACCGACGGACCAGCCGGTCTTGACCGCAATCTCCCGATAGGTCAGCTCCGGACGGCACTGCTCACGGGCCTCCCGGCGGCGCAGCTGCCGCAATACCCGCGCAACGTCCTCCAATGACACGATGCCGGAAAGACCGTCGTCCATTGACTCATTCTCACACAGCAGCGCCATCGAAGGCCGTCATTCTGTTGACGAGCCCTGAATATCCGGTCGGCGACGTCCCGTCCGAGTGGACGGCAACGGTGAGGCTATGAGCGTACGGCTGTTTCCCGGCGTGACCAGCGGTGTCCGAAATGCGGGGCGGCCACCAGACTACGAGACGCCCGGCCTGGCGTTCAACCGGCTGCGCCGCAACAAGCCCCAGGCCGCGCATATCCACCGCTACATCCAGCTGCCGCCCGAATTATGGACCTCGGGCTGGATGGCCGTGCTCAGCCCGGCCGCGATCGCGATGCTCATCGTCCTGCGCGTCCAGGTCGGTGCGAAGGACCCCGACACCGAGGAACACATACTATGTGTTCGCCGTCACACGCCAGTTCTGGTACACGACGAGTGTGGTCCCAATATGGCGACTCGGCCAGGGCGTGCGCACGGTAGGATACCGAGACCGAAACGTGGATAAAGGTGCGCAAGAGACGTATCTGAGTACGTCCCAGGCCAACCGTGACGCGGCTGCCAACTGGGCCCTGAGTCACGTCGGCGAAAAGTACTCTTACAACTTCGCCACCAACCGGCGCACCAGTTGTTACGGTAAGACACTCGCCAGCGGGGCCGACGACAATACGGTCAGATTGTGGGGAGTCAATGGGCCTTCTTCAGCCCAGATGATTCAGCATATCTGCGCGAGCGTCGGGCATGACATCGGGTCCAACGATTCGACCACGTATTCGCTTGGTGAAAACACTGCTCCGATTTGCATCTCGTAGCGCGCATCTCTAGACAACTTGAGAACGCGCGTTAAAGTTAATAAAAAAAACCGAAAGTGAGCTACTGATATTCAAGCTGAGTGGACGCATTATCTTGGCAGATGAATGCGCTGGCGAGGCCGCAGTAGCGCCCCCGGTCGCCGGACGCACCGAGGCTTTCTATCGCCCGCTGGTGCGGGGGTCCGAACCGCCTTGGCGTTCGACCGTCTGATGCGTCACCCACGCAGCGCCGGGCACAGGTCGCAGCACGAGGTGATGGCGCACTGCCAATAATCCCGCGCTACCCGACTACGCGAGATTGCTTGATTGACGGAGCGTCATCAGGGCTCGGGCGTGGGCATCGCTGACGGCACCAATACGGTCCAGTGCCCGTTGCCGAGACCCGTGTCGGTGTGCCATTCACCGACCGAGATGATCGCTGCTCGGGTGCCATCGGCGTAGTCGACCGTGACACGGCTGTCGTCATTCGGAGCCGGCCCCAGGGAGGTCAGCTTGTTCCTCGACGGCGAGATCACTGGTCACTTCGGTATGTCTTCCGGCCTCGTGCAGACCGCACCAGCGGCCGAGCGACTGACCGCCTGGTGGAAAGCCACCGCCGGTAGCGCTCAAGCACGTCGGTCTGATTAGTTGCTCGCCTCGCGGCGAATCCGGAAAGCGCTGGGGCGCAGGTCAACGACCGGCACGCGGCAAGGAGCCGCCCAGCTCCGCCACGCGGTTTGGGAGCGCTCCCGGAACGGGTAAGCGGCCCCGCATGATCATGGCGCTCCTGTTGGACCTCGCCAACATTCTAGGCGGGCTGCTGCTCGCCACCGCCCTGCTGCGTCAAGTGCCGCGCGTCGGCCACGGCTTCGAACGGTTCGCCGCCCAGGTCGCGCCGTGGGGCTGGATCGTCGGGGTCGTGGCCCTAGTGGCGGGCGGCTATTACCTGCTGGTCCACCTCTTCTCTGGGCCGCACGTCTTCCACTTCGAGGTGGTCGGTATCGGCGTCGGCGTGGCCCTGCTGTGGCACCGGCTGACCGGCCGAGCGCCCTCCGCCGACCGCCCGGCACGCCCCGGCGTGGGTCTGCTGCTGGCCGTCTTCGGCGTCATCGCCGTCGTGGTGGGCATCCAGGGCCTGTTCACCCCAGACTGACCGGCCCCGTCGCCGTCCGGCCGGTCGTCCGGAAGACGCGCAGCGTGACCCCTCGCCAGCCGCTGCGAGCGCTATCAGCGGCAGATCCGGGCGGGGGTCTGATCTGGGCCGCCGGGTGGGAAATCGGTGGCTGGCGGCCACGTGCCGGACGATCATAAAGCTGTGGAGAACCTCGAGACGGTGAGCTTGTGGAGGCCGACAGGTCCGGAGGAACTGGCGTTGGTGGAGAAGTCGAACTGGCGTGCCTGGCCGCCACGGCTTCCGGACCAGCCGATCTTCTACCCGGTGCTGAACGAGGAGTACGCCTCCATGATTGCCCGGGACTGGAACGTCCCCGCCTCCGGTGCGGGATACGTGACCAGGTTCGAGGTCCGGCGCTCGTTCCTCGATCGATACGACGTCCATCAGGTCGGCGGACGAACCATCCTCGAGTACTGGATCCCCGCCGACGACCTGGCGGAACTCAACGCCAACATCGTCGGCACCATCACGGTTGTCGGCGAGTACCGCTGACATCACCGAAGCCGACCCCACCGTCGCGCGTCCGACTGCGACGCAGGACACCCAGACAGCACGCGGGGTGCCGACAGGTAGTACACAGTGACGCGCGATGGGTGCGGCAAAAGAGTAATTGATCTTGAGGGGTCCCGTGTACCTGTCGGGCGACATCCAACACTACGTTCGGCAAATGCGACCACCGGATCAGCGAGCCGACGAGCCTTACGAAAGTCGAGACCAGGAACTCGGAGACGCCCTTCGTTCCTGGACTCAGGCGAACGCGTCATTGCTGTCCATCGCGCTCGAAGGCCTTCTCGATTCGGCAGGCATGGACCCTACGTGGCTGCTGCGCATGTCGAGCGAGTCGCTCGATGCCGAGGTCTGCCTGTTTTACGGACCGCGTGTCGACGTTGCGGCCTTCCTGCCGAAGCAGCCGGCCGACAGGATGTTCGTCGGGAGCGAGGACGGCGTTACCCAACAGCGGCTCGTCGAGATCCTCGACGAGCTCGTACGGGTCAACGGCGGGGAGGTCATGCCCACGCGGCTTCGCTCGCCGCAACTTTGACAGACACCCAACCGCATACGATCGGCGGCATTGCGAACACTCCGGCTGGTGCCGGACCGCTGGCCTCGTACTCTTGATTGCGCCGGCGGGCGTTGTACCCGCAACCGCTCGCCGGCCCTCCGCCAGAGCCATTGCTCGCGACGCGCCGAGCGCGGACGGCGGCATGAGCGGATGTAGGAATTTCGTTCGCCGAACAGAACTATTGGTTGGCACGGGCAGCGGCCCTGGTCGACCCCGCCGGCAGCCGAGCAGGACCCGTCTTGTGCGGCCTTGGCAGCTTCGCCGCTCTGAATGCGCTGGCTGGCTGCGGTCTCGCAGAGGGCCGGCCACCACATTTGGTTACTGAAAGTAACTGCCTCTCAATGTGGCTCCGCATCTGTTTTAGGGAAGCGGGCGGGGTATCGCAGGTGCGGCCGTGGTTGGTCTGGGTGGCGATCGTTGGTGCTCGGATGGTGCTCGGGCGCCGTCGGGCTGGCTGGACGGCGTCACGCGCGGTGGATTCTGCGTCTCAGCTTCATGCCATCAGAGGTCAACTCATCGGTTGCCGTAGGGGGCCGCAAGTCTTCATCGAGCTGGTGGGGATGGTGCTCGGACGTCGGCTTACTAACTGGATTTGCCGGGCCTTTTCTGGACTTTCGCCTGCGTGTGCGTCCGTAACCGTGCCTGACCTGGGCTGGACCCACCGGCTGCGGCTGGACTGGCATCCCCCGTTTGGACTAGACGTTGCGTTCTGGACTGCCCTCACGACCACTAGTCATCTGACTACGGATCAGAAGCTCGATCGGGTCAGCTCAGACCGGCCTCCCCCGACTGCAAGTGGTAGCCGGTAACGCCGTCTCGGGGTATGCGTCGCGGCGATCTGAGTCTCCGGCCCACAGGCGCTTCCCAGCCTGAGCCGACCGAGCACAGGTGTTCGGTGCACCGGCGGCACGGGCAGCCGCAGCGCAGCAACGCCACTCCAATCAACCTCTCCGCGTCCTCGAAGCACAGGAGCGGCCACGCCCATCGCCAGGAGTCCAGCGTCCGACCCACCGGCTGGCGGAGCCTCGCGGAAACACCCGACCAGCCCGCTCGGCCGGACGCAACCATCGCACCCCGCGGCGGACATGATCTTGTGCTCCCATGGTAAGCACCAACATGGGAACGGCCCGTTACCCTCACTGCGGTAACGAGCCGTCGACCTGCGCGAACTTTGGTGGACCATAGTTGGCAGAATAAGAACCGCATACCCGCAGCTCAGGGCCCGATTGTGACGCTATCGGCTGTCCGTCGGCGGATACCCTGACCGGCCAGTGCATACCGCCCGTCGTAGCGCCGCCACGCTGAACCGATTCATCAGCACCGGCGCTGCAGCCCCTAGTCGTCCGACCACTACTGTTGAATCGCGATGGTCACCGCGTGCAGTCGGCCCTCTGCCACCGTTGGCGCGGTTCTCGGCTTTGGGTCATCGCAAAAGCGCATAAGGCGCTTAATTTGCGAACCGCATACGACCACGACGAACCCTTCACCCAGTAAGCGTGGCGCCAACGGGAATCGAACCCGTCCGCGTGAACCGGACGAATCTCTGAAGTTCTGCGCTTCGCGTTGTCGAACCACATCGGGCGACGGCCGGCGGCCGGCTCGGGGCGGGGACCGGCCGGAGTTGGGAACCGGGTGCTACGGCGGAAGACAGCCGCCGAACAGTCGAGCGGATCTGACGTGTTGTCCACAGAAAAACAGCGCGGAGGCGGGTCACATCATTGTCGGGCGACTAGGAGAAGGCAGCTGACGTCCGCCCCCAGCCCGACCGGGATGCCAACCCAGCTGGCGACGGCGAGATAATGCCTTCGTGACTGCCGCTCAGACTGTTGATGAGATTCAGGCGATTCTGGACCGCCTCCGGGGTGAGGTGATCGCGACCCTCCAGGTGCTCGGGATCAACTCGTTGAAGTCGACCTCGCCCCTCCCAGAGGCCGTCGTCGGCGATGCAGTCGAGAGGGCGTCAGTCGAAAGCCGGCTCGTCTCCATCTCTACCAGCCTCCACGTCATCGTCTTCGACCTCCAGCGGACGGGCAAGTTGGTCTGGTTGGAAAACGCTCAGCCGTACGTGATGGTTGCAGGTGCCTCGCGCCCCACAGTCCGCCTCCTACTCGCCAGCGGGCAGGGACTCGACCTGACCGAACCGGCCAAGACGAAGCGAGTCACAGTGACCGTAACGACTCGGGCGTGAGGCTGCGATCCAGCGCAGATGCCCCGTGTTCTGGAACCTCTCGAGCAGCTACTCTGAGGCCAGAGGGTTTCGCGTCAACGCACGGAGGATCATGAGCCGACAACATCACCCAGTCGACGATCTCGTGGTCTCCTCGAACTTCATCCGGGCAGTCCGGGAGTCTGGGTATCTGAGTCTGTCCACGGCGCTCGCTGAACTGGTCGACAACTCCTTGCAGGCGGAGGCGACGAACATCGCCATCAGCATCGGGTGGTCCACCGATGCCCTACCGGAGATCGTTGTCGAGGACAACGGCGTCGGTATGTCCAAGGACGAACTGGAAACCTGCCTGCGGTTCGGGGGATCGTCCCGGTTCGACGCTCGGCAGTCGTTTGGACGGTTCGGGATGGGACTGCCGGCGGCCAGCCTCAGTCAAGCACGACGTGTCGAGGTGACAACCTGGCGTGACGGTGCAGCCGAGCAATGGGTCGCGCTCGACGTCGACGCAATTGCTGCAGGATCCAGCCCAAACCTAACCGCCCGGCGCGGATCGTCCACGAGCATCAGTACGTCAGGCTGCCGCGTTCGTTGGATGCAGTGTGATCGGATTGAGTACCGTCGTCTGGCATGGCTGGAGCGCTCCCTGCACCGCGCCCTAGGCCGAATCTACCGGCGGTTTCTCACTTCTGGTATTGCTATGACGATCAACGGATCGCAGGTGGAGCCCGTCGACCCGATGCTGCTCAGCACGAAGGTCGAGCGCGCAACCGCGCGGCTCGAGTTTCAGCCGCTGGAGATCGAGTTGGAGACGAGTACCGGTGAGACATCCGCAGTGACCGTGCGGTTCGCGATGCTCCCCGTAAATCGATGGCATGGTTTGGACAACGCTACCAAGCGCCGTATCGGCATCGTCGGCCAAGGCGGCGTCTCAATCCTGCGCGCGGGGCGTGAAATCGCGAGCGGCTGGCACCTCATGGGAGCGAAGCGCAAGGAGAACTATGACGATTGGTGGCGCTGCGAGATCGAGTTCGAGCCCGTGCTGGACGAGCACTTCGGCATCACCATCAACAAACAAGGCGTCCGTCCGTCGGCCGCGCTACGTGAGGCGGTCGAGCCGGAGCTCGAGTCCATCGCCCGCCTGCTGAATGCCCGCGTTCGTCAGGCTTTTGAGGAAGTCAAATTTCAGACGGCAGCTGAGACTTCCTGTCGAATCGCCGCCGCGGCCGATCGCGATCTCCCCGTCATCACCTCCGGACGACGAGGCGGCGCGCTGACCTACAGGATTGGGTCGGAGCCGATGCCCGTGGAGTCGATGTTTCGATCGACCCTCACGCAGCGAATGCTCGACCTCACACTTAACGTCGACCATCCAGCTTTCGCAGCGCTGTATCGACCGCTTCAATCGATCGAAAGCGAGGCCGCCATGGAGCTTCGGACATCCCTGGAACTGTTCTTGCTTTCGTTCGCACGTAGCGCCGCTCAAATGGAGAAGTCCGGCCAGCACTTTGACGACCTGCTCCGAATCTGGAGCAGCAACTATGGACGGATGCTACGCAAGTCATGACCGACAACGACGCAAAGTACCTGCCGCTCGTTCTTCCACTGGGGGCTACCCGGAAGGAAAGGCAGGGATTTAGCAGGCTTTGCCGACTGCTGGCCGCGGAAAAATTCGACCCCGGCGCTCCTCTTGAGCACGCCTATTGGCTCAAAGCTGCTGAACTAGGCGACATCTACAACCAGCCAGGGCTCGCCGCTGCCGCGCATACAGTCATCGATCTCGTGGACCAGGGCTGGGCCATCGACATCGACAAGTTTGGTCCATTGCTCTGCCCGCCGCAGACACATGTTGACCGCGAGATAGAGAAGGCACGGGTCCGGCGACAAGAGCACATTCGACGCGATGCGCAACTTCGCCAGCCAAGCGTGCGGCGCTTCGTCGAGAGCATGGAGCGTACACATCAACGTGGTGACCGACTCATCTCAATCTTTAATCTTATGCGCGACGGTCGAGAACTCGCGGACTCTCTGGAAGCCAACCCGGATGCGACCGACACGATCCAGCCCTACGTGCAGATCGTGGACTCTTCGGCGACGTGCGAAATGACCGGCTTCAATCTACACGACATCTGGCGATACTTTCGCCACACGTGGTCTAACGCATACTCGACCATCCCTGGACGCTCGATGCCGATCCTAATCCGCGATGCGGCGACCGAGTACCACGCAGTAATCGGACTTGCGGCAATCTCCAGCCCTGTCGTTCAGATTGCGGAGCGCGATTCCTGGATGGGATGGGACACTAAGCAGGTCCTAGCCGCGATCGAGGATGACCCAACGGACCGCCTTGCCCGCTGGTTGGCGCGTCGGATCGACGCGCAGCAGGGTGAGATTTACGTTGACGATCTCCTGCGGGACGGCGTCCTGCAACCGGATGATCTGAAGGTGCCAACGAATGACGTGATCGCTCGGCTACGCGCCGACGCCGAGCGGCATCGCGCCAAACATCACCGTGGCGGACCTATCCGCGAAGTGCGGAACATCGAGACTGATGCATGGATTGAGCGGGCCGAAACCCATCTGTTCCGGTCGAAACGCTCAGCTCTGCTTGCAGAAACGCTGGAGATCAGGAGCGTTCTCGGAACTTACTTTGCCCCGAAGCCGACAGCCTCCCGCCTAAGGCGAGCTCTAGGCAACTCAAAAGCGAGGACGCAGATCGGGCGCCTTATTCGGCGGGCCCGAGGCGAGCGTGTCGGGACCGTCATCGCCGATTTGACCATCTGCGGCGCCGTTGCACCATACAACGCCTTAGCTGCCGGCAAGTTGGTCGGGGCTCTGGCTGTCTCACCTGTTGTGCTGGCGGCGTACAAGGACAAGTACCGCCGGCCAAGCGAGATTGCCTCGGCAATGGCTGGTCGGCCGATCATGCGCGAGGCTCGGCTGTCGGTCCTAAGTACGACCTCGCTTTACGGGACGGGGTCGAGCCAGTACAACCGTCTATTCTGGCCAGCCAGCGTGATGGGTGGGCCAGAGCACGCGCGCATGGGGTTCTCGGAACTGGGGCGTTCACGGTCGTTCGGCACGTCCCACTTCTCTGATGAGACCGTGGAGGCGTTGGTCCGACTCTCGGAACACACAGGTGGGCGTGTCCGTGTCAATAGCCTGTTCGGCGAAGGCGTCAGCCCTCGGCTTCGAAAGGTACGCCTCGGCCTTGCCTCTCTCGGATGGCCAACGAATGAGTTACTAAAACACGGGCGTGAGCGGATCCTGTACGGCGTACCTCTGGTTGCCAACGTACGTGACTACTCTCTTGGGATTGACAAGGAACCCTTGTACTTGGTTGACCCCGAGCCAAGTGACGAAGGACAGTCGGTGGCGCAGTGGTGGCTAGAGCGGTGGGGTCGCAACCGTGCTGCGCAGAAGCACGTCCGGGAGTCAATGCAACAGCACCGGCTGGTTCGCCCGATTAGGCACGGCGCACGCGTTCCACTTTCGATGGACGACGAGTTGCTGCCCGTGGCCTTCCCCGGAGATGCGATCGCACGCCAGGCTTAGCGCACCGCGACTGGCGGCTCAGGAAGCAGCGCCAGCGACGCCGCAACTCCTGAGCCGTAGTCCGTTTCTACGGACTCAGAGGAGCAACTTGAGCACCTGCTGACTCGCGACGGGTAGGTTGCGCACGACGATCATGTCGTCGACTGGGTGTATCGGCACACCGCCCAGTTCCTTGGCTTCCCGCAGCTCACGGGTGGGCGGAACGTCGCGGGTCAACGGGCTCTGGATGTAGAAGATCCGATCGCGCCCATTCGCACGAGCAAGGATCGGCGCGTTGATCGTTCCGATGCCCTCAATTTCGACAGGTTCGTCTTTCCTGAACTCGACCCCTCCAATATCTCGACTTCGCAGGTCGGCGAGCAGCTTGTCGATCGACTGGTTGACTCGCACAGTGTCGAGGGCTGGCATCGTGCCGTTCAGGACGTACTTCAGCAATGCCGCTCCGATCTTCCGGTCGAGCAAGCCGTGCTCAAATCGGTTTCGAAAGCTCCGCAAACACCTATAGCAGGACGCGTCGCAGTCCGATGGACATTCCTCCAATCGGTCGAGTGCCTTCTCGAAGATCAATCGGCCGTACCCATGGACTCGGCGAGTGAACCCGGCGCCGCCGGCCAGGGTGTCGTAGAGGTAGATTTCGGCCTCGAGACCGTCATTGATGGCCTGAGTTAGCGCCGGGCGGTATTCAGCCTGGAGTTCGGTTGCATCGACATCGAGTTCGCCGGTCGCTGCTATGGTGAGGGCTTCAGCGATCGTTCGTAGTGCTACTTGAGTGGACAGAAGCTCTGGGCGCAAAGTGAGAGGCTTCTCAACCTGGATCCGAACCAGCAGCACGTCAGAGATAAAGTCGGTGCCAAGCACCAAGCCACGAGATGATGCCGATCCCTGACAATCCGGCTCGCGCTCGTTGGGATATGGCTTTGGATGAGTGCCAGCCACAATGCCGGTCGCACCCTTTGTGGGCTCGATTAGGCCACAACGGGTACAGTAGCTGTAGCCCTCACTTTTCGGCCCGGTGTTAGTGACCAGCAGCGTGTCGCGCCGATAGGTCTGCTCAAGGCGATCCGTGACGCGATCCCAGGCATCCTCCTCCTCTGGGCCCTCTGCGACCAGCTTTGCTCTCGTTGCGTAGCTATTTGCCGGTGCATCGTCTGGGCTCGTGCCTGGATCATCGCTTACCCGGTGGGCAAATCCAGGTGGACGCATCCAATTCATTGCCTTGCCAAACTTGCCGACAGCATTGCAGGCTGGGCAATCACGCTCCTCGCCCCGCTCCGCTTTGTCATATGGGAAGTGCTTTGCGTAGTGGCAGACCTGGCACTCAAAGTAAAGCCATCTGTCACGCCACGCCTGGGAAAGTTCCTTGCGGAGTGGCGCATAAATTGCGCCCGATGTCCATTCTTTGTTGTCGATCCACACCACCTTGCCCGGCGCGTATTGGCTGAGCGCGATCGGCAATCCCTGGCTGGGCTCGTAGCGGGACACAGTGTGGAACGGCTCTGATCTGTCCCGGTCGAATACATGAAAGGAGACCACGTCCGTGGGAAAGGCGTATCGCGGTAGCACGCCTTTGTATAGCAGCCGGTCGAGCAGATTGGTTTGGCTTCGCTGCTCGGTCGGCAATTTTGCGCCGTCTTCCGTAGGGCCACCATCCTCGACTTCACTTTCTGCGGGCGCCGCGTCTCCCACGTCGGCCTGCGGGAGGCTGCCATCGGGTTCGAGGTTAAGAGCCTCGTCGATATCGCGCAGCGTCCTGGTGATCAAACCATTGAGGACAGCGTCGCGGTCAGCCGGCGCCAGTTCGGACGGTAGCCAAGAGTCGACATCGCCGCGCAGGGACGCTTCGTGCTGATTCAACCATTCCTCGAAATCAGTGCGGTTGAGCGGCGAGGTGGTACCAACGAACTCAGGCACCGTGCCCAGCACCTCGAACAACTGCGGTTGTTCCTCGGGATCGATGGTGGGTAGCCGGTCTTGGTTGTAGCGCTGAAGCAGATAGGCGGTGACGTGGCGCCGTGCGATCTCATCGTTGTCCAGTGTCAAGATCGGGTCGTCGACCTGCCCGCGGATCATTAGGTCGGGATTGCGAAAGTAGTGATCGTCGTGGGTGTCCGCGCTGCCGAAGGCGATCACCGTCGCCACCGCGTTCCCGCGACGCCCCGCACGACCAGCGCGCTGCTGATAGTTAGCGCGTGAGGGCGGCATGTTCCGCAGCGCCACCCCGGAGAGGCTGCCGATGTCGATGCCGACCTCCATCGTCGTCGTGCATGACAGCACGTCGATGGCGGTCCGCTCCGGCTCGCCTGGTCGTGGCAGGCCTACGTTTACGTCCTGGAACAGTAACTCGTACTCCTCGGCGCGTGAGAAGACATCGTCGGACTGCGAAACATTGAGCTGCGCAGTGTGCTCGGCTGCGATGATGCTCATGGGTTGGGCCGGTGGCGTCTGTAGGGCGCGAGAGGTACTCGCACGGTAGTAGCCCTTGCGCGCTTGGAAGACAGCGTCGGTGTCGGGGTCCAGGGTGCGGACCTTAGAAGTGCCACAATTGATGCACTTTTCCGATCCGGGGAATGGCCGTTGCGTGAAGCGGCAGCGTTCGCAGTATCCCCACTCGCCACCAGGAGCCAGGGCGACGTTGCCTGCCAACAGACGGAACTTCTGACCGCTGCGCTCGCAGAACTTGGTCTGAAGAACGGGGAGCCAGGTCTGCTTGAACGTCTTCCTCGCTGCCGGTGTGCCGAGCCAACTTTCGATGGCCTGAAAGTTCCCCGAGTGCGGTTTCACGCCGCCCTTCTGGCGCCACCATTCCTCGGTCATCGACGAGAACCAGATACCGCGGGCCGTGGTTCCCCACTGAGCTAGCCACATGCGCAGCAGGGCGAGCTTTTCACTTTCGGTGATCGCAATTCCATCAATGCGCGGAAGCTCTGCGACCAACTCGCCCGTTAGGCTCGTCTTCTCTCGCAGGGAAGCAAGTCCGAGCGAGCTTAGGCCGTAGTATTTATCGGTAAGGGTAGCGTAAATGGCGCGCAGTAACGCCTGAGGCGGGACAGCCGTCAACGTGCGAAGCTCCAACGTTGCGGCGAGGTTGCCGTTTAGGGCACCGTTGTCGATAGCCTTGCCGACGTCCCGGAGGACGTGGAGCGACTCAGCCTGTCGGAGCTCAGGTCGCAGCCGCACTTTGAGTTCCTTGGCGCCAACCAAAACGGCAAGGTAAAGCTGCTCCAGGCTCAACTGCGGACCTATTCCCTGCTGTGCCGTCAGGTCAGTCCACCCTCGAAGGATCAACGGACGAATTACGTCTCGCATCGAGTATGCCTGCAGATTCGGTGCCAGGCGCGCGGCAACTTGACGCGAGTCGGAGAACGCCAGCACCTTCCGACCTCGCAAAGGTGCAAAGTCCGTATATGGCGCGCTTGGTGGCTGTACCTCGATCTGCCGGGCGACGAGAGCCTGGAAAGGTTGGTCACCCTTAGTCTGATGGTCCTGGACAGACGAGCGACCAAAACCCGCAAGTTGGCCACAAACGCCACACGGCTTGAACTCTCCGTTCGCCTCAGCCTCGTCGTCACCGTCGTCTCCGTCGTCGGTCGTCACGGTCTCGCCGCTCCGCAGCTTCGGAATAAAAACGACCCGCCCGCGAGTCGGGGTATTCGGCGGGTTAAGGCGGCCTGTCACGAGGTCGATTTCGGCGACTTCTACCTGACCAGCCGAAGGCTCTTCGAGGAGCAAGTCAAGTGCAAATAGCTCCGGGATCGAGCCGGCAGTGCTCTGGAAAGCGCCCCCTTGCTCGTGCCAAAGGAACGATGGGTCTGCTAAGTCATCGGTGTAGCCACGCGCGTATGCCGAGCCGCAGTGGCGGCAGGTGTAGAACTCGAACACCCGAGCACCGCAGTCGCACGTTGCCTGGGGCTGAGCGTAAAGTTTCCCTATTGGCCCAAACTCGGACGGCAACGTACTGCGGTTGAGAGCATCGCACTTGTCGTCAAGGCAGGCCCACAGCCCAGGGAGTCCACGGAAGAAGGCGTGGATGCGACAAGGGAGCAGGCCCGGCTGGTCAGCCGTCCGCCTCGCAGCACTCCCCAGAGCAACGAGTGTCGTCACGGCTCGGTCGGCAAGCGAGGACTCAACGCCAGGAAAGATCACCCGACCAAGCTCGCCGACCGGCTGAGCCTTCTGCATGGTCTCGTTGACGAGTAGGTTCATCGGTCCGTACGACGCAAGTGCTTCATCGAGCAGTACACCGATGCCGCGACCGCCGTCCCTCACCCCCCGATACGTCAGCAGGTCGGCGATGGCCTCGGCGCGTTCTGCGTCAGTCTCGCCAGCGTAGAAGTCGTCGAGCGGAACGGCTGCGAGCGTTACCGCATCCGCATCGGTGCCGGCGCTGGCGCCAGCCCGGAGGGCCGACTTGCTGGTGACGGTACGGAAGTCGCTTACATCCTTGCCGGCAAGTTGGGCCGCAAAGTCGCGAGCGTACTCAGGACTCGTAAAGCTAGCGCTGGTACAGATCACCTGGAGACGCTCCGCTGGAATCTCCAGCCGAGAGCGCAGCCGACGCAGTAGCAGACTGACCTCTGCCCCAGCTGCCCCACGGTAGAGGTGAGCCTCGTCCACGATTAGGAGGAACTTCTCGTCGGGATTATCGCCCAGCCACTGACGTGTGGCATCGAAGATCGGCCGCTCGAGTGGCCGCATCAACATGTACTCCAGCATCGAGTAGTTGGTGATCAGGGCATCTGGTGGCGCCGTAATTACCTCGTGACGCGTCAGCAACTCCGCGTCGTCTGGCCGCGTGACCGCCCGGAGATAATTCTTATCCTTGTCCTGCCAGCGGGAGCCCTTTAGGCCGTACCAAGCCTTGAGGTCTGGCTTGGCCGGCCACTTGCCCCGCGCTTCGAGCTTCTCCTTCAGCGCCGTTGCCTGCTGATGCCAAGGTGATGCCGGGTCGGCTGCCTGGTCGATAAGGAGCATGTAGAACTCCTCGATCGAGTTGAGACGCTGCTGGTCCTTCTTCACCGTGCGAACGCCCGGATACAAAGTGCGGCTTGTGTACCTCGCGAATCGCGCTGGCCGCCCCGCCCACGCGTCGAACTGGGTCGTTACCCGCGGGTCGCCGAGCAGGAGTCGCAGACGCCCGAGTTGGTCGTTCACCAGGGCGTTCATTGGGTAGAGGATCAAGGCTCGGACGGCAGGCGCTTTAAAGGATGACGGCCTATGTGCTGCCTCGGCCGCCAGTTTGGCTAACATCGGCAACAGGAATGACTCAGTCTTGCCGGAGCCGGTACCGGTCGTAATTGCTAGGCTCATACCATCGCGCGAGGTCCACTCCAGCGCCTCAGCCTGGTGCGTGTACGGCGGGTCATAGAGCAGCCGATCGAGATCGCCAGCCTTCTTGGTTAGCATCCCCAGAAGCTGGTGAACCGCTGGATCAAGATCCAAATCTGCGAAACGCCGATTCGTCTGGTACCTCGGCGTGCTCTCGATGAACGGTGCTCTAAATAGCACGCCCTCGGTTTCCAGCAACTGACGACGCTGTTCAATGATTGCGGGGTGACCGACATGATACGTCGCTTCGATATAATCCCTCAACGCCGTTCGGATCTCAGCGATCGTCTCGGCGATGGTGAGCGTTTCGGACCCCACTCGCTTCCCCCTCTTGAGCCATCCACAGCATGTCAGTTAGAAACGCCGCAACCTCGCCGGCTACGGCGTGCGGCACCCGAAACGAGAACAGTGCACCTGCCGTCTTACCGAGCGAAAGACCGACAAGTTGCAGGTAGCGCTCAGCGAATCCAGGCAGGGGTAAGAAGAAATCGAAGGTGGCGTCACGCGTCACACCTTGCCGAATGCGGAATTGCTGCGGGGAGCCGCTTAACGCGTCGACGGCCGCCTGGTAGCGCCACGCTTCATCGCGTCCAGGAACCACGGAATCCTCGACCGGCAGGTCGATGATGCGTTGGGGGAAGCCCTCCTGCAGGCGGAGCAAGCACCACAGATCGGCACCATAAGCCTGTGGACGCCGCGCAACGAAGTCGCCTGTGTCAGAGGGCACCGGCACGCGCCAACGCCCCCGGTAGTAGCGGACGGACGACAACGGATCGAGGATGTAGAGGCCATCGAGTTGACCAGCCTCGCCCGCGACATCGAGGCGCGCTCGGAAACGACCGATCAACTCTTTTGGCAATTCCGGTGCAGGACTTGCCACCCAGCGTTTTCTCATGACGCGCTGAAGTCCGAGGGCCCCCAGTCTGGAAGTAGCCGTCGAAGAATCGAGTTTCAAAATACGAGTGTGATTCTCGTAGTCGATGTCGAGCGCGAGGTCGTCCTCAAGAAGCGGTGCATCAAACGGCCGGATGCCCATGAGGAGATATGTGCCAGGAACCAGCTCGATGTATGACGGAGGCGCTAGGTAAAGCAGCCGGGTCGATCTCCCGTTTTCACGTCGGAGCTCAAGCAGGTCGCCAGACGCCACTAGCAACTCAAGCGTATCAACGACATCATCGCGGCTGAGTTCACACGTGCGTAGAGGGCGCATCGCGCTAAACACGGCGTCGACCAGACGATTGGGACTGGTTGGACACATAAAAGACGCGGCACGGCGCAGCGACGCCGATACTCCTTCGCGCGACCCAAGATCGACGCTTTCTGCGTCCAATTTCAACGTCGCAACGGCGAGACGCGACGCTTCTTCAGTAGACAACTTTGCGAGCTTCACTAACACCCCCGCTGTCCGTCATTGGCATCGCTGAGTGCACGAGTGCCGAGCATTGCGAATCGTGCCACGCGGTAAAGTATTGGTGACTGGAGGACGCGATCTAGGATGAACTCCGCTTCCGACTTCTCCCACTCACTGATGTAGTCAGGGCGCCCGGCGAGCATCAGGAGAAATCGGGGTGTCGCTGGCCTGTCGATGATTCCATAGGAGGCAAGGAAAGGCAGCATGACCTGCTCGAAGCCGGTCAACAAACTTTCGGGCGTAAGCCACTTGTAAAGGCTCAAAGCGATGGTTGACGCGATCGCCTTATGCTGACCGATGACGCCAACCGCCTCCTGCATGGTTTGGAGGTAGTCGGCAGCCTCGCCCGCGGTGGCCAGTCGCCGCTCTAGGCGGGCCCAGTGACTGCCACCGACTGCGGTGCCAATGGATCGAGCGATCGCATCGCCGACTATCTGCTGCTCGTACATGGCGACGACGTCGGCCGGCAGATCAGCGTTGAGCCACTGTTGATGCGCTCGGGCAACGTGAAGGATCGAATCCGTTGACCGTGACGGAGGCGAAATCGCCGGTTGAGCAGGCGCAAGCTGAAAAACCGCGTTTGGATTTGTCGGCAGGACCACGGCAGCCGTCACATCTCCCGCTCGTGCGACCGCGAGGCCGCCCCTGGCGGGCACGTCGAACGGTTCAGTTGCTAACTTCGGAACAGCGATTAACGGCGCTTCTACGGCGAAAAAGTCGACCACGGTACTGCCCCCGTCAGTCCGGTCGACCAGACTAGCAACGACCTGACCATCGTGCGACCGCATGAAGTGCCAGCGAAGTGGCTGGAAGCCGCGTTCGCAGGTTAGAGCCGCAAACCCGACTCCCTCCCGCCTCACACTGACGACGCATGACTCGGCCTGGTCGTACGCATCGCGGAAACGCCTGTCGGCGCGGACCGCCTTCGCCGTTGCCTTCCACGATGCCGCGTCGACAGGCATGCGGATCGACCGCTTCAATACGGCCACGGCCTGGTCGTCACCGCCGCGAAGCGTAACCAGCAGTTCTGCGCTGGCTCCCGCCGGACCATCGATACTGATGGTTGCGCGATCATCCCAGAGGTCACTCAACGTTGGACGGGCAGGCGCAGCAAGCATCCGGATGCCCTCACCAACTGAAGCACCTTCTGCACGAACCTGCGGATCACGAATCGTTATGTCGAGCGAGCCAGCGGCAAGTTTCCGCCCGCCCTCTCCAAGAAGTACGGCGTTGAGATCGTGTGTACCAACGGCAAGTCCCTCTAGTGAGAACACTAGTTCGACCTCACCAGGCGACCACTCGAGGAAGTAGGTGACTCCGTCCACGCTCACCCGGCAACGCAGAGGAAGGAGATCAGATCTCAGGCCAAGCATGGCCGGCTCGCCAGCGAGCCACTCGACCTCGCCGTCGCCATCCCACACACTTGCGACGATCCCTACCGGGCGAATCTCGACGTGCGACATGACCGCAATGCCGCTATCACGTAACGCAGCCTCGTGAGACTCGCTGGTCTGCTCGGGAATCGATAGCTCGTAGGCGTTGACCCCCTGCACGTCGATAGCGACCTGTGACAACCACGGGACCACAGGCGGAGTTGTGGCCGCAGACGCGACGAGGAGGTAACGACGACCAGGACGAACGATCTTGCCCTTGACCTCAACTGCCAAGCCGGTGCCGTATAGTCGGAACACCCACCACGGCCCGTGGGTGATGACGCACTCGTCGGCAAGCACGCGGTTGGTCTTCCCGTCGCCCCGTTCCAACTGCAGAAACGGCCGGTCCGGCTGCGGCCACCTGGCGAGCCGCACCTCCTGTCCGCCGTAGAGTAACGCGCTCGGCGGTATAGCCCGCGCGGCTCCGTTAACGGTGCCGCGCGATGACCTGAGCTGGTCGTACACAAACGGCAGTTCCGCACTGAGGGAGGTCAGGTCGGGTAACGCCGCATAGGCGGTCCACGTAGTCTCGAGCCGCAGGAGAAGGCGCGGATCAGTGGCGCGCGATACGACTTTCGTCCTGGTCGGTGTGGTTGTCTCGCCATTCTGCAGCTGGAAACCGCGAACACGGCTCGCAGTCCTTTGAGCCGATTTAAGCCAGTGACGGGCCTGCCGTTCTTCGGACAGGCCTTCGACAATCCGCTCCAGGGTCGACGGCAAGAGGTACGGTGTCTGTTCTTCGTCGCCTGACAGGAGCGCGGCAGCGACTTGGCCGACAAGCGTCGTGTTCTCGCAGAAGATCCTGAATCTGTCCGTGTAGGCCGTAGCACGACGAGCCAACCGCGCGCCGAGGCTGGCCGGATCATCGAGCAAATCGGACGTAAGCGCGCCCCTGAAATCGAACAACAACTGGGCTAGCTGACGCTGGAGGTACGTGGGCAAAACCGCGTGTGTGATCGGCCATGCGATGATCGTAAAGTTGGATGCGAAGGCTCCAGTTGGCACGGCACCGCCGTATTCGGCTGCGAACCTCTGGAACGATGTTTTCACCCATGGTCGCTGGTCGCTGCGCCAACCGGGGGTCGACTGCTCGAAGCTTGGCCAATACTCATCGCCGACATAGTGGTAGCCGGACTCAGCCGCGTAGACGACGAACGGCAGCCACCATTGACGGCTACCGGCGCCGAGACCCTTCCGCACTGCGGAACGGACGGTCGACATTAGAAGATCGAGGTCGTCGCCAGACAGGCCATGTTCCAAGGCGAACACCGGTGAGCTCGTCTCCAGCTGTCGCCTCGAACGGTGAAGGCCTTGAAAATGAGTATGGAGCGATTCATGCAGGTATTGCAGTAGCTCGGCAGTACTACTCGAATTGACGCTATACATGGCTGCTGCACCTCCCTGCAAATCCCCCAAATTGTGACATCAACATGGCAGTGGAGTGCGACTCCCTAGTGCACATTGCGACCACTATGGTTATGTATTTTGAGATGCTACAGAGCTCCCCCTTCTGCCTTTTCGGAGTTCTGTGCCGACTCATTTTCCGCGGCACCGGAATAGGTTGCGGATCGAATGGCAATCAATTCGTCCCTGAGTATCGGACCGAGCAGCGGCGCGGCGACGGTGGCAAGTTCGGCCAGAAAGTAACGGGCACTACCATTCCCGGCGCCGGTCAGGGTTTCAAAAGAACATCGCACGCTTCTTGATCCAATGCCGATTCGCGCCGTCACGCTGGCAACGAATCCATTGCTGAGGAGAGAGGCGACGACGCTCAGGAAGTCGTCCTGGGCTACATCGGGTCGTTCGCTTGAGGCGTAAGTTAAGGTGGCGTCACCGTTAGATAGGCGCACCTCGGAGACAGCTACTCCTGCGACACCTGCTCTTCTCTTAAGCTCCGAAACCGATATCGCTGCGCGATCCGAAGTGTTCGCGGGTAACTCCATGACCGATCGCGGCGCGAAATGTATGCGATAACGAGGAGAATGCAATGTAAGAGTGCTTGATGAAATCGACCACTGAGGAAGGTTGTTGATCGGATTCTGCGGAGTCGGGACCACGCGACAAGCTTTGGCGGTGAGGCGGCGAGCGCAATTTTTCAGCAACCGTTGAAGATTGGCGTTTGCTGGGAAGTCAGCGAGTTGACAGAGCCGTTCAGTAGTAAGATTCTGACCGAGGCGGCGCCAGAAAGCGTCGTCCTCAAGGTCGGGCATTTCAAGAACGAAACGCAGTGCATCCTCATCGAGGGTTGCCGTCCCGTCGGTTACGCCGGGAAATTCACTGGGAGAAGCGCCTGAACCGATCCACAGCGCGTGAAGGAGGCGGTTCATCTGGGACGCCCTGCGTGGGTCAAGATTTGTTTCATTGACTGTCAGGGCTGCGCTGGTCGCTTGGTAGGAGGCATTGCGTGCGCCAGAGAAGCCAGCAGCAACTTGACCACTAATCTCGCGGGCCCGGCTTGTCGTGATAACCCCACGTCCGCCTTGAAGTATCGCGTGAGTAAATAGCGCTACGACCGGCGCGGTGTCACGTCTATCGGTGAAGGCCTCTAATCCATATGGATTGGTGACAAGAACACGGCTTTCTTTGGTACGTTCACGCAGTGCATAGTCGCCTTCGTCATCCTGCTCCCGCATTGGCACGAGCGGCATGAGGATAGGTTTATCGCCAGCGAGAAGGTCGACGTCACGAAGCAGGTCCCAAACGCGGTATGACGTGCGCAGGAAAACGCGGCGATTTTCGGTTTGACCCGGCCATGATAGAACGAGGTCCGGCACAAAGGAGTGGTTGAAGTGATCGGTTGTCTCGATCTTCATCCGGCTGTCGGCGGCACGTAAATTTTCGACAACCGCTGCCTTGATAGCACTGATCCGATCCGATGGACTCTCGCCCACCAGGCCGGTTATGGTGTCACCGAACTGGCTCACATTAGTCCTTTCTCGATGCGAGAGGACACGATCAGAGCGCGATCTTGGTCGGAAATCAAGAGTTGTTCTTGTTTCTCGGAGAGAACGACAACCCAAAGGCGATCCTTGAGTTCGTTGATGAGGGAAGTGTCGATATGCGCTTGCGCTTCGACCTCATCCTCGATGCCGAAGAGCCGGCGACGATTGGCGATGCACCCCTTGGCGATCGCATCTGGGTCGCGCAACTGAGTCCAGCTCTTGATGCGAAACGGGTGCCACGTTAGGAACATAAATTGATTGGCCCAACGAGCATTCTCCCGCCAGGTCAGGTAGCATTTTGCAAGGAAGTCGTCATAGTCATTTCCGAGGCTATCGCCAGAATAGTTCTTAACTTCGGCCATGAATGAATGATTGTCAAACGGCTTTCCGTAAAGAAATCCTCCAACGTCGAAGGAGTAGGGCTCCTGGCCAGCATGCGGCCAATTAAATTCGAGTCGGCCGCCGGCTATTTCGTCCTCGTTAGTCCATGATGCACGAGTCCGAGTGGTCGCGTCGAGCCAGCGCTTCGCGCGCTGCGCCCCGTCAGCACCCTTCTTGTGCATCGCTTCGCCGGGCATGGAGGGAGGTTACCGTGCGACAGGAAGCAACCACAGCCACGGTGTAGGGCCACGGCAACGCGGTCGGTTCGGGTCGCGGGCGTAGCGGCGGTTGGCCGCGGCGATGTTGGTGATGCCGGCGATGCAGAGCACCTGGCTGCAGGCGGGGTGAGCGGGTGGGTCAACTCTGGACGGTAGGCTGAGAACACCGGTAACCATCGATGACCCACCACCGTCCGAGTCGTACCGCTACTGGGTTGCGAGACATCGCTTGGCCCGACCGGGATCAGCCGTTCGCAATTATCCTGCTGCTGTCTGGTCCCGTCCGGCCCATCCGAGGACAGCGGCGACGGCCCGCGGGTGCACGACCCCTTCGCGGACTATCTCGGTGTCGCCTGCTGCGCAGCGGATGATCGTGAGGTGGTTGGCGATGGGACAGGCGCCGCCGTCTACCACGATCGGGAGGTCTGCCCTCGTGCTGGCGACGAAGTTGAGTACCTCCTCAAGGGTGATCGACGGCGCAGTACCTTCTGTTCCGGAAACGTTCGCGGACGTCGCTGCGATGGGGACGGCGGTGAGGTCTGCCAGCTCACCAAGGGTGCCCGGCGCGACGGTGACGAGCGCTTCCGGCGCGCCTACCGCTTGGTGGCGTTCCCCTTCGGCTGGGTCACGCCAGGGTAGGAGCAGGGCGAGGTCGCCTGGCCAAAATGCCGCGGCGAGGAACTCCGCCTCCTTGCTCACGTGGAAACGCTGACGCACGGCTTCCGGGGATTGCGCGACGAACAGGAGGGACTTGTCCGGCGGCCTTCTCTTGGTGGTGAAGATGCGGGCGCAGGCATCGGGGTTCGACGCGTCGCAGCAGAGCATGTACCAGCGTTGGGTGGGGACGACCACGAGTTCGCCAGCTTCAATGGCGTGCGCCGCAAGAGCAAGGTCATTTGGCTTCACTATTTGCATTAATAGCCTCCGACTGGGTTGAATTGCGTGATCGATACGAAGTTCTTGTCGGCGAGGCATGAACGAGCGATGCTCAGCCAAGCCGCTGGATCAGACGCACGTACGGCCGATGCGGTCAGCGTTTCTTGAATGCCGCTATGCTTCCCGTCCCACAGGCGAATCAACGGTGTTTGAATGCGGCGCAGTGCGGTAGCGAGTTGCTCGAGTCGGACCATGAGAGGGTGGCTTTTGGGGGGCCGCTTCCCTCGAACCACGAGGTCGACCGCAGCGAGGGGGATAAAGTCCTGGCAAATGCTGTCCAGAAGTGCGAATCCCGCGCAGACTCGCGGGTTTATTTTGTGGACGGAATATGCAGTGGTTGAGACGGCGCCGTCGGTGCCGAATGCGCCGGCATAGTCGATTCGTTGCTGCACCTGTCGTGCGGCTGCGCGGACGGCCGAGCGGCAGGCCGCCTCCTGCCCACCGAGGCGTACTGGACGGATGACGCCGGGCGCGTGAAGACGCCAGCTTCGGCGGTCCCAGTACACAAGGGCTTCGAAAGGGCCGAAGTCGACCACGTGATCCGACGTGAGGAATCCGTAGTAGGTACACGGAAGCCCGGCGTGAAGGGGTCCAACGATGAGATCGGCGCAATCCTCCGCGATGCTGGAAAGCAGTTGGCCGATCCTGATGGCTGACGCATCCTCCGGGAGGAGGTATGTGTGGCTAGCGCCGATCGCGAGTAACCCACGCGGTACGCCTTGGACAACAGTTGGGCCGCGCGTTACCTGCGCGATGATCGCCTCACGAATTTCGGTATGGTCCTCGAGCCTGAGCAGTCGACGGTCTGAGGTGGCGAGTCCGAGTAGTCGGTATTGGACGTCCTTTCGCTCGGCGGCGAAGTGTGACTCAAGTCGGGAGCCGAGCACCCGCCGTCCGCAAAAGCTGCGGACGGCCGTGTAAGAGCCGGCGTACACCAGTCCTCGGCCGTCATGGTCGAGTTCGTCGACCTTCCGGACGAGCGCTTCGGACGGATCCGCCAGCAGTTGTTCCGCTGCGGCCAGGCGTGACGCGAGCGTCCCTGCAGCCTCAGGAAGTTCGACGCGGTGTATGGCAGCAGCGCCGGCGTCGGCGAAGAAGTCCTTCATCCCCCGGCTGGTGGCGGCGTTGCCCGTGAGGAATACGACGTGACCGGAGACCAGAGGCCGCGCCATCTCCAGCGCTGCATTCCGCACAGCGCGACTCGCCTGGCCCATGGGGTGATCAGGCCGTGACGGTGCGGATGGCCGGGTATTCCAGCCAGGGGTCTCGGAGGGCCTCCAATCGTTGGCGTGCGTGCTGGGCGTGGCTGACCCGGAAGTAGGCCATGATGCGGGGCGTCGGTGAGGTGTTGCGGCCGACGGCATGGGGCACGAGGTGGTGCATGAGCAGCACGTCCCCGGGCGAGCCGAGCAGCGGGGTGCCCTGTTCGGCGTCGATGCGCGGGGGTACCTGGTCCGTCATACCGATCGACCATTCGGTCCGGAACCATTCCGCCATGTCCACATGGCCACCGGGTACGTACCGCAACGCGCCGCCGTCGGAATCGGCGATCTCGGAGAGCACGACGCCGACCAGAAGCGTGAAGGTCCGCAGTTCGCTAGCGTCGAGATGCGGGCAGGCTACGCCGTCGACGTGCATTGCCTTCTCGGGCTGGGTGATGCCGGTGTCTGACTCGGGGACGCGGATCTGGATCTGCGCCGTGACGACCGGCTCGATCTCGGGTACGAGCGAGGTCACCAGATCCGCGACGCCGGATTCGTGGAACAGGGCGAGGACGTCGTGGTCATTGCCGAGGTCGGGGGCGAAGGTGCGCTGGGTGTAGGAGCTGATGAGGGCGGGATCCATCTCGGTGCGGTACCAGCCGTCAACACTCGATCGGACGCGGTCGACGAGGCGGCCGGGGACGAAGGCTCGGCGGATGACGGCGCCGTCACGGGCGAAGGCTGCTGTCTCCTGCGGTGTCAGTGGGGTTTGCATGTGTCCTCCCGGGGGTGCGGATCACGGATCAGGCTTGTTCAGGCGAGCCAGGATGTCGGGGCAGCGGTCGAGGGCGCTAGCGACGATCTGTTCGCCGAGTTCGGCGGTCGCTCTCCTCGCGTTGCCGCCGATGATGCCGAGCTGGGACATGGAGGGGTTGTCGGAGTTCCATGGCCACGTGGTGCCTCGATCGAGGACAAGTCGGCGGGTGCCCTCGGCATGGTCAGGGTCCGGCTCGTAGCTGTCCGGCAGACGTTCCAGGTGGACGTCGTCGGGGGCCAGCGCCAGCATCACCGATGTCTCGCGGAGGCCGGCGTGGACTTCGGGTAGTTCGCTGTCGGCGCGTACGGTGGCCAGCGAGCTGGGGTGGATCACGCAGACGTTGACGTCGTGCCGTCGGTGCAGGTCGTAGATGACGGCTTCGAGGATGCCGCGGTTGCCGCCGTGCCCGTTGACGATGAGCAGGTTGCGGGCGGGCGTGGATCGGACGTATTCGCCGCAGGTGGAGTCGATGAGGTCCGTGAGCACTCTGACGGGGAGGGTGATGGTGCCCGGTGCCCAGTCGTGCTCGGGCGACAGGCCGTACGGGATGGTGGGCAGCATCCACAGGTCGTGGCTGTCGCCGTACTGGTGGACGAGTCTGGTGGTGAATTGCTCGGCGATCACCGTGTCGGTGTGTAGAGGCAGGTGGGGTCCGTGCTGCTCGTACGAGCCGATCGGCAGGCAGAGCACCGACGCGGAGGTCAGCGCGTTGGTGATCTTGTCAGTGGTGAGCCGGCCGAATTGCCGGTCGAGGACATGGCTCACGCCTGGCTCCGACGGCCGATGCGGATGAGGAACTCGTTCTCCTCATCGAAGGTGTCGTCGCTGCTGAATTCGGTCAGCGTGCGGGTGACGGTCGCCTCGAAGTCGGCGAGCCGATCCCCGAACAGGTGGGGAGCGGCGAACGAGGTGGAGTAGAGGTAGCCGAGGATGCTCTCGGTGGACCACACCCGCTGGACGGGTACGCGGAACTCCTCGACCTGGTTGAAAGCGGACTCTTCCATGATTTCGCTGTAGGGGCGGTTGTGGTGGTTGAAGACGCCCGCGCCGGCCCGGCGTTGTTCGCCCAGGAAGTCCTGGATGACGGAGCGGACCGCGGTTTTCCAGGGGCTGGAGGCCACCCAGAAGCTGTTGTCGCCGAAGATCGCCACCGCGCCGTCTTCGGCCACCTGGGATTCGAGGCGTTGCAACACCGCGGCCTGGTCGAGCCAGTGGAACGCGCGGCAGATGGTGACCAGGTCGGCACGCCAGTCCTGCGGCGGCGTGAACTCCTCCGCGGAGAAGCGCTGCAGAACCATCCGCGTTCCTTCCGGAACCATGGGGCGCATTGCCGTCTCGGCGGACGCCAGCATGTCGGCGTCGTTGTCGATCGCGATGATGTCGTCGAATCGGGTGAGCAGCGCCTCGACGACCAGCCCAGTCCCGGTGCCGATGTCGAGCAGACGCCGGGGGTGCCGGTCTGGCACGGCAGCGGCGAGGATGTCGGCGACCTCCTGTGGGATTCCTGGGCGGTACTTGCGGTAGTGCTCGACGGTTCCAGCAAAGGTGCTCATCGGTATCTCCCTGCGCAGATTTCCCTGACGTGTCCGGTGGCAGCGGCAAGGTCCGTTGCCACCAGAACATTGGATTTGACGGCCTCGGTCGCTTCGGGCAGGGGACGGCCGCCGGAGATCCAGATGGCGCGTGCCCCGACCCGAGTAGCCCCGAGGATGTCGCACTCCCAATCATCCCCAATATGCACCATCTGCGTAGGATCGATACGTCGCTGGGCGGCAACAGCCTCGAATGCGCGGGGGTCGGGCTTGGCGTATCCGATTCTGCTGGACGGGAAATGGTCGTTCACCCACGGCGCCAGGAGCCGCCTCAGCTGCGGCAGGTCTGCCTCCACGCACGTGACGTTAGACAGCGTCACCACCGGCAGCAGGACGCTGATCTGTTCGAGTGCGGCAGCCGCGAACGTGAACAGACGTAGCGGCGTGGCGGTCGCGTGGCGTGGAAACGCCGTGACCGGGATCCGTAGTGCCCGGCACACCTCTTCGACTACCTGATCGGTGATGGCGGGTGCCGTGTGCAGTCGTTCGCGCAGCAGCCGTACGGCGTCGCGGCGTGCCAGCGGCGACGCGGCGACCAGGGCAGCCGTGATTCCGGGGCTATCCGTGGTGCCGATCGTGCCGCCGACGTCCACCGTGACGAGCGCTGGTGCAGCGGCCGAATGATCGCCGTCGTTGCTTTCAGGTTCTTCGGAGGCAGGGCTGTCCACTGAGGCGACGGCGTCCGCGATGACGGCAATGCGGGCTTGGCGGATCGTTTCGGTGGTGGCTTCTTCCAGGAAAGTCAGCGCGTAGCGCAACTCTGCCTCGTCGAGTAGGTCGAGCGTGCGGTGCCGCCGTGAGACCTCCAAGGCGAGGTCTTCAGGAATCGTGCGGCGCCGCGACCCGTGCGACAGGTGCAGAACCCCGGAGTACGTGTCCGTGGCGCCGGCCAGGGCTGTTGCTTCCACAGGGCGCAAGACGGTCACGTCGTCGAGAGTGATGATTCGTACGGGGACTCGCTGCTGACCGATGTCCAGAACGCCGGTAAGGAAGGTGTCGTATCCGACGAGTCGTTCGGTGAGTACGACCTGCGGGGTCCCGTCGCCGTCGCTGATGGATCCCTTGATCGGCAGGCTGTGGACGGTTGCGGGCATCAGCGTCTCCGTGGGGTCGGGCCAAGCCCGGGTGCGCTCGGCACTACTACCTGCCCGCCCTCGCATTCGAGCGGGTCGGTGAACAGGAGCTGTCGGTGGCTTTCCCATTGCAGCTGGTACTCGACGGCGGCAATCGCCTCGGGGAACGCCGCCGCGAGGTGCACCGCCGGAAGTAGCGAGCGACCGTGCGGGTACACCGGCACGCTGGCCGCTGCTGCCTCGGCCACCAGCTCAGCCGCGGCGGTGAGGCCGCCGCAGCCGACGACATCGATGGTGAGTGCGCCGAGGTTGGGCAGCGCCAGCAGTTCTTTCGGGTCGTCGCCGAGATGAAGACGCTCTCCCAGTGCGATGGGCGGACATTCTGTCGCGATATCGCTGTATCCGTTGCCGTCATGGGTCCCGAGCGGTTCTTCCAGCCAGATCATCTTCGCGTGGTCGACTTGTTCGCTGAATCTGAGCGCGAGTGCCGGGTCCCAGGTCCAGAGAGCGTCGAAAGCGGCAGGTGATCCCGTTGCCTCGGCGACTTGGTGGACGACGCCAGCCATGCGCTTGGCGTCGTCTGCGATGGAAAGGCCACGGCTACGGCGCAGGCTCCACTTGGTGAATTGCCAGTCCTGGCCGGCCACCCGCCGGATCGTCTCTGCGTCAGCCAGTTGTACGTCCAAGGTGAGCCAGGACGCGTACGCCGGGACGTGGCTCCGTGCCGTGGTGGAGAGCAGGGTTGCGACGGGTCTTTGCTCGATCCGTGCATGTACGTCCCATACCGCGCAGTCGAGGGCGCCGACGGCCCAGGACGTGACGGCATCGCCCGACTTCGCGGAAGCTCCGTGGAGCGCGGACAGCAGGCCCGAGTGATCGGTGACGTCCATGCCGATAGCCGAGGCCGCCAGGCTGCCGTCGAGCGTGGTGGCGGCGGCTACGCCGACGGGTCCGTACCAACCGATCTGACCGGCAGCGTGAACAGCGACGAGGTGGCCGTCGTCTCCGGGCCCCACCAGATCTGTGCAGTCGATGATCTCGACCTTGTCGATGTTCACGTCGTTCATGTCCGCACCGCCTGGAGGCGGTCTGCCGCAGCGCACACACCGGCGACGTCCATCCCCATCGTCTCGGCCATCTCTCGCTGGCTCATCGGCCGCTCAGGCTCGTGCCATCCGATGACCTCGACCGGTCGCCGGAGCCGATTCTCGATCAGCCCCCAGACGGCGGCCGGGTGGCCGAGCGTGACGATCAGTAGCGGCGTACCGGAGCCGAAGTAGCGATCGATCTCCTCGGTCGACAGGCCCGCCGGCCATCTGCTGGGTTGGCCGAGGACCGTCAGGTCGTGCACGGCCACGACGCGAACGCGTGTCCCGTTACGGCGTCGTATCTCCGGAACAGCCTCGCTGATCACGGCGGCCGGTAGATCGCCGACTATCACCAGGGTCAGATCGGGTTCGTCGAGGTCGCTCAGGTGGGGCCAGACGGCGAGGCCACGTTCGAGTTCTTCGTCGATCGTCTCCATCGGTCGATTCGTAACGGTGTGTTTGCCCGCGAGGATGACATTCAGCTTTCCGGTCGAGCAGAGTGCGTCGTCTACGGCCGCGGCCAGCCTGCTGGGGTCGGCGGGCGTCAGCACCCGCACCGCCGGGTCACCGGTTGCGAGCAGTGCGGTGATCAAGGAGGGGTCGCCGTGGGTGTAGACGTTGTTCCAGCCGTACGAGGTCAACAGCAGGTTCAGGCTCGGTCGGCTGGGCGATGATCCGTTGATGAGGCGGCGCTGTTTGAGTAGTTGGACGAGCCCGGTCGTCAGCAGGGGCGCGAACGCTTCGTAGGAGATGAGCAGACCGCGTCGGCCTGTGGCGGTCCAGCCGGCCAGCCAGCCCAGGAGAACCTCCTCGGCGAGGATTTCGCTGACCCATGGTTCGTCAACGACTTCACCGAGCCGGTTGGATGCCATCTCGTCGGGACTGAATACGTGGAGATCACCGGTGGCAGCATGCCGCCGCAGGACCGTGGTCACCGCCTCAGAGAAGCTGCGGCCGTCCTGAAGGCTTACCGACCTGGCTCTCGATACCCGGGGGCAAACGACGCGAGGGTGGGCGTCACGCCGGATCAGGTTGAGGGCGTCGGCCAGCATTCCCTTTGGCGTGCCGTCCGTGTTGAACAGTTCAGCGGGCCGGTACGAGGACAGCCAAGCGGCAAGCGCAGCGAACTGTTCGGGCCGGTGTTGCGGGTCGGTTATGGGCGTCTTGTGGGCATTCGGCGAGTTCAGGATGGGACGTCCGGATACTTCTGACGGCCCGCTCCATCCCTTGACGCATCGCAGGAAGATCACCGTGCGTGTGCCCGCGGCGGCGGCAGCCGCGGCGGCCTGGAGTACGCGATGAAACTCTTGGTGCTCGTCGAAGCTGGCCGCGTCGACGCTCACCACGGCAGGTTTCCAGCCGAGCGCGCCCGCGTATGCGCACAGACCGGCATCGTCCATGCGGCCGAGTTGCGACCTCCCGCCCATCCGATAGCCGTTGACGTGCACCACCGGCAGGACGGGGCATGGTCCGGGCAATGCATGCGCGGCCAGCCAGGAGGCTGCGGTCGTCGGCGTCTCGCATTCGCCGTCGCCCAGAATCGGCATCACCACCCGGTCGGGAATGTCGAGCGCCATGCCCTGCGCGAACGCGAGTGCGCCTCCAAGCTGTCCGCCGAGATAGGACCCGGCCGGCAACAGCGGCGACACCTCGGCGCCGAGTCCGCCGACGTCGGGGAAGGAGCGCACCAACCGGCTGAGGCCATCGGCGTCAGGTGAGAACTGGGGCCGTATCGCGGCCAGTTCTCCGGTCAGCCAGGCCATCGCGATCTGGACGACACCCGCGTGGCCCGCGCCGAGAATGGGCATGATCTCGACGGAACCGCCGAGTGAGCCGATGGCGGCATGGCTCAGCGCGAAGGCGGTCCCGGGGACCGTTCCCCAGTGGCCAGCAGGATGGGGCTTGACCTGCTCAGGTGCCAAGGGCTCCAGCGACAACGGGTTGGAGTTCAGATGAAGCTGAGCAACGCTCACGTAGGTGACGGCGCGCCACAGGGCGTCCGCGAACCGGGCGGCATCCCTCATCTCGCGCTACCGGCTACGGTGTCGGTGATCAGCGCCTCGTCGCCGAACGTGAAGTACCACAAGGGCCGGTAGCACTCCCAAGCTACGGGGCGCAGGCCGGTCGGTCCGACACTCGTCTCGATGGCTCGGCGAGCCTCCAGGTAGAAGGCGAGGTCATCGGCGGCCGGTGCCCGCAGGCCTGCCATGATCGAGTTGTGGGCTTGGTACACCTGGAAGTTCGGGAACTCGGTGATGTGCGGCGCAAGAGCGTCGATGCCCTCCGTCATTGTCGGCAGCGAATCCAGTCCGACGATGTAGGTGTAGGAAGTATCAAGGCCGGCGCGGCGGGCCAGCGCCAACAGATCCGGCATCTGCTCCACGAGCAGGGTGGCTTTGCTCGCCTTCAGCATCAGGTCACGCCGGGTGAAGCACTCGGCGGTCAGCCGCAGAACGAACGGCGCAACATCTGCGGCGATCTGCTCGAATGCCTCGCCACTGCGGATGACCGAGGTGAGGAATCCGATCCGGGCCGAAATCCGATGACGAGAGCAAGCTGCCCGCAGCGCGACCAGGTGCTCGACAGCTGCCTGCTCCCGCTCGAAGCAGCCGGTGGATACCGTCACCTCCGCCAGTTCGGCGAGGCTTCGTCGGGGATGCTGCTCAACGAGCGCCGCGAACAGTTCATCCAGAGCTCTGTCCTCGGCCAGGCGCGGATCAGCTGCGGCTTCGAGCGTGTTGGGGCAGAAAGCGCAACCTGTGCAACGACTGCGTGCGTTCGGGTTGAGCGTGGCCGCCCGCCCACCGTCGCGGAAATAGCCTCCCACCGCCTCGTCGGCATCGATGCGCTCGACGTGCCCGATCAGCCGGCCCTGTATGACCAGGTCTTCGCCGGACAACTCGAACGGTGACTCCTGAGCGTTGAGCGGCACGATGACCTGCCAGGGGACGCTGGGCTCGCTGATGAGCCGTACCGCGACTCTCGCCCGGTGCCGATCCTGATCTGATGAGATCCCGTACAGGTTGATGGCGATCAGCAGCACGTCCTCAAGGGGCACCCGATACTCCATGGCGAGCTGTTCGATGTTTCGGATGTCAGTTACCGGGTTGCCGAGCGGTCGGAAGTTGCGCGTGACAGGCACCATCTCTGCTCCTCATCTAGTCGCGAATCGGCCAATTTCTGCGGGGCCCAGCCGGCATTTCTTGGCGCCGGAAGGACAGCCTCTGGTCCAGGCGACGCAATGCTTTGCAGGAAATTCATCTCCTCTCTGGGGCACCGTTACGTCTCCTGATTGAAGGTGTGCTCAAATTATCCGAGCCATCGATCCATACATTGCGGCGTCAGCCACCGAGGCCGCGGCTTGTGGCGATCTGTCGGGCCGCCATCGCACGATCGGAACTACGCCGGGATCTATCAGGTCCAGTCCGTCAACGAAGCGCGCAACGTCAACTCGCGTACGTGGCCGGAAAGTGCCTTGGTCGCCGCCGGTGCCGGCAAGCGCGGTCAGTTGCTCGATGACGTCTTCGGGAAGTGGGTCCAAGGTGGCATGCGATAACGCTATGTAGCTGCCGCTGGGCAGGGCATTGCCGAGCCGCGCTACAAGGTCGTATGGGCTCTCGTTGTCGTCGAGGAAATGCAGAACGGCGATGAGTAGCAGCCCTACGGGTTTGGTCAGGTCGATTGCTGCTCGAACGGCGGGGGCGGCGAGGATGGTGTCGGGTGCGCGCAGATCCGCTTGTATGCAGGTCGTTGTGCCCTGCGGTGAACTGGTCATCAACCCCCGAGCGTGACTTACCACCATGGGGTCGTTGTCTACGTAGACAACCCGAGACGCTGGAATTATCTTCTGGGCGACTTCGTGAACGTTAGGCGAGGCGGGAAATCCAGTGCCGATATCAAGAAACTGTTTCAGCCCGACTTCGGCGGCCATGAAGGCGACTGCCCGACGCAGAAATCTGCGGTTCTCCTGCACAGCTGTGCGGATCTGCGGAAATGCTTTGGCGATCAAATCGGCCGATTCGCGGTCGGCGGCGAAGTTGTCTTTACCTCCGAGCCAGTAGTTGTACATCCTGGCAGGATGAGGTCGCGAGGTGTCTATCGTCGCCTTTGGCATGCCGCCGTTGGCCAGAGCGCCGGACTCTCGCATCGTCATCTGGTTCTTCCTACGATCTCGTTGGTGCCGCTTCCGATGGAAATATCCAGCGGTTCTGGGCGACGGGCGTTTCGGGGTGCGGTTTGTGGACGTCAGTGCATGGCGGCCACGGCCAGGTCACCGCGGCCTGCGTCGACGGCGCGTACTACGGCGCTGATGGCCTGGTTGTCGTTGTTGTCGGCAACGTGCTCGAGCCACGGGTTCAGATCGCGGACGGGCATGGCGTCGTACAGGAAGTCGGCCAGCTCCAGTGCTGCGACCAGGCCGCACAGGGCGGCGCATTCATCGCCGGGTGGGGTGGGCCGGTAGCGAGCGGTCTCGGCGTAATGGGCGACAGCGTCACGGATGTGAGCGCGCGCCCGTACGGCGAAGCCGTAGTGCACGGGTAGATGAGTTTCGGTCTTGACCAGTCCGGCCAGTCGGCGCCGCGTGGTTCGTTGAAGAAGCCCCACGGTGACCAGCGCGGCCCGGACCCGCTCGTACAGGTCAGCGGCGGCGAAGGACCGGAGGACGGCGCGTAGCTGATCATCGTCCCGATGGGTGCGGATGACCTGCTCGACGGTGGTCAGCGCGGCATCCCACAGGGTGTTGGCGGTGGGGCCGGTCTGACAGAGCGTCAACCGGCCGGGCTGGCGTTGCCATTGACGGCGGAAGTCGTCGTAGTGATAGCCGACCGCGACGTACTCCTTGAACGCAAGTTCGAGCAGGAGGGCGCCGGCCAGACCGAGTTCGAGGGACTGCTGGTTGATCAGCAGGTTGCCAGTGTCATCGTCGTGGGCGAGTAGATACAGCTCAGCGTGCAGAGGCAGGACGCCGCGTGGGTCGAGTCGAAAGGTGGTAGGCACGGGGTTGGCCTTGTCAGCAGTCGCGAACATGGTCATGGCGCGCCGGTCCCGGTGGCATCGGGGTGCGGCGTGGCGCGTAGCCGCTCGTGGGTGCCGCCGTAGAGGTCAGCGCCTCGGAGAAGGTGTTTGGGAAGGCTGGCGAGCATGGTGTAGTTCGGATCTACGACGTTGCCGACCGGTGCGGTGCCGGCCTGCGCGACGAGCTGGTAGGCGTCGAGGGTGTCGAGGCCAGTCAGTTGGGCGGTCCAGCCGACCAGATCGTGTTGGCTGATCCGGAACGCGTCTTCGAGAGGGCGGGCACAGCCGACGGACATGATCGCGTTATCGGACTCGATCCGCGGCCACAGCGTCGGCACGCCTTTGATCACTTCGATGGCGATGGTGGTCGTCATGGCGATCTCGACCGCGACCCCGCTGGACTCTCCTTGGCCCTGCCGAGCGTGTCCGTCGCCGAGGCCGAGCATCGCTCCGTGCATGTTGACGCCGAGGTAAAGGGTGGTGCCGGCGCGTAGCTCCGGGGTGTCCATGTTCCCGCCGTGGGCGTCGCAGGTAATGGTGCTGCGGGCTTCGAAGGCGGCCGGGGCGACACCGACAGTGCCGTGCATCGCGTCCAGCGGCAGGTCCGCTGTGAAGTCTGAGTTGCGGGCACGGTAGCGCACCAGTCCGGCCTCGGCGTCGATGTCGTAGAGCCAGACACGCTCCTCCAACGGCGGTTGCAGGGCGGCCGTGTGGGAGGTGGACGTGAGCGCCCCGAAATGCGGGAACGTGCTGGAGACCCCGGTCTTGCGGGCAGGCACGATCGACAGGAAATGGACGGCGAGGGTATCCCCGGGCTCCGTGTCCTCGATGAAGAACGGCCCGGTGACCGGGTTCAGGTATGGAAACGTGCAGACCTGGCTCGGAAGGTCGTCGACGGTGGTGACGGCGCCGCCGAAGCAGTCCTCGGTGAACAGCGTCAGCACGTCGCCGGAGCGTAGGCTTGCCACCGGCGGGACCCCGCCGAACGTGTAGGACAGGTCCTTTGCCGTCGGGGTGTACGTGTGTTCTCCCATGAGCGTCACACCTCCTGACGTGCCGGGGTCGCCGGCTGTGACACGGGCGCGAAGCCGGATAGCTCCGGTCGACGCCCGGCCAGGTACAGACCGATGAGCACCAGGACGCCGAGGCCGATCCACACAAACCCGAGGCGCTGGGCGGCGACGTTCGCGTTCCAGACCACGAACCCGAGGATCGTCGCGCCGACCAGCGGCATGAGCAGGTGGGCGACCAGGTTGCGGCTGCGTTTGCGGATGACGTGGTAGACGATCACCGACAGGTGCAGCAGCAGGAACGCGGTCAACGCCCCGAAGTTGATCAGACTCGACAGCAGGGCGATCCCGTCGCCGCGCTGGTTCATGTAGAGGCCGAGCGCGAGCGAGACCGCGGCGACGAGCCAGATCGCGTTGCGCGGCACGTTGCGCTTGCGGGACACCTTCGCCAGAAACGCCGGGAGTTGCTTGTCGCGGGCCATCGCGTACAGCAGCCGGGAGATCGCGACCTGCGCGACCATCGAGTCCGGTAGGCCCCAGGCGATGGCGGTCGCGACCGCGCACACGGTGGCCAGCCACGGTCCGGACGCCACCTGCGCGGCTGTGTAGAACGCCGTACCCGCCGGATCTCCGTTGGTGATCAGCGCCTGCGGGTCGGGGGTCAGGATCGCCGCCACCCACGTTTGGGCGATGAACAGTAGGCCGGCGACGAACAAGGCCCCGGCCATCGCCCGGCCGATCGCTTTCGAGCCGCCCTTGGCTTCCTCGGCGAGCATCGCGATGCCGTCGAAGCCCAGGAACGACAGCACCGCCACCGAGGTCGCGCCGAGCAGCAGCGACCAGCCGAACGTGTTCGGGTTGTACAGCGGCTCCCAGGTCCACCGGCCGGCCCCGGTGATGATCGCCCACACCCCGAAGCCGAGAAAGATGAACAGGACGACCAGTTCGCCGATGAGCATGATCCAGGTGAACCGGGCGGTCATCCGGATCCCCATCGAGTTCACGATTGTGTTCGCCGCGACGAAGCCGATCAGCCACAGCCACACCGGGATAGCGGGCAGGGTGGCATTCATCGCGACCGCGGCGACGAGGTACAGCAGCGAGGGAACCAGGACGTAGTCGAGCATGATCGCCCACCCAGCCACGAACCCTACCGGGGCACCGATGCCCCGGCCGACGTAGTTGTAGACCGACCCGGACAGCGGGAACGCCTTGACCATCTGCGCGTATGAGAACGCGGTGAACACCAGCGCGACCACACCGATCGCGTACGCACCGACGACCATGCCGCCGGAGGCGGAGAACACCGCCCCGAAGATCGCCATCGGCGCGATCGGGACCATGAAGATGAGGCCGTAGGCAAGCAGGTCACGGAACCGCAGCGCGCGCCGCAACTCCTGCTGATAGCCGAACCGCTGTAACTCCTCGACCGGATACGACACCGGGGATGTCCCTTCATTGACTCTGTATGGGGGTTTCGAGTCCGCCCTCGGGAGAGACGGCGAACGCAGGTTCCAGGGGTAAGGGGGCGAGTCACACCAGGTGGGCCGCGCTACCCGCCGCCGCGCTCCGCTGGCAGCGACGGCGGGCGCGGCCTACATGCGGCGGACGAATCGCACGTCGTCGACCGTCCCGCCGACCTCGATCCGGGAATACAGGTGGGACAGCGCCTCGGGCGGTTTCATCGACCCGCCCAGCGTCGCCGCGCCCGGAGCGCGAGAAACCGCCTCCGCACGCACGAGCCGCTCGATGTTGTCCGCGTCGAGCGGCCAGAGGCGGCATCCGCATACCGACAGGTACTCACGCTTCGACGCCGGCGAACTCGAGCGACAAAACCGGGCACCACAGCGGCAGAAGAGCAGGCCACACAGCGGATACGACCCGGTCGACCCGGCTCGCCACGTAATCTCGTCATTGGTCGCGCGCACAGTCGACTCCTTCGCTGCCGGCGCCAGTGCGTACCGATGAGGCACCTGGGGTTCACGGCCGCGCGGCTGATCACGCCGTGAAGAGGCGGACCAACCGCGCGGCCGGGTCCGGCCATCGCGCTCGGGGGAAGGCTGTGACCGGACAGGAGTGGAGAACGCGACCCCTGCCGTTGCGCACCGGCCGACTACCGCAACGTGCGGGCCGTCATTGCCGAAGCGCTGGGGCATGTCATCGCCAGCCGGGTCGACGTCGGGTACTACGGCACCGATACGACATGCGGTCGGCGCCGGTGACCCGCTGGCAGTCATCACGTCCTCCTCGGTGGCAATCGGATCTTGGTTTGCGGTGCTGCGACAGTCCGGCGACTACTCACTCAACAAGCCATCGATATGTCGCGTGTGGTGTGCCTACGATCACCGACAGTCGACAGACTCGGAACCCCGAATTACTGGGAGTTTTAGTAGGAGAGTTACCGGGACAACGGCCCCTGAGCTGCTCGTTTGCGGCATGGGTCAGACCCGCTTAGCGCTCCTACGCGGAAATCCAGGGTTACGCTCTGGCCACACCGGACGATGCCGCACGGCCCCGACAGTCGCGGTGTTGTTCACGTTGCTCAGTCCGCGCCGGAGGAATCCTCGATGGTCAGCCCCTATGTTCGACGGCGTCGCCTCGCAGCTGAGCTGATCCAATTGCGCGAGGAACACGGCTACTCGACGGTCCGGCTTGCCACGGCCGTCCGAATGTCTCGGCAACGCATCAGCCAGCTCCAGAACGGGCACGTCCGCCCGGCTGACGACGAGATCGCCCGCATCCTTGACGTCCTCCGAGTCGGCGAACGCCGCCGGGAACAAATCATGTCCATAGCCAGGGACGCCCGGGAACGTGGCTGGTGGGAGAAGTTCCGCGACGAGATGGGACCGCAGCAGGCTCTGTACGCCGACTTGGAAGCTGGCGCCCGCTCGATCGCCGAGTACCACCTGACGCTGCTGCCCGGCCTACTCCAGATTCCGGAGTTCACCGAGGTTCGCGCTCGCGCCAATCGCGGCATCCGGCCCGAGGCGTTCGATCCGACCCGCGCATTGGAAGCCCGCGCTGTCCGGCAACGCATCCTCGATCGAGCGGACGGGCCCAGCTACGAGGTCATCATCGATGAGCTTGCGATACGCCGACCTGCGGCACCGCCTGGTGTGACCAGAGCCCAGCTTCTTCACCTCGCTCGGATGGGACGTGAGCGGCGGAAGGTCACCATCCGAGTCCTGCCGCTGCCGGCCGCCTTGCCTGGGTACGTTGTGCCCAAGTCGGCCTTCTTCACATATCGCTTCCCGGACCCGAAGGATCCGACCGTTGTCGCCGTCGACACCGACGGCGAGGATCTGGTCCTCACGACACCGGCCCAGACCGGCCACTACGTCGACCTGTATCAGCGCCTTCAACAGGCGGCGCTGGACCCCACCAGCAGCCTTGATCTCCTCGCCGCAGCGGCCGAGGATTTGTCCGACCATGCAGGGAGCAGACCATGAGTCTCAGCAAGTTCGCGAACTGGTTCAAGAGCAGCTACAGCGATGGCGCCAGCAACTGCGTCGAGGTGGCCTTCGCCGATGACGGGACGGTCGGCCTGCGCGATAGCAAGAACCGCAAGGGCCCCGTCCTCGAGTTCAACCGGGGCGAGTGGGCCGCATTTATCGAGGGAGTCCAATCCGGAGAGTTCGAGCGCTGACGGTCCCCGCAGGCCGGAGAGTTGATGCGTCATCTCGTCGAAAGGTGAGACGTTGTGGACGACGGAAGTAGCCCCAACACCAAACTGATCGATGCTCGGGGCCGTACGAAGTCCCCAACTGGCTCCGGCCGCCCCATGTCGCGGCAGGAGCTGGCGGAGGCAGTCAACGCCTGGCAGTGGTCCAGATACGAACGCGACGATCGGCTGGACGAAACCGACATCGGCAAGCTCGAACGCGGTGAGATTCGCTGGCCTGGCCGGACCCGCAGGGAAGGCTTCCGAGCCGTCCTCGGCGCGACGACCGACGCAGAACTGGGCTTCTTCCGAGCCAGACGCAACCGCTCTTTGGATACGGCCGTATCGGTCGCCCAAGTTCCGTTGCCGCCGCCCTTGATGACCAGCACAGCGCTGACCCTGCGTGGGCCTGGATCACCCCCGGCCATGGAGAATGTGCTGCGGTCCGCCGGTGGGCAGTTCTTCGACGGAGAGTCGATAGACACCCGGACCTACCCCGCCGTCGATGACGGACGGATTTTGGCGGCGGTCCCGGCCGACTTCGCGGCGAGCCGATTTCTCACCCGAGCCCGACGGGGCCTGGTGGTCGGAGCCATTGCGGATGACGGCGGCGCTACGGGCTACGGCCTTGACACCCGGCAGGCTCGTCGACGCCTGGCGAAGGCCGGTCCTGGATCACGCCTGCTGATCCCGCCCGCATACGTTCTGGATGACGTGACAGTCGGGATTCTCTGGGCAGTGGTCAACCTGGACGAGCCACTACTCAATGACGACTCCCTGCTTCATGATCTTCAGCAGGATCTCCTGCCCTACGAGTCAATGCCGAGCTCGTCGCTTGGGCGAGATCTCGCCTCGGAGTTGACCGCGGTGTCCCAGATGTGGATAGGCAGCTACTTCTGCGCTCACCACATCCTTCGCCACCTCGACGGCCTCGCCGGCATCCCGGAGTTCTGGACACGCGAGCAGCGCGGCGAAGAGGCCAGTACCTGGCTTCTGTTCAGGCACAAGTACGACTATCTACGGTCGATAGCCGAGCGGTTCGCTGGCGGACCGATGACCCGCGCGTTCTGCATCCCGCCGGACGCGGTCGCGGCCTCGCCGCCCGGTGAACGCATCCTGCTCCTTCTCAGTGCCGCCCTGATGGAGTCGTTCGGCATCCAGGTCAACGTCTGTACTGAGACGGAGTACTCGGCGGTCGAGGGCTTCGTTCTCGACCGGGGCCACGAGGCCATCGTGGCGAACTGGGTCGGTGCCGACGGGATCTGGCAGGTCGGTGTGACCACCGACCGCCCTTCCGTACGGGACTACGGCGAGATCGCCGCTTACACCGGAGCGCACTCCGCCATCACAGGCCCGTCCACCGGCCGTCGACTCCGGATGCTGGCCGACTACCTGGAACTGGACTGGGCGTGGCTCGTCGAGCGCTGCCGACAGTTGGGCGAGCACGGATGCAGCGGATTTGCCGCGCCCCGAAGCCGACTACTTTCTGTCGCAGGCGTTGACCGTGCCTGCCAGTACGTGGGCGAAGTCGGCATGATCAGCCGATAGGCTCCGATTATCCGTTCCTTGAGGTGGAGGACAGCCACTGTGGGTGTTGAGATGCCCAAGCCACGCCGAGTCCTGGTGGTCAGCCTGGGCGGCACGATCACGATGACCGCCGCAGTGAGTGGCGGTGTCGTCCCCGCTCTTGCAGCACATGACCTGCTGGCGGCAGTTCCGGGACTTGCGGACCTCGGCGTCGCTGTCGAGACCGTCGACTTCCGGCGACTACCGGGGGCGTCACTGTCCCTGGCGGACGTCACGGCGCTGTCCCGGCTGGTGCGCCAGCACCTCGCCGATGGTGTCGACGGCGTGGTCGTGGTGCAGGGCACCGACACCATCGAGGAGACCGCCTACCTGCTCGACCTGTACCACCCCGGGCCGGAACCGGTCGTGGTCACCGGCGCGATGCGCAACCCGACCCTGGCCGGGGCTGATGGCCCGGCGAACCTGCTCGCCGCCGTCCAGACCGCCGCCAGCCAGACCGCCCGCCGCCTGGGCTGTCTGGTCGTGTTCGCCGACGAGATCCATGCTGCCCGGCGCGTCCGCAAGACCCACTCGACAGCAGGGTCCACGTTCCAATCCCCGAACGGCGGGCCGCTCGGCTACCTGGTCGAAGGCCAACCCCGGCTCCTCAACCGGCTCGGCTCTCGTCATGTCGTCCCGCTGCCCGGCGACGGGCCGCGCCCCCGGGTGGTGCTGCTGACGATCAGCCTCGGCGACGACGGCGTCCTGCTGGACGGCCTCGCTGACCGGGCCGACGGTGTGGTGATCGCCGGGTTCGGCGTGGGCCACGTCCCACAGGATCTCGTTCCGACGCTGGCGGATCTTGCCGACCGGATTCCGGTTGTGCTGGCCAGCCGGACCGGCGCCGGACCGGTGCTGACCACGACTTACGGCTTCCCCGGCTCGGAACGGGATCTGCTGAGCAGAGGGCTCGTCCCCGCCGGATTCCTCGACCCGTACAAGGCCCGCATCCTGCTGAACGCGTTGCTTGCCGCTGGAGCCGATCAGAAGACGGTCACTGCGGCGATCACCGCATCCGGCGGCTGCGGCGACCCCGAGGCGTGGCCGTGGGCGACCGGCGCCGACAGCGCACCGGCGAAGCCGGAGGTTCAGGATGCGTAGTCAGCAGGTCGACATCGGCCGGAGCTTCGTCGTCGTGTTCGACCACGGCGACGACTTCTTCACCGCCCTCGCCGATTTCTGCCGCGAAAACAACGTCCGGCACGGGATCATCCCCACCTTCATCGCGGGATTTTCGCTGGTGGAGGTCGTCGGCACCTGCGCGAAACTCGACAACCCACAGGCCCCGGTCTGGTCCGCCGTCCACCTGAGCAATGTCGAGGCCCTCGGCGGGGGCACCATCGCCTACGACGAAACCGAGCAGCGGATCCTGCCGCACATCCACGTGTCCGTCGGGCTCAAGGAGCACAGCGCCACCGCGCACACCAGCCACCTGCTCTCGGCCACCGTCCAGTTCCTCACCGAGATGTACCTCGTCGAAGTCTCCCGGCCGGCCCTACACCGAGAGCGCGATCCCAACCTCTACGACGTCCCGCTCCTGCGTTTCGACACTGCCGAAAATTGAGGAGCGACAATCTCCTGGGTCGGCTCAAACAGCCACGGACCAGAGACCTGCCGCGCCAATCGACCATTGGCAGATAGGCCATCATGGGGGTGGGCCGCATGAGGCGCCACCCTGTGCCAGGCCAGAGCCACCCGAAGAATCCCATCGGATGCTTTCCGACGTGCGGAGGATGGTGCCACGGTGAACCAAGGCAAGCCGGAGCCCAATTCGCTACTGATGCAGGCGCGACGCCGGCGTCCGTCTCCGTCCGGGTCAGGGCGGCCGATGTCGCGGCAGGAACTCGCCGAGGCCATCAACCTCTACCTCTGGCAGCACCACCAAATCGTCCACCAGTGGGACGAGACAGACATCGGCCGACTGGAGCGCGGCGAGAATCGCTGGCCCGGCAGACGACGCCGGGAAGCATTCCGCGCGGTCCTGCAGGTGGCAGCCGACCATGAGATCGGCTTCTACATCAGGCGCTCATCAACCGCCACATCCGATGCCACGGCGGTCGACCAACTCGTCCTGGCGCAGCTGGAGCCTTCCGCCGAGGAACTTCTGCACGGGAGCGGCGTGGGACGCGGCGAGTGGAGCAGTTTCGCCGTGGTAACCAGCATGCTGGCCCAGCAGCGGCAGGCAGTCCCGCCCTCGGCCTTGCTGAGTCTCGTTGAAGCGCACCGCGACTGTCTGCTGACGCTGTACCGCAAGGCAGGCTCCGACTCGATCAAAGCTGATATCGGCGCCATGCTCGGCGAGGCATCGATCGTCGCGAGCCGACTGTGGAGCGCACAGGGCAACCACGCCATGGCTCTCGCCCACTGCGGCTACGCCCACACGCTCGCCGACCGGTCTGGGGACGTCCGCCTCGCCGCTGTCGCCCGGATCTTCGAAAGCAACCTGCACTCCGGCGCCTCGACGCTGATTCACGCCGACGGCGACATCATGACCGGCCTGCGCCTGCTCGACGAGGCCAGCGCCGCCGGCCCGCAGTTGACGGCGGCAGCGCGAGCGAGAATCGCGGCGGAACAAGCCCAAGCGTACGCGGCCCTGCGCCTCCCACGTCAGGCCAAGGCCGCCCTCGATCGGGCACGACAGCATGCCGCCGCGATCACCGACGACGACCGGACTGGACTGTTCAGCGATTGGAACACCACTCGCGTCCAGGTCTACGAAGGCACCTGCTACCTGCTGCTTGACGAACCCACAGTCGCCATTGAACATCTTGAAAACGCCGCCGCCGCCCTCGGCGAGGACGAAGGGAATCTCAACGTCGCCCTCGCCGCCCGTGTCGACCTCGCCGCCGCGTACGGACTTACCGGTCAGCTCGACGCCGCATGCACCAAGCTCGGCGACGCCTACGAACAGCTACGCCGCATCGGCAACCTTCGTGGGATCGCCCGCGCTCAGCGAGCCCGCGAAAGCCTCAGCCCCTGGAACAATGAACCGGCAGTACGCGAAATGGATCAGCGCATCGCCGCAGCCTGAATCACGAAAGGTCGGTTCTCCTCAATCAGCCGACGTGAGGCCGGCGATCGTCGACACCAGCAAGTCAGGGTCCAATCGGTCGAGCACCGCGTCCGGCTCGTAGCCAGCCAGTTCCTCCCGGCTGGCCCGGTGAGCAACCACCACAGCCCGGAACCCCGCGTTCCGGGCGCAGGCGATGTCGTTCGGCGCGTCCCCCACTACTACGGTCCGCGCCGGAAGCAGCGGCGTGCCGTACTTGTCGCGGTAGCGACGCGCCACGACCGCCGTCAGCTGGAAGCGGTCCCGATCATCCGATCCGTACGCGCCGATGTCGAGGTCCAACTCGTCGCCCACACCCAGCGAAGCGACCTTGACCTCGGCCGCGTGCCGCAGGTTCCCGGTCAGCACCGTCTGCACGAAACCACGCCGGTGCAGCACGGCGATGCTCTCGACGACCCCTGGATACGGCGGCTGAACCCGGGCCAGCTCGTCGCGGCCGGCATCCATGACCTCAGCCAAGACCACACCGAACCGAGGGACACCGGCTTCCGCGTCCGCCGCGTTGATGCCCGACGTGACAGCGGTGTCGACAACGATCGACTCGTCGGTGTAGCCGTGAACCTTCTTCTCCGGAAACGTCACAGCCGACTCGTCGATCCCGTACGTCCGGGCGATAGCACGCCGCAACCAGCGAAGATCCGCCGGAATCAGCGTGCCATCGACATCCCACACCACCACGCCTGCATCCCGACTATCCACCAAGCCATCGTGCCACGTCGACGGAGACCTGGGCTCAGGACCGCAGCAGAGCCTTACAATCTGATCCCGCGTCTGTACGCCTCGTGCGGTATCCCTGTTTCCGGTTGGGGTTGATTCATGGTGGATCGCGCAAAATCCACGCCGAACAGGCTGCTCGTGGAGGCGCGCCGACGGCGCCTATCTCCTTCCGGCTCGGGCCGTCCGATGTCTCGGCAGGAGCTTGCAGAAGCGGTCAACTCATACCTAGCGGATAGGTATAGCGCCATAACCAGTCTTGACGAGAACGACATCGGGAAGCTGGAGCGCGGCGAATACCGGTGGCCCCGTGAGCAACGACGCGAGGCGTTGCGAGCTGTGTTGCACGCACGGAGCGATCAGGATCTCGGGTTCTACATCGTCCGCGGGCCGCGAACGGCACCGATCGACGAGCCCAGGAACGAGCGGGGCCCCGACGCCTCACAGGCCGTTGCTGCCCGCCTACAGGAGATCAGCAGTGGTGCCGTCGACAGCAAGATCGATGTCGGCCTGGTGCGGCAAGCGGGCGCAGCGTGGTTCGGGATGCTGCCCGACGACCTGTTGGACCTGCCGGGCCCTTGGTCAACGCAGATGGAAGCACCTCCCAAGATCGAGAAAGCGCATGTCGAAGCACTCCGTCGCAGCACGGTCCTGTTCGAACAATGGGACCATCAGTACGGCGGCGGGCTCGCGCGGGCCGCGATGAGCGGCCAGCTGGAGTGGGTTTGCCGTGCAGCCCGCACGTCGACCATGTCCGGCGCCACACGGCGCAGTTGGCAGGCTTCCGCCGCCCGCCTCGGTGACCTCGCTGGTTGGGCGTGCTTCGACGCCGGTGACGCGCCCCAGTTGGTGGAGCGCTTCTTCCTGAAGGCAATTCAGCTCGCGGGAGAAGCCGACGACGTCCAGCAACGTACCCACACGGCTACGTCCATGAGTCGGCATCTGACCTATCTCGGCCGAACGGACGAGGCGCTGGAGATGTCCAGCCTCGCTCGCCTCGGGTGGCGACATTTGCCGCCGCTCGGCCGTGCGGTCATCGGCATTGTCGAAGCCCGCGCACACGGCAAGATCGGCAACACTGCCGCATGCCGGGAGGCGGTGGAGCTTTGCGATCACCATTTCGCGACCAGCACTCCGGACGGGCTGCATGACGAAACGTGGGGCTATTACGCCGATGAGGGCCAGATTCTCGGCGATGCCGGCCACGGCTTGTTCGACCTGGCCCTTCGGAGCGATGACCACATCCAGGCGGAGATCACCATCAGCCGACTTGAAGCTGCCTACGCGCTGCATCCTGCCGATATTGCTCGTTCGCGAGCGCTCACGATGATCAGGATCGCATCGTTGAAGGCCCGTCACCGGGACATCGACGAAGCGTTGGCTGCGGCCGAAATCGCCGTTGCTGAGGCCGGTCAGCTCCAGTCACATCGCGTCACCGATGACCTTAGGCTCCTCAGCAGAATCCTTGACCGCGCCGTCACCAGTCGTGGCGATCAAGAACGGGTCGAGACGGTACGAACCGACATTGCGACCCTGGTCAATACCTCCGCCTAAAACCCGGTCCACCCCGCTGGCGCGGTCCCATCTCGAAGGCTGGCCAGGCGATGCCGCAACTGCCGTTCCCGTTCGGGATAGTCTCCGGCCGACTGTGCGAGCCAGGTTGTCATCCGCAACATGCGAACTCCCCGCAAGATCGGCCACGCGGAGCCCGTTCGCACGTCGTAGCCATAGGCGTCGGCGAACTGACGGTACTGATCGAGCGAGAACCACCCGCATTCGTGATAGAGCGCGGTCAGGGTCAGATCCCACTCCGGTGGACCGACGGCCACGGTCTCCAGGTCGATGAAAGCGACCCGCCCTTCAGGGTTCTGAAGAAGGTTGTCCATGTGCGCATCGCCGTGAACCACGGCCAGGCCCAGCGTGAAACTGGCCCGACTCCACTGGTCAGCGAGCCGACTGCGGAACTCGCTGAGGAATTCCCGATCCTCCGCCCTGAGGGCGTCGCCGAGGGCCAGTCGATCTTCGAAACCACTGAACGGATCGACCTTGGGAAGCAGGTTGTCTACCGGCATGGGAATGCTATGCAGCTTGCGCAAGCAGTGGGCGAGTGTGACGAGGTCAGCCGGCCGCCCGTCGGCCAGGTACTCCCAGAACGACACCACGAATCGGTCGGCGACGACCGGGACCGGCACCATCGGCCGGGCGATCGGTACGCCCCGCGACTGCAACCAATCAGCGGTGCGCAGCTCCGCGGCGACTCGCTCCACCGCGTCCCGGCCTCGGACGATCCGCGCCAGGGCGCCAGCGGCGGGAAACACCACGACGCCGTTCTCGCCGACCCGAAGGACACGGGCGCCGCTGATGGAGAGGCCCTGCTCAGTGGCTGCTGCTACGGCAGCATCAGTCGCCTCGTCGGTCCGCACCCCTCTATCCTGCCGCACCCGGGCGAAAGCCGCCTGCTCCAGCCATCAGGCGACCAGACCTCTCCGGGAGTAGGGCACACCAGATCTGGATCACCGCGACCATGAATCCCATAAAGCACAAAGGCCCACCTCCTGCGGTGTTCGGCTGCTGGTGGGGGGCGGAGCGAGCCGTCTTGGCTCGCTCCGCCGAGGCGGCCGACGGGTCGGGCGCGGTCCCGATCTACCGGCTATCCATGATCTGTAGCAGCTTCTCGGCCAGCCACTGTCGTCCGTGCGGGAGGGCGACGATGTGGGGTGCGTTGATCCTGGTGGCGTGGTCGATGGCGCGTCGGTCGTCGGGGGCGAGTGTGGCCACGACGACGATGCCGCCGCAGTACAGGGGTTTGCGGACGCGTCCGACGAGGTCCGCACCGATGATGATCATCGGGCGGCGGCGAGCGTTCCTGCGGCTGTCGGGAAGGGAGTCCGTGACGTCGATGTCACATCCCGCTTGCTGCTCGACTTTTTCTACTTCCTGGCGGATCCAGGGACTGGCGGTGATGGCGATGGCCGGATACCAGAGGGGCCGGGACCTACTTGCCATGGCCGTCCTTCGGGTCCCCTGTCGTTTCCGGGTGGGTGATCGACCGTTCGATCTCTGCCGGGCTGATTCCGGACTTCACCGCCCAGAGAACGGCTGTGGCGTTCTCGTTCGCCGGGTCGGCCCTCAGCGCGCGGCGTGCGGCCAGCTCGGCGAGCATGCCGTCGCCGAATCCCCACGCGGTGATGGCGAGCAGCGTGGCGGGGGCGGGGACGAACGGTTCGGGTGCTCTGCGGGTGACTTCGATCCAGAACCCGAGGTGTTGCGGGCTCGCCTCGGTGCGGCTAAGGACCAGACTCCATATCGATGGGCGCGACAACAGGACCAGAAGCCAGGCCAGTTCGGTCTCATCGGGCGAGACGCCGTCGGCATACCGGCGGAGAGCCGCGGTAACGGTCGATGCCGCAGCCTCGCGGTCGTCACCCTGCATGTCGAGGCGTGTGATTGCCTCGATGATCGCCCGCTGGATCGTTTCGCCGGTGGCGGTGGGGTCCGGTTTGAGCAGGGCGGCCTTGGCGTCCCGGCTGGGTAGAGCGACCACGCCGGCGTACGTTGCCTCGGCCGGGATCGGCGAGGCGCAGGGGTCGAAGGGTGTGCCGTCCGCCGGGCAGTCGGGGTAGGTGCAGCCGAGGTGGTGGATGCGGTTGTCGGTCACGCGCAGCGGTAGGCGTACGGGTAGTCCGTCGATGGCGAACACGGCGGCGACAGTGTGCAGTGCCGGGTCGAGGTCGGTGGCGGGGCCGTAGCCGATGAGGACCATGGTGGGATTCGGGTGGGCTCGGCGGGCGACGTCGGCGATGTGGTGGCTCATGTCGAGCAGCGCCGTGGTGGGATCGTCGGGTCCGGGAAGGTCCAGGCGTGCGCCGAAGACGACGAGGTTGTCGGCGACGGCCATGACGACGATGCTGCCGTTGCCGGGTTGGAAGCCGAGCAGGTAGGGCACGACGGCGACGAGGTCGACGTCGCTGCGGATCTGTAGTTGGAGTACGGCATCGGACATGAAAAGGGCTCCTTGTCCAGGGTCTGGTTTCGCTGCTGGTGGGGTGTTCGAGTCGGCTGACCACCGGGGCAGCACGCAGGGCGGCGTGGCGCTGTGCGTACCGGGGCAGGTCGGCTCGGTGAGGCGCGCACCGGTAGGGCGGCGTTTGTCCGGCGGGACAGCCGCCGTCATGCACGGGACCGCTACGCCGTGGTGGGTGAGGTTGGGCCTCACCCACCACGTGCGGGATCACTCGGGTGTGCTGTTGCCGGTGTCGGGGCGTCCGCGCAGGACGCGGACGGTGGTGCTCAACTTGATGGGCAGGTGTTCCTCGCCCTTGAGGAAAGGCTGGATGTCGACGGGCCGGCGCAGGCTTCGGCCGGGGCCGTACGCCTGTTGGCGTTCGTGGCCGGAGACCCAGAACCGGTGGTCGGGCTTGGCCCGTGTCCGCGTGCTGCCGCGCCTCTGATCCGGTTCGGCCGGGGTGGTGGTGCGGGGTTTGATCCGTACGGTCCTGACCTCGGGTGCCGGGCGTCGGCTGCGCTGGTAGGCGCGGATCGTGCCGTTGGGCAGTTTCGTCGCCACGGTGTCGGCCATCTGCTGGTGAATCAGCAGCCAGGTGGTGACCATTGGGCTGAGCGGGTGGTCACCGTCGATGGCAGCCCGACGGGTGAGATGTTCGGTGTGGATGGGCAGCAGCCAGCCGATCTCATGCCGCAGTTGCGGCATGAGGGTGTCGGGGACGGCGGTGCCGATGCTGCGGTAGCCAATGAGCTGCCAGCCGTCGGAGTTCTGGGTCCAGGAGACGGCGGCGAGTTCCTCCCTGGTGCCGACCGGCTCGGCCCAGACGATCAGGCCATCCGGGGTAGGTGCGATCTCGTCGGTGAGTCGGGCGGTGGGCTGGTCAGCGCTGACCGCGGTGACCAGGCCGGTGAACTCGTCGTTGACCCAGTACATCGGTGCGACGTCGAGCTGGTCGGCCAGGTGCCGTCGACTGCTCGGCTCGTTGATCGGGTCGGGTAGCCGCACGCTGCCGCGGAGCAGGCCGGTGAACCGGTCACGGATCTTCGGCAGCATGTCGGCGGTGATCCGGGCCGGTGGCCACGGCGTGGTGGCCAACAGGGTCCGGTCTTCGCGGCCGAGGACGATGCCCCGGTGCAGCAGGTTCAGTTGGGTGTACTCGATGCTGCCGGGACGCCATCCGACCAGGCCAGCGCACCGGGCCGTGAGAGCGTCGATGTCGTCGGCTTCGACTATCTGGGCGCACGGGTAGCAGATCTGCCAGTGGTCGTTGTAGGTCTGCACGACACCGGCATCGACGGCCAGGAGTTGGATGAGGCCGGTTCGGTAGTCCCAGACCGGCAGGCCGTCGGAGCAGGTGTGACAGCGGTGGAAGACGTCGCGCAGCAGGGCGGCGCTGATGGGGGTGACCGGGTGGTCCTTCTCGGCGACCGGGTGCCGGTAGCTGATGTGCCCGCCGTCGTGGTGTTCGGTCAGGGCTTCGCGGCAGAGGGCGCAGGCCATGAGGGTGGCGAGGTTCATGCTTCGCCGCCGTTCGGGGTGCGGCGCTGGTCGCGCAGGCGGGGTCCGCGGCGTGGCGGCCGGGTGGGCATCGTCATGCCGGCGCGGTAGAGGACGTGCTGGTTCCCGCCTTGCTGTTTGGCGTGGTACATGGCCAGGTCGGCGTGGTGCAGGGCAACGCCTTCGAGCAGGTCGGCGCTGGCGGTTACGGCGATGCCGAGGCTCGCGGTTACCGTGACGAGGGTCGGCCCGTCGTCGGTGCGGACCTCGACGGATTCGGCGATGACACTGGTGAACAGGAGTGCCATATGGGCGAGCCGGGGTGCGTCCAGCGGCGCGATGACGGCGAACTCGTCGCCGGCCAGCCGCGCGGCGTGCCCGCTGTAGAGGGCGGCGAGTCGCGCGATCCGGGCGGCGGTCGCCTTGAGCAGGTCGTCCCCGGCGTCGTGGCCGTACGCGTCGTTGACCTGTTTGAACAGGTCGAGGTCGATGAGCACGGTGACGATCTGCCGGTGCTCGGATGCGGCGATGGCGGTGTGGATGGCCCGCAGGCCGCTGCGGTTGTGCAGGCCGGTGAGCGGGTCATGGGTGAGCTGCCAAACCTTGTCGGCCAGTTCGTCGCGCAGCCGGGCGATGATCTGCCGAGTCGCCCTGCGGCTGGTCAGGAAGCCGATGACGGCTCCGATCGTGGCCGCCACAACGGTGGCGATCACGAGGGGTGTGGTGAACACTGGGTTCCTCCATTCCGATGGAGAAACCCGGGACGCGCGTTTTCCAGGCGAGGCGTCCCGGGTTCCGGATACGACGACGGCCCGCCGAAGGCGGGCCGTTTTTGTGCTTCGGGCGCCGTGGACGGCGGCCCGGGTCAGGTGGTCTCGGGCGTCGCGATCGAGCCGTCCCAACTGAAGGTGGCGCCGACACGCGCCGGGTATCGCCCGGCGGAACCCTTCACGCCGGGCCGGTCGGGCGGGCGTGGCTCGTCGGTGCGGGGCCGCCGGCCAATTACCTGTGTGGAGCCGGGCGGGGTCCCCTTCGGGCGCAGTTCGTAGCGCTCGCGGACGCCTCGGACGTAGTCGATGTCGGAGTCCAGCGGGTGGTATGCGCCGCGCAGGATGGTGCCGCCGAGCCGGTCACAGCAGCTGACGGTGACCGGGTACCAGCCGGTGAGGGCGATGACGACGGTGTGGCCGCAGGACAGGTCGAACTCGAACACGCACAGCCGGTACTCCACGAGTTCCCCGGTAGCCGAGCCGGCGGGTCCGGACGGTGTGCAGGGCTGGCAGATCGGGCCGAGGTCGGCCTGGTATCCGCCGTCGCATTGTTCGCAGACGATCCGGAGGCAGGCGCGGCATTCGCCGGAGGCGACGTCGGTGAGGCTGGTGCCGCAGAAGCCGCAGTCGCCGGTCAGGCATGCGTCGGTGTGCTGGCCGGGCCGGTGCTGGTGGCAGGGGTGCTCACGCATGGTGGCTCCGGCGCAGGTGCATGTAGACGGTGTCGGCGGTCAGTGCCTGGCCGGTGCGGTTGGTCGGGCTGTCGATGCGTCGCCACCCGACGAACTCGCACGCCAGGAAGGTGGTGGTCTGCTCGCTGGTGATCCCGAGGATGTCGCCGGCCGACAGCGAGCGCAGCTTCAGCAGCCGGTAGGTGCAGGCGAGCAGGAAGTCCAACTCGCCGCCGTCGGGGTATCCGCGGCGGCGCTGCAGAGTGTCGAGGTCGGCGTTGAACAGGGCGAACGCCCAGTCGGCGATGTCCTCCGGGCTGGTCTCGGCGGGCAGGTCCCGCCAATGAGAGATGACCTTGGTGAGGGCGTGGCCGGACTCGTACGGGAAGAACCGGCTGTCGGTGTTGTGGTACACGGCGATGTAGAACAGCGTCATGATCGTGCCTTTCGCTGGTGTCTGAACGGGATTCATGCCGTGACCGGCGCAGCGGTGAGGGCTGCTTGGAGGTGGCGCAGGCCGCGTCTCTCCAGGTCGCGGACGGCTTGGGTGCTGCGGTCCATGAGCCGGGCGGTGTCGTCGCGGGGGTAGCCGTCCAAATAGCGCAGCTGGATCGCGCGGCGCTGGGCGGCGGTCAGCCTCGCCATCGCGTGAGCGAAGGTGATCCGCCCGAGCCGGTCAGGCGGTACGGCGACGGCCGGGGCGGTGGGCGCGGGCTCGTGGTCGCGGACGGCGTACGCGGCGCGGACGTAGCGGCGTCGGGACCAGTCGTGCTGGTTGCACGCCTTCGCGGCGTGCCAGATGAACCAGCCGCGCACGTCGAGCAGCGCGGTGTTCAGGTCCGCCAGGGCCCCGGTGAACGTCTCCTGCACGAGGTCGGGGATCGCGTCGCGGTCGCGGCCTCGCAGGCGCACGGCCACATACCGGGTGACCGGTTCGCGGAAGGTGAGGTAGAGCTGCGCGAAGGCGTCGCGGTCGCCGTGCTGGGCGCGGTCGAGCAGCGCGAGAACCTGCGGGGCGACGTCCGGACGCCGGTGGTGCGAAGGCACGGCGGGGCGGTGGCGTGGCGTACCGAGGTCGGGGTACGGCATTGGATTCCTCCATCCATCAGGTGGAATCCGGGCACGCCAGATCGGCCGTGCCCGGAAGAGTGCGCGGGATTCGCGCGGTCGGCCGGGCACGGCCGAGGAGGTGATGCGAGCGGTTACGCGGGGAACTGGCTACTGAGTGAGTCCGTACAGCCGCAGGTGCGCCTCTTTGAGGTGTCCCGCGACCAACTCGCTGTTGGCGCCGGCAGCGCTGAGGCTGTCGATAATGGCGCGCAGCGCTGCGGCCGGTGCATCGACGGAGCCGGGGAAGGCGCGCGCATCGGTGTTCGAGGCGATGCGCTGGATCGTCTGGGTCACGTGCGCCTGAATCAGGTTGAGGCCGCACACCAGTCGGGCCAGTTCGGCGAGGTCGTGGAGTTCGACGGCGTGGGTCATGATGTCGCCGAGGTGTTCAACAGCGAGCAGGATGATGTAGGTCATCGCGACGGTGACCGGCGGATCCAGGCGCGCATTATCGCCGAGCATCTGAGCGAGCATGTTCACGACGTCTTGGCCGTCATCGTCGATCCCGGGACGATCCGGGACCTGCGCGTACCAGTCGGCACCAGGCAAGTACCAGGCGGGTTTGAGCATGTCGTCCTCCTCCGGACAGCAGGAAGGCGGCCATCGGGTGATGGCCGCCGCTGGAAAATTGGGTGTGCGCCACCGCGCCCTGGCCGTGTCAGCGGAGGGCGTCAGCAGATGGGTGCCAGATCCGAGGCTGGCGGCGGCGGCCGACCGTGATGGTGGGCGCGATGCCGTCGCGCGGGCAAGGGATCGGGACACAGAAAGAAAAAGGAGAACCTTCAGCGTATGAGGGACCGGCAGTCCCGGTGCTGGGCTGTCAGATCGGCCGGTCTGGCAAAACCTGTCAGCCGGGCAGTCCCGCAGTCCCGGTCAGGTCCCCCGCTCGAGCGGGGCTGTGCGGGACATCGGCGAAGTCCCGCTCGACGGGACTCCTCCAGCCGGCGGGTCCCGCTTCGGTCGCCGAGGCGGAGCGGGACCCGCCGCCGGGACTCGTTCGGCGGCGGCCGGTACGGCAGAGTCCCGCTCCGCCGGGACGTGCCGGGTAGCCCCACCAGTCACCGGCTATCGGCCAGTGACCGGTGAGACCGGGACCCTGACACGGGGCAGCAAACGGCAGGCAGGACAGCGCCGGGTGGCCCTGTCAGGTTGGGCACGGCGGCCAGCAACAGCCCGACGACCCCGGATGATGGCGATGCATTCCCGAACGCCCGCCCCGAAGCCGTGTCAGGCCGGTCAACGATGACGAGACTTGCTCCGAGAAACAGTTCCTGACCTGCATGGACCCCAGGATTGGCCGGACGAACCCCTTGGATTGCTACGGAACTTCAGCAGGTTCAGCAGCGGCGCAGGACCAAGACGTCCTCGTGCGCGATGAGGTGGACGGGGACGCCTTCGGCGCGGGCTCGGCGTACGGCCATGAGCCCGAACATGGAGGCGCGGTGGACGATCTGCCCGTCGCGGACGGCGGCGAGCATCGCCGCGCACCGCTGGACGGGGACCAGTCCCGTTGACCGGGCGACGGCGAGGAGTTCGCCGGGCAGGTCGATGAGGTCGTCTCGTTGGCGGCGTACCGGTCGGCAGGTGATCACCACGGTCCCGCCGGGACGCAGCAGCTGATACGAGGCGGCCAGGATGGTGGCGAACCCGTCGAGCAAGCGGGACCATCCCGCATAGGCGAGGTTTCCGCGTTCCCGGTCCCCATACAGGTGGTCCCGCTTGCGTACCCCGGTACTGTCCGCCCGCACGAGCCCATGAGTCCCGCGCCCGTACGGCGGTGAGGTCAGCACGAGTCCCACCTGACCGACCGCGGACGCCGGGACCAGATCGAGCAGTCCGGTGGCGTCGCCGGTGACGACCTTCGCCGTGCCGGCCGCGCCCTGCGACGACGCCAGGGCGACGTTCTGCTCGGCCAGGGCGGTGAAGCGGGGCTCGATGTCGATGCCAATCGCGTCGCGGCCCAGATGCATGGCCTCGACCAGGGTGGTGCCGGACCCGGCCATCGGGTCGAACACCAGGTCGCCCGGCGCGGTGAACGAGCTGATCGCGTGGGCCGCCAGGTGCGGCAGCATCTTGCCCGGATGGGTTGAGGTCGCCGGGACGTAGCGGCCCCGGCGCTGGTCACGCGCGGGCTGCTGGCAGGTCAGCCAGACCGAGGTGACGGGAAGGGTGTCTTCAGCCATCATTGCCTCCGTTCTCCGTCGCGCTGCGAGTCATGATCAACACGTCGGTGTGGATGTCGAGTTGGGTGTGCTGGCCCCGGCGGGGCTGTCGGTCGGCCGCCACGATGTGCTGCAGGTACGCCAGTCCGGCCTTCTTGGCCGCGGTGATGACATCGACGGGCAGGACGACGTCACCGTGGGGCAGTAGGACAGCCACGCAGCCGCCGGGCACGAGGCTCGTACGGCAGCGGTCGAAAAAGTCCCCCGGCTCGGCGGGGTCGTCGATGGGCCATCCGGTGACGACCAAGGTCGCGGTATGCCACTCCCAGCCGAGCCGCCGGGTGTACTGAAGGTGGCTGCGGCGCCGGGCGGCGATGATCGCGCGGGCCAGCTGCGGCCCGGCGGTGAGGTCGGTGATCAGGTCGGACGGGTGGGTGAGGTTGTGGACCAGCCGTACCCCCATCGCGTTGGACATGGTCTCGCCCGCAGCGGGGGCGGGAACCGGCCAGACGGTGATCGGCACGGGCGGGTCGCCGGACACCGTGTCCCCCACGGGAACCGGTGCCTGCCGGTGTTTTCTCTCGGTCATGGGCTGGGTGGCCCCCGGACCGGCGGGCGCGCTGACGATGCATAGATCCCGGTTGTCAGGTCGATCGAACTCGGCCCGTCCTGTCAGGACCGGACATCGCAGCGTGCTGACAGATTCGGCGCGCGGGGCGGCAGGGCGGCGAATCTGTCCGGACCGGTCACGACCTGTCCGAAGCTGACAACCGCTTCTGGTGTCAGGCCGGGCTGTCCCAATCGGTGCCTCGGAGCGTTCGCACCCGGCGAGGCGCTCCCCACCGAGGAGACAGATCATGGCGACGACGACCCGCACGAGAACGACCGACACTGCTTTGTCCAGCGCGGAGAAGGCATTCGCGCTACTGACCTGCGAACCGGCTCCGCTGGTGTTCGACGCCCGGCCTGTGCCAGGCATGCCGAACACGACGATGCCGCTGGACCGGCTGCGCACCCTGCTGGTGTACGAGCGGTACGACAGCGACACCACCGACATCCTGTGGCGGCAGCTCGCCCGCCACGCCCGTGAATGGGGTCCGGCCTGGGTCGTCGGCGCGATCGGCGTCGCGCTTCCCGCCCTGACCCACCTCGCGGCGAAGATCAGCTCCGGTCGGCCCCGGCTCGCCGACGACATCGACTCCGAAGTCTTGACCGGATTCCTGTCGGCGCTGCGCACCACGGATCTCGACCGGCCGCGGCTGTGGCTGCGGATGTGCTGGACCGCCTGGCGGGCCGGGGCCGCCGTGATCAAGGACCAGGAGGGCGAGGAGCTACCGCTGGATCTGTCCAGCGGCTCCCGCACCCCGCGCATGCCCTACGGCCACCCGGACCTGTTGCTCGGCCGGGCCGCCGCCGCCGGCCTGATCACCGCCGAAGCCGCCGAGCTGATCAGCGCGACCCGTTTCGGTGACGCGCTGATCGAGCAGTTGGCCGCCGAGCAAGGCACCACGGCCCCGGCGCTGCGGATGCGGCGCCGCCGCGCCGAGCGAGTCGTCGCGGCCGCGGTCAGGCGCGGCGACCTGTCCGGTCCCTTCGCGCCTAATGATCGCGGCGCCAGCACGACGGCAGCGTAAGGCGCTGCTGACATCAACCGGTCGAGGCCGCATCGAGCATTCGCTCGGTGCGGCCTCGATCCGTTTCAGCCGACCGTCGTCACACGGCCGCTCACGATGGTGAGGCGATATGGCGCACGGTGATGTCGTTGCCGGAACGCCCTGCGGTGGCAACCCGGTGCGGCAGGCGGTTGAGAAAGTCGCGGAAGGTGCGGCAGCCGTAGTTGGCCTGGTCGAACGACGGGTCCAGCACGAGCATCTTGTTCTTGACGGTGCCGGCGGTGGGTGTGTCGGTGGGGATCTGCTCGAAGGCGCGCACCAGCAGGGTTTCGGCTGCCGCGATGTCGAAGACGGCGGTCACGGCGGGTCTGGCGGCCGGTTCTACCTCGGCGACGACGGTGCCCCAGAACTTGTATTCCGAGCACACCGACACCAGTCGCTGGCTGGCGGTGGCTTGCGTGCCGACTCCGACGACGTGTTTGCCGAACCCGCGCAACCGGTGAACCAGTGGCGAGTAGTCGCTGTCGCCGGTGACCAGGATGAACACGTCTACGTCGGGATGGGTGATGAGGACTTCCATCGCGTCAACGGCCATGCGGATGTCGGCGGCGTTCTTCCCGGCGACGCCGTGGTGGGCAATTTGGACGAGATCGACGCCGTTGTTTGCCAATGCTGGCTGATACCGGCCGAATCCGGTGTTGGCCCAGTCGGCGTACGCCTTGCGAATGGAGGCGTTGCCGTAGAACCCCCGGCACAGGTGGGTCAGCGCCTTCGCAGGGATCGGTTCGCTTTGTCCTGGGAGACCCTTGCCGGCGCCGCAGACCAAATTCTCGAAGTCGATGAACACCGCCACCCGAGCCTCGGGCGAGTACCGCGTCAACGGCGGTGTCCGCATCCATCGGTCGAGCGATCCCTGCCTGGGGGTCACGTCGTCCATAAGCGCGCCTTCCCGTGCGTTCCGGATGTCTATCCGTGCTGACCGATCGTGTCAGCTCGTGACAGGAGTGGCACGAGTTCGATCTACCTGACAGCGCGGATCTGGGCGGTGCATGTCATCCACGGCATGCCCGCCCGGTGGGGACCACCCCGGCGGCGAGGCCCGATGGTCCGGCACGGCTGGCGCGGCGCACTGACACCGCAACCTTCGCGACACGCGAGGAGGAGCGCCCCCACCGGACCTCATACGACCCTTCGCCCCGGTCCCCATCGCGGCGGCCCCGCAGAACTCCTGTGGAGCCTCGCGATGCACACCAGTCTCACCCTTCTGTCCCTTGCCGCTGCGGCTGACGTGCCGCTGGCGGCGGCGAAAACCATCCCGCAGGTCATCGACGGCATCACCGGTTGGATCATGGGCATCATCGCGGTCGTCGCGACGATGTTCCTGGTCATCGGCGGCCTGCGCTACATGGCCGCCGGAGGCGATCCCGCCCAGGTCGAGCAGGCCAAGGGCAACTTCAAGTCCGCTCTGATCGGCTACGCGCTGGCGGTCTTGTCCCCGGTGGTCCTCGATGTGCTGCAAAGCATCCTCGGCGGCTGACCGATCATGACCGACTGGCTGATGGACGGCCTGGTCAGCTGGCTCGCTGAGAAGGTCGTCGACCTTCTCAGCGGGCTACTGGCCCTGCTGGCCTCAACACTGTTCGTATCGCCGGACGTCACCGTCCTGCCGCAGGTCACGTCGATCGCCGGCAAGAGCGCGCTGGTCGTCGACTCCTGCTTCGTTCTCGCCATCATCGCCGTGGGCATCGCGACCATGACCGGTGACTCGGTCCAGATTCGCTACGGCATCAAAGAGCTGATCCCGCGCTTGGTCGTCGGGTTCGTGCTCTCCGCGTTTTCCGTGCCGCTGACCGGCCAGCTCATCACCATCGCCAACGCGCTCACGACCTCCATGAGCGGCACCACGGCACCGACCACGGAGACCGTCGACTTCGTCAAGGCCCGCATCAACGCGGCGTTGGACGACGACGGCAGTGCGCTGCTGATCGCCATCATCGGCCTGCTGATCGTCGTGCTGATGGCCATGCTCATCGGGAGCTGGTTCGTGCGTGTCGGCGTGCTGCTGGTCCTGGCCGGGATCGCGCCGGTGGCGCTGGCCTGCTACGCCACCCCGTGGACCCAGGGCGTGGCCGACCTGTGGTGGCGCTCGCTCGGCGGCTGCCTGGCCACCCCGGCGCTGCAAGCCGTCGCGTTCACCACCGGCATCGACATGGTGATCAATCCGGACTCGAACCTGCCGATCGTCCTGGGAGTCAAGGGTTCGGACACGTTCAACCTGGTGCTGGTCGTCGTGATGCTCTGGCTCACGATCAAGATTCCGTCGCTGGTAGGCCGCTACGTAACGCGTAAGGGCTCGCCCAACATCGGCGGCTTCCTGCTGCGGGTCGTGGTCATGCAAGGCGTCGCCCGCCGTATCCCCCTGCTGCGGGGTGGGCGATGAGCAACGAGGACACCACGCCGCGCGCGGTGGTGCCGGCGAACGTCTCTGAACCGGACCGCATCGCCTTCGGGCTGACCTTCCGGCAACTCGCCATCATCGGCGGCCCTACCCTGGCCGGATTCGGCACCTACCGCACCTACGGCCCGCTCCTGCCGCCTGCGGCCTGGATCGCCGCCGGGATCATCGTGTTCGCCGTCGCAGTGGTTCTGGCCATCGGCCGCCGCGACGGACTGCCACTGAACGTGTGGCTGAAGCACGGCTTCACGATGTCGCACAGCCCGCGCACTCTCACCCCCGGACAGCCGAGAGCCAGCTCGGTCGCCGCCATGGCCGGCAAACCGAGCATCCCGGCGCCGCTGCGCTCCCCGGTCACGAGCATCAGCCCGCCCGGAGTGCTCACCAGCGAAGGCACCGCGAAGGTGCTCATCGCCTGCGGCACCACGAACATCCACCTGCGCACCGGCGGCGAGCAAGGCGCGCTGCTGGACGGGTTCGGCCGGTTCCTCAACTCTCTGACCGGCCCGGCCCAACTGCTCGTCGCCGCGCAACGGCATGACCTGAGCGTGTACGCGCAGGCGACCGCCGACTTCGCGCCGCGCCTGCCGCACCCGGCGCTGCAGACCGCTGCCGACGACTACGCCGGGTTCCTGCTCGACCTCGACGCCGAGCGTGATCCGCTGCGCCGCCAGGTCCTCGCGGTCGTCACCGGCGAGCACGCCGCCGACGCCGCGGTACGCGCGCTGTCCGGCCTCGGCGTCGAAGCCGCCGCGCTGGACGGGCCGGCCGTCGCCGCGGCCCTGGCGGGCGCCGTCGACCCCTTCAACCCTCCAGCGCCTGGCCCCCGCGCGGTGCCCGGCGCCCCCATCACCGTACGGAGCACACCGTGAGTCTGTTGAAGTCCACGAAAAACGTCACCGCCGCCGACGGCATACCGTCCCCGGCGGCACTGTCGGTCACCCCGGCACACGTCAAGGTCGGCGACGGCTACGCCGCGACCTTCGTCGTGTGCGGCTACCCGGCCGAGGTCGGCCCGGCCTGGCTCGACCCGCTGCTGTCCTACCCCGCACGGGTCGACGTCGCCGTCCACATCACCCCGGTCGCACCCCAATTGGCCGCGCCGATGCTCAAACGCCAGCGCGCCCGGCTCGAATCGTCACGCCGCCTGGACGCCGATTCCGGCCGCCTCGGTGACCCCCTCATCGAGGCGGCGGCCTCCGACGCCGCCGACCTCGCCGAACGGGTCGCCCGGGGCGCGGCGAAGCTGTTCGACACCGGCATCTACGTCACCATCCACGCCCGCGACCTCGACGAACTGCGTACCGTCACGGCGGGGGTGAAGTCAGCTGCTGCGTCCGTGCTGCTGGACCTGCAACCAGCCACGTTCCGCCATCAGCAGGGCTGGATCTCCACCCTGCCGATAGGCGTGGACCCGCTACGGATGCGGCGCATCCTCGACACCACCGCCCTCGCGGCGGCGTTCCCGCTCGCCTCGGCCGATCTCGCCGCCCCCGCCCCTGGAACCGTGGCCGCACCCGACGGCGTGCTCTACGGGGTGAACACCACCAGCAACGGGGTGCTGCTGTGGAACCGGTGGACGCAGGACAACCACAACAGCGTGGTGCTGGCCCGGTCCGGGGCCGGGAAGTCGTACTTCGTCAAGCTGGAAGTCCTGCGCAACCTGTACCAGGGCACCACCGTGTCGGTCATCGACCCGGAAGACGAGTACACACCGCTCGCGGAACACGTCGGCGGCACGGTCGTGCAACTCGGCCTACCCGGGGTCCGGGTCAACCCCCTCGACCTGCCCGCCGACGACCGGCCCGACACGCTCACCCGGCGCGGCCTCTACCTACACACGCTGATCTCCGTCATGCTCGGCGCGACCCCGCCGCCGGCCGAACGAGCCGCCCTGGACCGGGCCATCACCACCACCTACGCACACGCCGGGATCAACGCCGACCCAACCACCTGGAGTAAACCCGCCCCGCTGCTGCGCGACCTCGCCGCGACGCTGGCCGAGGACACCGATCCGGCCGCCGCGCAACTCGCCGCACGACTCGCCCCGTGGACGGTCGGAAACTTCTCCAGCCTGTTCGACGGCCCCACCACCGCCGCCCCGGGCGGCCACCTCGTGGTCTGGTCACTGCGGCACCTGCCGGACGAACTGCGCACGGTCGGCACGCTGCTGGCGCTGGATGCCATCTGGTCGAGCATCGACGCTCCGGCCACCAGCGGACGCCGGCGGCGACAACTCGTGGTGGTGGACGAAGCCTGGCTTCTGATGCGCGACGGCGAAGGCGCACGGTTCTTGTTCCGGATGTCCAAGGCTGCCCGCAAGCGCCTCGCCGGGCTATGCGTGATCACCCAGGACGCCGCCGACGTCCTGTCGACCGATCTCGGCCTGGCCGTGGTCTCCAACGCCGCGACCCAGGTGCTGATGCGTCAGTCCACCCAGTCGATCGACGCCGTCACCGAGGCATTCGGCCTGACCGCCGGGGAGGCACGGATGTTGTTGGCCGCGTCGCGCGGAGAGGGCCTGCTCGTTGCTGGCCGATCACGGATCCCGTTTCGAAGCGTCGGCTCGGCGGCCGAACACCGGATTGCCGTCACGGGGATCGGCGAGGTGACCGCATGATCACCGCACCGACCTGGCCCACGCACCTCGCGCAGTGGGTCGTGGCGCGGCCGTGGCTCGGGTTCGTCGCCGCCGCGATGATCGTCGCGGCGGTGTTCGGCCACGATCAACTGCTCAACTGGCGGCACCGACGGTTCGTCACCGGCGCTCGCTGGGTGACGATCGCCGCGCCGCCGGAGGTCACCGCCGAGGCCGCCGCCGCGTTCTGGACCACCCTGGTTGGCGTCCTCACGCCGTCGGTGTGGCGACGCCGGATCTACGGCTACCCGCATGTCGGCTGGGAGTACACGTGGACCGGCCGCGCCCTGGCGATCCGGGTGTGGGTGCCCGGCACCGTGCCGCCCGGCGCGGTCGAAGCCGCCGTCCGCGCGGCCTGGCCCGCAGCGACCCTCACGGTCGAAGACGCGGAAGCACCGATCCCCGCCGAGGTGGGCGAGCAGGCGGGCGGAGCGCACTGGCCGCAGCACGCCGACGTGCTGCCGCTGCGCGTGGAGCACGCCGCGGACCCGTTGCGGGCGCTGTTGTCAGCTGGGGCCGAGGTCTGGCACCGCGAATACGCGTGCGTGCAGGTGCTGGCCCGCCCGGCATCGGCCCGCCGCGTGCGGGCAGCCCGCCGATCGGCGGCCACTTCAACCAACCATCCGCATGGGCGGCCCGACCCGGCGACCCGCGCCGCCGCCGGGGCGGCCCGGCTGGCGATCGAGCCGCTGCTGTGGTTGCTCGAGGTCTTCCTTCCCGGCCCGTCGCGGACCCGTGCCCCGGCGCACACCACAGCGGCGCGGGCGGCCGAGCGGGACCCGGTCGCCGGGGCCGAGGCGCGCACGGTGGTCGAGAAGGCCGTGCGGGTGCCGCACTTCGAGATCGCGATCAGGTTCGCGGTCGCCGTACAGCCGGACAAGAATCCGCCAACGCCGCAACGGGCCGAGGATGTCCGGCGGCGGCTGATCGGGCTCGGGCACACGATCGCCTCGGCTGCCGCCGCGTACACCGGCCCGAACCGGCTGCGCCGGATGAAGATGCCGCACCCGGTTGCCACCCTCTCCGGGCGGCGCCTGAGGCGCGGGTTTCTGGCCACCGTGCCGGAGCTCGCGGCGCTCGCCGCGCTGCCGCAGGACCTTGCGGTGCCCGGATTGGATCGGGCTCGGGCCAAGGCGGTGCCGGCGCCAGTACAGGTCCCCAGCGGTGGCCGCGGTGTGAAGATGCTGGGCCGCTCGCAGGTCGGGCATCACAAGGTCGGGCTCAAGGTAGTCGACTCGCGGCAGCACATGCACGTGGTCGGCAAGACCGGCGTCGGCAAGTCGACCTTGCTGCTGAACCTGATCCTCGGCGACATCAAGGCCGGTCGCGGGACCGTGGTCATCGACCCGCGCGGGGATCTGATCAACGACATCCTCGACCGGCTCCCGGCCTCCTACGCAAGCCGCATCCACATCATCGATCCGGACCAGGAGAACCCGGCATGTTTCAACCCCCTCGATGACCAGGGCGACGCCCATCTGGCCGTGGACAACCTGGTCGGGATCTTCGCGAAGATCTTCCAGGGCCAGTGGGGGCCGCGCATGGACGACACCATGCGCGTCGCCTGCCTCACCCTGATGCGGCACGCCAAACCCACGCTGAGCCTGGTGCCTTCGCTGCTGCAGGACCGGCAGTTCCGCGGCCGGTTCACCCAGGGCCTCGACGACCCGGACGGGCTCGGCGGATTCTGGCTCTGGTACGACGGCATCAACGAGCAGTTCCGCGGCCAAGTCATCGCCCCGGTCCTCGCGCGACTGAGGGCGTTCCTGCTGCGGGATTTCGTCAAGAACGTGATCGGCAACGCCCACAGCTCGTTCGACATGGGCAAGGTCCTCGACGGCGGGGTGCTGCTGTGCCGGCTACCGAAAGGGCAACTCGGTGAGGAGACCAGCCGGATCCTCGGCTCCCTGATCGTCGCCCGGGTCTGGCAGGCCGCCATCGCCCGCGCCGCAACCCCCGAAGACCAGCGCAAGGACGCCACGTTGTACGTGGACGAGGTGCAGAACTTCCTCACCCTGCCGGGCTCGGTCGGCGACATGCTGGCCGAGGCGCGCGGCTACCGGCTCGGCCTGGTCATGGCTCACCAGGACCTCGCCCAGCTACCGAAGGACGTCGCCGCGGCGATCAGCGCGAACGCCCGCACTAAGGCGATCTTCAACGTCGACCCGGCCGACGCGCGGGAGTTGTCGCGGCACACCAAACCCGAGGTGGACGAGCACGACCTCGCCCACCTTGACGTGTTCACCGCCGTGGCCCGGGTGCTGGTGGACAACCGGGAACTCCCAGCCTTTACCTTCGTCACCAACCCGCCGCCGGAACCCGACGGGGAGCCGACCGCGATCCGGCAAACGTGCGCCGCCGCGAACACGCCCGCCGGGGAGGAGCCGCCGATGCAGCAGTTGGCTCGCACGGTGATGAAGCGGCGTATGACCGACCGGGACCGCTGACCACCGGCTGCGTTCGGGGGCTCGTCCGGGTGCGGCATCGGGGGCTCGTTTGGGGGTGTCTGCGACACGAGACCCCAGACGAGCCCCCTGTCCGTCGCCTGTCAGGTACCTGAGCTGGGCAAACCCGGCCACCGGCGACCCCAATGTCAAGATCCACACGTCCAGACTCCCTACAGGGTGTCCTTCTCCCACCGGGGGTGACGTCTATGCCGCTCTCTCGCACGGCCAGCCTGCTGTCCATCTATCCCCACATCACCAGCCGTGACCGGCTCCTGCTCCAGCTCCTCGACGACCACCAGGTCCTGACCACCGGCCAGATCCACCGCCTGCTGTTCACCGCGCGGCGCACCTGCCAGATCCGGCTCAACGAGCTGGCCGCCCTCGGCCTGATCGAACGGTTCCGGTTCTCCCGCGACGGCGGCGGCAGCCAGCCGTGGCACTGGACGCTCGGCCACAACGGACACCGCTTCCAAGCCGCCGCCCACCAACGGCCCGAGCCCACCGCCCGATCAAGCAACCAGACCGTGCAACGGCTGTCGGCAAACCCGCATCTGACCCACCTCGTGCTGACCAACGAGTTCTTCGTGCGTCTGAGCGAGCACGCCCGCCGGCACGACGACGCCCGGCTCGACCGGTGGTGGTCCGAGCAGGTCACCCACAACCAGTTCCGAAAGGTCACCGCTGACGGGCACGGCCTCTGGACCGCCGGCGGTGTCACGGTCGGGTTCTTTCTGGAGACCGATACCGGCAGCGAAGCTCTCGGTAGCCGGGTCGTGGCGAAACTCGCGAAGTACGGAACGTTCATCCGGGACAGTGGTGGCACCCGATATCCGGTGCTGTTCTGGCTCGGCAGCGAGCAACGTGAAGAACATCTGCACCGGCTGCTGCCCGGCCAGCACACTGGCGTCCCGGTCGCCACCGCCACCCACGCCGCCGATCCCGCCGCCCGCGTCTGGCTTGCCCGCGGCACCACGAGCCGGGTGGCACTCACCGAGCTACCCAGCGATCACGGCGAAGCCCTGGCAGCCAACCCCAACTACGGCGACGGCGTTTTCCTGCCCTGACAAGCGCTGACAGCTCCACACCAGGATCTGTCAGCCCAGGTCACGGGCATGATCGCGAATCCTGACAGAGGCGGTGCTGTCAGATCACGAAGCTACGGTGCAGCTTCTTCTCTTTCCTTTTTGTTCGCACCGCCGCCCGTCTCGACCCGCCTCGCGGGACTGCCGCGCCCGGCCCAGCTCACCCCTTGCCCACCTCTTCGGTCGGCTCGTGATCTGCCCCCCGCGCATTCCTTTCGGCAGTTTCCCGCCGGTCCAGACGCCGCGATCCGGTGGCACCACCCCCGGCACCACCAACCCCAACCCGCTTCGCGAAGGGAGCACCGCCATGCCCAGGCCCACGCCGCTCACCGACCAGATCGTCACCGTCTGCTTCAACCCCGGCGACGACGCCGACTGGTTCGCCGCCAGCGAGAAGGTCAACGACCTCATGAACGCCAACGGCACCCCCGCCCGCCGGTTCCGCGTGCGGCACCGCAAGTTCATCGGCTGGCTCACCCGGTTCCTCGGCTACTACCTGCTCGACGCCGCCCGCAAGTTCGGCGCCATCACCCTCGCCGCCGGAGGCCGCAAGAGCCGCCTCGACCTGCCCGGCATGTCCATGATCGCCGCGAACGAGGCCACCGCCCGCTGGCGCGCCTGGAACTACCACATCAACGCCACGACCAAGCCCGCCCGGCTCTGGGAGGACTTCCTCGCGCAGCACCACGCCGACCCGAACAAGGTCAGCCTGGCCGAAGCCCGTCGCCGCTTCGAGCAGCAGCCCCGCGTCCTGGCGATGCTCGCCTTCAACGGCGGCCATCTCTTCGACCCGTACGAGCTGTCGCTCTACCAGGCCGGCGAGGCCACCTACGCGGGCCTCTACTGGCGAGCCGCCCTCGTCGGCGACGCGCTGATCACCACTGACGGACGCATCATGCGGCCCGCCACCGACACCGCAGCCGATCGGCTCCGGTTCCTCAACGAGGCGTGCATGTACCTGCGCACCCTGCACAACCGCGCACGGCTGTGCGCCGTCGCCATCGCCTGACCCACCCCATCCACCGCGCCTCGAAGACCGGCCGCAGCTCCGCTGTGACCGGTCTTCGGCGTGCCCGCACCATGTGAAAGGAGACCCGTGATGTACCTCGACCTGGTGGAGAGGTGGATCGTCCGGACCACCGGCCGGACCCTCGATCAGCACGCCGCCGATCCCGTCCCGGCCGCAGCAGCCTTCCCGGCATCCGCCGATCAACTGCGCCTCACCCGCGAGGTGCTGCTCACGGCGGTGGACGAGTTCCGGACCCTGCTCATCAACGGCGACGACCTGACCGGCTCGCCCACGATGCTGGCCAGCACGCTCGACGAGATCAGCGGCCACATCAGCGACTACCAAGGTGCGCGCATTCACCTCGACCGGCTCATCACCGACCCCGACCGCACCGGCCACGTCGCGACGAACCCCGTGCAGCCGGTCCGGCGCCGCTACGTCAACCCCGGCGACACCGTCCTGATCGTGCTACCACACCACGAATACCTGCGCAAGCAGCAGATCGCCGGACGAGCCGTGAAGGCACAGATCAACACGGCCGACGTCGAACTCGACCCCGCCGAGTTCCCCGGCCCCGTTCGCCTGGCCCACGGCCTCGCCGGGATCTACCGCGACCGCGTCGAGGACCGCCTCTACCACCTACGGGCCACCGGCGAACGCCGGATCTCCCGCCGCTGATCACCCCGGCCCATCGCGCCGGGCGTTCACCCCTCGACTCGCGCGTTGCCACCCGTTGGTCGCACGCGCCGTCGAGAACCACCCCCAGCACCGTCCGGTGCCGGGGCGTCACCCCTTATTCCCGAGGAGGGAAACCCCATGGAATTGCAGTCCCTGACGCCTGCCACACAGGCCGTCCTCAAGGCGCTGGCCGAACTCGGCCAGGGCAACGTCCACGAACTGTCCGAGAAGTCGGGCAAGGCCCGGTCCACCACCGACAAGGCCATCCGGACCCTGGCCGACGCCGGTCTGATCGTCGAGATCGACCTCGGCGGCGACGCGGCCGAGGGCACGCCCGCCCGCTGGGCCCCGTCGGACGACACCGCCGCCGCGCTGGACGCGGCCGACATCGCCGACGAGAACACCGCTGGCCCGGACGAGCCGGCGGACGAGCCGGACTCCGACCCGGCCGACGAGGCAGCCAGCGACGAGAGTTCGCCGACCGGCGACGACGACAGCCAGCCTACGGAAACCGGTGACTCCAGCGACGAGGCCACCGGCGAGCAGGCCACGTCCGACGGTGACGGCGACGGTGACGAGGACGACGGCGATGAGGACGACGGCGATGAGGATCAGGACCAGGATGATAAGGAGGACACGGACGCCCCGGCCACGGGCGAACCGCGTACGGTCGTTGCACCGCCCCGTCCCGGCGACCGCAAGGTCATGGCCATCAAGGGTGTCCTGGCCGAATTCGGCGACGACGGCGCGACCGTCGACATGATCGTCGCCGAGAGCGGCATCAGCCACCCCACCACCATCCGGCTGCTGGACGCGATGCAGCAGGCCGACGCCGCCCGTCGCCTGCCGCCCAAGACGGGCCAGCCGGAGCGGTGGATCGCCGGGCCGACCAAGGCATCCGAGGTCGACCCGAACCCGGAGCCGCCGCGCTGCGGCCTGTGCTTCCAGGTGATCCGCGGTGTTATGAGCACCCCGGCCGCCGTCGCGGCGGTACAGAGCCTGATCCGCACCGACGGAACCCTGAACATCCTCGGCCCGGACGACGAGGTCCACGCCGTGAAACTGCCTAACCGGCTGCCCCCGCGCACGCTGAACAACACCCCGAGCACCGTGGGGCACCGCAGCGACGCGACCGCCAACGCCGACGGCAACCAGCCCTTCCAGCGCGGCGAGTTGGAGCGGCTGACCGTCGCCGAGCTGGCCGCCCGCCCCGGCCGGCCGATGACTCCGCAGGAGATCGCCACCGCGATCAGCGCGAAGCTGGGCGGTCGCAACGTCAGCTCCGGCGCGGTGCGCAACAACTGCACCAAGGCCGCCGCCGCGGGCAACATCCTGTTGGTCTCCGAAGCGCCGCTGACCTTCGTCTTCCCGAAGCCCGTCGTCAACGACGACACCGGCGACGCCGAGACGGAAGCCGAGCAGAACGGCCACGGCGACGGCGCGGGCGACGACCAGGCCGAGCAGACCGACAACAACCAGGACACCGGCGACGCCCAGCAGTCCTGACCGATTCCAACCTCGCGGGGCCGAGCGCACATGCGCCCGGCCCCGCACCCGTTCCACGGGAGGAGCAACATCCATGACCGACCTCCCCGGAGCCGGTTCCGGCGCACCGGCCGACCGACCCGCAGTAGTCGGCAGCACCGGGCAACACCACACGCCGCCGGGCGACGGTCCTCGGCAGCCGTACGACCCGCTAGACAACGAGTCGGCGCAGATCATGCGCGCGATGCCCGACCGTGGCTCCGTAACGCCGGAGCAACTGGCCGCGCGCACGGGGCTCGCGCTGCGCATCGTGCTACGGCGGCTGCCCTTGCTGGAACTGGCGGACCTCGTGCACCGCCACGACGGCGGTGTGGCCTTGGCCAAAGGCGACAGCCAGGTCGATGCGGCGTCGGCTGACCTGGTCAGCGCCTACTGCGCCGCCAACCCCGGCCAGCCGATAAAACCGTACGAGATCGCCCGAGGCATCACGGCTGCGACCGGCCGTCACCTCGGCACGGCCGCTGTCCTCAACTGCTGCCTGCTCCTGACGTCCACCGGCCGCCTCGCCCAGGTCGCCGAAGCACCGATCGCGTTCGCCTTCCCGACGGCCAGGATGCCGGCCGACGAAGACCGCACCCCTCAGCCCTGACTGACCACCCACTCATTCCATCGCGGGGCCGAGCGTCTGCTCGGCCCCGCACCTGTATCCGAAAGGAGCTTTCGTGCCACACGAACTCGAGCAATTCGCCGATGGCAGTACCGCGTTCGCCAGCGCCCGACTGTCGGCCTGGCACCGGCTCGGCACCGTCACCCAGAACACCATGAAGGCCGAAGAGATCATGGCCGCCGCCCAGCTCGGCAACTGGGGCGTCCGGACCATCCGCACGGTCGGCATCGACATCGTCGACGGCGTCGAGGTGCACATCCCCGCTGACGACAAGCAGATGACCGTACGCCGCAACCCGGTCACCGGGGCCACGGAGTATCTGGGCATCGTCGGCACCGACTACACCGTGGTCCAGAACGAGCAGTGCGCCGAGATGCTCGACCGACTCGTGGACCAAGTCGGCGGCGCCCACTTCGAGACGGCCGGCAGTCTGCGGCGCGGTAAGAGCGTATTCGTCACGCTCAAGCTGCCCGACGCGATGCAGATCGCCGGAGTCGACCGGATAGACCTTTACCTGATCGGCACCACCAGCCACGACGGGACCGCCGCACTGCGGGTGGACGCCAGCCCGATCCGGGTCGTGTGCGCCAACACCCAGCGAGCCGCGTTCGAGGCGGCGGTCGGGCACTACACCTTCCGGCACACCTCGAACGTCGGCTCCCAGATCAGCCAGGCCCGCGAAGCGCTCGGGCTGATGTGGAAATACATGGACACCTTCGAGAAGGCCGCCGAGCGGATGCTGAACACTCCGCTGCTCATGCGGGAGTTCGAGCAGGTCGTCGGGCAGGTGTGGCCGGTCAAGGACAACGCCTCCGACACCACCCGCCGCAACGCCAAGCAGCGGCTCGGCACCCTGAAGTACCTGATCACCGAGGCCGACACCCAGAAGGCCATCACGGGCAGCCGGTGGGCCGGCTACCAGGCCATCACCGAGTACCTCGACCACTACCAGCCCGCCAAGAACGAACTGGTCCGCGCCAACCGCGTGCTCACCGGCACCACCGGCGATCTCAAGCTCGTCGCCTTCGACCTGCTGAAGGTCTAGCCACCGCACCCCTTCACCCGCCCGGGGCACGTTGACCCCGCGCGGGGTCAACGTGCCCCGGCTCGTCCCCGAAAGGACACGAGCAGATGATCCCGATAACCCCTCACCTGCTGCATCCCCGAGACCCGCGCCAGTCCGTCTGCGGGATCCCCGCCGAAAAGGTCCGCCGGTGGGAGACCGGAGACCCGCCCCGCGCCCACACCTGCGAGGACTGCCTCACCCAGTACGAGGAGGCCGCCCGGCCCGACGACGCCAACCACCCGATCGGCGACGCGACCCTCATCGACACGCTGCGGCGCATCGTCGCCGAAAAGCAGTACGCCAAGATCGACGGGGTCTTGGTCGACGTCTGGTCCGCCAGCGTCACCGTCGCCATCTGGGACCTGCTGCGCGAGGACAAACGGGAACGCCTGCTGACGTTGCCGTCGCACGAGCTGATCCTGCGATGCATTCGCATCTACGCCAACGTCACCGCCGGGCGAGGCGAGTGATGGCCGACCGGCAGCCCCAGTGGTTCCACTTCGCGTGGTGGGTGTTCGACATCGATGCCGCGCTGGCCCTGATCGACGCCACGCCCCGCGACACCCGCGCCCTGGATGTCACGGCGTGGGCCGCCGCGTACGGCCTCGACCGCCTCGACGACCCCGACGGCACCACGGTCAATCTGATCGGCCCTACCTCGGACGGCCTCGACCGGCTCTACGCAATGAGCACCGACCTGACCAGGCCGGTGCTGCTCGGCATGGTCCGCATCGGCGACAACCCGCCCGCCGGACTGCTGATCGACGGCGTGCACCGGCTTTACCACGCCTGGAGCAACGGCGTACCGCAGCTGCGGGCGTACGTGCTCACCGCCGAGGAAACCCGCGCCGTCCAGCACGACAAGCTCCTCGGCCCCGGCGGCACCAGCCTTATCGCGCCCTCGCCCTGACCAGCCCCTCGACACAACGCAGGCACGATGCTGACCTACCTGGTGCCCTGGCAGCGCCCGTGCGACTGCTGCTGCCCCGTGCACTACAAGCGGACCCGCTTCACGTTCGACGAGTTCGGCTGCGCGTGCACGATCACCTGCGCCACTCAGCCCATCACGCTGCTGGCAGACCGCTGGGGCTGTGTGCTGTTCCTCGACAAGGCCGGTGACCTCTGGCAGGTCCCTGCCCTGACCGACGGCACCTGAGACTGGAAGGACGCCGGAGAGATCGACACCCGGCACGACTACTACCGCGCCAGCGTGGCCATCGAGCACCTGTTGCAGGCGTCCGCGCACCTGCTCGCGAACCCCGGCTCCTGACCCCCGACAAGGTGGGCCGCCCACGTGGGCGGCCCACGGCCCTTTGTGTTTCACGACCCTGGGAGACAGCTATGTACCAGACCGCTCGTCCCGCCTACGACTGCAGCTGCCCCATCCACCGCGGCCTGCCGCGCTCGGTCTACGACGCACCCGGCTGCCGGTGCCTGACCATCTGCGCCAGCCAGCCCTTGACCGTGCTCGCCCCGCAGATCAACGGCGCGCTGTTCCTCGACCGCGACGACATGCTCTGGTTCGTGCCCGTCTTACAGCCGGGGCACTGGGACTGGCGCTGCGCGACCACCGTCACCGGCGGCCATCCGCTGGCTGACGCCGATGCCCTGGTCTGCAGGTTGCCGTCCGAGGTGGATGTGCGGCTACGCGAGTTCACGCACTGCCTCTGACCTATCTCCGTTCGCCTTCGCTTCGGCCGGCCGCGCATCCGCGCACAGCCCGGCCTTTTTTGTTTTCACCGAAAGGCCATCGCCTATGACCAAGGCCGTCCTCAGCATCGTCGCCCTCGTCATCATCGCCTGCTTTGGGCTGCCCATGCTGCTGCTGTCCGCCGTCATGGGCGGCAGCTCCGGAGCGTGCACCGTCGGCACCTCGCCGAGTACCGACTCGTCCGGGCAACCGGCGGACACCACGAAATGGGACGCCGACCAGCTCAACATCGCCGTGACCATCATCGAGGTCGGCGTCACCAAAGGCGTCGGCAGCTGGGGGCAGACCATCGCCCTCGCGATCGCCATGCAGGAATCCGGACTGCGGAACCTGCCCTACCTCGGGGCCGACAACGACCACGACTCCATCGGCGTCTTCCAGCAGCGCCCGAGCCAGGGATGGGGAACCCTCGAACAACTGGCCGACCCCTCCTACCAGGCGAGCAAGTTCTACGACAAGCTCAAAACCATCTCCGGGTGGCAGACGATGCCGCTCACCGAGGCGGCACAGGCGGTCCAAGTCTCGGAATACGGTGATGCGTACGCGAAGTGGACCAACGATGCCGTCGCCCTAGTTGATCAATACGGGGCCGACGAGATCGCCCTCGACTGCTCGGCGATGCCGTTCGGCAGCGCCGAACCGGCGCCCCGCAACCAGGACGGCTCCTGGCCCGAGGAGACCTGCTCCATCATCCCGGACCCGACCACCGGAACCGGCTGCCTCACCCCACGCACACTCCATCTCGTTCAGCAGGCCACCGCCGCCGGCTGGCCGAAGCCCAGCTGCTACCGAGTGGACGACCACGGGGAACACCCGAAGGGCCGCGCGTGCGACTTCATGATGACCTCCGGCGGCGAAGCGTCCGGCGCGCAGAAGGCCAGGGGCGACGCGATGGCGTCCTGGGCTGTCGCCAACGCCGACCGCCTCGGCATCCAGTACGTCATCTGGTTCCGGATGATCTGGACACCCGAGCAGGGCTGGCACGCGTACAACAATCCCTATGGAGGAGACGATCCGTCCGGCTGGCACACCAACCACGTCCACATCAGCATGTACTGAAAACAGTTCGTGTGCACTGATTTAGCCGATGCGAGGCGCCGCTGAAGGCATGCCGCTCACTATTCAACCTGCTAGTCCTGCTGATCGCCGAATTGGATTGCGTTCTTCATTCGCTGAAGCCCAGGAGGCAGATCCTTCAGTTCTGGCGGCAGGACCGTCGACTGATCCCTGAAGCCTCTAACAACTTGGCTTCCAGTCAGATTTTGCGCTACTCCCTCCTCTGGAAGCGCGCTATAAAACAGTGCGCCCTCCATGCCTGTTCGATCAAGATCCACCCCTTTCAGGTTGGCACCTAGAAAATTCGATCGTTGAATTTGCGCTTTGGCCATTTTCGCATCGCTAAGGCGTCCGCGAGAAAGATTGACGCCTCTGAGTTTTGCGCCAACTAAGCTAGCTTCCCGCATGTCGCACCTAGCGAAGTCTGAGTCGTCAAACACTGCATAGTCCATGATGGCGCCCCTGAAGTTTGCCCCTTCCGCAGAGATCTCTTTGAATCCGGAATACCGAAAGTCTGCTGCGCTAAGCTGAGCACCCACTAGAGAAGCGCCATGCCCGATGACTTCCCGGAGCTGCGCCTTCTGAAGCCGGGCGCCATCTAATTTGGCAGCTCGTAAATTCGCGTTGTTTGCGACTAGTGCCGTAAGGTCGGCCTCTGTCAAGTTGGCATCACATAGCAGAGACGATTCAACGGATAGATTGGGAAAGTGCGCTTTTGAGAAGTCGGCTCCGGTAAGGTCCGTGTTGCGCAGGTCGACGCCGTTGCGCTCGGGGCGTCGAGGCCGGCGACCGAGCACGGTTAGTGCCGCCTGCACATCGGCTGGGACCTTCCGGGTCTTCGAGGGCGTTTCTGGTGCGGTGCCTGTCGCCTGCGCTTCTGCGTCGATATCATTTTCACCCGAGGAGCCAGCGTCTACAGCGACTTCACTTAGCGGGCGCCGCTCGCGTATGAATGCGGAAAGCATCTCGACTACGGCATCATGATCGCGCACGGACTCGACCATTACGTGCTCAAGCGCGTAGACCCCTGCTAGACGTTCTGTCTGCTTGTCGGAGGCGAGTTGAGCGGTCGCCTTTGAGTACCGGTCCGTCAGTTGCCCTCGACGGCTGAGGTGGAATGTCCTCCCCGTGAAAAGCAAGCCCGTCAACGCCGCAGCCCCGCCAGCCGCCGCGAGAAGGACTTGCCTGGTCCCATTCAGTGCATCGGTCTTGTCTTTGCCCTGGAGATGCTTTGAAGGCGTGGCCCACCATGCGACGGGCCCTAGCAGCAATATCAGTAAGGCAATAACAGCAAGTGCCAAAAAGCCAGCGAGCCCAATAGTCCGTAAGGTCGCCATTCGCCTGCGCGTCGTGGCACTCCATGCATTCCGGGCAAAAGGGCGCACTTATTCACATCCGATCCGCAAGACGTGGCCCAACTAGGCCTTCCCTCCCAGCGTAACCGATGGCTTCTGTGGAACCATCTTGTATAGCGTGATCGATCGCCTCATGAGTCGGTGTCCTGCAAGATTGCCAGGCTCACGCACCGATCTGCCGCCATCCGTGCGGTCGGTATTACGGTGCTGTTACTGGCGGCCGAGGCTGTTCGGGGTAGATCGCCTTGTTGGCATCCACAGCTGAACGACGTAGGGCGCGGGTCGAGGGTGCTGTCCAAAATCAGGGGTGGCTTGTGGCTGGTTTCTGCTCGTCGGCCGGCCCTATCCTCAGGCTCATGCTGCGGTGGGAAGTACCGCGCGAGTCGCGCGGTCGCACCATGGTCTGCTTTGGGTTCGCTTCGATGGCGACACTGTGCACGTTGATCCTGCTAAGCACGCTCCCGGTCGGCGACCCGAGACGGCTGAGTTCGCGGATCGTGGGACTTCTTCGGGCGGCGTTCTGCGTCACGATGGCGTGGCCGATCGCCCTAATCGGCGCCTGGATAGGCGACCGAGGCATTAAGATCAACACGGCAGGTCGAACACGTGTCGTGCGATGGCTGGAGTTCGATCAGGTCTGGCTCGTCCGGCCGCACGATACAACGCCTTGGCTCTGTGGATCTCCGTCCGCGACGGGCCGGACATTGAGACCTCGCTCCGAGGCGAATCCCTTCGCGTCATGCACCGCAATAGAACAAAGCTCCAGCATCCCACGAGCGTCGGCGTGCAGCTTGAAGCACTCGGCGTACCAGAGCCCACGTTGTTCGACGGGGCGGCCCGCGCTGGTGAACTTCATCCTCGGTGTGGCCAGACAGAACGCCGTGAATGCCCGCGCTCTGTCCGACCGGACGGCTCTGCTGGATGCCGTCGCCGCACCATGGACAACGCTGGACCCGGCAAGACACCCGAGCCTGCATAGTGCCATCGCGCAGTTGCCCGACCACGACAACCGTGGGAAGTTTCTGACCGGCTTCGAGTTGGTCTGCGCAAACGGACGCCAATGACGCCAGCTGGCCGGGACGCCGAGCATCAGGAACGCGAGGAGGAACTTGAGCGTGCGGAGGACTGCCAGGCAGCACTCGTCGGATTCGTCGACACCGCTTCCAAGCCCGGGTTCTACCAAAAGCCGGTAGAGCCAACGATCAGGGCCCAACTTCTCGGCAATCTCGACGACGCCCGCCCGGTCTTCCAAGTCTTGTCTACAAGCAACCTAATCCCGTTCATGGAACTGCTGAACAGGTTGGAGGGAACCCAGCCGATCACCCACGAAGAGCTTCTTCCCCTGGTCAACAGCGTGCTGCGCCCATTGAACCTCGCGGTGAAGCGCTTCAGCAAACGCCATCGACTCGCCGCCCAGACCGGTCGTGAGGTACTGACGGTGCGCCTGACCGATGAGTCGTTCGCCGACGAGGACGAACAGGACACTCACCCGAAGCCGTGATCAAAGTGCTGCTCATCCTCCCTATCCGGCGCAGGCCCCAGAGGGTCGAACTCCGGTTCACCTTCCGGTGTTGGGTCCTCGCCCCCAAGTTGGAGTCCAATCGTGATCGACACTTGTGCGAACGGTGAGAGATCGTCGAACTCCTCCTCGAGATCCCACCGGCGGATCCCGCGGGCGGTCATCACCCGGGCCGCGATCGCCACGGCACAGGCGAGATCCAGATCCACCACGTCGACCCGAGAGTGACCGGTCGACCAGTGGAACGAGTCGGCCATTGCGAACTCCAACTGCCGGCCGTGAGCCCGGGCGACCTCGGCGACGACCCGGTTCAGATTCGACCGGATCTCTTCGTTGTCCGGCGTCAGCCGGGAGGTCAGATCCCCGATCTGCCACCAGGTCGAGAAGGGCTGTGCAGCCGCGCCGACCGCGATCGACCGCGGAGCCCCAGGAACCTCCGTCACTTCCTGCCCAAGATCGGCTACGGCAGCGAGAAAGAGGTAGATCCGTTGTACTGGCTCGAGAAGGCGGGCCGCCCGAGCGAACAACCGGTCGGCGCTGGCGGTCGACATCCCCCGGTTACCCGTCGCGGCGACGAGGAGGAAGTCACCGAACGGCAAACCGACATCGCGATAGACATGGCCTGCACGGATCAGGTCCGCGCGACCTGCACGGGTGTCCAACAGGAGATTTGCGATGGCCGCTAGGCGAAGGGAGTCCGCGATCTCGCCAGGCCTGATCCACGGGTCGGACGGAGCGGGCCGGTACTGCTCTAAGACCTGCGCGTCCCGGCCAAAAAGGTCGATGGCACCGTCGCCGACACCTGCCGGCGGCCCGTATCGCATCATCTCCACGATGGCCCGCACGTCAAAGGGCGATTCTTCGAGATCCGCATAGGCTCGGTGAAAGCGGACCTGTGCTTCGATCGCCGGCCGGTCCAGGCTGAGGGCCTCCCACAGGTGCGCGGGCAAAGTCAAAGCATCCTCCGCTCTGCGAGCAGCGCCGCCGGGTGGCAGAACCCCGGGTTGACCAAGACCTTGGCGAGGCGCGGCGACCGACCCGGCCGCGGTTCGTAATATTCCGCGCAGAGGATCTGCGCCGACGGCACGTTGAGCTTGGCCGCGACCTCGCCTTGCCAGTACCACCCGGAGAAAGCGCGGTTGTGGTTGAGTTCCCGCACCTCCTCGGCGACGGCCGGGATCCGCACGGCGGGATTGGAGCCCACGACCACGTAGCAGTAAAGGACCCAGCCATGACACGGCGGCCGGGCTGGGTCGGCATAGTCCGTGGTGGCGAAGTCCAGCGCCGTTCGCAGTGCACGGTGCACCTGATTGGTCTTCGACTGCACGTCGCGGTCGACGCACCCCGCCGACAGCGAGATGAACGGCGTGACCTCGCAGAACGGCAGCCCGCTATCAGGATCCGGGCTACTGAAGTCGTTGACATGGCGATGAAGGCCAGCCTCGGTGAGGCGCTCCATCGCGTCTCTCACCATGAACGATCCGGTAGCCTTCCAGCTGCGGAACCAGTCCTGGCAGATCAGTCCGACGTGATTGGAGAACATCTCCAGGATCTCGGCCTCACCGACTTTTGCGAGGCCTTTGCAGCACCACTGAACGATCATGCGCCCACCTCGGATCCCAGCACGGCGATCAACGCCTGGTATCGATGCTTGACGACATCCGGCGACGTGCGCTTCTCCTCGACAGCGAACATATCGTTCCAGCCCGATTCCCAGCCATCTGCGAATGTCGTCTTCCTGCTCCCATGCTGTGAAGTAGGCCCGGTGCGAAGCCGCGCGCTCTTTCCCGGCTGGACGAACGTCTCGAACAAGACGTCGAAGAAGGCCTCGTAGGCGGTCCGAGCCTCTGGGGAGAAGAAGGGGCTGTTGGCGTGGAACAGCTGATCGAGCCGTCGCTTGCGAAGCAGGACCTCCGGCGGCGAAAGCTCCTTCCAACGGCCTACCCAGGCGAAATAGCAGTACAGGTCGTTGAGGTCAGGCAGCGCCTCGCTGAGCAGCGCGATCCGCTTCTCCACCAGTTTCTGGCTGAACCACTGACGGTTCTCCGCGCGCTTAAGGGCACGATTCAGTACATAGGCCATCACCGCCACGGCGACCGGTATGGTGCCAGCGACGATCAGCTTCGCAATCTCCAGACTGTTCCACATCGATGTGATCGTCGCAGATGCCGGTCTATCTGAGGACCGCCGTCAGTGCCATCTCTCCCGGAAATTTGCAGTAGTCGTCCGAGGGCTGGGTGGCGCGCCCGTGAGCAATGGGACATCGGCCTGAACGCCCATCGGGCGATGATCCACCATCCCGCCGCTTCATCCACTCTCATGGCCGCTGATAACGGGTGCGGGGAGATCGCCGCAGGAACCACCGGAGTGCCGGGCGGCAGCCATCGCTCCGGGAGTACCTCACGACATGGGACCGTCGCCCGGCACTCCGACAGCGTAGGCATCTCATGATCTGGTCCGGCGGGCAGAACTGCCCGCTCAATCAGCCTCAGGCATCGCGCGCCAGGTTCCTCCCGGACTGTGCTCGGTCGTCCGCCGACACTCACAGCAGTCACGCTTGGTGGTTCAGACTGGTCAGCAGGTTCGCCTGGGTAGGAGCCGAAGACCGGCGGCAACTAGCTGGGCAAACCCATTCAAACCGTCGGAATAGCCCCGTACTGTCGCGGTAAAACCATAAGCTTTTTATATGCACTGATTTAGCCGTTGGCTCAGCCGCTGGGAATTTCAGACGACCGGCTTCGCGCGCCGAGACAGCCGGTGCAGCCTGCCTTCGCTTGGCCATCGGACGTCGTGCGCCCAGCCCAGGCGTTCGCAGAGCCAGATGAGCCGCGCCGAGATGTCGACCTGGCCGCGCAGGACGCCGTGCCGCGCGGAGGACGGGTCAGCGTGGTGCATGTTATGCCAGGACTCGCCCATCGACAGCAACGCCAACGGCCAGAAGTTCGCCGACCTGTCCCGGCTGCTGAACGGCCGGGACCCAACCATGTGGCAGATCGAGTTCACCGACCAGGTGACGTGATGTTGAAAGGCGATCCGTCCCAGCCCGGCCCAGATGAACCCGGTAAGCGCGCCTCGCCAGGAATGCGAGAGCAGGCCGCCGACCGCCGCGGGGAGCAGCACGCTGAGGGAAACCCAGAGGAAGAACAACCGGTCTACCGCGAGCAGGTCGCGGTCGGCGGCCAGGTCGGGTGCGTACCGGTCGATGTTCGTCCGGTCCCGGCCGAACAACCAGCCCATGTGCGCGTGCCAGAAGCCCTTCACCAGTGCGACCGGCGACGTTCCGAAGAGCCAAGGCGAATGCGGATCACCGACCTGGTCCGAGAACGCGTGATGGCGACGATGGTCGGCGGCCCATGGGATCACCGAGCCCTGGGCTGCCATGCCCCCCGCCACCGCAAGGGCGATACGCAGCCCTCGGCTGGCCCGAAAGGCCCGGTGCGTGAAGAGGCGGTGATAGCCGACGGTCACGCCGAGCATGGAAACCACGTAGAGGACGGCGGCCATCGTCAGGTCGGTCCACCCGAATCCCCAGCCCCAGGTCCAGGGTATGACGACCGCAGATACCAGAAACGGTACGACAAGAAAGATCCGGATGGTCCACAGCTCCGGCCGACCTGCCTGATGGGAAATGATCGGCTTTACGGTCGGCGCCGGAACATCCGGGAAATACGGATCAACGTCGGACGTGGTCATCGACACACCCACCTCACCCATGCGCCAGACACCGTGGCTCACGCGGTTCGATCCTTCCGGGGCCATAGCCTAACATGCCGACTGGGCCCGACAGTTATTCGCACGGGGCAGCGGAGATCAACTCAGAATAGGCGGAAGGAATGGAACTCCCGATCACCGGACCGAGGTGATCCGGCCGACCAAAATTGCCCCACCGACCGCCACCAGGCCGGACAGCGCGTATAGCATCTGATAACCGCTTCCGGCCGTCACAATGGGCGCCGCTATTGCGGGAGCGAGCACCTGCGGCAACGAGTTGGCGATGTTGAGCGTACCCATGTTCTGCGCCCGGGAATCGGATGCCGGAAGCACCTGAGTGATGAGTGCGAAATCCACCGCAGTATAAATGCCGAAACCAATGCCGAGGACGAACGCGCAAGCCACTACCACTGGCCAGCTCGGACGGGCAGCGATCACCGCCGACGCGGCCGCCATCACCAGGCTCGAAGCGATGACGAAGACCTTCCGTCGGCCCAGCCGGTCCGAGGCGTAGCCGGCGAGCACCACGGACAGCACGATCGCCGCGAGGTTCACTCCGCCGAGCAGGAGCACCCCTTCTTCGGCGTCGGCGACATGCAGCTTGTCGCGCAAAAAGTACAAAGTGTAGGTCAGCGCCAGCGCGTTGCTCAGATTGATCAGAAACCGAGTCGACCAGGCCCAGAAGAAGTCCGGGAACCGGCGAGGATCGATCCAGAAGCCGGCCACGAAGGTGCGGAGATCCGAGCCTCGGCGCGCCGCACCGAGACCCCGCGTCAGGCGCTGCTCGGCGAACAGGAGAGGCAATATCAGGACGGCGAGGGAGGCGGCACAGGCGAGGTAGCCGGAAACCCCAGGAAATACGGTCGCGAGCAGTGCGGCGAACGCGATGCCGACGACCTGGGACAGGCCGACGTATCCGGCCACCGCGCCGCGCCGGCGGTCCGGAATCCGGTCCGGGACGAGTGCGCTCAGCGCCGACCACGAGGCGTTGAGGGCCGCCTGCACGGCACACCAGAGGACGGCGACCTGCACCACGTCGCGCGCAAAACCCAGCACTACCAACCCGGCAAGGCCCAGCAGCGAACCGCCCGCGATCCACGGCACCCGCGGGCCCGACCGCGAGACGGTCCGGTCGGACAACGCACCGACGACCGGATTGACGATCATGGAGAGCAAGGCACCCGCGCCAAGAACCCATGCCAGCGCTCGTTCCTTATCGCCTGGCGCCAGGTGTTCGAGCTGGTTGGGAAGCAGAATCTGTATCGGCCCGAATAGCGCGGTCGCGGTTCCGGCCCAGGCGAGGCAGAAGGTGAACAGCCAGCGCCGGTCCGGCCGACCGGATAAGCCCGGCTCCGAGGCGGACATTTTCATGTCGCCTCCGACGCCATAATCGGGCCTTGACGCGTCACCACGTGATGCAGCAAACCATGTGGCCAGCACTGACGCAACAACCGCACGTCGCGATACGACGACAGTTCCCTGGCAACCCGAAGGCGGTCCTCAAAGAGTTGATCTTCGTCTATACTCTGAACTATGACGCGACGTGATCCCCCGAAACGAATTGTGATCGCCACCGCGCCTTTCGGGAATGGGCACACAGCAGCTGCCGAAGCAATTTCCGACGCCTTGCGGAGCACATGGCCGGAGGCAGCGGTCGACATCATCGACGTCGCGGCCGAGCTGTATCGGAAACTTCCCCTCGGCTTCGGAATGCGCCGGTTCTACCGGTGCGCTGCAACCCGGTGGAATGGCATTTTCCATCGCGCCATCTACTGGACCTTCGACCGGCTGCCCGCACAGCTCGCCCGGTGCACCGACCTGCTGTGGGGCCGTCGGATCGTCCGCGCGATCCGGCGACCGGGAGAACCCGACCTCATCGTGGCGACCTACCCGACCATCGGGTTCGTCCTGCGTCGTCGCATGCCGCCCACGGTGCCGGTGGTCAACTACGTCACCGACGCAGGCCGCGCGAACCGGATCTGGTTTCAGGGAGCCATCGACGCGTACCTGGTCATCGACGAGACCGTCGCCCATCGCGCAGTCGCCTGCGGGGTCGACCTCGGCCGAATACACGTAGTCGGCCTGCCCGCCCCGCCGCCCCGGCTCTCGATGCCGACCACGAAGCAGGCACGCGCACTGCTCGGGATAGCGGAGGACGAATTCGTCGTACTCTTCACGGCCGGGGGTGCAGGGCTCGGCACGGGCGTATTGCGGACCGCCGAGCTGGTGGTCAAGCACGGATTGGCTGCCTTTGCAATACTGAACGCTGGCGACAACGCGCGTCTGCACCGGCATTTCCGCAAACTGGCCACCGAGGGCCGCGGGCTGGCGACGGGGCTCGTTGACGACCTGCTCGTTTACCTGGTCGCGTGCGACGTCGTCGTCGGCAAGGCCGGCATGATGACCCTCGCGGAAGCGACTGCCGTCGGACGGCCGACCCTGATCGTCGATGTCATTCCCGGGCAGGAAAGAGGTAACGCCCGGCTGGCCCTCGGCATCGGCTCGGCATTGATCACGTCGCCGGAGGACGCGGCGCGCCGCCTCGCCGGGTACCTCCCGAGCCGAGCTCTCCTCGGCGAGCACTTCGCCGTCGAGCGCGCTCGGCGCCACCTCGACGGATGGGCGTCGCGGTGCACCGATTCGCTGACTGAGGTGGTGACCCGGCAGGAACGCGGGCTACGACCCCGATGTCCTGAGGTCGCGGGGAAACCTTCTGCTCCCGGGCGCGGCATGAGCTCCGAACGCGTAATCGATCTCGCCGACCGCGTAGGTCCTGCGCCTCAGCCGACGCGCCAGATCGATCACTAGGTAACGCCAGAACAGCCTCGCCGAGGCGGCGACCGGGAGGTCGAACCGACGTGTCGAGTAGATCAGCCAGGGTCGCGCGTACAGTCGCACCCTGTACCCGGCCGCGAGCAGGTCGTCCGAGAGCATAAAGTCCTCGGATATCGCCAGGTCGTTGCGGTATCCGCCGATTTCCGTGAAGGCGCTTCTGCGCACTAGAGTAGCGAAGCCTGGCAGCGCGGCGCGGCCGAACAGATTCATGAACCGCAGGTACCACCAGGACACCCGGGTCCCCGCGCGCAGGTGCCATTTGAACGAGTCGGCGTAGAAATTGAAGGTTGCCGCCGGCGGACCGTCCCGCACTATTATTCGGCGAACGTCTGCTAGAAAACCGTCCGGCAAAATGCCGTCGGCGTCGAGAAACAGGATCCAATCGCCTACCCCGGCGGCAGCTCCCGCGTTTCGGGCCGCACCAATGCCCCGCGACGCATGGACGACGGTCAGCTCCGGCATCAGTCCGTCGGCCGCCCGACCCGCCGGCACCTCGTCCTGGTCGTAGACCACGAAGACACGCGTCCGGGTGAGGTCCTGCTGGGCGACCGAGTCGAGCAGATGTTCGAGCCAGGCACCGTCGCGGTAGGTCGGGATGACGACGTCGAGAACGCCATGCGACCCCTCGCGGTCGACGCGGTCTCCGTCCGTCATGCCCGCCACCCGGTCGTCGAGTGCGGGAACAGTTCGTGGACGGCCTGGTCGAGAAAGAACTCCCAGTGAAAGACGGCATAACTGCTGAGTACGTTCATCTGTTGCTTCCTCGGGTTTATCCGTGGGTCGAGGGTGGCCAATTGGAGCGCCATCGGTGACATGCATTTGCGTATCGTGCCCTGGTCGTAATGCGTCATCCGGGCGGTCACCTCATGCGCCGTGGACCCGGCTGCCAGCGCCCGCCAGATCGCCCGCCATTTGGTGTCGCCGAACAGCACCTCCCGGATCGGTAAAAGGCCAGGCCGTGGCAGAAACGCCTTGATGGCGCTATCGACATGGGATCGTCGCGCCGCGGCCGCCTCGATGGCTCTAGCGATCTCTTCGACGCTTGACTCCTTGGAGCAGTAGGACCGCACCCGGAACTCCTGGTGCGCCAGCACCAGGTGCAGTGCCCGGTTGGGATCGCCGCTGGTCCAGATCACGGCGGCTGGGGGCCGCTCCAGCGTGGACGCGTGGTGCAGCGTGGCGAGGCCGCTCAGATTGTATGGTTCGAGCTCGGAAAGCGAATTCCTCGCCGCCTCACGGACCGCGTTATAGCTCTCGGACAAGGCACGGTAGAGCACGTCGACCACCACGACGTCGTAGCTCCGCTCTGCCAGGCGGCCGTTCGCATCGTCGGGGGTGAGCGCCAACTCCACGTCGTACTGGAATCCCTGGGCCAGCTTTTCGCAGATGAGGCCCGCGTATTGTTGGTGATCCTCGACGACCAGGACCCTCATCCGCGGCCGGCCCATCCGTGCGGGGTGGTGGGGATGGTCACCTGTGCCGCCTTCCGCTCCGACTCCGACGTCGAGGCTTCCAGGATGAGGTCGCCTCCGGCCCGACGCAACGCCTCCCTCAGCTTGAACAGGCTACCGGTCGGGTCGTCGGCCGCCCGCGGCGGAAATGGCGGGGCGTCGTCGGCGACCTCCAGATGCACGAGTCCAGCGCTGACCCGAAAGTCGATCCAGACGGATGCCGCCCCGTGAGTGATGGAATTCTTGAGAAGATCACCGAGCGCCCTGCTCAGGAGGGCTCCGGTCGGTTGTGCCACCGTCATGACGTCCACCCGCGGGATCGCCTGCACCGAAACCACCTGACGAATCCGTCGAATGTGCAGGCCAATCACTTCCGCCACCGAAACGTATTGCTGTGCCACGGACAGCCTCATACGTTCCTCCAGAACCGCTGTAGACAGTTCCTTGAGCGCCTGTACCACCTGGTCCGGGCGATGATCACGGTAACCCATCTCCGCCAGCCGCAGTCCCGTCTCGATGTCGCTATGCAGGTAGCCGAACTGCCGGTCGTACTCCTTGCGTAGCAGCTCGGCCTGCGACGCGGCCGCCCGCCGGCAGATCCGGCCGATCGCCTCCCCCGCCGCCCACATTCCGCCCACCATGATGGCCTGCGCCAGGGTGCCGCGGACGTTGTACGACGTGATCGTTCCATTCACGACCCGCATGACGATTAGGGGCTCCAGCGCGATGGCTGCGGCAATGGCGCCCTTGATCCAGAGGCTGATCGGCTTGTATTGATTGCCGATCCAGGGATAGAAGGCGGCGATTGCCACTGGAGAGACGGGATAGCCGCAGAGCTGCGGACACACCGGACTGATGCCGTAGTCGCCGGGCGGCACGAAGGCGGCCATCATCACGGGCATCGAGAACACCGGGGCGAACCAGAGCAGCGGCCAGAATGAGCCCCGGTAGAAGGGGCCGCCGAAACGGACCGTCACGGCGCCGACGACTAGGTGCAGGACTGCGAATCCGATCATGAAGGTCTGTTCGTTGTGGGACAACTTGTCGGCGTTGATGGTGCTGAAGATCGCGAACGCCTGAATGACAAACGCAACCGACTCCACCCTGCCGACCAGCGACCGGATAGTCGTTCGGGTCATCACGGCATTCAGCGGTACCGGCGCCCGGCTGGAGGGCGAAAGCGCTTCGGCCATCGAGTCGAAAACCTCCATGCTATCGGCTCCACCAGGAACAAGTGTTCTCGATCTGGCGCCCTGATCTCCGGACTATTTCAGGTAGCGCAACGAAGCCACGGCGGTGAAACGCTGGCGGAGTCCGAGGGAGTGGGCAATGCAAAAGATCAAACGCAGGGTGAGGCGCGCGGTTGGAGTGGATGCTACCGCCGGCCGATTGGATGGGCGCCGTGCCCGCCCGTCGATCTCCTCGGCGGAGGACGATGGCCGGGTGCTCGCACTGACGCTGAAGGTCATCTCCGCGGCGGGAACATTGCTCAGCGGAGTCGCCGCCCTGATCCGGGCCCTTCACTGAAGAGGTGGCGCCAGCGCAGGAGTCGCGGCTCATGTGCCTCGGTACCGGCTCTGGCCCTTACTCGTAACCGACTCGTCCACCGGCACCCCAGCACGGTCGCCTTATGTGACGGAGAGTCGTCCGACGCTGTCCGGAGCACGAGGCGGCTAACGGTGCGGGCAGCCAGGATGAGACGTATCTGGCTTACTCGTCAGGCTCGGGCCGATGCAGACTTGCGTACAACTCGCCGACGGCCTCGGCACCCGCGGCGTCGAAGTCAGCTCTTCGGCGCCGACAGACGAGGTACTGGACGCGGATGATGAGGAAGCCAAGCCCGGCGACAAGGGCGAGCAGGATCACGATTCCCCACCCAATGGCGGTGAAGATGTGCCGGGCCGCGCCCTGCATCGACAGGACGACAAAGGTGATCGCACCAACATCGCCATGACCTCGCCGGTGGTGAAGTAGAGCGCCTGGCGCTTCAGCCGATCCCTGATGTGCGCGGTGTGATCCGCGCGATAGACCAGGGACACCTGGCAAGCGTCCCGCATCCCGGGCGGGTCGCGCGGCCCCGATCATGGGCCGCCGGGACCATTCAACCTGTCGCCGTTTGCCCTGGTGCGGGCCGGGTTCATCGCCGGATGGGCCGGGGCAGGGCTTGACGGTTCGCGCGGATGGAGCGGGACGCGTCCGTCCGGCACGAACCGATCATGCCCGTGAGGGGACACGTCATGACCCATCCGCACACGCAAGATCCGGAACTACTGATGGACGCGCTCACCGCCGTCCGTGACGCCATACTGCTCTGTTCTCCGATGATCAGGAACCCGGATCGGGAAGTGGTGACGGCCATGCTGAATACCGCGACCGCCGCCGGGGAGTTCACGGTGCTTCTGCTGCGGGAATCGGCTCCGCCCGCGGACGACGAGGAACCGGGTACGGGTGAGGCGTTGGAGCGCGCGACTGATCTCACGGGTGATGCCCGTCGTCACCTCGTCACCGGTTTCCACCTCATGGGCGGCGCCCGTGCCATCGCGACCAGCGTCGCCGAGAATCGATAGGCTGGACGACGAATGCCCTTGCTGGCCTGGTGCTTCCGCCTGTTGAGCGGGGCGCCAGGCCAGAGCTGTTTCAGCGTCCGGCCGTCGCGGTGATTCTGATGTGGTCGGGAAGGTCGGCCTCCCACTCGCGGCGTTTACGCCGTCCGAGGCCGGTACTGGGCGGAACTCCGGCGGCCCGGGACAACTCGGCTCCGGTGGGGACACGGCCTTGGGCAGTCTCGCTGTCCCAGAACCGGCGCATGGCGGCGACGGCTGAACGATCGGCCTCCTCGTCACCGCCGTGATCGTCGTCATCCTCGTCGGGACCGCCATATGGATCGGATGGTGCGGAAATCCACGGATGCGATCGGCGATCTACCCCAGAGACTTCGGCGGCCCACCGGGTGCCGCTGCTGTGATCCCGCTGCACCTCTTTGTCTGTTCCCGGTCCGGGACGAAATTCGTAACGCGGAAGCTGGGCCTGCTCGCCCTCGGCGGTGGTCGCGGCAGGAAGATCTACGTGGCCGCCCGGCGCCGGTAGGTGCGCAGGCTCGGCCGCCGCCATCACCGGCGGGTCGTCCTCGGCGGGGCCGGCCATACCGAGCTCGGATGGAACTGCTGGCGCTGGCGGGTTGCTCGTGCTCAGCCGCCAGACGTTGAACCGGGCCACGGCCTCGGGAGAGGTGGCGTCGACCACGCCGTAGAGCGTGGCTATGTAGATCTGCATGGCTTCGCGTTCGTCGGCAGCGCCGGGGAAGTCGGCGAGGCCGATGTGTTCGGCGGCATGCATGGCTTGCCGGATGACCCGGTTGTGGGCGCGCCGGATCCGCCAGGTGGCGGCTTTCTTGTTCTGGAGCAGGTAGAGGCGTAGGCGGGCGCGGCCGAGCCGGGCGCGGCGGCGGGCGCGGTCTACCTCGGTGACGTCGCGGTCCTGGGCCTCGGCCAGCCGCAGCCAGACAAGGATCCGCTCGACGGTGACAGTCCAGTGGATACGCGACATGGTGCGCCCGAGCCGGACGCTGCGCTCCGCGGCGAGCGCGCGTTCCCACATCCAGGCGGCGACCGGCGGTGCCGCCAGGCGTAGGCAGAGTTCCCGGAAGCTGCTGGCGTCGAGGGCCGACAGGCTCGCGGTCAGCCCGGCGAGAACCCAGACCGCGACGCCGTCAACGCCGGTGGTGCCTTTCTCCGGTTCCCGCAGTAGCCGTGCCCGTGCCAGCAGCGCGGACGCGAACAGGGCGACCTCGATGTAGGCGAAGAACACGATCCGCAGCGGCGATTGGCCGAGGATGTCGGTGAAGAACTTCCACATGCCCGACGCGGAGACCATCGTCGCCAGGGCCGCCGCAATGACGGTCAGGATATTCGCGACGAGCAGCGCCAACCGGTGCTCGGCCAGCCGGCGGATCCGGTGGGTGACGAGCAGGATGAGGCCGAGTCCGGTCAAGAAGGCGGCGCTGACTACGAGTGTGTGGTTCTCGTTGTAGAGGGTGCGCAGGTCGTCGAGGTTCACCATGAGATCCGGTTCTGCTGGTGTGCGCCGGTCACGGCCAGAGCACGACGGTCAGGGCGGCGCCGATCAGGAACGGGCCGAGAGGCAGGAACGCTCCCCGCGGAAGGCGGCCGATCTTGCGGAGCGTGATCGCGGCGAGGGCGGCGGACCCGAAGCCCAGCAGCATTCCGGCGTACACGGCGTGCCAACTGTTCCAACCGAGAGCGGCGGCGAGCGGGACGGCGACCGCGACGTCACCCCAGCCGAGTTGTCCGCGTACGAGGACGGCCAGGACCGCGAGGAGCACGGCGAGCGTGACCGCAGCGATGACGGCCCGGCGCCAGGCGTGCTGGTCCCCGGCGACGGCGAGCAGGCCGAGGAATCCTGCCGTGGAGGTGATGCTGATGCGCAGCGGGAGCAGCATCGCGGCCAGGTCGACGAAGACCAGCACGATCATGGTCGCGGTCCACCACGCGTACGCGGCGAGCGTCCACCCGCTCTGGCCGGTCAGCGCGAGGGCGACGGCGGCCAGGACGGTGGCCGCTTCAACCGTGCAGGGCGGTGCGCCGATACGCTGCCCGCACCCAGTGCATCGGCCGGTGGGCGCGGCGGCGCTGGCCCACAACGGTCGGCCGCATGAGCACGCGGTGCGCCAGGGCTGGTCGTCGGGAACGCTGTGCGCGGCGATGGCCCAGCGCAGCAACGGGGTGATCGCGAGCGTGAACAGCAGTCCAGCGCGGCGCGCCGTGGTGGTGGTCGTCATTTGCTGTCCAGGCTGGTGCGCAGCGTGTTGGCCAGTTCGAGGGTGTCTTCGCGCGGCTCGGCATCCAGGTCGGCCAGGGCCTTGGTGAGAGCGCGCAGCAGGGTCCGGATTCCGTCGGCGTCGGCCCGGGCGTGGCGGGCGTGCATCGCTTTGACGTAGAGAGCCTCGTTGTAGCGGTCCATCCCGATCGCCTTGTCGAGCAGGTCGGACGCGGTCTGCGGGTCGCTGTCGAGCAGATCGTCGGCCAGCATCAGGTGCGCTTCGGTACCCCAGCGGCGCACCGTCTCGCGGTGCGGCTGGATCCACTCGTAGTCCTGGCCCTCGGCCAGGGGCGCGCTGCACAGCTCGCAGGCGGCGGCCAGCAGGTCCCGGCGGTGCGGCTTGGTGGCGATGGTGGCCTTGCGCATCAGGTCTCGCAACGTCCAGACGTCGACGTCCACGGTTGCCGGATCGAGCCGGTAGCGTCCGGCCGACTTGATGACGTACGCGTTCTTGGCCTCGGCGGTGCCGGCGCGGCCGAGCACGTGGCGCAGGTTGGAGGCGTTGGTGTGCACGCGCTGGTCGGCCTGGTTAACGCGGGCATCGGGTTCCAGGTACTCGCCGATCTCCCGGGTGGCGGCCCCATCGGGATGCACCGCGAGATACACGGCCAGTTCGAGGGCTTTGGCTCGTAGCGGCCGGCCTTCCGCGGTGATGTCTTCGATGCGGGGTCGGCCGAGGACCCGCAGCCGCGCCCGGCCTTCTCCGACCGCGGGCGCTGCGCTGGCCGGTTCCGTGGAGTCTGGGCCGGGGACGGCGACGGTGGGTGGGGTCGTGTCGGTCGGGGTGTTCTCGGTGCGGCTGGCGTGCAGCGGTACGACGGTGACGGGGATTGCCGGTGAGGTGATGGCGGGTGGTTCCCCGGTTTGGGCTTCGCGCAGCGTGGTCAGGATTTGGATCGCCGCGCCCGGCTCGAGGACGGGCAGCCGGGACGGCATCGGTTCGCTGGTCTGCCCGGAGACGAGCATGGTGTGCCCGTCGGAGGCGACCTTTATGGTGGCGCCGTGGGCCCATTCGCCGAGCAGCAGCGCAGATACGTGCAGTCCTTCGCCCAGCGCGAGGGCGACCTTGGCGCGCATGCGGGCGCCGGCGGGCGGAGTCTCGGTGATGAGCATGACCGGCGGGAGAGCTTCCTCGTCGGGCGCGGCCGTGCGGAGTTCGTCGAGGTCGGTGAGGGTGTGTTCGTCCAGGATGCGGCTGCGGTGCAGTAGCCGGGCTTCGGCGGCGGTGAGGGCATCGTCGAGGTTGTCGGCCAGGTGCAGGCGCGGCCAGGGGCCGAGGGTCACGACGTCCGGGCCGAGCAGGGTGGCCATGGTTGCGGCGTCGATGATGACCTCCGCGCGTGTGTCCGGGTGGTGCGGGCCGCCGGAGGAGAGCACGGCCACGAGAGCGGCACGGGCGGCAGCGGTCGCGCCGTCGCCGACCAGGCCGGTTCCGCCGGGCGGCAGCGTTGCGAGGTCTGGCATGCCCGGCGGCTCGGCTTCGCTGTCGTCGGGGTTCGGCAGGTCGGGGTTGTGGTTGACCGCGCGGCGCAGCGCGACCACGGGCGGTGGTAGTTCGGTTGGCGGGCCGTCGTCGGGTTCGCCGGTGTAGCGGCGGCGGCGCTGGCGCCAGACCAGGAGCGTGGCGGCGCTGATCGCGGCGGCGAGGATCCACGGGACCCAGCTCGACGGTGAGAGTTGTACGCCGTGCTCGTCGTGCGACGCGGCCGTACTCGGCGTGTCCGGATCTGACGCCGCCGAGGCCGAGGATGCCGGGACGGACGCGGATGTCGGGGAGCTGGACGCCGAGGTTGGCGCGGCAGGGGCAGCGGCGGTCGCGGAACTGCTCGGTGTGGCGGCCGTCGAGGGGGCTGCCGTGCTGCTCGTCGTGGCTGAGGGCGAGCCGGGATCGGCGGCTGTCGTAGCGGGCGCGCTGCTCGGTGTTGCTGATGTTGACGCGGACGCTGACGGGCTGGCCGTCGTGGTCGGGGCCGCTGCCGGAGGTTGCGTGGTGTGGTGGGTGTTGCCGGTCTTCGCGGAGGCGGGTGGTTTGGCGTCGGCGGGTAGCCGCAGGTCCCAGCCGGGGAAGATCAGGTTGCAGTCGCGCAGGGTGCCGCCGACCGTGGCGAAGTGGCGGTGCTTGTTCAGCTGGCAGATCTCCGGCCATCGGTCGGTATTGCCGAGCCAGGCGGCGGAGATCTTGGACAGGCTGTCGGCGCGCTTGACGACGTATACGTATGTCTGGTTGCCGACGTGGATGGTGGCTGGGCCTTCGCTGACCGTTGCCAGCGCGACGGCTGGCAGGGCGCGCGGCGTCGTGGTGACGTCGGGTCCGGCGGCGGCGTGCGGGCTGGCGGTGGCCGCCGTTGCGGTCAGGACGGTGCCGAGCAGCATCGAGCTGACCAGGATCGATGCCGTGCTGCGCAGCGGGTTGCGGTGTGCCCGCAGGTGCAGGTCTTTGACGCCACGGATGGTGTCGCGCAGTTCGGCGTAGACGGCCTGTGCGAACAGCATCCAGACGAGCCAGATCGCGATGGCCAGCAGGTTGACCACCATGCGGTCGGTGACCCCGCCGTTCAGGAACGTGGTGAGGCTGCCGCGGTCGGGCATGCTGCCCGGTAGTGGCCAGCCCACGGCGATCACGAGCCAGGTAGGGACTCCGGCGACGATCGCGGTCAGGAGGCTGCCTGCGCTGATGCGGATGGCCGCACGGCCGAGCCAGGACAGCATCGTGTGTCTCCTCGTCAGGGGGTGATCGCTTCGGCGGTCGCCGTGGCGTGGACCGGGATGCTGCGGATACCGATCAGGCCGAGCAGTTGCGTCGGCTGGGAGGTGGTCACGCTGACCGTCACGGTGTCCGCGGTGACGGTGACGGTGCCGCGTAGTCCGGCGCGGGCGATCCAGCCTGCGGCGGACGTACGGGCCTTGTTCTGGTCGATGCGGATGACGCCGTTGATTCGTAGGGCGGCCAGGTCGAGTTCCCGTGCTCCGGCGCGCGCGGCGGCGTTGGCGACGGCTCGGGCGTTGACCTTCGTCGAGACGGCAAGTCCGGCGTCCAGGACGAGCCCGGCGAGGGCGAGCGCGGCGGCCAACCAGACGACGGTGAACGCGGTGACCGTCCCACGGTCGGCGGCACGGATGCGACGGCTGGCCGTAGGTGCTGGTGTGCAAGTCATGTCCCCGCCCGGTAAATGTCGATGGGTTCGGTCGCGGTGGCGTGGGCGGTCTTGGTCCCGCCGAGGCTGGGGATGCCGAGGTCTGCAATCGGCAGGACACATGCGGCGCGGACGGTGACGGACCCGCCGCGCCGGAACTGGCCGGTGTCGGTCGTCGCGGTACAGGTGAACTTGCTGCCGGAAGCCATCGCGCTGGCGGCCCGGCTGGCGGCCGTACGTGCGGCTCCCGCCGTCGGAGCGTCGGCGGCGGCACGGGCCGCAGCGGCAGCTACGGCGTGAGCGTCGATCGACACCGAGGCCGCCCGGCCGCAGAACACAATGAACATCGCCATGAGGATGAGGAACGGCACGACGAATACCGCGAGTTCGCTCGTGATCGAGCCACGGTCACCAGCCGCGAACCGGCGACCAAGCGAACCCGGCCTCATCCCCGTCCTGCGCCGCCGATCGGATCGTTGCCCCGCACACGCGCCAGGGTCTTCGATGTTCGAATCCATGGTCGTCCTTACGCGGGGCTTGCTGGATTTGCCGGAATCCGTTCGACCGGCGCGGTGACGGTGACTTTGATCGGGAAGGACAGGCCGGGGATCACGGCCTCGGCGCGGCCGGTGATCGTGATCGTGGCGGTGGTGGCGCTGCGGCTGGCGCTGACGGAGGTGCCGGACAGGACGCCGCCGGACAGGTCGGCCAGCAGCGCCTCAGTGTCGGATCGTCCGGCGGCGGCGCTGCTGCCGTAGGCCCGTGCGATCTGCACGCCTTCGTTGGCGGCGGCCTGTGCCATGTGGCTGGCGTGCTGCCAGAGGGCGAACTGGACGGCGGCCATCAGCAGGAGGCCAAGCAGAGGGGTGGCCAGCACCAGTTCGACGCTGGCCGCCCCTCGGTCGCGCCGGCGTCGGGGCGCCGTAGTGGTCACAGCGTGACGCCGTTGATCTTTTCCAGGACTTTCGGGCCGAGGATCGCCAGCGCCGCGAGGGCCAGTGCGACCACGAAGGCGGTCACGGCGATCATCTCCGTGCTGTAGCCGCCGTCGCGGTGGTGACGACCCGTGCGCTCCCGGATCTGCTGTGTGGAGGCTGCGGCGTATGCGACCAGGTAATACAACATTCGAGTACCTCCCGTGAGGGTTGACCGGCCTGGTGGATTCCGGACCGGAAGTTTGAAGACACTTCGGAATTCCTGAACTCACGGATCTCCTAGAACGCGCCGAGGATCGTGGCGAAAGCAGGGAAGATCAGGAAGATCAGGAACCCGCCGAGCAGGCAGACCAGCGGCAGCACCATCCGTTCGGTCGCTGATGCGGCGGCGGCCTCGGCCTCGGCGAGTTGGTGGGTCATCAGCGCGGACGACCGGGCGGACAGCGTCGACTTGATCCGTGCGCCTTCACTGCCTGCCATTGCCAGCGCGGCCGACAACTCGGCCAGGGCGGTCAGCCCGGCGGTCTCACCGAGCGTTCCGAGGGTCTGCCAGGGCGGGACCCGCCGCAGGTGTGCCGCTTCGACGGCCTGCCGCAGGGCGGTCTGCGCCCATCCCTCGGATTCGGTGGTGGCGTCACGCAGAGCTTGATCCACGCCCGCGCCACCGGCCAGCGAGATCACGACCAGGTCGAGCATTTCCGAGACGGCTTCACGCAGTTCGGCGCGGCGTTTGACGGCTTCGGACGCTACGGCGAGATCCGGCACGAACGCGCCGAGCGCGCCCAGGATCAGCGAGGCCCATACCGGTAGCTGCCAGCCGATCGGCGTGCCGCCGAGGGTGACCAGGGCGACGAACGCCGGGGGTAGCAGGAAGCCCAGAAACGCCATCGCGGCTTGCTCGGCCAGGTGCCGGCGGGGGTCTCGGCCGCAGATCCCCAGGTCGGCGCGGACCTTGGCACGGGGCAGGCCGAGCCGCTCCAGCAGCGGAGCGAACGGCCGCCCCAGCACGGCCAGCTGTCCCGCGTTCTCAGACGGGATGAACGGCCGCGCGTAGATCGTCATGCCGGTGGTGCGCGGATGCAGGGCGGCGAACGCCTGGGCCAGGGTGGGCCGGGCCGGGAACGTGAAGGCGACGAGCATCGCCAGGCCGAGCCCGGCCCCCGCGCCCAGCATGGTCGCCGTGATCATGTCCGGGCTCCTTCGGTCACGCCGATGCGGGCGAGGCGGGCAATGCCCAGGAAGCCGACCGCGAAGATGGCACCCACCACGACGAGCGTGAGCTGACCGGCGAGGCTGCGGTACGGGGCGAGGAACGTCGGGTTGAACAGGATCAGCCCGACCGCCATCACGATCGTGAACGCGGTGATCACCCGGGCATTGGTGCGAATCTTCGCGTGCCCGGGGGCGATCTTCAGTCGCAGGGTGGCTCGGGCACGTGCCCGGGTGGCCAGCTCGGTCAGCAGGTCGGCGAGCTGCCGGGACTGGCGGGTGGAGGCTTGGATCAGCGCTCGCACCACCAGCCGGCCGGTCCGGTCGTTGAGCCGGGCGCGCAGCTCGGCCAGGGCGATCGGTAGCCGGTGACCGAGACGCACGGCGGCGGCGAGGTCGTCGATCTCGTCCTTGATGGCGGCCGGCGCGTACGGGGCGGTGACGAGGATGGACTGTTCGAGCCCGGACGCCCCGGACAGGTTGTCGCGCAGCATCTCGGTCCAGACGGCGACGGCCTCGGTGCGCGCGAGGTCGCGGGCCGCCTTCTTGTTGGTGCCCAGCGCGATCGGCAGCGCGTACGCGCCGATCCCGGCGAGGATCGCGCCGACCGGCCAGCGGGTCAGCAACCCTGCCAGGGCGGCCACGGCCACCGCGACGGCGAGCCGGATGACGTGCTCACGGGTGAACCGGATCCCGGAGGGACGGCGTGGGTCGCCGACTGCGGGTGGCCGAAGACCGGCGACGACCGCCAGGAAGCCGAGGCCGACGCCCGCTCCGAGCAGGGCGGCGAGTGCGGTCATGAGTCACCACCCGACCCGGTCGATGAGGTGCGGGTCGAGTCCGGCGGCTTCCAGCCGGTCCAGGGTCTCGGTGCGCAGCGGCGTGTTCGGCACCGCGCGGCGTTCGTGGCCGGGCCGCCACACCTCGTTGGAGATCACGTCGCCGCCGTCGAAACCGACGACCTCCCGGACGCTGGACACCACCCGGGTCTTCGTCGGGGTCCAGTCCAGGTGCACGACCAGATCGAGAGCTTCGGCGATCAGCATGGCGCTCGCGTCGAAGTCCAGCTTCTCGGGCGACTGCTTGGCGTACAGCTTCATCCGGGTGAACACCTGCACGCTGGAGGACGCGTGGATCGTGGCGAAGCTGCCGTCGTTGCCCTGGCTCATGGCTTTGAGCAGGTCTATCACTTCGTCGCCGCGGGTCTCACCGACGATCACCCGATCCGGGTCCAGGCGCAGGGCGGTGTGCACCAGTGCCGTCATCGGGACCGCGCCGACGCCTTCCAGGTTCGGTCGCCGCGCCTGGAACATCACGACATTCGGATGCGCGACCGGATCCTTGAGTTCGAGTTCGTACTGGTCCTCGATGGTTACCAGCCGCTCGTGCGCGGGGATGGCGCGGGCGGCGGCCCTGGCGAACGTGGTCTTGCCGGTGTTGGTGCCACCCGCGAAGACCATGTTGAGTTTGGCGCGCATCGCTGCCTGGATCACCCGGCACAACGGCTCGTCCAACATGCCCTTGGCCATCAGGTCGTCGAGGTCGGCGTTGAACATCGTCGGACGGCGGATCGCCAGCGCAGGTCGACTCGACACCGACATCGTCGCGCACAACCGTTCCCCGTCGCGTAGCCGCATGTCCAGCACCGGGTTGGCCCGGTCGAACGTGCGTTCCTCGCCCTGGCCGGACAGGTCCGCCCCGAGCGCAGCCTCGGCTGCCAGCGCCCGAATCATCTCGATCATGGCCTCGTCGGATTCGGCGATCGGCGGCCCGACCTCTGACTTACCGCCGACGTAGCGGATGAAGACCTCGTCGGCGCCGTTGGCGTGGATGTTCTCGATCTCAGGGTTGCTCAGCAGGTGTTGCAGCCCGCCCGCGCCGACGATGTGGTCGATGACCGCGCGAGCCACCCGGGCTTCGGCCTCCGCCGACAGCGGGGCGCGCCCTTCGTCGAGCGCCTGCCGAGCCAGAGCGTCCAAGGCCTCGCCGGTGTAACGCTCGGCGAGCACACGCCGTTCGGTGGCGGGCAGCAGACCGCCTCCGGCATGCGCCCCCATCGCCTGGGTGACTTGCGCACGAAGCTCCGCGACGAGATCGGATTCGGACAATGCTGTGGTCAGCGGCATGGTCATGGGATCTTCACCTCACCTGGAAGTTGCCCTGGCGGACGAGGGACGCGGCCAAGGCTCGCGCGGTCGCGGGCAGGCCGAGGCGGTTCCACGCCCGACCGATCCGGCGTTTACCCGCGATGATCTCGGCGCTGTGCCGGTCCCACGGCATATGCGCGATCAGCGGGACGCCGACGAGGTGAGCCAGGTCCTCATTGGAGTAGCCGACCCGGCCGATGGTGACCAGCCGCGCCCGGTCGCTGGGGATCTCGGCCAGCGACAGGCGCAGCAGCGACAGAGCGTCGCCGCCGGCCACGACGAGGACCACATCCGCCAACTCCAGCAGCGGCAGCGCCGGAGAGCCGGGTTCCAGGCGACCGAGGTCGAGCACGATTGGGCGTTCCTTGGCCCAGCGTGCGGGCTCGGTGTCGGCCAGCAGCCCGATCGCCGCGCTGGCCTGCGGTCGCCCGGCGGCGGCGAGGACCGCGTCGATGCCGAACGGCAGGCGGGTGGTGTGCTCGCCGATGTCGGGGTGACCGCTGCGGCAGGCGTTGGCCAGCGATGCCAGGCCAGGGCTGTCGGGAAGGCCGTGCCAGCCGCCGAGGTCACCGCCGGCCGGATCCGCTTCGATCAGGAGCGCGGACTCATCCGGCCACACCGCGGCCAGCGCGCTGGCGAAACTGGTAGCCCCGCCGGATTTGACAGAGGTGACGGCGACCAGCATGTCAGCTCGCCACCAGGACCAGAGACAGGTCTGTTCCCGCCCCGGCGAGCTTCGTCGCGTCGGCGCGGGCCAGCAGCAGCGACACGATCGTCGTGCCGGTGCCGTCAGTCCCCTCGGTGATGTCGACGACGGTCGCGGCGACCGGCTGCGGTGTCGAGGTCGCGTCGGAGGTTCCGGTGACGTCGCTCTTGGCGACGGTGACGACCAGCGCATGGCTGCCGGGAGCCAGCCCTGCCGGGACAGCGCCCGGCTTGAACACCGCAGCAACAACGGCCTGACCAGCGCCGGGCCAAGACGCCGGTCCGAGCTGGGACTCCGCGAGCAGCGTGCCGGGCGCCAGCGGAACCGCCGGGCTCCGGCCGATGACCTGATCGACCTCAACAGCCTTGACCAGCGGCACGCTGGGGTCGGGCACAACGCGCACAGCCTTCAAGTCGTCGGCGGTCAGCGGTTGTCCTGCGGCCACTGCGCGAGCAATCGCCAGCACCTGGATCCGGGCGTCGCCACGAAGCTGGACCACCGCGAAAATGCCCGCGCACAGCAAAATGGATAGAAGCCCACCGACTAGCAACGACCAACGTCGCTTGGGTTGTACCGCTGGGCTCGGACTCGGCCTGGCCGGCGCTGCCCGCCGGCCTTCTGCGACCACGGTCATGGATCATCACCCCCGTAGCAAAACGCGAATCTCCGTCGTACCGGAGATCCAGAAGGCGTCGCCACGGACAAGTGCGTACGTAGATCGCCTACGTACACCGTGTACGTTCACCACGACAGTGAGTCGCTGTGCTTCTCACAGCGTTCCCACAGGTCAGGACATGTCTGGATTCGTTATCGCGCGAACAGCTGATAGATGATCGTCCAAATAGGGCAGAGCCATCAGACCTTGCGCCATCGAATCGGAAACCGTTTGCCGCTGGTGATCACCCGATGGCACGGTATTTAAGTTCTCGTGCAACTTGCAGACTCGGGGGAGTCAAGATTGACATCGAGCAGCTAATCCGTATTTCCGACCTGTTTCGCTTTCGCTGGGATCCGCCAATCCTGGCCGTGCTCGCCGAAGCGCCGTTCCGGTTCCGTGCGCTACATGGGCGCCTGGAGACGCACGTCGGCGAGCACGTAGACGACAACGCGTTGACGCGCAGTTTGTACCGCTTGACGCGTGCGGGACTGGTTCGGGTCGACACCATCCGATCGGGTAGGCGGCCGATCAAGACGTACAGCCTCAGCGACAAAGGTCGCGAGCACCTGGCGACCTACGAGGCGCTCGTCGCTGTCTACACGCACTTGCGCCTGCCATCGGCAAAGTGCGGCGGCTTATGCCCCGTCCACGAACGACGCCCGATGGAGCGCACGGAAGCTACCGACAGCATGTACGTGCCCAACTGTCAGTAGCGCACCCGGCGTGGTCTCGGGTAGGAAAGATCGCTCGGGGCCTCTCGCGTTGGAGGACAGGCATGAGACGCACAAACCCAGGACCGATTCTGGCGGTAGCGCTCGCGATGGCGGTGACGACACTGGCCGCGTGCACGGACCGCGATCCGCCGCCGGTCGAGATACCGAGCTCCAGCTCATCCGCGCCAGCACCTGCCCCTTCGAGCCCGTTACCGGCGTCGTCCGCGGCGCCGGTAACGGCCGAGGAGGCCAAACAGCAAGCACTCGCGGCGTACATGGGTATGCAGGAAGCATTCGATGCCGCGGGCCAGACCAGCGATCCTGACTACCCGGACCTTCGTAGGTACACCACCGGATCGGCGCTCGATCTGTTCACGACGGCGCTGACCAAACGGCAGAAGGAGGGCGTTTACGCCCGGGGCAAGACCGTCAGCCATGCCAAGGTGACCGAGCTGAGCCCAGCAAAGGCCCCGGCGAAGGCAGTCGTCGAGGACTGCATGGACACCCGCAAGACCGCGCTCTACAAGGCGAACGGCGAGCCGGTGTCGTCGGACAAAGGCGGATATCGCCTGGCGATCGCGGATCTCAAGATCACCGAAGGCATCTGGAAGGTGACGGCCCTCGCGGTACGGGAGGTGGGGTCGTGCAAACCCTGAGGCGTCTCCTCATCCCGCTGGTGGCGGCCGTTGTGCTGGTCGTTGCCATCCCAGGAGTAAGCCGGGCCGATGACGGGTGGGGAGGCGTCGACTGCTCCACGTCGCCCAGTAACCCCCGATGCACGGTCGAGGTCGGCTACACCGGCGGCGGCAGCGGCAATGACGGAGATGGCGGTGGGAGCATCTCGTGCACCATCGGTGGTCAGCCCGTGGAGTGCTACAACGAATTCGGCTGGCTCGGCAGCGACGGCTGCTACTACGGCAAGGACGCAGGTGGATACCTGCCGGCCAACCAGTGGATCAAGACCTGTATCAATCCCGAGACGGACGAGACGACCGACTGGGGCATCGTGATACTGGACCAGCCGCCCGCGGCGCTTGGCGTCCTCACCCAACGCGCCGTCGACAGCCTTGAGATCCCCACTCCCGCCATCGCGGCCAATCCCAAGTTCACCACCACCCAGGTCGTCTGGGTTCCGGTGTGGTGGTGGGTGCAGCCCGGATGGTGGCAGACCCAGACTGCGTCCGCCTCCGCAGGCGGACTGACCATCACCGCCAGAGCCGTACCCAAGAAGATCACCTGGGACGCGGGCGACGGCACCTCTGCCCGTGTCTGTGAAGGCCCGGGAACTCCGTGGACTGCAGCGGCCGGCATGGACACCGAGTCACCGGATTGTGGGCACACCTACACGGTCCCCTCTGGCGGAACCGGTTACACCGTCCGAGCGGTCGCAACCTGGGACATCTCCTGGAGCGGCGGCGGATTCTCCGGAACCGAACCGGCGATCACGACCGCCACCACCGCCAACGTCACCGTGACTCAACAACGCTCCGTCGTGTCCGGCTAACCGGCACGCCGAGGCGTCCCCATGCGGAACAGCCCATCGGATGCCCCAGCGTCGTTGAGCCCTCTCGCGTAACCCACTCACGACCACCGGATGGCCCGTAGAGCACTGCTCTACGGGCCATCCGGCGTTTCCGCCATCCGAGGAGGTACGAGATGAATGAAACCGCAGCCGTTCAACGACACAGAACCCTGGCCAGGACCGCCTATGGCTGACGCACCCCAGCGATCAACTCCGCGCTCCCGAGCGTCCAGCCGCCAGAATCCGATCACCGTCCGCCCACCACGCACCGCACCGCTACGCGACGAGGACCGCGAGCAGGCTGTCACCGCGCTCGCCGCGTTGATCGCCGAATGGTGGGAACGGCAACACCCCATACCGCCACCAGCCCAACGGACCCGTTCCCGGACGAGCAGTCCGGTAGAACCCGATCCCGGATGACCGCCACCAAGCTCAGTGCGGTCATTGCGAAGCCCCCGTAGACCTCCATCCAACCAGTCAACGAAGGCCGGTCCTGCGCATCTGCGCAGGACCGGCCTTCTTGCATTTCCGCAGCTCATAGCCATTCGCATGGCTTGACTACCGGCGCGGATTGACTGACGTTCAGCGATGATCCACCTCTCAAATGATCTTGAAAGGCATCGATAGATATGGCTAAGAAAACGCGCACCGCCCACCGAATACGGCAGATCGAAGAGGCGTTCACTCGCCGGGTAGCGATCTACATCCGCCGGTCCACCGACGAGGACAACCAGCCCTACAGCCTCGAAGCCCAGGAAACCAAACTGCGAGCCTTCGTCGAGTCCCAGCCGGGCGACTGGCAGATCGTGAAGATCTACTCAGACGACGCGTCCGGCGCCACCACTGACCGGGAAGAACTCCAGAACATGCTCCGGGCCGCCCGCGCCGGCCTGTTCGACACCGTCCTCGTCTATCGGGTCGACCGCTTCTCCCGCAGGCTGCGCGACCTGGTCGGCCTACTCGACGACCTCGCCGACGCCGGTGTGGCCTTCCGGTCGGCCACCGAGCCGTTCGACACCTCCACCCCGGTCGGACGCATGCTCGTGCAAATGCTCGGGGTGTTCGCTGAATTCGAGCGCGAAGTGATCATCGACCGCGTCATCGCGGGCATGGAACGCAAGGCCACGAAGGGCCTGTGGAACGGCGGCCCCGTGCCGATCGGCTACGTCAAGGACTCCAAGACCAACAACATCGTCGTCGTGGAGGCAGAAGCAGCGGTAGTCCGGCTCATCTTCGACCTCTACACCAAGGACCGGCTCGGCACCCGCGCCATCGCCAACGCGCTCAACGACCGCGGCCTGCGCACCAAACGCGGCAGAGTCTGGTCGTCGGCAGCGGTAGAAGTGGTCGTCACCAACCGCCTCTACATCGGCGAGAAGAGCTTCCGCGACATCACCGTCATCGACGCCCACCCCGCCATCATCACCCAAGATCAATTCAGCAAAGCCCAGACCATCCTCAACCGGCGCGGCGAGGAGATCGGACAGCGAGCAGCAAACCCGTCCGACTACACCCTCACCGGGAAGATCGCCTGTCCGCAGTGCGGCAGAAAGTACATCGGCACCGCCGCCAACGGCCGCAGCAACCGCTACCGCTACTACACCTGCTGGACCCGCAACCGGTACGGAACGAAACAGGGATGCGGTATCCACCGCTTCAGCGCCGACCACCTCGAGGAAGCCATCGGCCAAGCACTGATCGACTTCTACACCAGCGGACACGACGTCATCGATCAGGCAGTATCCGAGTTCCTCACCGCCCACGGCCAAGCCACCGGCAAGGTCCACGAAGAACTCGACGCCACCAAACGTCAGCTCAAAGAGGCGTCGATCGCCATCGACCGCTACCTCACCGCATTCGAGCGTGGAACCTTCGACGACCAGGACCCCGACGTCAAAGCCCGCCTGGTCGATCTACGCAAACAGACCAAACAGCTCCGAGCCGACAAGGCTCGCCTCGAATTCGAGCTCGACAAACCCCCGACCGGCCCCTCTCCCGAAGAACTCGCGCTGCTCCGAGGCCAGATCACCGAGATCATCCGATCGGGCGGGCACCGGGCCAGGAAGGCACTCTTCGAAGCCCTGATCGAGGACATCGAGATCCAGTCGGACGACAGCGTCATCCCGAGGTTCCGCATCCCGACCACGAGAGACGACGAATGGCTGACCCTGGAGTCAGCCCTTGATCAAAATCAGCCGGACGGTGCGGTTCGCGCACTGCCAACTATGGTGGGCGATACTGGGATCGAACCAGTGACCTCTCCGGTGTGAACGGAGCGCTCTCCCGCTGAGCTAATCGCCCTCAACTGGTGAGGTGACTCTACTAGACGGTGTGACTCCAGTGGTAATCCGGGGTCAGCTCAGCCAGTCGCGTGTCTGCTGGATCAGGTCGATGCCGAAGCTGAGCTTCACGGAGAGCCAGACGACGCCGGCCACGAAGATCATGCCGAGGATGCCGATGAGGGCTCGGACGCCGAGGTTCTGCCGGCCGATCCAGCTGGTCCAGGATTTGACGTGGTGCCGGGTGAAGTCGAGCAGTCGCTTGGCCCAGGTGAACTCGAGGGACCAGATGGCCAGGCCGAGGATCACGATCGCCCAGCCGGGGCCGGGGAACGGGATCAACACTATGCCGAGGGCGACGACGAGGGTGCCGAGAACGCCAATTCCGATCTTGAGGGCTAGGCGCCCGGTAGGGTTCGCCCGAATCTTGTCCAAAACGCCCACTGGTGACCGATCTTCGTCCGCTTTCGTACTCATTTCATCCCCCAGTGTCCCGGAACCCCGTCACCACCCGGGAGAAATGGACGTTACCGGAGTAAGTCAACTGCTGGACCACCCGACGCCGGGCGGAACCGAGTACTTGGGCAGAACAGGACAAGATATCGCTTTACGTCTTGTGCGAAAGGGTTTTCGGAACCGTCTTCCCACTACTGGGTGAGATCAGCGTATGGCGGAGCGTAACGACAGGGATCACCTGAGTATGGGAAACGCGGGGTTCACCAGCCTCGCAGCGGTGCCGGGGGGAGTTCGTCCATGAGTACCATTCGTCCAACGACCGTCGAGGTCGAGACCTCGCTGCGGTTAGTAGCGCCTGACGCCACGGCCCTGCCCGTGCGCGCCAGCCTCCGCTACGACCCGGCGGACCCGTATGCGGTCCATGTGTTGTTCCATGCGGAATCAGCCGGTGGGGAAGCCGTGAGCTGGTCCTTCGCACGTGAACTGCTCGTGACCGGGCTCGACGAGCCCGCGGGTATCGGCGATGTGAGGGTGTGGCCCTGGGCCACGCCGCGGGGAGATTTCGTGGCCCTCGCGCTGTCGTCTCCGGACGGCAACGCACTGTTCGAAGTACCCCGCAGTGTCCTCGTCCGATTCCTCCGGCGCACCTATGTCGTGGTGCCACGCGGCCGGGAATCAGAACATCTGGATGTGGATGCCGCGGTGAACCGCCTGCTCGCGGGCAGGTAGATAGAGCGGAAGAAGATATGACGACCCACGCGGACTCTGCCGGTCCGCGTGGGTCGTTCTTTTTCACCCGCTAACGAAAGAAAACCCGGACAAAGAACACGACAAAGGGACAATCGCCCGGGATTTCGATCAGATTCCCAACAACCAACCTTTTAGCACGTGCATCGTTGGTCATCGACAGTTACGGTCGGCGCGATGACCTCGACAAGAACGCATGTCACGGCGCTCTCGCCGCCCGGCTGGGCCGGCGTGGGCACGTGTGAGCTGCGCGAGGTCCAGCCCCTGCCGCCGGGGCGCCCGGCATTCCACGCCCTGCTGCTCACGACCGCCGGGCACGGCACGGTGGAGGTCGACTTCGAGGCGAAGGTCTGCCGGCCGGGAACCCTGCTCTGGATCCGCCCCGGCCAGGCACTCCGGCTCAAGCCGAACGGCCTGGCGGCGAGCGTCGTCACGTTCGACGGCCGGCTCGCCGGCGACCACTGGCGCGATCAGCCCGAGGCGCCCGGCTCCTGGCAGCTGGAGGGTGAGGACGAGGACGCGGTCATCAGCGAATTCGCCCAGCTGGCGGTGGACTGCGAGCGGCACCGCGCCGGCCCGCTCGCCGCCGACCTGCTGCGTCATCAGCTGGCCGTCCTGCTGCTGCGCATCGCCCTGCTGACCCGTCCGTCGGTGCAGGTCGGGGCGGAGGCCCGCACGTTCGCCCGGTTCCGGCGCCGGCTCGAGGCGGGTCATCCGCGCAGCCGCCGGGTGGAGGACTACGCCGAGGAGATGGGCTGCTCGGTGCGCACCCTCACCCGGGCGAGTCTCGCGGTGACCGGCCGCACCGCCAAGCAGGTGGTCGACGATCGGGTGGCGCTGGAGGCGCGCCGGTTGCTCGCCTGCACCCGGCATTCGGTCGCCGAGGTCGGCCGCGAACTCGGCTTCCTGGAGCCGACCAACTTCGGCCGTTTCTTCCATCGCGAGGCCGGCATGAGTCCGGGCCAGTTCCGCGCGGAGATGGGCGTACACAATGATGTGCAGGTCCCGAAACAGCGACGTCCCCCTGACTGACGGTAATTCCCATTTATCCATGGGGTATGTGCGGGTCGGCGACCTCGAGGGGGCATGATGGGTGAGTGCAGATCTCCGCGCGTGGTGATTACGCGGTCCGCGCCGCCCTCAGCTTGGCGCAGGCCCACCCGTCCCTGATGTCGGCCCAGGCGATCGCTCAGGACCAGGACATGCCCCGCAAGTTCCTCGAGGCGGTGCTCGCCGATCTGCGCCGCGCGGGTGTGGTCCGCGCCCAGCGCGGCGCCGAAGGCGGCTACACCCTGTCACAGTCCCCCCGGGACGTGACGATCGGTCAGATATTGCGAGCCGTCGATGGACCCCTCGCCGGGGTGCGCGGCCTCCGTCCGGAGGAGACTCGTTACACCGGCGCCGCGGAGAATCTTCCCAACCTGTGGGTGGCGGTGCGGGCCGCGGTCCGCGAGGTGGTCGACGAGGTCAGCCTGCAGGAGCTGATCAGCGGCCGGATGCCGGCCCACGTCCGCAAGCTGACCACCCGACCCGACGCGTGGCAGCCCCGCTGATCTCGGGAACGTTTGCGGAAATCCACGATCGGGAATCGAAGGCCCAACCAACCACGTACCCCGGAGGGACGTAGAAAATGGGCCTCCTCTTCCGCAGCCGCAAGAAGTTCGGGCCACTGATCCTGAACTTCACCGAGAACGGTTTCTCGTCCTGGAGCATCAAGATCGGCCGCTGGTCCTGGAACTCCAAGACCCGCGCGCACCGCGTCGACCTGCCCGGGCCGCTGTCCTGGAGGCAGAACAAGCGCTAGCTAGCGCTTGATAACGACGTCCCCGCCGAGCCGTCCAGCCGAGGGCTCGCGGGTGACGTCGCCCGAGTCGACGAGCGTGTGCAGCACCCGGGTGGCGTCCGCCGCGCGATAGATCGTCTCGGTCAGGGCGAAGGTCCGCAGGTCGGTCACCGTCGCCGAACCGACCCGATCCAGGTGGGCGAGCAGCTCCCGGCGCAACGGCCCGGGATGCGGCGTCAATGAGATGTCGATCAGGTGCCGGTCGGGGTCGCCCGGATCGCGGTAGCGCACCCCGGCGAACTCGTCGACCGCCCACAGTGCCTCCTTGAAGCCTTCGAGGCTTTTGCCGGAGGTGGTGGCGAACGCCAGTAACTGCCCCGGTTCCTCCCCCGTTGCCAGCTCGACCGCCGTGAACAGCGGCCAACCCGCGCGATAGGGCGAATCCGAGACCCCGGGCGGCAGCACGAGCAGAACCTCCGCCGGCTTCCCGGCGGTCAGCGCGGCCACCGTGGTCACCGCGGGCGGCTCACCCGCGCTCGAATCCAGATAACCCAGCAGCGGTACGCGGTGAGCACCGCCCGCCTTGAGGGCGACCGCCAGCCGCTCGTCGGTTCCGCCGGACACCGCATGCACCGGCAGCCCCGCGTCCCCGAGCACGGCGGCGACCCGTTGCCGTACCGGTTCGACCTGCTCCCCCACGAGCAGCATGGACAGCTCGCGCCCGCGTACGAAATCGGTCTGTTCGGCCAGCACGCGCGCCGCCGCCTCGGCCGAATCCCCGCCGTCCGCATCGGCGTAGCCGTGCGCGTAGGTCATCCGCCGGCTGCGGTGCAACGCGGTCGGAGCCCACGCCTCCAGGTGCCGGACCAGCAGTTCCCGCTTAACCGTCGCCATCACGCTCTACATTGTCGGGCCAGTCGTCCAGAACAGGCTGCGCTACCCCGAGGGTTGTACCTAGGGTGTTCAGTCGAGCACTATGGGACACATGCCTTCGGCCACGACTGCCGACCTCACGCAACGCGCGCAGACATTGACGTCCGCGGGCGACCTGGTCGGTGCCCAGCGGGTGCTCGCCTCCGCACTCGACCCGGCCTTTGCGACCGATCCCCAGCTGGCCGACGCCGATCTGGCGCTGGCCGCCGCGTTGCACGCCCGCATCCTGATCGCGCTCGGCGACGCGCACGGCGCCCGCCAGTGGGCGGCCTATGCGCACCAGGCCGAGGAGTCCCTGCACGGGCCGCACGACGACCGCACGATGGCCGCCGCCGCCACCCACGCCGCGGTGCTGCAGCGGGTCGGCCACTTCGGCCGGGCCGCCCAGGTCTACCAGCGACTGGTCGCCGCGCTGACCGCGCGCGACGGCGCCGACTCCCCCCGGGTCCTGGCCGCCGAGGCCGACCTGGCCATCGCCGAGCACGCGTCCGGCCACTGCCGCAGCGCGCGCGACCGGCTCGGCAACGCCTGGGCCCGGCACCGTGAGCGGCATGGCGACGCGTCCCCGGCCGGCATCAAGATGCTGGCCCGGCTGGGCGCGATGGAGCGCGAGTGCGCCCTGGACGCCGAGTCCCACGAGCACCTGGCGCTGGCCCAGGAGCTGTGCGCGCGCTACCTCCCGGCCGACCACCCGCTGGTGCGCCAGGTGACGAGGCTGGCCGCCGCCCCGTCGACCGGCCGGCACGTGTGCGGCCGAGTCGAGCAGTCGGCCGGTCCACAGGAGGCCGGTCCACAGGAAGCCGCTCCGCAGGAAGCCGCTCCGCAGGAAGCCGCTCCGCAGGAAGCCGCTCCGCAAGAGGCCGGCCGGCAAGACGCAGCTCCGCAGGAAGCCGGCCCGCAATACGCCGGTCCACCGGACGCCGGTCCGTGGACCGCCCGCCCGCCTCAGCACGACGAAGTCGCCGACAGCGGACCGCCCACGGTCCGCCAGGTGCCGTTCCCGCGCCGCCCCGGCGTGCCCGACCCGGGCGGCGAAGGCTTCCCACCCGAGACCGACCCGCTGCGGCCGCCACCCGACAACCGCCCGACCGACCCCAACGGCACGGTCTACCAGCAGCCGCTCTATCTGGCCGACGTCCACCAGGCGCCGGGCGACCTGATGGGCCGGCACGCCCGTGCCGACACCCCGCCGCCGATGCCCGGCCAGTTCACCGGTTTCGGCCCCGACGGCCGCCCGCAGCCGATCGGTTCCGCTCCGGCCGGCGAGGCCCTGGAAACCCCGCCCAACTCCGAGCGCCTGCTCCCGGTCCGCACCGACCGCCCCGCACGCGGCCCCCGCCGGCAGCCGTTCCTGCTGGTGGCGGTGCTGATCGCGGGCATCGCGGTGGCCATCGCGATAGTCGCCCTGACCCTGCCCGACGCGAGCGGCTCGGTCAGCCCCCAGCCCACCGCGGCCGCCCCGACCTCAGCCGCGGCCCTCGCCCCGAGCAGCGCCCAGCCCTCCGGCCCGGCAACCGCCCCACCCTTCGGCGACCCGGGCTCCCCGACCGGCGTGAAGCTCAAGGACAATCGCGACAGCGTCGCCCTCACCTGGATCTACCCGAAAGACGCCGAGGGCCCCGTGCTGATCTCCGGCGGCCGGGCCGGCCAGCAGCTGCGAGCGTTCCAGCAGCTTTCGGCGGGCACCTCGGACTACATGGTCTACGGCCTGAACGCCACCCAGAACTACTGCTTCACCGTCTCGGTGGCCTACGCGACCGACCGCATAGCCGCCTCGTCCCCGGTCTGCACCCGCCGCTGACCGCGGATTCGGTGCCGCGGCCCGGCCGAGCCCCGGGAACGGGTGGGCGGGCGAAATCTCCTCGGTGGCCAGATGGGTTCCGGTCACCGTCAGGGGCCGTCGGATGTCGTACTCGGACGAGCCGTCGAGCTTCCACCCCAGTGCCGCACAGGTCACCTCGAGCCTGCCACCTGGCGCCAAGACGGGCCGCCTACCGATCAGCGGCCGGCATTCCCGCCCCGGCAAGCAACAGGTCCACAAGTTCCTCGGCGCGCGCACGATCGAGGGGACGTCCACCAAAGGTCACACCCAGATGAACTGATCCGACCACGGCCTGCATGAGCAGCTCGGGATCCACCGCGGGTCGGATCTCACCCCGGGCCCGAGCGCGGTCGATGATGTCGCTGCTGCTTCTGAGACGGTCACGCCAGAACGTCTCCCGTGCGGTCGCCCCGTCGGCCGTCGACGTCGTGCGGGCGACGCGGAGCAACGCGCCGCCGATGGGCGACCTGACGAACGCGTCCAGTGCCAGGATCAGGGCGACGAGGTCGCCGCGGAACGAACCGGTGTCGGGTTCGGGAACTCCGCCCGCGGTCTGCTCCTGGGCTGTTTCCAGCAGCAGCGCCTCCTTCGTCACCCACCTGCGATAGATCGACGTCTCGTGGACCCCGGCGCGGGCCGCGACGCCCGCGATGGTCACGTGCTCCACACCGGCGTCCGTCAGCTCGGCTGCCGTCGCGTCGAGCACAGCTCGGCGGACAGTTTCGCCCCGGCGGCGGGGCTGCTTCGTCATGACCTCGAGCTTACGCAAGTCATCTTGCGATATGCCCCGGGCCCGACTAGCCTCGGCCTATCGCAAGATGACTTGCGATAGAGCACGATCGGAAGCGATATATGTCAGAATTTTCTGAATGGCCGGACTCCTTTCACCCCGACCAAGCGCCGGTCTTCGCGCACAATGAGATCGTCTCTGTCCGCCCCGCCGGTGACCTGTGGCCGGCACTGGTGCGAGCAGCCGAGTGGCCGGCCTGGTATCCCCATGCATCCGAGGTGCGCGGAATAGCACCGGGCGACGAGCTCGTGCTGGGCTTGACGTTCAGTTGGAAGACCCTCGGCGTGCGCGTCACCACCACGATCACGGAATTGGTCCCGTCCCGGACGCTCGCGTGGCGCGGGACGGCCCGTGGTTCCCGGGGCTATCACCGCTGGGCCCTCCACCCGACGACCGACGGTGGCTGCCGGATCGTGACCGAGGAGGTCCAAGCAGGACCCGTCCCCACGCTGCTCGCCGCGCGGCTGCGCAACAACCTCGTCACTTTTCACCAGCAGTGGCTCGACGGCCTGGTGGCCCGGGCTTGAGCGGAGCCCAGCAGACTGCTACCGGCCGGCAACCTTTCTGCTCCGGGCCTGCTCCCGGCCACCGGCACGATAAATCGTCACGGCCCCCGGCAGGAAGCAGGCGATGTGACGACGAAGGCGGCGGAACGCGATGACGTCCGTGCGGCCTTTGCGGCTGCCCTCATCCGGCTCGAGCTGCATGGGGTGAGCCGGTTCCGCGACGTGCGCGGGCCGGCCGCGGAGATCGAGGAGCAGGCGCGCGCGGCGGGCGACGAGGAGGCCGTGCAGCGGGCCGCGCTGTTGCGCGCCGACGTGCTGCTGCGGGAGGGCCGGATCGGCGAGGGTGGCCGGATCGCGCATCAGGCGCGGGCGTGGGCCGAGGCGCACGAGAGCCCGTTCGTGCTGGCTCGGGCGCACCGGGAATTGTCGATCTTCTACCGTCTCGTGGGCGACATCTCGGATTCGCTCACCCACGGCGTGCAGTGCCTGTCGAACCTGACTGACGACGTGCCGCCCGGCATCCGGGCCCGGCATCTGATGACGCTCGCGGTGGCGCTCGACGACAGCGGCTCCATCGAGGAGGGCGCCCGGCGGTCCAAGGAGGCGCTACGGATCGCCGAGGAGATCGGCGACGGCGAGCTGGCCGTGGTGCTGCTCAACAACATGACCTACACGGCGTACGAGAATGGCGATGAACCCGCCGCCCGCGCCCTGGCCCGCGCGATGGAGGTGGCCTCGATCCGGTCGGGGCGGCCGTTGGCCGCCAACGAGCTCGACACGGTCGCCCGGGTCGAGATGATGAGCGGCCATTACGAGACGGTCGAGCGCAAGCTGGCCGGCGTGCTCGGCGGTGGCATCCCGGTCAACGAGGGTGACGCGGCCGCCGAGTGCATGCTGACCCTGGCCGAGGCGCGCCGGCTGGCCGGGCGGTTCACCGCCGCGCAGGCCGTGCTCGACCGCGCGATCGTCGAGTGCGAGGCGAACGGCCTCGGCCGACTGCGGGCGCGGGCGCGGCAGGAGCAGGCGGCACTGCACGCCGCGCAGGGCGACTTCGAGAAGGCGTACGCCGAGCATCTGCTCTTCCATGCCGATGCCACCGCCCTGCACTCGAACCAGCGGGAGGCGCGCGCCCGGGCCCTGCAAGCGGTGTTCGAGGCGAACGAGGCGCGCCGGGCCAGCGAGCACTTCCGGGAGATGGCCCACCGGGACGCGCTGACCGGCCTCTACAACCGCCGGTACGTCAACGAGCGGCTGCCCGCCCTGCTCACCGAGGCGGCCGCCAGGCGCAGCCCGGTGTCGGTGGCGATCGCCGACCTCGACCACTTCAAGCGGATCAACGACACGCTCTCGCACGCCACCGGCGACGCCGTCCTGCAGCACATCGGCACGCTGCTGCAGGAGGCGGCGGGCGGCCCGGTGATCGCGGCCCGGATGGGTGGCGAGGAGTTCCTGCTGATCTTCCCCGGCATCGACGGGGCGGAGGCGCAGAAGCGGTGCGAGCTGCTGCGCCTGCGCATCCGCACGCACGGCTGGCAGCCGATCACCGGCTCGCTGCCGGTGACCAGCTCGATCGGCGTGGCCACCACACCCGACGGCCGCACCACCGTCGCGGCCCTGCTGTCCCAGGCCGACCGCAACCTGTACGCCGCGAAGCGCGCCGGCCGTGACCGCGTGGTGGCCGACCCGGCCTGAGCCCGGCGCGACCGAGGCCGGCCTCACAGGTCGAGTTCGGCCAGCAGGGGGTAGTGGTCCGACGCGTACTCGGTCTCGTCCCCTCGTAAAACCCGCAGCTCCCGCACTCGCTCGGCGACCGCGGGGTTGCCGAGGACGTAGTCGAGGCGCATCGCGCCGAATTCGCCGCCGCCCAACCCGGTGGTCGGCACCGTGTGGCCGTCGCCGGTGCCGGCGCGCTGCCACAGGTCGAGGAGGCCGCCGCTCTCGAAGGCGGCCAGCCCGCGGGTGTCGACCGTGCCGTCGCTGCGCAGGTGGCGGCGGTGGTAGCGGGGGTCAAGACCGGCCAGGGAGTGGTGCTCGTGCGGGCTGAGGCCGTTGAGGTCACCGGCCAGCAGCACCAGTGGGCCGGCGGCGTGGAATCGGGCGGCCAGCCAGGTCGCCTCGCGACGGCGCCGTTCCGGGGAGAACGGGTTGAGGTGGGTGCTGACCAGGGTGAGATCGCCGACGGTCAAAGCCGCGGCGGCATGGTGCAAGCGCCACCTGACCAACTTTTTCCGAACAAATTCGGTTCGTGACAGCACCGCTACCGGCTGCCCGAAAACGGAGCGGGCGACAACGCCGGTCAATCCGAGCGGGGCGCCGAAACGGGCGAGACGCTCCTGATCGAAACCACGCAACTCCTGCAGGCACAGCAGATCCGGGGCGAAGCGCCGCAACACCGAGGTGAGAGCGGGAAGCCGGTCGCCGCCGCCGGTTCGAATGTTCCAGGTGATCAGCCGCATCGCTACGCGGCCACCGGCTCGGCCACGGCGTGGGCTTCCTCCCGCGCCTCCGTCACCGTCTCGGCGTGGGCGTTCGGACGCACCGTGAACCACAGCACCGACAGCCAGCACACGGTGAGCAGCAGGGCGCCGGCGACGTCGGTCGGGTGGTGCATGCCGCGGTACATCCGGGACAGTGCCACCCCGGCCGGCATGATCACCGCCAGGGCCACGAAGATCCAGCGCGACCAGTGCTTGACGCGGCCCAGCACGATGATGGCGATCGCCGCCCACATGCACATGGTCGCGGCGATGTGCCCGGACGGGAACGACGACGTCGGCATCCGGCCGTCCATCTGCTCGACCCCCGGCCGGGGCCGGCCGGTCGCGGCGGCCGCGGTCAGGAACAGGGTGAGTTCGCCGACCATGGCCAGCACCAGGAACAGCACCGGCCGCCACCGGCGCCACAGGGCAAGCGCGAGCGGGCAGAAGATCAACGAGATGAGCAGGATCGCGTGGGTGTCGCCGGCCTTGCTCCACAACCAGCTCAGGTAGTCCAGGCGCTCCGTGCGGAAGGTCTGCAGCCAGCGCGGCACCCCGTCGTCGAAGGGCGGGTTCCACTTGGTCACCATGGTGCCGAAGGCCCACAGCAGACCGAACGTGAGGGCCCATCCGACAAGGATCTCGGCGCCCTTCGCCCACGGGTGCGGCAGGACCGCCTCCTCGGCGGGGGCCGGGGCGAGGTCGGTGGCGGCTTCCGGTTCCAGACCCTCGGTCAGCGGCCGGTCGGCCTGCCCCGCTTCGCGGCGCCACACCCGGAAGGCGTACGCGGTGATGCTGATCCAGGCCAACCCGAGAAGCCAACCGGCGAGTACGTCGGAGAGGAAGTGCACGCCGAGCGCGATGCGACTGAGCCCGATCGCCACGATCACCACGGCGGCGACGCCGATCAGCCACCGCCGTTTGACGAGCGACAGGAAGACCAGGGTGAGGCTGCCGTAGACGATCGTCGAGCCGAGGGTGTGCCCGCTCGGGAAGCTGGCGCCACCGCCGTACGCGATCGGGTCGGCGACCACCGGCCGGACCCGCCCGACAAGCGCCTTGAGTGCCGGGTCGAGCAGCAGCGCGCCGAGCCCGGTGACGCCGAGGTAGATCGCGAGCCGGGGCAGCCGCCGGATCAGCAGCAGCACGACCATGACGACGACCAGCGGGATCAGCCAGCCCGGCCCGCCCGCCGTGGAAACGCCCTTGAGCGCCGCGACCGCCCACGAATGCGGGGCGACCAGGCCGTTCAGCCCGTCCGCGATGGACTGGTCGAGGCGTTGCAGCGGGGTCCACCGGTAACGCACCAGCAGAAGCAGGGTGCCGAAGCCGAGGCCGGCCGCCACCACGGCGAGCAGGCCGAGGACGCTGCGTTCGGCGAAGTGCCGGAGCGGCGCCCAGCCGGTCCGTTCCGCCATCTGGTTGTCGTCGACGGTCATGGGCGAGCAGGTACCCGAAGCGCTCGATCGCTACACCGACTTGAACCGCTTCCTGGGCCCCCGGGCGCGGGGGATCTCGCCGGTCTGGCCCGGCTTCCAGCTGTCCTGTTTGGCCGGCCGTTTCACGCCCACCCGCTGGGCCTCGAGCTGAGCGGCGAAGGCCAGGCCGAGGAACAGCGCGATGCCGGTCAGGTTGGCCCACAGCAGCAGGGCGATGATGCCGGTCAGCGGACCGTAGGTGCCGCCGAAGCCGCCGCTGATCCGCACGTAACCGGCCAGGCCGAGGCTGACCAGCCACCACAGGATCGTCGACACCACGGCCCCGAACAGCAGCCAGGACAGGGCGGGCTGGTGGCGGCGGGGGGCGTACCGGAAGATCAGGCCGACCGCGACCACGATCAGGACCAGGCTGATCGGCCAGCGCACCACGTCCCAGGCCACCCGCAGGTGGCCGGCCCAGCCCCAGTGTTTCTCCGCCGATTCCCCGAACGGCCGGCCCGCCACCAGCAGCAGGAAGCCGAGCAGCGCGGGCAGGCCGGCGAGCAGCGCCAGGACCACCGAACGCAGGTATTTGGCCAGGGCCGGCCGGTCGCGCTCGACACCGTAGATGCGATTGGCGCCGCGCTCGATCTGGGCCATCGCGGTGGTCAGCGCGATCAGGCCGGTGATCAGACCCAGGGTCAGCGCGACCTCGCCGGCGTCCCGGCTGCGTTCGGTGTCCGAGAGCAGTTCGCGGACCAGGCTCTCGCTCGGGCCGGGGGTGATCGAGGCGATCGTGTCGGCGACGACCTGGCCCGGGGTCTCGGCGCCCAGGTCGGCGGCGAGGCCGGCGACCGCGATCATGAACGGCACCGCGGCCAGGCACAGCTGGAACGCGAACGCGCGGGCGTGGCTGAAGCCGTCGCCGTAGCGGAATCGGATGAACGCGTCCCGGACCAGCGGCCATCGGCCGTAGCGGCGCAGGGCCAGCCAGGCGTCGTCGGCCGACAGTTCGTCCCCGCTCATGTCGCGGGTCTCGGGGACCGGCACGGTCGAGCTCACTCGCGGATGCTTTCGGCGTTGCGTTCGGCGACGCTCACGTCGTACGCGAGGTCGGGATCGCCGTCCGGAAGGGGCACGCAGAGCAGGAGCGCCCCGGGCTTGACGCTGATCTTCAGGACCCGGCCCGGCTCGATGAGGTCGCCGTCGAGCTGCCTCGGCTCCGGACGACGGGTGTGGATCTCGATGCGCTCGGCGGTGTACGTCTCCATCAGCGGCACCCGGTCCTGCCGGCGCAGCACCGCCCAGGACAGTCGAGCCCAGTGCGCCAGGCTGTTCGGGCTGAGGATGGCCACGTCGAGCTTGCCGTCGGCGGGGTCGGCGCGCTGCAGCAGCCGCACCCCGCCCTGCAGGCGTCCCACGTTGCCGACGATCACGGTGCGTGGACGGCGCGCCAGGCTGCGCTTGCCGTCGAGCACGACCCGGGCCCGCATCGGGCGATCGCGCAGGTGCCGGGCGGCGCCCACGACGTACGCGAGCCAGCCGATCGTCTTCTTGGCCTTTTCCGACGTGCCCGCGAGCATCTGCGCGTCGAAGCCCATGCCGGCCATCACCGCGAAGCAGTGCTCGTCGACCATGCCGACGTCGATGCGGCGGCGTCCGCCGTCGAGCGCCACCTGCACCCCGGTCGCCGGGTCACCGGCCAGGCCGAGGTTGGCGGCGAGCAGGTTGCCGGTGCCGGCCGGCAGCACCGCCATCGCGACGTCGGAGCCGGCCAGCGCGGTCACCACCGCCATCACCGTGCCGTCGCCGCCGCAGGCGAAGACCAGCTCGGCGCCCTCGCGGACGGCCTGCTCGGCCTGCCCGCGGCCGGGATCCTCGGCGGTGGTCTCGTACCACTTCGGCGTGGGCCAGCCCTTTTGGGACAGACCCCGCTCGATGGTGCCGCGCAGCTCATCCATATCGGGCACCTTCGTCGGATTGACCACGACGGCACTGCTGGGACCTGTCACGCCGACAGTGTGCCGGAAGCATGGGAGCGCGGCGACTCGGGAATCATGCGGGGGTGACTGATGTGACCTACTCCCCCGTCGGGGGTACCCAGACCGGTGAACTTCCCCCGGGTTTCCGGCATTTGTCCTATCGGACCTTCCTGGGCAGCGGCGCCGAGCTCTACGCGGCGGCGGGCGACGCGGTCCTGACCTTCCGGATGCACCGGAAGATGGGCGCGCGGATCGTCGCCACCGCCCCGGCAGCCTCGGCCGGCGTCCGGCTTACCGTCGGCGTCGGCCCGGTTGGCGTCCCCTGCGAGGTGGTCTGGAGTGAAAAATCAGAAAAAAGAACCGGATGGGGGTACGGGACACTCCCGGGTCACCAGGCCTCCGGTGAGGAAGCCTTCCTCGTGGAGCGCGACGACCTCGACCGGGTGTGGTTCCGGGTGCTCGCCTACAGCCGACCGGCCCGCCTGCCGATGCGCCTGGCCGGCCCGTTCGCGGTAGTGGTCCAGCAGGCGTACGCCCGGCTGTGCGGCCGAGCCCTGAAACGGCTCTGTACGGTGAGTACGTGAGCACGACGTCGGTCACCTGGTGGGGGCACAGCACGGTCTGGCTCGCCGACTCCGGCACCACGCTGCTCACCGACCCGGTGCTGACCGGACGCGTCGCCCACCTGCGCCGGGTGGCCGGCCCGAACCCGCGGTTGCCCGCCGCGCCCGACGCCGTGCTCCTGTCCCACCTGCACGCCGATCACTTCCACCTGGCGTCGTTGCGGATGGTGCCCGGCTCCCCGCGACTGATCGTCCCGCCCGGCGCGGCGGCCTTCGTCCGCAAGACGCTCGGCCCCGGCTTCGCCCGCCGCTGCGTGGAGCTGGCCCCCGGCGCGGAGATCGAGGTCGGCGCCCTGCGGGTGCGCGCGGTCAAGGCCGCCCACGACGGCGGCCGTGGCCCGTGGACCCGGGAGCGCGCCCTGGCGATCGGCTTCGTCGTCGAGGGCGCCGCCCGCACCTGGCACGCCGGCGACACCGGGCTGTTCGACGAGATGAGCGACATCGGCCCGATCGACCTGGCTCTCGTCCCGGTCGGCGGCTGGGGGCCGTCGCTCGGCTCGCACGGCCACCTCGACGCCGCCGACGCGGCCGAGGCCGTGCGCCGGGTCAAGGCGGCGTGGGCGGTGCCGGTGCACTACGGCACGCTGTGGCCGATCGGCATGGGCCGGATCCGCCCGCACATGTTCCACGAGCCGGGCACGCGTTTCGCCGAGCTGGCCGGGGCCGACGTGCGGGTGCGGGTGCTGACCCAGGGCGAGACGCTGGACGTCGGGCGGGGCGAGTGATCGCGTACGTCGGAGCGCTGTTCTGGCTCTTCGGGGTGGTCGCCTTCGGGGCCGTCATCCCGGTGGTGCCGACCGGGGCCGCGGTGAGCGGCGCCGCGACCCTGGCCTTCCACGAACACCACCCGCTGACGATCCTGCTGACCATCGCCTTCGGCGCGGCCGGCGCCTATGTCGGCGACCTCGTGATGTACGCGATGTGCCGGCTCGGCGGAGAGAAGCTGGCCCGCCGGCTGCGCTGGCTGCGCGACGAGGAGCACCTGGCCACGGTCAAGGGGCGTCTGGAACGCAACCCGCTGCCGGTGCTGCTGGTGTCCCGGCTGATCCCGGGCGGCCGGGTGCCGGTGCTGCTGGCGGCGGCCTTCCTGGGCCTGGCGTGGCGCACCTTCGTGCTGGCCAACCTGCCGGCCTGCGCCCTGTGGGCGGTCGTCTACGCGATGATCGGGGTGGTCGGCGGCTCGGTCTTCCCGCAGCCGTGGCAGGGTGTGGTCGCCGCCGTCATCCTGATCCTGGTCGTCAACCAGACGATCTCGTGGTGGCAGAAACGCCACCCGCCCTCCGCTTCGCCGGCTTCCGCCTCGGAAGCCGAGGCCTAGTATTTCAGGTGTTGCCTGGTCATCTTGGCGACCTTCTCCACCACCGAGATGCCGCCGGACATCGAGGCGTGGTTGTGCGAGAGCACCGCGATCGAGACGTCGGTGTCGCCGTCGGTGATCCGGCCGACCGTGTTGATGATCCAGCGGTTGCCCTCGGTCGAGCGCGGCAGCCAGCCGTTCTTCACCGTGAACGACTCGCCGGTCAGGGCGGCCGCCGGCACCCCCCAGTCCTGCGCCTGGTCGACCGTGCTCATCAGGGTGTGGGCCAGCTTGCGCGAAGCGGTGTCGAGCGGGCCTTTCGGGTCCACCAGCGCGCCGAGCAGCTTCACCTGGTCGTCGACGGTGGTCTTGGTCAGGCCCCACGCGCTGTTGACCGTGGTCTGGGTCAGCCCGAGCCGCTTGTTGCACCGGCTGATCGCGGACTGCCGGCCCAGCGACGTGAACAGGGACGTGGTCGCGTCGTTGTCACTCAGCCGGATCATGCGCTTGGCCAGCGACAACTCGGTCGAGGTGAGGTCGCGTTTCTTGTCCTGCGCGGTCAGCAGCAGGCAGGCGAGCACCTGGACCTTGACGACACTGGCCGTCTCGTATTTCTCGGTGCCCCGATAGGAGTATCGGTGGCCGGTCTTCTTGTCGAAGACCGCCACCGAGAACTCGGGCACGGTCGCGGCGTACTTCTTCAGAGCCGCGTCGAGTGCCTTCGTCTTCTTCTCCTGCTCCTGCCGGGCCAGTTCCTCCGGCGAGGGCCCGGTGGGCGTGGGGGACGTCGGTGCGGCCTGACTCGATGCCGAGGAGTCCAGGAAGGTGCCCGCCAACGACTTGGCGCCGTCACCGGACTTGTGGGTCATGCCCATGCCGACCAATCCGGCACCTCCCAGGATTCCCGCAGCCGCCACAGCCAGAACCCAGATTCGCGTACGCACTGAGCCATAGTGCCGTGTCGGCGGCGGTTATGCGCCCCCTTACCACCGGTGCATACGATATTGACAGTGACTTTCCACCCTCGGAACTGTCCCGCTCACCTTCCGTTACCGATCGCGGGGCGAGACCGGCGGGCGCATCATGGGTTCATGCGCTTCCCGTTGGTTTCCCCCGCCACGCTCGCCGAGCTGGCCCGCACGACCGTCGGCCAGGTGGTGGAGACCGCGGCCGCCGCCGCCACGATCCCCTTCCGCGTGCTGAGCGCGCTGGGTCAGGCCGAATTGCTGGTCAGCCGCATCACCGTGATCGCCGACCAGGCCGAGGCGCTGATCCGGCGGGTCTCGGTGATCGTCGGCGACGTCGAGGGGACGGTCGCGGACGCCCGGACCCTCGTGGGCCAGGCGGGTGAGGTGGCCGACGGCGCCGCCGGGGTGGTCAGCCGGGCCGCCGACGTCAGTCAGTCGGCCGACGGCGTGGTCACGAGGGCCTCGGTGATCAGCACCGACGCCTCGGCGGTGGTCCGGCAGGCGGGGTCGGCGGCGGCCGAGGCGACCGAGCTCCTCCAGGCGTACGCGGCCACGCTGCGCAAGGGCGCCCCGCTGGCGGCCCGTTTCGTGGACGAACTGTCCGCCGACGAGGTGACCGCCGCCATCCGCATGGTCGACCAGCTTCCCCGGCTGCAGCACCACCTGATCAACGACGTGATGCCACTGCTCGCCAAACTCGACCAGGTCGGCCCCGACCTGCACCGGCTGCTGACCGTCACCGAGGACCTGCACCTGGCCATCCTCGGCCTCCCCGGCCTCAAGATGCTCCGCCGCCGGGGCGAGGAGCGGGCCGAGCACGGCGAGAGCTGACCCGGTTACCGGGCCGGCCTCAGCCACCGACGGTCATCTCGGTGGCCGGCAGCAGCCGGTCCGCCGCGTCCGCGTCGCGCAGGGCGTCGAGCGCTCGCCGCGCACCCGCCCGGCGCTCGTCGAGAAAACTGCTCCAGGGTGGTGCGTTCGTCCTCGCGCAGTCCCATCGCCGACCTCCCGCCGGTCCGGTCCGCAAGGTACGCCCGCCGCGCCCCGTAGGCGTGGAACGGCCCCGCCCGATCGGGGCGGGGCCGTTCGCTGGATCAGAAGCGGTGGATCAGAAGACGCTGACGCCGTAGACGCTCAGGGCCTCGGTGACCGGCTGGAAGTACGTGGTGCCGCCGGAGGAGCAGTTGCCGCTGCCGCCGGAGGTCAGGCCCAGGGCCGTCGTGCCGGAGTAGAGGCTGCCGCCGCTGTCGCCGGGCTCGGCGCAGACGGTGGTGCGGATCAGACCGGAGACCGAGCCCTCGGCGTAGTTCACCGTGGCGTTCAGGGCGGTGACCCGGCCGGAGTGGATGCCGGTGGTCGAGCCGCGGCGGTAGACCGTGGCGTTGACCGCCGGGGTGCCGGCGCCGGTGATGTCCTGGGAGCCGACGCCACCGGTCTTCACGATGGTGGTGTTGGTGTAGCGGACGATGCCGTAGTCGTTGCCCGGGAAGCTCGTGCCGCTGCGGGTGCCCAGCGTGGTCGAGCCGTTGGTCCAGGTCGTGCCGATGTTGGTGCAGTGGCCGGCGGTCAGGAAGTAGTTCGTGCCGGCGCTGTTGCGCACGTTGAAGCCGAGCGAGCAGCGGCCGCCGCCGGCGTAGATGGCGTCGCCACCGGAGATGGTGGTGCCGAGCGTGCCGGGAACGGCCTCGAGGGAGGCCTTGTCGCCGAGTTTCGCCACGGTCGCCTTGACCGCCTCGAGCTTCGCGCCGGTGACGGTGCTGTCGTAGGTGACCGCGACCTTGTTGGTGATCGGGTCGACGGCGAACGTGGTGCCCGGGGTCTTCAGCGAGGCCTTGAGCGCGTCGTCGGCGGCGGCCAGGGCGGCGCCGCTGTTCACCACGAAGCGGGCGGTCGCGCCGGAGGCCTTCACCTCGGCGGCCGTGGCGGCGTCGGTGACGTTGACGACGACCTTGCCGCCGGCGTCGATGTACGAGCCGGCCGACTTGGCACCGAACTGGGTGTCGAGCTTGGAGGCGAGGGCGGACGGGGCGAACGACGGGTCGATGCCACCGACCGCGGCCGACGCGGGTGACGCGGCGGCGAACGCGGAGCCGGCCAGCACACAGGCAGCAAGGCCGACGATCGGTCGGCGCAGCTTCCGATTGACCACTTGGTTCCTCCAGGGGGTGAGGGATACGCCATGCGACGTACCGCGCCCCCCGAGTATTGAGAGTTCTCAATGCATAAACAAGACATGGCAATTGTTGCGACGATGGTCGTCAATCCAGCCCTGAACTGCTAAAACGCGCACCACATATTGCCGAGTTATGACCGAATCGGGATGGATCTATTTACCGCGATCGATCAGTGCGCGCGCTTGGGAGCGAATTTCCGGCACCGCCGTGGTCTCCCACCGGGCGCCCCGGCGCAGCGGTCCGATGAGCCACAGCCCGTCGCGCACGCGACCGTCGGCGGCGATCACCCGGCCCTGCGGGTCGATGTCGAGGCCGAGCCCGTGCGGCCCGAGGCGGGCGTGTCCCTCGTCGAGCAGGTTCCCGGCGAACGAACCGGCCGCGGCGGGCAGGCGCCCCGGGCCGGCGCAGTTGACGACCGCACCGAACCACTGCACGCCGGCCTCCAGCTCGACGAGCAGACCACCGGCCGGCGGAGCGGTCATCGAGCGGACGCCACCGGCCCGGACCTCGAAGCGGCCCTCCTCGCGCAGCGCGTCGACGGTGGCGCCGACCGAGGGCGCCATCCGGTGGCGGTGGCACTCCCAGGGGCGGGCCAGGTGGCGCAGGAACTGCTCCTGCTCCGCCGCCGAGAACGAGCCCCACAGCTGGTCGAGGACGGGACGCAGGCCGTCCACCACGGCGCGCCAGTCACCGGCCCGCGAGGCCGCTTCCCGGACGATCCGGACCAGGTCCCGCAGGCCGCGCGCCTGCCCGAACGGAACCGAGGTGGGCGGCGCCGGCACCGGGGTGTGGGCGAGCGGCAACCGCCCCCGCCGGCTCACCGCCGTGATCGGGGCGTCCCGCCGGCCGTCCGCGGTCAGGGTCAGCACCACGTCGACGGCGGTCAGGCCGGCCCCGACGAGCAGCACCGGCACGTCCGACGGGATCGCCTCGAGCGCCCCCGGCCGCCACGGGTCGGCGATGTAGTCGGGGTGCTCGGGACGGGCCGCGGGCTGGGCCGCGGCCGGGTTGCCGGTGGCCACCACGACCTCGTCGGCCCGTACCTCGCGACCACCCTCGAGGGCGACGCCGTGGGCGGACAGCCCGGTCGCGCGCGCCTGGACGACCTCGACCCCGGACAGGCCGTCGAAGACCTCGCGCAGGTAGCGGCCGTACTCGGCGCGCGGCCGGAACTCGTCGGCCGAGGCGCCGGCCCAGCGGGCGAAGTGGCCCGGGTCGTCGGGGTCGGCGCTCATCGCGCCGGCCCGCGAGTTCAGCAGGTGCCACGGGCGGGCCGTGCCGTAGGCGAGGCCGCCACCGGGTTCGCCCGGCTCGACAAGCTTGACCCGGTCGCCGCCACGCAGCAGCTCGCGAGCGGCCAGCACGCCCGAACAGCCGCCGCCGACCACCGCAACGGTGCGTCCCGCCATTGTTCCCCCTAAGACTGAACGGTGATGTGTGCGTCGTCGGCCAGGCGGTAACCGAGGCCGTAGACGGTGGTGACGACCTCCGGGTCGTCGAGCTTGGTGCGCAACCGGCTGACGTGCACGTCGACGGTGCGGTTGGTGGTGTGGGTGTGGCCCCACACCTGGGCGAGCAACTGGCTGCGGGTGAACACCTGCCGGGGGTGGCGGGCCAGGAACAGCAGCAGGTCGTACTCCAGGCGGCTCAGGCCGAGCGGGCCGCCGTCGCGCAGCGCGGTGCGGGCGCGCGGGTCGAGGTGGATGGGGTTGCCGCTGTCCGCCTCGGCCGCCTCGACGGCGACCTCGGCGTCCGGTCCGGCCGCGTCGACCAGGTCGCGCAGGGCGGCGAGGACGCGGTCGCGACCTTCGGCCGCACCACCGGCGATGCTGATGGTCACGGTCACCGGCGATTCCGGCGGCAGAGCGGGTACGGGTCGCAGGTGCACGCGTCGGGGGCGGGCGACGGCAAGCGCGGACATCGGGTCCTCCTCGGGGGGTCGGCCGGCCGTCCCCGGGTCCCGGCGACGGTCGTACAATACATGTCCCATATGTTCGATAGGTTAAGGGATGAGCACCGGAATCAGGTGACGACGAGCCGGGCGGCGTCCCGTTTCGCGATCTCGGCACGAACCGCGGGGATCAGCTCGCGGCCGTAGTCGATGGCGTCGTCAAGGGGGTCGTACCCGTGGATGAGAAACGTGGTCACACCCAGGTCGTAGTAGTCGAGCAGCCTCCGCGCGACCGTCTCCGGGGTGCCGGCCGGCGCGGTCTCGCCGATCCGGCCCACGATCGACTCGGCCCGCGCCCGGGCCAGCTCCTCGGTCGGGCCGAGGACGGGCCGCAAGGAGACGGCGAACCCGGGCGCCGCCCGGCCGAGCAGGGCGGCCTCGGCCCGTACCGCGGTGATCCGCTCCTGGATCCGGGCCGGCGGCTCGCCCTCGAACAGGTAGACGGCGGCGTGCTCGACGCCGGTGCGGTAGGCCGCGGGCGACGAACCGGAGAAGTAGATCGGAATCGTGCCGTGCACCGGCTTGACCTCGGAGACGAAGTCCTCGAACCGGTAGTGGGCGCCGGTGTGGGCGAACGGCTCGGTGGACTGCCAGGCCCGCCGCAGGACGCCCAGATATTCGTCGGTGCGACGCTGCTCGGCGTCGTGGCCGCCGGTGCCGATGCCGAGGGTGACCCGGCCACCGGTGAACTGGTCGAGCGTGGCGAACGTGCGGGCGGCCAGCGTCGGCGCCACGACGCCGGGTCGATGCGCCACCAGGAACTTCAGCGACGAGGTACGGGCGGCGGCGTAGGCCGCCACCTGCGCCCCGTCCGGGTCGGCCGAGCTGTGCCCGACGAGCACCTGGTCGAACCCGGAGTCCTCGTGGGCCCGGGCGAGCCGGGTCGGGTAGGCCGGATCGCCGAGCGCGGTGGTGGCCGGCGTGCTCGCCGAGCCGTCCTGGGTCGCGAGCAGCCCGATGAACTCGACAGGCATGTCAGTCCCCCACCGACGGCTTGAGCGAGGGCAGGTTGACCACGATCGCCTCCTGCGTGGTGCGCGCGATCACCACGACGGCCTCGTTGCCGGGGTCGGGGTTCTCCTCGCGGTGCGGCACCCACGGCGGCACGAAGACGTAGTCGCCGGCCTTGGTTTCGTGCCGCTTCTCGGTGCCCGAGTCCTCGTCGTAGAAGACGAAGACCGGGTTGCCGCGCACCACGTAGATCGCCGTCTCGGACTCGCCGTGGTGGTGGTTGTCGCTGGCCGTCGAGGCGGCGACGTGCGTCTCCCCCATCCACAGGCTCGCGCTGCCGACCGTCTTGCCGCTGATCGCCTCGACCCGGGTCATCCCCCTGGTCTGCCCGGTGTCCCCGGACAACGCGGTCGGCACCACGTGGTGCAGTTTCCGGTGGAAGGAATCAGCCATCACTCGGTCACTCCCAACTCGCCCAGCAGGGTGCCGCGCAGCGCGGCGAACGGCGCCGATCCGCGCTCGCGGGCCCCGGCCGACACCTCGTGGACGGCCGCGATCCGGCCCTCCCGCATGGTCAGCACCCGGTCGGCCAGCAGGATCGCCTCGTCCACGTCATGGGTGACCAGCAGGACCGCCGGGCGGTGCCGGCGGGTCAGGTCGCGGACCAGGCCGTGCATCTTGATCCGGGTGAGTGCGTCCAGGGCCGCGAACGGTTCGTCGAGCAGCAGCAACTCGGGCTCACGGACCAGGGCCCGGGCCAGCGCCACCCGCTGGGCCTCGCCGCCGGAGAGGGTGACCGGCCACGCGTCGGCGTGGTCGGCCAGGCCCACCTCCTCCAGGGCCGACTGCGCCTTGGCCCGGGCAGTCGCGCGGGGCAGGCCGATGGCGACGTTGCGCCAGACCTTCCACCAGGGCAGCAGCCGGTGCTCCTGGAAGACGACCGTGCGCCGCTGCGGCACCTCGAGGGTGCCGCCGTCGACCGGGTCGAGCCCGGCCAGGGCCCGCAGCAGCGTGGTCTTGCCGCAGCCGCTCTTGCCGAGCAGGGCGACGAACTCGCCCCGTTCGATGGCGAGGTCGAGCTCGTGCAGGACGGTCCGGTCGCCGTACCGCCGGGTGATCTTCTCGGCGAGGACCGTGCTCACAGCTTCACCGCGTGGTCGGCGATCTGGATCTTGCCGCTCAGGACCTTGTGCTCGGTGAGCCAGTCGGCCCCGGCCTGCAGCTGGGCGATGCCGTCGTCGTTGATCAGGCTCCAGCTGACCTGGACCTTCGCGCTCACCAGCCGGTCGATCACGGCCTGCGGATATTTCGACACCGCGTTGCCGATCTTCTGCGCCTCGGCCGGGTTGGCGTTGGCCCAGTCCTGCTCGGCCTTGTAGGCGGCGATCACTTTGCGGATCGTGTCGCTCTCCTTCTCGGCGTAGTCCTCGCGGACCAGGTAGGTGGAGAAGTCGATCTGCCGGTCCAACTCGTCGCCGTCGGTGAAGATCCGCTTCGCCCGGTACTGCACCTCGGCCAGCTCGAGCGGGCCGGACCAGATCGACCACGCGTCGACCTTGCCGCTGCCGAACGCCGGTGCCGCGTCGGGCGGATTCAGGTAGGTGAAGGTGACCGAGTCACGCGGTACGCCGTACTTCTCGAGCGCCGCCACCAGCAGGAACTCGCCGAGCCCGGCCTTGTTGACGGCCACGTTCTTGCCGGCCAGGTCTTTGACGCCGGTGATGCCGCTCTCCGGCCGCACGATGATCGAGCTGGTCCGCGGCTTGGAGCTGGCCCAGGCGACGTAGACGAGCTTGTTGCCGCTCAGCAACGCCTGGTCGGCCGGGGTGGAGCTGCCGCCGAAGCTGAAGTCGGCGGTGTTGGTGGCGACCGCCTGCAGGGTCGGCGCGTGGTTCGGGAACGGGCCCACCCACTCGACGTCGATGCCCTGGTCGTGGAGGGTCTTCTCGAACACGCCACGGGTCTTGGGCACCGAGATGGCGCCGTAGGTCAGACGGACCTTCTTGCGTCCGCTCGAAGCGGTAGCGGCCTCGTTGCCGCAGCCCGCCAGGACGGGCAGAGCCAGCGCGGCGCCGAGCAGGTTGCGGCGGGACAGGGTCACTTTCTTCCTCCGGACGGTGCGTAATTGGGGTGCCAGGCGAGGAGACGGCGCTCCAGGCCGCGGGCGATCAGGTCGGTGGTCAGGCCGATCAGCGCGTACAGCACGATGACCAGCACGATCACGTCGGTCTGCAGGAACTCGCGGGCGTTGGTGGCCATGAAACCGATGCCGGCGGGCGCCCCGACGGTCTCCGCGATCACCAGGGCCAGCCAGGCGTTCGTCAGCGCGAGCCGCAGGCCGAGCAGGATCGACGGCAGGGCGCCGGGCAGGATCGCGGCCCGCACCAGGTTGATCCGGGACAGGCCGGCGACCCGGCCCATCTCCAGCAGCCTGGGGTCGACCTGGCGGATGCCGAGCACGGTGTTCAGGTAGATCGGGAACATCGTGCCGAGCGCCACCAGGAAGTAGCGCCCGCTCTCGCCGACGCCGAACCAGACCATCACCAGCGGCAGGATGGCCAGGAACGGGATGGCCCGGACGATCTGGATGTTGCGGTCGACGATGGCCTCGGCCAGTTTGGAGAAACCGGTGAGGACGCCGAGCACGAGTCCGACACCGGCCCCGACGGCGAGGCCGATGGCCGCCCGTTGAAGGCTTTCCCACAGGTGGTGGGGCAGCTCACCGGTCTCGGTCAGATGCCACGCGGTGGTGCCGACCGAGCTCGGCGCCGGCAGCACCTCGGGGGCGATCACCCCGGATCGGGCGAGCAGCTCCCACGCGAGCAACAGCAGGGCGGGGACGATCCAGGAGATCGTCCGGTACGGCACGGCCCGCTTCTTCGGGGGCGTCGCCCCGGTCGCCGCCTTGGTGACGGGACCGGCGATCGCAGTAGTGGACATGGCCGCAACTCTGACGGCGGCAACTCCTGCATGTCAACCATACTCTCTAGGTTTACTAGGATATGGGACAACCATTGACGACGCTGGCCCAGGCGACGCAGGGTGAGACCCAGTCGGCCACGATCTCAAAAGGTGGGAGCAGCATGACAGTCGAGTTCGTCGGCATGATCGGCACCCGGGACGTCTCCGAGACCAGGGCGCCGGCCGGGCCCCCGGTCGACCCCGACTACGTGCGGCGGTTCGCCCGGGCCCACGAGGACGCGGGTTTCCACCGGATCCTGGTCGCCTACTCCTCCACCGGCCCGGACGCCACCCAGGTCGCGGCGTACGCGGCGGCCGCCACCGAGCACCTCGGACTGCTGATCGCCCACCGGCCCGGCTTCGTCCTCCCCACCACTGCCGCCCGCGTCTTCGCCACTCTGGACCAGCTCACCGGCGGCCGGGTGGCGGTGCACACGATCACCGGCGGATCCGACGCCGAGCAACGCCGCGACGGCGACTACCTCACCAAGGACGACCGGTACGCCCGTACCGAGGAATACCTGACCATCCTGCGCCGGGCCTGGAGCTCGCCGGAGCCGTTCTCGCACCAGGGCCGCTTCTACCAGTTCGAGGACTTCGCGCTGCGCACCCAGCCGGCCCACCGCATCCCGCTCTACTTCGGCGGATCCTCGCCGGCCGCCTACCGGGTGGGCGGCGCCAAGGCCGACGTGTTCGCGCTCTGGGGCGAGCCGCTCAAGGAGACCGCCGAGCAGATCGCCTCGGTGCGGGCCGCGTCCGCCGCGGCCGGGCGTGGACCGCTCGGCATCAGCGTCTCGTTCCGCCCGATCCTCGCCGCCACCGACGACCTGGCGTGGGAACGCGCGGCCGGGATTCTGTCCCGGATCGAGAGCGGCCGCAACTTCGCCGGCGGCCGGCGAATCCTGGTCGAGAACACCGGTTCGCAGCGCCTGCTCGCCGCCGCGGCCCGCCAGGACCGGCACGATCGCGCGCTGTGGACCGCGACCGCTCGGGCCGGCGGCGCCCAGGGCAACTCGACAGCACTCGTCGGCTCGCCCGAGACCGTCGCCCAGGCGATCCTCGACTACGTCGACCTCGGCGTGACCACCATCCTCATCCGCGGCTACGACCCGGTCGACGACGCCGTCGACTACGGCCGGCACCTGATCCCGCTCGTCCGACAGGCGCTGGACCGGCGCGAACTCGCCACCGTACAACCAGGAGGCACCGCATGACCGTCAGCTCCCTCGTGGACGCCGATCTCTTCCGGGCGCTGCTGCGCCGGCACGCCGCCGCGGTCGTGGTGATCACGGCGCCCGGCGAACCCCCCGCCGGTTTCACCGCCACGTCGTTCACCTCGGTCTCGCTCGACCCGCCGCTGGTGTCGTTCTGCCTGGCGCACACCGCCTCGGCGTGGCCCGTGATCGCCGCGGCCGGGGTGGTGGCCGTGCACGTCCTGGCCCAGGAGCAGGAGCATGTGGCCCGCACGTTCGCGACCCGCGGCATCGACCGGTTCGCCGCCCACGGCGCGTGGGCGCCGGGGCCGGGCGGGGTGCCGCTGCTCGACGGCGTGCTCGCCCGGATCGTCTGCCGGGTGGTGCGCCGGGTCGAGGCCGGTGACCACAGCATCGTGCTGGCCGCGCCGGAGACCGGGGACCACCACGAGGACCTGAGCGTGGCGCCGCTCGTCTATCACGACGGGCATTACGCGCACCTGCGGCGGGCCGCCTAGATGCGGTTCCACTGGTTCCTGCCGACCGCCGGCGACAGCCACGACATCGTCGGCGGCGGGCAGGCCGCGCTGGCCGCCGACACCAGCCGGCCGCCGGACATCGGCTATCTCGCCCTGGTGGCGCGGGCCGCCGAGCGGGCCGGGTTCGAGGCGGTGCTGACCCCGACCGGCACGTTCTGCGAGGACGCGTGGCTGACCACGGCGGCGCTGCTGGGCGAGACCGACCGGCTGAAGTTCCTCGTCGCGTTCCGGCCCGGCCTGATCTCACCGACTCTCGCGGCCCAGATGGCCGGCACCTATCAACGCATCTCCGGCGGCCGGCTGGCGCTCAACGTGGTCACCGGCGGCGAGGCGAGCGAGCAGCGCCGGTTCGGCGATCATCTGGACCACGACCAGCGGTACGCCCGGACCGCCGAGTTCCTCCAGGTCGTCCGCGGGGCCTGGAGCGGCACGCCGTTCACGTTCCACGGCGAGCACTACGACGTCGAGGACGCGACGGTGCGGCACGCGCCTGATCCCGTACCCCCGCTGTTCTTCGGAGGCTCGTCGGCGGCCGCCCTCCCGGTCGCCGCCCGGCTTGCCGACACCTACCTGACCTGGGCCGAGCCGCCGGCGGCGGTGGCCGCCAAACTCGATGCCGTGCGCACTCTCGCCGAACAGGCCGGCCGGCAGCTGACGTACGGCATCCGGCTGCACGTGATCAGCCGGGACACCGCCGACGAGGCGTGGGGTGTCACGCGGGCGCTGCTGGCCCGCGTCCCCCGCTCGGCGATCGACCGGGCGAGCAGGCAGTTCGCCGCCACCGAGTCGGAGGGCCAGCGCCGGATGGCCGCCCTGACCGCCGGTGATTCCCTCGAGGTGTCGCCCAACCTGTGGGCCGGCTTCGGTCTGGTGCGGCCCGGGGCGGGCACCGCGCTGGTCGGCAGCCACGCCGAGGTCGCCGCCCGGATCCGCGAATATCAGGCCCTCGGCCTCGACCACTTCATCCTGTCCGGCCAGCCGCATCTGGAAGAGGCGTTGCGGTTCGGCGAGAACGTCCGGCCTCTTCTCGACCCACCAGGAGAGAAATGAGTCGCATCGTCGTCGTCTCCGGCAATCCCCGCCCGGGATCGCGCACCTCCGTGCTGGCCATCGCGGTCGGCGAGGCGCTCGCCGGGAAGAGCGGCGGGTTCCCGCCCACCGTGATCGAGATCGGCGAGCTCGGCCCCGGCCTGCTCACCCCCGGCGACGAGGCCACCGCGGCCGCCGTGACGGCGCTGCGCGAGGCGGAACTGCTGGTGGTGGCCACCCCGACGTACAAGGGCAGCTACACCGGCGTACTGAAAGTGCTGCTCGACCAGCTGCCGGCGCAAGCCCTGGCCGGCAAGACCGCGGTGCCGGTGGTGACCGCCGGGGTGGCGCCGCAGGCGGCTGCCGCGGAGGCGTTGCTGCGGCAGTTGCTCACCGAGCTCGGCGCCGAGGTGGCCGCGGGGCTGCCGGTGGTGGAGGCCGACCTGTCGGAGACGAAGGCCATCGCCGCGGCATACAGCCTGTCCACAGCCTCGTGACAGTGGCCTGACAAATCGGCTGTTTACGGTTTGGTCAGGTTTGCCGGCGGCCAACTCACCCACCCGCCCGACCGCCGGCTCCGCTCGCCGATCCCAGTGCCCCCGGGTCGACGAGCGGAGCCGGTCCAGTTACGAACGAGCCGTCACCTCGATGGTGAGCTCGGCCCGGGCGACCTGACCCCAGCCGTCGGTCAGCTGGACGGTGAAGGTCGACGAGCCGGCCGTGGTCGCCACACCGCTGATCTCGCCGCCGGTGGCCAGCGACATCCCGTTCGGCAGCTCACCCGCGGCCACCGTCCAGACGCCCGCCCGGTCGGCGGTCAGTTGCTGGTTGTAGTACATGCCGCGGAGGATCGACGGCAGCGCCGCGGTCTTGATCACCGGCGTGGTCACGTCGACGCTGACGGTCAGGGTGCGGGTCGCGACGGTCGGCACGTAGTCGGTGAACCGGACCGTGACGGCGTCGCTGCCCGGCCCGGTCGGGGTGCCCGAGATCAGGCCGTTGCCGTTCATCGTCACGCCGGCGGGCAGGCTGCCCGAGGCGATGCTCCAGGCGCCGCGGCGGGCGGCGGTGAGGGCGAGCTGACCGGAGTAGGCGAGACCGGCCGTCATCGAGATCGCCGACGTCCGGATCACCGGCGCGGCCGGCGGAGCGGTGCTGAAGAGCAGCCGGTTCGGCGAGCCCTTCAGCCCCGAGATACGGCCGGGGGTGGCCTGCGCGACCAGGTAGTTGCGCACCTGCACGGGGCTGTAGCCGGGGGTCGCGTCGAGCACGAGCGCGGCGGCGCCGGCCACGTGCGGGGCCGCCATCGACGTACCGTCGGCGACCGCCGTCGAGTAGTCACCGCCCGCGAACGACGACTTGATCCCGACACCGGGCGCGAACAGGTCGACCCGGCTGCCGTAGTTGGAGAACGAGGCGCGCTGGTCCTTGCTGTTGGTGGCTCCCACGGTGATCGCGGCGGCGAGGTTGGCCGGGCTCTCCGTGGCCGCGTCGACGTTCTCGTTGCCGGCCGCCACCACCACCGTCACGCCCTTGTTGATCAGCTTCTGCAGGGCGGCGTTCAGCGACGGGCTGTTCGAGCCGCCGAGACTCAGGTTGGCCACGGCCGGCTTCTGCGCGTGCGCGGTCACCCAGTTGACTCCGTTGATCACGTCGGCGAGGTCGCCTTCGCCATCGCAGTCCAGCACCTTGATCGCAACCAGCTTCACCTGCTTGGCAACGCCGTACGAGGTGCCGCCGATGGTGCCGGCCACGTGCGTGCCGTGCCCGTTGCAGTCGGCGGCGGGGCGGCTCGGGCTGACCGCGTTGTAGCCGTAGGAGGCCCGGCCGGCGAACTCGTGGTGGGTGATCCGGATGCCGGTGTCGATCACGTACGCGTGCACCGAGCTGCCGTCGTCGGTCGGCGTGTAGGTCCTCGACAGGGCGACCGGGTGCTGGTCGATGCGGTCCAGGTTCCAGATCGGGTTGCGGTAGGTGGTGGTCTCGGCGTGCACCCGCTTGTTCTGCTCGACGAACGCGACGTCGGAGCGGGCCGCGAGCCGGCGGGCCTGCTTGGCCGACATGCGCGCCCGGTACGAACTCGTCGACACGCCCTGCGCGGAGATACCGCCCCCGGGCGCCTTCATCGTGACGAGGTACTGACCGGCGATCGCCTCCGGCGCCCCGGCCCCGACGACGTTGCCCTCGGCGGCTTGGGCGGGTGTGACAGAGCCGGCCGCGGTGATCGCCGCAGCGGTGAGCAGGGTCCCCAGAACACGCATTCGCATGCCGCCTCGATCGGCCGCACCGACCCGTGAGCTGACCTCACCGGGTCAGAAATAACCTGGTGGCAACCGGCGTTGTCGACATCGCGCCGGTGAAACGGCCGGTGCGGAGAGAGGTTCCGCCATGAAGGTCCGCAATTCGCTCAGGTCTCTGAAGAGCAAGCCCGGCTCGGTGCTCACCCGCCGCCGGGGCCGCCTGGTCGTGCTGAACCGCAAGAACCCGCGGTGGAACGGCCGTCAGGGCTGACGCCACACGCCGGATGGCCGGGCAAATTCCACGATCACGCGATAGCTTTCAGGTAAGCGACAGGCCGGAGAACCGCCGCCACGGAACTCCGGCCTTTCGCTTACCCATTCACCGTACGGGTGGGGCCGGGCGCGGCCCGGGTGGCTACGCTCGGGCCATGCAGACGGCGGGCCTGGTGCTGGCGGCCGGCGGCGGGAGCCGTTACGGGATGCCGAAGGCGCTTGTCGCGTACGCCGGTCGGTTGCTCGTGGAACGCGCCGCGGAGACCCTGCGCTCGGCCGGTGTCGCACGCACCGTGGTGGTCCTCGGCGCCTCGGCGACCTCGGTGCTGGCGGCCGCGCCGAACCTGCCCGACCCGGTGATCAACCCGGACTGGGCCACCGGGATGGGTTCCTCACTGCGCGCCGGTCTGCGCGCGCTGACCGGCACCCCGGCGGTCGCGGCGGTGGTCCTGCTGGTCGACATGCCCGAGGTCACCCCGCTTGCGGTGGGCCGGGTGACCGCACACGCCGCCGCCGACGCCCTCGTGATGGGCTCCTACGCCGGCCGGCGCGGGCATCCGGTGCTGCTCGGCCGGGACCACTGGGACGGCGTGATGGCGTCGGCGGTCGGTGACCGGGGCGCCCGTGACTACCTCCGCCGGCACGACGTGCGCCTGGTCGAGGTCGGCGACGTGGCCGGTGACCTCGATCTGGACGTCCCGCCGGGATGACCGGATAACTTTGATCTCGTGCACCTACCTCTGCCCGACGGCGACTTCCGGGCCTACCTGTTCGACTGCGACGGCACCATCACCGACTCCATGCCGGCGCACTACCGGGCCTGGACGGCGGCGCTCGCCGAGTGGGGCGGCACGTTCCCCGAGGACCTGTTCTACGCGTGGGGCGGCCGAACGGTCGCCGAGATCATCGAGGATCTGAACGAGCAGCAGGGCCTGCGCATGCCGGTGGCCGCGGTCGCCTCGCGGCGCGAAGCCCTGTTCCAGGCGAGCCTGGGCGAGATCCGGGCGGTGCCGGGGGTGCTGGCGCACATCGAGGAGGCGTACGAGCGGGTGCCGTTCGCGGTCGTCTCGGGCAGCACCCGCGAGTCGGTCACCGCGTCGCTGACCGCCCTGAACCTGCTGGACCGCTTCCCGGTGCTGGTCTGCGCCGGCGACTACACCAACCCGAAGCCCGACCCCGAGGCCTACCTGATGGCGGCCCGCCTGCTCGACGTGCCGCCGTCGGCCTGTGTCGTCTTCGAGGACACCGAGCTCGGCCTGCGGGCCGCGACGGCGGCCGGGATGGCCACCGTCCGCGTGCCGCCGCCCTGGCTGCGCTGATCCCTCCCCCGCCCCAGGTCACTCCGGCTGCGCCGCCGCCACGAACCGCTCGACGAACTCGCGGACCGGGGTCGCGGGCCGGCCGATGGCCTTCGCCAGGATCGGGTCGGTCACCGCGAACTCGCCCGCCCGGGCGGCCCGGAACATGCCCAGGGTGAAGTCGGCGAACCCGCCCGCCGTCGCCCTCCACTCGTCGTCGTCCACGACCACTCGGGTGAACTCGCGGCCGGTGACGTCGGTCAAAATCTGCGCCACCTCGGCGAGGTCGACCGCGGCCGGACCGGTGAGCGGCGGGGTCACGCCGTCGAGCAGGTCGGCCGACGTCAGGGCGGCCACCGCGGCCTCGGCCAGGTCGGCGTGCGCGGTCCACGAGACCGGGCCGTCGGCGGGCAGCGCCAACACACCCGTCGCCAGGGCCTGCGGCAGATAGAACGCCAGCGTCGTCACGTAGAAACCGTTGCGCAGCACGGTGTACGGGACGCCGGACTCGGCCAGGTAGTCCTCCGTGGCGGCGTGCACCGGCATCGGGGCGAACAGCGACCGATGCGCGGCCGCCTGGTGTCCGGTGTAGACGATCCGCTTGACGCCGACGGTGCGGGCGGCGTCGATGGCGGCCCGGTTGGCGGCGATCGCGGTGTCGCTGTCGCGGATCGAGGCCGAGACGATGAGCACCTGGTCGGCGCCCTCGAAGGCGCTCGTCAGCGAGGCCGGGTCGGTGAAGTCGCCGCGCCGCACCCGCATCCCGCGGGCGGCCAGGTGCGCCGCCTTGGCCGGCTCGCGGACGCTCACCCCCAGGTCAGCGGCGGGAAGCAGGTCGACGATCTGCCCGCCCAAGTTTCCGGTCGCACCGGTAACCACGATCATGAGGTCTCCTTAACGTTGGTAACAGCGACACGTTATCACTGATAATCCAGCGGTACGCAAGAGCTGTTATCGTCGTTACATGGACGAGGCCCGGACCGTGATCATCGAAGCGGCCGGCCGGCTGCTCCGGGCCGAAGGAGCCCGCGGCGTCACCACCCGGGCGGTCTCGCAGGCGGCGGGGGTGCAGCCGCCGACGATCTACCGGCTGTTCGGCGACAAGGACGGGCTGCTCGACGCGCTGGCCGAACACGCACTGACGGCCTATGTCGGCGCCAAGGTGATCGACACCCAGCAGGACCCGTTCGAGGATCTGAAGGCCGGCTGGCACAGTCACATCGAGTTCGGCCTGGCCAACCCCGACCTCTTCCAGCTGTACGCCGACCCGCGCCGGCGACGCTCCCCGGCGGTGGCGGCGGGCGACCAGATTCTCCGGCAGCGGGTGCACCGACTGGCCGCGACCGGCCGGCTGCGGGTCAGCGAGGAGCGAGCGGTCCAGATGATCCAGGCCGCCGGCCGCGGTGCCGTGCTCGCGATGCTCGCCGGTGACGATCCCGGCCTGGGCGACGCGATGTTCGACGCAGTCGTGGCCGCGGTCCTCACCGATGTCCCCGTCGTCGCGGCGAACGACGCCACCACCGTCGCCGTCGCCCTCGCCGCCGTCGTCGACGAACTACCGGCGCTCAGCGCCGCCGAGAAGTCCCTGATGTCGGAGTGGTTGAACCGCGCGATCACGTCCTGACCGAGATCAACCCGCCCGCGCCGGCCCGGAAACCGGGGCGCCGGGAGCCCGCACGGCGGTGGTCACCAGTCGAGCGGCAGCTCGGCGAGGGAGCGGATGCGGTGCGGCTCGTCGTGCGGGCCGCCGTCGTGCCGGTCGAGGTGGACGGCGAGCAGGCCGGCCCGGCGGGCGGGCAGCACGTCGAGGTCGTGCCGGTCGCCGACGCTGAGCACCGAGGCCGGCGGCAGCCCCCAGCGGGCGCAGGCGCTCAGGAACGCGGCCGGGTCCGGCTTCGACGTGCCGACGTCCTCGACCGTGAAGACCGGGCCGAGCCGGCCGGTCAAGCCGGTGCGGGCCAGCTTCTGGTGCTGCTGCTCGGTCGAGCCGTTGGTGAGCACGGCCGTTCGCAGTCCGGCCGCGGCGATGGCCGCCAGCGCCTGATCGACGTCGGGAAAGGCGCGCCAGGACGACTCGTACGCGATCAGGTAGTCCGCGAAGATCGCGTCGAGCTCGCCCTCGGCGTACGGGATCCGGACCCGGGGGAGGAATTCCCGCAGCCGGCCGCGCCGCTGCTCGCGGAAGGTGACGCGGCGCTCGCGCCAGGCCTTGAAGTGACGCTCGGCCACTTCGTCCCACAGCACGAGCAGTTCCGGGGTGCACGGCACGCCGAGTGACGGCAGCCAGCGGTGGAGGGCCTCGGCGGTGGCCGCCCGCTGATCGACGAGGGTGTTGTCGAGATCGAGGAGGACGCCACGCAGCACGCCGCGATCCTACGGGCGGGCGCGCAGCCGGCGGAGCATCCGGGCATCGGTGAAACCGACCGCGCGGGCGGCGGCCTCGACCGTGGCACCGTGGCCGAGGAGATATTCGGCGCGCTCGACCCGCAACAGTTGTTGATAGCGGAGCGGGGTGCGCCCGGTCGCGGCGGCGAAAAGCCTGGTCAGCGTTCGTTCGCTGACGCCCGCGCCGGAGGCCAGCTCGGCCAGCGGCAGCGGCGCGGCGAAGCCCGAGTCGATCCGGTCCTGCACCCGGTGGACGACGTCGGAGAGGTGGGCGCGGTGCCGCATCATCGCGCTCGCCTGCGGCTCGTCGCCGTTGCGCCGGGCGTAGACGACCATCTCGCGGGCCACCCGCGCGGCCGCCGCCGGGCCGTGCCGCAGCGCCACCAGGTGCAGGGCCAGATCTATCCCGCTGGCGATGCCGGCCGAGGTCACCACCCGGTCGTCACTGACATAGAGGACGTCGCGCAGCACCGAGGCACTCGGATAGTTACGAGCCAACTCGTCCTGCAGGTCGTGGTGAGTCGTGCAGCGGCGACCGGCGAGCAGGCCGGCCCGGCCGAGCGCGTCCGCACCGGCACAGACGCTGGCCACCGTCCCGCCCGCCCGGTGGTGGGCGGCCAGCCGCTCCAGGGTCTCGTCGGTGAACGCTCCGTAGCCACTGCGCCAGCCCGGCACCACGACCAGGTCATCGGTCGTCAACCGCGGCCAGTCCCGGTCGGCGTGCAGGGACACGCCCTGCCACGTCGGCACTGGGGTTTCCTCAGCGACGTACGACAGCTGGTAGCCCTCGGCCGTGCCGAACACCTGCGCCGGCCCCGCCAGGTCGAGCAGGTGCACCTGCGGAGTCAGCACGAACACCACCCGGCTCACGATCCGGTCACACCTCCCGTGGTTCGGACGGTGGCGAACCGGCCGGCCAGCGCGTACTCGGTGCGGGCTTTGACGTCCGCCGCCGCAAGCGTACGCGGGTCGGCCAGCAACTCCTCGACGGACTGGTCGGCGGGCGCTTCCCAGTGCGGGATCGGGAACGTCCCGGTGGCGTCGGTGACGAACGTGACGTCGTACCCGAAATCGGCGGCGACCCGGGCAGTGGTCTCCACGCACTGCTCGGTGCGCAGCCCGCAAACCGTCACCGAACGCACCCCGGCGGCGGTGAGCGTCTGCCCGAGGTTGGTGGTGGAGAACGCGTTGTGCGAGGTCTTGACGATGACCGGCTCACCCGCGGCGGCCTTGAGCTCGGCGACGAGGCGGACGTGTCCGTGCACCGGATCGAACACGCCGGCACTTCCCGGTTCGGCGTGCAGCACCCACACGACGAGCGAGCCGTCGGCCCGCGCGGCGTCGACGAGCCGCCGCACGTTGCCGATCAGGCCGGGGTTGTCGAGCGTGCGCCACAACGGCCGGGCCCGGAAGGACTCCTGCACGTCGATCACGATCAGAGCGTTCGTCATGGCTCGATTCTTCGCCCTCCACCGGCCCGGCGGCAGACCTGATCCGGGCTGTCGGCGGAACGATCCGGTCACCCTGACAGGGTTCGCTCGGGGAAGGCCCGGATTAATCGACAGTCCACAATCGAGCAGGATCGACGCCATGAACTCACTGCTCGCCGTCCTGCTGGCCGCCGCCCTGCCGGTTCCCGCGCCAACGGCCGCCACCCTCGACTGGCGGACCTGCGGCAAGAACATGGACGCCCAGTGCACCCACCTGACCGTCCCGGTCGACTGGTCCCGCCCGGCCGGCGAGACGATCGAGCTCGCGGTCGGCCGGCGCCCGGCCCGCGACCAGGCCCACAAGGTCGGCACGCTGATCTTCGGGCCGGGTGGGCCGTGGGATCCGGGCGTCAGCCGGGTGACCGACGACTACGACCGCTTCAGCGACACCCTGCTCGACCGCTTCGACATCGTGAGCTTCGACCCGCGCGGCTCGACCGGCAGCCACCCGGTGAGCTGCGACCCGGAGCAGGTGGCGAAGGCGCCCGACCCGATCCTGAGCAGCCAGAAGGACTTCGAGACGACCCTCGCCTACAACCGTACGCTGTGGGCCGGGTGCGAGAAGTTGACGGGCGACCTGTGGAACCACGCCGACATGGGCAGCAACGTCCGCGACCTGGACGCCCTCCGGGCCGCGCTCGGCGAGCGAAAGCTGACCTTCCACGGCAGTTCCTACGGAACGGTGCTGGGTGCGGCGTACGCGGAGCGTTATCCCGACCGGACCCGGGCGATCCTCCTGGAAAGCGTCGACGACCACAGCAGCCGCTCCACCGCCGAGTTCCTGACCGCCCAGACCTGGGCCGCCGAGGACGCCTTCGACGACTTCGTGACCTGGTGCGACCACACGAGTTCATGCGCCCTGCACGGCCGGGACGTGGCCGCCGTCTGGAACGACCTGTTCACCTCGGGCCGCGCCGACTTCACCCGATTCGACCTGGTGGCCGTCACCTTCAAACGGACCAAGGACGCCGACTACGCGAAGCTGGCCGACTACCTCGCCGCGGTCGCCGGCGGCGCGCCCGGTTTCCGCCCGGGCCCCTTGCCGGTGGTGCTGCCGGCCTTCTGCGCCGACTGGTCACTGCCGGTCCGCGACTATCGCGAGTACGCCTCCCTCATGCGACAGGCCGCCCGGGTCGCCCCGAACACCCACTTCCCCGCCCAGGCGTTCGCCCTGACCGCGTGCCTGGGCTGGGACCACGTCGCCTACCCCCAGCACGCCCTGCGGGTGCACACCCGAACGCCACTCCTGCTGCTCAACTCCCGGCACGACGCCGCCACCGGCTGGAACTGGGCCCGCAACGTCGAACGCCAACTGGGCCGGCACGGCGTGCTGGTCACCTACGAGGGCGCCGGCCACGGCTCCTACTCCCGGAGCCAGTGCATGCGCGACATCGCCGACGCCTACCTGGTCGACCTGACAGTGCCGGCCCGCGGCACGATCTGCGGCCCTACGCACAGCTGAGCTCGATCACCACCGATCGGTTCCGGACCACGGCGGCGGGGATCAGATTCCCCTTGCCATCCAGGTCACGGATGTGGAACTTGCTGGTGTTCCCGCCGCCCACGGTCGTGATGCGGCTGGCGGGGACACCCATGCCCTTGAGCACGTCCGCCACGGCTTCGGCCCGCTTCCGGGACAGCACGACGCCGTTGCCGCCGGAACCGGGGACCGAGGCTGTCGTGCCGGTCAGCGTGAGATGTTGTTGGCCGGCACGCGTGACGTCGGCAAGTGACCCCAAGGTTTTCCGGGCCGCGGCAGCATCCCGGAAGGTCGCGGTGTCCGGGCGGAACGCGACACTGCTCGAATCGTCGAGTACCGTCCGGCCGCATGCCTTGAAGGTCGGCTGCGACGGCAGCGGGACCACGGTGACCGGAACGTTTCCGCCGATCGAGCCGGTCGTGGAGGCCGTCTTGAGATCGGCGACGCAGGAGGCGTCCCCGGACGTCGCGATCGCTGTCCACAGGTCCGCGACCCGGTTTCGAAGGTTCTGGGTGAGCGCCGGTTGCGGTTCGGCGGTGTTCCCCAGACCGGCGAAGAGCACGGCGCGGCCGGGCAACTCCGGAAGCGCCCCCGACTTCTTCAGGTACTCGACCACCTCGTTGGGTTCGGCCCCGAAGGTGCCCTCGTCCTGGAACCGGATCAGCCCGGTGGTCTGCAGCCCGGAATCGAGCACGACCACCGTGCCGCCCGGCTGGGTGATGTGGGCGGCCTGCGCCAATGCCTCCAGAACGTCAGCCTCCGGCACTTTCGCGGTGATCCGTTCGACGGCCGTTCCGAGGTCGGCGAGAAAGGCGCTGAGAGCGCGCAGCCGCGCGGCCTCATTGCGGGCGTTCGTGTGGAAGGTCGCATTCAGCACCGAGTTCGGCGCCCCGTCCACCCGCACCGCCTGGATGGGCGCACCTCGTTTGGCCGCCTCCCGGATCAACCCCGCCACCGGCTCGGGGATCACCGGGCGAGGGCTGTTCGCTCGGGCCCCGACCACCAGGGTGACCGGACCACCGGCCGTCCCTTGGCAGGACAGATCGACGGCCTGCGGAGCGAACGAATCGGTAGTGCAGCCGGCCAGCAGAAGCAGCGGAACGACAACCAGGCCGGCGACCAGCCGCCTGACGATCCGATCACTCATTCGCGCCGTCCGGGTCCGCCCGCTCGTCGAACTGCCGCAGCACGTAGGGGCGTTTGTCGGCCTCGAACAACAGGCGAGCCGCCTCCGGATCCTTCCCCCGGTTGGCGATGCAGATGCGCGCGTATTGCTTCAACTCGGCGGACAAAGCCAGAACCGCGCGCTTCTCGATCTCGAGCAGTTGCGCGGACTCGTCGTAAGCGGTCTGCTGGGCCGACTGAATGGCCTTGACATCGCCGTAGGCAGCCGCCGACAACGACGCTCGCTCGGCCGCGACCGCTCGCCGCTGCCGGGCAGCCGAGTACCGCCTGCGCACCGCACTCCGATTGAAGTACGCCCCCGCCGCCGCCGTCAGGCCGGTGCCGACGTAGAGCGCCAGGAAGACGAAGGCCTGGAGCACCGCGGTGTGGCCGGTGTCGCTCGGCACGAGACCGCCGTCGGTGTAGAACGTCGAAGTGGCGCCGGGGTCGGAGCTCTCGATGAGTCGCACCGCGAACGCGGCCAGACCCAGGATCGCCCAGGCACCCCCGGACGCCCACAGGATGAACCGCCGGCCGGGGTCGCCGGTGGCCCGGTCGCGGATGATGGCACCGCAGGTGTGGGCCAGATAGACCGCCGTCGCCGTCATGCCGATGACGACGGCGTACACCACGTACTGCGCCTGGTCAGGCAGTACCAATGCGACGACCTGCGAGAATGCGCCGACGTCAGCCAGCGACGCGAGCAGCAGGGCGACGGCGGTCAGCCACGAGGGCCGGCCGACGAGCGCGGACGTGTCGGCCCGCTTCGGCCTGGTCATCGCGACTCCCCGGGGAGATCGCGCGGAGACACGACCGGCGAATCGCCGACGATCGACGAGACCGCACCGTCCATCTCGTCGTGGTAGCTGCGGTCATGATCCAGCAGAAGCCGGTGGGCCACGAGTTGCCCCTCGGTCACCCGCAGCTCGCGGAGGGCGGCGATGCGGAACGCCTCGTGCTGGCGCTCCAGCTCGGCGACCCAGCCGTCAGCCCAGGCATTGATCATGTTGTCCAGTGGACAGTCGCCGTTCTCCGCGAGACTCTCGGGCGGGATCATGTCGACGAGGTCTTCCACCGCGCCCAGCCATTCGGTGCGGTCGAACGGCGATCGAGCGACGAATGTGAGGGTCTTCCGCTCACTTGCGGGTGCCGATTCGGCACCGGACCGGGCGATGTCGGCAACAAGCTTTTCGCGCTGCTGCTGCCACGCTTCGTCTCGTCGTTTCTTCGGCCGAAACACACTAGCCATCAATGGCGTGGTCCAATCGGGCGGAAGTCGTTCTCACCAGGGATGCGAACACCGTCAACGGTAGAACCGCCGGTCAAGAAGCGATTCATCGAGGATTGCCCACTTTGCTCCGCAACGCGTCGTGCCAGAGTGGAGCGCCGAACGCCACGACCGTCAGCATCGCCACTCCGACCGCGACGACAAATACCGCGATACAGGGCCAGAAACCGTTCACCCCGAACAGCACCACCGACAGTGCCGCCAGTTCGCTGACGACGAACCCGATCGCCGAGAACAGAAATAGATAGGCGGCCGTGGCGTACTGACCGTAGAGCTTTCGCTCGACCGGATCATGCACGTTCTCGGAAGCCGCGGTTTCCCATCTGTTCGACGTGAAGCCCAGCAACGCGCGCAGTTCCAGCACCACCGCGATAAATATGGTGGGAATGACCTGCGCGGTCACCTCGTAGAAGTCGGCATTCCGCATGAGTGGGATGCTCACACGAGAAATCGACATCCACCAACGCCCCTGCGGGGGAATCGCTCATCCGATGTGGTGATTGCCCCGGGCCGGCGCCTGTTGTATGCCTCTCCTAGCGCCGGATGTCGCCGCCGGTCAGGGCGGCCAGCTCGACGCGGTCCGGGGCGCCTTCGCAGTCGCCCGGCACGGTCACCGCGAAGGCACCGGCGGCGATCGCCGTGTGCAAGCGTTGCGCCGGTGGCTCGCCGGCCAGCCGGTCGGCCAGGTAGCCGGCGACGAACGCGTCGCCGGCGCCGACCGGGTCGATGACGGTCACCGGCAGGGCCGGGACGGTGTGGCGCTCGCCGCCGATCCGGGCGACGCACCCCCGGCCGCCGTCCTTGAGAATCACCTCGGTGGGTCCGAGCTTGGTCAGGCCGCCGAGCAGGTCCCCGGGGTCGACGAAGAGTTCCGCTTCCTCGGGGCTGGCGAAGACGATGTCGGCCCGGGCCACCAGGTCACGCAGCACCGGTGCGGCGTCGAAGCGGGACCACAGTTTGGCGCGGTAGTTGACGTCGACCGACACCGGCACGCCGGCCGCGCGGGCGGTCTCGACCGCCTGGAAGACGGCCGCCCGGCAGGTCTCGCTCAGGGCCGGGGTGATGCCGGTGACGTGCAGGACGCCGGCTTCGCGCAGGGACGCCGCCGGGAGGTCGGACGGGTTCAGGCGGGAGCCGGCGCTGCCGGAGCGGTGGTAGTCGACGTGGGCGAACTCGCCGGAGCGGCGGTGCCGGACCATCAGGCCGGTGAAGGACGAGTCGGGCAGCGCGATCACGTGCACGCCGGCGTGCCCGAGGCGGGACCGGATCAGCTCACCCGTGGCATCCGGGCCGACCCGGCCCAGCCAGGTGGCGTGGCCGCCGAGCCGGGCAACGCCGACGGCCACGTTGCTCTCGGCGCCGCCGATGCCGAACGTGAAGGAGCCGGCGTACGCCAACGGGCCGATGCCGTCCGCCGCGACCAGCCCCATCGTCTCGCCGAAGGTGAACAGGCCCCCGGTCATGACCGGGCGAACGCGACCGCGCTCACCGCGTGCCGGGCCCGCGCCGCCAGGGCCACCATGCTGCCGCCCTGGGCCGCGTCGCCGATCAGGGGGCCGCCGAGGCCGACCGCTTTGGCGCCGGCGAAGAGCCAGTCGGCGATGTCCTCGATGTTGACGCCGCCGGTCGGCATCACGTTGATCTGCGGGAACGGACCCCGGACGTTGCGCAGGAAGCCCGGGCCGAGGTTGGCCGCCGGGAAGAGCTTCACGAGTGGGGCACCCGCCTGATATGCCTGGAACATCTCGGTCGGCGAGGCCGTGCCCGGATAGAACGGCACCGGCGACGCCTGCACCAGCGACACGTCGAGGTGCGGCGACACCAGGAATTCGGCGCCCGCGTCGACGGCTGCTTTCGCGTCGTCGAGGGACAGCACCGTGCCGGCCCCGACCGACACCGAGGCGGGCAGTTGGCGCCGCAGGCCGGCCAGGGCCTCGATGGCACCGCGGGAGGTCAGGGTGATCTCCATGGCCGTGATGCCGGCCTCGACCAGCACCTCGGCCACGGCGGCGAATCCGTCGGAGGTGGGCGCCCGCAGGATCGCCACGATCCCGCTGCGGACGACCCCGGCAGTTACTTCATCGAGGTTCTGATCGGTCACGACTTAGATCCTGCCCGATATTTTCAAGGTCATCCAGTGCCGATGTCCGGGCCGACCGGCGCCGCCACGAGCGCGGCCGGTCGGCATCGGACAGTTCCGGCTTGGTGGGCGGTGTCGCGGTCATCCGCAGTTCCTCCCGGACCGCCTCCTCGAACTGCTGCATGACCAGCGGAACCTGGGTGAGCAGTTCACGGAAGTGGGTCTGCGGCTGCACCCCGGACACGGCCGCCGGGTTCATCTCGCCGTGCAGCTTCTGCAACAGCAGATGGACGGCGAGCGCGGCACTGCGCACTGGCCCGGAGGCGAGCAACCGCACCCGCATGAGGGCCGGTGCCACGTCGTCGACATAGGCGAGCGCCGAGGGCGGTTTGTCCCCGGCGTCGTAGGCGGCGCGCAACCGGTAGGTGTCACGCTCGAAGACGGAGAGCAGGGCGACGTACGCGTCCTTGCGCTCCTCGTACCACCGGCGAGTGGCTTTCCGCCGGCTCCGCGCATATTCGTCACGGGCCGTCACCAGCTGTGCGGTAACGGCCCCGGCCAGGGCGAACACTACGGCGATGAGGGGCAGCCCCCACCACGGGATCTGAGACACGGCACTACCGTAGCGATGCCTGGCCGACCGGTCACCTCAGTCGCTCAGTGGAGTAGCTGCGTCACCGCGTGGAAGGTGTCGGCGGAGGTGCTGTTCGACGTCGAGGCGGCGAGGATGGTGCCGCCGCAGGCGCACAGGATCAGGACGCCGACCACGGCGAACATGATGATGGTGAAGACCAGGCCGGGCCACTTCTGCGGCGGGGCACCCATGGCGCCGCCGATGAAGGCGATCAGGGGGGCGCGGTACTCGATCTCGACGGTCTGCCCGGCGTAGACGTTGATGGGCAGATCGGCCTTGCCGAGCGGCCACAGGTACGGAACGTGCACGTGCAGGTGGTACTGGCCGGGCTGCAGCGGGATGATCTGGCGGCCCCAGGCGTTGCCGACCCGCTGGCCGTTGATCTCGATGACCGGCTTGAAGAGAGCCAGCATGAAGGTCATCCAGTGATATTTGGTAGTCAGCGCGATGCCGCTGCCCGACGGCTGCTGCTGTGGTTGTTGCGGGTACAAGGTCAGCTCCCCATGATCGGCGAGCGCAAAGAATAAGGTCTGGCGGTCTTGACCTCAACCTCGGTTCAGCTCGCAGGGTGACACCCATGAGAGCCGTCGTGTTCGAGCGCTTCGGAACGCCCGATGTGCTGCGTATTGTCGACCTGCCGGACCCCGAGCCGGCGCCCGGCGAGGTGCGAGTCCGGGTGCTTGCGGCGGGTGTGCAGCCGTTCGATGTCGGATTTCGGCAGGGCGTCATGTCCTGGGCGCCGGTGACCTTCCCGCAGCAACTCGGCCAGGAATACGCGGGGGTGGTCGACAAGCTCGGGGCCGGCGTAGAGGGCCGGCTGCGGGTGGGCGACGCCGTGCTGGGTTCGACCATGTTCAACGGTCACGCGGAGTTGCTCCGCGTGCCCGCGCGGCAGGTGGTGCGCAAGCCCGAAAGGCTGGATTTCCCGACCGCCGCCGCGCTCGTCGCGGCGTCGCAGACGGCGACCGGGGCGCTCGCCGAGCTGGCCGTCGACGCGGACGACGTGCTGCTGGTGCATGCCGCGGCCGGGAGTGTGGGGACGGTCGCGGTGCAACTCGCGGTGCGGGCGGGGGCCACGGTCATCGGCACGGCGTCGCCCGGCAATCACGATTACCTGCGGCAGCTGGGGGCGATCCCGGTCGCCTACGGCGATCGACTGCCGGATGCCGTACGCGCGACGGGGCATCAGCCGACCGTGGCGCTCGACGCCGCGGGTGGTGCCGCGATCGCCCAGTCGGTGTCGCTCGGGGTCGCCCCGGATCGGATCGGCACCATTGTGGACGACAAGGCCGCCGCCGGGCACGGGGTCCGGGTGGTGCGCGCCGGCCGTGACCCGCGTCGTCTGGCCGCGGTGCTCGATCGAGCCGCAAAGGGCCAGGTCACCATGCCGGTGCGGGCCTATCCACTGGCCGAGGTGGTCGCGGCGCACCGGGTGGTCGAGTCCCGGCACGGCCGCGGCAAGGTGGTCCTGATCGTCGAGCCGGGCGGGCTCAGCCGGTGATGGTGTCCCAGCTGTAGCCGAGCAGGGCGAAGGCGGCGCCGAGCAGAGCCAGGCTGATGCCGCGGGTGCCGATCGGCAGGGCGGCGAGAACCAGCAGGATGACGGCGAGCAGATAGAAGATTCCCTGGATAGGCATTGTTTCTCCTCGATCGGTGGGGTGGCGGCGACGCATTACCCCACCGATCAAGGCGGCTAAACCACCGGCAACCGGGTGGGCATCGCCCGCGACCATCAGCCGGATCCGGTGGCCGGGCTGGAAGCGGTGGCCGATGCCACCGATCGGCGCGCGCTCGGGCCCGAAGGCGCCGCCGCGCCAGAAGAAGTCGTCCGGGCCGGCGGGGCCGACCGGCATGACGGCGCCTTCCACTCCGGCGGCGGGTCGGCGGCCGGCGACAGTGGCCTGAGCGTCGGCACCCTCGTTACGCCAGGGGTGGGATTCCGGTGCGCAGCCAGGGGGCGCAGCAGCGATCGAAGCAAGTTTCTCGGACGCTGTACTGAAAATAGGAGCAGGAGGCATCGATGGTTCGTGGACGCCCGCCGGCGCACACCCGGGAGCAGGTCGTGGACGCCGCGATCGGGCTGGCCGACACGGAAGGGATCGCCGCGGTCACCATGCGCCGGATCGCCACCGAGATCGGGGCGGGCGCGATGTCCCTCTACACCTACGTCCCCGACAAGGAACGCCTGCTGGACCTGATGGTCGACCGGGCCGGGGCGGCCCGGCCGAAAATGGAGATCACCGGCGATTGGCGTACGGATCTGATGGCGCTCGCCGCCGCCCAGCGCACCCTGATGCTCGCCCACCCGTGGCTGCCCGCGGCCCTGCCCGACCGCCGCCTGACCGGCCGGCACATGCTGGACTACCTGGAGCATGGCCTGGCCGCCCTCGAGCCGACCGGCCTGGACGGCTCCACCAGGATGGAGCTGATCGCCCTGATCACCGGTTTTGTGGCGTCCTACGTGACGAACGAGCGGGCCGGTGCCACCCCCACGTCGGCGCAGGTGGACCTGCTCACCGAGGCGGTGGCCAGTGGCGACTTCCCGCACCTCGCCGGGGTCCTGGCGGCCTCCGGGCCGAGCCGGGAGCCGTCCTTCGAGCGCATCGCCGGCTGGATGATCACCGGCCTGGTGTCCCAGGCGGTCACGCCTTCGGTGTCCCGGGCGGTTACGCCGGGACCGGACGCTCGATCCAGCTCGTGAGGTCCTCGGCGCGCTCGGCCTTGCCGTAGAACCAGCCCTGCACCAGGTCGCAGCCCTGGGCGCGGAGCCAGTCCCGCTGGACCTCGGTCTCCACGCCCTCGGCGACCACCCGGTGGCCCATCGCATGGGTCATCGCCAGGACCGCGCGCACGATCGGCTCGTTGGCGCCGGCCGCGCCGACGTCGTCGATGAACGAGCGGTCGATCTTCACGATGCCGACCGGGAGCCGGTGCAGGTAGCTGAGCGACGAGTAGCCGGTGCCGAAGTCGTCGATGCAGAGCGTGACGCCGAGCGCGTGCAGCGCGTTCAGGGTCAGCAACGCGGCCTCGATGTCTGCCATCACGCCGGACTCGGTGATCTCCAGCCACAACGCCCTCGGCGGCAGCCCGCTCTCGCGCAGGGTGTCGTCGACGAGCTTGACGAGCGAGCCGTCGCTCAGCTGGCGGACCGCCACGTTCACCGACACGTGCAGCGGCCGGGCGTCGGGGCCGCGAACGTCGAGCCACTCCTGCAGCTGGCGCACCGATTCGCGGAGCATCCAGGCGCCCATCTCCTCGATCAGGCCGGTCTCCTCGGCGATCGGGATGAACTCGACGGGCGAGACGAAGCCCAGCTCGGGCGAGTTCCAGCGCATCAGCGCCTCGAAGCCGTCGAGCTCGTCGGTGACGATGTCGACGATCGGCTGGAAGTGCACGGCCAGCTCGCCGCGATCGAGGGCGCCACGTAGTGCCTGCTCCAGCTTGACCCGGTCACGGATCTGTTCACGCAGCGAGGTGTCGAACATGGCGTAGGCGTTGCGGCCCGCCCCCTTGGCCTTGTACATCGCGGTGTCGGCGTCCCGGATCAGTTCCAGCGCGTGCGCCCCGCCGGCCGACTTGGCGACACCGATCGACGCCGACACGACCACCTCGCCGACCGACAGCCGGAACGGTCTGGCGAACTCGACGAGCAACCGATCGGCGAGCGACTCGGCGAGCCGCTCGTGCGACGCGCTGGCCAGGGCGATCACGAACTCGTCCCCGCCGATGCGGGCGACCACGTCCTCGGCGCGCACCTGCTCGCCGAGCCGGCCGGCGACCGCGCACAGCAGCTCGTCACCGACCTCCGGCCCCCAGTGGTCGTTGATCATCTTGAACCGGTCGAGGTCGATGAAGAGCAGACTGATCTCGAGGTGCTCGGTGGTCGCCCGGTCGGCCCAGGCGGCCACGGTCTCCGAGAGCAGCTCACGGTTCGGCAGGTCGGTGAGCGCGTCGTGGGTGGCCCGGCGCCGGGTCATCAGCTCGGCGCGCACCCGCGAGTTGTTGGAGCGCACCACCCGGCCCAGCACGCTGAGCACGATCATCGCGCACAGCCCGGCGCGGACCAGGTCGTTCAGCACCGAGCCGGCGGGCATCAACGACGTGATGATCGTCGGCACGACCACGACCAGACCGATCACGGTCATCCGTAGCTTGCTCATGTCCCGCACGACGATCTTCTGCGGCTGCACCAGGGTCCGGGTCGACGGGTGCAGCGACGCCGCCGGGATCAGCACGAACATCAGCAGGAAAGCGGCGTTGCTCGGGGTCTGCGAGATGTCGATCAGCTGGGCGTCCCGCAGGGTGAACAGCAGGTCGCCGACGAACATGCAGGCGGCCGCGACGATCATCAGCCAGAGCGCGGCCTGCCGCACCCCGCCGGCCAGCATGAGCTGCGCGACCAGGATCAGCATGACCACGTCGATGATCGGGAACAGCGCGTCGAGCACCTGCAGGGCGGAGAGGTCGGCCGAGTAGACGGCCGGGGAGATGACGAACGTCCAGGTCACGAACGCGGCGGCGAGCCCGACCAGGACCGCGTCGACCCGTGCGGGGTCGTCGTCGGCGGCGCGCCGCCGACGCAGCAGCACCAGAAAGGCATAACCCAGGCAGAGGTACGCCGGGACCACGAACGAGTTGGGGATCAGTGCGATGGCCGTCGGCGGCGTGGCCATGGTGCTCGGCACGACCGCCCGGATGATCGTCGCCACGATGAACAGCCCGGCGGCGGCGCGCACCAACCGGTACGGCAGCCGGTCGGCCGGGGCGAGGTTGCGGGTGGGCCCGACGGACAGCGCCACCATGCCGAGGACGATGCCGAGGGCCATGACCGGGCTCTGCCACGGGACCGGGCCGAAACCGTAGATCGCGACCAGCGTCAGCCCGACCGCCACGTGCCCCCAGGCCCAGCGGGCGCGTACCGGCCCGGGGCGTCCGGCAAGAGCGTCGGCTGTGGTCACGCCCCCTTCCATCGGCACCCGACGGCGGATCTTTATCGAATCCCGGGTGACGACGGCTACGGACGTTAGTCCGGTTTGCCGTTTTTGTACCTGAAAATCCTTCGACTTAGTTCGTAGTTTCCGGGACGGGTGCGACACCTGAACGGCAACGTGGCTCCTGGCTCGACCAAATGAGGACCACGGGGGTTCACGTGTACCGATATCGGACGAAACTTCGCGCCGCCCTTCTCCTGGCCACCACCACCATCACCGTCGGGACCGCCGCGGTCTCGCCCGCGACTGCCGGGCCGGGCGCCGGGCCGGCCGTCCAGCAGATCTCCTTCGCCGACGCCACGCACGGCCACGCCACCAAGCCGTTCAGCATGCTCGGTGTCACCTGGGCCGACCCGCGGGCGGCCGTCGACGGCACGATCCAGGTCCGCACTCGCGCCACGAACACCGGTCGATGGACGGCATGGCAGTCGCTGGAAGCGGACGGCAGCGCGGCCGGCGACCGCCGCGGCGCCTCCGACCCGGTCTGGGTGGGCGCCTCCGCCGGCGTCGAGGCGCGGATCGTGGGCGCCCGCCGACCCTTCCCGGCCGGCCTGCGCGTCGACCTGATCAACCCGGACGCCGCCCCGGCCACCGGCACCACGGCCGATCGGGCGGCCCCCGAACGTGCGGGCGACGCCCGGCCCGCTCCGTCGGCGCGGCGGGCGACGGGGGTGGTGCCGCTCCCCACCCGGCCGGTTCCGCGCATGGTCACCCGGGCCGGCTGGCGCGCCAACGAGGCGATCGTCCGGGCCGCGCCCACCTACACCGGACCGGCCCAGGTCTTCTTCGTGCACCACACGGCCAGCGGCAACGGCTACAGCTGCGCCGACTCGGCCGCGATCGTCCGGGGCATCCAGGCCTACCAGGTCAGGACCAAGGGCTGGGACGACATCGGCTACAACTTCCTGGTCGACAAGTGCGGCCGGATCTTCGAGGGCCGCCGTGGCGGGGTGAACCGCATGGTGCTCGGTGCGCACACCATGGGCTTCAACTCGAACGCCAGCGCGATCGCCGTGATCGGCACGTACGGCCAGGTCGGCGTCTCGTCGACGGTGCGCACCGCGATCGCCACGGTGGCCGCCTACAAGCTGGGTGCGGCCGGCAACGCGCCGGCGGGCAAGGTGGTGCTCACCTCCGGCGGCGGCCCGCGTTACCCGCTCGGCAGCCGGGCGGCGCTCTGGCGGATCTCCGGCCACCGCGACGCCGGCCGCACCGACTGCCCCGGCGACAGCCTCTACCGCCAGCTCCCGGCGATCCGGGAGATCGCCGGGGCGGCCCCTTACGGCCTGCGCTACCTGCGGATGCCGGGCGCTTCGAAGTACGGCACGACGCTCTACACGAAAGGGCTGATCCGCCCGCTCTGGAACATGATCACACCGAGTGCGCTGATCAACCGCTTCGAGGCGTACGTCGATGGTGAGCTCGCCGTGGCCACGCCGGGCAGCCACCGCACCACCGCGCTACGCCTGCGCCCGGGCGGCCACGTCGTGACGATCAGGGCGCTGCACCTGTCCGGGAAGGCGACGATGGTCGGCGCCAAGGTCATCTCGGACGTGGTCGCCCCGCGGTTCACCGGCGGCCCCGCCCTGGCCCTGCGGACCGGCTCCCTCGACGGCTCGGTGCCGGTCCAGCTGCAGTGGACCGCCACCGACGAGAACGGCATCGCCGCCGTCGCGCTGACCGGGCCGTCGATGCTCGACCTCGGCACCGTGCACAGCCGCAACGGCACGCTCGCCCCCGGACGCCCGGCCACCTTCGCGTTGCGGGCGGCCGACCGGGCCGGCAACACCGTGGACGGGGCGGTCACGCGTACCCCGGTGGTCGCCTCCGAAGCCGCCGCCGACCGGACCGGAACGTGGCGCACCCTGACCAACCCCGGCTATCTCGGCGGGGTGGCGCTCGGCGCCACCGCCGCCGGATCGTCCGCCACCTGGCAGTTCACCGGCAGCTCGGCGGCCCTCGCGGTGAGCCGGGCGGCGCAGTCGGGCCGGCTGCGGGTCTTCGTGGACGGCGACGACCTGGGCGTCCTCGACCTGGGCTCGCCGCAGACCGTCTATCGGCAGGCCATCTGGTCGCGGTCCTGGCCCACGAGCGGCTCGCACACGGTGCGGGTCGAGGTCGAGGGCACGCCGGGACGGCCCGGCGTGGTGCTCGACGGCTTGGTCTATCTCAAGTGAACCTGACAGAAGATGTCAGCCTCTCGGGCGAGGATCGGGGTCATGACCGGAATTGCTTCGCTCGCGATGATCAACCTGGACGCCGAGGACCCGGCGGCGCAGGCGTCCTTCTACTCGCAACTGCTCGGCTGGGAGGTGCTGCACAGCCAGGCCGAGTACGCCATGATCGGCGACGGCTCCACCAGCCTCGGCTTCGGCCAGGTGCCCGGCTATTCGGGGCCGGGCTGGCCGGCCGAGGCCGGGCCCAAGCGGTACCACCTCGACTTCCACGTCGACGACCTGGACAAGGCCGAGGAGCAGGCGCTCGCGCTCGGTGCGAGCAAGCCGGCCGAGCAACCGCAGCCGGACCGGTGGCGGGTCCTGCTCGACCCCGGTGGCCAGCCGTTCGACCTGTGCCTGCGTAGTTAGCCGGCCTGGGCCGGCGCGTAATCCCGCAGGGTGATCGCGTCGGCCTTGCCGAACTGCTTGGCCAGCATCTGCCGCATCGGCCAGCGCCCCATCATCCGCATCGACAGCGCCCGCGCCCGGATCATCACCTGCCGGTTGGGCGCGGACATCGCGATCCCCCCGGGCGGCAGCCGGGTGCCCTGCGCGACGTAGTCGGCCATCTCCGCCTGATAGGCCGCGAACCCCTGCTCCGGCGTTCTGGCCCGGCTCAACTCGCCGGCCAGGACGTAGGCCCCGACCAGGCTCATGCTCGTGCCCAGGCCACCCAGCGGCGAGCCGCAATAGCCGGCGTCGCCCAGCAGCACCACCCGACCGCGCGCCCACGTCTCGACGTGCACCTGGCTGACCTCGTCGAAGTACAGGTCGTCGGCCCGCGGCAGCTCTGCCAGCAGGGCCGGGACCCGCCAGCCGAGGCCGGTGAACCGCTCGGTGAGCACCCGCACCTGCTCGTCCCGGGAGATGCGGTCGTGACGGGGCGGCGACCGGAAGCTGAGACTGGCCTTGGCGGTGCCGCCGGCCTCGGGGCGAACCAGCACGGCCCGGCCCCCGGGCGCGTTGAACATGGTGGACCAGTTGTCGAGGTCGCCGGGGTCGGCCACGGTGAAATAGGAGCTGTAGCCACCCAGCGGCCGGACGAACTCGGCGTGCGGGCCGAACGCGATCCGCCGGACGCCGGAGCGTACGCCGTCGGCACCGACCACCACGTCGAAGCGCTCGGTGCGGCCGCTCGCGAACGTCACCGTCTCGTGGTCGATCGCCACGATCCGGTCGCCGAAGCGGTAGTCGGTCGTCGCGGCGGTCGCGTCGTGCAGGATCCGGGCCAGGTCGCCCCGGGCGATCTCGATCTCGGCCACGATGCCCTCGCCGCCGAAGAGGTCGGCCGGCATCTCGGCCAGCCGCCGGCCGTGCTCGTCGACCAGGGCGAAGCCGCGGTCGTCGATCTGCTTCGCGCGGACCGCCTCGCGGATCCCCATCCTCTCGACGACGGCTCGGGCCACCCCGCGCACGTCGACCGCGTGGCCACCCGGCCGCGGCGCCGGCGCCCGCTCCACCACCGTGACGTCGGCGCCCGCCCGGTGCAACCACAGCGCCAGTGCCGGCCCGGCAATGCCCGCGCCGGAAATCAGAACCCGCATCGTCCCCGCCTCCTGCGTACTCTGTATATCGATGTACTAGTGAGGCTAGGCAGCGGACTTGAAGCGTGCAAACCGTACTAGTACGGTGTTCTTCGGGAGAGGTAGGTGTACTAGCTTGGACGCCCCCTATCGGCGCATCGTGCAAGACATTCGCCGCCGCATCGAGTCCGGCGCGCTCCAGCCGGGCGACCGCGTGCCGTCCGCGCGGGCGCTGGTACGGGAGTGGGGTGTCGCGATCGCCACCGCGACCAAGGCCCACGCGGCGCTGCGCGACGAGGGTCTGACCATCGCGCGGCCGGGTGTCGGCACGGTCGTGGCCGGACCGGCGCCACGCCGCGACCACGAGCTGACCGCGGCGCGGATCGTCGACGCGGCCATCCGGATCGCCGACACCGAAGGCATGGCCGAGCTGTCCATGCGCCGCATCGCGACCGTGCTCGGCGTCTCCACGATGTCGCTCTACCGGCCCGTGGCGGGCAAGGAGGAGCTGATCCTGGCCATGATCGACACGGCGATCGGCGAGGTGCCGCTGCCGGCCCACCGCCCGCCCGACTGGCGCGCCTGCCTCGAGGCGGTCGCCCGGCTCGAATGGGCGGCGTTCCAACGCCACCCGTGGCTGGCGTCCACCATGTCGCTCACCCGGCCGCAGATGGCGCCGAACGCGATGCGGCTCAGCGAATGGGTGATGGCCTCGTTCGACGGCACCGGGCTGCCGCTGGCCGACCGGATGTTCATCCAGATCGTGACGTTCACGTTCGTCCGTGGCGTGGCCAGCGCGCTGGAACCGGAAGCCTTGGCGATCCGGGACAGCGGGCTGACCAACGACCAGTGGGTGCAATCGCAGGCGGAGCGTTTCCTGGCCGTGGTCGGGGACGCCGCGCTGCCCCGATTCCGCGAGCTGACCCGGCACGACTTCGACTTCGACCTGACCATGCTCTTCGAGTTCGGCCTGGCCCGCCTGCTCGACGGCCTGGAGCCCTACATCGCCGCCCGGCGATAGACGACCGCCTGCCACGGGGCCATGGTCAGCCCCTTGGCCGGCAGGTTGGACAGCACCAGTTCGGCGCCGTCCCAGCCGTCGATCTCGGCCTCGACCGTCTCCCCGGTGAAGTTGCCGACGACGAGCAGCTCGGTGCCGCCGAGCCGCCGGGTGAAGGCGTAGAGCCGTTCGTCGGCCGGCAGCAGCATGGTGAAATCGCCGTCGACCACGGCCGGCTCGTTGTGCCGCAACTCGATCAGCTTGCGGTAGTAGTGGAACACCGAATCCGGGTTCGCGCGTTCGGCGGCGGCGTTGATCCGCGAATAGTTCGGGTTGACCGCGAGCCACGGCGTGCTGGTGCTGAAACCCCCGTGGGGCGAGTCGTCCCACTGCATCGGGGTGCGCGCGTTGTCCCGTCCGCGCGCCCGCAGCACGGTCAGCACGTCCTCGGGCGAACGGCCCTCGATCTCGGTGGCCTGCCGGTAGTGCCCGAGCGCCTCGATGTCGCGGAAGTCGGTGATCGACTCGAACGGATAGTTGGTCATGCCGAGTTCTTCGCCCTGATAGACGTACGGCGTGCCGCGGTGCAGGTGCAGCACCGTGCCGAGCATCTTGGCCGACGCCTCGCGGTGCTCCGGGCTGTCGTCGCCGTAGCGCGAGACCACCCGCGGCTGGTCGTGGTTGTTCCAGTAGAGGCTGTTCCAGCCCTCCTCGGCGAGACCCGCCTGCCACCGCCCGAAGATGCCCTTGAGGACCGTCAGCTGCAGCGGGAACACCCGCCACGGGTCGCCGCCGCGGTCGGCCCAGACGTGGTCGAACTGGAAGACCATGTCGACCTCCTGCCGGTCCTGGCGGGTGTACAGGATCGCCTCGTCCACCGTGACACCCGGCATCTCGCCGACGGTCAGCAGCTCGTCGCGGCCGGCGAAGACCTGCTCGTACATCTCGTGCAGGAACTCGTGGTTACGCGGGCCGTTGATGTAACCGGGCGATCCGTCGGCGTACGCCTGACCGGCTCCCGGGCGGCCGTCCTGGAGCGGCATGACCTTGGAGATCATGTTGATCACGTCCATCCGGAAGCCGTCCACACCCCGGTCGAGCCACCAGCGCATCATCGCGTAGACCGCCTGCCGGACCTCCGGGTTCTCCCAGTTGAGGTCGGGCTGCTTGGGCGAGAACAGGTGCAGGTAGTACTCGCCGGTGTGCTCGTCGTACGCCCAGGCCGGGCCGCCGAACGCGGAGCCCCAGTTGGTCGGCTCGGCGCCGGGGGTGCCGGGCTCCATGCCCTCGCGCGCCGGCCGCCACCAGTACCAGTCGCGCTTGGGGTTGTCCCGGCTGGACCGGCTCTCGACGAACCACTCGTGCTCGTCCGAACTGTGGTTGACGACCAGGTCCATCAGCACCTTCAGGCCGCGGGCGTGCGCGGCGGCGACCAGCTCGTCGAACGTGGCCAGGTCGCCGAAGAGCGGGTCGATGTCCTGGTAGTCACTGATGTCGTAGCCGTTGTCGTCCTGCGGCGACTTGTGGATCGGCGACAGCCAGATGACGTCGACACCCAGCTCGGCCAGGTGGTCGAGATGGTCGATGATGCCGCGCAGATCGCCCATCCCGTCGCCGTCGGCGTCCGCGAAGCTGCGGGGGTAGATCTGGTACACGACAGCACTTTTCCACCAGAGATCCGTCATGCGTCTTCTCTAACACGAGAACGCGGAGTTGACCGGCTGGGCATACTAAGGAGGTGTTTATGGGGCATTTGTCATGAAGATCGCACTGCTGGGGCCGATAGCGTGGCGCACCCCGCCGCTGCACTACGGCCCGTGGGAGCTGATCACCAGCCTGCTCGCCGAGGGACTGACCGCCCGCGGCATCGACGTCACGCTCTTCGCCACGCTCGACTCGGTCACCAAGGGCACCCTCGACGGGGTCAGCCCCACCGGCTACGAGGAGTCACCGGAGCTCGACGGCCGGGTCTGGGAGGCGCTGCACGTGTCGCACGCGCTCGCCCGCTCGGCCGAGTTCGACCTGGTGCACAACCACCTCGACTGGCTGCCCCTGGCCTTCGCCCAGCACTGCGCCGCGCCGCTGCTCACCACGATCCACGGCTTCTCCGGGTCGAACATCCTGCCCGCGTACCGGCGGGCCCGATCGCACTACGTCTCGATCTCGGACGCGGACCGCTCGCCGGAGCTGTCGTACGTCGCGACGGTGCACCACGGGATCGATCTGACCGCGCTGCCGACGGCGCTCTCCCCCACCGAGGACCTCATCGCGTTCGGCCGCATCCATCCGGACAAGGGCACCGACCTGGCCATCGAGATCGCCCGCCGAGCCGGCCGCCGGCTCCTCCTCTGCGGCATCGTGCAGGACGCCGAGTTCTTCGCCCGCGCGATCGAACCGCACATCGACGGCGACCGGGTCGTCTATCTCGGTTCGGTCGGTCCGGCCGATCGCGGACGGATTCTCGGATCGGGGGCGGCACTGCTGCATCCGATCCGGTTCGCCGAGCCGTTCGGTCTTTCGGTGGTCGAATCCATGGCGTGCGGTACGCCGGTCATCGCGTACCCGAAAGGGTCGATGCCGGAGGTCATCGACGAGGGCGTCACCGGACGTCTGGTTTCCGACCTCGACGAAGCGGTCGCGGCGGTCGCGGAAATCGCCACGCTCGACCGCCAGGGCTGCGCGACACGTGCTCGCCAGCGCTTCTCCGCCGACCGGATGGTTGACGACTACCTGGGGATTTACCGCAAAATCGTAAGTTGAATGGCCGTACTTGTTAACGTGCGAATGTGAATTGCATGTTAAGCCGGGCAATTTCCCGGCTTGCCGCAATGACGTTTGCGCGCGGTCTGAAAACCTCCTCCCGCGTGCGCTGAGTCGTGCTGCGGGGAGGCAGCCGGGACGAGAAAGGCCTGTCATGCCCGCCACCTACGGCTTTCTGAGCACATACCCGCCCACCCAATGCGGTTTGGCGACGTTCAATGCGGCACTCGCGACCCACCTCAATACGAGTGGCAGTGCCGGAGTCGTACGCCTTCTCGCGAGTGACAGCGTCAGCGGCGGAATCGAGCTCGAACGCAACGCGCCCCGGGTCGTGCACACCTGGCACACCGACACGCCCGGCGGGTGGGTGGCCGCGGCCAACGCGCTCAACCGCTACGACGTCGCGATTCTCCAGCACGAGTACGGGATCTACCCCGGCGACGCGGGCGCGGAGGTGCTGCCGCTGCTCCGGGCCCTCAAGGTCCCGTCGATAGTCGTGCTGCACACCGTGCTCAGCCACCCCGACCCGCTCCAGCGGCAGGTCCTCGAACGGATCGCCGGGACCGCCGACGCCGTGGTGACCATGACCGACACCGCCCGGCAGCGACTCACCACCGGATACGAGGTGGACCCGCGCAAGATCTCGGTGATCCCGCACGGGGCCGGCAGCCACGACACCACCGGCCCCCGGGAGGACCACGACCGACCGCACCTGCTCACCTGGGGGCTGCTCGGACCGGGCAAGGGCATCGAGTGGGCGTTGCAGGCCCTCGCCCTGCTCGGCGACCTCGACCCGGCACCCGTCTACACCGTGGCCGGCCGCACCCATCCCAAGGTGCTCGAGCAGTTCGGGGACGCGTACCGCGACTCCCTGAAGGCCCTCGCCGCGTCGCTCGGGGTGACCGACGCGGTCCGCTGGCTCGACGTCTATCTCGACCAGGCCGAGCTGTCCCGGCTGATCCGGTCGGCCGACGTGGTGGTGCTGCCCTACGACTCGACCGAACAGGTCACCTCCGGGGTGCTCATCGAGGCGGTCGGGGCCGGTGTGCCGGTGGTGGCGACCGAGTTCCCGCACGCCGTCGAGCTGCTCGCCGACGGGCCCGGCCTGCTCGTACCCCATCAGGACCCGGAGGGCATGGCCGCCGCCACCCGCCGCCTGCTCGCCGACCCCGGCATCGCCGGGCGCCTCACCGGCCTGGCCGGGGGGCCGACGCTGCGCTGGCCCGCGGTCGCCGCCCGCTACCAGGCCCTGGCCGGGCGCCTGCTGGCCGACCGGACGCCGCTCGCGGCCACCGTGCCGGCATGAGCGCCGGCCTCCGCCTGGTTCCGCCGCCCATCCAGCTCACCGACGCGCCGCCGCCCAACTGGAACCACCTCGCGCGGCTCTCCGACGACACCGGCCTGCTCGAACACGCGCGCAACGCGATCCCGCGGCGCGAGCACGGCTACTGCGTCGACGACGTCGGCCGGGGCCTGCTGATCGCCAGCCGGGAACCGCGGCCGACCGCCCAGGTGGTCGGGCTCGCCGAGCGCTACCTCGCGTTTCTCACCCACGCGCAGGGGCCGGACGGCGCGTTCCACAACCGGATGAGCTTCGATCGGCGCTGGACCGACGAGCCCGGCACCGGTGACTGCTGGGGACGCGCGCTGTGGGGACTGGGCACGGCCGCGGCGCGCTCCACGGTGCCGTGGATCAGGCGCGAGGCCGCGGTCGCGTTCGGCTCGGGGGCGCGGCAACGCTCGCCATGGCCGAGGGCGATGGCGTACGCCGGGCTGGGCGCGGCCGAGGTGCTGCGTTCCGACCCGCACGACGACGTGGCGGCCGAGCTGCTGGCCGACGCGGCCGCCGCCGTCGGGGTGCCGGGGCCGTCGCTCGCGTGGGTCTGGCCGACCGATTCGCTGACCTACGCCAACCCGACGATGGCGGAGGTCGTGATCGCGGCCGGTGACCTGCTCGGCGACGAGCCGTTGTTGCGCTCGGGCCTTCGGATGCTGGCCTGGCTGTGCCGGGAGCAGGACAACACCGGTCACCTGTCGGTGTGTCCGGTCGGCGGCTGGCAGGCCGGGGTGCCGAAACACCGCTTCGACCAGCAGCCGATCGAGGCCGCGGCGGTGGCCGACGCGTGCTCGACCGCGCTGTCGACGACCGGGGACGACCGCTGGACCGAGCCGTTGTTTCGGTCTATAGCCTGGTTTTTAGGCGATAACGACATTCAGACGGTCATGTACGACCCACTAACCGGTGGATGTTATGACGGATTGACGGCAGATGGTCCTAATGTGAACCAAGGAGCCGAATCCACCCTCGCGCTCGTCTCCACGCTGCAGCATGCCCGCACGCTGGCGACCCGGAGCGCGACCCGACCGTCAGGCGGCCTAGCGTGACCGCAACCATGAATCCGCAGACGTACTACACCCGACACGAGATCGTCATGCAGCCGGACGGCCGGCGCGTGGTGATCAAACTGTTCGTGCCCGGCGAGGACGATCAGACCGTGCAGAACCGGGCGTCCCGCCTGATCGAGCGGATCCTGCAACTCGACGAGGCCGAGACCAGCCGCCTGCTCGACGACGTGCTGACCCGCTTCGCCGGCCGGCATCACGACCTGCTCGCCACCTTCCAGCACCACTACGAGCTGGTGCAGCACCGGGTGCCGCCGGAGATCGAGCTGTCCCCGACCGCCCGTACCCTGATCGGGGCGTATTTCAGCCACGAGTTCTCGGTCGAGGCGGCCGCCCTGTGCAACCCGTCGATGGTCGGGCACCCCGATCAGGAGGGCCTCGAACCGGGCGAGTTCCGGGTGGCGATCAGCCTGCGCCAGATCGGCGAGGGGCACATCTCGTCGATCGGTTTCTGTTCGGCCGTGCTCGGCCCCGGTGACCGGATCCGTCTCGAGGACCGCAGCGGCCCCCTGATGGTCGGCCAGCGGGTCGGCGCCATGCACTACCGCTTCCAGCTGTCGGCCGCCCTGATCGACGACGGGATCGACAACGAGGCCTCGGCGTACGTGCTCGCCACGCTGCCCGAGCGCTACACCGACGAGGAATTCGAGGACGTCATCGGGCACATGCCGGCCGAGCTTCTGCAGCGGCCGACGACGCAGGAGACCCTCGACAACATCCGGCACATCGTGGCCGAGGATTACGCGGTGTCGTTCCCCTGTGCGACGCCGCTGCACCAGCGGGTGCTCTGGCCGGCCACCCCGGCCGAAAGCAACGGCATGGAGGACGCCCGTTTCGTGCAGACCCTCGACCCCGACGGCCGGGAGGCCTACCAGGCCACCTACACCGCTTACGACGGCCGCCGCATCTCCGGCCGGGTCATCTTCACCAGGGACCTGCGCCACTTCGACGTGTCCCGGCTGCACGGCCCGGCGGCCCGCAACAAGGGTCTGGCGTTGTTCCCGCGTTACGTGGGCGGCCGCAAACTGGCCCTCTGCCGCTCCGACGGCGAGACCCTGGGCCTGAGCGTCCGCGACGATCAGCACCGTTGGCAGCCGGCCGTCCCGTTGCTCGTCCCGCACCGTGGCTGGGACCTGGTCCAGGTCGGCAACTGCGGTTCGCCCCTGGAGACCGAACAGGGTTGGCTGGTGCTGACCCACGGCGTCGGCCCGATGCGCCGGTACGCCATCGGCGCCATGCTCCTGGACCTGGAGAACCCCGAACGCGTGATCGCCGACCTGCCCGAGGGCCTGCTGGACCCGGACGAGATCGAGCGCGAGGGTTATGTGCCCAACGTCGTCTATTCCTGTGGCGGCCTGATCCACGACGACCGCCTGTGGCTGCCTTACGGAGCAAGCGACGTACGCGTGGGCTTCGCCAGCGTGGGCGTCAACGAACTGCTGAGCCGCATGGTTCCCACCGGCTACTGACCCGCGCCTTGCCGCCCACCGTGCCCCGTCACCCACCGCGTCTCGCCGCCCACCGCGTCTCGCCGCCCACCGCGTCTCGCCGCCCGCCCGTGTCTTGCCGCCGTGCCCCGTCGCCGTTTCTGAGGCGGTGGGGCACGCGGCTTCTCATCGTGCCTGCAGCACCATGGTTGCTATCTGAACCCGGTTGCTCAGGTCGAGCTTGATGAAGATCTGCGTGATGTAGGCCTTCACCGTTGCCGTGCTGACCAGCAGCTTGCCGGCGATCTCCTGGTTGGTGAGGCCCTCAGCGACCAACTCGGCGACGTCACGCTCGCTGGGTCGCAGCATTCCGAGCGCGACCTTGGCCCGTTCCCGCCCCGGGTCGGCGGCGCCCGCGGCGAGCCCCATCACTTGTCGCAGCACCGAGGGCGTGAACATCGGCTCCCCGGAGGCCGCCCGGCAGATCGCGCTCGCGAGCCCGGCCGGCGGCTCGTGCTTGAGCAGAAACCCGCACGCCCCCACCTGGATGGCCCGCCGCACATGCTCGTCGGTGTCGAACGTCGTCAACACCAACACCTCCGGCGCGTCCGCCCGCCGCCGCAACTCCGCCGTAGCGGTGAGCCCATCCATCCCCGGCATCCGGATGTCCATCAACACCACCCGCGGCCGCAGACGGTCGACCGCCGCCGCCACCTCGGTGCCGTCCGCCACCGCCCCGACCACCTCGATCTCGTCGAAGGCGCTCAGCATCATCTGAAGCCCCTGCCGAACCATCGCATCGTCGTCGACGATCAGCACCCGCACCGGCCGCTCCATCAGCTCACCGGTCCCGTCCTCGTTGCGAGCGCTCTGCCGCCTTCTGTGCGTGCGGTTGGGCGCGCGGTCCGTGCGGTTATGCGCGCCATGGCAGCCAGGCTTTGACGTCGAACTCGCCCTCCGGCGTCGGACCGTGTTCGAAGCGACCTCCGACCAGCTGGACCCGCTCCCGCAAGCCCACCAGACCGGCGCCGGCCCCGGGGATTCCCGGCACCATCTCCGGGCCGGCGCCGACCCGCTCGGGCCACTGCGCGGGCTGCCGATGCCAGCCCAGATCGTTTATTACCTGCACCGACAGGCCCTGCATGTGCCGAACGTCGAGACGTACCCGAACCGGAGCGCCCGGCGCATGCTTCAGGGCGTTGGTCAGCGCCTCCTGAACGATCCGGTAGGCGTGACGCCCGATCTGGTCGGGCACCTCGATCTCGTCGGACATGTCGTCGGCGTCGTCGTCTCCGCCGGTCAACGACAGACTCACGTCGGCACCAGCCTCCCGGGACCGCTCCACCAACGCGGGCACATCGCCAAGCGTCGGCAGGGGGCGATCCACCACCGGCCCTCTGAGCATGCCGAGCAAAGATCGCAGGTCTTCCAGAGCGTCGTGCGCGCACTGCCGGATCACCCCGGCCGCTTGCTTCTCCTCCGCCGAGGCGTCGCGCGACACCGAGAGCGCGCCGGCATGCACGGCCAGCAGCGAGATGCGGTGCGCGAGGACGTCGTGCATCTCGCGGGCCAGTTGCTCGCGCTCGGCGTGCCGGGCCTGCTCGACGCGAAGCCGCTGGCCCTCCTCGGCTTGCCGCACCCGCTCGGCCCAGGAGGCCACCAATTGGCGGCGCGACCGGATCACCATGGCCACCGCAACCCCGCTGACGTGCAGCAGAACAAGGAAGACGACGACTTCGGCATAGGTGCCGGTCGGGCCGAGCACCAATCCGTAGACCCCCGCGGTGAGCGCGGCGTGCATGCCGGCGAGCGCGATCGCGACCCGGGCCGGCCGGTGCAGCGCCACCGCGAACAGCGCGATCGGGGTGGCCCCCATCGGCATGCCGAGCACGATGCCGCAGGGGATGAGGATGAGGGTCAACGCGACCGGGTGGGTGCGCCGGAACAGCACCAGGGCCGCGACCGCCGCGACCGCCGCGGCGGCCTCCACAGCGACCGGAGCACCGCCGTCCTCGGACACCGAGTTGCTGACGAAGAACAGCCCGAGCAGCGTGGCGATTGCTGCGAGAGAGATCTCCAGCAGCCAAAACTTGATCGGGTGTCGCTGAGGCATGGCCCGACGCTACCGGCCTCGGACGGCCGAGGGCAGTCGACTTTGGTCTATGGAGCATCGCCTTGAGTCGGTTTCCCGGCCGGTCCGCAACGGCGAAGACTCGACCCCGTGATCGAACAGACGACGACCGTGCCGACCCCGTCCTGGGCCAGGGTTCTCACCTGGCTCGGCCTTCCGCTGGCCGGTGGCGCGATGATCCTGATGTTCCTCCGGGTGGCCTCCTGGCTGCCGCTGCCTCTCCCGTTCGGCATCCTCCGCCGGCTGCCCGAGCCGGCCGCCGGCTGGATCGCGATCTCCATAGGCATGGCGCTCGGCCTGGCGCTGGCAAGTCTCGTCCATCGTGAAGCGTTGACCGTCCAGATCAACCCCGCCGAGGTCGTCCTGTCCCGGCCCGGCGTGGTCAACCGAGTCCCGCTCGGCCAGGTGGCAGTGGCGTTCCATGAGCACGACCAGCTGATCCTGCTCGGCCGCACCGGCCGCGAGCTGGCTCGCGAGCCCTCCTACCTGTCCGTCCGGCGGATTCGCGAGGCCTTCCTCGAACGCGGCGTCGCCTGGACCGAGAGCGACCCGTATTCATCGGCCTACCGCCGATGGGTTCCGGGCCTGCCCGAGATCGCGGCGACGGCGAATGCGCTGTTCGAGGCGCGGCAGGCGGCCTTGCGATCCGGCGACGAGGGTGACGGGCGCGAGCTGCGCGCCGAGTTGGCCCGCTTGGGCTACGTGATCCGAGACGAGGGGAAACGCCAATATTGGCGCTACGCCGATGGCTGACCGGGGTCAGGCGACCGTGCCGGTCACGACCCAGATGGTGAGGACGGCCAGGAAGTCACCGCGAGCACCAGCGGCGTTCACGTGGGAGAACCACTTCTCACGCACGGCGGCCGGGGTGGGCCAGGTGGTTGTCGGGAGCAGGGGGTTGACCATGGGGAGCACCACAGCGGCCGAAGTGGGGTCGTCGAAGAGACAGGTGACCGGCGTCGCGGTCACGTTCAGCAGGTTGGCGTCGACGAGGCGGCGGCGCAGGGTGCGTCCCATGTCCAACCGTCGGGGGGTGAGCCGGCCGTGACTGGCTTCGACCACCGTGGCGGCCAGATGGGGTGGCACGCCGTCGAAGGACAGCGACTCCCAGTCGGTGTCGACGAGGCAGATGCGACCGCCGGGGCGGGTCACCCGGATCAGCTCGGCGATCGCCGTGTCGGCATCCTCGACGTGCTGGAGCAGCCGCTCGCACCACACGCCGTCGACGCTGTCGGTGGGCAGCGTCATCGCGGAGACGTCCCCGGTCAGGTAACGCACGTTGCTGCCGTCGTGCCGGCGCAGAGCGGCCTCGATCGTGGCGGCCGACGAGTCCAGGGCGATCACCTCGCCCGCCGGACCGACCTTGGCGGCGAGACCGCGCGAGACGTCACCCGCTCCGGAGCCGGCGTCGAGCAGGCGGGCGCCAGGTTCGGGACGCAACGCCTCCAGGGCGGTCTGCCGCACCCGGCGGATCTCGGGATGACGGCCCATCGCATCGAGCGCGGCGAGAAGCATCGCTGTCATCTCCCTGGGCTGGCTGTCCAGGTCGGAGAAGGGAGTGCGATCCATCTGCGCGGGCTTCATGGGGCAAATGTTTACCCATGCCGGCATCGTTTCACCGACACCCGTCACCCATCCGACAGGAGGGATCACTGGCAGTTCTCAGGCTCAGCACTGCGTGACCCGAGACCGCGCGACCCGGGGACTGCCCGACCGGGGACTGCCCGACCGGGGCCTGCCCGACCGGGAACTGCGGCCCGACATCCACGACCGGTCGACGATCTTGTCGGGTCGAGGTCGCGTCGCGTCTCAAAGCCGCGACCGGCGGGCCGGCCGGAGCGGCGAAAGCCCCGATCTCACTGTCTGTCGCGACGGCGACGGTCAGCGCGCGCGTCGGCGTCACCGTGGGCGAGACGGGAACCGCTGCAATCGAACCGACCAACCGCACCTACGCAGCCGTGTATGCCGCGAAATCCTCAGGTAGGAATCGGGTCGAGATGTTCAGTCACCCGGTGCGACAGGATGCGCCGGACTGGTTTCCGAACTAGTACGCGCACGTTTCCATTTATACGCGGCGTTAATACCTTCTACATACAGGAAGGTACTTCAATGATCGAGGGCGTCGTCGAGGCGAGATCTCATGATGATAAATGGTATACGGACTGTGAGTGCGACTCGGCCGGCGTTTCTCGTGATGGAGTGACCGGATGTTGACACATCGAGTTGAGGAAATTAATCTTCGCCAGCGACGCCGATCCCGCTCTCCCGGATTCCGACACTTTCTTTATTGAACGCGCCCCGCAGGCGACGCTCCCGCCTGCACTATCGGAGTCTGAAGATGCCTGTGAATCCTTCCGATCCGTCCCTCGTGCGCGGCCTCACCCAGCGCCGCCTCGGCCGCCGCGACGCCCTTCGCCTCTCCGGTCTGGCCGCCGCGAGCGCCACCCTCGCCGCGTGCGGCGTGGAGGGCACGGCCAAGAAGAAAACGCTCGACGCCCCGGACGCCGCAGCGAAATTCTGGGCCGGCAAGGCCAGGACCGGCCAGGTCAACTTCGCCAGCTGGCCGCTCTACATGGACCCCAAGAAGCCGGAGCTGAAGAAGTTCACGGCCGAGTCCGGCATCAAGGTGAACTACCAGGAAGTCATCGAGGAGATGGGCCCGTGGTTCGCCAAGGTGCAGCCACAACTGGCGGCCGGGCAGTCGATCGACTACGACCTGATGATCATCACCAACTCGTACCAGTTCAGCCAGTTCCGCGATTCCGGGTTCCTCGCCCCGCTCGACCATTCCAAGATGCCGAACTTCAAGAAGAACGCCGGCGCCGCGTACACCAAGGAGGCGTTCGATCCCGGCAACGTCTACAGCGTGCCGTGGGCGTCGGGCATCACCGGCATCGCGTACGACCCGGCCAAGCTCGGCGGCCGCAAGATCACCAAGCTGGCGGACCTGTGGGACCCCGCGTTCAAGGGCAAGGTCGGGATGTTCTCCGATCCCCAGGAGCTCGCCAACTTCGGCATGCTCGCGCTCGGCATCGACCCGGGGAATTCCACCGTCGGTGAATGGGAGAAGGCGGCCAATCATCTGGAGGATCAGAAGAAGGCCGGCATCGTCCGCAACTACTACGACCAGTCCTATGTCGATGCGCTCGGCAAGGGTGAGGTGTGGATCACCCAGGCGTGGTCGGGCGACATCTTCCAGAAAAACGTCTCCGAGGGTCGCAACTTCGAGTTCGTCATTCCGCAAGAGGGCGGCACGATCTGGACCGACAACATGACGATCCCGATCACGGCGAAATCACCTGTCGACGCGCAAACGCTGATCGACTTCTTCTACCGTACGGACATCGCCGCCTCTCTCGCCGAGTACATCAACTACGTGGCGCCGGTGCCGGCCGCCAAGGAACAGATCAAGAAGGACGCCGCGAAACTGACGGGCGAGGATCGCGCCGCCATGTTGCAGGTCGCCGACTCGAAGCTCGTGTTCCCGGCCGCCGCCGAGTACGCGAAGCTCCACTACTACGTCTCTTTCCAGACCGCCGACGAACAGGCGAACTTCCAGAAGACCTTCGAACCGATCGTGCTGGGCTGACACCCGAGATCCCCGAACGACAGGCGCGAATCATGCGTAGACGAATGACCACGGTGGCCGGCGCCGGTGCTCTCGTCCTCACCCTTCTGGCGGCGTGCAGCAGCGCGGACGATGCCAAGCCCTCGCGCCGCGCCCAGGCGGGCTCCGGCGCCGACGTGAACGTCGGCGTCATCCTGACGAATGCGACGAGCTCACCACGCTGGAAGAACGAGGACCCCGCGTATTTCAAGGAGGCGTTCCGCGCCGCCGGCGTCACCGCCGACATCCGCACCGCGCCGGCCGACGGCACCTTCCGGGAGATCGGCGAATCGATGATCCGCGACGGCGTCAAAGTGCTGATCATCACGAGCCCCGACTCCTCCGACGGAAGCGCCCTCATCGAGAGCGCCCACCGCGAAGAGGTCAAGGTCATCGACTACGACCGCCTCACCGTCGGCGGCAGCGCCGACTACCTGGTCAGTTTCGACCCCAAAGAAATAGGGCGCATGCAGGGGTACGGGCTGGTCAAGTGCCTGGGCGAAGAAAAGACGGCGGATCCCGTGGTCGCCGAGCTCAACGGTGCGCCGCAGGACAACAACGCCGACCAGATGACCGACGGCCACGACTTCGTGCTCGACCCGAAGTACGACGAGGCCGAGTACACGAAGGGGCCGTCCCAGGACGTACCGGAGTGGGCGCCCGCCCAGGCCCGCGACATCTTCCGCCAGATGGTCGAGCAGCAGCCCCGGATCAGTGGCGTGCTGGCCGCCGACGACGGGATCGCCAACGCCGCCATCGGTGTCCTCAAGGGGCTCAAGCGCAACGGCCGGGTCAAGGTGACCGGTCAGAACGCCACCGTCGAGGGCCTGCGCAACATCCTGACCGGCGACCAGTGCATGACCGTCTACAAACGGATCCAACGCGAGGCGCAGACAGCCGCCAACATCGCGGTCCAGCTGCTCAAAGGACAGACCCCGACGGTCGGCGCCACAGTCCGGGACCCGGAGAGCAACCGGCTGGTGCCGTTCGTGAGCCTGGTGCCGCTGGCCGTCACCATCGACGAGGTCAAAGACGTGGTCGCGGACGGCGCCATCAAAGCCGACCAACTGTGCGCCGACGGCCTGCAGTCCCTCTGCCAGGAGCACGGCATCAAGTCGTAACCAGGTTTGCGCTGCCGGCCTACCGTTTGAGGCTGATGACCAGTGAACGCACCGACGAGCCCGACCTGCCCACCTGGCTCCGCTGGCCACTGCAAGCAATCGCCGTCGTCATGGTCTTGCCGCTGCACGTAGCGTGGCAGGCCCTGCGACGTATCCCCGCCTTCTTCCGCCGCTTGATCCTCACCCCGGCCCTCCGACTGGCCCGAGCCATCGCCCGGCTTTGGCGAGCCGCCACCACCGCCCTCGCGTGGCTGTGGCGACATGCCATCGCCATTCCGGCTGCCTGGTTCTGGCAGGTGACTGCCGCCGCGCTCGCCTGGCTGTGGCGTACGTCGATCGCCACACCCCTCGGGTGGCTGTGGCAAACAATCGCCCCCGCGCTCACGCAGCTCGGGCGAAGCGCACTCGCCGCCCTGTCCTGGGCCTGGCGAACGGGAGTCGCCCCACTCACGTGGCTCGGGCGAAGCGCACTCGCCGCCCTGTCCTGGAGCTGGCGAACGGGAGTCGCCCCGCTGAAGTGGATCTGGCAGACCGGAGTTGCGGCGCTCACTTGGCTCGGGCGGATCACGGTCGCCCCGCTCAAGTGGATCTGGCGGATCGGGGTCGCCGCACTGTCATGGCTCGAGCGGATCGGGATCGGCGCGCTGTCGAGGCTCCGGCGTGCCCTCACCCAGCCGATCTTGTGGCTTTGGCAAGTCTGCACCGCGGCGTGCAAGTGGGTCTGGCGGAATCTGGTAGCGGCGCCGCTCGCATGGATCTGGCAACACCTCGCCACCGCGGGCGCCTGGCTGTGGCACCTGACGGCTGCCGCCCTCACCCGGATCTGGCAACTCACCGCTACCGCCCTCGCCGGGCTGTGGCGGCTCATGTCCACCGCCCTCGCCGGGCTGTGGCGCAACGTCATTGCCGGCCCGGTCGGCTGGCTGGGGAGGGTCACGGCTGCCGGCCTGGCGTGGTTGCGGCGCCACCTGATCGCAGCGCCCGCAACCTGGCTCTGGCGAATCGCCACCACCGCGATCAGCCGGATCCGGCAGATCGGCACGGCCGCGATCGGCTGGGTCCGGCGGACGGTTGCCACCCCGCTCGGGCGAGTCGGTATCGCTGCGCTCCGGTCCGT
>NZ_BOMM01000048.1 GCF_016862195.1 Paractinoplanes ferrugineus | reverse complement strand
GCGAGCAACGCGGGGCGAGGGCTGGGCGGAGGGGGCGCCGCGCCAGCAACGCGGGGCGAGGGCTGGGGGACGGGGCAGCCGGCAAGTTCGGGCTGTTCTGCGGCGTTCGGGAGGGCGGGATCGGCCTGCCCCTTGATCGGCAAGGTGGGTGGGTGTGTGGGACGCTTTCGGGATGAGCGACGCGGTGCGTTTTGGGCTTGTTGGCTACGGGTTCGGGGGGCGGGTCTTTCACGCCCCACTGCTGGCTTCTGCCGGAAATGTTGACTTTGTGGGGGTTGTCACCAGGTCGGCGGAGCGGCGGGCGGAGCTGGCCTCGGAGCGGCCCACGGTTGCGGCGTTCGACAGCCTGGCCGACCTGGTCGAGGCGGGCGTGGAGGCGGTGGCCATTTCGACACCGGCGGACACGCACGCCGAGTTGGCCCTGCAGGCTATCGAGTTCGGCCTGCACGTCGTGGTCGACAAGCCGTTCACGCTCGACGCGGAGAGCGCCAAGGGTGTCGTCGACGCCGCCGCGGCCAAGGGTGTGCTGCTCAGCGTCTATCAGAATCGGCGCTGGGACTCCGACTTCCGTACCGTGCAGAAGTTGATCGCCGACGGCGAGCTGGGGCCGGTCCGGCGGTTCGAGTCGCGGTTCGAGCGGTGGGCGCCGGAGCGCAAGCCCGGCGCGGCCGGGGGTGGCACGCTGCTGGACTTCGGGTCGCATCTGGTCGATCAGGCGCTGCTGCTGCATGGTCCGGCGGTCCGGGTGTATGCGGAGATGCGCGGCAGCGGCGAGCTGGACGACGACTTCTTCGCGGCCCTGCACCACGTGAACGGGGTCGAGTCGCATCTGTGGGGCAGTTGGCGACAGGCGGCGCCGGGTCCGCGGTTCCGGGTGTCCGGCTCGACCGGCGCCTATGTGATCGACAACGGCATGGACGGGCAGGAGGCGATGCTCAAGGCGGGCAAGTCGCCGGCTCAGCTGGGTGAACGCTGGGGTGTGGAGCACGAGCACCTGTGGGGGCGGGTGCACCGCGGCGAGACCGGCGCGCGGGTCGCGAGCGAGCGCGGCCGGTGGGACACCTATTACCCGGCCTTCGCGCGGGCGGTGCGCGGCGACGGCCAGGTGCCGGTCGACCCGGCCGACGCGGTGCGCACGATGACGGTGCTCGACGCGGCCCGGCAGAGCGCCCGCAGCGGCGAGGCCATCCGGATTCAGTGAGGCCGCAGGCCGTCCAGCGCGACGGCGAGGACGCGGGAGCGCTGGGCCTCGTCGACGTACGAGCCTGAGGTCAGCCCGGACACCATCCGCAGCAGGTCGTCGAAGCTGAGGTCGGTCCGCACCGCGCCCTCTTTCTGGGCGCGGTGCAGCAGTGGCTCGCCGGCGGCGTACATGGTGCGGCGGCAGGCGGCGAACATCTCCGACTCCCGGTTGAGCGCCTCGATGATGGCGCGCTTGGTTCCCGCGTACGCCACGAAGCGCTCCAACCAGACCGTGAGTGCCTCCCAGGGCGGAAGCGAAGCGACCGCCGTCGCGACCTCGCTCAGCTGGTTGACCTCTTCGACGTAGACCGCTTCGAACAGGTCGCGCCGGGCCGGGAAGTTGCGATAGAGCGTGCCGATGCCGACGCCGGCCCGGCGGGCGATGTCCTCCAGGGACGCGTCCGTGCCGTTCTCCGCGAAGGCCGAGCGCGCGGCGGCGAGGAGCGCGTCGAAGTTGCGGCGGGCGTCGGCTCGCTGGGGACGGACCGTGACCATCGTGACCCCCAACACAGGAAAAGGGCTTGCTAACCGGAGGCATACCTCCACTAATCTGGAGGCATGCCTCGACTTTATCAGTCCTCGCCGCGCGCCACCTTCACGGTGCTCGCCGCCGCGGCTGCCGCCTTCTCGCTGATGCAGTCGCTGGTCACGCCGGTGCTGCCGACGATCCAGCAGGACCTGCACACGAGCACCGGCACGGTCACCTGGGTGCTCACCGCCTGGCTGCTCGCGGCCTCGGTGGCCACCCCGCTGGTGGGCCGCATCGCCGACATGATCGGCAAGGACCGGGCGCTCCTGGTCGCCCTCGCCGCCATCGCGGTGGGCTGTCTGATCGCCGCGATCGCCCCCAACATCGGCACCCTCATCGTGGCCCGCGTCCTGCAGGGCCTGGGCGGCGCCGTGTTCCCGGTGTCGTTCGGCATCATCCGCGACGAGTTCCCGCCCCAGCGCGTCACCTCGGCGGTCGGCGTGATGGCCGCCGTCATCGCGACCGGCAGCGGGCTCGGCATCGTGCTGGCCGGCCCGATCGTCGGCGCGCTCAACTGGCGCTGGCTGTTCTGGATCCCGATGGCCGTCGTCACCGTCGTCGGCGTGCTGGCCTGGCGCCTGGTGCCGGCCTCGCCGGTGCGCACCCCCGGCAGGGTCAACTGGCTCGCCGCCGTACTCCTCTCGGGCTGGCTCGTCGCCCTTCTCCTGCCGCTGAGCAAGGCCACCGCCTGGGGCTGGACGTCCGGCCGCACGCTCGGCCTGCTCACCGCGGCCCTGGTGCTCTTCGTCGGCTGGCTGGTCGCCGAGCTGCGCTCCACCAACCCCCTCATCGACATGCGGATGATGCGCCTGCCCGCGGTCTGGACCACCAACCTGGGCGCGATGCTGTTCGGCGCCGCGATGTTCGGCATCTTCGCGTTCCTGCCGCAGCTCATGCAGGTGCCGAAGGCGTCCGGCTACGGCTTCGGCGCCACCGTCACCGGCGCCGGGCTGCTGATGCTGCCGATGCTGGTCACGATGGCCGTCTTCGGCTCGCTCAGCGGCCCCTTGACCCGCTGGCTGCCCAGCAAGTCCCAGCTGGTCGTCGGGGCGGTGCTCGCCGCGCTCTCCTGCTTCTCGCTCGCCCTCGCGCACTCCGACAAGGCGGCGGTGGCCGTTGCCGCCGGCGTCTTCGGGATCGGCCTCGGCCTCATCTACTCGTCGATGATCAGCCTGATCGTGCAGAGCGTCCCGATGCACCAGACCGGCGTCGCCTCCGGCATGAACACCAACGTCCGCACGATCGGCGCCAGCCTCGGCACCGCGCTCGTCAGCTCGGTCCTCACCAGTCACCCCGGCGTGCGGGGCCTGCCGGCCGAGTCCGGCTTCACCGAGTCGTTCCTGATCCTGGGCGGCATCGCGGTGGCCGCCGTGGCCGTCGCGTTCCTGGTGCCGACGGCCAAGCGCACGGTCGATCCGGCGCCGAAGGTGCTTGCGGAGCTCACCCCGGTCGAGGTCTGACCCCCGGCCTGAGCGCGGGGTGAGCTCCGGGCGGGGCTCACCCCTTGGTGCAGGTCATTCCATTGACGGTGTACGCCGTGGGCGCCCCGTTGCTGCCGGAATAGGTGGCCTGGAACCCAGCGCTGATCGAACCACCGGCCGGCACTGCTCCGTTCCAGGACACATTGGTGGCGGCCACGGTGGCGCCGGTCTGGACCCAGTTCGCCGACCAGCCCTGGCTGATCTTCTGGTTACCGGGGAAGGTGAAGCCCAGGTTCCACGCGGTCCACGGGGTGGTGCCGGTGTTGGCGATCGTGACAGTGCCGGTGAAGCCACTCCCCCAGTCGCTGACCCCGTAGGTCACCTTGCAGCCGGCCGCGGGCGGCGGCGTGGGGCTGGTGGTCGGGCTGGGGCTGACGGTGGGGCTGGTGGTCGGGCTGGGGCTCACGGTGGGGCTGACCGTGGGGCTGGGCGACCCGGTCGGCGATGGTGAGACGGTCGGCGACGTGGACACGCTCGGGGACGGCGTCACGTTGCCCGGCTCCTGGCCCCAGATGAGCTTGCCCGCCTCGTAGAGCGGCACGTTCTTGTTCACCGCCGTACCGGCCACGTAGGACGGGTCGTTCGACGAGTCCCAGGTACCGCCGTCGGCCACCCCGACCTTGAACTGCACCTCCATCCGGTACGCGGACTGACCGGCCGGCGCGATGGGGTAGCCGGCGCAGTTCACCTCGACGTACCAGATGTCGCCCGACCACTGCTTGGCCGTCGACGGCGCGGGGCAGCCCTGGGTGTAACCGGGCGTGACGACGAGCGCGGCCGTGCCCTCCCGCCGGAAGAAGTAGCGGTAGGACGAGTTGGTGAGGGCGCGGGCCGGGTACGCCGACTTGTTGTAGATCAGCACCTTGAGCGCGGTGTCCCGCGGCTCGTTCTGCATGACTGTCGTTTCGACGGTGATCTCGTCCATGTCCGGCGTCTCCGCCTTCGGGAAGCCGGCCACCGGCGCGCCGCCGTACTCCTGGTAGAGCCGGGCGACCGCGGACGTGAACCCGGCGTTGTAGTCGGTCGCGACCTCGTTCATCACGTAATCGCTGCGCTGGTCGCTGTAGGCGTCGTCGTTGGTGGACGGGCCACCGACCAGGGCGCCGTAGAGCACGTGTCGCGTCTCGGTGGGAACTGTCGAGTTGTCCCACCACGATCCATGGGCCGTACGGTGATGGGGGTTCTTGGGCGAGTTGGCGCCGAACCCGATCAGATAGCTTGACTTGCGCGGGTTGTCGCCGAGCGCGTAGTTGATCTGCCGGACCGCGAAGTCGTGGTAGCGGATCTTGCGGGTCGCGTCACCGGTCTTGTCGCTGTAGACGAGCGCGGCAAAAGCGGTGTTGGCGGCATAGCGGAGCGATCCCCAGCTGTCGAGCACAGCTTCCCCGCCCGGCGAATAGCGCACCTTGTCGCCGTTGACCCCCACGGTCCACCAGTCGAGCCAGCGGTTGGCGTCGTCGACGTACTTCTGCTTACCGGTCAAGTCGGCCAGCAGGACATAGGCGCCGAACTGCTTGTTGTCCCAGGCGAGCGTCCACTTGTAGGAGTGCGTCGTGCTCTGCGGCTCGGTGTTGAGGGCGTCGTACTCGCTCTCCGCCTTGGCCAGGTAGGTCGCGTCGTTGGTGGCGCGGTAGAGCCAGATCGCGCCCCACACGAGCTCGTCCTGGTAGCCGCTCCACGACTTGTAGTACGAGGCGGCGTCGGTGATGCAGTCGCTGTAGGCCTTCCGCACGCTGTTCGCGAACGTGTAGAGCTGCTTGGCGTGGGTGAGCAGCTTGTCGGCGTAGGTCGGATCGGTCGGCCGGAAGACGATGGAGCTGGCGGCCATCGCGGCCGCGGTCTCGCCGGCCAGATCGGATCCGCCGCAGGTGGCGTCGATCTTGTAAGCCGGCCGGGCCATCGGCATCACCTCGGCCGGGCCCCACCATTTGTGGTCGTCGTCGCCCTTGCCGATCTGTCCGTAGAGCACGTTGGCCGACGGGTGCGCCTTGATGAAGTAGTCGTTCGGCACCCGCAGGTTGTTCAAGAACGAGGTCAACTGCCCCGAGTTCGCGTACGCGTCGCGGTATTCGACCGCGCCCCACGCCAGCATCGTGGTCGTGAACGCCATCGGGAACCCGAACTTGACGTGGTCGCCGGCGTCGAACCAGCCGCCGGTGAGGTCGAGCCCGACGTCGGCGCCGTCGTTGAGCGCGGCGTCACCGCGCCAGGAGACCTGGCTCCAGGAGGGCTTCTTCCCGGCGATCTGGGCTTGGTAGAAGAACATGGATTTCTGCAGGGCTTCGCCGTAGTTGAAGGCCGGCGCGGCGGAGGCGGACCCGTTGGCGAGAACGAGTCCGGCGACCACGACGGCCAGACCTACGAGGGCGGCTAGAAGTCGGCGCATGGGGATGTGCCCTTCGGGGAGAGAGCGTCGGTGGGAGCGCTCCCAGACATTGAACAATCTCGCTACGCGTTTGTGAAGCGCGTTCCCCGGGCAATGGGCGCCTTGTCCCAGTTGTCCACGCTAGGAGGACGCATGAGCGCGGTAAGCAACCCAGCCACCGTCGAGGATTGCCTGCGGGTAGGCACCGGCTTCAGCCAGAGCGACCGTGTCTGGCTCACCCAGCTCTTCGCCACCCTCGACGCCCGCCTGGCCTCCTTCCACGCCGACGCCACCGAGCTCGAGATCTCGGTGAAGGACCGCGAGGCGAAGGGCCAGAAGGTCACCCTCGAGTGCTGGATCAGCGGCCGCGACAAGATCGTCACGACGTCCTCGCTGGAGGACCTGCACGCGGCGGTCATGGACTGCCGCGACGACCTGCGTCGCCGGCTGAACGACTCGAAGACCAAGCAGGAGCCGCGGCACAACCGCCACCTGCGCGACGTCCCGCAGCCCGACCTCGAAGCCGAGCTGGCCGAGCTGGGCCCGGCCAAACCCGAGGCCTGAGGCCGGCGAACGCGATGACCGCCGGCTCTACTCAGCCGGCGGCCTGGCGGCGCAGGGTCGCGACGATCTGGTCGATTCTGCTGAGCAGGGAGACGTGACCCGCGCCCGGCACCAGGTGAACCTCGGCCTTCGGCAGGCCGGCCGCCAGCCAGCGGCCGTGCTCGAACGGCACCATCCGGTCCTGGTCGCCCTGCCACAGCGAGACCGGGGTCGCGATGTCCGCCAGGGCGAATCCCCACGGCTTGCAGAAGGCCAGGTCGTCGTCGCGCCAGCCGTCGATGCCGGCGGACAGGGCGTGGCGGAGGGAAGCGGCCAGGTAGTCGGCGAAGCCCTCGCGCAGCGCCCGCTTGTCGACCTCGGAAACCAGGTCGCCGAACGCCTCCACGACGTCGGCGGCGCGCACGGTGGCCAGCGGTCCGGCGGCCTCGTGCAGGAAGGCCTGGAGCTTGGCGGCACCGGCCCGGGCGGCGCCGAACTCCTCGACATTCGCCGCGCCCATGCCGGCGAGCCAGTCCAGCCCCTCGGCGTCGGAGGGCGCCACCCCGGCGATGGTCGCGGCGGCCAGGCACCGGCCGGGCAACAACGCCGCGCAGGCCAGCGCATGCGGGCCGCCGCCCGACCAACCGGCGGTGACGAACTCGGCGATGCCGGCCGCGTCCAGCACCGCGGCCGTGTCGGCGGCGGCGGAGGCGACGTCACGGCCAGGGTTCGGGGTGGAGGTCGCATATCCCGGACGGCTGATCAACACCAGGCGTACGTCCGGTGGGAAAAGACCGTCGCGGTTGATCGCCGCCCCGGGGGTGCCATGGTGCAGCACCAGCGCCAGACCGTCCTCGGGACCCTCGACCAGGTATTCCAGCGTGCGCCCGGCGGGCCGAACAACAGTCTCCATGAGGTGCAAGGTTAGCCGCGGAGAGGTCCGCGCCGGACGTGGCGCGGACCTCTCCTTCTTGGGGATGGGAGCGGGGTCAGTTACGCACGATGGTGAAGGTGCTTGTCGGGTTCTCGATGTCCCGGTAGTTGTTGCTGAACTGCAGGTTGGTGAAGGTCGCCGAGCCGACCGCCGGGCCCTGGCCGGATTCGGGCAGCGGGTTGGCCCAGATGCCGAAGCCGGACTTGGCGTCGAACGCGTCGCCGCTCTTGCGGGCGCCACTGATCGTGACGTTGGTGAAGACGCTGTCCTTGATCGGGTTCTGCGGCTGCCCGCCGACGTAGTTGGTCTGGAACATGATTCCGGAGTAGGTCGGGTCGACGATGTCGACGTTGCTGACCCGGATGCCCTGGAAGACCTTCGACGCGCTGAACATCCAGATCGCCGGGAAGGTCTGCCCGCCCCAGAAGTGACCGCCGGCCCGGACGATCGAGATGTTGTCGAACACCGTCGGCGGGTTGGCCCCGAAACCGTTCATCGGGTAGCCGAAGTCCAGCGAGCTGATCGTGATGCCCGAGTAGACGAGGGTGTCCGCGATGTAGATGTTCTTGAACGTGTTGGCGTAACCGCCGTAGACCGCGACACCGGCCGCCCGCCACGTCAGGATCGACGTGAGGTTCGAGAAGGTGTTGTCGATCTCGTCGGAGCCGCCCGCGTCGATCGCCGAGAACAGCGCGAACGAGTCGTCACCGGTGGCCCGCGCCTCGTTGTTGTCGACGAGGTTCCCGGTCGAGCCGTTGGTCATGTTGACGCCGTCCGCGAAGGTGTCCCGGATCCGGTTGTTCTTGATCACCATGTTGTCGGTGTTGGCGCCCCAGTAGAGGCACACCACGTGCTCGGCCCAGATGTTGTCGATCGTGACGCCGGAAACGTTGGCGAAGTCGAAGACCTTGCCCGGACCGTCGATGCGGGTCGTGTAGTTGCCGAAGTAGGCGAAGTTCTTGAAGGTGGAGCCGTTCGCCCCGGCGTCGGCCCGGAAGCCGGCGTCGGTCTCGGTCTGCGTGGACGGGGTGTTGAAGCGGGTGTACCACGGCCCGGCCCCGGTCACCACTATCGGCCGGCCGTAGACCTGTAGCTTGCTGGCGACCTGGTAGTCCCCGGCGGGGAGGTAGACGCCCAGCTTGGTGGTGTCCTGCCGGGCGGTGTCCAGCGCGTTCTGCACCGCCTGCTGGTCGAAGCCGGCCGGCACGACGTACTTCGAGACGTCCGGGTTGCCGAGCGCCGCGACCTGCTCCAGGTTGATGAAGTCGATCGCGATGGTGCCGGAGTTGCCGGCGTCCTTCTGCAGCTTGATCGTGCTGCCGGCCGGGAACGACCCGGTCAGCAGGATGTTCGCCTCGTCGTAGATGTGCCGCGGGTCGGAGCCGGAGTTCTGCGGCGCCGTCTCGTTGCCGTACAGCCAGGCGTACTTCGAGGTGAGCGGGAGCGACTTGTTGAGGCTGCCGTTCACGTACACGTTGATGGAGCTGGTCGTGCCGTCCGGGATGGAGAACCGGGCGACGATCGTGTTGGTGGCGTTGCGGGTGGTCCACTGCACGTACGAGCCGGTCTGGTCGAGGGTGACAGCCTTGCGGCCGGACGCCTCACCGGCCAGGTCGCCGACCGTGCGGTTGGGCCCGACGATCGCCGCGCCGCCGCCGATGGTGCCGTCCTCGGCCTCGTACATGTCGTAGGGCATGTTGGCCCCACGACCGACGAAGAACGGCTTGTCGGCGGTGTTGTTGGCCTGCTTGACGGCAAGCTCGTTGGCGTCGACCGCGACCACGGTGCGAACCGTGTACTTGCCGTTGACGGCGGTCCAGGTGCCCAGGTTGAGGGCGGGCGAGGACGCGCCGGCCGCCAGCGTGCCGGAGTAGGAACCGGTCAGGGTCTTCACCACGGTCGAGCCGTTGAGGACGGTCAGGGTGATGGCGTGCGCGCCGGCGGACGACGCGGCCGAACCCTGGTTCTTGATCGTGGCCGAGAACGTGACCGTGTTGCCGGCCGCCGGGTTGCCGGGTGACCAGGACACCACCGAGGCGACCAGGTCGGAGCTGCTGACCGGGGTGACCACGAGGTTGCTGGGCGAATGGTAGGAGTTGTTGGCGTCGGACAGCTCGACGAGCGTGTTCGCCTCGTCGACCACCGCGGACAGCGGGTAGGAGCCGGCATCTCTCGCCCCGATGTTGGCCGTCACCACGTTGGTGGCCCCAACGCTGGTCGCACCGACGTTGGCCGTACCGACCTTGGTGATACCGACGTAGAAGCTCACCGTGGTAGCGGCGGCGGTGGCGGTTCCGATGTTCTTGACGGTTGCCGACAGAGTCAGCGCGTCCGTCTCCACCGGAGCCGACGGCGAGTAGGTCAGAGCCGTCACCGTCAGGTCCGGGTTCGGCGCCGCGACGCCGATCACCTGGAACTCGGCCACCTGCCCGCTCGGCGCGCCGCTGTTGGCGGTGAACGACAGCCGGACGTCCGCGGCGGTCCCGCTGACCGGGATCGTCACGGTGTTGCCCGAGGCCGGGTTGAAGGTGTACGTCGCCGACCCGACGAGCGTGGTGAACGACGACGAGCCCTGATCGCGGCCGAGGACCGAGAAGGTCTGCTGCCGCGTACCCCATGAGCTGTCCGGGTTGAGCTTCACCACGACCTGCTGCAGCGAGGCGTTCGCGCCCAGCTTGGCGGTGAGCAGAGCCGGGTACGCGCTGCCCTCCCAGTAGGTGGCGGTGTTGCCGTCGTTGGCGTTGGTGGCCGCGAACGTGAAGACCGTCGAGGACGCCTCGATCGGCTTGTTCAGGGCGAGGTTGCTCCCGCCCGGCGTGTCGGTGCCGGTACGGGTGACCGTGGTGCTGGCCGCCGACGTGTTCCCGGCCGCGTCCTTCGCCTTCACGTAGTAGGCGACGGTGGCGCTGTCCGGCTGGCTGTCGGTGTAGGTCAGCACGCCCGAGCCGACGCTGGTGCGCAGCACCCCGTTGGCGTAGACGTCGTAGCCGGTGACCCCGACGTTGTCGGTCGACGCCGCCCAGGTCAGCTTGATCTGCCCGGAGCCCGGCTGGGTGTAGGCCAGGTTGCCGGGCGCGCTCGGCGCGGAGGTGTCGCCCGTGGCCGGCCCGTAGACCTCCAGTTCCGACAGCTGCCCGGCGGGCCAGCCGGTGTTGCCGGTGAAGCTGAGCCGGACGAAGCGGGCGGCCGCCGCGGTGAAGTCGACGGTGACGCTGTTGCCCGAGGCCGGGTTGAAGGTGTAGCCGGCCGAGGCCTTGAGCGTGCTGAACGACGACCCGTCGGTGCTGCCCTGCACGGCGAGCGTCTCGGTGCGGGTGGCCCAGGCGGTGGCCGGTGGAAGCTTGAGGACCGCCTGGTTGACCTGGGTGGCGGCGCCCAGGTCGACCTGCAGCCACTGCGGGAACGCGTTGTTGTTGCTCTCCCAGTAGGTGTTGGCGTTGCCGTCGCCGGCGTTACCGGCCTGGTAGACGTCGGCGTAGCTGCTGGCGCTGAAGGTCTTGCCCGCCGCCAGGTTCGGGCCGGCGGCGGACGCTGCGGTGGGGACGGAGAGGGTGGCGGCTACGACGACCGCGACAGCGAGCAGTCGTCTGGTGAAAAGAGGCATCGGGAGCGAGCCTTTCTTCCGTGAAAAGCCCCCGGGGCGGTGCTCCCTGTCAGGCCGTCAAACGCAGCCAGACGGCGGTGTCCTGGGGGAGGCGGTCACCGTCGAGTGGTCCACTGGCGAGCAGGGTGGTCTCGTGGTCCGGCAGGGGGATCGGGGAGCCGGACATGTTGATCACGCAGGCGAACCGGTCGCCGCGGGTGTAGGCGAGAACCTCGGGGCCGAGGTCGAGCCAGGCCATGGCGGGCCGGTGCAGCCCATCCTCGAGCCGGCGCCGGGCGATGGCGGCGCGATAGAGCTCGAGCATCGAGTTGGGGTCGCCGGTCTGCGCCGACGCGGTCAGGTCCTTCCACTCGGGCGGCTGGGGAAGCCACGGGTCGCCGCTGCTGAAGCCGAACGGCGGCTCGTCGGCACTCCACGGCAGCGGCACCCGGCAGCCGTCGCGGCTGTGCCCGCGCCGCGCCCACATCGGATCCTGGTAGGACTCGGGCGGGATGTTCTCGTTCTCCCAGAGCCCGAGCTCCTCGCCCTGGTAGATGTAGGTGCCGCCGGGCAGCGACAGGGAGAGCAGGGCGGCGGCGCGGGCCCGGCGGGTGCCGAGCGACAGGTCCACCGTGGTGCCGTCGAGGTTGTTGTCGAAGCTGAACGTGGTGTCGAGCCGGCCGTAGCGGGTGACGTGCCGGGTGACGTCGTGGTTCGACAGCACCCAGGTGGCCGGGGCGCCGACGGCCCGGTGCGCGTCGAGGGTGCGGTCCACGCATTCGCGCATCAGTCGCGGTTCCCACGCGCATCCGAGGAAGTCGAAGTTGAACGCCGCGTGCAGTTCGTCGGGCCGCAGATAGTTCGCGAACCGTTCGACCTCCGGCATCCAGACCTCACCGATCAGGGCGCGGTCGCCGGCGTATTCGTCGGCGACCCGCCGCCACGCCCGGTAGACGTCGTGCACCTCGTCGAGGTCGTGGAACGGGTGCGGCTCCCCCTCGCGTACCTCGGGAAGGGTCTTGTCCTTGAAGAGCAGTGCGGCGGAGTCGATCCGAATGCCGTCGACACCGCGGTCGAACCAGAATCGGAGAATGCTCTCGAACTCCGCCCGCACGTCGGGGTGGTCCCAGTTCAGATCGGGCTGTTCGGGCGTGAAGAGATGCAGATACCAAAGGCCGTCGGGGGTACGCGTCCAGGTGGTGCCGCCGAACTCCCCCCGCCAGTTCGTCGGCATCTCGTCGCCGTTCGCCCCCTTACCGGGACGGAACCAGAAGTAGTCCCGCTCCGGTGCGTCCGGCGAGGCGAGCGCGGCCTTGAACCACGGGTGCTCGCTGGAGATGTGGTTCGGCACGATGTCGACGATCAATCGGATGCCGACCGAGTGCGCCTCCTCGATGAGCGCCTCGGCCTTGGCGAGGGTGCCGAACACCGGGTCGATGTCGCGGAAGTCGGCCACGTCGTAGCCGGCGTCGGCCATCGGCGACGGGTACCACGGGCTCATCCAGATCGCGTCGACGCCCAGGTCCCGCAGGTGCCCCAGGTGTGCGCGGATGCCGTCGACGTCGCCGACGCCATCGCCGTCGGCGTCGGCGAAGCTCCGCGGGTACACCTGGTAGATAACCGCGCTACGCCACCACTCGGATGTGGACACGAGCACCTGCTTTCTCGCATGGGTGAGTCGGCCCTCTTGTTAAAAGGACCCAGATTCTGCTGATTTTTAGCCTTTGAGGCTTCCGGAGGTCAGCCCGGCCATGATGTTCCGCTGAAAGATCAAGAAAATGATCACCGTGGGAATGGCGGCGATGACCGAGGCGGCGACGACCACGTTCATCGGGGTGCCGCCGGAGAAGGCGTAGATGCCGACGCTGAGCGTGCGCGTCTCCGGCGACGGCATGACCAGCTTCGGCCAGAGGAAGTCCTTCCAGACGTAGGTGACCGCGAAGATCGACACCACGCCCAGGATCGGCCGGGACATCGGCAGGATGATCGACCACAGCGTGCGCAGCGGGGACGCCCCGTCGACCTGGGCGGCCGCGATCAGATCCTCCGGGATCGAGTCGAAGAACCGCTTGAGCAGGAAGATGTTGAACGCGTTCGCCACCAGCGGCAGCCACAGCGCCCACGGCGAGTCGATCAGGCTGACGTGCACGAACGGCAGGTCGATCGCCGTCACGTACTGCGGGACGATGAGCACCATGGCCGGGATCATCAGGGTCGCCAGCATCGCGCCGAGGACCACGTTGCCGAAGACCGGGCGCAGTTTGCTCAGCGCGTACGCCGCGGCAGTGTCGAAGACGAGCTGGAAGAACACCGCGCCGAGGGCGTAGTAGAAGGTGTTGAACATCAGCTTGGCGAGGTTCAGGTTGTTCCACGCGTCGGTGTAGTTCCGCGTCTGCGGGTCGTGCGGGAACAGCGTCGGCGGGGTCCGCGCGATCTCCTGCCCGCTCTTGAGCGCGCCGGTGACCATCCAGTAGAGCGGCCCGATGAAGACCAGCGTGCACACGGCGAGCACGCCGACCAGGACGGACCAGTAGAGGATCCGGCCGCGGCCGCGCCGGAGCTGGGCCTGCGAAATGAGGGTTCGGGACATCTTCCTCAGTCCTCTTTCGTGGTCAGCCGCAGGTAGAACGCGGAGAAGACGGCCAGCACCAGGAGCATGATCACGCCCAGGGCGGCGGCCCCGTTGAGATCGTTCTGAAAGAAGCCGTGCTGGTAGATCAGGTAGGCCACCGAGGTCGCCGAGTCCTGGGTGCCGGCGCCGTTGGCGAGGATCAGCGGCTCGATGAAGACCTGCATGGTGGCGACGATCTGGAGCATCGCGAGCAGCGCCAGGATCAGCCGGGTCTGCGGGATCGTCACGTTCCAGATGCGCCGCAGGATGCCGGCCCCGTCGAGCTCGGCCGCCTCGTACAGCTCGCCCGGGATGTTCTGCAGCGAGGCCAGATAGATCAGCACGGCGCCGCCCATGTTCATCCAGGTCGACGCGAGCACCATGGCCGGCATCGTCATGGTCGGCGACTGCATCCACTCCGACGTGGGCAGATGCAGGAACTTCAGGATCGCGTTGAACAGACCGGCGTCGCTCGGGTCGTACGCGTAGTACTTGAAGAGGAACAGCGCCGAGGCCGGCGGCAGCATCACCGGCAGGTAGACCAGGATCCGCAGGTAGCCCTTGGCGTGCCGCAGTTCGTTCAGCACGATCGCCACGACGAACGGGACGAGGTAGCCGAGGATCAGGGCCAGCACCGTGAAGTAGAAGGTGTTCTTCCACGCGGTCCAGAAGCTCGGGTCCTGCACGATCCGTACGTAGTTGTCGAGGCCCACCCAGCTCGTCACGCCGCGCTTGGTGTGCTGGAAGCTCATCACGATGCCGCGGATCATCGGGAACCAGGAGAACAGCGCGAAGCAGAAGATCGCCCCGATCAGGAACGCGTAGCCGGTGAGGTTGTCCCGCAGCTTGCGGCCCCCTCGGGTTCGGGTCTTCGCCGGCTGCTGTTGCGCCCGCCCGGTCTCCGGGGCGATGGTCATGGTCGCCAAGGCAAACTCCTTAGAAGCTGCGGGGGCCTCGCGGCCCCCGCAAACATCAGCCGTTCGAAGCCAGCAGCTGGTTGGTCTTCGTCTCGGCGGTCTTGAGCAGCTCGTCGATGTTGGCGTTGGGGTTGGTCAGGACCCCCGACATCGCGCTGTCGAGCACCGCGTAGATGGCCTGCGCGTTGGCCGGCTCACCCTTGATCGGAACCGGGGTGGCCTCGAAGAGCGCGAAGTTCTCGCTCGGCACGTTCTGGTTGGCCTTGCGGGCCTCGAGCTCCTGCTTCTGCGCGTCGCTGCCGGTGGTGAACAGCAGCGGCTGGGGCAGGCCCACCGGCTGGTTCTGCGGCTTGGCCCGGGCGTAGTCGAACTGGCCCTTGCCGGGGGTCAGCTTCTCGAACGCGATCCACTTCAGGCCGGCCTTGACCTGCTCCGGAGTGAGGTCCTTGCGGAAGAAGTAGCCTTCACCGCCGCCGAGCGTGCCCTTGGCGGCACCGTCCTGGCCGGGCATCGGGGCCATCGCCCACTCGTCGTACTTGCCCTGGAACTGCTGAACGATCGCGGTGGTGGCGTCGGGCGCGCCGATGAACATGCCGACCTTGCCGGCCGCGGCGTTGGTCAGCAGGTCGGCCCACTGCAGGAGCTGACGGCTGCCCATGCTGTTGTCGCCGTACCGCATGTCCTTGAGGTTCTGCAGGACCTGCTTGCCCTGGGCGTTGTTGAAGTCGGCCTTCTTGTTGTCGGCCGCGAGGATCTGACCGCCCTGCGAGTAGAGCTCGGCGGTGAAGTGCCAGCCACCGGTGTTGCCGGCGCTGTACTCCGAGAAGCCCGAGACGCCCCCGCCCAGCGCGGCGATCTTCTTGGCCGCGGTGCGCACCTCGGCCCAGGTCTTGGGCGGGCTGTTGACGTCCAGACCGGCCTTGGTGAAGAGGGTCTTGTTGTAGAGCAGCCCCATCGAGTAGTTCTTCGTCGGGACTGCGTAGATCTTGCTGTTGTCGGTGAACACCGACTTCAGCGCCGGGTCGATGCTGTCCCAGCCGGCGACGTTGTCCTTGGTCGCGTACTGGGTGATGTCCATCGCCTGGCCGGAGTCGAGCACCTGCTGCAGGTCGGTCATGTAGCCGTAGAAGACGTCGGTCATCGTGCCGCCGGTGAGGCGGGCGGTGAAGTCCGGCGGGTTGTTGCACTGCTGGCCGACGCTGACGCTCTTGATCGTGATGTCGGGGTTGGCCTTCTCGAACGCCGCGACGTCGTCGTTCCAGTTCTTCAGCAGGTCCTTCTGGGAACCGTCGGGCTGGCAGTCGACCGTGATGACGGTCTTGCCGGCGGCGTTCTTGCCGGAGCCGTCGTCGCCCTTGGTGGAACAGGCGGTGAGGCTGAATCCCAGGCCGGCCACGAGCGCCAGCGTCGCAACCTTCCGGTACTGCGGTACGGACATCGGTCCATCCCTTCTTATGTCTGACCTCGGTGAGCTGCGCGTTCGCCACTGACGGCAATCGGTGTGACCTGGGTCTCGCCGTCGTGTTTCGTGGAGGTGACGATACAAAGTCAAACGGTTACCCGCAAGAAGCCGACTGGAAGAAGAAAAAACTCGACTTACGTACCGCACAAAAAGGGCGAGCCCGCAGGCTCGCCCTCAATGCGGAGTATCAGCTGGTCAGCTCGGTGCCGGCCCGGTCGAGCCGCGCACCACCAGCTCCGGCTCGAACAGCAACTCGTCCGGCTGCACACCGCTGCCCTCGATCTGGTTGACCAGCAGATCGACGGCCGCCTGTCCCATCATCTCGATCGGCTGACGCACCGTGGTGAGCGGCGGATCGGTGCAGGTCATCAGCGCGGAGTCGTCGAAGCCGACGATCGAGACGTCGCTCGGCACGTCCCGGCCGAGCCGCCGGGCCGCCCGGATCGAGCCGAGCGCGAGCACGTCGCTCGCGCAGATCATGCCGGTGACGCCGCGCTCGATCAGCCGGCCGGCGGCGAGGCGGGCGCTCTCCATCGAGAAGTTGGTGCGCTCCACCAGCCAGTCGTCGCCCGCGATCTTGCTGAGCGCGGCCAGCTTCCGGCGGGACGGCACGTGGTCCTCCGGGCCCATCACCATGCCCACGCGCTGGTGGCCGAGGGACTTCAGATGCCCGTACGCCTGCTCGACGGCCACCGCGTCGTCCGTCGAGATGTGCGGGAACCCGAGGTCGTCGACCCCGGCGTTGACCATCACGACAGGCATCCGGCGATCGGTGAGCGCACGGTAGTGGCTGTGCTCGGCGTCGGCCAGCGCGTACGAGCCGCCGGCGAAGACGACGCCGGAGACCTGATGATCGAGCAGCATCTCGATGTAGTCACGCTCCGGCACCCCGCCGATCGTGCGGGCCGCGAGCAACGGCGTGAACCCCCGCTGCGCCAGCGACGCGGTCACCACCTCGGCCAGCGCCGGGAAGATCGGGTTCTGCAACTCGGGCAGGACGAGACCGACGAGCCGGCCCCGCTCGCCGCGCAGTTTCGTCGGTCGCTCGTATCCGAGGACATCGAGCGCGGTCAGCACCGACGCCCGGGTCGCCGCACTGACGCCGCTGCGCCCGTTGAGCACCCGGCTGACGGTCGCCTCGCTGACGCCCGCTTTCTTCGCCACCTCGGCAAGACGTTTGGTCACTGCGGAATCCTACGTCAGCTCCTTGCAAAATTCGAACTTCTTCTTGCGGTCCGGCTGGATTATGCCGGTTGTACTTGCAGCCGGGTTTCATGGCCCGGCCGGTGCGCCGCTGACAGAATCGAGGGCATGTCGCGACGAACCAAGGTGGCCACCGCCTGCCCGTGCGGGCATCAGGGCATGGCGTACGACGAATGCTGCGCACCCGCCCACCGCGGACACGCGCCCGCCACCGCCGAGGCGCTCATGCGGTCGCGTTACTCGGCGTTCGCGCTCGACCAGGACGCGTACGTGCTGAGCTCCTGGCACCCGGACACCCGGCCGGCCTTCGTCGAACCCGACTCCCACCTGCGCTGGGTCGGTCTCGACATCCTCGAGTCGACAGGCGGCGGCATGTTCGACGCCGAGGGCGTGGTCGAGTTCCGGGCCCACTACCGAGACCACGGCAAGCGTGGCGACATGGTCGAGCGCAGCCGTTTCGTCAGGCACGACGGTCAGTGGGTGTACTGGGGTCCGATCCTTACCGACGGCTCCCTCGCCAACGTCTGACGGGTGTGATCTGCTTCAGGGCATGGCCGGTGACCAACGACCCCTCGAAGACGGCATAGTCCGGGACTTCAAGGTCAATCTCTCGTACGGGAAATATCTGCACCTGGACGAGATCCTCGACGCCCAGCACCCGGTGAGCGTGCCCGAGCACCACGACGAGCTGCTGTTCATCCTCCAGCACCAGACCTCCGAGCTGTGGCTCAAACTGGTGCTGCACGAACTGCGCGCGGTCCAGCGCCAGCTCGCCGCCGATGAGCTGCGGCCGGCCCTCAAGGGCCTCGCCCGGGTCAAGCACATCCAGCGCACGCTCACCGAGCAGTGGTCGGTGCTGGCCACCCTGACCCCGAGCGAGTACGCGGAGTTCCGCAGCTTCCTCGGCACCTCGTCGGGCTTCCAGTCCTACCAGTACCGCGCGGTCGAGTTCCGGCTCGGCAACAAGGACAAGCGGATGCTGCGGATCTTCGACGACGAGCCGGCCGCCCGCGCGCTGCTCGTCGAGGCCCTCGAGGCGCCCAGCGTCTACGACGAGTTCCTGCGTTACCTCCACCGGCACGGCTACGACGTGCCGATCGAGCTGGTGCGACGCGACGTGACCGCGCCCTACCGGTTCAACGAGGAGCTGGTCGCGGTGTTCGTGGAGATCTACTCCGACCCGGAGAAGCACTGGGGCGCCTACGAGGCGTGCGAGGAACTCGTCGACCTGGAGGAGAACTTCCAGCTCTGGCGCTTCCGGCACCTCAAGACGGTGGAGCGAACGATCGGCTTCAAGCGCGGCAGCGGCGGCTCGAGCGGGGTCAACTTCCTCAAAGCGGCCCTCGACCTGACATTCTTCCCCGAGCTGTACGCCGTGCGCACCGAGATCGGAGCCCCGAGTTGATCAACCTGCTCGCCCGAGCCGACGCCCTCGACACGGCCGACCCACTGGCCGGCTACCGCGATCAGTTCCTCGCCCCGGACGAGTTCGACGTCGTGTCCTACCTCGACGGCAACTCGCTCGGCCGGCCGTTGATCGCGACCGCCGCGCTGATGGGGACCTTCATCCGGGAGCAGTGGGGCGGCCGGCTCATCCGCGGCTGGACGGACAGCTGGATGGAGTGGCCCCTCCAACTCGGTGACCGACTCGGATCAGTGGCCCTCGGTGCCGGCCCAGGCCAGGTCGCGATCGCCGACTCGACCACGGTGCTGCTCTACAAGCTGGCCCGGGCCGCGCTCGCCGGCTCCCCCGGCCGCAAGCGCGTCCTGCTCGACACCGACAACTTCCCCACCGACCGGTACGTCCTCGAGGGCATCGCCGCTGAGCAGGGCCTCGAACTGGTCTGGATCACCGTCGACCCGGCCGCCGGCATCCACCCCGCACAGGTCGCCGACGCGATCGACGAGCACACCGCCCTGGTCCTGTTCAGCCACGTGGCCTACCGCTCCGGGTGGCTCGCCGACGTCGCGGAGATCAACCGGATCGCCCACGAGGCCGGCGCGCTGACCATGTGGGACCTCAGCCACTCGGTCGGCTCGGTGCCGATCCACCTCGACGACTGGGGTGTCGACCTGGCCGTCGGGTGCACGTACAAGTATTTGAACGGCGGACCCGGCGCGCCCGCGTTCGCGTACCTCAGGAGGGGTTTGCAGGAGGTCCTGCGGCAGCCGATCCAGGGTTGGATGGGCCACCGGGCGTCGTTCGAGATGGGCGCCGGCTACGAGCCCGCGCCCGGCAGCCGGGCCCTGCTCAGCGGCACCCCGCCGATCCTCGCGATGGTGCCGCTGCACGCCAACCTGGACATGCTCGCGGCGGCCGGCATCGAGGCGGTGCGAGCGAAGTCGCTGCTGCTCACCGGTTACACGCTCGACCTGGCCGACGAACTGCTCGCGCCGTTCGGCGTCGAGGTCGCCGGCCCGCGGGCGCCCGAGCGCCGCGGTGGTCACGTCACGCTGCGCAAACCCGGCTTCCAAGCGTTGCTGGAGCCGCTGTGGGCGGCCGGCGTGATCCCCGACTACCGCCGCCCGGACGGCCTGCGGATCGGCCCGGCCCCGCTGTCGACCAGCTTCGGCGAGGTCTACCGCGGCCTGTCGGCCCTGCGCGACCTGCTCGAGAAATGACCTCCTACGTCCAGGCCGCCACCCTGTGGTGGGACGGTCGGCTGCGCACCGGCGTGGCCCTGCGCCTCGACCCGGGCGGCGCCGCCACCCCGGTCACCGAGGTGCCGGCGGCGGAGCCGGTCCGCACTCTGCCCGGCACCCTGCTGCCCGGCCTCGTCGACGCCCACGTGCACGCGGGCCTGGTCGACCTGGCCATGGTCCGGGCCGGTGGCATAGCCGGCGTGTGGGATCTCGGCTCCGACCCCGCCGAGATCGCGGCACTGGCCGCCGCCAAGGACCGAGGCCTCCCCCGCATCACCTACGCCGGTCCGTTTCTGATCGCCCCCGGCGGCTATCCGAGCGACCGTGCCTGGGCGCCGCCCGGCAGCTGGCGTGAGATCGACTCCGCCGCCCAGGCCACCGAGGCGGTCGACGAGGCGTTCGCCGGCGGCGCCACCCTGATCAAGGTGACCGCGCACACCGGCGGCCCCCAGTTACGCCTGTTCACGATGACCGCGGTCGTCGAGGCCGCACACGACCGCGGCCTGGCCGTGGTCGTGCATGCCGAAGGCCCCGGCACCGTCGCGGTCGCCTACGAGGCCGGCGCCGACGTGCTCGCCCACACGCCGTGGACCGAGCCGCTGGACCGCGCCCTGGTGCAGGCGTGCGCCGAACGAATGCGCTGGATCAGCACGCTCGACATCCACGGGTGGGGCGAGCGGACCCCGGAATCGGCCACCGCCGTCGCCAACCTGCGGCGCTTCCTGGAGTACGGCGGCCAGGTGCGCTACGGAACCGACCTCGGCAACGGCCCGCTGATCCCGGGCGTGAACCCGCGCGAGATCCGCGCCCTGCAGCAGGCGGGCCTGACCCCGAACGACATCCTGCACTCGATGACCGGCCCCGACGTGACCTGGATCCCGGCCGGCCTCGACCTGGACCCGGCCCGTTTCGCCGACGTCCTGGCCACCGCCCGGGTCCTCGACGACACCGTCCGCCCCCGCCCCGCCTAGCACCTCCGGCCGGCCATGCGGCCACCACGTCGTCCGGACCCCAGACCACCTCACCGGCGCAGGAGAGCCAGCTCAGCTCGCCGGCCGATGAACAGGCGCCCGCCCAGAGCCCGTGAGGTAGATGCCATCTACCTGGATTCAATCCACCTCGACGGAGGAGAAGCTCGCCGCCGGCGTAGAAAGGGGGGATGGGAATGATCGTTATTTCGGGGGCCACCGGGCGCCTCGGCGGCCGGGTTGCCCAACGGATCGGTGGGCGGCCCCGACTCCTCGTGCGGGACGCGTCCCGGGCCCCGCAGGGCGCCGACGTCGCGGTCGCCGACTATGCCGACGGGGAAAGCGTGCGTCGCGCCCTCGACGGGGCCGAGACCGTGCTCATGGTGTCGGGGGCGGAGACCCCCGACCGGGTGGCGCAGCATCGCAGCTTCGTCGACGCGGCCAAGGCGGCCGGGGTCGGGCACCTGGTCTACACGTCGTTCGCCGGCGCGGCACCCGATGCCACCTTCACGCTCGCCCGCGACCACTGGCACACCGAGAAGCACATCCGGGACCGCGGGATCGACTACACCTTCCTGCGGGACAACCTCTACGCCGACTTCCTGCCGTTCCTGGTCGGCGAGGACGGGGTCATCCGCGGGCCGGCGGGCGACGGGCGGGCGGCCGTCGTCGCGCAGGACGACATCGCCGACGCGATCGTGGCGGTGCTGCGGGAGCCGGCCGGGCACGCCGGGAAGACGTACGAGATGACCGGGCCGGAAGCGATCAGCCTGGCCGAAGCCGCCGCGATCGTCGGGGAGGCGACCGGCAAGCCGGTGCGCTACCACGACGAGAGCCTTGCCGAGGCGTACGCCTCCCGGGAGCACTACCAGGCGCCCAAGTGGCAGGTCGACGCGTGGGTCAGCACCTACACCGCGATCGCGGCCGGGGAGCTGGCGCACGTCTCCAGCGATGTGGAGACGCTCATCGGCCGCCCGGCCACGTCGCTCCGGGAGTTGCTCTCAAGCGGCGACCGGGCGTAGGCCCAGGCTGTCGATCGCGTACATCTTCGCTTCGGCCAGGTCGAAGTACATCCCGGCGAGGGCCAGCTCGCCGGCCTCCTCGGCGTCCCGCACCACGGGATAGGTGCGCAGGTTGGCGAGCTGGCGGGTGACGTTCGCGGTGATGCACGCCAGCTCGTCGGTCGACCCGGTGAAGTCGGTGGCCGACCCGGTCAGCCAGCGGCCCAGGTCGCCGGTGTTGCCGCCGGCCATCATCGCGCGTACGGCGCCGCAGCCCGAGTGGCCGCACACCGTGATCGTCCGGACGCCCAGAACCGTCACGGCGTACTCGATGGCGGCTCCGACCGACGAGTCGGAGCCGCCCTGCGGTGGCACCACGTTGCCGATGTTGCGCACGCAGAACAGGTCGCCCGGGCCGCTGGTGGTGATCAGGTTGGGCACCAGGCGGGAGTCGGCGCAGGTGATGAAGAGCTGCTCCGGCTGCTGACCGTCGCGGGCCAGGTCGGCGAGGTGCGGCCGGACGAGCGGGGCGACGCTGCGTTCGAACTCGTGGATCCCGGCCTCCATCGCGTCCCGCCGCTGCCGGTCCAGGTCCTGCCACTGCGACCACGAACCGAACCGCCGCGGCGTGCTCTTCCCGGCGCCGAGGCGCCCGCCCGTCGCGCGCGCGAACCAACCGTCGTGGGTCTCTCGCACGTCGACCGATCCGCCGCTCTTGAGGTACGCCTCCCGCCAGTCCTCGATCACCTGGAACGCGCCGTGGTCGAGGTAGTCGAGGTGCAGCTCGACGGTGACGTGCTCCCCCGGCGGCAGCGTGGCCAGCGACCGCGCGAGCCGGCCGGAACCGACGAACGCGAGCGTGCCGGTGATCGTCACGGTCCAGGCCGGCGAGACGCGGATGTCACAGCGCGCCAGCCGCCACAGCATGAGCAGCACGGCGCAGGCGAGCCCGGCGGCCACCCCGGTGAGCAGGTCGGTGGCGACCACCCCGACCGCCGTGACCAGATAGGTGGGCAGTTCGCGGTGCCGGGCGTAGGTGCGGATCTGGGCCAGGCTGATCAGCCGCAACCCGACCACGACGAGCACCGCGGCCAGCACCGCGAGCGGAATGGCCTCGAGCAGGGCGGCCCCGAGCAGCACCACCACGACGATCCAGACACCGTGCAGGACGGCCGAGGCGCGGGTGCGGGCGCCCGCTGCCACGTTGGCCGAGCTGCGCACGATCACGCCGGTCACGGGCAGGCCACCGAGCAGGCCGGAGACCGTGTTGGCGGCGCCCTGAGCGACCAGTTCCCGGTTGAGGTCGGCGCGGGGGCCGTCGTGCAGGCGGTCCACGGCCACCGCGGACAGCAGCGACTCGACGCTCGCGACCAGGGCGATGGTGGCGACCGCGACGCCGATCTCCCACAGCGGGGCGTCCGGCCAGGCGGGCCGGATCAGGGCGGACAGGGGCTCGTCGGGCAGGTCGACGCGTTCCACGTCAGCTCCGGTGACGGTGGCCACCACGGTCACCGCGACCACGGCGACAAGCGCCGCCGGGACCATGGCCAGGCGTTTCATCCGGGGCCACAGCAGGAGTACGGCGATGGTCGCGGCCCCCAGCGCCATCGAGACACCATGGTGGCCCACGACCTGGGTGGGCAGATCCCGCAGGTTCTGCCAGGCGGAACTCTGCGCGTCGCCGCCGAGCAACACGTGCACCTGACTGAGCGCGATGACCAGGCCGATCCCGGCCAGCATGCCGTGCACCACCGCGGGCGACAGGGCGAGCGCGGCCCGGCCGAGACGGGAAACGCCAAGCACGATCTGGACCAGGCCCGCGACCGCCACGATCGCCGCCGTACCGGCCAGGCCGAACGTGGCGATGGTGCCCGCCACGATCACGGTCAGGCCCGCCGCCGGCCCGCTGACCTGCAACGGAGCCCCACTGAACGCACCGGCCACCAGGCCACCCACGACCGCCGCTATCAGCCCGGAGAGCAACGGCGCCCCGGACGCCGCCGCGATCCCGAGCGATAATGGGATCGCGATCAGGAACACCACGATCGACGCCGGAACATCATGCCGTAGAACCCTCATGACGGACATGTCCGAAAAGTAACGGAAGCCCGCCCGGCCACCGGCCCGACTCGTGGTTCCTCAGCCAAGCCACAGCAAACTCCCGCCCGCCACCCAGCCAGGCCCTCGCGCGTCCCACCTCCGGGGGCGGCACACGCCGAGCCGGCGCAGACCCCGCCCTCCCCCTTCGCGCGGCACGCAGCGCCTCCCCGCGCCAGCACCCGCCGGGCCTGGCCCGTAACCCCGCCCAGCCCGCCGCCCGGCCAGCCCGCCGCCTAGGTCGCAGCTCCCGCGGAAAAGGGTCACCACGACCGGCGAGCGTTGCAAAGGGGCAAAGAGGCAAAGAGGCCGAAAAGGCTAGCTCTTCCAGAGATCCTGGTTGGCCTCGTACATCTCGCGGAGGATGGCGGGGACGTCGTAGGTCAGTTTCCAGTCCGGGTAGTGCTCCTCGAAACGGGTAGTGCTGCTGATCCACCACTGGTGATCGCCGACCCGGTTCTGGTCGACGTAGTCGGTGCGCGCCTCGATGCCGGTGATCTCCTCGGCGATCTTGAAGGCCTCGATGTGGGAGCAGTTGGAGAAGCGGCCGCCGCCCATGTTGTAGACCTCGGCGACTCGCGGAGCCCGGTAAAACGCCTCGAACGCTGACACCAAGTCATGCGAGTGGATGGCATCTCTGACCATTTTGCCCTTGTAGCCGTAAATGTGATAAACCCGCCGCTCCATCACGCAGCGCATCACGTACGCCAGGAAGCCGTGCAGTTCGGCGGCGGAGTGGCCGGGGCCGGTGAGGGTGCCGCCGCGGAAGACCGAGGTGGGCATGGCGAAGTAGCGGCCGTACTCCTGGACCATGACGTCGGCGGCGACCTTGCTGGCGCCGAAGACGGAGTGCAGGCTCTGGTCGATCGACATGGTCTCGTCGATGCCGCCGTACCACTTGTGGTCCTCGGGCAGCTCCCAGCGGGTCTCCTGCTCGATCAGCGGCAGCGAGTTGGGCAGGTCGCCGTAGACCTTGTTGGTGGAGGTGAAGATGAACGGGACGTCGGGGCAGTTCTGCCGGACGGCCTCGAGCATGTTGAGGGTGCCGACGGCGTTGACGTCGAAGTCGGTGAACGGTTCCTTGGCGGCCCAGTCGTGTGACGGCTGGGCGGCGCAGTGGATGACCAGCGCCACGCTCTTGCCGAGGCCGGCGAACAACTTCTGCAGGCCGTCGCGGTCGCGGATGTCGATGTTGTGGTGGGTGTAACGGTCCCCCACCTCCTTCGTCAGCCGGTCCAGGTTCCACTTGGTGGAGCCGTCCTTGCCGAAGAAGTAGCCACGCATGTCGTTGTCGACACCGACGACGTCCATGCCGAGCCCGGCGAAGTGCCGCACCGACTCGGAGCCGATCAGGCCGGCCGAACCGGTGACCACGACCACACTGCCGCTCATCAAGACCTCCGCACGTGCTGGGTCGGGAACGGGGCCGAGGTTACAGGGTGTTGCCGAAGGCCCCGGTTGGCGGGCGGGTGTGTTGGCGACGTCATGAATGGTCCACGCGTGAAATGGGCACGTCATGTGTTCGGCACATCCGATGGCGAGGCTCCGGGCAGAGGGACAGCCATCAACACGAACTAGGCGGTCTACATGACGGAGTCACTCCCGGTCGCGGCGGGCACCACCGCCGCGCCCCCGGACCTCACGCTCGGTGTCGAGGAGGAGCTGCACGTCGTCGACCTGGCCACCCGCGAGCTCGTACCGCGCGCGCCGGAGATTCTCGCCCGGCTCGACCCGGACCACTTCTCGGCCGAGCTGCACCGCTCGGTGGTGGAGACGAACACGCCGGTGGCCGCGACGCTCGACGATCTGCGGGACGGGATCGTCGGGCGGCGGCGGACCGCGATCACGGTCGCCGAGTCGATGGGGCTCGGCCTGGCCGCCACCGGCACCGTTCCGCTCGTCGACCTGGAGTCACTCCCGGTGACGCCCACGTCGCGTTACCGCCGGATGCTCGACGACTATCAGCTACTCGCCCGGGAGCAGCTGATCTGTGGCGCTCAGGTGCACGTCGGCATCCCGGACCGGGACGAGGCGGTCGCGGTGGCGCAGCGGGTGATGCCGATTCTGCCGGTGCTGCTCGCCGTGTCGGCCAGCTCGCCGTACTGGATGGGTGAGGACTCCGGTTACGCGAGTGTGCGGTCGCTGGTCTGGATGCGCTGGCCGACCGCCGGCGACCCGGGCGTGCTGCATTCGGCCGCCGAGCACGACGCCCTGGTCGCCGACCTGATCGCGTCGGGCACGATCACCGACCCCAAGATGGTCTATTTCGACGTCCGCCCGTCGGCCCATGTGCCGACGGTGGAGCTGCGGGTCACCGACTCGTCGCCGGACGTGGACACGGTCGTACTCATCGCCGGTCTTTTCCGCGCTCTTGCCCTGCGCGCCCGCGAGGAGCATCGAGCCGGTCGGCCGCTGCCGGTCAGCCGACCGCCGCTGCACCGGGCCGCGATGTGGCGGGCCGCCCGGTCCGGGCTCGAGGGTGAGCTGCTCGACCTGCCCCGCTCCCCCTCGCCGATCCCGGCCGCGGCGGCGGTGGAGGCGCTGGTCGGCGAGCTCCGGCCGCAGCTCGAGGAGCTGGGTGACTGGGATCAGGTCTTCGACCTGTCGGTGCGGGCGCTCAGCCGGGGCAGCTCGGCCGCCCGCCAGCGCCGGGCGATGTCGCGGCGGGGCCGGATCTCCGACGTGGTCGATCTGGTCGTGGCGGACACGCGCGGCGGGGCGACCGGCATCGGGCCGGTCGGCCAGGTGGTGCCGGCGGGCCTTTTCCCGTACGCGGTGGAGGGCGACGAAGCCTTCCCGGACGGCGAGGTCGCCCCCGCGTACACCGGCGTCCTGAATGTTCTGACCGCTCTCGGCTCGGCCGGTCTGCGGCGGCGCGAGGACACCAAGGATGACGAGCAACGCGCCCGGGGTGTCACGTTCAGCGTTGCCGGTGAGGCCGCGACCAGGCTGTTCCCGTTCGACCTGGTGCCGCGCGTGGTGCCCGCCGAGGACTGGCGCAAGCTCGGCGCGGGGCTGGTGCAGCGGGTGCGGGCACTCGATCGGTTCGTCAATGACGTGTACGGCGAACGCGCGGCCGTCCACGACGGAATCATCCCGGAATGGGTCATCGACGGTTCGCCCGAGCTGCGGCCGAGCGGCGCCCTGATCGCGCACCAGGGGGTGCGGGCCCAGGTGGCCGGCGTCGACCTGGTGCGGGACGTGGACGGTCAGTGGTGCGTGCTGGAGGACAACCTGCGGGTGCCGTCGGGTATCGCGTACGCCATGCAGAACCGCCGCCTCGCCGCGAGCGTCCTGCCGGAGCTGCCGCAACCGACCGGCCTGATCTCCGTCGAGGAGACGCCGGCGCTGCTGCTGCGCGCCCTGCGCGAGTCGGCCCGCCCGGCCGCCGGCGGAGACCCGAACGTGGTCGTGCTCAGCACCGGCCCGGACGACTCGGCCTGGTTCGAGCACCGGATGCTCGCCGAGGAGATGGGCGTGCCGGTCATCCGCAGCACCGAGCTGTTCGTCGACGACACCGTCGTCTACCGGCTGCGCGACGGCAAGCGTTACCGGGTCGACGTGATCTACCTCCGGATGGACGAGGACACGCTGATGCACGCGCCCGGCGCGGACGGCATGCCGCTCGGGCCGAGCCTGGTGGCCGCGTTGCACGCGGACACCATCGTGCTGGCCAACGCGATGGGCAACGGCATCGGCGACGACAAGGCGGTGTACGCCTACGTGCCCCGGCTGATCGAGTACTACCTGGGTGAGAAGCCGCTGCTGGCCGACGTGCCGACCTATCTGTGCGGGCTGCCCGACCAGCTCGCGGTCGTCCTGGACCGCCTGGACGAGCTGGTCTGCAAGCCGGTCGACGGGTACGGCGGGGACCGCATCCTGATCGGCCCGCACGCCTCGGCCGAGGAGATCGCCGCGGTGCGCAAGCAGATCCGGACGGCGCCGCACCGCTGGGTCGCCCAGGAGTTGGTGCGGCTGTCGACCGCGCCGGTCTTCGACGGGAGCCAGCTCACACCCCGGCACGTCGACCTGCGCGCCTTCGTCTTCACCGGTACCGGCTCGCCGTCGGTGGTGGCACCGGCCGCCCTCACCCGGGTCGCGCCGGCCGGAAGCATGATTGTCAACTCGTCGCGGGGCGGCGGTTCCAAGGACACCTGGTTGTTGTCGTGAAGTTGGGGAGGACGCATGTGCGGGATCGCCGGTGAGCTCCGGTTCGACGGGAACGCAGCGGATGAGGAGGCCGTCCGGCGGATGTTGCCCAGCATGGAGTCGCGCGGGCCGGACGGCTCCGGACTCTGGTCCTCGGGGCCGGTCGCGCTGGGTCATCGCCGCCTGAAGATCATCGATCTGTCGGACGCCGGCGCACAGCCGATGATCGACCCGGAGCTCGGCCTGACGCTGGTCTTCAACGGTTGCATCTACAACTATCAGGAGCTGCGACGTGAGCTCGAGGGGGCCGGTTACCGGTTCTTCTCGACGTCCGACACCGAAGTGATCATCAAGGCGTTCCACCGGTGGGGCGCCGACTGCGTCAAGCGCTTCCTCGGCATGTTCGCGTTCGCGATCGTGTCGCACGCCACCGGCGAGGTGACGATCGCCCGGGACCGGCTCGGCATCAAGCCGCTCTACTACTCCGCCACCGGCGGGCGGGTGCGCTTCGCGTCGACACTGCCGGCCCTGCTCGCCGCCGGTGACGTGGACACCTCCATCGACCGGGTGGCCCTTCAGCACTACATGACGTTCCACTCGGTCGTGCCGGCCCCGCACACCATCGTCAACGGGATCCGGAAGCTGTCCCCGGCGACGGTCCGGGTCTATCAGCGGGACGGCCGGTTCACCGACACCGTGTACTGGGAGGCGTCGTTCACCCGGCATCTCTCGTTGTCGCGGGCGGAGTGGGCGGCGGCACTGCACGAGAAGCTGCGGGTGGCGGTGGAACGGCGGATGGTCGCCGACGTGCCGGTCGGGGTGCTGCTGTCCGGCGGGATCGACTCCAGCTATATCGTGGCGCTGCTGGCCGAGCAGGGGCAGCGTGGGCTGACCACGTTCAGCATCGGGTTCGAGGCGGCGGGCGGCGAGAGCGGTGACGAGTTCGCCTACTCCGACATCGTCGCGAAGCAGTTCGACACCGTGCACCACCAGATCCGGATCGGCAAGGATCGTTTCCTGCCGGCGGTCGACCGCACCGTCGCGGCGATGAGCGAGCCGATGGTCAGTCACGACTGCATCGCGTTCAACCTGCTCAGTGAAGATGTGTCGAAGTCGGTTAAAGTCGTACAATCAGGGCAGGGGGCGGATGAGATCCTGGCGGGCTACAGCTGGTATCCGCCACTCGCCGACGTGCCGCTGTCCGGGGCGGTCGACGCGTACGCCGCCGAGTTCTTCGACCGGCCGCATGCGCAACTCGCGCAACAGCTCAGCCCCGACTGGCTGATGGCGAGCGACGTCAGTCGCGAGTTCGTCGCGGCGAGCTTCGGCCGGCCCGGCGCCGACACCGCCGTCGACGCCGCGCTCCGCCTGGACTCGCAGGTGATGCTCGTCGACGACCCGGTCAAGCGGGTCGACAACATGACCATGGCGTGGGGGCTCGAGGCGCGCGTGCCGTTCCTCGACCACGAACTCGTCGAGCTGGCCGCGGCCTGCCCGCCCGACCTGAAGCTCGCCAACGGCGGCAAAGGAGTGCTCAAGGAGGCGGCCCGCGGCGTCGTTCCCGATGAGGTGATCGACCGGACGAAGGGCTACTTCCCGGTACCTGGCATCCGGCACCTCGAAGGACCGATGCTCGACAAGGTGCGGGACGCGCTTTTCGCACCGGCGGCGCGGGCGCGGGGCCTGTTCCGCCCGGAGTACGTCGATCGGCTGCTCGCCGATCCCAACACGCCGCGTACGACACTCGGCGCGAACCAGCTGTGGCAGCTCGCCCTGCTGGAGATGTGGTTGCAGGACAAGGGGATTTGAGAGGGCCAGTGGATTCGAGAGGGCCAGTGGACGCCAGCGTACTGCCGACGAGCTGGGCGGAAAGTCTACCGACGGAGGCGGGTGGCAGCTTCTCACCCGCGCTCTCGCCGGACGGTGGACATTGCGCCTATGTGTCCGACCGCGGGGGCCGGCCGCAGGTGTGGGTGCAGCAGGTCGGCACCGGAATGGCGTTCCGGGTGGACACCGGAGACGCCCCGGTCGCCCAGGTGCTGTGGTCGACCGGCGGCGGGTGGCTCGCCTGCCTGTCCGCCCCCGGCGGCGGACCCCGCCACGAGGTGTGGCTGGTCCGGCCGGACGGCTCCGGCCTGCACCAGGTGGCCGGCTTCGGCACTGACGCCGCCGACAACATGCGGTGGCTGCCCGGCCGGTCCCAGCTGGTCGTCACCGAGAACCTGACCACCGCCCTGCTCATCGAGCCGGCGTCGGGCACCCGCACCGTCGTCGGCACCGGTGAGCTGATCACCCTGCTCGACTTCTTCGACGGCACGGCACTGCTCCGAATGGGCCCCCGGGGCTCCCGCCACGTCGTCGAACGCTCCCTCGCCACCGGCACCGACCGGTTCGTCGCGATCGGCGAGCAGGCCGTCTTCGGCCCGGACGGGATCATCATGCGCTCCGAGGTCGACGAGTTGCCCCGGCTCGTCACCACCGGCCGCCTGCTCGCCGCCTCCGACCGGGCCGAGGTGGAATCGTTCGCCCTCGCGCCCGACGGCTCCCGCGTGGCCGTGCTCTGGAACGTCTGGGGCGGCACCTCCTCCATCGAGGTGATCTCGCTCAGCGACGAGGGCCGCGAGACGGTGCCGATGCCCGGACTGGTCGCCGCCGACCTCACCTGGAGCGCCGACGGACGGACCCTCGGCTTCGCCGCGGAAAAGCCGGGACAGCCCAGCGGCATCTGGGTCTACGCCGACGGGGCCGTGCAACCGGTGTCGGTGGCGCCGGCCGCCCCCGACGCGGTCGAGCCGACCCTCGAGTTCTACTCCGCGCACGACGAGCTGGGGCTGAGCGGATGGCTCTTCCGCCCGGCCGGCGACGGCCCGTTCCCGACCGTCCTCTGGTTCCACGGCGGGCCCGAGGACCAGGAGCGGCCCCGGCACGGCCCCCTGTTCCAGGCCCTGGTCGCGCGCGGGATCGCGGTGTTCGCCCCGAACGTACGCGGGTCGTCGGGCTTCGGACGGTCGTTCGTCAACGCCGACAACGGCCGGCTGCGCTACGCCGGGATCGAGGACGTGCGCTCGTCCGTACGCTTCCTGGTGTTCTCCGGCGTCGCCGATCCCGCCCGCATCGGTTGCATGGGCCGGTCCTACGGCGGCTACCTCACGCTGATCGCCCTGACCTGGTTCCCCGACCTGTTCCGGGCCGGCATCGACGTGTGCGGCATGTCCGACTTCGCGACCTTCTACGAGCACACCGAGCCCTGGATCGCCGCGGCCGCCGTCTCCAAGTACGGCGACCCGAAAACCGACGCCGCCCTGCTCGCCGACCTGTCCCCGATGACCCGCATCGACGACCTGCGCGCACCCCTGATGCTGATCCACGGCGAGAACGACACCAACGTCCCGGTGATCGAATCAGCCCAGGTCGCGGCCGCCCTGTCAGCACGCGAGATCCCACACCGCTATCTGCTGTTCCCCGACGAGGGCCACCAACTGCTCAACCAGCAGTCCCGGGCCGACTACCTCCAGGAGACCATCGACTGGCTCAGCAAATATCTCTTGTAGCCCCGCGTCGGCTTCGAACCAGACCCGGGCAGGCGCCGGATCCGGTTCAAAGGGCTGATCGGCCGCGTCGGGCGCCTCACCACCATGAAGCTCGTTTACTACTGCCAGGGTTGACACCTCGCGCGTCATGGCGTTCCGATGTTCGACGAAGATATCGAGGCTTGGCGGCAAGGTCCCGTCGTCCCGGTGCTTTATCGGTGGAGATCCGGCCCGGCTGACGCCGGCACAGCTGGAGACGGTGGATCGGGTCACTGCCGAATACGGCAAGTTCTCCGCTGTCGAAATGTCCCGCAGGACTCACAGCGAACTGCCCTGGCGTGCTGCCCCGGGCCGCGCCTCCCGACTCGGCGTCTTCCTCCGCGAAGCTCAGCACCGACCTCATGAAACGGTATTACTCGCGCCAGTTGACCGACCCCGAGACTGCGGTCGCCCTTGCCACCGCCAACGCGGCTCTCGAAGGTGTGGAGTTCGACGACGAGTGGCAGGACCGACTTCGCGACGTAGCTTCGGGCCTTGTCTCCGCCGACGATCTCATCGCCGAAGAAATAGCGTTTCGTGGACGACCGGGTCGGCGCCGTCCTGTCCGAACTCGCCGAAGAGGGATACCTCGTCGGCCTCGATCGGGAGACCTTACTGTCGAGCCTCGCCCACTTCTACGGGGAGCTCAACTCGATGCACCCGTTCCATGAAGGCAATGGCCGCGCCCTGCGCGCTTTTCTGCGGCAGCTGAGCGCTGCCGCCGGCTTCCAGCTCGACTGGTCCGAACTCAGCAAGGCCGAGAACGCGCGTCCCGGAGCCGGTGGTTCGGCGCATCAACTGGCCGCGGCCCATATATAGGGTGCCGTCGATGAGGCCCGGCCGTAGGGTCGGCGGCATGCTCTGGGACGAGGAAGCCGCCGCCACGTACGACACGCCTGGCGAGGGGATGTTCGCGGCGTCGGTGGTGGATCCGGCGGTGGATCGGCTTGCCGCGCTCGCCGGGGACGGGGCGGCGCTGGAGTTCGCGGTCGGCACCGGGCGGGTGGGGATTCCGCTGGCCGCGCGCGGCGTGCCGGTCACCGGGATCGAGCTGTCCGAGGCGATGGCCGGGCGGCTGCGGGAAAAGGAGCCGTCGTTCCGGGTCGAGATCGGGGACATGGCCGCCACCCGGGTCGACGGCGAGTTCACCCTGGTCTATCTGGTCTTCAATACGATCTCCAATCTGCTCACGCAGGCCGAGCAGGTGGAGTGCTTCCGCAACGCGGCACGGCATCTGGGGCCGGGCGGGCGGTTCGTGGTCGAGCTGTTCGTGCCCGATCTGCGCGGGCTGCCGCCCGGCCGCGACGGCTCGGTGCATCGTGCCGAGGACGGATACGTGCTGGTCCACACGTACGACGTACTGAATCAAGGTCTTGTCTCGCACCACTTCTGGTTCGACGGGTTGCGGCAGGCGAGGCTGTTCCGGTCGCCGCACCGTTACGTCTGGCCGGCCGAGCTCGACCTGATGGCCCAGCTGGCCGGGTTCGAGCTGGAGTCCCGGCACGCCGACTGGGCCGGCGCCCCGTTCACCGCGGATTCGCCCGCACACGTCTCCACCTACCGCCTGCCGCCGGCCGCGACGCCGTGACGCGGGCGGCCCGTCAGAGGTTGAGGCCGCCCGAGACCTCGATGTCCTGGGCGGTGACCCAGCCACCCTCGTCGCCCAGCAACGTGGCGATGACCTTGCCGATGTCGTCGGGCTCGCCCAGCCGGCCGAGCGCGGTCTCCGCCGCCAGGCCGGGGATCACCTCGGGGTAGAGCTCGAACGCGTTGCCGCCGATGCGGGTGCGGGTCGAGCCGGGCGAGACCGAATTGGCCCGGATGCCGCGCGGGCTGAGCTCCTCGGCCAGGTAACGGGTGAGCGTCACCAGGCCACCCTTCATCGGGCGGCGGGCGCTCAGTCTGTGGGGGCGAGCATCTTGGCGAACTCGGCCGGGTCGATGATCGGGATGCCGAGTTTGGCCGCCTTGGTCGCCTTGGCCGTGGTCGTCTCGGCGGTGACCAGGGCGGTGGTGGTGGCGGAGACGTTGCCGCTGGCGCGGCCGCCGAGCTGTTCGATGCGTTCGCTGACGGTGGTGCGGGTGTAGCCGGGCACACTGCCGCTCACGACGTAGGTCTTGTCCGCCAAGGGCTTGTCGCCGGCGGTCTCGGGCACGCTCATGGTGACGCCGGCCGCGGCCAGCCGGTCGATGACGCCGGCCATGGCGGTGAGGCCGTCGACGACGTGCTGGGCCTTGATCAGCCCCATCTTGTCGATCTCGGCGATCTCTTCGACGGTGGCGGCTCGCAGGGCGTCCATGGTCTTGAAGCGGGCCGCCAGCCAGCGGCCGACGCTGCGCCCGGTCATCCGGATGCCCAGGCCGGTGATGACGCGGTTGAACGGCTGCGTCTTGCTGTGCTCGAGGGAGGCGACGACCTTGGCCGCGTTGAGTTTGCCGAGCAGCACGACGCCACCGGCCTTGGTGTTGCCGACCGGCAGCTCGGCCAACTGCTCCTCGGTGAGCTTGTAGAGGTCGGCGACGTCGGTCGCGAGCCCGGCGTTGACCAGGGCGACGCAGAGCGCCTCGCCCGCGCCCTCGACGTCCATGGCCTCGCGGCTGCACCAGTATTCGAGCGCGTTGGTGGCGCTGCACGAGGCGGTGTGGCAGCGCCAGAGCAGGCTTGACTTGTCCCACGGCTCACCGCACTGCGGGCAGGTCTCGGGTGGCGTCCACGGGGTCAGGCCGTGCGGCTGCTCGCCGATGGGCGCGGTCACCCGGGGAATGACGTCGCCGGCCCGCCACACGGCCACCGTCTGGCCGATCGCGAGACCCTGCTCCTCGACGAACTTGGGGTTGTGCAGCGTCGCATAGGTGATCGTGGTGCCGTCGACGAACACCGGATCGAGCACCGCCCGCAACGAGATCCGCCCGGTGCGCCCGACCCGGACCTCGATGTCGCGCAGCACCGTCGACCCGGTGTCGGCGGGATATTTGAACGCGGCCGCCCAATAGGGGGTGCGACTGCCGGACCCGAGCCGGCGCCGCGTCGACTCCAGATCGGCGGTGAGCACCGCGCCGTCGATGGGGAACTCCAGACCCCGGCGCAACTCACCGATGCGCGCCACGGCGGCGAGCGCCGTCTCGGCGTCGGCGGCCACCTGAACCTCGCCGGTGGCGAGCTGCCCGGCCACCGGGAAGCCGAGCTCGACCGCGCGATCCATCCGCTCGCGGTGCGCGGGGAAGTCGCCGGAGATGTCGTAGGCCGCGAAGGTCATCGGCGTCTCGTAGGTGCGATCGACGCTGCGGATCGATCCCGCCACCGCCCCGCGCGAGTTGATGAACGCCTTGGCCCCGGCGGCGACCCGGTTGGCGCTGGCCGTCTCGAAGTCGCCGACGGTCATGTAGATCTCGCCCCGGACCTCACCGGTCCACGCCTCGGCCAACCGCGCCGGCAGACCGGCGATCCCGCGCAGCACCTGGGCGGTGACGTCCTCCCCGGTGCTGCCGTCGCCGCGCAGCGCGGCCAGGGCGAGCCGCCCCGCTTTGTATTCGACCCGGATCGCCAGCCCGTCGAGCTTCACCTCGACCAGGCACGGCTCGCCGCCGAGGCTCGCCACGAACGCCCGGACCTCGTCCTCGCCGGTGACCTTGCCGAGCGACATCATCGGCACCGGGTGCCGCACATCTCCGCCGCTGGACGCCCCGGCCGCCACCCGGGTGGTGACGCCTCGATCGTCCCAATCCGGATGGGCATGCTTGGCCGCGGTGATGCGATCGAGCAGCGCGTCGTAGTCGGCGTCGGTGATCAGCACGTCGCCCGTGTCGTAGTAGGACTTGGCGGCGGCCTGGGCCTGCTCGACGGCAGCGTCGAAGCCGGCAGCGTCGAAACCGGTCTCGGTGGGCGCATCCTCGGTCATGCCGACAACTTACGGCTCGGGTACGACAACTTTGCGGCGCCGCCCAGGAGCCCCCCGCAGCTCATGGCACGAGCAACGCTCGGACAGCGCGGATGTCGTCCGGGTCGAGGAGGGCGGAGTCCAGGAGGGCCGAACTGTCGAACGTCGCCACCCACTCACGCAGCGCCGGCACCCGCGCCGCGACCTCGCGCTCGAGCTGCTCGGCGTCGACCGGCCCGCGCCGTTGCCGCAACCAGCTCTCACGGTCGGGGTCGTAGACCCATCCGTGCCCCGAGTAGGCGCCCGCCCCGCGCCAGCCGGCCGCGTAGTCCTCGATGATGGCCTCCTCGGTCGCGCCGGCCAGGTGCAACAACATCGCGGAGATCATCCCGGTGCGATCACGGCCGCCCGCGCAATGCACGAGCACCACTCCGTCGGCCCGCACCACCGCCAGCAGCGCGGCCGCGACCCGGCCGGGGGCCAGGCGCACGTTGTCGGACCAGGACCGCGGATGATCCAGATAGGGTCCGCACACCCGGAGGAACTCGGCATCGGCCGGATCCTCGGTCGGCGCCGGCACGAAGACCAGCCCGCGCAGCGCCTCGGCGGCAACGACCGGGTGGTCCGCGGTGCGCTGCGTCTCGGCCGGCGCGTTCCGCAGATCCACCACCGTGCGCACGCCGGCCGCCCTGGCCGCGGCCCACCCCGCGTCGGTCAGGTGCTCCGGCGCCCCGGACCGGTACACCCGCCCGAAAGCCGTGTGCCCGCCACCGCGCAACGCCCGGCCGCCGAGATCGCGCACATTTCGCCCACCCGGCCACTCCGTCCCCGCCTTCGGAATCGTCATGCCGGTAACCGTGGGGCCTCCACCGGGAATGTCAAGCCGCAGCCGCGTCCAGGGGCCCGGCCCGGCGCCGGCCGGGCGGTCACTCGATCGGGGGTGACCAGGGGCACGTGTGGCCTTGGCCCCGTTTCGTTGTTCCGGCCACCCCGGGAAGAGAAGGCTTGCTTCCGTACGTGGGTGAGGAGCGAGCGGAAGGTAGGACATGTCCATGCGACCCGGCTGGCGGGCCTGGGCGGTGTGGGCTGCGGGCCTCACCGCCTACGTCGTGGCCGTGCTCCACCGGACGTCGCTGGGCGTGGCCGGGCTCGACGCGCAGAACCGGTTCCACGTCGGGGCGGGCGCGCTGGCCTCGTTCGCCGTACTTCAGCTGCTGGTCTATGCCGGTCTTCAGGTGCCGGTCGGACTGTTGCTCGACCGGTTCGGCTCGTTGCGGCTGGTGGTCAGCGGTGGTCTGATCATGGCGGCCGGGCAGGGGCTGATGGCGACCACGCACGGCGTCGAGGGCGCGGTGATCGCTCGCATCCTGGTCGGCGCGGGTGACGCGATGACGTTCATCAGTGTGCTGCGCCTCGTGCCGCGCTGGTTCCCGGCCCGCCGGGTGCCGGTGCTGACCCAGTTGACCGGGATCGTCGGCCAGGCCGGGCAGGTGCTCTCGGCCGTACCCCTCGCCGCGTTGCTCGCCGGTCCGGGCTGGACCACCGCGTTCTTCGGCGCGGCCGGCGCCGGGGTCTTCGTCTCGATCGTCGCGTTCGCCGCGATGCGGGACACGCCGGCGCGCAAGATCTCCAGCGGCGCGCCGGTCACCGTGCGCCAGCTCGGCACCGATCTGGCCGGCGCGTGGCGGCACCCCGGCACCCGGCTCGGGCTGTGGAGCCATTTCACCACCCAGTTCACCGGTACGGTGTTCGCGCTGATGTGGGGCTTCCCGTTCCTGATCGCCGGCGAGGGCCTGGCCCGGCCGACCGCGAGCGCCCTGCTCACGCTGTTCGTGCTGGTGGGCATGGCGGCCGGGCCGATCATCGGGATGCTCGTGCAGCGTTACCCGCTGCGCCGCTCCTATCTCGTGCTCGGCATCGTCGCCATCAACGCGATCGGCTGGGGCCTGGTGCTGGCCTGGCCGGGTCACGCGCCGATGCCGGTGCTGGTGCTTCTGGTGCTGGCGCTCGGGCTCGGCGGTCCGGGCTCGATGATCGGGTTCGATTACGCGCGTACGTTCAATCCGGCCAACCGGCTCGGCACCGCGACCGGCGTCGTCAACGTAGGCGGCTTCGTCGCCTCGCTCGTCAGCATCGAGTTGATCGGGCTCATCCTCGACTGGCGCACCGGCGGGCGGGCCGACTACGACATCACCGACTTCAAGATCGCGATGTCCGTCCAGTATCTCGTGATCTTCGTCGGGGTGCTCGGCATCGTACGTAACCGCAGGCTGGCCCGGCTCCATCTGGAGTCCGAAGGGGTGGTGGTCCGCCCCTTGCGGGTGGTGCTGGCGGAGCGTCGGGGTTTAGCGAAGAGCCGTGCGGTAAAGGCTAGGAGCCTTGTCGAGGAGAACCGAGTAGAGGCCACAGGACAGAGGAGGACATGACCGAGCACGCACCGGACCGGATCTGGTCCGGCATCGACATCCCGAAGACCATTGCCGGTGTGCTGGCAGCGGTGTCGGCGGCCGTCATCGGGTCGTTCCTGGGCGTGGCGGGCACGCTCGCGGGCGCAGCGGTGGCAAGTCTGATCGGCTCGGTGGGAACGGAGATCTACCACCGTTCGATCGACCGTGGCCGCAAGAAGATCGAGGGCACGTTCCTCGCGCCGGCAGCCGTGGGCACACCGCCCGTCGAGGCGGCGGTGGAGGAGAAGCCGTCGCAGCCGTCCACGCCTAGCCGGATCCGCTGGAAGCGGGTCGCGATGGTGGCCGGGGCACTGTTCGTCCTGGCCATGGGGGCACTGACGGCCGCCGAGCTGGTGGCGGGCCGGTCGATCGCCGACGCGACCCGCGGCGGCAACGGCGACCGGGCCACGTTGACCAGCTTGTTCACCGACAAGAGCGGCGGAGCGAAGGAACCGGCGACGAACCCGACGCCGGCGCCCTCCGGGTCGACGGCGCCTACCGACAACGCGACCACCCCCAACCCCGATCAGCCGAGCAGCACACCGACCGGTGACCTGCCGATCACCCAGTCCCCCACCGGCGACGGCGGTCAGACCGGCACCGACTCCGCGCCGAGTGACACCGGAACCGGCGACGGCACGGCCGGCGACACCAAGTCCGGCACCGGCACCGGCGACTCCGCGGGTACCGGGAAATCGGACACGCAGCGCGCGGACACGCAGAACCCGAGTGGGACGGAGTAGGGAATGGACGCCAAGGACATTCTGGCCGACGCCTTCGGGCGCCTGCCCGAGCTGGTTCACACCGCCGTGCACGGCCTGACAGCCGATCAGCTGCGGTGGGCTCCGGCTCCCGGCGCCAACACGATCGCGTGGCTCATCTGGCACGCGACCCGGGTGCAGGACGACCACGTGGCCGATCTGATCGGCACCGGCCAGATCTATCCGACCGGGGGCTGGGCGCAGCGCTTCGGTCTGCCCGCCGACGACTCGGACACCGGTTACGGTCACTCGGCCGAGGAGGTGGCGGCGGTGCTCCCGGAGAGCGCCCAGGTGCTGGAGGACTACTACCGCTCGGTGCACGACCGCACGATGGAGTTCATCAGCGGCCTCACCGACGCCGACCTGGACCGGGTCGTCGACAAGGCCTGGGATCCGCCGGTCACCCTGGGGGTCCGGCTGATCAGCGTCTACGACGACGACGCGCAGCACGCGGGCCAGGCGGCCTACATCCGCGGCCTGCTCTGAGTGCGTTGATCAGGCGGGTACGCGGCCCCGGCCGCGTGCCCGCCTTTTCCGTGCGCGAAGGCTGTCGACGCCCGCCGTCGTCATGCGCGAAGGCCGTCGACGAGGATGGCGAGCAGCCGTGCCCCGCGGGCGTCCAGCTCGGCGTCGTCGAGCCGGGACAGCCAGCTGATCAGCACGATGACGTCGCGGGCCTCGGCGTCGGGGCGGATGCGGCCGGCCGCACGCCCGGCGCTCAGCAGCAGTTCGACCGCCTCGCCGATCGGGCCGAGGCTGTGCGCGGCCAGGTCACGCCAGGTGCCCGCCTCGACGGCCGCGAACACGTCGCGTTTCACCCGGGCGTAGGCGGCCACCCGGTCGAACCAGGCCGCGAGCGCCTCCACCGGCTGGTGTCGCGCCAGGAGCAGCGGGGCGGCGGCGACCAGTTCGTCGACCTCGTGGCGGTAGACCTCGGCCAGCAGGTCCTCCCGGGTCGGGAAGTGCCGGTAGAGAGTGCCTTGGCCGATGCCGCACGCCTTGGCGACCGCGTTGAGCTTGAGCTCGCCCGGTTCACGCACCATCTCGCGGGCCTTCTGGACGATCCGATCCCGGTTCAGTTGGGCGTCAGCTCGCCGGGGCGGATAAGCGGACATGTGTCCGCTATGCTTGTCGGGGTAACCGGACATGTGTCCACTCTAGGAGGACCGCTATGCCCATCGCCCACAAGGTCGTCGCCATCACCGGCGCGAGCAGTGGCATCGGCGAGGCGACAGCTCGCCACCTCGCTTCCCTCGGTGCGATCGTCGTGCTCGGCGCGCGGCGCACCGAACGACTCGACAAGCTGGTCGCCGAGATCGCGGCGGACGGCGGCACCGCGGCCGCCATCCGGGTCGACGTGACCGAGCCCGCCGATCTCAGGGCGCTCGTCGACACCGCCGTCGAGCGCTTCGGCCGGCTGGACGTGCTTGTCGGCAACGCCGGCATCACCCGGATCGGCCTCATGGCCGAGCTCGACGTGGCGGGCTGGTCGGCGATGGTGGACGTCAACGTCAAGGGCATCCTGAACGGGATCGCCGCGGCTCTGCCGACGTTCCACCGGCAGGGTCGCGGCCACCTGGTCACGGTCGTGTCGACGTCGGGGTTGAAGATCGTTCCCACCCAGGCGGTGTACGCCGGCACCAAGAACGCGGTCCGCACCTTCCTGGAGGCGCTGCGCCAGGAGAACACCGACGGCGTCCTGCGCACCACGTCGATCTCCCCCGGCTATGTGCGTACCGAGCTCATCGACACCGCCGTCGACGACCCGGCCGTACGCGAGGAGGTCCGGCGCAGCATGGCCGAGCTCGGCATCGACCCGGTGGCGGTGGCCCGGGCCATCGCCTTCGCCATCGACCAGCCCGACGACGTCGAGATCGGCGACCTGACCATCCGGCCCACCCGGCAGGGCTGAGCCGGGGTACTACGATGTTGATCCACGGCTGAGCACAGTGGAGGGTCGATGAGCAGTCACCAGGAGTCCGGTCCGATCGACACCTCCGTCGCCCATCCGGCTCGCCGCTACGACTACCTGCTCGGCGGCAAGGACAACTTCGAGGCGGATCGGGAGTCGGCCCACCGCATCGAGGAGCAGATGCCGACGATCCGGCTCACCGCCCAGGAAAACCGCTGGTTCCTGCACCGGGCCGTCCGTTTCCTGGCCGAGCAGGGCATCCGCCAGTTCCTCGACGTCGGCACCGGCATCCCGACCTCCCCCAACACGCACCAGATCGCCCAGGAGGTCGACCCCGGCTCGCGCATCGTCTATGTCGACAACGATCCGCTGGTGCTGGTGCACGCCCGGGCCCTGCTGACCGGTGACCCGCGGGGCCGCACCGCCTATCTCGAGGCCGACCTGCGCGAGCCCCGGACGATCCTCGAGGACCCGCAGCTGACCGAGGTGCTCGACCTCGACCGGCCGGTCGCGTTGCTGCTCATCGCCGTGCTGCACTTCATCCGCGACGACGACGATCCCCAGCGGCTGCTCGCCACGCTGATCGACGCCCTGCCCGAGGGCAGCTACGTCGCCGCCACCCACGTCACCCTGGAATACATGAGCGCGGAGCAGTTCGCCGCCGTCCGCGCGACGGCCGAACGGCAGACCGCCGCCCGTTCCGGCACCGAGCTGGCCGCCCTGTTCGACCATCCGCGGCTGACCCTGGTCGAGCCGGGCGTGCAGTCGGTGTCGCAGTGGTGGCCGCAGGACGCACCGCAGCCACGCCCCCCGGTCGAGCAGGTGGCGTGCAACGGCCTGCTGGCCCGGGTCGGTCCCTGACCGGGACCGCCCCGGGCGGGGCCGGCGTCAGGCCGAGGACGGCTCGGTGAGCGGCAGCCGCACCATGAACCGGGTGTCCCCCGGCTTGGAGTCGAGCACGATGTCGCCACCGTGCCCGTTGACCACGATCCGGTAGGAGATGTCGAGCCCCAGCCCGGTGCCCTCACCGACCGGCTTGGTGGTGAAGAACGGCTCGAAGACCCGCTTCTTGAGCTGCTCGGGCACGCCCGGTCCGGTGTCGCCGATGGAGACGACCACATGGTCGTCCTCCCGGTACGTCTTGAGCGTCAGCGTGCCGACCCCGTTCATGGCCTGCACCGCGTTGTCGATCAGGTTGGTCCACACCTGGTTGAGCTCGGCCGGGTGGGCCGGGATCTGCGGCAGCGAGCGGTCGAAGTCCTTGACCACGTCGATCCCGTTGCCGATCTTGTGGGTGAGCATGACGAGCGTCGACTTGAGGCCGCCGTGCACGTCGATCCACTGGTGCGCGGCCCGGTCCATCTGTGAGTACTGCTTGGCCGCGTTGACCAGCGACGACACCCGGCCGGTGGCGTCCTCGATGTCGGTCATCAGCTGCTCGGTCTCAAGGGCGTAGCCGAGCCAGTGGATGGCCTGGTCGAGCAGATCGGGCGAGCCCACCTTGACCACGATGTCGTCGAGGCAGTCGACGTCGATGCCGGCCTGGGCGAAGACCGGGGCGAGGTCCCAGCCGCCGGTGACCCGGTGCTCGTCCATCCAGTCGCCGAGTTCGTCCTCGCGGTCGGAGGCCTGCATGGCGGTCAGCGTGGGCGCCTTGGCGGCCCGCTCGATGACCTCCTCCTGCAACTCGACGAGCGCGTCGAGCCGGTCGGCGGGCACCTTGCCGGCGGCCAGCATGCCGAGCTTGTGCCGCATGCCGGCGACCCGCTGGCGGAGCGCCCCGGTGGCCCGGGAGGCGGCCGCGGCCGGGTTGTTGAGCTCGTGCATGAGGCCGGCCGACAACGCGCCGAGGGCCTGCAGGCGCTGCCGCTCGCTGATCGCGGCGGCCGAGGTGCGCATCCCCATGACCAGGCCTTCGAGCAGGTGGATCGCCATCGGGAACCACTCGCGCATCATGTGCCCGAAGTCGTCCGCGCTCATCACGAAGAAGTCGCAGTCGTCGAGCGCCCGCATCCCGCCCATGTAGGTGCGAGGCACGCCGTCGTCGCGCAGGTAGGACTGGGTGGCACCCATGTAGACGCCACGCTGCTCGGTGCGGTTGGTCTGCACCTCGTCCTGGCCGACCCGGCGGGACAGCGCGATGGTGCCGCTGAGCAGCACGAAGAACTGGGTGGCCGGGTCGCCCTCACGGATCACCACGCCGCCCGCGGGCATGTGCATGGTGCAGCCGTGGTCGGAGATCCAGCGGAGCTGCTCGTCGGTCAGCTTCTCGAACAGGAACAGGGTGCGCAGGTCGTCAGGCGTAAGCAGGCCGGGTTCGCACGGGGCCAATACCGGGGTGTCACTCATCTCACTGCCCCTCCAGGTAACGGTGCACCAGCGTGACGGCCATCGCGCCCTCGCCGACCGCCGAGGCCACCCGTTTGACCGAGTTGGCCCGGACGTCGCCGGCGGCGAAGATGCCGGGAACACTGCACTCCAGGTAGAACGGATCGCGGTCCCGATCCCATCCCTTCGGACGGGATCCGTTTGCCAGCAGGTCGGGCCCGGTGAAGACGAAGCCACGTTCGTCGCGGGCGACCGTCCCGCCGAGCCAGTCGGTGCGCGGCTCGGCGCCGATGAAGACGAACAGCGCGCCGCACTCGACGGTGACTTCCTGGCGGTCCGGGCTCTGGCAGATGGTGATCGCCTGGAGGTGACCCTCGCCGTGGGCGGCGATCACCTCGCAGCCGGTGCGCACCTCGATGTTGTCGATCCGGCCGAGCTGCTGGATCAGGTAATAGGACATCGAGGCCTCGAGCGAGGCGCCGCGGACCAGCAGGGTGACCTTCTTGGCGTAGCGGGCGAAGAACAGCGCGGCCTGGCCGGCCGAGTTGGCCCCGCCGACGATGTAGACCTCGGCACCGGCGCAGGCCGGACCCTCGGTCGAGGCCGAGCCGTAGTAGACGCCGGAACCGGTGAGCCGGGCCACGCCGTCGGCGACCAGCGGACGGTAGGCGACGCCGGTGGCCAGCACTATCGAGTGGGCCGAGATCTCGCCGCCGTCGGCGAAGGTGAGCGTGCGGGCCGAGCCGTCCAGCCGCAGGCCGGTGACTTCGCGGGTGTTGAGCACCTCGGCCTCGAACTTGCCGGCCTGCCGCCGCGCCCGGTCGGTGAGCTGCGCCCCCGAGATGCCGTCGGGGAAGCCGAGGTAGTTCTCGATGCGCGAGCTCTGGCCGGCCTGCCCACCCATCGCCTGCCGTTCGACCAGCAGCGTCTTGAGGCCCTCGGAGGCACCGTAGACGGCCGCGCCGAGCCCGGCCGGCCCACCACCCACGATCACCAGGTCGTAGAAGTCGCGCCCCGGGGTGGTGGACAGCCCGGCCGCCTCGGCGACCTCGGCATTGGTGGGCTGGGCCATCGCGCGGCCGTCGGCGGTCACCACCAGCGGGATGGCTTCGGGGCCCGCGTCGGCCGCCTCGAGCAGCCGGCGGCCTTCCGGTTCGTCGGCCGCGAACCAGCGGTAGGGCACCAGGTTGCGGGCCAGGAAGTCGCGGATCTGGAAGGACGGCTCGGACCAGCGGTGGCCGACGACCCGGATGTCCGCCACCTCGCGGTCACCGGTGGCCTGCCACGCGTCGAGCAGGGCGTCGAGCACCGGGTAGAGCTTCTCCTCGGGCGGGTCCCACGGCTTGAGCAGGTAGTGGTCGACGTCGACGACGTTGATCGCCGAGATCGCGGCATCGGTGTCGGCATAGGCGGTCAGCAGCGCCCGGCGGGCATTGGGGAACAGGTCCATCGCCTGTTCGAGGAACTCGATGCCGTTCATCTGCGGCATCCGGTAGTCGGCGAGGATCACGGCGACCCGGCCGCCGCGCAGCTTGAGCTCCTTGAGCGCGTCGAGGGCCTCGCTCGCCGAGGAGGCACGCACGATGCGGTAGTTCTCGCCGTACTTACGGCGCAGGTCGCGGGCGATCGCCCGGGACACGGATGGGTCGTCGTCGACGGTCAGGATGGCGGGATGGCCCATGCTGTCAAGCCCCATCTGATAGCAGGTCGGAGTATTCCGGGTGGCGGTCCAGGTAACCGGTGACGAAAGGACAGGTGGCGACGACCGGGGTGGCCCGGGCCCGGGCGTCCTCCAGCGCGGCCGAGGCGAGGCGGGACGCCAGGCCCTGACCGGCGAACGACTGCTCGATCTCGGTGTGCATCAGGTCGATCCGGCCGCCGTGGCGCCGGTAGTGCAGCACCCCGGCGGTCTCGCCGCCGAGCAGGATCTCGTAGCGCTGCCGCTCGAAGCTGTCGACCACCACGGCGTCGTCGGTCGCGCCGGGCAGGCCGACCTGGGCGCTGCCCTCGACGCGCAGCTTGCGGCGGGCCCGCTCGTAGAACGAGGTGTCGCCGAGGCGGACGACCTGGGCGGCGGTGGGAATCGGGGCGATCTCCAGCTTGTCGTCGGGGCCGGCGTAGCCCTCGATGATCCCGTCGACCTCGATCGCGAGCCGGCCGCTGGTCGGCAGCACGTTGAGCTCGAGGCGTTCGGCCAGGGCCATCACCAGGGAGCGGTTGAACGACGAGTGGGCGGCCGAGGCGCTGACGATCAGGCCCTCGACGTTCGGCGAGACGATCGGGCCGCCGGCCGAGAACGAATAGGCCGTGCTGCCGGTGGGCGTCGACACGATCACCGCGTCGGCCGCGTAGTTCACGAAGTTTTTACCTTCGACGCAGATGCCGACCGCCGCGAGGCCGTCGCCGGGCACCCGCACCATCGCGATGTCGTTGAACGCCGTCACCTCCCGCCCGTCGGGCAGGGTGGTGCGCACGGCGGTGCGTGACTCGACGGTGAAGTTGTGCCCGTCGATCGCCGACAGCGCGTTCGGCAGGTCGGGCAGGTCGACCTCGGCCAGGAAGCCGAGCCGCCCCACGTTGACCCCGAGCACCGGCGTCTTACGCCCCTCGACGGCCCGCATGGTGCGCAGCATGGTGCCGTCTCCACCCAGGCTGACCAGCAGCTGAGCCCGCTCGACCATCTCCTCCTGAGTGACCGCGACGGCGTCGCAGTCGATCCGGTTGATCTCGTCGTGCAGCCCGAGGACGGTGACCTCGCGCCGGGTTGCCCACTCGACGATCGCGTTGATCGCCGACCCGCAGTCGCGGCGTGGATGCAACACCAGTCCGACGACCTTGATCATGCCCATGCCCCGTGCCCCATCTTCCGGAAAGCCCAAGCCTTGCACGCGATGCCTATCGGCGGCGAGGGCACCTTCCGGTGCTCTCGGGCAGGTTTCCCGAAGATTTCTTGACACCGTTGTCAGAGATAGACAAACTCCGATCAAGAGAGCGCTCTCCTTCCGCACATTCCCCTGCTGGAAGGACTCCCCATGCGTCGAAGAATTCTCGCGATCGTGGTCGCCACGATCACTGCCGGCACACTGTCCCCCACACCCGCATCAGCCGCTCCCGCGGATTTCGACATCGCGCCGGGCATGCTCGCCGCGATGCGACGCGACCTCGAACTCGACGACGGCCAGATCGCGGCACGGCTGCGCACCGAGGCGGCGGCGCCGGTGGTGGAGAAGCGGCTGCGCGCCCGGCTCGGCTCCGCCTTCGCGGGCGCGTGGATCCCCGACGGCGCGTCGAAACTCACGGTCGCGGTGACTTCCGCCGCGTCCGAGGCTTCGGTACGGGCGGAAGGCGCGACCCCGATCCTCGTACGCCATGACGCCGCCTCGCTCGCCGCCACCCGTACGAAATTGGACCGGAACGCGGCACTCGCAGCGCAAGCGGACGTCCGGGGTTGGTATGTGGATGTCCCCGACAACCGGGTGGTGGTCCTGGCGAAGCCGGGCGCGGAGGAGGCGGCCGCCGATTTCGCCCGGACGAGCGGGGCCGCCGAGGTCACCGTGCAGGCCCTCGCCGAGCAACCGCGCCCGATGTACGACATCCGCGGCGGCGACCAGTACGTGATCAACGGCAACACGCTGTGCTCGGTCGGCTTCGCGGTGGCCGGCGGTTTCGTCAGTGCCGGGCACTGCGGCGGCACCGGCAGTCCCACGCTCGGTTACAACAACGTCAGCCAGGGCACGTTCGCCGGCTCGTCGTTCCCGGGCAACGACTACTCGTGGATCCGCACCAACGGCAACTGGACGCCGCAGCCGTGGGTGAACAACTACTCGGGCGGCAACGTGGTGGTGGCCGGCTCGGCCGACGCCGCCGTCGGCAGCTCGATCTGCCGGTCCGGGCGCACCACCGGCTGGCGCTGCGGCACCCTGCTCGGCCGCGACGAGACCATCGTCTACGCGCAGGGCTCCGTCTCCGGCCTGTCCCGCAGCAACGCCTGCGCCGAGCCGGGCGACTCCGGCGGGTCGTGGATCTCCGGCAACCAGGCCCAGGGCGTGACGTCCGGCGGCAGCGGCAACTGCTCGTCCGGCGGCACGATGTGGTTCCAGCCGGTGAACGAGATCCTCGGTACCTACGGACTGTCGCTGACCACGAGCGGTGGCGGGGGCAGCACCACCTCGCTGATCAGCGACTGGAACGGCAAGTGCGTAGACGTGCCGAACGGCAACTTCGCCGACGGCGTGGCGCTGCAGATGTGGAACTGCAACGGCACCGGCGCGCAGAAGTGGACGTTCGTGAACGGGACGTTGCAGACGTCCAACGGCAAGTGCATGGACGTCGCCTGGGGCTCGACGGCCAACGGGGCGGTCATCCAGATCGTCGGCTGCAGCGGTAACCCGGCCCAGCAGTTCGTCCTGTCGGCCGCCGGTGATCTGGTGAATCCGCAGGCCAACAAGTGCATCGACATCAAGGACTGGAACGGTGACGACGGCGCCGGCCTGCAGCTGTGGGAGTGCGGGGGCACCGCCAACCAGAAGTGGCACCGCGGGTAATCCACCCCGGCTGAACGGGCAGAAGGACCTTAACGGAACCGTAAAAGATCGCTTCCGGCTCGATGCGTCGCCGGGCCGCTCCCGAGGATGGCCGAGTCCCCCAAGCCGATCCTTTGGAGTATCCCGACGATGCGGAAACGAACTCTCATCTTCAGCGCCGTGGTCGCGGTGGCGGCCGCGACCACGACGTGGATCGCCCTGCCGGCCTCGGCCGCGGCACCGACCGCATCCCTTCGCACCGTGTCGGACTGGGGCAGCGGCTGGCAGGACGAGGTGACCGTCAGCAACACCGGGGCGGCGGGCATGACGGCCTGGAAGGTGGAGTTCGATCTGCCCGCGGGTGCGGCGATCGGTAGCTTCTGGGACACGGAGGCAAACATCTCGGGGCGACATGTCGTCTTCGCGAACAGAAGCTGGAACGGGACGCTGGCCGTCGGAGCCAAGGCGACCTTCGGGTTCGTCGGCTCCGGCGGCCAGCCCACCAACTGCAAGATCAACGGTGTGCCCTGCAACGGGGTCGTCTCGCCGACGACCGCCCCGACCTCCGCGAAGCCCACGACCGGCACGCCCACCACGGTCGCGCCGGCTCCGACCAAGACGACCGTCGCGCCCACCACCAACGCCCCGAAAGAGGACGTGCCACCCGCGTCCGACCTGCTCCCGGTGACTATCAAGAACAACACCGGGCGTGGCGACGCGGTCTTCCTCTACCTGCTCGGCGTCAACCTGGCGACGGGCAAGCTCGGCTACGTCAGCAAGGACGGCGCGTTCACCGCGTGGACCGGCGGCGGGACCGTGCCGGTTCCGGCCCCCGACGTGTCGATCGCCGGCCCGGCCAACGGCGGCAGCACCACGATCAAGATGCCGAAGGGTCTTTCCGGCCGCCTCTACATGTCGTTCGGGCGCAAACTCGACTTCCGCCTCACCACCGACGGCCTGGTGCAGCCCGCGCCGTGGGCCGGCGGCGACCCCAACCACGACATCCTGTTCGACTGGAGCGAGTTCACCCTCGACCAGGGCGGCCTGTTCCTGAACAGCTCGCAGGTCGACATGTTCGCGGTGCCGCACACGGTGAGCGTCACCGGCGGCACCGGCGGCACGCTGTCGACCGGCACGCTCAAGCCGGGCGGCCGGCAGAACGTCATCGACGCCGTCAAGTCCTCCGCCGACTTCGCGAAGAGCGTCGTCACCCGCTCGGACGGCACCGTGCTGCGCGTGCTGGCCCCCGGCAAGGCCGCCGACGCCGGCCTGATGAGCCCGACGTTCTACGACTCGTACATCACCAGCGCCTGGAACGCGTACGCGAGCAAGACCCTCACCGTGGTGCCGTTCGGGGACCGGCCGAACACCAAGTTCACCGGCCGGACCAGTGGCAACGTCATGAACTTCACCGACACCAGCGGCAAGCCGGTGGCCTCGTTCACCAAGCCTTCCACCGCCGACGTGTGGGGTTGCGACGGCGCCCTGGGCGCCCCGAACGACCAGGTCGTCGGCCCGATCGCCCGCACCCTCTGCGCGGCCCTGACCCGGGGCACGCTCGGCACCCTTGACACCCAGCCGAGCGGCACCGCGGCCGACTTCTACAAGAACAAGCCGGCCGACCTGTACGCCAAGGTCATCCACGACAACATGGTCGACGGCAAGGCGTACGCGTTCGCCTTCGACGACGTGCAGAACCAGGAATCCCTGGTCCACGACGGTGACCCGCGCCTGGCCACCATCACGATGACCGCGTTCTGATCCTCTTCACCCGGCAGGAGCCCGAGCCGGCCGTCCGCCGGCTCGGGCTCTTCGTTTCACGCCTGGGCTCGCTCCCCCAGGACATCTCGGCGCGGTGGACCGTGCCGGCCGCCCCGACCTCACCGTGGTCGGCGAAGTCGCGGCGGAACGCGTCGGTGTCAGTGCGCTACGGCCACCGCGGAGTCGATCTGGTCGACCGGCAGTTGCCGGGGCCGGACGACCAGGTGCAGCGTGAGCATCGCCGCGGCCATGCCGCCGAACACGACGATCGCCATCGGGACCGCGCCCACGCCGATCGCGCCCACCAGCGGAGCGGCCAGGGCACCGATGCCGAACTGCACCGCGCCCAGCAGCGCGGCCGCGGTGCCGGCGGCCTCCCCGTGCCGGGACAGCGCGATCGCCGGGGCGTTCGGCATCGCGAGGCCGACCATGGCCAGCACGAACCACAGCGGAATGAGCAGGCCGGTCAGACCGCCGAAACCGGTGATCGCGAACACCAGCATCACCAAGCCGCCCTGTCGGGGCTGGAGTTCGCGCTGGATTGGCGGCACGGCATCGACGTCGCCGTTGACCTTTGGCACAGTGACATGCGGCGGCACCTGTTGGGGCAGGTGGGCTTCAACGCGACGGCGTTTCTGCCTGCGGCCATGCGGTGGCTGATGTCGGCGTTCGATGAGCACCCAGCTGGTGACGGTGAACGGATGATCGGTGCCGCCGACGTCGAGACTGTTCGCCGTATGACCTCGACGTACCGGGCGTTGGACAACCAGTTCGGCGGCGGCCATGTCCGGGACAGCCTGGTCCGGTTCCTCAGCACCGAGATCACCGACCTGGTCAACGGTCGCTACAGCGCGGCAATCGGCCGTCAGTTGTGGTCCGCAGTCGCGGAGACGACGCAGCTCGCAGGTTGGGCCTCGTACGACGCGGGAATGCACGGGCTGGCCCAGCGCTACCTGATCCAGGCGCTGCGGTTGGCGGCGGGTGCCGGTGACCGGGCGCTGGGAGCGGAGATCTTGGCGGCGATGAGTCACCAGGCTGCGTTCCTGAGCGCATCGGCGGAAGCGGTGGACCTGGCCCGCGCCGCCGGCCGCGCTGCGGCACAGGCCGGTATCGCCGCCATCGAGGCGGAGTCGGCCGTACTCGAAGCACAAGGTCACGCCGTCGGAGGCAATGAGAAGGCTTGTGCCTCAGCGTTGACCAGGGCCGAGACAATTTTCGACCGGGCTGACCGGGCCAGCGAGCCGCAGTGGATCGGCTACTTCGACGAGTCGTATCTGGCGGCCAAGTTCGGCCACTGTTTCACCGCTCTCGGGCGGGGCGATATCGCTGTGCGGTTCGCCGGCCGATCACTCGACATGGATGGTCGGCAGTACGCACGAGGACGGCAATTCAACCTCGTCCTGCTCGCCGTTGCCCACGCCCAAACCGGCGAGCCGGAGGAAGCAGCCCGCATCGGCATCGACGCCGTCACAGCGGCCGAAGGTCTGTCCTCGTCCCGCTCCCGCGACTATCTGGCAGACCTTGCCGACCGCCTGTCCAAGTTCGTCGGGCTCCCCGCAGTGCAGGACTTCACCGAGCGCGCCCGGCCGGTGTTGTCGAGCGCCTAGAGTTTGCCGGTCGCTTTCCGCAGCAGCAGCGCCAGCAGCCCAGAAACGGAGCCAGCCCCCACGATGGTGCCGTCATCGATGAGCTGTTGGATCTCCTCCAGTGGGATCCAGCCGATGCGCTCGGCCTCGTTGATGTCCGGTTCTGCGCCGGTGAAGTCGGCGCCTCGGGCCAGGTAGACGATGTTCTGCTGGTCGATCGTGCCTACCATCGGCTGGAAGCTGATCAACTTTTCCATCTTGCGCGGCCGCCAGCCGGTCTCCTCTTCAACCTCCCGCTCAGCGCAGGCCATGGAGTCCTCGGTCGGGTCGAGATAGCCGCCGGGCAGCTCCCAGACCCAACGGCCGACGATGAAACGATGCCGCCACATCATCAGCACCCGTTCGTCGTCGTCGAGCACGATGACCATCGCCGCCGCCGGGATACGCAAAACGTACTGCTCGAAGCGGCCCCCATCAGGTAGCTCCACGTCAGCGATACTCAGCACCGCCCGCCGCGAGTCATCGACCACCCGCTCCCCATGAACGGTCCACTCACTGCCCCGCTTCGGTTCCACGCTCATCAGCGAACAGTAGCCGCGCGGCGCCGGGGACCCGATCGATCGAGCCCGCACCGCATCTTCGCGCATCAACGTGCAAGTCTCTGCCGCGCCGACTCTTCGGCGCCTCCGACCGACGGCGTATGTCACGACAGCGTCGTTTCACGCGATAGGTCCCGCCTGCCGTACATGTTGGGTTGCGTCGTGGTGTAAAGCGCTGGAATGATGTCTGATCTGGTCCAGTCACGGATGGGGCGACCGGGGGCGCGGCAATGCCGAAGAGGGATCCTGTTCCGAATAGGCTGTTCTGGAACGCCCGGCTGCGTATGGACCTGTCACGGCCGGAAGTTGCGGACGCCGCCAACCGGGAACCGGCCCTGGCGACGTGCACGCACGGGGCTTTGAATGAGAACACGATTGGGCGGATCGAGCAGGGACGCATCGGCGGCGGGATGTGCCCCGAGCGGCTCGCAGCGCTCTGCGCCGTACTAGGCGTCAAGGACGCAGCCGACATCGGCTTGATCGCGGAGCGCCGGCGGCCCACCCGCTCTGCTCCGACACAGCGTCGGAAATCTGCTGTCTCGGTCGACGATTTTGGGATGACCGCTGACGTGCCTACCGCATATGCTGCGCCCTGCGAAACTCCAACCGAGAGTTATTCTGTTGCGGGTCCAGTCGGATTCATGGGTAGCCCTAGTGAAATAACGCCTCCGCTGTCACGGGAAGCTATTCACCGTTCCCATCCCGCTATTGCGCTGGATCGCCCCGCCAGCTCGTACGTGCCCTTCCGGCCGGCCGCCCTCGACGCGCCTGCGCAGCAGTGGCTACGCGGAGACAGCCGTCCGGCCCGCACAGGGCTTCGCGGCACTTTGAGTATCGGATTTGGTGACGTAGACCAAGCCGCACGGCGACTGCAGAACCTCCGCGATCTTGACCATGGTCTCGGTGCTGGCGCAGTCCATTCTCAGGTGGCTGACTTCATCGACGTTCCTGTCCGCAGGCTGATCTATGGCTGGCATGATGGCGAGGCCGTTCGGAGTGAGGTCTACCGGATTGCGGTGGGAGCCCGCGAATTGGCTGGCTACCAAGCCGTCGATTCCGGTGCTGACGGAGTCGCGCAGCGACACTATCTCCATGCCCTTTCCCTGACTATGGAGAGCGATAACCGGACGTTCGGCGCGTATCTGCTCGGTGTGAGCCTCGGCCACCTCGCCCTGCATTGTGGGTATCCGAGCCATGGGCTGCGGATGGCGCAGATCGGGCGTAGCGGGCTGCCCGCTGAGGCCCCGGAGGTGCTTCACGCGTGTCTGTGGGCTGTCATCGCTCGCTGCTACGCCCGCCTCGGTGACGCGTTGAGCTGTTCGACGGCCTTGCGCACCGGTGAACGCCATCTCGCCCGGGGCGAGGGGTCGGAGCGGCCGGAGTGGATCGGCTACTTCACACCGGCTTATCTGTCGGACGAGGTGGCGCATTGTATGTTCGACCTCGGTTCGCATCGCACCGCGCAGCACGAGGTCAAACAGGCGGTGGCTGGTGTTGGCGCCGGCCGGGTGCGCCGGCTCGCCATCGACACCGCGCTGTTTGCTTCATCGTTGGCTGCCGCCGGGAGCGTGGATGAAGCGTGTTCGCGAGGACGCGAGGCGGTCGACCTGGCGGCTCGCACTACGTCGGCGCGGGCGGTGCAACGCGTGGCACAGCTTCGCGCTGACTTGATCCCATTCGAGGACACTGCGTGCGTGATCGACCTTATCGACTACATACGAACGACATTGCCGGCCGCGCTCTAACGC
>NZ_BOMM01000047.1 GCF_016862195.1 Paractinoplanes ferrugineus | reverse complement strand
TCCGGCAGCACCCGGACCATCTCCACCACGGCCGCCGCCGCCGGTCTCAGCGGCAACGCGTTCACCCTGCTCGACGCCTGGACCGGAGCGAACAGCACCACCACCGGCGCGATCTCGGCCTCGGTGCCGGCCCACGGCACCGTCGTCTACCGGGTCTCCCGCTCCGGCGCCACCTCCAGTCCGAGTCCCACCCCGACGGTGAGCCTGAGCCTGAGTCCGAGCCCGACGTGGAGACCGACCTCACCGCCGACCGGCTCGGCGGCCTGCCAGGTCAGCTATCGGATCACCGGGCAGTGGACCGGTGGCTTCCAGGCCGACGTGAGCATCCGCAACACCGGAACCACGCCGATCGACGGCTGGAACCTGCGCTGGAACTTCACCGACGGTCAGCAGATCTCGCAGGCCTGGAACGCCACCGTCACCCAGACCGGCGATCAGGTGACCGCCACCAACGCGGCCTGGAACGCCGCCGTCGCCCCGGGTGCCACGGTCAGCCTCGGCTTCCTGGGCACGGCAACCGGGGCCAACACCAGCCCGGCCTCCTTCACCCTCGGCCAGACCGCCTGCACCACGGCCTGACCCGGGCTCACCCCGACGACGCCGGGCGCCGTGCAAGCGGCGTCCGGCGTCCGGCCTCGCGGCCCGGTCAGTCGGTGCCCTCGACGATGCGGAAGTCGCGGTCGACGCCGTCGGCGAGGGCGGCCAGCGCCTTCTGATAGGCCGCGCTCTCGTGCGCCGCGACGGCCTGCTCGAAGCTGTCGAACTCGACCAGGACGACGCGTTCGGCGATGCCGGCGTCGTGCGCCACGACCCGACCGCCACGCACGAAGGTCCGGCCGCCCGCGGCCTGGACCGCCGAGCGGGCCAGTTCGTTGTAGGCGGCCAGTTTCGCCGGGTCGGAAATGGTGCGGTAGACGCTGACCCAGTAGCCCTTGGGCATGGAACCTCCAGTTGTCAGTCAGGGAGTCATCGGCCGAGCAGACGTAGCGCAAGGCCTCGGTTTCCCCTCTTCGGTGTTCGTTGTCCGATGCCGTTCATGCGGCCGGTCAGGTGCGGCCGAGGACCCGGGCCAGGTGGTCCACCTGGGTGGGGTCGTCGGCGTAGCAGTAGAGGATCAGTTCGTCGGCGCCGAAGGCTCGGTAGGCGGCGACGGTGTCGACCAGTTCGGCCGGATCGGCGATCGGAACGCCCCAGTCGTCGCGGCCGTAATAGGCGGCGATGCTCGAGCGGGCCGGCCCGAAGGCGGTGCCGAGGGCGACGTTGATCTGGCAGACCAGCCGGGGCCGTCCGCTGCGTCCGGCGGCGGTCCACTCGTGCTGGACGGTGCTCACCAGCTTGTCGGCCCAGGGAAGCGGCGCGGCGCAGAGGAAACCGGCACCGTGGCGGGCGATCCGGCGCAGGGCGGCGGGGGCGAACGCGCCGATCAGGATCGGCGGCCCGGCCGGGGTGGCGGGCCGCGGGCCGACCACCGCGTCCTGGTACGGCTCGCCGCGCCAGATCCGGCGCAACTCGGTGAGCTGGGTTTCCAGGAGACGGCCCCGGGCGGTGACGGGCGTACCGGCGGCGGCGTGGTCGTCCTCGCGCCCGCCGACGCCGATGCCGAGGGTGAATCGGCCGCCGGACATGATGTCGAGGGTGGCCACCTGTTTGGCCAGCAGGGCGGTGGAGCGCAGCGGGCCGAGCAGCACCTCGGTCTGCAGCCGGATCCGGGACGTCGCTCCGGCCAGCACGGACAGCGCCACGAGCGGTTCCGGGTTGTGATAGGCGAGCCGGTCGAGCAGGGCCAGGGTGTCGAAGCCGGCCGACTCGCCGCGCCGCGCCCAGTCGGTGAGCAGGTGGGGGTCGGTGATGGGGAGGCCGAGGCCGATTCGCATGGAATTTCTCCTTGAAGAGGGCAGCGTGCAACAGCTGTCGCCCTCTCCTCCCACACGGGGGGTGGGTCCCTGGCCCTTCCTGCGACGCACTTCTTGAGCCGGGAGACGGAGTTCCGGTGAAGGAGATTACCGCTTCCCGCGACCGCGGGGGAGGTGTCAATACCGGAAGGTCTTGACCAGTACGTCGACCCGGGTGGCGAGGTCGCTGAGTTTGGCGGCGGACTCCTCGGTCACGCCCGCCCCTCGAGAGGTGGCACCGGCGGCCACGGCGACCTCACCGATGGTGCGGGCGATCTCGCCGGAGCCGTCGGCGATCTGGCCGACGTTGCGACCGATCTCCGAGGCGGTGGCCGACTGCTCCTCGACCGCGGCGGCGATGGTGGTCTGCAGTTCGTTGATCTGGTGGACGACCGACGCGATCCGGCCGATCGAGTCGGCGACGTCGCTCGTCGTGCTCTGGATCGCGGCGGTCTTGCGGGAGATGTCCTCGGTGGCCTTGGCGGTCTCCTGCGCGAGGTCCTTGACCTCCCCGGCGACCACGGCGAAGCCCTTGCCGGCCTCGCCGGCTCGGGCCGACTCGATGGTCGCGTTGAGCGCGAGCAGGTTCGTCTGTTCGGCGATCGCGTTGATCACCTTGAGGATGTCGCCGATCTCGGCACTCGCCTGCCCGAGCCGTTCCACCGCCTGGGAGGTCTCCTCGGCGGTCCGGACCGCGCCGGTGGCCACCCCGGCCGCGGTGGACGCGCTCTGCGCGATCTCGGTGATCGACGCCGTCATCTCCTCGGTCGCCGCGGACATCGTGGTCACGTTCGCCGCGACCTGCCGGGCGGTGGTCGAGACCGTGCCGGCCTGGGCGGTGGTCTCCTCGGCCGCCTGCCCCAGGTCGGCCGCCACCGCGGTCAGCTCGTCGGACGCACCGGCGAGCGCGGAGGAGGTGTCGCCGACGGTGGCGACGGCGCCGCGCATCGCGGTCAGGGCGGTGGCCAGGGCCGTCGCCATCTGGCCGATCTCGTCGTGGGTGGCCACGTCGACCTCCGTGGTCAGATCGCGGTCGGCGACCCGCGCGAGCGCGGCCACCATCCGGTGCAGCGGCCGAGTGATCGACCGGGCGACCAGCACGGAGATCGTGACCAGGATCGACAGGCCGAGCAGGAGGGCCAGGCCGATGATCATCTTCAGCTCGGTCATCGCGTGGTTCGAGGCGGTGAGTGCGGCGTCGACGTGCCGCTGGGCGAGCGCCCGGGTCGCGGTGATCTTCTCCTGCATCGCCTGGGCCCGGTCGCCTTCGGCTCGCAGCAGGACTCCCGCCTGAGGGCCGGCCGGGTCGGTGGCCAGGATGACAGGCAGCTGAGCGTCGACGCCGGTCAGGTAGGCGTCGTAGCCGGTGTGCAGGTCGTCGAGGCTCGTGCGGACCTCGGCGGGCACCGGCACGGACCGCAGCGCCGTCCAGTCGGCGGCGGCGGTCAGTCGGATCGCGGCGAGTTTGTCGGTGGCGGCCTTGCGGGCGGCGCCATTGGTGGCCAGCAGCGCGTCCCGTTCGGCGATCTGGATGTTGCTCTGCTGCATGTCCAGGTCGATCAGGATCGCGTTGGCCTGGTTGAGCAGGACCCGCTGCTGGCTGGACGAGCGGACGGTGCCGAGTCCGGCGAAGGTCGCGATGCCGATGGCCACCGAGACAAGCATCCCGGTGGCGCCCAGGATCGTGAGCTTGTGTCCCACGGTAAACCGCAGTAATGGGCCCATCGGGTCTCCGTTCGCGCTGCCGAGGTGCCCTTGACCTGGGATTCCGGCTGGCCTGACCGATCGACCCGAGCGTAGATCATCCGCGGTGCGCGGCAGCCCGTTCGCCGAAGTCGGCAGTTGTCGCTCGCCGCCGGACGGCCGAGGTGAGAATCGAAGCCCTACCCACGATCGGGCGCTGCGTCCGGCGCGAGATGGCGCCGGCCCCAGTCACCCAGCGGCTTCAGCGCCTGGTACAGGTCGATGCCCCGCGGGGTGAGCGAATACTCGACGCGCAAGCCGGTGCGGTCGTCGTACGCCTCGCGCCGGACGACCCGGTCCTGCTCCAGCTCGCGCAGCTGACGGGCCAGCACCTTCTCGCTGACCCCCGGCACCTGCCGTTTCAGTGCGCCGAACCGTTGTGGATCGTCGCGCAGGGCCCAGCGGATGAGCACCTTCCACTTGCCGCTGATGACCTCCATCGAAGCGTCGAGGCCACCGAACGGGGGTCTCGCGCGGACGCTCATGCCGTACCCCTCGTTGTCGCCGGACCGGGGCCGGCCCCGGATGGCGGTCCGCGAACTCGGCCACCACCGTGCCACGGCCACCGTCGGAGGTGAGTGTCCACCCCGCCGTGGTCACTGCGGGCGGGTGAGCCGCTGACCGAGACCACCGTCGACGTTGAGCTCCGCGCCGGTGGTGAAGGTGGCGTCGAAGGCGAGGAAGAGCACCGCGCGCGCGACCTCCTCGGCCGAACCGTGCCGGCGCATCGGGGTGATCGTGTCGCCGACCTTCTCGAACATGGCGAGCATCTCGGGGGATTCTTCCCGTCACGGCCGGTGACCACGACCTCGCCACCGCCGTCGACCAGGGCCTTCGCGGTGGCCAGACCGATGCCGATGGTGCCACCGGTGATCACCGCCTTCCCTTACAGGTCCGTACTTACCTGACGGGCTCTCCTCGAGGCGCTGCCGGTCTGGCCGCTCGCGGAGGAGGCCTGCGAGTGACGACTCCGGGAGCCCGCCGGAGCCCCGGTGCGCCGCGGACGAGGTCATCCGCGGCGCGCTGCCGGTGGGGATCAGGCCACGGCCGGTTCCACGGCGGCCGGGAGGGCGGACAGTTCGCCGAGGGCGACCCGGTAGACCTCGACCGCGTTCAGGAACTCCTCGATCACGATGTGCTCGTTCTCCGAATGGTCCAGCGAGCTGTCGCCGGGGCCGTACGTGGCCATCGGGATGCTCCAGACCTCGGCCAGGGTGTTCATGTCGGAGGTGGCCGTCTTCAGCTTGGGCTGCGGTGTCCCGCCGGCCCGCCGGATGCCGGCGGTGAGCGCGCGCACCACCGGGTCGTTGCGGACGGTGCGCACCGCCCCGACGGTGTTGAGCACCTCGATGATCCCGTCGCCCGCCACCTCACGCAGGCGCCGGACCAGCGCGTCGGAGTCGAAGCCCGGCGGGGTGCGGTAGCTCAGTTCGAGCCGGGCGTCGACGGTGTCGCCGACCAGCTCGCAGAGGGTCACGCCGGGCACGTTGAAGGCGGCGTGGCTGGTCTCCGGGCCGGCCGCGGCCACGGCCGCCGTCCAGAACGCGGCGGCGGCCTCGACCGCCTTCTCGACCGGGTTGCTCGGGTGGGTGGCCGGCCGGTGCACCCGGTACGCGATGTCGAGCTTGCCCTTGTAGCCCAGCACGATGCCGTTCCAGCCGCTGGGCTCGCCCACCACCAGCGCGTCCGGCGGTTCCCAGGACCGGCGTACGTGCATGGCGCCCATCGAGCCCGGCGTCTCCTCCTCGACCACCCCCGCGACGACGAGCGTGCCGGGGAAGTCGGGGCCGGCGTTCACCGCCGCGGCGATCATCGCGGCCAGCGGGCCCTTGGCGTCGACCGCGCCCCGGCCGTACAGCCGGCTCTCGGTCCGCCGGGCGGTGATCGGGTCGTCCACCGTGTCCATGTGCCCGATCAGCGCGATCGTCGGGCCTTGCCCGGTGCCGATCTCGCCTATCGCGTTGCCCGCCTCGTCGATCCGCGAACTCATGCCGAGCCGGGCCATCGTGCCGGCCAGGAAGTCGGCGAGGTCCTGTTCCCGGCCGGACGGTGACGGGATCTCGATCATGCGGTGCAGCAGGTCCACCGCGTCGTGGCTGTTCATGCCGCGCGCCGGGCCGCGCGCCGTTCCGCCCGCCGTTCCGAGCGAGCGATCTTGACCTGGGTGCCGGAGCCGTCGAGCGCCTCACGGACCGGCTTGCTGCCGCGGCCGTTCGCCACGATCACCCGCCGGACCCCGCCGGTGAGCGCCTCGCGGGCGGCCACCAGCTTCAGCGCCATCCCGCCCCGGGCCCAGCGCGGCGGCGGACCCTCCGGCTCCACCTCCACCTCGGACAGCACACTGGACGGGTCGTCCGGCACCGCCTGCACGCCGTCCGCGCCGGTGAGCAGGACGAGTTCGTCGGCACCGACGGCGGCGGCCACCGCGGCGGCGGCCCGGTCGGCGTCGACGTTGAGCGCCTCGCCGTCCAGGGTCATCGCGGGCGGCGAGATCACCGGGACGATGCCCTGGGCCATCGCCAGGTGCAGAATGCCGGTCTCGACGTGCTCGATGGTGCCGGCCAGGTTGTCCCGCACCAGCACGGTGCGGCCGTCCACGACGGCGCGCTGGGCCTTCTTGCGCCGGGCCTGGATCAGGTGCCCGTCCATGCCGGTCATGCCCATGGCGCGGATGCCGCGCCGGGCCAGGGCCCGGATCAGCTTCGGCTTCACCGAGCCGGCCAGGGCCAGGGTCACCACCTCCATGGTCTTCTCATCGGTACGCCGGGAGGTGACGCCGTCCGGGGCGACGTGCTTGGTCTGCGGCACCCCCATCTGGTCGGCGAGCCGCTCGATCTCCGCGGAGCCGCCGTGCACGATCACCACGCGCCGGCCCTCCTCGACGAGCTGCGCCACGTCGTCGCAGATGCCTTCGGCGTCGACCGCCGCGTTGCCACCGATCTTGACGACGGTGACCGGCTCCTTCTCTTCGCTGGCATGCATAGCGGTTGTCCTCTTTCGATGGGGGTGAGACGGGGAAGCGGACCGGCACGGGGGTGGCCGGGATCAGACCGGATGCAGGCCGGGGAATTCCAGGCCGAGTCGTTCCGGCCAGCCCATCCGGATGTTCAGCGACTGCACGGCGTTGCCGGCCCCGCCCTTGACCAGGTTGTCCAGGGCGGCCACGGCGAGGACCTGGCGGGCCTCGGGCCGGACCGCGAAACCGACGTCGCAGTAGTTCGAGCCGCTGAGCACCTTCGGCTCGGGCAGCCGGTACATCCCGCGGCGTTGCGCCACCACCCGGACGAACGGCTCGTCGGCGTAGTGCCGCCGGTACGCCCGCCGGACAGCGGTCTCGTCGACGCCGTCGCGCAGGGTCGCCCGGCACAGCACCTGGACCCCGCGCACCGCCTCGACACCGGTCGCGGTCATCGTCGGGCGTACCCCGCAGGACTGCGCGATCTCCGCCTCGTGCCGGTGACCGGCCGGGGCGAACACCCGCATCGCGCCGCTGCGTTCGGCGTGCGTGTTGGCCGGCCCGGCGGTGGCACCCGAGCCGCTCGACCCGGTCCGCGCGTCGACCGTCACGTCCGGTTCGATGAGCTGTTCGGCGGCGAGCGGGCGCAACGCCAGGATCGCGGCGGTCGCCATGCAGCCCGGCACCGCGATCCGGTCCGCCCCGCGCAGGGCTTCGCGGGCCAGTTCCGGTGCGCCCGGCACGAAGTCGCCGAGCAGTTCCGGGGCGGTGTGCGGGAGGCCGTAGTAGGCCTCGTACACCGCCGGGTCGGTCAGGCGGAAGTCGCCGGACAGGTCGATGAGGGTCTTGGCGTGCCCGGCCAGCCGGGGGAGCAGCTCCATGGTGGCTCCGTGCCCGGCGGCGAGCAGCAGCACGTCGTACTGTTCGAGTTCCTCCTCGGCGCAGAACGTCAGGTCGGTGAGCCCGCGCAGGTTGGGATGCGTACTGTCGATCCGTTTGCCGCCGAGCCGGCTGGAGACCGCCGCGGCCAGTTCCACCTCGGGGTGGCCCAGCAGCAACCGCAGCAGTTCGCCGCCGATGTAGCCGGCCCCGCCGAGCACCGCCGCCCGGATCATGCCGGCACCTCCGTCGTCATCTCGCCGGCCCGGGCCAGGGTCAGGTCGGCTATCGCGCCGGGCACGTCGCAGCCTTCACCGAGCGCCCGCTGCAGGCCGGTGAACTCGACGCCGCTGTTGACCTCGAGGACCAGCAGCCGGCCGTCGACGTCCTCGACCACGTCCACCCCGGCGATGTCCGCGCCGACCGCCCGGGCCGCGCTCAGCGCCACGTCGGCGAGGTCGCCGTGCAGGTCGCACATCGTCGTGGTGGCACCCCGGGCGACGTTGGTGCGCCAGGTGTCGGCGTTGCGGTACACCGCGCCGACCGCCCGGTCGCCGACGACCACGACCCGGATGTCGCGGCCCGGCTTCTCCACGTACGCCTGGAGGTAGATCAGGTGGGCCTGCGGCGCCGGCAGCGCCGCACAGTGCTCGAGGACCGCCTCGGCCGCGTCCGGGTCCCGGATCAGCGAGACCCGCTTGCCCCACGAGGAGCTCAGCGGCTTGAGTACGACCGGGTAACCCATCGCGGCGATCTCGTCGAGCGCCGCCTCCGGGGTGAGCGCCAGCGCCGCCTTGGGGGTCGGCACGCCGGCCCGTTGCAGGGCCAGCGAGGTCTGCCACTTGTCGCCGCAGATCTCACCGGCGCGGGCCGAGTTGAGGGTGCTGATCCCGGCCGCCTCGAGGCTGACCGCCGCGTAGCGGGCGCGGGTGCCGGAGATCTCCCGGTTGAGGATCACCTGCCACGGCGGCGAGGCGTCGCCGAGGCCGAACCGCAGGGTACGGGAGTCGATCACGTCGACCTCCGCCCCGCGGTGCGCGAACGCATCGAGGAGACGTTTCTCCTCGGTGCGCACGCGCGACGCGAGCAGACCGATGCGCATGCTCACTCGCCCCAGTCCTCTTCGGCCTCGGGCGCGATGACCAGCAGCGGCGGCTCGATCGAGACGACTTCGAGCTCACTGCGGCAGTCGGGGCACTCCACGACTTCGCTGAGCCGGGTGCTGTCGGGCAGGTCGAGCTTGCGCTCGCATTCGGGACAGGCGGCGATCACGGCTGGGTCCTCTTTCCGGTGCTGGTGTGTCGCAGGACGGTTTGCACCACGGCGTCGGCGGTGATGCCGTAGTGGTCGAGCAGGTCCTCCTGGGAACCGACGTGGCCGGCGAAGGTGTCCGGCATGCCGATCCGGGCGATCCGGACCGGTGCGTGCTCGCTGAGCGTCTCGGTGACCGCGGCGCCGAGACCGCCGGAGCGCCAGTGCTCCTCGACGGTGACGACCAGGCGGGTGCCGGCCGCGGCGTCGATCAGGCCGGCCTCGTCGAACGGTTTGATCGTGTGCATGTTCAGCACGCCCGCCTCGATGCCCTGCCCGGCCAGCGCGGTGGCGGCGTCCAGGGCGGCCAGGACCGGGTACGGGCCGGTCGCGACCAGCAGCACCTCGCCGCCGGCCCGCAGGCGCTGGGCCGTACCGATCACCGGTGGCTCGACGCCGGCCGGCAGGGCCGGGGTGGCCTTGCGTCCCAGCCGGGCGTAGAGCGGGCCGGGCAGCTCGATCGCCGCGTCCACCAGCGCCTCGGTGGCGGCCGCGTCGGCCGGCACCACCACTGTCATGTTGGGCAGGGCCCGCATCACGGCGAGATCCTCGAGGCACTGGTGGGTGGGGCCGAGATGGCCGGCGGAGAGGCCGCCGTGGGTGGCCATGATCCGCACCGGCATCGCGTTGTAGGCGATATCGATCTTGATGGCCTCGACCGCCCGGGAGGTCGCGAACGCCGCCATCGTGTTGACGAACGGCGTCCAGCCGCTGGCCGCCAGACCGGCCGCCATCCCCATCAGGTTGTGCTCGGCGATACCGATGTTGACGTACCGCGCCGCCGCCGTGCCGAAGTCGACGCCGGTGAACAGCCCGGTGTCGGTGTCCAGGCAGATCAGCCGGTCGTGCTCGGGCAGCAGACCGGCGAGCCGGTTCCGGTACGCCTGGCGGGCCGGCAGGGTGTCAGCCATGGTGGGCCTCCCCGGGGGCGGCCCGGCGCAGCGCGATCCGGGCGCGGGCCTGCTGGCGCTCGCTGAAGTTGACGTAGTGGCTCTTCGGGTTGCCGGCCACGAACGGGACCCCGGCGCCCTTGGTGGTGCGGGCGATCAGCACGCTCGGCCGGCCCGGCATCCAGGGCGCACCGGCGAGCGCGTCGCGGACCGCCTCGATGTTCTGCCCGTCCACCTCGCGGACGGCCCAGCCGAAGCTGCGCCAGCGGTCGCCGAGCGGCTCCAGCGGGCAGATGTCCTCGGTGGACCCGGTGAGCTGCAGGCCGTTGCGGTCGACGACGGCGATCAGGTTGTCCAGGCCGAGCCCGGCGGCGCCCATCGCCGCCTCCCACACCGAGCCCTCCTGCAGCTCGCCGTCGCCCAGAGCGACGAAGACCCGGCGCCGGCTGCCGGACAGCTTGGCGGCCAGCGCGAACCCGATGGCCAGGGCCGGGCCGTGGCCCAGCGAGCCGGTCGGCATCTCGACGCCCGGGATCGAGCGGACCGGGTGGGCCATGAACCGGCTGCCGGTGGTGCCGTAACCGGCCAGCTCGGCCGGGTCGACGAACCCCCGCTCGGCGAGCGTGCTGTACAGCCCGATCGCGGCGTGGCCCTTGCTCAGCAGGAAGATGTCGCGGTGCGGGTCGTCGGGGTGGGCGGGGTCGATCCGCAGGACGTCGAAGTAGAGCGCGGTGAGCACCTCGACGAGGGAGAGCGAGCCGCCGAGGTGGCCGCCCTCCGGGTTCGAGCAGACGTCGACGATGCGTTCCCGGATGTTCAGCGCGTGCGCCCGCAGCAGGTCGGTGCGGTTCTCGGTGAGGACGGTCATCGCTCGGCCCTCGCCAGCGTGGTGAGCATGTCGCGGTTGCTCCAGACCTTCTCGAAGGCGTCGGCGTAGCGCTGGAGCAGGTCGCCGGTGTCCGGGTTGAGATGCCGCTTCTGCAGGGTCAGCGAGTCCTCGATGACCGCCTCGGCGACCGGGTGCCCGGCGTCGGGCGGGGTCTCGCCGTCGAGCGCGGCCCACGGGTAGCCGTTGCCGAAACCGGTCCGCTCCTGGAAGACCTTCTGCCGCGGCAGCGTCATCAGCTGGTACTGCGACAGCGGGACGCCCTCGGCGCGCAGGACCCGGCGCAGCGCGCCGCGCAGCGCGGCCGGCGGCACCCCGGGCAGGCCCATCGCCGCCGGGTCGAACCGCAAGCGCAGGATGTGCCAGGCGTGCGTGCAACCTTCGCGGGCGGCCGGCACCTGGATGCCGGGCAGCGGGCGGAGCCGGTCGAGGAACGCGGTGATGTTGGCCTGGCGCCGCGCCTCGTAGTCGTCGAAGCGGCCGAGCTGGCTGGCGGCGAACGCCGCCTGGATCGGGTTGAGCTTGGAGTTCCAGCCCAGCGTGTACGACACGTAGTCGCGCGGCTTGCCGGCCTCGATGACCTCGCCGAACTGGCGGATCATGCGGATCTTGCCGGCCAGCGCCTCGTCGTTGGTGGTGAGCAGCCCGCCCTCGCCACAGGTCGGCAGGTTCTTGGTGACCTGCAGGCTGAACGCCGCGGCGTCACCCAGCGCCCCGACCTGGGTGCCGTGGTAGCTCGCGCCGTGCGCCTGGGCGGCGTCCTCGACGATGACCAGCCCGTGCCGGTCGGCGAGCGCCCGCAGCGGGGCCATGTCGGCGGGCATGCCGTGCAGGTGCACCGGCAGGATCGCGGCGGTCCGCCCGGTGATCTTGCGGGCCACGTCGTCCGGGTCGAGCGTGAAGGTCACCGGGTCGATGTCGGCGAAGACCGGCACGGCCATCTGATGCAGCGGGGCGAGGCCGGAGGCGATGAAGCTCAACGCCGGCACGATCACCTCGTCGCCCGGTCCGACGCCGAGCGCGGCCAGGGCGATCTGCAGGGCGGTGGTCCCGTTGGACAGACCCACGCACCGGGCCACGCCCACCCGCTCGGCGAACCGCGCCTCCAGGTCGTCGACCGCGGTCGGGGTGTCGCTGTTGGAGACCAGCTCGCCGCTGTCGATGACGGCGAGGACGGCCTTGCGGTCCTCCTCGGTGATGATCGGCCAGGCGACGGAGCGCTGGTCGCGGGGTACTGCCGGGGCGCCCCCGAGTACGGCGAGCTTGTCCACGTCGATGTCCTCCTCAGACCGTCAGGTCGTTGAGCGCGCGGGCCGCCCGGTCCACGGCGGTTGCCGCGGCCTCGTAGCGGCGGTGCAGGCGGGTGCCATGGCGGTGCAGGTCGGCGGCGGCCGCGGCGGGGTCCGGCCAGCCGTGCGCCGCGGTGACCCGCAGGCCGGTCCAGGCGTGGGCGGCGGACTCGACCGCACGGCCGGCCTCGCGCAGGGCGGGTACCGCCCACCGGTGGCCGCGGGTCCGCAGGTATTCGCCGTGCAGGCTGCACATCGCCTGCTGGCTCCAGCCGAACGTGTAGAGCGCCTTTAGCGGGTCGGCCTCGCCGCCACGGGCGGCCGCCACCACGTGGTCGACGTAGCGGCGCAGCCCGGCCAGCCCGGTCCAGTGCGCGGCGTCGGCCGGCAGGTCGGCGGTGAGGTCGCCGGCGTTGGCCCGGACGGCGCTCAGCAGCGTGGCCGGGTCGTCGGCCGGCCACGGCGTACCGACCTCGACGGTCAGGTAGCGCCGGCCGATGCCCGCGTTGCTGAAGAAGGCGTCCTGGTGGTCGGCCGGGTTGGCCGAGCCCCAGGCGTTCAGGAAGTCCTCGGCGCGGATCGGCCCGGCGAACTCCGGCGGCATGGTGTCCGAGACCAGCACCAGGCCCCGCTCGCGGTCGACGCCGAAGACCAGCACCAGGTGCGCGGCGTGCACGTCGTGGTAGGCGGGCCGGAACGGCAGATGGTAGTTGTCGACCGCGGCGATCGGCAGCACCCCGGAGTCGATGAGCGCGGCCAGCTCGGCGAGCGGCTCGTCGGACGTCGGCACCGACCAGGCGGAGTGCACCGGGTGGTACGGCATCATGCTGCCGGCCGTGTCGTCCGGCGTACGCCCGGGGAAGTAGAACTCCTCCGAGCGTACGTCGCCGGGGATGTGCCGGAACTCCCAGCGGGCGCCGAGCGCGGCGACCGGGTCGTGCCCGGCGTCCAGCAGCAGCGCGCCGAAGATCGACTGCAGGCAGCTCACCGGGTCGCGGTAGAAGGTCGGTGGCCGGTGCCCGGCCTGGCTCGGCGCGGTCGTGACCGGGGTGAGGGTCTCGGTGGCGGTCATCGGGTCACCTCGAGGGCTGCGGGCCGGGCCGCGGCCGGCTGGAGAGTCGCCGCGAAGATGTGCAGGGCCACGTTGTGCGGCAGGCCGATCCCGGTGAGCGGCGCCCGCCGGGTCACCGGGACCCGCTGGCACCAGATCGTCGCCGGCACCCCGAACTGGGTGTGGATCGGATAGTGCATGAGGGTGGCGAAGGCTTTGGTCTCGCCGAACGCGGGCGGCGCGGCCCAGAAGTCGGAGACGCGTACCGGTTCGAAGTCCACCGAGCCGTCGGCGAAGTGCAGCGCGATCTCGTCCTCGACCCGCCGCTCGCCGGCGGCGAGCAGGTACAGCCAGTCGGCGAGGTCGGCCTGCGGGCCCAGGTCGAGGTACTGGCCGGCGCAGCGCACGTTGTCCGGGGCGCCGGTGCCGGTCGGCGGCATCGTGAAGGTCACGGCGTCGACGACCACGCCGGTGCCCCCGGCGGGCAGGTCCTCCGCGGCGAAGGAATTGCCCCACACGTTGAACCGACCGGAGCTGGTATTGCTCACGGCCGATGTCCCGACATTGTCGAGATGAACTGAGAGGTCGATGATTCGCACCCCTGAATTAGAGACCGGTGCGGTCCGGGCGCGATTCCGCCTCAGGCTGAAACTCGACGGTGGTTCGGCGTACAAAAAGCGGGTTGTCGTTTACCCCGGCGTGTCGGATCCGCGGTCGCGGTAAGCGGATCGCTGACTTATCGCCGCAGCGCGGGAGAAACGTCGGGGGGCTGGGTACGTTGGCGCTTCCCGACGCCCGAAAGGAATTGATCATGGTCGATGACGATGGCCGGCTGACGCTCGCGCTGTGGAGCGCACCGCGCAGCCGGTCCACCGCGTTCGAGCGGATGATGATGCAACGCGGCGACTTCAACGTCGTGCACGAGCCTTTCTCGCACGTCGCCGACTTCGGCACGGCGGACGTCGACGGCACGACCGTCACCAGCGAGCAGGAACTGATCGAGACCCTGCTGAAGCTGCCCGGGAAGGTCTTCTTCAAGGACACGACCGACTTCCACTACCCCGGGCTGCTCGCGGACGAGAACTTCCTGCGGACCGCGGTGCACACGTTCATCATCCGGGAACCGGCCGAGGTGATCGCCTCGCACGTGGCACTCAACCCGCAGGTGACCAGCGCCGAGATCGGGATCGCCCGGCTCTGGGAGATCTACGAGCGGGTGCAGGCGGCCACCGGTGCCGAGCCCGTCGTGATCGACTCGGACGACCTGCTGGACCGGCCGGAGGCGACCGTGCGGGCGTACTGCGAGCGGATCGGGCTGGGTTTCCGGGCCGACGCGCTGCAGTGGGCCGCGGGGGTGCCGGCCCAGTGGCAGCGCACCGAGCGCTGGCACCGGGACGCGAGCAACAGCCAGGGCTTCGCGCGTAAGCAGAAGCCGGACGGTGCGGTCGACAGCGTGGCGGGCGACCCGGTGCTCGGCGAGTTCTACCGGCACCACCTGCCGTACTACGAGAAGCTGCGCGAGCGCCGGCTGGCGATCTGAACCGCGGTCACCGGCGAGCCGGCCGATCTCCCGTCAGCGGGGGACGGCCGGCTCTTGCAGGTCCTCCTGCTGCGGGGCGGTGGACATCCGGGGGATCGGCGAGAACACGATCCACAGTGCCGACAGCGCCAGCCCGACCGCACCGATGATCATGCCGGTGCGGTTGCCGTAGGTGCCGGCCAGCACGCCGCCGAGCCCGGCGCCGAGGGGGATGACACCCCAGGAGATCAACCGGTACGACGCGTTGACCCGGCCCTGCAGGCGGGTCGGCACCGCGGTCTGGCGCAGTGTCACGTTGTGCACGTTGGCCAGCGCCGTGCCGAAGCCCTGCACCAGGAAAGCGGTCGCGAGCAGGGCGATGGTGCCGGCGCCGCCGCCCCGCGCGAAGATCACGACGAGGGCCACGGCGTTGCCCACGATGATGGTGGCGAGCATCGTCCGGCCGAAGCCGTAGCGGAGGGACAGCCGCTCGCCGAAGGACGCGCCGACGAACGCGCCGACCGCGCCGAGGCTCAGCAGGATGCCGATCACGAAGGCGGACAGGTCGAGGTCGCGAGCGGTCCAGACGAAGAACCCGACGAGGAAGATCTCGTGCGCGAAGTTGAACGTGGCGGCCTCGCCGACCAGGGCGCGCATGATCCGGCTGCGCAGCACGAAGGCCAGCCCCTCCCGGATCTCCGGGCCGAGCCGGCGGTCGGCCGGCACCTCGGGCGGCTCCTCGCGGTGCGGGATGCCGGCCACCAGCAGACCCGAGATCAGATAGCTGAACGCGTCCACGAGGACCGCGAACGGCGCGGTCAGCCAGGACACCAGCAGGCCGCCGATGCCCTGGCCGCCCAGTTGCGCGGCGGACTGGGCCGCACCGATCTTGCTGTTGGCCGACATCAGCGAGTCCCGGTCGAGCAGGCTCGGCAGATAGGCGGTGTCCGCGATCTGATGCACCACGGTCAGGGTGCCGGCGATGAAGACCAGGATCAGCATCGGCCAGATGTGCTCGGCGCCGAGCCAGATCAGCAGCGGGATGGCGCCGATCGCGACGAACCGGCCGAAGTCCGCGGTGATCATCAGCGGCCGCCGGCGCACCCGGTCGACCAGGATGCCGGCGTGCAGGGTGAGCAGCAGGAACGGCGCGAACTGCACGGCCCGCAACAGGCCCACTTCGGCCGAGGTGGCGTGCAGGACACCGATCGCCAGCAGCGGCACCGCCAGTTCACTGATCTCGCTGCCGAACGACGAGATGGTCGAACCGGCGTACAGCCGCCGGAATCCGCGGTGTCGCCAGACGGACGTGGTTCCGGGCACGAAAAGGCCCCTTCCGATCGAAGAGCGAGAACGACATATAACACCCCACCGCCGTACGCGCCCGTCGAACTACCCGGGCCGGCCGAATGTAAGCGCCACGTTCACGACGGCCTACCCGGATCGGGTAGTTCAGCCGTACCCCACCCTGTTTCCTGACGGCCGGTAATCATCCTGGCAGGACTGACTGATCGCGGTCGCCTTCCTAGCGTGGGGGCATGACCGAAGCAGACGTCTCGGCCGGCCTCCGGGACCGCGGCACCGAACTCTCCGACGTGAAGCGGGCGCTGCTGGAACGGCACCTGCGCCGGCAGCGGGCCGCGGTCGAGCAACCGTTGTCGAGAGTGTCCCGCGACGAGCCGCTGCTGCCGTCGTTCCAGCAGGAGGGGATGTTCTTCCTCGACCGTCTGAACGACGACTCGGTGGTCTACCAGCTGGTCTTCCCGATCGGGCTGACCGGTCGGCTGGACCGGGACCGGCTCACCTCGGCACTGCGGGCGCTGATCGCCCGGCACGAGTCGCTGCGGACCCGCTTCACGCTGCTCGACGGCGTCCCGCACCAGCTGATCGAGCCGGCCGGCGAGCCGGATCTGCCGGTCGTCGACCTGTCCGGCGAGGACGACCCGCGGGCCGCCGCGACCGCGCTGATCGACGCCGAGACCGAGCGGCCCTTCGACCTGCAGGCCGGCCCGCTGCTGCGGACGGCCCTGCTGCGGCTCGCCGCCGAGGAACACGTCCTGCTCCTGTCCGTGCACCACATCGTCCTGGACGGCTGGTCGTACGGCGTCCTGCACGACGAGCTCGCGACGCTCTACGCCGACCCCGCCGCCGTCCTGCCCGCTCTTGCGTTGCAACCGGCCGACGTGGCCGCCTGGCAGCGCCGCCGACTGTCCGGCGCCACGCTGGACCGCGAGCTCGGCTACTGGCGCGACCGGCTGGCCGGACTGTCCACCCTGGACTTCCCGGCCGATCGGCCCCGGCCCGCCCGGCGCACCTGGGCCGGCGCCACCTTCCAGACCGAGCTGCCCGCCGCGCTCGGCGAGCGGGCCCGCCGGTTCGCCACCGACCGCCGGGTGTCCTTCCTGGCCACTCTCTCGGCGGCGCTGGTCGTGGTGCTCGCCCGCTACACCCGGCAGGACGACGTGGCGATCGGCTCGGTGTTCTCCGGCCGCAGCCGGCCCGAGTTCGAGCCCCTCGTCGGCTATTTCGCGAACACCGTGGTGCTGCGCTTCGACGCCGCCGGCGACCCGTCCTTCGGAGAGCTGGTGAGCCGGGCCAACGACGTGGTGCTGGGCGCCACCGAACACCAGGACGTGCCGTTCAGCATGGTGGTCGACGCGCTGCGCCCGCCCCGCGACCCGGGCACCACCCCGCTGTTCCAGGTGAGCATGTCGTTGCAGCCGGCCGCGGTGGCGGACGTCGGCGGGGCGCTCGGCGACCTCAGGACCACGATGCTTCCCACCACCGCCGCGGACCGGGCTCGTTTCGACGTGAGCGTCACCCTCGCGGAGCAGCCGGGCGGGGCGATCGGGGTCACCGTCGAGTACGCCACCGAACTGTTCGACGCCGGCCGGATGCACCAGCTCGTCGAGCACCTGACCGGGATCCTCGAGCACGGCGTCACCGACCCGGACCGCCCGGTGGCCGAGTTCCCGCTGGTCCTCGACGAGCAGCGGGCGGCGCTGCTGAGCCGCTACGACGGGCCGGTCCGCGAGGTGCCGGCGACCACGATCCCGGCGCTGTTCGCCGCGCAGGTGGCCGCCCGTGGCGACGAGGTCGCCCTGGTCGCGGGGGACGAGGAGATCACGTACGCGGAACTCGACAGGCGCAGCAACCGGATCGCCCGCCTGCTGCACGCCCAGGGGGCCGGGCCGGGCCGGTTCGCCGGGCTGTGCCTGCCCCGCGGCGTGGACCTGGTGGCCGCGATCCTCGGCGTCCTCAAGTCCGGTGCCGCCTTCCTGGTGCTCGACCCGCAGCACCCGCCGATGCGGCTGGCCGGCATCGTGGCCGACGCCGAGCCGGTCGCCCTGCTCGTGCACTCCGGCACGGCGGAACTGTTCGAGGCGGCCGCGCCCCCCGCGTACGCCCTCGACGACCCGGCCGTGCTCGCCGAGTTCCCCGGCCGGCCGGTCGAGTCGACCGCCGGCCCGGCCGATCTGGCCTACGTGCTCTACACCTCGGGGAGCACCGGCACCCCCAAGGGCGTCCTGATCGAGCACCGCCACGTCGTCAACTTCATCGACTCGGTACGGGAGCTGTTCGAGCTGACCCCGGCCGACCGGGTGCTCGGCTTCGCGTCGTTCACCTTCGACGTGTCGGTGTTCGAGACCTTCTCCGCCCTGCTCACCGGGGCCCGCCTCTGTCTGGCGCTGGACGACGAGCGCACCGACCCGGCCCGGCTGCAGCGGCTGCTCGAGTCGCGCGCCGTCACCGTCACCGACCTGCCCCCGTCGGTCATGGCCCTGCTCGACCCGGACCGGCTGCCCGCGCTGCGGATCGTCTTCGTCGGCGGCGAGGCCTTCGACGGTGAGCTGGTCAACCGGTGGAACCCGGGCCGCCGGCTGTTCAACGGCTACGGGCCGACCGAATGCACGGTCACCATGATCGTGCAGGAGTGCGCGGGCCGGTGGACGGGTCAGCCGCCGATCGGGCTGCCGATGGCGAACCACGTCGCGCACGTGCTGGACGGCCACGGCAACCTGGTGCCGCCCGGGGTGCCCGGCGAGCTGGTGATCGGCGGTGCCGGGCTGGCCCGCGGCTATCTGAGGCGGCCCGAGCTGACCGCCGAGAAGTTCGTCCCGGATCCGTTCGGCACGGCCCCCGACGGTCGCCTCTATCACACCGGTGACCTGGTGAAACGGCTGCCGGACGGGGCGCTGATGTTCCTCGGCCGGATCGACGCGCAGGTCAAGCTGCGGGGTCTGCGCATCGAACTCGGCGAGATCGAGCACGCCCTGCTCTCGCATCCGGCGATCGCCCAGGCCAGCGTGGGCGTGCTCGACCCGGGCACCGGCGGGGCGCGGCTGGTGGCCTGGATCGCCCCGCGCGGGGGTGCCGCACCGCCCGAGCACGAGCTGCGCGAGCACCTGGTCGAGCGGCTGCCGCTGCACATGATCCCGAGCGCCTTCGCGGTGCTCGCCGAGTTGCCGCTGACCAGCAGCGGCAAGGTGGACCGCCGGGCGCTGCCGGATCCCGGCGCCGCCGCCGGCCGGGGCCGACCGCCGGCCACCACCACCGAACACCGGCTGGCGGAGATCTGGGCCGAGCTGTTGCCGGACGCCGGCGAAGCGGACCGGGTCGACGCCGAGGAGAGCTTCTTCGCCGCGGGCGGGAACTCGCTGCACCTGATGCGCCTGATCGTGCTGGTCCAGCAGCGCTTCGGGGTGGATCTGCACCTGCGGCAGCTCTACACCAGCAGCACCCTCGCCGGGATCGCCGCGACGATCGACCGCGGCGGCGCCGGCGACCCCACCGGGTCCGACCCCACCGGACCCGACCCCACCGGGCCCGCCGCGACCGGGTCCGACCCGCTGATCCCGCTCAACGGCACCGGCTCCGGCGAGCCGCTGTTCCTGGTCCACGCGGTCGGCGGCACCGTGGTGCCGTACCTCCAACTGGCCGACCGGCTGGCCGGGCAGCGCGACGTGTACGGCCTCGAAGCGCCCGGCCTGGACGGCTCGCGGCCGCCGCTGACGACCGTCGACGAGATGGCCGCCACCTATCTCGAGCATCTGCGGCGGGTCCGGCCCACCGGCCGGGTCCGGGTCGGCGGCTGGTCGATCGGCGGGATCATCGCGCACGAGATGGCGGTCCGGCTGCGCGCCGAGGGCGCCGACGTCGAGCTCTACCTGCTGGACACCCCGGCGCCGGCCGGCGAGGCGCCGCTGCCGGACGACGGTGAACTGCTGGCCGCGTTCGTCGCCGACGTCTGCGCGCTGCAGGACATCCCGGCGCCCGACCTGACCGGGCGCCCGCCGGCGGACCCGGACGCGGTCGCCGCCGTCCTCGAACGGATCGGTGCCCTGCCGGCCGGGTTACGCGACCACCTGGCCGCGCGGATCGCCGTCTTCGTGGCCGACTCGCTCGCCTACCGCAGCCACCGGGCCGGGGTCTTCGACGGGCCGGCGACGCTGATCACCGCGACCGCCTCCGACCCGGCCGACGCCGCCCGCTGGCACGAGCTCCTGCCGTCGGCCCACCAGGAAACCGTGGACGGCACCCACTACACGTTCCTCAGCCGCGCCGACACGGTCGCGGCGGCACTGCGCAAATGAGCGGACCGGAAGACGAATCGATACCGGATGGTGTCTCGGATGGGAGTACGGGCGTGAGTGACATCATGAAGCGGCTGGCCAAGCTACCCGCCGACAAGCGCAGCGAGATCCTTGCGCTGCTGCTCGGCGACTCCGACGACGAGGGCGCCGGTGAGCTGGTCCCGCGCGCGCCCGGGGCCCGGACCCCGCTGTCGTTCGCCCAGCAGACGCTGTGGTTCCTCGACCGGCTCGCGCCCGGTCAGCAGACCTACAACGTGCCGCTGTGCTTCGAGATCGGCGGCCCGCTCGACGTGCCGGCGCTGGAACGCGCGCTGGGCGCGGTGATCGCCCGGCACGAGGCGCTGCGGACCCACCTCGACGAGGACGCCGAGGGACCGGTCCAGGTGATCGACGACCGGCTTCCGCTCGAGCTGCCGGTGCTCGACGTGGCCGCCACCGACGTACCGGACGAGGTGGCCCGGCTCGCGGCCCGACCGTTCGACCTGCAGCGGGCCCCGCTGTGGCGGGCGCACCTGCTGCGCAGCGGCGCCGAGCGGCACCACCTGCTCTTCACCGTGCACCACGTGGTCTTCGACGGCTGGTCGCTCGGGGTCTTCGCGGAGGACCTGGGCGCGCTGTACGCCGCCGAATGCTCCGGCACCGGGTCCCCGCTCGAACCGCTCGCCGCCCAGTACGCCGACTACGCGATCTGGCAGCGCGACCGGCTGGCCGGCGACGAGCTGGACACCCTGCAGACCTTCTGGCGCGAGCGGCTGACCGGCGCGGCGACCCTGGAGTTCCCCACCGACCGGCCGCGCCCGGCCGAGATGACCTACACCGGCCGGCTGCTGCGCCGGACCCTGCGCGGTGCGCCCCACGACAAACTGGTCGAGCTGGCCCGATCGGCCGGCACCACGCCGTACACGGTCTATCTGGCCGCCTTCTTCGCCCTGCTGCAGCGCTACACCAATCAGGACGACCTGGTGATCGGCTCGCCGTCGGCCAACCGGGACCGGCCGGAGATCGAGCAGACCGTCGGTTTCTTCGTCACCATGCTGCCGTTGCGGGTGGACGCGGGCGGCGACCCGACGTTGCGCGAGATGGTCGAGCGGGTCCGCACCGTGGTGCAGGAGTCGATCGGGCACGGCGGCCTGCCGTTCGACCGGCTGGTCGAAGCGGTCCGCCCGGTCCGCGACCCGTCCCGGTCGCCGATCTTCCAGGTCGCCTTCACCTTCCAGAACGCCGGCCGCGACCTGACCCTGCCGGATCTGGACGTCCACCGGGTGCCGGTCGACCCGGGCTCGTCGCGGTTCGACATGAGCTGGAACGTGCTCGAGGGCCCGGACGGCATCCACCTCGAGGTCGAGTTCAACACCGACCTGTTCGACGCCGAGACGATCGACGCGCTGATCGCCGACTACGGCGTCCTGCTCGCCGCGACGGTGTCCGCCGCGGACACCAAGGTCGCCGCGGTCGACCTGCTGGACGACGCCGAGCGGGACGCGTTGCTGCACCGGTGGAACGGCCCGCGCCGGGAGGTGCCGGACACCACGGTGCCGCGGATGTTCGCCGACCGGGTGGCGGCGGACCCGGACGCGGTCGCGCTCGTGGTCGGCACCGACGAGATCAGCTACGCCGAGCTGGACCGCCGGTCGAACCGGCTGGCCCGGATGCTGAGCGCGAGCGGCGCCCGGCCGGGCGAACTGGTCGCGCTGAGCCTGCCGCGCGGCGCCGACCTGGTCGTGTCGATCCTGGCCGTCCTCAAGGCCGGGGCCGCCTATCTGCCGCTCGACCCGAAGAACCCGGCGGCCCGGCTCGCGGCCATCCTGGACGACGCCCGTCCGGTGGTCACGCTGGCCACCGGGGAGACTGCCGGGAACCTGCCGGTGGACGGGTCCGGTGTGCTGCTGCTCGACGACGACACGCTGCTCGGCGAGCTCGCCGGGATGCCGGACAGCCCGCCGGACTGCCCGGCCACGGCCGCCGACCTGGCCTACGTGATCTACACCTCCGGCAGCACCGGCGTACCCAAAGGGGTGTTGCTCGAGCACCGGAACGTCGTCAACTTCATCGGGTCGGTCCAGGAGCTGTTCGAGCTGACCCCGGCCGACCGGGTGCTGGGCTTCGCCGCGCACACCTTCGACGTCTCGGTGTTCGAGACCTTCGCCGCCCTGCTCACCGGCGCCCGGCTGCACCTCGCCACCGGCGACGACCGGCTGGACATCGAACGCCTGCAGGGCCTGCTGGAGCGGGACGGGATCACCGTGGTCGACCTGCCGCCCTCGATGATGGCGCTGCTCGACCCGGACCGCCTGCCGCGGCTGCGGATCGTGTTCGTCGGCGGCGAGGCGTTCCCCGGCGACCTGGTCAACCGGTGGTCGCCGGGCCGGCGCTTCTTCAACGGGTACGGCCCGACCGAGTGCACGGTCACCATGATCGTGCAGGAGTGCGCCGGGCACTGGGACACGTCCCCGCCGATCGGGCTGCCGATGGCCAACCACGTGGCGCACGTGCTCGACCCGGCCGGCAACCTGGTGCCGCTGGGCGTGCCGGGGGAGCTCGTGATCGGCGGCGCCGGGCTGGCCCGCGGCTACCTCAAGCGGACCGAGCTGACCGCCGAGAAGTTCGTCCCCGACCCGTTCGGCACCGCCCCGGGCGGGCGGCTCTATCACACCGGCGACCTGGTCAAGCGGGACCGCGACGGGGCCCTGGTCTTCCTCGGCCGGATCGACCAGCAGGTCAAGATCCGGGGACTGCGCATCGAGCTGGGCGAGATCGAGGCGCAGCTCGACCGGCTCGACGAGGTGGTGCAGAGCGTGGTGCAGCCGTGGACCGACGACCGGGGGGAGAAGCAGCTCGTCGGCTACGTCACCGCGGCCAAGCCGGGCATCGACCCGGCGGCGATCCGGGCCGCCCTCGCCGAGCATCTGCCGTCCTACATGGTGCCGGCGCACGTCCTGGTGCTCACCGAACTCCCGTTGACCACCAGCGGCAAGGTCAACCGGGCCGCGCTGCCGGCGCCGCAGGTGAGCACCGACACCGCCGAACGCCCGGTGCGGTACGCCGACGAGATCGAGCGGACCATCGCCGAGGACATCTTCGCGCCGGTCCTCGGCGTCCCGCGGGTCGACCCGTTCGGCAACTTCTTCGAGCTCGGCGGGCACAGCCTCGGTGCCGCGCAGGCGGTGTCCCGGCTGCGCCGGGCCTACCCGGTGGAGATCAGTCTGGCCGACTTCTTCCGCGCCCCGCACGTGCACGCGCTGGCCGAGCTCACCCGGGCCCAGCTGGCCGCCAAACCGAGCGAGGACGACCTGCTGCAGATGATCGAGTCGATGACCGACGAGGAGGCGGCCCGGCTGCTGGCCGCCGACGGCGACGAGCGCTGAGGAGCACGCCATGGAATTCGGTTTCACCGCGGACCAGACCCGGTTCCGGACGCGGGTGCGGTGCCGCTTCGCCGACGACCGGGTCCGCGACGCCCTGCGGCGCGTCCGGGCCCAGGGGGTACGCGAGCCGGACACCCGCCCGCTCTATCGGGTGCTCGGCGATCTGGGGTTGCTGGCGGTGGGCTGGCCCGCGGAGTACGGCGGGGGCGGCCGGGACCCGATCGAGACCGCGATCGCCATCGAGGAACTGGTCCGGGCCGGCATCCCGGACACGATGCACGTCAACACCATCCAGATCGTCGGGCTGTTCCTGCTGCTCGCCGGCACCGAGGAGCAGAAGCGGGCGCACCTGCCCGCGATGGCCCGCGGCGAGAAGTTCGCCAGCGTGCTCTACACCGAACCGGAGTCGGGTTCCGACCTCGGGTCGTTGCGGACCACCGCGACCCCCGACGGGGACGGCTGGCGGCTGCACGGGGAGAAGGTGTTCAGCCTCAAGAGCGACGTGACCGACCTCGGGCTGTGCGCCGCGCGGACCGGGCCGGGCACCTACGACGGCATCTCGCTGTTCCTGGTCGACCTGCACGCCGACGGGGTGCGGGTCGAGCCGATCGCGAGCATCGCCGACGAGGACTTCCACCGGATCCGGCTGGACGGCGTCCGGGTCGGGGCCGGTGATCTGCTGGGCGAGACCGGCGGTGGCTGGCCGCTGCTCACCCGGGCCCTCGCCGTCGAGCGGACCGGCCTGGACTACACCCTCAAGGCCGAACGCTGGCTGCGGGCGGTCCGCGACGGCATGCCGGATCCGGACGACCTGTTCCTGGCCGGGCTGGGCCGCAACGCGGCCCGGCTGGAGGCGAGCCGGTTGCTGAGCTGGCGGGTGCTGACCGGCGGCCCGGACGTCGACGAGGTGGCGGCCGCCGTGGCCAAGCTCTACAGCAGCGAGCTGGCTCAGGAGGTGGCCGGCTGGGCCGCCGAGGTGTACGGGTTCGGCTACGGCCGGGCCTGGCTGGACAACGAGCGCGTCGACCTGCTGGAGGCGGCGTACCGGGAGGCACCCGGTCTCACCCTGTCGGCGGGCACGTCGGAGGTGATGCTCCAGATCATCGGCAGCGTCGGCCTGGACGCTTACCTCCCGGCGGGCAAGTCGGATGGAGGAAAACGGTGAACGTCGACATCGATCCCGTCCAGCAGCGGCTCGGGCAGGTGGTGTCCGCCCGGTTGAGCACCGCCGGTCTGGACGAGGCCGTGCTGCGTGCCCCCGACGCGGTCCCACGCGGTCCGGCCGACCGCAACTGGACCGCGCTGCGGGACATCGACGCGCCGACGTTCGACGCACCGCTCGAGGCCGGCGGGGTCGAACTGGGGCTGTCCGCGAGCACCCTGATCGCCGAACGGCTGGGCCGGGCCGGCGTCGCCTCGCCCTATCTGGCCGTCGCCCTGGCGATCGACGCGGCGGCGGCCGGCGAGGCGGAGATGCTCGCCAGCCTGGTCGCCGGGAACATCGCGGTGGCGGCCGCCGGCTTCGAGTCGGTGACGTTCGAGTCGGCCCCGTCCGCCGCCGTGGCCGACCGCCTCGGCTGGTACGTCGAGGGTTCGCTGCCGGTCGAACCCAGCGCGGCGGACGCCGTGCTGCTGCCGGTCTGGCTGGACGGCCGCGACGACCTCGGGCTGATCCTGCTCGGCTACGACACCCTCAAGTGGACGGCGCTGCCCGCGGCGCCCGGCGGCACCGGCACCGCCAAGCTGTCCGGGGCGTTGTGCGAGCCGTCCGCGCTGCTCTGCCGGCTCGCGCCGGAGACCGGGTGCGCCGAGGGGCCGCTGGGCCGGGCCCGGGTCCGCCAGGCCGCCTACCTGGTCGGGCTGGCGCACGGCGCGCTGGCCGCCACGGTGGAGCACGCCGAGCGGCGGCGGCAGTTCGACCGGCCGCTGCGGGACTTCTCCTCGGTGCGGTTCCGGCTCGGCCAGGCCCACGCCGAGATCGAGGCGGCCCGCCTGCTGACCGCCCGGGCCGCGTGGCTGGCCGACTCGGGGCGGCCGTTCGCGGTGGCCTCGACCGAGGTCCTGGCGCTGGCCGCCGAGGTGGCCCGCGACACCGGCCGGCTGGCCATGCAGGTCGGCGGGGCGCGCAGCCTGACCGCCCTGCTGCCGCTGCACCGCTTCTACCTGCGTATCCGGCTCGAGGTGACCCGCTTCGGCCGGCCGGACCAGTTGTGGACGACCGCCGGGAGGCGCCGGATGACCGACGAGGAGACGTGAGCGGGCGATGACCAACCCGACCCTGCGACTTTCGCACCTGCTGGCCCTGGAGGCCGAGGCGGTGCACATCATGCGTGAGGTGGTGGCGGAGACCGAGAATCCGGCGCTGCTGTTCTCCGGCGGCAAGGACTCGGTCGTGCTGCTGCACCTCGCGAAGCTGGCGTTCTGGCCGGCCCGGGTGCCGTTCCCGGTGGTGCACATCGACACCGGGCACAACTTTCCCGAGGTGCTGACGTTCCGCGACGAGTACGTGGCGACCGTCGGCGTCCGGCTGATCGTCGGGTCGGTACCGGAGGCGATCGCGGCCGGCACCGTCCGGGAGGCCCCGGGCGTCGAGTCGCGCAACTCGGCGCAGACCCCGGTGCTGCTGGAAACGGTGCAGAAGCACCGGTTCGACGCGCTCTTCGGCGGGGCCCGCCGCGACGAGGAGAAGGCCCGGGCCAAGGAGCGGGTCTTCTCGGTACGCGACGAGTTCGGCCAGTGGGATCCGAAGAACCAGCGCCCGGAGCTGTGGGACCTCTACAACGGTCAGCTCCAGCCGGGCGGTCATCTGCGGGTGTTCCCGCTGTCCAACTGGACCGAGACCGACGTGTGGCAGTACATCGCGGACCGCGACATCGCCCTCCCGCCGCTGTACTACGCGCACGAGCGGACGGTGTTCGAACGCGACGGGATGCTGTTCGCCGACAACGAGTTCCTGACCCGCCGCGCCGGTGAGCAGACCCGTACCGAGAAGGTGCGGTTCCGCACCGTCGGCGACATGACCTGCACCGGCGCCGTGCGCTCGACTGCCTCCAGCAACGCCGACGTGCTGGCCGAGATCGCCGCGAGCCGGCTCACCGAGCGCGGTGCCACCCGCGCGGACGACCGGGCCAACGAGACCGCCATGGAAGACCGCAAGCGGGAGGGCTACTTCTGATGGACATCCTGCGACTGGCCACGGCGGGTTCCGTGGACGACGGGAAGAGCACGCTGATCGGCCGGCTGCTCTACGACACGCACGCCGCGCAGCAGGACCAGATCGAGGCGGTGGGCCGGGCCAGCCGGCGGATGGGCGGGGAGGACCTCAACCTGGCGCTGCTCACCGACGGACTCAAGGCCGAACGGGAGCAGGGCATCACCATCGACGTGGCGTACCGCTACTTCGCGACCGCCCGGCGCAAGTTCATCATCGCCGACACCCCGGGGCACGTGCAGTACACCCGGAACATGGTCACCGGGGCGTCGACCGCGGAACTGGCCGTCGTGCTGGTCGACGCGCGCCACGGGATGACCGAGCAGAGCCGCCGGCATGCGCTGATCTGCTCGCTGCTGGGCGTGCCGCACCTGGTGCTGGCGGTCAACAAGATGGACCTGGTCGATTACGACCAGGCGGCGTTCCAGCGGATCGACGAGGAGTTCACCCGGTTCTCCGCCCGGCTGCGGATCCCGGACCTGAGCGTCATCCCGATCTCCGCGCTGCAGGGCGACAACGTCGTCCGGCGTACGACCCGGATGCCCTGGTACGAGGGTTCGTCGCTGCTGCACCACCTGGAGCAGGTGCACGTGGCGGCCGACCAGAACCTGATCGACCTGCGGTTCCCGGTGCAGTACGTGATCCGGCCGTACCGCGACGAGTACCACGACTACCGCGGCTACGCCGGCAAGATCGCCGCCGGTGTGCTCCGGGTCGGTGACGAGGTGATCGCCCTGCCCAGCGGGATGACCAGCACGGTGACCGCGATCGACACCCCGGCCGGGGAGGCGGCGGAGGCGTTCGCCGGCATGTCGGTCACCGTCCGGCTGGCCGACGACATCGACCTGTCCCGCGGCGACGTGCTCACCCGGCTCAACAACCAGCCGCGGACCACGCAGGACGTCGACGCGATGCTCTGCTGGATGTCCCGCGAGGAGCTGCGCCCGGGGATGCGGGTGCTGGTCAAGCACACCACCCGGACCGTTCCCGCGGTGGTCAAGCAGGTGCGGTACCGGATGGACGTGAACACGCTGCACCGGACCGAGGCGGACGCGCTGGGCTTCAACGAGATCGGCCGGGTGCGGCTGCGGACCACCCAGCCGATCATGTGCGACGACTATCAGCGCAGCCGGGCGACGGGTGGCTTCATCCTGATCGAACCGGCCACCAAGCTGACTCTGGCCGGCGGGATGATCCGGCTGGACTGACTCGGCCGGACCGACCCGCTGGGCCCACGACGACGGTCCCGCCGCCTCGGCCGAGGCGGCGGGACCGTCGTGCTCTCAGGACGAGGGGATGTCGGTCAGTACCCGAACCGCCACGGCGGCCCGGCGCCGGATCCGCGCACCGGCGGGGCCGGCGGTGATCGCCGCGCAGAAACCTTCGATAGTCGGGTGGGCGAAAAAGGGCCCGGTCTCCAGATGTACGCCGAAGATGTCCTGCAATCTGCCCCTACATCGGGCGACCAGCAGGGAATGCGCCCCGAGCGTGAAAATACTTTTCGTGACATCCGTGACGGGCTCGTCGAGGAATTCGGTCCAGGTCAGCGCGACGACGCGTTCGACGTCGTCGCCGGGCGGTCGGCCGGTGCTCATTGCCGCAGCCTAGGAGGCCTGGTGGAGCGCCACGTCAGCGTCATGTGGACCCCCGCGTGCACGTCGTGTGGACGTCGCGGTCATCCGGGTCATCGACCATCGTACTGGGCGTACGAGCGGTCCCGTAAAGGGCGCGACCATCCGCTAACCGGCGTAATCGGAAATTACCTATCCACATCGTCCAATACGAATATGCAACCGATTACGTACACCCAGGGTTACCTGCCAACGACCCAGGGTAGCTCCAACCGTGAAGTCGATATTGGACAAGGGAGGTCGGCATGCCCTTGCGGGTATTGCTGTGTGACGACCGGCCGCTGGTTCTGGACGGGCTCAGTTCGCTGCTCGGGCAGGAGGAGGACATCGAGGTCATCGGCACCACCAGCAGCGGGATGCAAGCGATCATGCTGATCCGCGAGCATCTCCCGCAGGTGGTGGTCACCGGGCTCAGCCTGCAGCAGATCCAGGGCATCGACCTCATCCGCAAGATTCGCTCCGAGGACCTCGACCCGGCGCCGCGGATCATCGTCTTCGCCATCAACGACATCGACGACGGCGTCGCCGAGGCGATGCACGCCGGGGCCAGCGGCCTGCTCGCCGACGACGCCAGCCGGGAGGAGATGGCGATGGCGATCCGTGCCGTCGCCCGGGGCCAGGCCATGCTCGGCCCGCGGATCGCCCAGCGGCTGATGGAGTGGTTCCGCGAGCACGACGTGCAGTCCAAGATCAAGGCCGACATGCCCGTCGGTACCGTCCTCACCCCCCGGGAGAAGGAGATCCTCATGCTGACCGCGCACGGGATGTCCACCGAGGACATCGCCACCGAACTGTTCATCGGGCCCGCGACCGTGCGCACCCATCTCTACCGGCTGCGGGTGAAGCTCCAGCTCAAGGACCGCGCCCAGCTCGTGTCGTTCGCGTTCCGGGCCGGCATCGTCGACCCGATGTGACGAACACCCCGGCCGGTAAACGCCAGGCTTACCCCGAGGTTCAGCGTGACGCTGGCCGCTCCCGGTCCGGCTCTGCCTAGCCTGAGGTCATGGCGGACCTCGACTCCCGTGCCCTTGCCCCCGAGACCGGCGGCGTGGTCGTCGACTTCGGCGACGACCGCAGCGTGCCCGAGCGGATCACCGCCCAGGCCGCTGCCACCCCGAACGCGATCGCGCTGCGCGCCGGCGACCGGGACGTCACGTACGCCGAACTGGAGCGCCGCGGCAACCAGGTCGCGCACCGTCTGCTCGCCCTGGGCGTCGGCGCCGACGACATCGTGGCGGTCCTCGCCGAACGCGGCATCGACATGGTCGTCAGCCTGGTGGGCATCGAGAAGGCCGGCGCGGCGTACCTGCCGCTGGACTGCGACCATCCGCCGCAGCGGCTGACCTTCCTGCTCGCGGACACCGACGCGAAGGCCGTCCTCACCCACGCCGATGCCGCCGACCGGCTGCCGCCCACCGATCGGCCGGTCATCCGGGTCGACACCGACGAGGAACTGACCCGGCAGCCGGGCACCGATCCGGGGGTGCGGCCGGGCGCGGACGACCTGGCCTACGTCATCTACACCTCGGGCTCCACCGGGAACCCCAAGGGCGTCATGGTCGGGCACGCGGCGATCCGCAACCGGCTGCAGTGGATGCAGAGCGAATACCCGATCGGGCCGGGCAACACCGTGCTGCAGAAGACGCCGTACACGTTCGACGTGTCGGTCTGGGAGTTCTTCTGGCCGCTGATGACCGGCGCCCGGATGGTGCTGGCCCGGCCCGGCGGGCACCGCGACAACCCGTACCTGATCTCGCTGATCGAGGCGGAACGGGTGGACACGCTGCACTTCGTGCCGTCCATGCTGCGGTACTTCCTGAACACCGAGGGAGCCGCCGGGGTCACCGCGCCGGCCCGGGTGTTCTGCAGCGGTGAGGCGCTCCCGGCCGACCTGCGGGACCGCTTCTTCGCCGTGCTGCCCGGCACCGAGCTGCACAACCTCTACGGTCCGACCGAGGCGGCCGTCGACGTCACCTACTGGCAGTGCCGGCCCGCCGACACCGACCGCACCGTGCCGATCGGCCGGCCGATCGCCAACATGCGGTGCTACATCCTCGGCCCGGACGACCGGCCGGTGCCGCCGGGCGCCGAGGGCGAGCTGCATCTGGCCGGCATCGGGCTGGCCCGTGGCTACCTCGACCGGCCCGAGCTCACCGCCGAGAAGTTCCCGCCCGACCCGCTGGGCGGCGGCCGGATGTACCGCACCGGCGACATCGCCCGGTGGCGGCCGGACGGCACCATCGAATACCTCGGCCGCACCGACGGGCAGGTCAAACTCAACGGCCAGCGGATCGAGACCGGCGAGATCGAATCGGCCCTGCTCGGCTGCCCCGGCGTCACCGGCGCCGCGGTGACGCTCGACCGGAGCGACGACACCGCCCGGCTCGTCGGCTATGTCACCGGACCCGACCCGGCCGACCCGGCCGCCGGCAAAACCCTGGTGGGACTGCTCGCCGACCGGCTGCCGCCGGCCCTGGTGCCCGCCGTCCTGCTGGTGATCCCCGAATTCCCGATGACCAGCAGCGGCAAGCTGGACCGCAAGCGGCTGCCCGCCCCCGCGGACGCCGAGACCGGCCCGGCGGGCTGCCTGGTGCCGCTCACCCCGCCGGCCGGCGGCCCGGCCTGGTTCTGGATCCATCCCACCGACGGCGAGGTCGGGCGGTACGCCACGCTCACCGCCGGCCGGACCGCGTACGGCCTGGAGGCGTACGGGCTGGACGAGGGTGAACCGCTCGACACGGTGCCCGCGATCGCCGCCCGGCACCTCGCCGAGATCCGCTCGGTCCAGCCGGCCGGGCCGTACCGCCTGGGTGGCTGGCAGGCGGGCGCGCTCATCGCGTACGAGATCGCGGTGCGCCTGCGGGCCGCCGGAGCCGAGGTCGCCGCGCTCGTGCTGCTGGCCCCCGAGGCCGCGGGCGCCGCCGACGACTCGCCCGTCGAGGTCGCCACCGCCCGAGCCGTCGCCGGCTACCGGCCGCCCGCCTTCGACGGCCCGGTCACCCTGGTCCGCACCGGCCCGGCCCGCTGGACGCCCCCGGCCCTCCTCGACGACCACGTGGTCGACACCGGCGAGCGCACCCTGCTCGAATCGCCCGTCGTGGCCCGGCTGGTGGCCGGCCTTCACTAGCTCGACAGCACGGCCGGCCCTGGCGACAGGTCATCGCGAGCCGGACACGTCCCGCTGAGCTTCCCCGTGCTCGACGCCGATCCGGGCCTGCAGTTCGGTGAGAAGGTCGTCGCGGTCGGCGAGGAGCTCGCTCAGGATCCGCCGCGCGGCGGCCAGCAGATCGAGCACGGCCGGCGTGCTGAGTGCGTACATGACCGATCCGCCGTCGCGGTAGGACACCACGATGCCGGCCCGGCGCAGCACGGCCAGCTGCTGCGAGAGGCTGGACGGCTCGATGTCGATCTCGGTCAGCAGATCACGGACCGACAGCGGGCCCGGCTGCAGCAACTCCAGGACCCGGATGCGGACCGGGTGCCCGAGAGTGCGGAACAGCTCGGCCTTCGCCTGGTACAGCGGCACCGACACGAGCGTCCCCCAACGTGATCAACCGCCGCATCCACAGGCGGGTTCAGCGCCGCCGACACTCACCCGGGGCGGTGCGTAGCAGTCCCGCCAGGTTACACCGCGGCGCGGCGGAACCCGGTCGGGTGACGAGCCGGGGGTGGCCCTCGACTCACCCAGTAGTTGAAAAGTTTTGCAATTGATAAAGTCTGCGTCAGTTCTGGTGAAGACGGGAGAGGGGCGGTGCGGCGTGGCGGTTCCGCCTCCCGGGCGACGGCTGTGGTCCCGCCGCCCGACGACCTTGCTGCGGCTGGTCAACACCGCCGGCCGGGCCGGCGCGGCGCGGGCCGGTGGCCTGCTGCCGCAGCGCTCGGACTGGCTGGCCGCGCGGCGTTCGCACCGCACCGACGTGGTCGCCGGCCTGACCGTGGCGGTGGTCGCGTTGCCGCTGGCACTGGCCTTCGGCGTCGCTTCCGGGCTGGGCGCGCGGGCCGGTCTGGTGACCGCGGTGCTGGCGGGCGCGATCGCCGCCATCTTCGGCGGCTCCAGCCTGCAGGTCTCCGGCCCGACCGGGGCGATGACCGTCGTGCTGCTGCCGATCCTGGCGAAGTTCGGGACGTCCGGTGTGCTGATGGTCGGGATGATGGCCGGCGTCGTGCTGATCCTCACCGCGTTCGCCGGACTCGGCCGCTACGTGCGCTACCTGCCCACACCGGTGATCGAGGGGTTCACCGCCGGCATCGCCGTGGTGATCGCGCTGCAGCAGGTTCCGGCCGCACTCGGCGTCACCGGCGCCCACGGGGCCAAGACCTGGGCGGTCGCCGCCGACGCGGTACGCCGGTTCGCCGCCGACCCGCACCCCGTACCCGTGCTGGTCGCCGCCGGGGTGGCCGCGACCATGCTGCTCGGCTCGCGGTGGCGTCCCGGGCTGCCGTTCTCCCTGATCGCGGTGGCCGCCGCGACGATCGCGGCGCAGGCGACCCCGTCCGGTCTGGCCGTCATCGGCAAGCTGCCGCCCGGTCTGCCCGCCCCGTCGCCGGCCTTCCTCGACCCGCACGCGGTCACCATGCTGCTGCCCTCGGCCCTGGCGGTCGCGGCGCTGGCCGGGCTGGAGAGCCTGCTGTCGGCGACGGTCGCCGACGCGATGAGCGTCGGCGAGCGTCACGACCCCGACCGCGAGCTGTTCGGTCAGGGACTGGCCAACCTCGTGGTCCCCCTGTTCGGCGGCATGCCGGCGACCGCGGCGATCGCCCGGACCGCGGTCAACGTCCGGGCCGGTGCCGGTTCGAAACTCGCGGCGCTCACCCACGCGATCGTGCTGGCCCTGATCGTGCTCGTCGGTGCACCGCTGGTCGCGCACATCCCGCTGGCCGCCCTCGCCGGTGTGCTCCTGGCGACCACGATCCGGATGGTCGAGGCCGGTTCGCTGCTCGCGGTCGCCCGCTCCACCCGGCGGGACGCCCTGGTCCTGGCCCTGACGTTCGTCGTCACGGTGGCCGTGGACCTGGTCACCGCGGTCGCGGTCGGTCTCGGCGTGGCGGTGGTCCTCGCCCTGCGGGCGGTCGCCCGCTCCGCGCGCCTGCAGCGGGTCGAGCTGGACCCGGGCGACCACTCGGCCGAGGAACAGCGGCTGCTCGCCGAGCACATCGTCGCGTACCGGCTCGACGGGCCTCTGTTCTTCGCCGCCGCCCACCACTTCCTGCTGGAACTGTCCGAGGTCGCCGACGTACGCGTGGCGATCCTGCGGATGTCCCGCGTCACCACGGTCGACGCGACCGGGGCGCACGTCCTCGGCGACGCGATCAGCCGGCTGCAACGACGAGGCATCACCGTGCTGCTGTCCGGCATCTCCGACGGCCACCAGCGAATCCTCGACACCCTCGGCGTGGCCGAGCGGCTACGCCGGGACGGCCACGTCTTCCCGGACACCCCGTCGGCCATCGCGCACGCCCGTACCCATGTCGAATCCCAGGCGGCAACCCCGGGGTGACCGCCCGGTCACCGCAGTCCGGCCAGGATGTCGGCGACGGCCTGCGGCCGCGACAGGAACGGGTGGTGGCCGGTGGGCAGCTCGACGACCTTGTCGGCGCGCCGGGCGAACTCGCGCTGGGCCGCCACCGGGGTACCGCGATCGTCGGTGCACACCACGTACGTCGTCGGCAGGTCGGGCCACGCCACCTGCCGCACCGGCTGCTGGGTGACGGCGATCGTCTGCCGGGCCAGGCGGTCCGCCCCCGCCCGGACGAGGTCCGGCGGGCAGTCCTGCACGAACGTCTCGGCGAACAGCCGCGGTACCGCGCCGAACGTGCCCCCCTCGGGGTCGAAGTCGAGGAACGGCGGCGGTTCCGCGGCGCCGAAGGTCGACAGCGACTCGCCCGGCTCGGGCAGGTAGCTCGACACGAAAACCAGGTGCCGCACCGACTTGACGCCCACCGCGGCCTCGGCCGCGACGATCCCGCCGTAGCTGTGTCCCACGACCACGGTCGGCTCGTCGCTGCCGGCCAGCACCGCCCGTACCGCCGCGACGTCCTCGGGCAGACCGGGACCGTCCGTCCCGGCGGGCCGGTCGCCCTCCCCGCAGCTCGGCAGCAGGGGCGCGACGCTGCCGATGCCACGCTCGCGCAACGCCTCGGCGGCCGGGTGCCACCACCAGTCGCCGTCTCGGACACACGCGCCGTGCACGAACACCACTCGCATAGCTGACCCCTTTTTCCGCTCTGCGATCAACGTTAGACGTATCGCGAGTTACGTGAAAAAGTGAGGTGGTGGGCCGCCGCAGACAACCCGAGATCCGCGACCGCATCCTCGAGGCCTGCGTCGATCACGCGCTCGCCCACGGCCTGCCCGACCGCCTCGAACCGTTCGTGACGGCGTCCGGCTCCTCGACCCGCATGCTGATCTACCACTTCGGCACCCGGGACGCGCTGCTGCGGGAAACCCTGCGCCGGGCGCGGCAACGGCAGCGCGACTTCTACGGCGAGCTGTTGTGCCCCAGACCCGGCGAGCCCTACCTGACGACGCTGCGCCGCACGTGGCAGGCCATGACCGGGGCCGAGGGCCGCCCCTACCTCAGCATGTTCGGCAAGCTCCGCGAGGACTCCGAACAGCGGTTGTGGCCCGACTTCCGGCGCGAGGCCACCACCGACTGGCTGCAGCCCCTCGAGGACGGCATGCGTACGCTCGGCCGCCCCGAGCTCGCCACCCTCGTGCTGGCGGTCATCCGCGGCCTGATCATGGACATCGAGGCCACCGCCGACACCGGGCGAGCCGACCAGGCCTTCGACGACTTCCTGGCCGCACTCGCCCTCCTCGCCACCCCCGGCGAAGCCGACCCGGTCGGGCCGCTGTGACAGCAGGGCTACTGCGTGCTCGTTCGACGTGCGGAGTCCTCGATGAGGCGGCGTCCGAGTTCGTGAACCACGTCATGCAGTTCCGGGGGCTGCTCGATGACAAAGGGCCGGTCCAGGGCGGCCAGTGTGGTGGCGACCCAGTCGAGGCGTTCGGCCCGCAGGAACACCCTCAGCCAGCCGTCGCCTCCGGTGGCGTCGGAGGCCGGCGTCACCGAGGCCAGGGTGTCCGGTATCCGCGTCTGCACGTATTCCGGATCCGCGTTGATGAGCACCGACACCTCGTGCCGCCACGGGGCCGCCGTCAGCGGTCCGACGACCTGCGCGACCGGGTCCAGGTCGCCCGGCGCGGCGAAGGTGACCGACCGCACCTGCAGACCAGTCATCCGGTCCAGGCGAAAGGTGCGCAGCGCGCGGCGGTCGACGTCGAAGCCGGTCAGGTAGAGCAGACCGCGATGCGCCACCACCCCATGCGGCTGCACCTGCCGCTGTCCCGAGCGACCCTGCCGAGGCTGGTAATCGAATGCCACGAGCCGCCGGTCTCGTGCCGCCTCGGCCAGGTCGAGCAGCGTCCGGGCATCCCGGGGGCCGCGTGCGGTCACGCCCTCGTCGTTCCGGCCGCCGGCGCCCGGTACGCCGGTGAAATCCACCGTGTCCAATACCGCGTCGATCCGCCGTGCGAGCGTGTCCGGTAACACCCTGCGCACCTTGGCCATCGCGTTGTCCACCGCGAGCGATGATGCCGGGCCGGCGTGGGAACGCCGGTCGAACAGCAGCGCCCAGACGACGGCCAGGGCCTCTTCGTCGGTCAGCATCAGCGGCGGCATGCGGTAATGCCGGGCCAGACGGTAGCCGCCGTACCGGCCCCGAACCGCGTCCACCGGAATGTCCAGCTCGCGCAGATGCTCGACATAACGGCGAACGGTACGGTCGTCCACCCCGAGACGCTCGGCAAGATCAGCGACCGTGTGGGTCCCGCCGGCCTGCAGCAACTCGAGGAGAGCCAGCACTCGTGCGGTCGGTCGCGCCATGCCCGCAATGTTGCCCACAATACCGGGCGGAAACTGACCCCTATCCCCTCTACCGTCGTCGCATGACTTCACCCACTACCGTTCAGCTCGCCTCCGTACGCGTCATCACCGAGGACCTTCCCCGCCTCGTTCGGTTCTACCAAGTCCTCACCGGCGCCACACCGCAGTACCTGACCGACGACTTCGTCGAGCTGGTGACACCATCCGCGACCTTTGCGGTCAGCAGCCCCGAGCGCGTGGCATTCATCACCACGAACACTCCCCGAGGAGGTGCCAACAACAGCGCCATCGTCGAGTTCCTCGTCGACGACACCGAAGCCCTGTACCAGAGACTCGTCGCCGAGTTCGGGAACGACCTCGACGTGGTTCAACCTCCCACGATGATGCCCTGGGGCAACCTGTCGGCCCTGATCCGCGACCCGGACGGGGCGCTGATCAACCTCTACACGCCGATCACACCGCAAGGACAGCAGCTCCAGCGGAACCGCACCCCCCGGGAGCTGGGCCAGGGACCCGTTCGGACACTGCAGTAAAAGTGCTACCAATTGCCCGATCAGCTGATTGATCTCACCCGTCTCCATCGCCTCTACCAAGGCCATCCAGCACGCGTAACTCCAGCTCAGGAACCGGTCACCGAACTACGCAACCACCCTGTGCCGGCTATTCGGTCGAGCGGAGTTCGGCGTAGGCGACGATGTTGTCGGTGTAGTGACCGGTGCGGGTGTCGAAGTCGCCGCCGCAGGTGATCAGGCGTAGTCCGGCGTGGTCGATGGCGCCGTAGACCGCAGTGGCGGGGAACCTGTCTTTGGCGTAGCGGTCCACGTCGGTGACGGTGAAGACGGCGGTGATGCCGTCCTGCCGGGTCACCTCCACCTGATCGCCGGGGTGCAGGGTGGACAGCCGGGCGAACGTGCCGTCGGCGCCCTTGTAGTTGACGTGGCCGGCGAGCACGGCGGGTCCGAGCGCGCCGGGCGTGGGGGCCCCGGTGTACCAGCCGACGGTGTGCGCGTCGGTGGGCACCTGCATGCTGCCGTCCGGGTTCTGGCCGAGGCCGGTCACCGCTTCGTCGACGCGCAGCGCGGGAATCCGTACCCGGGTCGGCGGGGACGTGGGCAGCAGATCGCCGCGGGTGAGCGCGGAAGCAGCGGCAGCGGAGGAGGCGGCGGAGCGGGCGACGGCGGGGGAGGAGGGCATCGACCGCGGCGGCTCGGCGGCCGGCCGGTAGTGGTGGCCGACGGCGATCGCCGCCACCCCGGCGACCACCAGGACCGCGGCGAGCACCCGGGCGCGGATCATCGCTGGTTGCGGCTCGGCACGTAGGAACGGCGGCGGGTGACCACGACGATGCCGAGGGCCGCGAGCAGTGCCAGACCGCCGGTGCCGTACCAGACCGCGGCCCGGTCGCGGGTGCTGCCGTCGCCGGTGGCCACGCCGCCGACCGGCACCGATCCGGCGGCGGCACCGGAGACCATGCCGCACAGGGCCGGGTCGGTGGCCTCCTCGGGGATGCCGGTGAGCCCGGCCGACTTGGCGAGGGTCGATTCGCCGAGCCCGGCCATGTCGTACTTTCCGTTGCCGTCGGCGTCCACGCCGTGCTGGACGATGTGCAGGTCCTTGAGATGCTCGACGGTGCCCGGGGGCAGGTCGGCGGCGGCGATGGTCCGGTCGTACCGCAGATTGCCGGAGGCGTCGGCGACCGGCATCCGGTCGACGGCGAGGCCGCTGGCCTTGGCGGTGTCACCCGCGGTGGTCAGCGAGACGAAGATGTCGCCGTAGACCGGCATGCCCTCCTCGGTGCTGACGTAGCCGTTGCCGTCGCGGTCGGCGCTCATGTCGGGGCAGTGGAAGTCCATCCCGGCGGTCGAGCCGTGCAGGTGCTGGGCATGCGGTGAGTTCGGCACGAGGCCCCTCGATCGGATGCTGATCCGCAGGTCGCCGCGGTCGGTGGCGGTGAGCGTGGCGGTGCCGCTCGCCCCGGAGTGGTTGAGCTCGAGCAGTTTGACCTGCACGCTCTCGTCGGCGAGCGCGGCGGTCGGGGTGGCCAGCAGCAGCGTGGCCACGACCGGGGCGGTGAGCAGGGCACGGCGGAACGTCATGGCGTCTTCTTTCCGGGCTCGACGATCAGGGGGCGGAGGCGAACAGATCCACAAGCTGCTTCTGTACGGGCAGGGCCGGCGTCCAGCCCGCGTCGGCGACGCTCCAGCGCAACAGGAAGGAGCGCTCGTCGGTGGTGGCGACCAGGACCCGGCGTACGTGCAGCGTGGTGTCGGAGTCCGGCCGCCAGGTGTACTCCCAGTCGGCACCGCCGCGTTTGAGCAGCAGGACGCCCATGCTGACGCGCCGGTAGCCGGGTATCCCGCCGTCCTTCTCGCGGGCCTGCCAGTAGGCGAGCGGCTGCTGGGTGCGCACCGGCGACTGGTTGACGGTGAACGCCCGCAGCCCGGCCGGGTCGCTGAAGCAGACCTCGTTGCCGCTGGTGGAGCGCTGCCAGCCGGTGGGCAGGGCGAGCGCGAATCCGGCCGGGTCGCGAAACCAGATCCAGCGCGCCGGCAGTCCGGCCGGCACCCGGGTGGTCGCCGCGGCGACGGGCTGCCGGGCGCCGCCGGTGCCGCACAGATCACCGGCCGGGACCGGGGGCGTCGCGGCGGGAGCGGCCGATTCCAGCGTGGCGGGCCGGGCCGGCTCGGCGTGCCGTGCCCGGGCGGCGTACGCGCCACCCCCGGTGACCAGCAGGGTCGTCGAGAGAGCGGCGACCACCAGCCCGCGGCGGTGGCGCCTCGGCGGGCTGACCGTGGCCCGGCCCCGGGCCACCGGGACGGGTGCCGTGCCGACCGCCGGTAACCGGGGATCGGCGATCCGCGCGCCGGCGGCGATCGCCGCCAGCCAGGCCGAGGTCTGTTCGGCGTCGGGCCGCCGGTCCGGTTCCTTGTCGAGCAGGGCCAGCAGCACGGGGGCCAGGGGCCCGGCCCGCAGCGGCGGGTCGGGGTCGTCGGCGAGCAGCGCGCGCAGGGAGGCCTGGACGTCCTCGCGGGCGAACGGGGCCCGGCCCTCGACCGCGGCGTAGAGGGTGGCGCCCAGGGACCAGAGATCGGCCGGTACGCCCGCGTCCTCGGCGCGCAGCCGTTCCGGGGCCACGTAGTACGGCGTACCCAGCTGCGGGTCCGGCCCGCCGCCCGACCGATCGCTGATGGTCGCCAGGCCGAAGTCGGTGAGCATGATCCGCCCGTCGGCGGCGAGCAGGATGTTTCCCGGTTTGACGTCGCGGTGCAGGACTCCGGCGGCGTGGGCGCTGCGCAGGGCGGAAAGCACCCGGGCGCCGACCCGGGCGGCGGCCTCGGGGGCCAGCGGCCCCTCGCCGCCGATCACCTGTTGCAGGGAACGGGCCTCGACGTACTCCATCACCAGCCACGAGCGGTCCTGTTGCCAGACGACGTCGTAGACGGTGATCACGCCGGGGTGGTCGAGCCGGGCGGCGGCCCGGGCCTCGCGCATGGTCTGGGTCGCCGCCAGGGCGGTGGACGCCACGGTGATCTCCTTGACCGCCACGACCCGCTGGAGGAGTTGGTCCTCGGCGCGCCAGACCCGGCCCATCCCGCCCGAGCCGACCAGTTCGAGCAGCCGGTACCGGCCGCCCACCAGGTCGTTCATCACCGTCTCCGATCCGTCGCGTGGGAGGGATTCGGAACCGTCGGTGGGGCGGATGGGTCACGATCGGGCCGGCGAGCCGGGAGGCACCTCAGGCGAGCTCCACGAGCGCGTCCAGTGGCGTCGTCGGAGTTGCCGAACCGGGCGCGGGCTCGACCGTGACGCCCACCTCCGACGAGCCCGGCAGGCCGTCGACGATCTGCACGATCACCGACTGACCGATGGCCAGCACCCCGGCCGACGACGGCTTACCGGCGCGGATCGTCCAGAGCTGGTAGACCCGGCCGGGGGCCGGCGCGCCGGTCGCGGCCAGCATGATCACACCGGCGTCGCTGAGCCGGGAGCTGGCCACCGTGACCCGGCCACCGCTGTTCAGCCGCTGTTCGCGTACCACCAGATCGGGCGCGGCGAGGACGGCCCGGACCCGCGCCTCGCCGGCCCTGGCGGCCTCGGCGACCTGGCGCTCCCGGCTGATCCGATGCTCCTGCACCGCGTAGACCGGCACGCCGACGGCGGCCGCCGCGGCCAGCACCGCCGCCGCGGCGACCAGCCGCATCCGGCGTGGCGGCCGGGCCGCGGTGACCGGGGCCACCGGTTCGGCCGGCGGAAGCTGGCGGGTGTGCGCGATGGCGGTCATGACGCTGTCGCGCAGTCCGGGCGGCGGCACCGACCAGGCTCCGTCGGCCAGCCGGGCGGCGATCTCGCGCAGTTCGGCGGTCTCGCTCCGGCAGTCCTCGCACTCGCTCAGGTGCCGTTCGAACGCGGCCCTCTCGAGGTCGTCGACCGCGTCCAGCGCATAGGCGCCGATCAGGGAGTGCACGTGGGCGCTCATGCCGCCACCCCCACCGAGAGGCAGTCACGCAGCCGGGTCAGCCCGTCACGCATCCTCGATTTGATCGTCGGGAGCGGCACGCCGAGCAGATCGGCGACCTGCGGGTAGGTGTTGCCCTTGTAGTACGCCAGGGTGACCGCCTCGCGCTGGAGCTCGGTCAACTCGTCCAGGCAGTGCCGCACCTGCTGGCGTTCGAGGCGGACGGCGACCTCCTCGGCCACCGCGTCGAACGGGGTGTCGATCGCGGCCGCGCCGACGCGTACGGTCCGGTTGGTGGACGCCTGCTCGGCCCGGGCCCGGTCGACCGACCGGCGGTGCGCGATCGTGAAGATCCACGCGGTCGGCGAGCCCCGGTCCGGGTCGAACTGCGACGCCGAGCGCCACACCTCGACGAGAACCTCCTGGGCCACCTCCTCGGCCTGGGCCGGGTCGCGCAGCACCCGCCGGACGAGGCCGTAGACGCGCGGCGCCACCAGCTCGTACAGCTTGCCGAAGGCCTTCTCGTCGCCGCGGGAGACGTCCTGCAGCAACGCTGCCGCGTCCGGGGCCGGCTCCGGGTCGGGCACCGATCTGAGGTGCTCGGGCCGCCGGTTGGTGTCGCGCTCGCCCATGGTTGCCATCCTTCTTGCGGAACGTACCGCTCAGGGCGGTATTCGGAGCGGTACCCCCACCGGATGGGTGGTCACCCTCGCGGGCGCGGGGCGGTGACGAAGCCGGTCACGAGGCGCTGCCAGACCAGCGGGTGCCGCAGCATGGTGTGCCCGTCGCCGTCGACCCGGACGAACCGGGCACCTGTCCGGGCGGCGTAGGAGCTGGCGGCCGCCGGGTCGGTGACGTGATCGCGGGACCCGTGGATGATCAATGTCGGCGCCGGCTGGGCGGGCACCGGCTCGCCCGGCTCGATCCACGGGGCGAGCGCGCACACCCCGGCCACGTCCGGGTCGCCGGCCAGCCGCAACGCGACCCGGCCGCCCATCGAGTGACCGACCACGACGATCGGTGCGCCCGGATGCCGGCGGCGGGCCTCGGCGAGCGCCCAGCGGGCGTCGATCACCGGGTCCTCGGCGGGTGCGTTCCAACCCTGTACGCGATAACGCAGCACCCAGACCGCCACGCCGGAACCGCGGGTGGCCCGCGCGGCGCCCACGGCGAAGGGGACCATGCGCGCCCATGCGGGACCGCGGCGGGCCGGCCTGGTGCCGTGCTCCCGGCCGCCGTGCAGCAGCAGGACCACGGCACGGCCGTCGCGGGCGGGACCGCGTACCTCGACTGTCGGTGACATCGCCACGTCTCCGCTCCGGAACCGGACAGGGGCCGGATCGCCACCGATCCGCGGGCCACCGCGCTCCGAAGCACCTTCTGTCGAGCGTCAGGAGAGGGGAGAGCCTATGCGAACGGTAGCCGTCATCGGTGCCGATGCCCGGCCGGCCGCCGGCGGTGCGGTGGCCCGGTCGCTCGGGGTGACCCGGTGAGGCCCGCGTTGTACGACTGCGCCGTGCGCCACGTGCGGGTCACCCCGGTCGAGCGCGCCGTCTCGTACCGCACCTACCAGTGGTTCGTCGACGTCGACGAGCTGCCCCGCGACCGGTGGCTCGCGTCCTTCCGGGCGGCGGACCACTTCGGCGACCCGGCCGCGAGCATCCGGCAGAACGTCGAGGCCTACCTGGCCGGGCACGGCATCGACCTGGCCGGCGGGGCGATCCGGCTGCTCACCAACGCCCGGGTGCTCGGCCACGTGTTCAACCCGCTGAGCGTGTACTGGTGCCACCACGCCGACGGGCGGCTCGTCGCGGTCATCGCCGAGGTCCACCACACGTACGGCGCCCGGCACTGTTATCTGCTGCACACCGACACGCGCGGCCCGGCCGAGACACCGATGGGCTTCTACGTCTCGCCGTTCGACGAGGTCGCCGGCGACTACCGGACGAGCCCGCCGGAGCCCGGCGGGCGGCTCGCCCTGACCGTCGCCCTCGACCTCGACGGCGGGCGGCGGTTCGTCGCCTCGCTGCGCGGCCGCCGCCGGCCCGCGGACCCCGGCTCGCTGATGCGCATCGCCGCCCGGCATCCGCTGGTCACGGCGGCGGTGAGCCCGCGGATCCGCCGCCGGGGAATCCGGCTCGCCGCCATCGGGGGCTGAACGCCGGCATCGCCGACGCCTCCGGCGTGCCGCCGAGCGACGTCTCTGCGGCTCCGCCGGCCGACGACAGCAGGACCGAGATCGGGTACGCAGTGACCGGCGGGGCGGCGACTCGGTCAGCGGGCGGCCCGGATGGTGTCGCGACCCCCGCTCTTCGCCGCGTACAACGCTTCGTCGGCGCGGCTGAGCAGCCGCTCGGCGGTTTCGGTGCCGTCCCAGGTGGCGTAGCCGATGCTGCACGTCTGCGCGTCGGGGCTGGCGGTGCGGACCCGGTCGAGGACGGCGACCGCGTCGTCGCCGGCGCAGTCGACGAGCGCGACCGCGAACTCCTCACCGCCCCAGCGCACGATCAGATCGCCGTCGCGCAGCACGTCGGTGAACGCGGCGGCGCAGCGGCGCAGCAGGTCGTCGCCGGCGGGGTGGCCGTAGGTGTCGTTGTAGCGTTTGAAGTGGTCGAGATCGATGATGGCGACGGTCAGCGGCTGCCGGTTGCGGCGGGCTCGGGCGAACAACCGGGGCAGGTCGGTCTGCCAGGTACGGCGGTTGGCCAGGCCGGTGAGGGTGTCGGTGTGCGCCATCCGCTCCAGCCGGCGCAGCAGCTGTTCGTGGATCATCGCCAGGGCGGTCTCGTCGGCGAGCAACGCCATCGCCCGGGCCCGATGATCGCTCATCGACTCGGCCCGCGCCCGCCAGAAGGCGATCAGCACGGCGACGACCTCGTCGCCGGCGACCACCGGCTGCGCCAGCATGGAACGGGCGTCGATGAGCTGCTGGAGCCGGACCGAGACGCGGGGGTCGGCGGCGATGTCGGGCACGAAGATCGCCGCGGCGCCGCGGTAGACCTCGACGGCGACAGCGCTCTCGTCGAGCGAGATCCGCGTGCCGACGAGCGGGGCGCCGATGCTCGCCGTGACGCTGAGCCCGGTGCCGGGGCCGGTCGAGTCGGGCTCGACCAGGCCGACGTAGTCGGCGTCGGCCAGCTGCTGAATGGCGGCCATGATGGTGGTACGCGCGTCCTCCCCGCTGCGGATCCGCCGGGAGACCGCCCCGACCGCGGCGAGCAGTTGCTCGGCCTCCTGAGCGGTTCGGGTGGCCGCGCGCTGCTGATCGGCCAGGCGGTGACGTTCGGTGACGTTGGTGCTGATCCCGTCGGCGAACAGCCGGTCGCCTTCGCGGCGCGGGGTGGCGCGCGTCCACACCCAGCGGGTGATGCCGTCGCCGCCGTGTACCCGGCATTCGATCTCGGCCGTTCGCCCGTCGGCCACCTTGCGCTGGAAAGCGGCGAAGGCCGGCATGTCGTCCGGATGCATCCGGCCGGCCATCTCGGCGGCCATGTCGGCGTCGGTGGGCAGCACGGTGCCGAAGACGCCCGAACCGTCGGGGCTCGCGTAGACGGGCCGCGTTCGACCGTCGGGAGTGATCTCGATGGTCCAGACGTAGTCGTTGACCCGGTCGATGACGCGATCGAAGTCGCGGCGCGTGGCGGCCAGCGCGAGGGTGAGGTCTTCGGTGTGCCGGCGCTCGATGAACCGGCCCACATGGGTGCATGCCGCGTCCAGCATCGCCGAGGTTCCCTCGTCGTAGAGCGGCCGGCCGCCGGTTGCGAAGGTCAGGACGCCGAGCACCACGTCGTCGGAGCGGATCGGGACGCCGACGCATGCCCCGAGGCCCGGGTGCGGGGAACCGGTCCACAGCTCGGTGCCGCGCCGCCACACCTGTTCGGTGAGGTCCGTGAAGGCCGCCGGGTCGGGCGGCTCCCGCAGGTCCGGGTCGCAGTACGTGCCGGCCGCAGCGATGTGTTCGTGGGTCTCGTCGACCTGCCAGTACTGTCCGCACGCCCAGCCCAGGGTGGCGGTGATGGCGGCGACCGCGCCGGCGGCGGCGTCCTCGGCGTTGGTGGCGTCGGCCAGTGCGCGAGTGACCGCGTGCCGGGCTCGGTGCAACTGTTCGGCATGATGTTGTTCGGTGACTTCGTGCATCGTGGCGACGGCGCCGAGTCGCCGCCCGTCGGGACTGTCGATCGGCTTGGCGTTGGCGACGAATCGGCGCGGTGGCCGGCCCGGGGGCTGCACCACGAGGTTCTGTCCACTCACCGTCTCCCCGGCGAACGCGCGTCGCAAGGCGATCTGGTCCGGTCCCAGTGGCGTCCGGCCGTCCTCGGCGTACAGGTGATAGTTGTCGGCCCAGCCCTCCCCGCCGCCCTTGGTGGGGTCGATTCCGTGGATCTGCCGCAACGCCCGGTTGAACAGGCTCAGCCGGCCCGCGCTGTCACACGCGACCACGCCGGTGTCGAGGCTGTCGAGCAGGGTCTGCAGGAAGGTCCGCTCGTCCGCGAGCTGGTCCTGCCGGTGCAGCCGGTCCCGTTCGGCCGCGTCGTCGACGGTGATGTCGCGCAGGAACAGATGGAATTCCGCCGGCTCGCCGGTCGTGGCCTGCACCGTGACCTCGGCCAGCAGCGACCGTCCGGCGGTGTCGACGACCGATTGTCGCAGCCGCGCCACCGACAGCGGCATCCGTGCCGCCTCGGCCAGGTCGGCCAGGAACGTGTCCCGGTGCCGGGCCGGCAGGATCAGGGACGTGACCGGCTTTCCCACGGCGTCGGCCGCCGGGCAGCCGAACATCGTCTCGGCCGCGGTGTTCCACTCCAGCACCCGGCCCTGCTCGTCGACCGAGATGAAGGCGTCGCGGGCACCGTCGAGCACCGCCCGCATCCGCGCCGCCGAACGCAGCAGCTCGGCCTGCGCCGACCGGGCGGCGATCTCCGACTCCGCCGCCACGGCAAGATCCCGCAGGACGGCCAGTTCGTCGGGCGTCCACTGCCGGGGCCGGGAGTCGATGACACAGAACGAGCCGAGTACCCATCCCGCCGGCGTGCGCACCGGGACACCCGCGTACGCGACCGCGGCGTACCGCTCAATCGCCGCGTTGCCGGCGACCCGCTTGTCGGTGCGCGCGTCGGTGATCACCACCGGCTGCCCGTCCCGCACCACCAACCGGCAGTACGAGTGCGCCAGCGGCAGCTCCCGGACCCCCGGCAACCCGTGCGCCGACCGGAAGACATGCGTCGTGTCGGACACCAGCGAGACGGCCGCAACCGGCGCCTTGACAAGTCGGGCGGCGAGGTCCGTCAGCCGGTCCAGTGCCGGGACCGCGGCTACCCCGATCAGCCCGGACGTCCGCAGCGCACGTAACCTGCCCGGATCTTCGAGCGGATCATGGACGGGCATGCCGTGGGGCGGCTCGTTCACTTTCTCCTCATCGGCCACTGGAAGGAACTGCCGGATCGGCCACCCCGGTCCGACGACCGGGCTTCGCCACCTCAGACGCTAGTTCCAGATCGCGGCACGGACCGTCGAATCGTGCCGGTCCACGAAAACGGCGCGTGGTCGTTCTCGCCGGCGGCCGGAGATCCGTCCCCGGCAGCGTGACGAGTGCCCGAAAGCGACGACCGGCGATGCTTCAACTGGTGGGTGGCCGGGCAATGCACCGGCCATGAGCCACCTTCCGCAGGCGCTTCCGCCGGACGCCGACGTGCTGAACACCTGGGTCCTGGACAGCACCGTCGAGCTGACCGGGTTACGCGCCGCTCTGGGCACGGCGCTGCGAGGCTCGGACACCGGGGACGACGACCGGCTCGGCGATGTGCCGGAACGGATGCTGCTGGTCGCGACGGAGCTCGCGACCAACGCCATCTGTCACGGTCTGGCGCCCACCGAGGTCCGGCTGCTGCGCGCCGGTGAGATGTTCGTCCTCGACGTCACCGACCACGACCCGGACACCGTTCCGGCGCCGACGGCCGCCAGCCCGCAGGACATGGGTGGCCGCGGGCTCGCCCTCGCTCAGTCGTTCGCGCTGGATGTCGGCTGGTACAGCACGCCGTCGACCAAACACGTGTGGGCGACCTTCGCCAGCACGAACTGACCCGGGGCGGCGGGTCACCGGCCGAGTCCGGCCACGGCAGTGCCTCGACCGGCGTGCTCGGGCGGGTACGGCATGATGGACGTCGGACGCGGCGAAACGGGGGTGCAACGGGCGGTGGAAGTGATGCGCTGGTCCTTTGCCCACGGCGAGCCGGCCGGGCCGCTGCGTCGGTGCGCGCAGGCCGCCTTCGCCCCGTGGCTGACGCCGGACGACCTCGACGACGCCATGGTGGTCGTGTCGGAGCTGGTGCAGAACGTCACCCAGCACACCAGCGGCGGCGGTGAGCTCGTGCTCGTCGCCGAGGCCCGGACGGTCACCATCGAGGTGCGCGACCACAGCCCGGTGCTTCCCGAGGTGCAGCCGCCCGATGCGCATCGCCTCGGCGGCCGGGGGTTGTTGCTGGTCGCCGGCATCACCGTCGCCTGGGGTGTGCGGCCGGAGGAGTCCGGGAAGGTGGTCTGGGCGCGGCTGTCCACCTCGGCCGCCGAGCCGGCCGGCGCGGCCGCGTAACGACCCGGCGGGTGACATCCACCTTTCGGCGGCGCAACCAAGCTGATCGTACGAGTTTGAGCAGACCAGCGATTCGGGCATGTACGGTGGGCGCGCCGAGCCGCTGCCCGGCGCCGAACACGCGAGGAGTCTGCTCCATGACGGTTGTCGCCAGCCCCGCCACCAGCACCGTGCAGACGGTCGAGGAGCCGGCGACCGCCGACCGGGCCGGTGAACTGATCGCCGCCCTGGCCGCGCTGCCGGCCGGGCACCCCTCGCGCCCCGCCGTGCGGGACCGGACCATCGAGGCGTGGATGCCGCTGGCCCGGCACCTGGCCAACCGGTACGCCGGCCGGGGCGAGCCGACCGACGACCTGTTCCAGGTGGCGCTGGTCGGCCTGATCAAGTCGGTGGACCGGTTCGACGCCGACCGAGGCGTCGAGTTCGCCGGGTTCGCGATCCCGACCATCGTGGGCGAGCTCAAGCGGCACTTCCGCGACCGCACCTGGTCGATCCGCGTGCCGCGCCGCCTGCAGGAGCTGCGCCTGGCGATCACCGGCGCCAACACCACGCTGACCCACACGCTGGGCCGGTCGCCGACGGTCGCCGACATCGCCGCCCACCTCGAGATCAGCGAGGAAGACGTCCTCGAGGGTCTCGAAGGCGCCCGTGCCTACAACGCGACCAGCCTGTCCACGCCGATCAGCGCCGACGGCAACACCGAGCTGGGCGAGACGCTCGGCGGGGTGGACCGGGAGTACGAGCACGCCGAGACCCGGCTGGCGCTGGCCCCGGCGATGGCCGCGCTCGACGAGCGCGAGCAGAGGATCGTCAGCCTGCGGTTCTACGGCAATCTGACCCAGTCGCAGATCGCCGAGCGCGTCGGCATCTCGCAGATGCACGTGTCGCGTCTGCTGACCAAGGCGCTCGGCAAGATGCGCGGTCACCTGGACGCCACCGTCTGAGCCGACGTCGGCATCGATCCGGCATCCGTTCCGCAGCGCTTCGGATTGTTTATCCTACTATGTCCGAATGGGGCATGAGGATGATCAGGATGGCACGGGAAGCCGGGAGGAGCGGGTCGACCATCAATCCCTGTTCCAGGCCCTCCCCACACCGGTACTGGTCCTGGACAGCGCACTGGTGATCGTCGAGACCAACGAGGCCTATCTGACGGCCACCATGCGCCGGCGCGGTGAACTCGTGGGCCGGCCGCTGTTCGCCGCGTTTCCCGACAACCCCGACGATCCCTCGGCCAGCGGGGTGCGCATGTGGGGCGCCTCGCTGCAGCGGGTGCTCAGCGAGCGGGTCACCGACGTGATGGCGATCCAGAAGTACGACATCCCGCGACCCGGAGGCGGGTTCGACACCCGGTACTGGGCGCCGATCAACGCCCCGGTGTTCGGCCCCGACGGCGAGTTGCGGTGGATCCTGCACCGCACCGAGGACGTCACCGCCTACGTGCGGTCCCGCCGAGGTGAGGCGGCTCCGGCCCAGGACCTCACCGCCGAACTGCGGGCGCGTACCGAACAGGCGGCCGCGGAGGTCTTCGCCCGGCGCGAACTGCAACAGCGGAACGAGACTCTGCACGCGCTGCTGGACAGCCTGGACACCGCTGTGGTGGGGTGCGACACGACCGGTCGGCTGGTGCTGTTCAACGAGGGTGCCCGGCGGTTGTTCGGTGACGTGATCGCCGACGGCGTGCCGATCGGACACTGGACGCAGCTCCGGTGGCTGTTCCACCCGGACGGGCGGCGCATGCGGGGCGAGGACGTACCCCTGGTGCGCGCTCTGCGTGGTGAACAGGTCCGCGATGCCGAAATCATGGTCTGGGCTCCCGCCGCGCCGCGGCGCTTCTTCCGGGTCAACGGCCGCCCGGTCAACGGTCCGCCCGGCCTGGCGGCGGTCGTGGCGTTGCACGAGGTCACCGCGCATCGCCACGCCGCCCGCTACAAGGAGTGCGAGCTGGAGATCTCCCGGCTCACCGGCCGGCCGGACCCACCGGACGAGGTGCTGTCCGACATCGTCGAGGTCATCGGCCGGACGGCCGGCTGGGTGGCGGTGGAACTCTGGCTCGTCGACGACGTGGCCCAGGTGCTGCGCCGGGCGACCGGCTGGACGGAACCCGGTTTCGACCTGCCGAGCCCGGCGCCCGGCCCGCTGCTGCCCGGCCAGGGCCTCGCCGGTCGCGCCTGGCAGAACTCGGAGCCGGTGTGGGCGGCCGACCTGCCCGCCGACCCCGTCGCGGCCCCGCCGACCGGCGACCGGGGGCCGCTGCTGGCCGCCCTCGCCACCCCGGTGCCCAGCGGCACAGCCATCCTGGCGGTGCTGGTCTGCTACAGCGACACCGCCGAGATCCCGGACGACGCCCGCACGGCGATCATGACCGGCGTCGGGGCGCACATCGGCGAGTTCCTCGCCCGCCGCCGCGCCGAACGCCTCACCACCGAGCTCGATCAGTCCCGCGACGAATACATCGCCCTGGTCGGCCACGAGCTGCGGACCCCCTTGACCAGCGTGCAGGCCTACACCGAGATGATGCTCGAGGAACCGGACCTGACCGCGGAGCAACGGTCCATGCTCGAAGTGGTGCAGCGCAACACCGACGCCCTGCGCGGCATCGTGGTGAAGCTGCTCGACGTGGCCGGCATGCGCTCCGGACACATCGACATGCACCCGCAGCCGATGGACCTGGCCCCCGTCGTGCACGCGGCCGTCGAAGCCGCTCGGATCATCTCGACGGCGCCGGTCTCGATCGACGCCAACACCCCGCCCGCGGCACCCCTGCACGGCGATCCGGCACGCCTGCGCCACGCCCTCGACGAACTGCTCTCCAACGCGTTGACCTGGGCCACCCCGGGCAGCACGGTGGGCGTCAACCTGCACACCGACGCGCATGCCCTGACCCTTGCCGTGTCCAACACCGGCAGCCGCATCCCGGCCGACGAACGCGACCGGCTGTTCGACATGTTCTTCCGCAGCGACAGCGCCCGGCACGGCGGGATCCCCGGCACCGGCCTCGGCCTGACCATCGCCCGCACCATCGTCGAACAGCACGGCGGCACCCTGTCGGTCAGCGAACCGGGCGAGGCCGCCACCACCTTCACCATCCGCCTGCCCATCCACCAGCCCGCCCCCGCGCCGGATCCCGAGCAGAACGACGGCCGGGCCGACGGGAACTTCGAGACCACCGACACCCCCTTCGCCTGATCGTCGACCTGTCCGGCGTCGATGCCATCAACCTGGGCACCCTCGCCGCGGCGTGCCACCTCGGCGACGATTACCGGGTAGCCGTGTTCCTCGACCGGGCGTCGTCGGCGCTGCGGGAACGCCTCATCGTCTCCGCAACGGGGATCCGGCCACCTGAGACAGTTCCGTCAGCGCGACTTGCAGAGTTCCTGGTGTGCGCTGCAGGGCGGATACCCGGCGTTCCGCAATGCCGCCCCCTGCGCCGGGCTGGTCAGGTAATCCGCGTAGTTCGCCGCCAGCGCGGCCCCGTCGGCCCGGTAGTACGCGTGCTCCACGGTCCAGAACGGATAGCCGGCGGTGATGTCCTGGATCGTGCCGGCGCGCCCGTCCAGCGTCACGATCAGCAGACGCGCGTTCGAGCGGGTGGCGTCCGGAGCGTCCGCGTAACCGATCGCGCCGGCGAGCTGACCGACTCGGCTGACGACCGCCGAGGTGGAACTCTCCTCGCACAGGAAGGTCTTCGACTTGTCCACGTCGTCCTGGTCGGCGCAGTTGGTCGAGGTCCGCTGGCCCTGCGACGCCTGCTGGCGGCCGTTGCCGAGCACGTACCGTTCGAAGGCGTTGCGACTGCCGGACTGACCCCGCGCGACGATCCTGACAGGCAGGTCGGCCAGCCGCGGATCGACGTCGGCCCAGCTCTTCTGCCGGCCGTCGAAGACCCGGCGTACCTGGGCGATGGTGAGGCTCAGCGTTCCGCCGGCGGCGGGGAAGACCTTCTGGTTCACCACGATGGAGTACGGGACGACCGCGACCGCCCGCTGTGCCGTCCTCGCGGTCACCGAGTCGTCGGCCAGACCGTCGGACATCGCCACTCGCTGGACCTTGTCGTTCGCGGTGATGCCGGCCTGGAGCTCGGCCAGGCCCTGTCCGCTGTTGCCGGTCCGCACGGACACCGTGGCCTGCGTGCAATAGCTCGAATAGGACCCGGCGACCTGGGCGGACGCGGTGGCGAAGGCGCTGGATCCGCCGACGACCAGGGTACCTCTGCTGCAATGCGGCGGGGACTGGGTCGGCCGGGTGAAGTAGAGCAGGCCGGCGGCGATCAGCGCGCCCAGCGACAGCGAGGCGATCGACACCGTGGCGATCCGCCACCGCCGTGTGGCGGCCCCGCGCGGCCGGCGGGCGTCCACGACGTCACCGCCGCGGATCAGCCCCGACACCGTCACGTCCTCGACGCGGCCGCCGCCGCCGGAGAGCAGGATCAGCAGTTTGAAGCGCTCGCCGGAGTTGAGGTGCTTGCGCGGGAGAATGACCGCGTTCTGGTCGATGGCGATGCCTTGCGAGATCAATTGGCCGAGCTCGCGTGGGTGCGCGTCGGTCACGTCCACCGTGCGCACCGTGCCGTCGGCGAACTCGATGCGGGTGGCGGCACGGTAGTCGTCCTCGCCGATGTCCGAGTCGCTGTCGTTGGTGATCCGTACGACCGCCAGCGACGGGCTCACGATCAGGTTGTCGTTGCGGTCGTTGAGGCGTACCACGTCACCGGCGTCGGGCGGATCGAGGCCGAGGCGGGAGTTGAGAAGGACGTTGTAGAGCAGCTTGCGGCGCTGTCGGCTCCGTTCCCGGCGGCGCAGCAGGACGTTCGCGACGATCGGCAGGACGACGCCGAGGATCAGCGACGTGAGCCCGGCGCTGGTGAGAAGTGACTGACCGAGTTCACTGAAGACGCCCCCGAGAATCCCCGTCACGGCGCTCAGGTTATCGATCGGTCCGCCCGTGGACACGGATGTCGCCCGCCGTTCCGCGAGCGTTCAACCGGTGGTTCATCAGTGCGACATGCATCTATCCCGACGGTTTGTAGGAGCCGAGCGGGGGAGAGGCATGGACACACTGCTCGCGGTCCGGGCGCGAGGCATCACGAAGTGCTTCCCGATGCGCGCCGCCTTCACCACCAAACCCGACTTCACGTCGTACGCGGCGCTGCCCAACCGCACGTCGCTGACGCTCGGGCCGTCCACTCCGCCGTCCTGCCGAGAAGGGACGCCGCCGCGGTGGGGGTCACCCCACGGTGTCACCGACCAGTTGCCCGATGCCGAAGGTGACGGCCATGGCCAGGGCGCCGCCGGCGACCAGCCGCACGACGGCGCGGGGGATGCCGGCCGAGCCCAGTTCGGCGCTGACCACGCCGGTGACCGCGAGCGCGGCCAGGACGACGCCGAAGGTGACCGGGACGCGCACCGTGGGTGGCGGGAGCAGGATCGCGGTCAGGGGGAGCAGCGATCCGAGGGTGAAGGCGAGTGCCGAGGCGCCGGCGGCGTGCCACGGGTTGGTCAGGGCGTCGGGGTCGATGCGGAGTTCGGCGTCCGCGTGGGCGGCGAAGGCGTCGACGGCGGTGAGTTCTTCGGCGACCTGCCGGGCGGTGGCCGGGGTCAGACCTTTGGCCCGGTAGATCTCGGTCAGTTCGTCGAGTTCCTGGTCGGGGAACTCGACGAGTTCGGTGCGTTCCTTGGCGAGCAGGGCCCGTTCGGTGTCGCGTTGGCTGCTGACCGACACATATTCGCCCAGGGCCATGGAGACCGCGCCGGCTACGAGGCCGGCCGCCCCGGCGGTGGCGATCGGTCCGCTGGACAGGGTTGCTCCGGCTACCCCGACGACCAGGCCGGCGGTGGAGACGATGCCGTCGTTGGCACCGAGGACCCCGGCGCGCAGCCAGTTGAGCCGTCCGGACAATCCGCCGGCGTGCGGTTCATCGGGGTGCGGCATGGCCTCGTCCTCCGTTGCTTCGTCGGTCGGATGACCATCGTCGTTCGCCTCGCGGGGCCGGGGAAGAGGCAGCCGGCCCCCTTCGCGGGGGCGCGTGCCCGGTGCTCAGTCGCCGTCGGGCCGGTCGGAGCCGGCATGTGCTGGCGCGGAGGTGAAGCTGTCGGTCCAGGCGGCCTTGGAGCCGGAGTCGCCGATGCGGTAGGTCTGCAGGACCGCGAAACCGGCGATGACGACTGCCAGCACCATGACGATCCGGGTGAGGGTCGTGGACAGCGGCGCCAGGTAGGTGCGGCGGCGAGTTGCCGTCGTGATCGACGAGCCCCCGGTCTCGGCGGCCCCGGCCCCGGCCCCGGCCCCGGCCCCGGCCTCGCGGTGCCGCCACCAGATCACCAGTGCCAGCAGGGCGACCGGGACGGCGGCCCAGATGGCGGTGTCGCCGAGCTCGGTGTGGGCTCGTAGCAGAGCGGTCTCGTCGACCCGGTGCTCGAGCCATTCGCCGGCGTCGGTGGTCACCGGCACCAGGGCGACGACGAGCACGGACAGGATGGCGTTGGGGCCGGCGAAGCGCCGTCGTGCCGCCGGCCAGACCGCTGTCAGCACCAGCAGCAGCGCGGCGAGCGGGAGCAGGACGACGATGGCGTGCACCAGCAGGATGTGGGCCGGTAATCCGTTGACGGTGCTCATGGAGTTCCTTCCGGTGCGGCAGAGGAGGACCCGGCGGAGCGCGCTGACGGCCGGCTCCCGCCTCGGCAAAGGCTAGGGAGTGAATCTTCGAGTTCTCCCATTTCTGGCGGCGACGCTGGACCGGTCAGCCGAACAGGAAAAGGAGCGAGAGCGGTCATGAGCTCGACGAACGTGATGGGCCGGGTCCGGCTCGCCGGCTCGGGCAGGCCCGCCGCCCGGCGAACTCCCGGGCGGCGCTGGTGGGCTGATCTGGCCGGCTCGGCGGCACTGCTCAGCGTCGTCGCGGTGGTCGCGTTGTGGCTGCACGACGGCGGGATCCGCGCCTTCGCGCAGCCGGGTGGCCCGGCCACCACGGCCGGCCGGCTCACCGGCCTGGTCGCTTCGGACCTGCTGCTGCTCCAGGTCCTGCTGATGGCGCGGATTCCCGGGGTGGAGCGCGGTTACGGGCAGGACACGCTGGCCCGCCGGCACCGGGTCGTCGGGTTCGTATCGTTCTGGTTGATGATCGGCCACCTCACGCTGATCACTGTGGGCTACGCGCAGTCCGGCGGTGCGGGTGTCGTCGCCGAGGCCTGGGATCTCGTCGTCACCTATCCGGGCATGCTCCTGGCGGCCGCGGGCACCGGGCTGTTGTTCCTGGTGGTGGTGCTGTCGGTCCGGCTCGCTCGGCGCCGGCAGCGGTACGAGACGTGGCACCTGATCCACCTGTACGCGTACCTCGGGGTGGGTCTGGCCCTGCCGCACCAGCTGTGGACCGGCGCCGACTTCGTCGCCTCGGCACCCGCGCGGATCTACTGGTGGGGTCTGTACGCCGCGACGCTGGGCGCGGTGGTGGTGTTCCGGGTCGGCCTGCCGGTGTACCGATCGGCTTATCACCGGCTGCGAGTGCACGCGGTCGTGCCGGAGGCGCCCGGTGTGGTGTCGGTGTACCTGCGGGGGCACCGCCTGGATCGGCTGCCGGCCCGGGGCGGCCAGTTCTTCCTGTGGCGTTTCCTCGACGGGCCGGGCTGGACCCGAGCACACCCGTACACGCTGTCGTCCGCACCCTCCGGTGATCTGCTGCGGATCACCGTCAAGGAGCTCGGCGACGGCAGCTCCCGGGTGGCGACTCTACGACCCGGTACCCGGGTGCTGGTCGAAGGTCCCTACGGCGCCCTGACCGCCGATCGCCGCGCCGCCGGGCGCAAGGTGCTGCTGGTCGCGGCGGGGGTCGGGATCACCACCATGCGGGCGCTGCTCGACGACTTCGCCCGCTCCGGGGCGCAGGTGACCCTGCTGTACCGGATTCGGCGGCCGGCGGACGCCGTGTTCCGCACCGAGCTGGACGAGGCGGCCCGCCGCGGCCTGGCCCGGGTGATCTACCTCGACGGCGGCCGGGCCCGGGCCGGCTCCTGGCTGCCCGCCCAATTCGCCCGGGTCGGCGACCTGGCCGGGCTGCGCCGGCTGGTGCCCGACGTCGCGCAGCACGACGCGTTCGTCTGCGGGCCGCCGCCCTGGATGGCCGGGGTCCGGACCACGCTGCGCGCGGCCGGGGTCGACCCCGACCACATCCATGCCGAGGAGTTCGCCTGGTGAGCCCACCGCACCGACCGGGGAGACGATGAGAATGCGCCGGATAACCCTGCTGATCGTGTCCACCCTGGCCGCTCTCGTGCTGCTGTTCAGCTACCGCACCAGCACCGGCGGCACACTGCCCGGCGCCACCTCGGCCGCCGCCGCACCGGGTGTCGTCCCGGACGTGTCCTCGGCCCCGCCGTCCGGCTCTCCGTCGCGCCGTCCGGCCCCGCGGACCACGACCGTCAACGGCACGGTGGCGCAGACCCGGTGGGGGCCGGTCCAGATCCAGGCCAGGATCGTCGGGAAGAAGATCATTGACGTACGGGCGCTGCAACGGCCGACCGGCAACAGCCACGACGACCAGGTCAACGCGTACGCCCTGCCGGTGCTGCGCCAGCAGGTGCTGCAGGCCCAGAGCGCCCGGATCGACGGCGTCAGCGGGGCCACCGTGACCAGCGACGGCTACCGTGAGTCGCTGCAGGCCGCTCTCGACGCGGCACACCTGGGATGACTGGACGGGCCTGCGACAGTGACATCATGACCGACGCTGTCCTACCCGGGGCCCGGGTCCTGGTGGTCGAGGACGACCGCGAGCTGGGCCCGTTGCTGGTGCGCCTGTTCCGTGGTGCCGGCTACGAGCCCGACCTCGCCCCGGACGGGCAGGCCGGGCTGCACCTGGCCCTGACCCGCCGCTACGACGCCCTGATCCTGGACCGGGGACTGCCCGCCATCGACGGCCTCGACCTGCTCGGCCGGCTGCGGCGCACCGGCATCACCGTCCCGGTCCTCGTGCTGACCGCGCTCGGCACCGTCGCCGACCGGGTCGCCGGGCTGGACCGTGGCGCCGAGGACTACCTCGTCAAACCGTTCGAGGTCGACGAGTTGCTGGCCCGCGTCCGGGCACTGCTGCGCCGGCGCCCCGCGGTGGGGGAGCAGATGGCAGTCGGCTCGGCGACCTTCGACCTGCTGGCGCGGACGGTGACCGGTCCGGACGGCTCGGTGACGGCCCTGTCCGGCCGGGAGAGCGATCTGCTGCGGCTGCTGGCCCGGAACCCGGCGCGGGCGTTCACCCGGGAGCAGATCGTCGCCCAGGTCTTCCCCGACGCCGCGGGCGTCGCGCTGGTCGACACCTACGTGCACTACCTGCGGCGCAAACTCGGGCCGGCGGCGGTCGCCACCGTACGAGGTGTCGGTTATCGGCTGGGCAGCGGATGAAACGCCTGGGCGGAGTCCGGACCGACCCTGATCAGGCTCTGCTGCTGCGGGCCCGGCGGGTGATCGCGGTGCAGACCGCGGCGGCGATCACGGTGAGTCTGCTCGTCCTCGGCGCGCTGGCCCTGGTCGTGATGATCCACAGCCAGAACACCGCCGCCGCGACCCTGCTGCGGCAGACCGCGGCGACCGCGGAGGACGTGGACGATCCGCCACCCGGTGTCTGGATCTTCATGCGGGACGCCGCCGGGCGGATCGACGCCACCGAGGACGCCCCCGCCGGACTTCCCGACCGGGTGACGCTCGACCGGGTTCGCGCCGGCGCGTCGGCCACGACCACCCGCATCGACGGCCGCGAAGGGGGCTACCTCGCCCTGACCCGGCAGCGGGGGACCCGGACCGTCCAGGTCGTGATGAGCCGGCACGAGCAGCACGACGAACGCGAACGGCTGCTCGGCGCGCTCCTTGCCGGCGAGGTGGTCGGTCTGCTCATCGCGGCGTTGTCGGCGGCGCTGCTCGCCCGTCGCGCCACCGCCCCCCTCGCGGAGGCGCTGACCCGGCAGCGGCAGTTCGTCGCCGACGCCAGCCATGAATTGCGGACCCCGCTGACCCAGCTGCACACCCGGGCGCAACTGCTGCAGATGGACCTGCGCGCCGGTGCCGGCCCGGCCGAGATCACCACCGATGTGGACCATCTCGTCACCGGCACCCGGCACCTCGGCGAGGTCGTCGAGGACCTGCTGCTGTCCACCCAGCTCGGCCGTCGCGACGACTCGCGGGCCCCGGTCGACCTGTGCACCGTCGCCGCGGAGGTGATCACCGAGCAGGCCGGCCGAGCCCGCAACCAGGACGTGACCCTGACGCTGGACCCGGGCGCCGGTGGGCCGGCCGTGGTCCGCGGCCATCGGGCGGCCCTGCGGCGGGTGCTGACCGCGCTGGTCGACAACGCCTTGAGCCACACCTCGGCGGGTGGACACGTGAGCGTCGCCGTCGGCCGGGAACACGCCACGGTCACCGTGGTGGTCCGTGACGACGGCACCGGTTTCGACCCGGCCGACGCCGAACGCCTGTTCGCCCGGTTCGCCCGGGCCGGCGGCAGCGATCACCGCCGGTTCGGACTCGGTCTCGCCCTCGCCCGGGAAGTGATCTCCGGACACGGCGGCACCATCGAGGCCTGGGGCAGCCCCGGGCAGGGCGCCGCCTTCACCTTCCGGCTGCCGCAGGCCAAGGACGACCTGTCTTGAACTCGGCACCGCACAGTGCAAGACGCTCCCGCACCGCAGACCCGCGAGTGAACTGACCGACAGGTCGCAAAGACCTGCGTCCAGCAACCCGGCCATCGTAAGGTCCGCTGAGAGATCGGCACGGGCCGGTGAGCCGAGGAGAACCAACGATGGTGCGTTCCCAGCGGGTACAACGCGCTGCGATCGTCGTTCTGGCCGCAGTGCTGATGGCTCTGACGGCGCTGAGCGTAGCGGGCGCCGCGGTGACCAGGAGCGCCGCGCGGGCCGCGGACCGGTCCGTTGCGCTGGCCGAGGCATATCGGGCTGCGGAGAGCGCTGTGGCGGCGGAGGAATCGCTGGAACGGCTGTATCGGCTGGAACCGGAACCCGCCACCCGCCGCGAACACCTGGCGGCGGGTCAGCGGCTCGATCATGCTTTGGCCGACGTCGCGGCCCTCGGGAACGACGGGGACGATCGCGTTTCCGTTCGCCTGTCGGCCGATCATCAGACGTATCTCGCGGCAGTGAGCCGCATGTTCGACGCCGTCGACGCCGGTGACCAGATCGCGGTACACACCATCGACGACGGCCAGACCGACCCGGCCTTCACCCGGATCAGTGAGGTGATAACCACGGCCAGCGCCCGGCACGCGAGAGCCGCCGATGAGGCTCTGCAGCGCCTGCAGCGCATCGAGGACGGCGTTTTCGGCACCACGGTGGCCGGCTTCGCCGTGGGATTGGCCCTGGTGGCGGGATTCGCCGTCGTGGTCGGCGCGTACCGGCGGACGTTCCTGCGGCAGGCCGCGGAAAGCCAGCACCGGGCCACCCATGACCCGTTGACCGGCCTACCGAACCGGGCCTTGCTGACCGAGTGCTTGCAGCGGGCGGTAACCGAAGCGGCGGACGGCACCGGCACCACTGTCATCGTGCTGGACATCGACCGGTTCCGCGAGGTCAACGACACCCTCGGACACGCCAGCGGCGACCAATTGCTGCGGCAACTGGCCGACCGCCTCGCCGGTGTCGCCCGAGAGGGCGATCTCATCGCCCACGTCAGCGCGGACGAGTTCGCGCTCCTGCTCCCCGGCGCATCCGACAACGACGCGATGCGGCTGGCCGACCGGCTGATCGAACGGCTCAACCGCAGTTTCAGCATCGAAGGCATCGACGTCGACATCGAAGCCAGCATCGGTATCGCCGTGTCCCCACGCCACGGCACTGAGGCGGGGGTATTGCTTCGCAACGCCGAGACAGCGATGTACACCGCGAAATCGGAAAAGACCGGTGCGGTCATGTACCGGGAGGCGATGAACAGCGACGGCGCGGCACACCTGCTGCTTCTCGGTGACCTACGCCGGGCGTTGGACGCCGACGACCAGCTCAGCCTGCATTACCAACCGAAGATCGACCTGCGAACCGGCGCCCTGAGCGGGGTGGAAGCCCTGATCCGCTGGCGGCACCCCGCCCGCGGGATGGTCTCCCCGGCCGACTTCGTCCCGGTCGTCGAGAACACCAGCCTGATCAACTCGTTCACCGTACGCGTCCTGCGGATGGCGGTTCGGCAGGCGCACGAGTGGCTGGTGGCCGGGAATGCGGTGCCGGTCGCGGTGAATCTGTCACCTCGCTGCCTGCTCGACTCCCAGCTGACCGACAAGGTCACCGAACAGCTCCGAAGCGCCGACCTGCCGGCTGGCCTGCTTCACCTCGAGATCACCGAGACCGCAGTGATGGCTGATCCCACGACGGCGCTCGTCACCCTGAATCAGCTTCGGGCGGCCGGTATCCTGCTGTCCGTCGACGACTTCGGGACCGGCTACTCCTCGATGGCCTACCTGAAACAACTGCCGGTCAGCGAGCTCAAGATCGACCGTACGTTCGTCGGTTCCATGGACACCGCCCCAGACGACGCCGTGCTCGTCCAGGCGGCGATCGATCTAGGCCACAATCTGGGACTCACGGTCACCGCTGAAGGCGTCGAGACGAAGGAACAACTGGAGGCACTCGGAGCGCTCGGATGCGATACCGCGCAGGGCTACTACCTGGCGCGACCGATGCCCGCCGCCGACCTGACCAGATGGATTCTCGCGCGCTCCGGGGTGCCGGCGCTGAGCAACGATCAGCACCCCCGATAATCGCCTGCACCGAAGGGGTGGGCTCGGTGACGACCCGGCTGACCTCCTGGTCTGACCTTCAGCCGGGCGGCTCGGCCGGTGAGGACTGGGCCGCTGACTGTGCGTGCGAGGCCGGGACCATGAGGTCGGCCGTCGGCGGCAGAAGCAGGGTGAAGATGGAGCCGCCGTCGGGATGTGGCCGGTAGGTGATGTCGCCATGGTTGGCGCGGGCAAGTTCCCGGACGATGTAGAGACCGAGGCCGGTGCCGCTGACCCGGCCGGCGGTGTTCTCGCTGCGGGCGAACCGCTCGAACAGGTGCTCCCGGAACGTCTCGGGCACGCCGGGACCGTGGTCCTCGACGCTGATCTGCACCTGGCCTCCGATCGGGTGGACCGTGACCGCGGTCGCGCCGCCACCGTATTTGGCGGCGTTGGACAGCAGGTTGGTGAGGATCTGGTCGAGGTGACCGGGCTGGACCAGCGCGCTCATCCGGTCGGTGCAGTCCACCGGAAAGGTCTCCCGGGTGGCGGCCATGGCGGCGGCGACGCGCGGAGCGAGCAGGGTCGGTTGCGGGTACGAGGTGAGTTTGCCGGCGTCGAGACTGACCAGGGCAAGGACCTCGCGGACGACGCCGCTGAGGCGGCGGGCGTTGCGGTCGATGACGGTGATGATGTTCTGCTGAGCCATGCCGGTGAGGCTGTCCCAGCCCGTCATGGCCTGCTCGGAGAAGCCGAGGATCGCCGTCAGCGGATTGTTGATCTCGTGGCCGAGCATGCCGATGAGATCGACTTTGAGCTGGTTGGCCTCTTCGAGCTGGCTGTTCTTGGTGGCCAGGTCGGCCATGGCGGTGTCGCGCTGGTTCTCGGCGGTCCTGCGGTCGGTGATGTCCTGGAAGATGCCGACGAAGCGCTGCGGACGGCCCTGCACGTCCCGGACCGCGGAGATGTTGAGGTGCACGTCGAGTAGGGTGCCGTCGGCCTTGACGAGGTGACCTTCGCGGCTGACGGAGTCCTTTTCGCCGGCGAACATGGCAGCCAGCGCCCGCTGCCGCGCGTCGGTGCGGGTGGGGTCGAACACGCGGGCGGCGGGGCTGCCGATCAGCTGCGCGGGGGTGTAGCCGAGCATGGCGGCGAATGCCGGGTTGACGTCCTCGATCGTGTCGTCGAGGGCCCGGATCATCTGACCGACGGTCGAGTGCTCGAACTGCGACCGGAAACGTCGTTCGCTGGCGGTCAGGGCGAGTTCGGCGGTGCGGCGTGCGGTGATGTCGGTGTTGATGGACAGAACCCCGATCGGCTGGCCGTCGGCGCCACGCTGCAAGGCCTTACGGGAGAGCAGGACGACCCGGCGGCCGTCGGCCCGGCGGTGTTCGACCTCGCCGGCCCACAGCCCGTGTTCACGCAGGGCGGCGTCGACCTCGGCCCGGGTGGTACCGTCGGTCCAGGTGGTGTCCAGCAGCCGGTCGAAGTCGTGACCGTGGGCGACCTGTGCCGGCCAGCCGTAGATACGTTCGGCGGCGGTGTTCCAGAACCGGATCTCTCCGTTCAACGAGCGCACGATCACCGCGTCCTGGGTCAGGTCGAGCAGCTGGGCACGTTCGGCCAGCTGGCCGGCGGCGGCGCGTTCGGCATCGATGTCCTCGATCTGCGTGACCAGATAAGCCGGTTGTGCGGTGTCGTCGTGCGCGACGGCGGTATGCAGGCGTACCCAGATGTAGTGGCCGTCGGCGTGCCGATATCGCTTGTCGAAGGTCATCTGTTGCACGCGTCCGGTGGCCAGGGCCGCCAAGGCCTCGACAGTGCCGGGTACATCGTCGGGGTGCTGCAGGTCGCGTACGTTCATGCCGGTCAGCACATCGATCGGGTATCCGGTGATGGCGGCGAGCGCCGGGTTGGCCTGCAGGAAGGTTCCGCTTTCCGGGCCGTGCAGGCCGGTCAGCGCCATGCCGAGCGGCGACTGGTCGAAGCTGAGCCGGAAACGTGTCTCGCTGGCCTCCAGCGCGGTCAGCGCCTCGGTCGTCCGGTTCAGCAACGCGGTCTTGCGGGCGGTGTCGTCGGCTTGGCGCAGGGCCGCGCTGAAGGCGTCGGCGAGGAGGGTGAGTTGTTGCTCGTCGTTCTCGTCGAAGGCGTCGACGACCCCGGCGATCAGGGTGACCGCCCCGATCACGCGGTCACCGCTGAACAGGGGCGCGGACATCATGGACATGATGTCGGCGGCCTCGCACACGGCTTTGTCGGACCGCGGATCGGCCGGCGCGTTGCCGGTGCGCAGCGTGGTCCCGGTGCGGACCGCCTCGCCGGACAGCGATGTGCCCGCCGTGCCCACTTCGATGCCGATCAGGTGTCTCAGGCCCGGGCTGACCGCTCCGGCCCGCAACGTCGTGCCGTCGAGCAATCCCACGATGACGTCCCGGCAGTTGCCGAAGATGTCACAGACCCGCTCGGTGACCAGGTCGAGCAGCCGAGCTCGATCGGTCGCGGCCCCGGTGAGTTCCCGCTGTACCGCGATCGTGGCGCGCAGGCGTTCGGTCTCGCGGGCGGCCTGCTTCGCGAGCACCTCCGCCTGAGCACGCTCGTCGGTGACGTCTCGTTGGACCACGACGGCGCCCAGCACCTCGCCGTCCGCACTGGTCAAGGCGCGGCCTGAGGCCACCAGCCGGACGGCGGGACGGTGCTGGGGGGCGACCACGAACTCGGCATCTCGCACACTGCCGTTCTGCAGGGCTCGCGCGAGTGGAACCTCGGCGGGTGCGAGTGGGGTCAACCCGTCCGTGGCGAACAGGCTGTAGTGGGCGGCGTGCTGATCGGGCTTGAGGGCGGGGTCGGCGTCGATACCGTGGCTGTCCCGGGCCGCACGGTTGAACAGCGTCAAGTGACCGGTGGCGTCGGCGGCGACGATGCCGACGTCCACCGTCTCGAGGAGGGCGTCGGTGAAAGCCCGCCGGACCTCGGTCTCGCGCAGCGCTTCGGCGAGGGCGACGCTCTGCCGTTCGGCCTGTGCCGCCAGCTCTCCGTAGACGCGAGTCTCGCGATGGCGTTCGAACATGGTCATCAGGGCCGTCGCGGCGTCCCCGAGCAGTGCGAGTTCCGCCGTACCGATCTGTCGCGCCTCGGAGTCGAAGACGCAGAAGGAACCGAGGGCGTAGCCGCCGGGGGTGACCAACGGGACCGACGCGTAGAACCGGACCTTGCCCAGGGTGCCGTCGACCCACGGGCTGTCCGCGAAGTCGGCGTGGTCACTGGCATCGGGAGTCCAGAAGACCTTCCCGGTCCGGAAATGCAGCGCACACATCGAATCCGCGCGCCGCGTCTGCGCCGCGGCGAAGCCGACCGTCGTCAGCTGGCACTGCAGGTGCTCGTCGATCAGGTTGACCGCCGCGAACGGCACTCGCACCGCGGCGGCCGCCAACCGGACGACTGCCTGCAACTCGCCGTCGGCCGGCCCGTCGAGTAGTCCGTACTCGCGCAATGCCGTCAGCCTCGCCGCCTCGGCCACGTCCATCTCGACTCCCCTGCCCGATCCCGTGCATATCATCCGCTGCGATCGGCGAGGAAACGGGCGGTCGGCGGAACCGGTCGGGTGCGAAACGAGAGCGGTCGCATGCGTCGTGCCCGGTTTGTCGTCAGGAGTCCTGACGGAGGAATTCGGATACCTCCCGGGTGACCGCGGCCGCGTCCTGCGCGGCGTTGTCCAGGCCGCGGGCGATTTCCTGGCTGGTGGCGGTCTGCTGCTCCACGGCCGCCGCGACGGCGCTCTGGTTTCCTTGGACGACGTCGACGATCGAGGCGATCTTCTGCATCTCCGCGGCCGCGGCCTGACTGAGCTGCTGGATGTTGCCGACGAGTTCGCCGATCTGCTCGGTTGCCGCCTGGGTCGCGCTGGACAGGTCCTTGACCTCGCCGGCGACCACGGCGAAGCCCTTGCCGGCCGCACCCGCTCGGGCCGCCTCGATCGTCGCGTTCAGGGCGAGCAGATTGGTCTGCCGAGCGATCGACGAGATCGTCGTGACCATGTCGTCGATCCGGCCCGAGGCGTCGCCGAGCCGAGTCATCGTCTCGGAGGCACTTCCGATCGCGGTGACCGCGTTGGTGACGACTTCGGCGGCGCCGTTGCCGGTCCGGGAGATCTCGTTGACGGCATCTGTCATCTCCCCCATGGCCGTGGATACAGCATGCAGCGAAGCACTCACCCGCTGGGTCTTGCCGATCGTCTCCTCCAAGCGGCCGGTCATCAGTTGGGCCTGGTTCTCCGCCGCGACGCGGTCACTGATGTCCTCCCAGGCCACCACGTAGCCGACGACCGTACCGGCCCGGCGGATCTGGTTGATGTGGGTGTCGAGGGTGATCGACCCGAAGCTGAACACCGCGTCCCGCGGCTGGAACCGCGGGTCGGTCAGGATCGCTTCGATGCGGCCCGGGTCCCGGTGGAAGCGATGAATGCTGCCGCCGAGGATGTCGGCCACGGAGACGTGGAATACGCGTTCGATCTCCGGACCGATCACCCGTAACGTCTCCAGCGCCTTCGGACTCGCATAAACCAGACTGAAGTTCAGATCGGCCAGGAAGATGTTGGCCTGAACGGCGTCCAGGATCTCTTCGCCGCCGAAACCCGCCACCATGGGTTCCGTCGTCGGACCGGGGCGCACCCGCACCCGCCGCCCCGGAAGTTCTTTCAGCAATACCCTCACCCACTCTCGCGTTCGTCTCTACCCGATCTTGCGTCCCCTCGCCCGGTGGTGCAGCCAACTGACTAATTAATCAGCCATAGGTCCTGAACCGGGCAAACGGCCTCAGTACGATCTGATGTGGGCATCCGACCGGCCGCCACATCGAGCACCTGACGGCCGGTCGTCGATCGTGGGTCATCTGCTGTCGGACCCGTTGGTGCAGGCAAGACCGGCGCGGCCGGCTTCGAGCCGGGCGACCGGGACCCGGAACGGGGAACAGGACACGTAGTCCAGGCCGGCGTCGGCGAAGAACCGCACCGAAGCGGGGTCTCCGCCGTGTTCGCCGCAGACCCCGATGGTCAGACCCGGCCGGGCCGCGCGGCCCCGTTCGACGGCGATGCGTACGAGTTCACCCACGCCGTCGCGGTCGATCGTCTCGAACGGGGAGACGGCGAAGATACCGAGCTCCAGGTAACGGCCGAAGAAGGCACCCTCGACGTCGTCGCGGGAGAAACCCCACGTCATCTGGGTGAGGTCGTTGGTGCCGAACGAGAAGAACTCGGCTGCCGAGGCGATCTGGCCGGCGGTCAGCGCCGCTCTCGGGACCTCGATCATGGTGCCGATCCGGATCGGGGGCGCGCCCGGGACCGATGCCACGATCCGTTCGGCCTCCGCCCGTACCGTCTCAAGCTCCTGCACGGCACCGACCAGCGGAACCATGATCTCCGGCCGCGGGTCGCCGCCCGCGGCGACCCGCGCGGCGGCGGCCTCCGCGACCGCCCGGACCTGCATCGCGAACAGGCCGGGAAGCACGAGGCCGAGGCGTACGCCGCGCAGGCCCAGCATCGGGTTCCGCTCGTGTATGCGCCGCACGGCCGTCAGCAGGGCACCGTCATGCCCCGGGTCCGCACCCAGGGCCTGCGCACGAGCAACGTTCGCGATCAGGTCCTCCACCGCGGGCAGGAATTCGTGCAGTGGTGGGTCGATGAGCCGGATGGTGACCGGGGCTCCGTCCATCGCCTCAAGGATCTGCTCGAAGTCCGCACGCTGAAGCGGCAGCAGTGCGTCGAGCGCCTCCTGGCTCTGCTGCAGGATCAACCGCTCGATAAGCACCCGGCGGTCGCCGAGGAACATGTGCTCGGTGCGGCACAGGCCGATCCCGGTGGCGCCGAACCGTGCCGCTCGCCGCGCGTCCGGGCCGTTGTCGGCGTTGGCGTGGACCTCGATCCGGGCGGTGCGGTCGGCGTGGATCATGAGTCGTTCGACGGCGGAGAGCAGCGGATCGCCGGATGCGGTCAGTTCGCCCTCGAAATAGCGGACGACCTTCGACGGACGCACCGCGACGGCGCCGAGGTAGATGTGGCCGGTGGTCCCGTCGATCGAGATGACGTCACCGGCGCGCAGCGTGCGACCGGCGACCGTCACCTGGTCGTCGCCGATGTCGAGGGCCTCGGCACCGCAGACGCACGTCTTGCCCATGCCTCGGGCGACCACGGCCGCGTGTGAGGTCTTCCCGCCGTGGCTGGTCAGAACGCCTTGGGCGGCGATCATGCCGGGCAGGTCGTCGGGGTCGGTCTCCCGGCGGACCAGGATGACCGGACCCGTCGCGGCGACCGCGGCGGCGGAGTCGAGAACGATCGCGCCGACCGAGGCACCGGGCGATGCCGGCACGCCGGTGGCCAGCGGTGCCGGGGCCGCGGATCGGTCGAAGCCGGGGAACATCAGGTGGGCGAGCTGCGCGCCGGTGACCCGTTGGAGCGCCTCGTCGAGGGTGATCGTGCCCTCGTCGAGCAGTTGCGCGGCGATGACGAAAGCGGCTGCCGGCGTGCGTTTGCCGACCCTCGTCTGCAACATCCACAGCTTGCCGTTCTCGATGGTGAACTCGATGTCGCACAGATCCTGATAGCGCTGTTCGAGCCGCTGCATGATCGCCAGCAGCTGCCGGTAGCTGCTCGGGTCGATGTCGGCGAGCTCGCTCAGGGCGACGGTGTTGCGGATGCCGGCGACGACGTCCTCGCCCTGGGCGTTGGGAAGGTAGTCGCCGTAGACGCCACGCCGCCCGGTGGCCGGGTCGCGGGTGAAGGCCACCCCGGTTCCGGAGTTCTCGCCGCGGTTGCCGAAGACCATGGCCATCACGTTGACGGCGGTGCCCAGGTCCTGGGGGATGCGTTCCTGGCGGCGATAGAGCACGGCCCGCTCGGCGTTCCATGACCGGAACACCGCGCTGATCGCGAGGAACAGCTGCTCGTGCGGAGCCTGCGGGAAGTCCCGGCCGGTGAACGAATGGAAGATCTTCTTGTCCGCCTCCACCAGGTCCCGCAGTGCCGGGGCGGCCAGTTCCGCGTCGCAGACCACGCCGGCGGACGCCCGGGCCGCGCCGAGTGGCGCCTCGAACTCGTCGCCGGGCACGCCGAACACTGTCCTGCCGAACATCTGAATGAGTCGGCGATAGGAGTCCCAGGCGAACCGTTCGTCACCGCTGCGCCGGGCCAGTCCGGCCACGGTGGTGTCGTTGAGCCCGATGTCGAGGATCGTCTCCATCATCCCGGGCATGGAGAACTTGGCCCCGGAGCGGACCGACAGCAACAGCGGGTCGGCCGGGTCGCCGAAGGTGCGGCCCGCGGCCGCCTGCAGTTGGCGCAGGTGGTGCTCGACCTCCGCGAGGAGCCCGGTGGGCATGGACCCGGTGGCCAGGTACTCGCGGCAGGTGTCGGTGGTGATGGTGAAGCCCGGCGGAACGGGCAGACCCATCCGGGTCATCTCGGCGAGGTTCGCGCCCTTTCCGCCGAGCAGGTCTTTGCGGTCCTTGTGGCCGTCGATGAAGTCGTAGACGTACCTGGACATGGGATGCTCCTTCTCCGTTGCGCTCCTCTTCGTCCGGTTGCGGTTCCTTCTTCGTAATATGCCGGTGGCGTCGCTGCGACCAGAGTCGAATGTCCCGGCCGGGCTCGCCTTGCTCATGCCGGAACGGTCAATCGGTGATCGCGATGACGTCGCGCGGGTCTCGGCGCGGAACCGGGGGAAGCGGCTCACGGTTCCGGGCGTGGCCCAGTCGCACCGCCACATAGGGTTCGCCCAGGCCGGCGAGCAGACCGCGCAGCAGCTGGTGGGGCCACGCGATCTCGACCGCGTCACTGAGCGGCGCCGTTGCCAATCCATCGGCGGTGGCGAGCAGCAGCAAGGCGGACAGTGCCTCACCGGCCCGCAGAAGGTCCAGGGGCTGACTGTCCACCCCGAAGAGAACGACGTAAGCGGCGCCCCGGTCGCGGGCCGCGTCGGCGGGCACCGCGACCTGGCTGCCCGGCGCAAGATCGCGCACGCAGGCGGCCAGCATCGGCAGTTGGTCGGGTCGCACCACGTGCAGATAGGTGCCCTCCGACTCGACGAACCGGCGCAGCTTGGTCAGCTCGAAGTCGCTCACCGGCTCGTCGGCGAAGGCGCGCCGATCGGTGCGGCGCCGGCGGATGGCCGCCGCCATCCGCCAGTCCTCGGGATCCGGTGTCGTCTCACCGGTGAGACGGATGCGCGCCAGTAGATCCGGCCGCTCCTGGTCGGGCAGCCGGTCCACCGTCGTCGCCCAGCCCGCCGAGTTCAAAGCGATGCGGGCGTGGTGCAGGGCGGCGCCGCAACTGAGCAGCAACAGGCGCCCATCCGGATCGATACTGCCGATCCGGCGGTCCGGATCGGCTGACAGTTCCATCACGTTTCCGGTGATCCGCCAGGTCCACGGCTGGGTGTTGAGGATCGACGGCGCGCGCTGCGCGGTACGAGCGGCCAATTCGAGCGGTGTCATGGTGTTACGCCTCCTCACCTCTGTCCCGGCTGCCGGACCCGGCGGGAGATCTTCGCCCGGCCGCGTCCCGGTAGGGCCACACCACATCGGTGCTCCAGGTGTCGGTGTCCGGCTGGGCTGCGGGGTTGGTGTAGTACACCTCCCAATGCGGTCCCGCGTGCTCGAGGCCTCGCTCGGTCAACCAGTCGTGGACGGCCTCGTGGGCTCCACCGATGTCTTCGTACCGGCCGAAGTGGGTGGTGACCGCCGCCGGTCCGCCGGGCAGCCGCGAAGCCGTGATGCGCCCGTTCCCGACCACCGAGCCCAGGACCGGGAATCCGGCCTCCACGTCGACGACGCCCTCGTGCAGGGCGTAGCGAGCGAAAGGCGGTCCGTCCGCCCGGACACCCCGGTCGCTCAGGTAGTGACGAACCTGCGCATACACGCTCGCTATCCATTCAGGAAGCTGAGCGACCGGCATGCTGGCCCGGCTGACCACGGTGTCCTGGGCAGTCAAGACCCGGTCTTCGATGTGATAGATCATTGCTCACCTCCGCGTCGTTGCCCGCCGCCCGGCCCGCTCGGCCCGCTCGGGCCGGGCGGGGCTGGTTGGTGCTCAGATGAGCCAGCGGTTCTTCTGCACGAAGGATTGCGAGGCCCACCAGCGGCCGAGGCCCCAGGTGTGTCCGGCGTAGGTCAGGGACAGGACGACAGCGGTGACGGCGTAGATGAAGTGGTAGTCGACGATCGGGTTGGTGGAGCCGCTCGGTTTGCCGGCGGCGGTGGTCTTGTCCAGCGGCCATTCGGCGATCCACATCAGTGCCATCATGGCGACGGCGGCGCCGGCGGCGATGCGCATGCCGATGCCGAGGAGGAAGGCGATGCCGGTGCCGAGCAGGCCGAGCATGAACAGCCAGTCCGTCCAGGGGTTACCGGCGATGTCGTGGAAGAGGGTCTGCAGCCAGCTCGGGCCGGCGTCGACGGTGGAGAGGAAGCCTTTGGTGGGGGAGCCGCCGTTGATCCAGGCACGTGCTGACGGGGTCGCGTAGCCCCAGCCGAGTGTTTTGTCGAGGAATGCCCAGAGGAACAGCAGGCCGGTGGAGATGCGTAGGACGGCGAGGCTCCTGGCGGCCGTCTTGGTGAGCATGGAGCCGGGTGCCTCCACCTTTTCCAGGTGGGTGGCCGAGCCCCGGCCGGTGGTGGTCATGGTGTCCTCCCTTGTCGATGTCCGTACCTTCGACATTGCCTTCCCGGCCGGGAAGGCGATGCGGCCTTGCGGCCCGATCGCCCGGGACTTCGGTCACTACGCGTCTCGGCGACTATCGACATGGGACAGCGACCCCTGTCCCGTAAAGGCCGACCGACTCTGGTCGGAGTTGCCGGCGCGAAGGAGGGTGGCCAGAAGGAGGTTCGCGATGTCTGAAGGTGTGCACATCGACAAAGTCCGGGACTCGGACATCATCGTCGGCGTCGACGGGTCCGTTCCGGCCAAAGCGGCTCTGCGATGGGCGATCGGTCAGGCGCGACTGACCGGCGCCCGGGTGCGGGCCATCATCGCCTGGGAGATTCCCACCTACCCGAGTTGGGGCCTGATCTCGTACGAGGACTTCGGTGCCGCCGCCGGCAAGCTTCTCGCCGAGGTGGTTCAGGAAGCCGTCGGGATCGATTCACCACCGATCCAAGTGGTCGAGTCCACGATGCCCGGGCATCCGGCTCAGGTGCTGATCGACGCGTCGGCGCACGCAGCCCTGCTGGTCGTCGGCTCCCGCGGGCACGGCGCGTTCGCGGGTACGCTGCTCGGCTCGGTGAGTCAGCTCTGCGTTCAGCACGCGCACTGCCCGGTGACCGTGGTCCGCGGCAAGTGAGACGAGAACGGTGGCCGCCGCCCATGCACCACGGGCGGCGGCCCTTCCTGGAAGAGATCTTCGGTGATGGCGACCGCTGCGGTCCTCCGGCCGGCGCAGTGGTCACCTGACGTCACCATTCATCGCTGTTGGCCCATTCACCAGAGGCTTCCGGCCCAGCGCAGAGAGCGGCAGCCGGAAAGTGCCATGCGGTCGATCCTGCTCTGTGTCAACCTACCCCGGGTGACCTCCCCCGAGACTCCGCCTGTCATTGTTGCCGCAGCCAGAAACAACGCCGACTGGTGCGCCGCCGTCGGCGACTCCCACGGCTTGGCACACACCTTCAGCGAGAAAGCTTGGCGCAGTTCCGACCGCACGCCGCCGTACTACCCGGACGCTGTCACCCTGCAGCCCGACGCGGCGCCCGCGGACTTTCTGTCCGAGATCGATACTGCCTCGCCCGGGTGCTCCGTCAAGGACAGCTTCGCCGCTCTCGACCTCGTTCCATACGGCTTCGTCGAGCTCTTCACGGCCCAGTGGATCCACCGCCGACCGGAACTGGCCGCGCCCTCGAAACCGAACCTGCGCGCCGAGCGCATCTCCACGGCGGCCCAGCTGCGGATCTGGCAGACAGCCTGGCACGGCGGCGGCAATGCCCCGGACGTCTTCCGGCCAGAACTGCTGGACGACCCGGCTGTACTGGTGGTCGGCCTTCACCTCGGCGACGACCTCCGCGCGGGTGCCGTCTTGAATGACAGCTCCGGGGTGGTCGGCATTTCCAACGTCTTCACTGTCGACGACAGCGACGCCGACGTCGCTTGGTCATCGGCGATCACCGCAGCTGCCGACAGCTTCCCCGGCGTCCCCCTGATCGGCTACCAGCACGGTGACGACCTCGCGCACGCACTCGCCGGCGGCTTCACGACGCTCGGCCCACTTCGCGTCTGGCTGCGCGACTCCTGAGCGTTACCCCGGGGCGTGCCGGTGCTCGGCGTCGAGCAGAGACGACGGCCCGCGGTCTCAGTCGACCGGCACCGACCACTCCACGCAGGTTCCCGAGGGTGTGTTCGAGGTCAGGGTGAAGCTGCCGCCGCGTCGTTCGGCGCGCTGGCGCAGGTTGGCGAGGCCGCTGCGGCGAGTGCCGGTGCCGGTGCCGATGCCGTTGTCGCTCACCCGCACCGACAGCCGGATCTCCGGGCCGGCGTGGACGGCGACCTCCACCTCGACCCGGCCGGCGTGCGCGTGCCGGGCGACGTTGCTGAGGCTCTCGCGCAGCACGGCGCTGAGGTCGTCGGCCAGGCCACCGGGGTCGGTGGCGTCCGCCATCAGGGTGTCCACCGGTCCGCTGAAGCGCAACGCGGGCGGGAAACCGAGGATCGCAGCGGACTCGGTGACCAGGCCGAGGACGCGAGCGCGTAAGCCCTCCGGCGTCGCGGTGGCGGTCTGCTGGATGGCGAAGATGGTGGTGCGGATCTGAGCGATCGTGTCATCGAGCTCGTCGATCACACCGGTGATACGCGGGATCGCCGGATGTCCGCCCATCCGGGCGGCCACTGCCTGCAGAGTCAGCCCGGCGGCGAACAGGCGCTGGATGATGTGGTCGTGCAGGTCGGCAGCGATACGGTCGCGTTCGTCCAGAAGGGTCATGCGGTCGCGTTCCATGCGCGCCTCGGCGAGTTCGAGCGCCACGGAGGCCTGGTTGGCGAAGGCTGCGGTGAGCTCGAGGTCGTCGGTCCTGAACGGCGGGCGTCCGGGGAGGCGGGCCACCGTCAGCACCCCGCGGGCCTGCTCCGATCCGATGAGCGGAGCGACCAGCACCGGGCCGACGTCGAGGCTCTCGGCCAGGACCGTAGGCGGCAGGCCGGACCGCTCGGTGGCGTCGTCGAGCCGCACCGGCGAGCCGGTGACCAGCACGTGGCCGCAGAGAGTGTCGTCCACCTCGGTGCGGGACCCGATAAGGGTCCGGGCCGCTGTGCCGGTGGCGGAACCGCCGATCGCTGTGTCCACGAGCAACGCGGTGCGGTCGGGGTCGGCCGGCAGGAGCACGGCGACGAGATCGGCGTCGGCGAGCCGGTAGGCGTGTTCCGCGATGGCTTTCAGCGGCGAGGACTCCTCCGTGGTGCTGAGCATGTCACGGGTGATCGTCGCGGTGGCCGCGAGCCAGTCACCGCGCCGCCGGCTGGTCTCGTAGTGCCGGGCGTTGTTGATCACTACGGCGGCGGTGGCGGCGAGCGCGACCGCGAGCTCCTCGTCGTCGCTGGAGAAACTCCCGTTGTGGCTGTCGGTGAAATAGAGGTTGCCGAACACCTCGTCGCGGATGCGGATCGGCACGCCCAGGAAGCTCTTCATCGGCGGATGGCCCGGCGGGAACCCCACCGAATGGAGGTGGGCCGCGATGTCGTCGAGCCGGATCGGCTGCGGGTTGTCGATGATCGCGCCGAGCAGGCCTTTGCCCCGCGGCAGAGGACCGATCGCCTGCACCGCGTCGGTGGGCATGCCGGTGTGGATGAACTCGGCCAGTCCGCCGTTGCCGTCCAGGATGCCGAGTGCGGCATATCGGGCGCCGACGAGTTCGCGGGCCGAGACGGCGAGACGCTGCAGCAGCGGGCGCACCTCGAGGTCGGACAGCAGGGCCTGGTTGGCCTTGAGCAATCCACGGAGTCGGCCCTGGGTCGACATGACCTCCTGCGCTCGTTCGACCAGCTGGGTCAGGAGTTCGTCGAGCTCCAGCCGGGGCAGATCAGGAAACGTCAAGTCGCCGTCGGCAGTCATGGCGTCCTCGCAACGGGGTTGCGTGCAATAGCCACTGCAGCCTGCCACCGCGGACAACGGGTCGCAAGACTCTGTCGCTGCGGAGTGCGCCGGCGAGCCGGCGAGCTCAGTGCCCGCTGCTCGGTGCTGACAGGGGTCTGGTGCTTGACGCCGCGCGCACGCGAGGTCGGTCAGCCCCGGATGATCAGCAGGAGGGCGGCCGCCAGCAGGCCGGCTTCCACCAGCCGGACGAACACCCGGTCGCTGACCCGTCCCACGGTCTGCTTGCCGGCCCACGTGCCGGCCAGCGTCGCCGGGGTCAGGACCAGTCCGAGCAGCAGCACCCGGCCGTTCAGCAGCGCTCCGGCGCCGTAGGCGAGCAGCTTGCTCACGTGCACGAGCAGAGCGCAGGCCGCCTCCGAGCCGATGTACGCCGCGCGGGTCGACCCGGCGGCCAGGAAGAACGGCGCGGTCAACGGCCCGACCGAGCCGAGCAACGCCGATCCGAGCCCCGAGCCGGCCCCGACCGTCGTGAACGTCCATCGGCCCGGCGGTCGCGGTCGCGGGCGGACCCGCCGCCACACCACCATCACGAGCAGGAACACGCCGAGCAGCCACGGCAGTCCGGCCGGTGGTGCATGGGACAGCAGCAGACCACCGGCCACCGCGCCGGGGACCGCACCGGCCGCGAACCGTCCGATGATCGGCCATCGCAGTGCCTCGCGGTTGAGCCACACCCGCGAGGCGTTGCCGGACAGCTGCGTCAACGTCAGCACCGGCACCGCCGTACGCAACCCGAACAGGCCGGTGAAGACCGGTAGCAACAGCACCCCGCCCCCGAACCCGGCCACCGCCGACAACCACGCCAGCCCGAACGCGGCCACCGACGCCACCCCCAGCGTCCCCGCCGACCCGGCGGCGCCGCTCATCCGAATGCCCGCGGCGCCGCCGACGCCGGACTGTGCCGCGGCGCCGCGGGCACAGCCGGAGCAGGTAGATCGACGCCGGCATCCCTCGCGGCCGTCACGCACCCACCCCCGGATCGATCCTCCTACCAGGCATACCTCAAGCACACGGGAACGGCCGTCGGTCCCGGGGCGGCACGGTAGGATGCTGTTCAGGTGTGCCGGGAAGTCTGGTCGGCGAGGTTACCGTCGTGCTCGTTTCCCCGGAGGAGTTCTGTGGCCCCGACCCCGACCCCGACCCGCCCCCAACGGCACCTTTTCAGTCGCGGCAGTTGGCCTGAGGCCAGCCGCATCGGCGACATCCTGCGCACGGAAACCGTCGGTGGTGCTCTGCTGCTCGGCGCCGCCGTCCTCGCGCTGCTGTGGGCGAACTCGCCGTGGTCGTCGGGTTACCAGGATCTGATCGGGTTCAAGGCCGGCCCGCACCTGCTGCACCTGGATCTGACGTTGGCGCAGTGGGCGGCCGACGGGCTCCTGGCGATTTTCTTCTTCGTCGCCGGTCTCGAGTTGAAACGAGAATTCGTGGCCGGGGACCTGCGTGATCCGCGTCGGGCGGTGCTGCCGGTCGCCGCCGCGGCCGGCGGCATGGCCGCACCCGCGCTGATCTACGCGGCGGTCAACGCCGGGACGGTCGGGGGAGCGGTGCGAGGATGGGCGATCCCCACCGCCACCGACATCGCCTTCGCGCTGGCTGTGCTCGCGGTCATCGCCACGCACCTGCCGGCCGCGCTGCGAACCTTCCTGCTCACCCTGGCGGTGGTCGACGACCTGCTCGCGATCCTGATCATCGCGGTGTTCTACACCAGCTCGCTGCACCTGCTGCCGCTGGCCGCGGCGCTGGTGCCACTGGGCCTCTTCGCGGTCCTGGTGCAGCGGCGGGTCCGCTCCTGGTGGCTGCTGCTACCCCTGGCCGCGGCAACCTGGGGGCTGGTGCACGCCTCCGGTGTCCATGCCACTGTCGCGGGAGTGCTGCTGGGCTTCATGGTCCCGGTGGTCCGCCGCGGGGACCGGGACGGGCCCGGTCTCGCGGAGCACTTCGAGCACCGGTGGCGGCCGGTGTCGGCCGGGTTCGCGGTGCCGGTCTTCGCGTTCTTCGCGGCCGGGGTGTCGGTAGCCGGTGCCGGTGGGCTCGGCGCGACGGTGCGTGACCCGGTCACCGTCGGCGTCGTGCTGGGGCTGGTGGTCGGGAAATGCGTCGGGGTGCTCGGGTCGACATGGCTGGTGCAACGGTTCACCCGGGCCACCCTCGGCGACGGGGTGAGCTGGTGGGACGTGCTCGGCCTGGCACTGCTGGCGGGGATCGGGTTCACCGTGTCATTACTGATCGGTGAACTCGCCTTCGGGGTCGGCACCGAGAAGGACGAACACGCCCGCATCGGCATCCTTGCCGGGTCGCTGATCTCAGCGCTGCTTGCCATGGTGGTGCTGCGGACACGTAACAGCCATTACCGGAGGGCATGCGCGGCTGAAGCACGAGACACCGACGCCGACGGCGTCCCCGATGTCTGGGACGCCGATACCGTGCGGCGCTGACCGGGCTCGATCCACCCGCGGGAGCCAGGCCGGACATCAGGTCCGCGTTTCTCCCGCGGGGGTGACGGTTGCGACCGGCAATTCCATGGTGAAGGTGGTGCCGCCACCGGCGGCGGGATGAGCGGTGATCGTACCGTCGTGCGCGGTGACGATGGCTTTGACGATGGCAAGGCCGAGACCGGTGCCCTTGATGCCGTGCTGGGTTGCGGTGGTAGCGCGGAAGAACCGACTGAACAGGCGGTGATATTGGTCCGCGGGAATACCGATACCGTTGTCGGTGATATCCACGAGTATTCTGCCGTCGGCGACTCCGGCGACGATCTTGATGGTGCCGTCGTCCAGGGTGTACTTGATCGCATTGGCTATCAAGTTGTCGAAGACCTGGCGCAACCGGGCAGGGTCGGCTCGGACGGGTAGGTTCTGCGGAAGGTCGACGACGAACCCGATCCGCTTGGCGTCGGCCCGGCCTCGGTGGTCGTCGACCGCTTGGGCGATCAACGAAGTCAGTGATGTCAGAGCCGGCATGATCGTCACGTGTCCCGCATCGAGGCGGGCGAGGTCGAGCAAGTCGTTGACGATCTCCTGAAGCCGGGCGCTGTGGCGGTCGATCACCTCGATGGAGTTACGGGCGTCGGCGTCGAGGCCGACATCATCGAACAGCATCTCGGCGTAGCTGCGGATGGTCGCGATGGGATTGCACAGTTCATGGCTCACCACGGCGACGAGTTCGTCCTTCATCCGATCGAGTTCGCGGAGCCGGTCGAGTTGCTGCTTCTGCTGGGCCACGAGCTGTTCGCGTTGCTCGGCGAGCTGACGGCGTTCGGTGATATCGGTGCTGATGCCGTCGACGAACAGGCTCGCACCGTCGCGGCGGGTGGTCGCTCGGGTCCAGATCCATCGAGTGCGGCCATCGGCGGCGCGGATACGGAACTCGACCTGAGCCTCTTGCGTGTCGGCGAGGCTGCGGCGGAACCGGTGGAACATGGGTAGATCGTCCGGGTGTACGCGGTCAGCCACCGAAGCCGCCACATCACCGTCGGTGGGCAGGGCATCGCCGAATACACCGGCGCTGTTCGGACTGGCGTAGACCAGGTAAACGGTGCCGTCGGCGATTCCGACGGTCCAGACGAAGTCGTTGACACGCTCGATGACCCGGTTGAAGTCGCGTCGTGCAGCGGCCAGGGCGAGAGTGAGGTCGTCGGCTCGGCGTCGTTCGATGTGCTGACCGATGTAGGCGCAGATGCCTTCGAGCACGGCCAGGAGTTCGCCATCGTCCTCGATGGTTTCCGCGAAGAAGGTGAGCACCCCGAGGACGCGTCGGCCGCTACGAACGGGCAGGCCGATTGCGGCGTGCAAGCCGGCCTGCTGGGCTTCACGTCGGCGGGTGAAATCGTCGGTGTCCGCCTGCACGTCACGGATCCACCGGGCGTGACCGGTCGCCCAGACCTTCCCGGCCAGTCCTTCGCCATGGTGAAGGCTGATCGATTGGTCACCGGTGAATGCCGATAGCCCTGCTCCGGGCGCCACCCAGGAGCAGAACCGCACGATCCGTCCGGAGCCGCCGTCGACGCCGTCGTGGACGTGCCAGTACTCCCCGCAGGCCCAGCCGAAGGCCTCGGCGACCGCCGCGACCGTGGTCGCGGCGGCGTCTTCCGCGTTTTCGGCGTCGGCCAGGGCGCGAGCGACGGCGTGTTGCGCGGCTCGGAAGGTCTCCAGGCGATGTTGTTCGGTGATGTCGTGCATCGCGACTACCGCCCCTAGCGGTTGCCCGTCCGCAGCATCGATGCGGCGGCCGTTGGCCAAGAAGCGGCGTGGTGACTCCCCGGGAATGCGAATGATCAATTCTTCGCCCTGGACGTCGATTCCGGCGAACGCCTTGTTCAACGGCTCCTCCTCCGGGAGCAATTGACGCCGGCCGTCCGCGGCGAATTGCTGATACGGATCGGGCCACTTACCGGCCTTTTCGAGGTGCTCGACCGCGTGCCCGGCTCCGCGGAGAGCGCGATTGAACAACACTAGGTTGCCGCCCCTGTCGCAGGCCACGACACCGGTGTCGAGACTGTCCAGCAGGGATTGCAGGAAGGTTCGCTCGTACTCCAGCTGTTGCTGAGCGGCTTTGCGGTCACTGATGTCGTGGATGAAGGCGTGAAACACCGGCTTACCGTGCTCACGCCCGACTTGTAGCAGCATTTCGACCGGAAACTCGCGGCCGGTGTCATCGATCGCGGGGACCTCGAGACGCTGACCGGCCTTGGTCAACGTCCCGTTGATGCGGGCGGCCGCGAAGCCCCGTTCATGCGCCGGCCGAAATCGCGGTGAGACGATCAGTTCGGTGACTGGTCTCCCGATCACCGCATCGGCCGGCCGGCCGAAGAGGCGTTCCGCTGCGGCGTTCCACGCCGTGACGGCGCCGTCCATGTCGATGGTCACAAAGGCGTCCTGCATCCCGTCCAGCACGGCCTGCAGTCGTTCCGCCGTGTTCGATCGGTCGGCATGGGCCAGCCGCAGGGCGATCTCCGTGGATGCGGCGCCGGCCAGGTCCCGTATCACCGACACCTCGGCGTCCGTCCAGTCACGGGGGCAGACGTCGGCGACACAGAACGATCCGAGGACCTGTCCGCCGGGGGCGAGCAACGGAAAACCCGCGTACGACCGGAGGGCGATCGTGCCGTCGGTGAGGCTGTCGCACACGAGTGGATCCGCGGCGGCATCCTCGATGATCAACGGTCCGTCCCTGGTGACCAGGTGCTTGCACCATGACTGCGACAACGGGGTCTGCCGTTCGGCGGCCAATGGGGGGTCGAGACCTACGGCGCTGGCGAAGAACTGCCGGTCCTTGTCGACCAGGGAGACCAGCGCCACCGGTGCCCCGGTCAAGCGGGCCACCAGCCGGGTGAGCCGGTCCAGCGAGGGCACCGCCTCGGCGGTATCCAGCAAGTGGGTGTCGTGCAGGATCTGCAAGCGAACCGGATCAGTAATCGGATTCGCGGCGCCGCCCCCAGCTGAGATGCTCGGCCTCACGATGTCCCCATCGGTCGGCGGAGCCCTGGCCTGAGCTGAAACGCGAGTTTCAGATGGGGAACCAGTTGTCTCCACTGCGGTCGAACGAGGGCGCTGTCGATCGTTGCGCGCGGCGCTGACCCGGCCGTCATCGTGTCTGCTGGAACGTTCCGCTTCGAAGGTTTCCACGCTGAGCTTTCCGAGGTGCAGGACGGGAGCAAGTCGGTTCGGTAGTCGAGCCCTGGTGTCGCACACGCCCCGGGCCGTTCGCGGCTGCGCTGGTTCGGGCCGGGCTGACCCGCAACGTCTGGTGGTTGCTCTCGGAGCTTTATCGCAGCCGTGCCGGGCCCGCCGTGCTCGTCTTGGCGGGCGAGGCGGGACAGATGCGTCAGCCTGCGGTGACGTCCGCGGGGTACGGGCCGAGCAGGTAGCGCTGCACGGTCGGGGCGATCCAGGCGATCGTCTCGGGGCGGCTCATCGTGGCCATCGGAGCGAGCGCCAGTACGTACCGGCACAGGGCCAGGCCGAGGATTTGCGAGGCGACGAGGCCGGCCCGTACCCGCGGTTGATCGGTGTGCAGTTGCTCGACGACCGGCACCAGCTGGGCCGTGAAGATCTCCCGCATGCGGTCGGCGGCGGCCTGGTTGGTCACGCTGGCCCGCAGCAGCGCGGTCAACGTCTCGTCGTCCTCCCAGCGTTCGAGGAAATGCGTGAGAAGCATCGAGGCGACCTCTGCCGCCGGGGTGCCGGACAGCTCGGGCAGGCGCAGGTCGAACTCCGCCGCGGCCGCGAACAGGCGCTCCTTGCTGCCGTAATAGCGCATCACCATGGAGGGGTCGATGGCCGCGTCGGCCGCGATCGCGCGGATGGTGGCCCGTTCGTACCCGTCCGCGGCGAACCGCTCCTTGGCCGCGCGCAGGATGGCGGCCCGGGTGGCGTCGGAGCGCCGCGGTCGTTCGTCGGTCACGCCGCCAGCATATGCCAACGCTTGTTGACTGTATCGGCCCGCCCGCCTACAGTCATGCCAACAAGTGTTGGCAAACAATCGTTGGCAGGTGTTCCATGCGTCCCTCCACCACCGACGTACTCGTCGTCGGAGCCGGCCCGGTCGGGCTGGCCACGGCGGCCGCTCTGCAAGGCGCCGGCGTGGACGTGATCGTCGTCGACCGATCGGCCACGACCGCGCACACCAGCCGGGCCGCCGTCGTGCACGCCCGTACGCTCGAGGTGCTGGAGCGCATCGGAGCGGCGCGGCCGCTGGTCGCGGCCGGGCTCCCGGCGCCGCGGTTCACCATCAGAGACCGTGATCGCGTCCTCGCGCCGATCACGTTCGGCGCCTTGCCCACGCCGTACCCGTACGCCCTGATGGTTCCGCAATCGACCACCGAGGCGATACTCGACGACCGGCTGACCGCCGCAGGCGGGCGGGTGGCCCGCGGCCACGAAGCGGTCGGCCTTTCCGGGGCAACGGTCACCTTCGCCACCGGCGAGCAGATCGCCGCCCGCTACGTGGTCGCGGCCGACGGTATGAACAGCACCATCCGCCGCCTCGCGGGCATCGGCGCCGGCTCGCCGCCGGCCACGAGCTCCGGGGGAGACTCATTCGCCCTGGCGGACGTACGGGTGCACGGGGGCCCACCGCGCGACGAGGTCGTGCTGTACTTCTCCCGGGCCGGCCTGCTCGTGTGGGCACCGCTGCCCGACGGGACCGTGCGGATCGTGGCCGCCGCCGCCGACGCGCCCGAACGAGCGGAACCCGAATATGTCCAAGCGCTCCTGCGTGACCGCGGACCCGTCCGGATCCCGGCCCGCGTCACCGAGGTGACGTGGAGTTCCCGGTTCCGGGTCCATCATCGCGTCGCGGAGACCTTCCGGGCCGGACCGGTGCTGCTCGCCGGGGACGCCGGGCATGTGCACAGCCCCGCCGGGGGCCAGGGCATGAACCTCGGGATCAAGGACGCCCTCGCCCTGGCGGACGCCCTCGTCGACACGTTGACCTCCGGATCGGAGGAACCGCTTGACCGGTACGCCGCGGAACGGCTCGTCGCCGCGCGCCAGGTGGTCGGATTCGCGGCCCGGCTGACCCGCCTCGCCACCGTGCCCGCGCCGGTGCGCCCGATCCGCAACGCCGTACTGTCCACCCTGGCCCGAGTGCCCGCGGTCCGCAGCGGCCTCGCGCACCGCCTCTCCGGTGTGCCGGGGTGACCGGCCGGCTCGCCTACCGGTGGAACGGAAAGGCAAGCGTGGTGCGGATGTTGGTGCCGGTCAGAAGCATCACCAGGCGGTCGACGCCGAGACCGAGGCCGCCGGTCGGGGGCATCGCGTACTCCAGGGCGGTCAGGAACGCCTCGTCGAGCTGCATCGCCTCCATGTCACCGGCGGCTGCCTTCAGGGACTGGGCGGTGAGCCGGTCGCGCTGTTCGACCGGGTCGACCAGCTCGGAGTACGCCGTGCCCAGCTCCATCCCGAACGCCACCAGGTCCCACCGCTCGGACAGCCGCGGGTCGCTGCGATGGGTGCGGGTCAGCGGCGACGTCTCGAGCGGGAAGTCGGTGTAGAAGGTGGGATAGGTGGTCTGCTTCTCGACGAGCGCGTCGTAGAGCTCCAGCACCAGTTCACCCGAGGTGGCGTCGGCCGGCGCGTGCACGCCGTGGGCGTCGCAGACCACGCGGACCTTCTCCGCGGCCGTGGCCGAGGTCAGCTCGGCCCCGGCTGCGCGGCTCACCGCCTCGTGCACGGTCAGCACCGGCCACTCGTCGCTCAGGTCCACCGGGCCGTCGGGGCGCATCGCGATCGGCCGGCCGTGCACCGCGGTGGCGACCTCCAGGATGATCTCGCGGGTCAGCTCGCGCATCGTGTTGTAGTCGGCGTAGGCCTGATAGGCCTCCAGCGACGTGAACTCGGGGTTGTGGGTGGCGTCCACGCCCTCGTTGCGGAAGTTCCGGTTGAGCTCGAAGACCTTCTTCATGCCGGCCACGCAGAGCCGCTTGAGGTAGAGCTCGGGCGCGATCCGCAGATAGAGGTCCATGTCGTAGGCGTTGATGTGGGTGCGGAACGGCCGGGCCGCCGCCCCACCGTGTACGGCCTGCAGCATCGGGGTCTCCACCTCGGCGTACCCGCGTACCGAGAAAGCGTCACGCAGAGCCTTCACCGCCGCACTGCGATGCTGCAGCACCCGCATCGCGTCGGGGTTGACCAGCAGGTCGAGGTGGCGCTGGCTGAGCCGGGCCTCCGGGTCGGTGAAGCCGGCGTGGGTGTCCGGCAGCGGGCGCAGGCACTTGGCCGCCATCGTCCACTCGCCGACCAGGATCGACAGCTCGCCGCGGCGGGACGCGACGACCTCGCCGGTGACGCTGACGTGGTCGCCGAGGTCGACGGTGCGCCGCCACCGGTCCAGGACCGGCGCGGGGGTGGTCTCGTCGGCGAGCATCGCCTGCAGGGTGTCGGCGCCGTCCTGCAGCGACGCGAACACCACGCCGCCGTGGTCGCGTACGGCCCGGACCCGGCCGGTGACCGAGACCAGGGCGCCGGTGCGCTCGTCCGGGTCGAGCGCGGGGTACGCGGCCCGGATCGCGGCGATCGGGTCGGAGAGCGGAACCGCGACCGGGTAGGGCTCGTGGCCCAGCTCGACCAGGCGCTGGGCCTTCTCCAGGCGGGCCAGCTGCTGCTGGCTGAGCCGCCGCGGCGGGGCGACCGGGCGCAGCAGTTCGTCCTCCTGCTTGCGCACCGACTCGGCGATCTCGTCACCGCGGGCCGGCGCGGCCGGGGCCAGCGACGGCAGGAAACCCTCGGCGATGCCGGCCGCGATCGCGGCCCGGCTGAGCGTGAGCGAGGAGTCGAAGCAGAGGAACCGGGGGTACCACGACGGCAGGTATTTGGCGTTCGCCCGGTAGAGCGACTCCAGCTGCCAGAACCGGGACGCGACCGACAGCACGGCGTCGGACAGGCGGGTGACCGGGCCGGCGCCGACACTGTCGGCCGAGCTGAAGATCGAGCGGAACATCGCGAAGTTGAGCGAGACGCGGCGGACGCCGAGGTCCTTGGCGGCGGCCATCAGCGAGGCGACCATGAATTCGGTGAGGCCGTTCTCGGCCTGCCGATCGGCGCGCATCAGGTCGAGCGACAGCCCGTGTACGCCCCACGGGACGAAGCCGAGCACCCCGCGGACCGCCCCTTGGCTGTCGTGCGCGGTGACCAGCACGCAGCGGTCGTCGGCCGGGTCCCCGATGCGGCTCAGCGCCATCGTGAAGCCGCGCTCGGTGTCGTCGCCGCGCCACGCCGCCGCCACCCGCTCGATCTCGGCCCGGTCGTCGGCGCCGATGACCGCCTGCCGGCGCACCTGGCAGGTGTAGCCGGCCGTAGTGACCCGGGTGACGGCCCGCCGGACCGGGCTCATCGCCCGCGACTGCAGGCTGAACTCGGCCGTCTCGAGGATGGCCTCGTCGCCGATGGTCAGAGCTTTCAGACCCGCCTGGACGTACGCCTTGGCCCCCTCCTCACTGGCCGAGAGCACCGCCGGGAACCAGCCGTGGGCGCGTGCCTCGGCCTGCCAGGCGTCGATCGCGGCGGGCCAGGAACCGAGGTGGCCGATCGGGTCGGCGCTGGCCATGCTGACCGACGCGACGACCCGGTAGGTGATCGCGGCCCGCCCGTCGGGGGAGAAGATGACCGACTTGTCGCGCCGGGTCGCGAAGTAGCCCAGCGAATCGCGCTCGCCGTCCTGCAGGATCAGCCGGCGTAGGTGCAGCTCGGCGTCGGCGCTCATGTACTGCGCGGCGCGGGCCGAGCGCAGGAAGACGCTGACCGCGGCCAGCAGCACCAGGGCCGATATCGTCGAGACCGCGATCGCCGCCCAGTGGTGGCCGTGGTGGTCGTGCAGGCCCGCGGTGCTGCCGACGGTGTCCAGGCCCAGGGCGGTGCGGTTGGCCCAGACCACCCGCTCACCGACGCCGCGCAGGCTGGCCGGGAAGAACACGGTCAGACCGAACGCCACCGCCCAGGAGACGGCCAGGCCGGCGGCGAGCAGGGCCAGGGCCGTCCGGCGGGAGCCGTGCGCGAGCCGTGCCGGGAACGCCCGCCTCGCCCGCCACAGCAGCACGATCACGGCCACCCCGATCGGGGCGGCGATGATGACCTGGATCAGATCGGCCCGGGAGATGTCGAGGTCGGCCCGGCCCGGATCGTTCCAGAACACCAGGCCGACGGCCGCTGCCGTCAGGTCGACGAGCGTGGCCAGCACCTGGTAGACCAGCAGCAGCAGGAACGCCGCCCGCAACCGCCGCCGCAGCGCGCTGCCCAGCACGAGCAGCGCCGCCGCGATGAACAGGTTGGGCTGGGCCGGCAGGTTGAACAGCCCGAACCCGTCGTCCACCCACCAGGTCCAGTGGAACGCGCGCAACGGGAAACTGAGCAGCACCCAGATCCCGGCGAGCGTGACGAGACGGCCCGGCCAGGCCGCGAATCGGGTCTCCATGCTTGCCACACCGATACGTTAACCACGGCAAGCCACCCCCTTGGCGGCCGGTCTGCGCCCGGACCACGGCCGCCGGACGATCTCCCGCTAGAAGCGGAAGCCGGCGACCAGATCCTGGAGGTCGCGTGACGCGCGGGTCAGCTCCTGGGCGGTGTTCTCGGTGCGGGTCGCATTGGCGGTGGTTTCCTGCGCGGTTCGCGCGACGGCGCTGATGCTGGCGGCGATCTCACCGGCACCCGCGGCGGTTTCCCCGACGTTGCGGCTCATCTCGGACGTGGTCGCGGTCTGCTCCTCGATCGCCGCGGCGATCGTCGTCTGAGTGACGTTGATGTCCTCGACGATCTGGGAGATCTGCCCGATCGCGGTCACGGCGGCGTCGCTGCCCCGGCGAATGGTGTCGACCTGCGCGGCGATGTGCTCCGTCGCCGCGGCAGTCTGCTGGGCGAGGTCCTTGACCTCGCCCGCGACCACGGCGAAGCCTTTGCCGCTCTCGCCGGCCCGGGCGGCCTCGATGGTGGCGTTCAAGGCCAGCAGATTGGTCTGCTGGGCGATGGCCGTGATCAGCTTGACGATCGATTCGATCTCCGTCGAGGAGGCACCCAGCTGGGTCACGGTCCGGTCGGCGTCGGCGGCGGCGCGAACCCCGTTCCCGGCGATGAGGGTGGCTTGCGCCGCACTGCGCGAGATCTCGGCGATGGATGCGCTCATCTCCTCCGCGGACGCGGCCATGGTGGCAACGATGGCCGAGACCTCTTCGGCGCCCGCGCTGACCACGCCGGCTTTACCGCTGGTGTCCGCGGCCCCGCCGGACAGCTGCGTGCTGATCGTGCTCAGTTCGTCGGCCGCCCGGGCGACGCGGGTCGCTTCGCCGGCCACCTTGGCGACCAACGTCTGCATCCGGTCGGCGAACCGGTTGAAGCTGTGTGCCGCTTGGGTGATCTCGTCACGACCGCTGTCCAGGACGCGCTGGGTCAGGTCGCCGTCGCCGTCGGCGATCTCGGCCAGCCGGTGGTTCAGGTCGCGCAGGGGCCGGGTGATGGAACGGATCAGCAGGAGGGCCAGGACGGCGCCGATCGCCACCACACCGGTGCCGGCCGCGATCATCAGCACGGACGCTCGCCGGGAGGCGTCGTCCGACGCGGAGACGGCCGCGACCGCCTCCTCGTCGATCGAGGCGACCAGGCTGTCCACGGCGGCGGCGACCTTGTTGAAGATGGCGATCTCGTCGACCGCGACGAGCTTCTCGCCGTTGGCGGCGCGGCTCGGATCGCCACTGCGGAAGTCCGCGATGATCTTCTCGTCGAGGGTCATGAACTGGCTGAACATGTTCAGCGCCTCGGCGACGGTGGCCTCCTCGGCCGGCGTCAAGCGGGCCTGGCGCAACTCGGTCAGCTCGACCCGGAAAGCCTGGGCGGAAGCGAGGAAGGCGGCGCGGCTCGGCGCCTTGTCCGACGTCGCACCCGGCACCTGCCGGGACACGTCGTAGGCGTAGGCGGTCTGCCAGCCGTTGAAATCGGCGGACCGGAACTTGACCTGCATCGCCAGCCGCGTCGCGATCCGATAGTCCTGGACCGTCCGGGTCGCGTCGCGCTGCCCCGACATGGCGGCAAGACCCACGCTGATCATGGCGACGATCAGACTGAGAAGGAGAGTCATGCTGCCCACGAGACGCGCCGCGATCTTGACTTTGCGCAGGTTCGACAACACCAACCGCCCTTCGAGCCATCAACGTTGGCGCCGTGCCGGCGTCCGCGAACCCAAGATCGACGCGGATCGCTGATACTTGAAGGAACGGAGGGGTCCGACCTTTTCCGGGCCCCCGGGACCGGGGCGCCCGCCTACGGCGTGTGCAGCTTTTCGACCTTGACGGTGAGCAGGACGCGTTGCTGCTCGCCGGTCCCGTTGCCAAAGCCGGGGTACGGGCGGCCGATGTACTTCTGGGACAGCTCGTCGATGCTCTCCCGGGCCCCTACGGTGGTGGCCTCCACGACGGTGCCGCGCAGCGCCCAGGACCGCAACGGCCGGGCCGGGTCGGCGATGCCGATGGCGATCCGGGGGTCGCGTTTGATGTTGCGGGTCTTCTGGTGGGTGTCCACCGTGTTGATGAGCACGTGCTCGCCGTCCGTGCCGGCCCAGGTCTGGGAGATCTGCGGCGATCCGTCGGGCATGAGCGTGGTGACGAAGCAGATCGCCTTGCCGCGCAGAACTTCGAGTAGGTCGTCGGGCAGCGTCATGAGGAGCGGAACCTTCAATCCTGGTTGTTGTAGAGGCGGCCGATGATGGTCTCGTCCGGCGGGTCGCCGGGTAGTTCGGCGTGGCGCAGGCCGGCCAGCGCGATCGTGAGAGCGCGTCGCCACAGCTCCGGGGCGAAGGCGCGGGACGCGTCCATGACGCTGCCGACCATGACGTGCACCGTGGCGAAATCGGCGGGGGTCGTGCCGGCCGGTAACTGACCCGCGCGTACGGCCCGGTTGATGAGCTCCGCCACCACCGGGGTCATGCGTTCGTGCGCCCGCTTGACCACCGCGGTGGCCTGGTTCTGGCCGCGGAGCAGTTCCCCCAGCCCTCGGCTCCTCGCTTCGATCTCGAGTTGCCGCTCGAGGAACCGGGTGAGCCCGGCCCACGCGTCGTCGTCGCGGGCGGCCTGCTCGACGAGACCGATCACCGTGTCGATGTGCTCGCTGAACAGCGCGTCGAGCAGGTCCTGCCGGTTCGGGAACCGGCGGTAAACGGTGCCCATCCCGGTGCCGGCGGCTCGGGCGATGTCCTCGTACGGCACGTCGAGACCCCTGGTGGCCATCAGCTCGTCCGCCGTTCGCAGCAGGAGCTGGCGGTTCCGCTCGGCGTCGCGGCGCAGGGGCAAGGTCACGCCGGTGACTCTAGCCATGTGGAAGAGAAATTCCAAGTTGAATTTCTCTTCCACTTCTGGCCTATAGTGGCCGCCATGACGACCGACGACCTCATCAAGCCGTACCCGATCGGGGTATCCGACGCTGAGCTGCGGGACCTGCGCCGCCGACTCGAAGCCACCCGGTGGCCGGACCGCGAAACCGTGCCGGACGCCGGTCAAGGGCCGCAGTTGGACCGCATCCGAGCGCTCTGCGACTACTGGGCCACCGGCTACGACTGGCGACGCACCGAGCGCGACCTCAACAGCCTCGGATCGTCCAGCACCGTCCTCGACGGCCTCGACATCCACTTCCTGCACGTCCGCTCGGCGGAGCCGGGCGCGGTACCGCTGCTGCTGTGCCACGGATGGCCCGGCTCGATCCTGGAATTCCGCCGGCTGATCGGACCGCTGACCGACCCGGTCGGGCACGGCGGGACCGCCGAGGACGCCTTCCACGTGGTCATTCCCTCGATGCCCGGCTTCGGTTTCTCCGGCAAACCCACCACCACCGGCTGGAACGTCGCCCGGACGGCGGACGCCTGGATCACCCTGATGCGGCGTCTGGGGTACGACAGCTGGTTCGCCCAGGGCGGCGACTGGGGCGCGGCCGTCGTCGAACAGATCACCCGCAAGGCACCCGAGCGCAGCCGGGGAGTGCATTTCAACCTGCCGCTCGTGTTCCCCACCGCCCAGGAGATGAGCGAAGCCACCAGCGAGGAACAACAGATGATGGGGCGCGCTCAGCGCTACCGGACGGAGCTCGACGGGTACGCCCGGGAACAGGCGACCCGGCCGCAGACCATCGGATATTCCCTCGCGGACTCCCCGGCCGGACTCGCCGCCTGGATCTACACGCTGTTGCAGGACGTCACCGACAACGACGGCGATCCCGAGAAGGTCGTCGATCGCGACCAGATCCTCGACGACATCATGCTCTACTGGCTGCCCAACGCCGGTGCCTCCGCCGCCCGGCTGTACTGGGAGGACCGGCAGAGCAACGCCATGAACACCGGCACCGGCGGCCGCAATCCGGTTCCCGCCGGGTTCAGCATCTTCCCCGGCGAAGCCGTCCAGGCCTCCCGGCGCTGGATCGAACGGCGCTACGAAACGGTGCTGCACTACGCCCAGCTCGAACACGGCGGTCACTTCGCCGCCCTCGAGCAGCCCGCCGTCCTCACCGACCAGATCCGGACGACCTTCCGGGCCGCTTCTCGTCGAGCTTGACGCGGAGCTCGCCGGCCAGGGGCGGGCTGGTGTGCTCGACCAGATCGAGCGCCCGGTGGAGATGCGGACGCTCCGACCGGGGTTCCGTGCGGGTGGGGGTAGAGGTACGTATCGGGGGCCGGCAACCGGCGGACAAGAACCTCAACGCGGTCGACTCCCCGCTTGCCGGGCGACGGCGTGGGTGGTGCGGGGTCTGGCTTGTGGCCGTGTTCCTCCACGGTGGATGTTCGCCGGTTCGGGTCCCATTGCAGTCGCCGAACGTGCGGGCAGCAATTCGCCGTGCCGGTAGCGCCCACCCGGGCGCGGTAACGGTGGATCTCGCGGCTGCCGGCGTCGCCGGCCGGCGCCTGTTTCGGCATGGTCAGACCGTTTACTGTGGGCCGTCACCTGCGGTAATCGGGCTTTTGGCGCAGCCGGTGGTCGTAGGCTCGGCGTTGTGTCAGCATCATCTGCGGCCGACGGCGCGCCCGCGACCACCACGGCGCCGGACGAGGTCCTGATCCGGCTCTGGGAAGCCGCGCCGGACGCGGTCCTGGCCGTCGACCGAGCCGGGTTGATCGTGGCCGCGAACGCCGCGACCGAGCGGATCTTCGGATACCCGCGCACCGAACTCGTCGGCAAACCCGTCGACCTGCTCGTTCCGCACCGATTCCGGGCAGCGCACCCACGCCGTCGGGACAGCTATGACAGCCGCCCGGTCCCTCGACCGATGGGTGCGGCCGGGACGACTCTGGCGGCGCTACGCAACGACGGCAGCGAGTTCCCGGCCGAGATATCCCTGTCCGCGCTACCCGAGTCCGGGCTGGTCGTCGCAGCGGTCCGCGACGTCACCGAGCGGGTCAGCATCGAACACAAGTACCGCGGCCTGCTGGACGCCGCCCCGGATGCCATCGTCGCCGTCGACGAGAGCGGACGGATCCTGCTGGTCAACTCACAGGCCGAACGGCTCTTCGGCTACGACCGCGCCGAACTGGTCGGCCAGGCGATCGAGACTTTGGTGCCCGAAGCATCCCGCAGCCGGCATCCACAGCTACGCCGCCGCTACACCGACCTCCCGGTCACCCGGCCGATGGGCGCCGGTCTGGCCCTGGTCGCCCGCCGCAAGGACGGCACCGAGTTCCCCGCCGAGATATCCCTGTCCGCCCTCTCCTGCGGCGGCGACATGATCGTGTCCGCCGCGGTCCGCGACGTATCCGATCGGATCGCCGAACAGGACGCCCAGCGGCAACTCGCCGTCCACCGCGAACAGGTCACGGCCGCCGAACAACGCCGGCGCCTGGAAGAACAACTGCACCAGGCGCAACGACTGGAAAGCCTCGGCCAACTCGCCGGCGGGGTCGCCCACGACTTCAACAACCTGCTCGCCGTCATGCTCAACTACACCCGCATGGTCCTCGACCTGCTCGAAGACCCCGCCGCCCCGTCCGCACCCGACCGGGGCCAAGCCTGCCGGGATCTGCACCAGGTGCTCCGCGCCGGTGGACGGGCCACCGAGCTGACCCACCAGTTGCTCGCCTTCGGCCGGCGCGAAGTCGTCCGCCCCCGTCCGCTCGACCTCAACCAGGTCATCGATGACGTGCAGCAACTGCTGCGCCGCTCGATCGGCGAACACATCGACCTGCACGTCGAACTCGACCCCCACCTCTGGCCGATCATGGCCGACCCCGGCCAGATCGAGCAGATCCTGGTCAACCTCGCCGTCAACGCCCGCGACGCCATGCCCGGCGGCGGCACCTTGAGCGTGCACACCCGCAACATGGACCTTCCCCACGACGGCGCCGACCGCACCCTCCCCGCCTTGCCCGCCGGCCGGTACGCGCGAGTCCGGATCGCCGACACCGGCCACGGCATACCCGCCGACGTGCTCGATCGAGTGTTCGAACCGTTCTTCACCACCAAACCGGCCGGACAAGGCACCGGACTGGGACTCGCGACGGTATACGGGATCATCAGCCAGGCCGGCGGATACGCGACGATTCAATCCACCCCAGGAGCAGGAACCGCGTTCATCATCGCGCTGCCCGCCACCGACGAGGCGATGCCGGCAACCGGCGACCCGGCTCACCACACCCCAGCCACCGAGCCGACAACGCGGCAACCGCCCCGCGCCGGTGAGACCATCCTGGTGGTCGAGGACGAGGAAGCCCTGCGCGAAGTCACCGCGAGAATTCTGAGCCGCAACGGCTACCAGGTGATCGCCGCCGCCGACGGCCCCCAGGCGATCAAGATCTGCCAAGACGTGGCTCAGCCGGTCAGCCTCGTGTTGTCCGACGTGGTGATGCCGCGCATGAACGGCGCCGAACTCGCCGAACAGATCCACCAGATCCGGCCCGACGTCAAAGTGTTGTTCATGTCCGGCTATGCGCAACCGTTCGCGACCGGCAAAGGAGTCCTCGACGCCGACACCGTGCTGATCACCAAACCTTTCAGCCAAGCGGAACTGATCGACCGGATCCGCGAAACTCTCGACGCCGACTACGGCTGACCAGCAGCGCGGCCTGCCCGACCCGGACACCGATCTACCAGGCATCCCGGCCAAGCAGCGCAGGCACTCGACAACGCTCTCGCCGCCCGCCCGCCCGGCCGATATCGACCCAGCCGCGCTGAACGACGTCGACGCCGCCATCGCCACGATGTGCCGGGTGCGAGCGGCACTCATCCGCGGCGCGAATCGCCTCTCCGCCGATCCGCCCAGGACGTGAGCGATCTTTTCGTGGGGCCGGGCTCTCAGCGTGTTCGGCGACCTGGCGCGTCGATACGGCCGTTGTCGGGTCTCGGCCACCGGCCGCCAGCAGGGTAGGCAATGGCGGAACGGGCGGGTGCGGGGCCTGCGGCCGTCAGCTGCTGCGTCGCCGCATCCATCGGTAGAGCAGCCACAGCGCGAGTGCGACCGGCGTCAGGACTGCCGCGCCCAGGATTGCGAAGATCACTCCGTACCCGTGCGGATCGGAGTTCCAGCCGGCGGCGCTGACCACCGCCTCGCCGACGAGTACCGCTATCAGCGCGGCGGTACAGGCGAACAGGCCGAGTACGAGGTACCGAAGCGCTCCCTGAAGGGTGCCGGTGCGGGTCGTGTCATCGGGCGTGTCCATGGGTTGCTCCCCGAACCGTACGACGTGGGGCCGTCGACGTGGGAACGACCGCTCGGCCGCCGCCCGTTCGCGCGTCCTCGGAGAGACACCGGGGCGCCTACCGCACCGCATCGTCCACGGCTGTCATCACCAGGCCGTCGATCTCGGCGTCGCAGCGGGCGGCGAGATAGACCGGGCGCGCGGCGCTCAGCAGATCTTCCGTCGAGGAGAAGCCGCGGTCGAAGGCGGCCAGCTCCAGCTCGTCCGGGGTCGTGGACCAGCGCGCGCACAGCCAGGCGGTGATCTGCTCCGTCGCGATGTCGGCCGGGTCGAAATCCGTCCGATGCCGGCGACCCATCTCGTTGATCTGCCGGACGCGCGTGCCGAGCCCGAGCATCCGGGCGTGGGCGGGTTCGCGTCGGAAATCGGCCAGCATCCGTTCGGTGTCGACGATGCCGGGGCGGATGCGCAGGGCCCGTACCAGGAACCGGGCCAGCAGTTCGACGGTGTCGCACGTGGCACGCTCGGCCGCGGTCGTCCAGCACAGCAGGAAGTCCAGATCCTCCCGGCCGGCGGAGAACGGCTCGGTGAACGGGCCGGGGGAGTAGAAGCCGCGATGTGCGCCGTGCCGGACCGCGTCGGCCGCCCGGGCAGGCCCGTCGGTTGCGGCACGGATCGTCCCGCAGTCCCGGCGGCACTGCTCGACCAGGCCGGTCAGCGTCAGGTTCCGGTGCCGGAGCGGATATGAAGCGGCCAGCACCTGACACATCCGCATGGCGGACAGATCCGCCGCGGCCGAGGCGGTCAGCTCCCACCGTTGCAGATAGACGGTGCGCTGCACCGGTCGGCGGGCCGGCCGTGGCGCCGGCTCCTCGGTCAGCCGAACGACCAGTTCCCGGCCGTCGGCTCGCTTACGGTCGACCGGATTGTCCCGGCAGAAATCGGCCAGCCGCCGGGCCGCCGGGGGAGTCAGTCCGGCCTCGCGGGCGTACGCGTCGATCCGCCGGTGGTTACGGTCCCGGTAGGGTATCCGCCCCAGCGCGCCGACGATGTCCCGGACCTGCCCGGCAGTGCAGAGCCCCGCCCTTACGGCGACCGCCAAGCCGGCGCGGATGTTCACCAGGGGGGCCGACAGCGGCCGGAAGTGGTCCTCGGCGGGGCCGTGCAGCAATGCCACCTCGTCGTCCGCCCGCAGCCGCCCGTCGCGGTAGTCGGCGAAGATGCCGCCGATTCCCGTCATCCCGAACGAGTGGAGTTCCGCCGCTCGGAGAGCCCCGATACTGGCCGCTCCGAGCACCCGGACCCCGCGGTCCAGGACCGCGAGGATTTCCTTGTGCGGTATCGCCTGGTTCTGATGGAAGTAACCGTCGATGATGCCGACGACGTCTCCCGGCCGCAGGGGCAGGGCCAGCAGATCGCCCGCGGCGACCGGCGGCCGGATCACCAGATCCGCGTCGCCGGGCACGTCGGTCGTCTGCAGGGTCGGTCCGACGAAGAGATACCTCATGATCATGACGCCACCCTCAATAGCCGTTCGGGCAGTGCAGACCCGGGCACACCACGCGGACGACCGGGATGCCGAACTCCGGCCGGGTGTGGTCGACTACCAGCGGGCTGAAGCCGGTCAGTGCGTTGATCTCGCGGGTGAGCTGCGCTATGGCGGCGCCGCGGTCCGGCGGAGCGTCGATCCGTGGGCCGGGCGGCTGAGTCGTTGCCGGCTCCGGCCACGACATCGGTGCCGCAGCCGCACCCCGGTGGTAGAGCTCGGCGCTCAGATCCTCCCGGGTGCCCGCGACCGCGGCGACCCGGGCCTGCGCGGCCTCCATCATCGCCTGCAGAGCGGTGGCCGGGGCGTCGAAGCCGGCGGCGGTCCCATGGAATTCGGCCGGGAAGTCGTCGCTGCGGATCCGGACCGCGAAGCAGGCCACCCGCACCGGGGTGTCGATGGCCTCGATGCGCACCGCCACGTCGGCCCGCCGGAATCGGTCGGCCAGAGTGGCCACCGTGGTCCCGAGGGCGGCGGGATCGACGGCGCAGCCGCGCTCGCCGCCGAGACGGGTCAGTGCGTCCCGTTCGACCGTCTCCAGGAGGCCGTGCAGCACCGCCTGGTCGCGGGTGGCGCCGCTGGCCAGGCCGTTGCTCGTGCACTCGAACAGAACCGGCGCCCACTCGGGCGCCACGGTGCTGTCCAGCCGCAACAGGTCGGTCGGGACCAGTGTTCCGACGCCGTCCAGCAGGCGCGTCGCCGGGCTCCAGCCGAGCACTGAACCCGGGTTCAGCGGGCTGCGTGCCGTCGTCCGCAGCGCGGCCAGTGGATAGCCGAGCCCGGCACTCACTTCGCGAACCCGAGCGATGTGCGGGGCCGGCCCGAGGTTCTCCGCGTGCCATACCTCGATCGCCTCCATCGCCGCCGAGATGGCGGCGAGCAGGACCGTCGCGCCCTTGCCCTGCGACACCGACAGGGTCCGGGCGTCCGGCCGGATCGCCTGGCAGGCGGGAATCCCCATGTCGTCCAGCCAGGTGATGTCGGCGACCCGAGTGACCCCCACCCGGTTGAGCACCGGCTGGATCCGCTGCCAGAACGCCTCGTCCGCGCCGGTCTCGCGCGGTCCGCCGTCGAGGACGCCGCGCGCGGGGCCGATGGTGCCGGCGAAGGTCACGACGGGGTCGATCCGGCCGTGACGCCCTCCAGCACCTCATCGCGGTAACGAGCGATGAGCTCGGCCAGCGGCGGGACCGGCAGCAGTCGCAGCGCTCGGTCGAGGTCGGCGCGAGCCGTGGCCAGTTGCTCCGCGTGCTTCAGGTACATCGCCCCGGCGAACGCCCGGACCTCGGGCGACGGGCCCGTCTCGGAGAGCCAACGGCAGAAGAGCGCGACGTGCGAGAACGCCCAGTTGCCGTGCAGGAAGCCGAACACCGGGCGATGCGTGTCGAGCCAGGGCGCATAGTACGAGACGTCGGCTGGCAGGTCGACGCCGTACGCGGCGAACAGGTCGTTGAGCTCGGAATGCGCAGCCTCGTGGATCAGGTCACGGGCGACGTATCCGGGTTCGGCGAAGTAGTCGAGATGGACCGTGGCGGGCAGGGCAGTGGTGGTCCAGCTGCGGACGTTGTCGTCCGTCGGACGCCGTTCGGCGAACAGCACCACCACCCGCGAGTTGCGCCGCATCGTCGACCCGAAGCCCGCGGTCACCGCGATGTCCCGCGCCCTGCGAACGAGTTCGTCCCCGTCGCCCGTGGACGTTGCCAGTTCGGGGGTCAGGATCACCACCGGGGAGGTGGCGAGCGCGGGGTCGTCGACGAAGGCGGCACGGTCCGGCCGGACCACGACCATCGTGCCGGACTCGGTTCGCACCGGCCGGAGCGCCTGCTGGTCGGTGCGCAGGGCGAGCGACCGGGTCACCGCGGCCACATCGCCGTGCTGCGCGGCCCGGCTGACGCCCTCGAAGACATGATGGGCGAGGGCGTAGCACAGCGCGGATTCCGCTGCGGCCGGGCCGCCCCAGGGGTACCGGTCGGAGCCGGGGATCCGGTCGAGGATCTCGGCCAACCGGGCAAGCCGCTCGCAACGGTACGCGTCGACCCGTTCAGCCAGCTCCGACGGCAGGTCGAAGCGGGACGCCGAAGTGTTCACAGCGATTCCGGACATAGTCGATCAACCACCTTCGCGATTCGCAGTACTCGTGATCCCAATCGGTTCCCACCAGCCGTAGCCGGTCGGCGAGTGAGCCGCCCGCGCAGACCCGGGCGTGTGAACATCCCGTACAGGAGTCGAGCAGGCTCTCCATCGCTTCGCGCAGTACGGGATTGCGCTGCATCGCGACTATCTCGTCGAGGTCGCGGACGGTGTCCACGTGGCCGATGCGGGCGTCCGGTGTGGAGATCTCCTCCGACGCGCCGATCGTGCCGTCGGGGTAGAGCGCCACGATGAACGGCTCCTTGGTCAGCGACCAGTCGGTCAGCGTCACATCGGCACCGGAGAAATGCAGCAACATCGAGAAGAGCGGTTCCACCAGGAACTGTCTGAAGTGCCGTTCGTGCCACACGTCGAAGCAGTCGGCGACGAACCGGGCGTACTCATGTGGTGTCGTCGCCCAGCCGGCGGCCCCCTGACCTGAACCGTTGAGCAGGCTGAGCGACTGGGCGTTGCCCTTGGGGAATTTGATGGTGGTCACGTTGTAATCCAGGCAGGGACTCAGCCGGACGGCCCGGACGTGCGGAAGCTCGGCGATCATGGCCATGGTCTCGGCGGCCCGGTCCAGCACCAGTTTGGTCACCGTGACACATACGGCGATCGTTTTGCCCCGACGGTGCAGCAGCTCCACTCCGCGGAGCATCCGGTCGAACGTCGGCAGGTCGCGGTAGTCGACGCGGTAGGCGTTGGCCGACCGCGGACCGTCGATCGACACGCCGATGTCGATGTCCGGGAAGTATTCGTCGAACAGGTCGACCCAGGCGTCGGTCAGCAGCATGCCGTTCGTCTGCATCGTCATTTCCAGCGGCCCCGGGTAAGACCTCATCAATTCCAGCAGCGGGCGCATCCGTGCGGTTCCGATGAGCAGCGGCTCGCCACCGTGCAGAACAATGCGGAGCGGGCGGGTGCCGGCAGTGCGCAGGAATTTGCCCAGTGTTTCCGGGCTCAGCCAATTCTCGTCCGGGTACGGTTTACGCTTTTCGTAGCAGTAATAGCAGTTGATGTTGCAGGCTGCGCCGGCCAGCTTGAGAATGACGGTCAGCGACTCGTCCGGCCGGGGAAGTCTCAGTTCCATCCGTGCCTCCCATCGGGCATTGGTATTGCCGGAGAACGCCATTTCAGCGGTGGGGTGGCGAGGAACCGGCCAGGCGGCACGCCGCCTGGCCGGCCCGGTCACCGGCGGTTCGCTCCGTCGGCGAGCGCCTGCTCGACGCGTTCCCAGTCGCGGGTGCTCACACTCGACGTGTGCGCGGTCGGACGGGCGACGTCGTTGTCCCGGCGGAAGTCGCCGAGCGCCTGCAGGAACTTGCCAAAATCGATCTTCTCTTCCATTTTTCCTCCCTTCGTTGTTATCGATGAGCGTAGCATTGCTGTCATTTCAAACAAGGTCGTGAGCAGCCTTTTAAGAAACAATTCGCGAGGCTTGAAAAAGGGCATGAAGAATAGCCGGACCGGCATTCGGTCCGGCTATTCAAATGGTTTTTATACCGGTGAACTGGAGGCCGGCAGGTTCGGCCGGGTCTCCGCGGCGAAGGTGCGGTTGAGGAAATCGCTCTCCCACACCAGCGGGTCCGGGAGATCCACCGTGGCGTACTCGTCCAAGAACGTCGGCGATGCGCCGGTACGCCAATCGTCGAGCAGAGCGGGCGGAACCGTGCCGGGAAAGAGCATCTCCAGGTGGGCGAGTGCGTAGTAGGCGACCAACTCGACGCCGTGCTGACGTACCAGCGCGGCGAAGCGGTCCCAGAAGTCGGGGCCGCCCAGCCGGGCGAGCGTCTCCCGCAGGTCGCAGTACTGGATCAGGCGCTGATGCTTGAGCCGGTGCAGGTAACGCAGGGTGGTGGACTCCTTGTAGAGGTGCGCGCACAGGTCCAGCACGAGATCCGTGGGCGCCGGCACGAGGATGTCCACATCGCCGAAGTGCGCCGGCACCGCCCGGCCGAGCACCTCCTCGGTAGGAACGGTGAAGCCCGCGCGGGGCAGGAAGAGGCCCACACTGATATCCACGATGAACTCGCGGACGTACGGGTCGCTGGTGGTGCGGAACATCGGGGGCAGGTTGTTCACGTGCATTCGCCAGAACGCCATCTCGTTCGGCGGGAGCGGCTCCACCCGGCGGCTGTCCGGGGTGGTGTCGCCCATGGCGTACCCCAGGTCGTTCAGGATCTCCGTCGCCCGGCGGGCGTCGCGGCGGGTCATGAGCAGGTCCATGTCCGCCATCGGCCGGGAACCGAGATCGCGATAGATGTGCTGGGCCAGGTAGAGCCCTTTCCGGATCAGAACCCCGGGAACCTCGGCGGCGATCCTGGGCATGAACTCGGTCAGTTCCCGCTGCAGCGTGGCGTTGCGGGCCTGGTGGTAGAGATGGACCGCACGGAACGTTTCAGCCGACGCATACAGGAAGGCGTCGAGCTCCCACAGCAGCAGCCGCTCGAAGTTGCGGGCGACCAGGCCGATCACCCGGTGCCGGCGTGCCTGCGCGAGGAAGAAGTCCCAGTCGACTCCCTCCTTGATCACTTGCTCCGCCGCCGCGCCGACCTCCGGGCCCGGCGAGACCCGGCTGAGCAGCAGCAGCAACTCGACCGCGGTGCGGTGCTGGGCGGGCAGCCGGTCCAGCCCGGCCCGAGGCACCAACCGGTCGCCGACGACGTCGGTCATGCGCTGTCACCCGCCGCCGCATCGCGTGGATGGACCAGATTCAGGAAGGTGCCCTGCCCGACGACCAACTCCGAGAGCTCCGGGTGGCCCAGGGGCAGCCAGGAGAATCGGAGTCTGGTCGGCGGCCGCTCGCCGTCGTGCATCTCGTAGTTGATCCATTCCCGTTCCTGGCCGAGCGGCACGCTCAGCTGGAAGACGAACCGGTCCTGGATCTCCTCCCGGATCGGCGAGATGTCGAACTGGTAGCGGCCCAGGAACGCCGTCACCTCGAGACCGTTCAAGCCGGTCTCCTCCACCGCCTCCCGCAGCGCACCCGCCGCCGGCTCCTCGCCGTCGCGCAGCGTGCCCGCCGGAACCTGCAATCCCGAGTCCTCGTCGTCCTGCCGGAACACCGCGATCTCATCGCCGTGCAGGACGAACGCGACCACCTTCGGCACGACCTTCTTGCCGTCCTGCTGCTCCTCGTGCGGCGACATGTCGCCCGCCGGATCCTGGCTCACCGGGGCCGCCTCCGCTGCGCGGGTTTGCGGAACGGCTCGGCGGTGAAACCGGAGTCGCCCCGGTTCGAGCTCATGCATGAACCCGGCGACGCATCCACGTACGTACCCGGCTCGACCAACTTGTCGATCTGTTCCAGCACGTCGAGGCTCAGCCTGGTCCCGGCGGCCGTGAGACATTGGTCCAGCTGGGCGACGGTGCGCGGGCCGATGATCGCCGACGAGACGGCCGGATGCTCGGTGACGAAACCGAGCGCGAGCTGGGGCAACGTGAGATCGGCCGATCGGGCGAGCTCGGTCAGCTGCTCCACGAGCTGAAGCTTGTGCTGTACGCCCGGGTGCGCGACATCGATATTCATTCGGGCGGCTCGCGAGTCGGCCGGCATCGGCTGCCCGGCCCGGTACGCACCGCTGAGCCAGCCGCCGTTGAGAGCGCCCCAGGCGAGGACGCCCATGCCGTAGCGCTCGCAGGTCGGCAGCAGGTGACCTTCGACCGCCCGGGCGAAAATCGAGTAGGGCGACTGTTCCGCCCGGAAGCGCACCAGGCCGCGCTTCTCGGCGACCCAGTGCGACTCGACGATGAGCTCGGGCGGGAAGGTCGACATGCCGATCGCATTGACCTTGCCCTCGCGGACCAGATCGGTCAGGACGCCGAGGGTCTCCTCGATGTCGGTGAACTTGTCGAAGCGGTAGAACTGGAAGAGGTCGATGTAGTCGGTCTTCAGGCGGCGCAGGCTGCGCTCGACGCATCGGCGCACCCAGCGGCGGGAACCGCCCTTGCCGTTGGGGTCCGTGGTCAGGCCTTTGACGCCGAATTTGGTGGCGAGCACGACGTCGTCCCGCCGGCCGGTCCGGCTCAGGTAGTCCCCGATGATCGCTTCCGACTCGCCGTAGATGTCGGCCGTGTCGATGACGTTGATGCCGGCGTCGAGGCTCGCTGCCAGCAACCGTTCCGCCTCGGCGACGTCAGTCACCCCGGGAATCCCGAAGTTCTGCGCACCCAGGCAGAACTTGCTGACCTTCAGGCCGGAACGGCCCAACGGTCGATACTCCATGGTTTTCTCCTTCGATCTATTCAGAGCGTGTGTAGCACGCGCGTTACGTCCACCATGGATCTCGGCCGGTTCTCCGGGAGGTATTCGAGACAGGCGTCGGCCAGAGCGCCCAGCTCGAGCGGAAGGCCTCGAGAGGCGGCGCGGCCGGCGCACGGGGGTGCCCCGTGGCGAGGTGCGCGGCCGGTTGCCATCTGGTGCAGGATGACACCGAAGGAGTAGACGTCCGCTTCGACGCCGGCCCGGTCGTAGGCCTCGGCATACTCGGGCGGCCAGTGGAACTCGTCGGGCTTGCGCTGCGGCCCGCTCCTCGCGGCGTGCAGATCCCGGGCGCAGCCGAGGTCGCCGACGACCGCTCCGCCGTCATCGGTGAGCAGGACGTTCTCGGCGTTGAGGTCCCGGTGCGCGACGCCGAGCCCGTGCAGCGTCGCCAACCCGGTGGCGATGTCCGTGACGGTCCGCATCAGGAAGCCGGCCGGGAACTGCCACCCTTGGGCCGCACCGTGCGCCGCGAGCGATCCCCGCGGGTAGTGCCGCATCACGTAGTAGGGGACCTCGGCATGCATGTCGCCCGACCACACCTCGACCCAGTTGGGGTCCCCGGACAACCGGGTCAGCGTGCCGAACTCGAACGCGAACGCGGTGCGCCAGATCTCGTGCTGTTCCGGTCCGTATCGCTTGTACCAGTAGTAGCCGTAGACGCCCGGCTGCAGTTCCGGCGGAGTGTGCTCGATGACGTGGTAATAGCCGGACAGCCCCTTGACCACGGCCAGGTCGTCCTTCGCGTCCGGTAGCGCGGCCGCGTCCACGACCACCAGGGTGCTCAGTCCGGCGAAGGCGAGAGTTCGGTTGACCGGGAGCCCCCGCGTACCCAGGAACCGGGCGAAGTGGGCGGCCGGCAGATCGAGGTCGAGATCGAGGTCAGACATGTTGCACCGCACCCTCCCGAAGATGGTGATGGGCTACGGCGTCGTCCGCCGGGAACAGCGCCCTGATTCGCGGCATGATGGCGTCCAGGGTCTCCGCGGCAGCCGTCTCCGTGTTCTCGGCCCGGATCACGTTGAGCGTCGGATCACCGAGCCGGCCATCCAGGAAAAGCTCCTGGTAAGCACGGTGCAGGCGCCGCAGCGTCGGCTCGTTCTCGTGCGGCCGCGGGTTCTGGCCGCGGGTGACGACCCGTCGGCTGGCGATGTCCGCGTCCGTGTCGACGAAGATGACCGCGTCCGGCCGCAGCATGTCGCTCTCGCGGTGGAAACGCAGGGTCTCCTCCATCGGGATGCCCCAGAGGACCTCGTGATAGACCGCGTGGCTGTAGATGTACCGGTCGGCGATCACCGGCACCGTTGCCAGGGCCGGCCGGATGTTGTGCAGCTGGTGCAGCCGCACGTCGGTGGCGTAGGCCTCGCGGAGATCCCGTCGGCTGTACCCGGTGCGCTGGGTGCGGGCGGCCATGATGACCCGGCCGGCATCCGGGTCCAGCCAGCTGAACTGGCCCACCATGAAGCAGCTCGGCCCGGTCGCGTTGAGCCGGTCGTGGAGCAGGCGGCGCAGGGTGGATTTGCCGCTGCCGTCCGTTCCCTCGAGGACGATGAAGGGATATCTGCGAGCGTCACTCATCGCCGAGCGGCTTCCGGATCGCGGCGAAGCTGAGATCACCGGTGCCGCCCACCACCTCGAGCAGGGGCGAGCCCACGCCGAAGTACGTGTCGCAGGCCTTCTTGACGCCCGGCAGACCGTTCCAGGCCCGCGGATTCGCGTCCAGGTCGCAGTAGTCGTCGACGAGGATGACACCACCCGGCGCGAGGCGCGGGTAGACGTTCTCCAGGCTGGTCATGATGGAGTCGTAGAAATCGCCGTCCAGATAGGCGAAGGCGATCTGCGGCGGGCAGCTCTCCGGCAGGGTCCGGTCGAACCAGCCGGGGTGGATCCGCGGCTGGGGCAGCTTCCACGTGGCGAAGTTCGCCTCGACCTCCGACCGTGCGGCCGAGCAATCCCCCTTGTCCAGGTAGGTGTCCAGCTCACCGGGCGCGGGCAGCCCCTCGAACGAATCGAAGAGGTGCAGCTCTCGGGCGGGGTCGAGATCCTGGATGATCTGGGCGAGCCAGACGCTGGTGAGTCCGGCATTGCAACCCAGCTCGACGACCGCTCCGGGAACCCGGTAGTGCAGCGCTCCGGACAGCGCCCAGTAGATGGTGGTGAGCCGCTCGAAGTCCGACATCTTCTCGTTCTCGGCGGCGAGCTGGATTGCCATTCGTACGCGCACGGCGGTTCCCACTTCCTTTGCTTCGGGACGGGGACAGGTCAGGCGGTGACAAATCCAATGAACTTCTCGATCCGGCCGGCGGTGACCGGTTCGGTGCCGTGGGTCATCTGGGAGCCGTAGAGCACCGCGTCACCACGGTTGGGCCGACAACGCCAGCGGGTCCGGGGCTGCCGCCGGTACCACTCGGACGACTCGTCGCACTCGGCCCGGACCCGCGGCGTCCCGGTGCCGTTCGTCATCCACTGGTCCGGATCGCAGGCGGTCTCGACGAAGAACTCGCCGCCGCGGTAGTCGGCGATGTCGGTCAGGCAGATGCTCAGCCCGGCCACCTTCGGCCGGTCCGGATCGGGGTCGTTGTCGCTGAGGTCGATGTGGGGGGAGATGAACTGGCCCTCGGTGTAGCTCACGAAGGTCCAGTAGGTCATCGCCCGCGCCGACGGCAGAACTGTCCGGAGTCCGGGGAGCGCCCGCGCCGCGGCGCGATCGAGAACCGCGGTCACTCCCGCCGGCAGCGACATCAGCTCGTCGCGCCCCTGCGGCTCGTAGACCGCCATGGCCTGCGCCGTGGTGAACCCGTCGATGCTGTGGACCGACTCGGCACGCGCCGTGGCGCTGAGCCGGCCGCGGTCGACGTCGTCGCGAACCTCGCGCAACGCGACGTCGAGATCGAGGAGATCGATCGGGTCCAGAAAGCCCTGGATGCTGCTGACAGTCAGCGTTTCAGCTACGTGCATGTGCCGGCTCCAAGCTCGTCAGGTAGTCGAACGGGGAATTGAAGATGTGCTGCGCCCGCCCGGATGCCGGCCACCAGCAGCGCACCAGCTCGGAGACGAGCGGCAGACTCGGCTCCTGCACCGGTTCCGGGCCGGACCAGGTGTTTCTGGGGGCGCCGGCCCGGCGCCGGGCCTCGGTGCACACTCCTACGGCGAAGTCACGGGCCAGCGCGGGGACGCTGGGCGGTAGCCCCGCAAGGCCGTAGGCGCGTGTCTCGCTCCCGGCCCACTGGCCGACGATCGCCCGGGCCGCGCCGGCGAGCACCAACTCGGCAAGATCCGCCGTGGGCAGTTCCCACTGCTCGGCGGTGAGGAACAGGGTCTCCCGGTGCGCTCCGGCGAACTGCCGGGGCGGGGAGCCGACCCCGATCATGCCCAGGCCGATCCGAGGAAGGATGCCGAGGGTCAGTTCATCGATGTGGGTCAGGGCACGCGCGATGCCGTTTCGGGCCGGCGCCGCGGAACCGTCGGCGCACACCAGCACGGACCACGGTCGGCCAGTGCCGTCGGTGCTCACCTCGATCGTCTCGACCAGCTCGTGCAGCTCGATGCTGCCCGCCAGTCCCGTGCCCGCCATGTCCCGCAGCAGTCGGGCGAAAACCCGATGCCGGGGGAGGGCCGAGTCCAGCGACGTGGCCACTGTCGCCGCCGTCGAACGGTCCCGCAGCAGAACCTCCACCTCGGCACGATGGTCCTGGTGGAGTTGCTCCTCCACCAGCGTGACGTGCAGGTGGACCAGCCGGCCGAGAATCATGTTGGCCCAGTAGGGATCGGGCAGGATCGTTTGCGTCACCGCAGTACTCCCGCACTAGTAGTGGTCATCGGTGGGCCAGGACGAAGTGACGGGCCCGGTGTGCCGCGTCCGGCTCGTCGCCGGCCGGGCCGTGAAGCCGATGCTCGCCGGAGACCACGAGCCCGGCCGCCGCGACCATCCGGGCGACCGTGCTCGCGGTGGGATACCACTGCCGGTAGCCGAAGTGGAACAGACACCGGTCGCCGGCGAGGTGGTGCACCCGGTAGGCGATCGAGACGCCGGGTGCTGCCCGGGTCGGGACCCCCTCCACCACCGCCACGCACGGCCCCGGATCACCGGCGCGGTAGCCGTCCGGGAGTTCCGCCGCGGTGCGGAAGGGACTTGCCGGCAGTCCGTCGGCAAGCGCGAGATCGGCCAGGATGTGCCCGTCCGGCGCGAGTGCGCCCGCCGCCCGCCGCAACAACCGGCGGGCGGCGTCGAAGTCGACGTGGTTGAGTGCCTCATAGGTCAGCAGGACCGTGTCGCAGGGCTCCAGAGCAGTGTCGTCCTCCGACACGTCAGCATGGACGAATCGGATCGGACCGGCCGGATACCGCGATCGGGCCACCGCCAATGCCGCGGTGCTGACATCGATACCGAGATAGGACCGGTAGCGCTGGCCCGCGTCGACAATCGCGGCGAGGTAGTTGCCCACTCCGCACATGAGGTCGAGGACGCGCCCACGATCGTTGCCGGGCAGCAGCTCGACCTCGCGGAGGCGCGCGCCGGGACGTCGCGAACCGTCGTCGGTACCCGGCTCGAGCTGCCGTTCGACGGCGAGAGCGGCGAAGTCCGCATCGCTGTACAGCGCGGCGGGCGTGGCGGTGGTCAACCGGCGGCAGTCGGCGGACGGCAGCCGGCCGCCTTTCAGGAACTGGCCCGCCAGCTCGCAGACCAGAGTCTCCGAGTCCGTGCCGGACTGCTGTCGCACCACCGTTCGTCCCTCTCAGCTGGTGATCTACCTCGATTCAGCGACAGTAACGGCATGCTGCGGACACGTCGTGTCACGAGTTCCGGCGACGTGGCCGGCGGTGCACCAGTTCCTAGCATCGAGGAATGTTCAGATTCCTGTGCCGACGTCCGCCTACGCCGGACCCGGTCGCGGCCACGGCACCGCCGTGGTGAGCGCCGTGGACCGATCCGGGACGGCGTACGCCCGCCTGTATCTCGATCCGGACCTCAACCACTCGTCGGGCTACTTCACGACTGCTGACATGTCACTGGCGCAGGCGCAGCGGACGAAGATCGACACAGTCCTGACGCACTGCCGGGTGGAGCGGGGTCATCGCCTGCTTGACGTCGGCTCGGGATGGGGCGCGGCGGCCATCACCGCGGCCCGGGACCTTGGAGCCGACGTCGTCGGGATCACGCTGGACCCGGACCAGGACGAGTACGCCCGCGAGCGGCTGGCCCGCCTGCCGGGAGCGGCCCGGGTCGACTTCCGGGTCCAGAACTGGGAATCGTTCGCCGAGCCGGTCGACCGGATCATCTGCGTGAACGCCTTCGAGAACTTCACCGCCAAGCGGGAGTTCTTCCCGCACTGCCGGACCCTCCTGCAGCCCGGTGGTGTCATGGTCGTTCTCGCGGTCACCGCCGACCGCCCCATGTTCCGCGTCCTCGCCAAGGACGCGATGATCCGTTCCGCCGCCGACGCCGGATTCGACGTCCAGGTCTCGGCATCGCTGGCGCCGCACTATGTGCGAACGCTGGAGCACTTCGTGGTCAATCTGACCGCGAATCGGGACGAGGCGGTACGGCTGCGTCCCGCGAGCGACGTCGACCGGCATCTCAGGTACTACAGCCAGTGCGCCGACTACCTCCGGACCGGCGTGAACGACATGTTCGAGTTCACTCTCGTAGCTTGCTGAAGGCGGACGGCTGCCGCCCGTCGCGGAAGCGGCTGAAGACCTGGTCCGCGTGCCGGTAGTCGTCGGCGGTGTTGACGCCGGCCGCGAGGACCGTCCGTACGCCGGCCGCGTGGTACTGGCCGAGATACGCGCCGACCTGTTCGTAGTCGCCGACCAGCAGCGGGAACGAGGAGGCCCCGCTGGTGAAGGCGCCGGTCCAGTAGACCTCGTCGTAGGTTTCCGCACCGGCGGCCAGCACCGCCAGCCTCCTGGTCCACTCGGACGGGGACTTCTGCTTCAGCCGGGTGCGGACGATCGCGGCCCGGTCGATCGGGTAGCGTGCGCGGGCCTCGTTCCACGCCTGCTCAGCCGTCGGACGGGCGAGCACACCGATCCGGATGCCGATGCCCGCGCCGGGTGGTGCGGTGGCGGCGAAGTCCCGGCTGAACGTTCCCACCGGGTCGGGGTGGGTGACGGTGACGTCGGCGACGGCCGCGGCGGTCTCCCGTCCGGCCGGGGAGGAACCGGCGACGAGCACCCGTGGACGTAGGCCCGGTTCCAGGAACGCGTTGAGGAAGAGCCGATCGAATCGATAGTGCTCGCCGGCGTGGCTGAACGGCTCGTCCGATTCGAGGGCGTTGCGGAGGACCTGGACGTACTCGGTGGCACGGGCGTAGCGGGCGTCGTGCTCGGTGGTGTCACCGATCTGTGCGAGCTCGGCCGGATCGGCTCCGGCGATCAGGTTGATGTCGATTCGACGGCCGTACAGCTTCGCCAGGGTGGCGGCCATCTTCGCGGCCGCCGTCGGCGGAACGGCGTACGGCTGGAGCGCGATCAGGGGAACGAGCCGGGGCGTGCAGTGGATCAATGCAGAAGCCAGCAGCCACGGCTCGAGGCTCCGGTGATTGTAGAAGAGCAGCATGCCCGTGTACCCGTAATGATCGGCCAGACGGGCCGCCTCGGTGAGACTGGCCAGGGGATCCGCGGCCGTGCCGGGTGGCCCCTGCGTGTACAACGCGAACTCGTCGTTGTCCCGGCCGGGGGAGTTGGGCCCCTTCATCCGGCGAGCCGGAGGAGGAGAGCGGCCCGGGTGAGTTCCGCCTTGTTGCCGGCGTCCAGCTTGGCCCGGATACGCCGGACGTAGGTGTCCACCGTGTGCGGGCTGATCCCGAGCCGCGTCGCGATCTGATTGTGGGTGAGGCCGTGCGAGATCTGGGACAGGACCTGCTCCTCGCGTTCGGACAACGGCTGGCCGGGGAGCGTCCGGACGGCTGCCGCCGGCGCTGTCCCGATGGTGTGCACCGGCGGCCACGGCCGTCGGCAGGCGACCTCGCGCACCGCTTCGATCAGTACGGGTCCCGGCTCCGACTTGCTCACCAGCCCGTACACCCCGCACAGCTCGCTCAGGCTCGGGTCCGGCGCCTCGGAGTACATGATCAGGACCCCACGTCCGGCGGTCTCCCGGTTGAGTCGGGCGGCCGAACCGGGCGGCCGTACCACGATCGCGTCGATCAGTAGCACCTGTGCCGACCGGCACGGCTGGTCGCCCAGCGAGGTCTCAGCGCTGAGAACCTCGATCCCTGCTTCCTGCAGGACTCTGGTGAGCCCGGAAAGGAATATCGGCGAACTGTCGATGACATCACATGTGATCACGCCACACCCGTCCACTCAGCAAACTGCGAAGGTGAATGGTCGAGGCCGCGTTGTTCCATCTTTACCATGGATTTCCGCGGCGTCGAAATAAAGTGAAACGGCGGGCCGGACGATGCCGTCCCGGTCGAATTGACCGTACATTCGCGGGATGTTCTGTCATCCGGCCCGATCGGTTATCGCTTTCATCTCGGCGGCGAAGCCGAGCCATTCCTCCGCGCATTGCCGGGCCAACTCGGCCACCATGTAGCTGCAATGCGGTGGAATGCTGTCGATTATGTCCGACCAGTCCTTCAACGGCTTCGACGTGGCGAACAGCCAGCGCAACAGTCGCCGTCCCGATTCAGTGAATCGCAAGGACGGATCGTTCGCGAGATTGTTCAGGGTGACCGCGACATCCGGCTCGTCCTCGGTCAGCCGGGTCACGGTCAGGTGGCCGCGGCGCGTGGGGCGGTGACCGGCCGGCGCCTCGTTCGTCGAGGTCTTGGCCCGGGCCGGCCGGACGGTGTCGGCGATGTCAGCCGGCTCAGCCGGCGCCCAGGCCGCGACCTCCGGGCCGTCGGCGCCGGCGGTCGGGTTCCGCGCGCGGTGCAGCGGCGGCAGTGGGTCCTCTCCGTGCTGAATCCGTTCCCGTACGTCCCGGGCCGTGGCCAGGGACACGCCGGCCTCGCGGGCGATCTCCCGAAGTGACGCATCGGGCCGGCGGGTGACGACGCGGCTGGCGGCGAGGCGGCCGGCCACCGCGTCGAGCGGACGGTGCCGACCGTCCCGCCCGACCCGGACGGTCGCGTTCGCGGTTGCTCCGAACTTGTGGCGGAACAACTTGATCGTGCCGGCGGACAGGCCGGTGACGGACGCTATCAAGCGATTTGACCAGGCCGGATACATGGTGAGAATCCGGTGGGCCGCGGCCGTCCGGTCGGCTCGGCTCAGCGGGAGACCGTGCTCGACGTTGAGCTTCACCGCGAGCACGAAAGCGTCGTGGTCGGAGCCCTCGAAGAAGCGGACGTCGATGACCTCCTGCGCCCGTTCGCAAGCCGCGTGCAGCCGGTGCATGCCGTCGATGACCCGCATGGTCGCCCGGTGCACGACGATCGGTGGCAGTTTTGCGTCGCTGGCGGCCAGCCGCTGGATGTGCTCGGCATCCTCGCCGGTCAGCCGCGGCGAGTCGGCCGGCAGGATGGCGCTGATGGAGACTTTCTCGATCTTCGTCCGGTCAGCTTCCCAGGCGATCTCCAGTGAATCCTGCCCGATGACCGGTGGACTGGAAGGCGCGGAGCTTAATGGGCCTGCTTGATCGTTCTGCATACTGCATTTCTCCCCCGAGAAAAACTTGAATGCGGAATGCGATTGACAAATTCGGTCATCCCGAGGTTTTGGAAAGCCTTGGCGATGGCGTTCATTTGCATGGGGGAGTAGACGTTCTGTGTCGACAGATGAGATCCACTCGCCCCCGCGTTGGATCTTGCATTGACCTGATGCAGAATACTACACGGACATCGAGCGTGGTCAACACTGATCGGCGGGCGGGCCGATTGGTTGGTCCGAGGGCGGGGCTATGGCCTGGAAATTTGTGGCGCGAGTGGCTCTATGGGCGGTGAAGCCACGAGTGGGCTCATGTCGGTGATCATGAAGTTCCCTGCACCTCGCCAATTGCCCAGAAAGTGTCGGAAGCGTCCGCCTTACCGGCTCGCGGCGTCCGGCCCGGCCGGGATCGGAATCCCTCGGTGCACCGGTGCCAGCCTGCGGGTCGAGAGGCTCACCGCCGCCGGCGATCCGTTGTGCGTGGCCAGCGCGACCCGCTGATCGGACAGCCCCACCACGACCGGGCCGATAGACCGGTTCCGGTGCCAGATGTCCGGCCGGAGGAGCTGCCAGTTCAGCATCGAATCGAGCAGCACCGGATCCACCGGGACCCACCGGTCGTCCACGAGGAACTCCGCCCAGTTGTGGTGGGTGGAATAAGGCGGCGCGACGATCAGCCCGAATCGGGTCCGTGCCCGCAGTCCCCGGCGGGTGCCTTCGTCGGCCAGCAGGCGAGCGGCGCCTTCGCAGGCACACAGGCCGGTCCGGACGGCGAAGTCCAGGTCGGAACGCAGGGCCGGGGGAAGGAACATGAAGTGCAGCCCGGCAGTGGTATCGAGCACCGCGGTCACCTGGGGTGGCAGCGCGGGCCAGTCGGAGGCGATTTCGACGGTCACCTCCGCCACCGGTGCTCGTCCCCCCGGTTCACCGCGGCACTCGAGGATGCCGCCGGGTGTCGCCACACCGAAACGGCAGGAGCCCGGATGGTCCGGGTCCGGGCACCGGGGCTGGTAGTAGATCGTGGTCGGCCGGGAGCGCACCTGGGGCGGCGGGTTGAGTCCCGCCGCCCAGAACCGCCGGGCGGCCATGGCGGCCGATCCGGTGCCGAGGTGCATCGAGACGTTCATGAGGTCGGTGCGGTCGAACAGCGGCCCACCCGGTGACGGCCGGCATCTCAGCCCGGCTCCGGTCATCGACGCGATCAGGTCCGCGGGCAGCCGCATGAGACGGTCGGCCTCCGCGAGCGAGACCTCGAAGCGGCGAGCGTCGTCGGGGACCAGCGTCAACCGATCCATGATCTCGGCCACCCGGTGTTCTTGCCCGGCCGTCCCGGCACTCATCCGGCGGCCACCGGCAACTCGGACAAGGCCCCCCACAGCGCGGTCGCGGTGGCGAAGGTCTCCGGAACCAGCTGCTCGTCGGTGAAAGTCACCGAGAACGCCTCCTCGAGGTCCATGAGCACGCTTACCGTGCCGAGCGAATCCAGTCCGAGGCCGGCCAGTTGGGCGTCGGCGGGCAAGGGCTGCTCGGCCGGCAGCACCAGGTATCGGCGGATGATCTGCTCGAACTCGTCGTTCCACATCGAATTACTCCTTCGCCCCGAGGCCCGGCACCGTGCCGGCCGTCCGTACCGCCGGGTCGAGCAGGCAGAGGGCGCCGCTCGCCACGTCGAGCCGGCTGTCGTCAAACGTCAGGCTCGCTGCCCGGAGATCCCGCAGCAGCCGCTCGAGCGGGATCGTCGAGTCCTTGAGATATCCCGTGCTGAGCCCGGCGAGGGAGATCATCGCGTCGGCGGCCCGATAGGTCTCTCGCGATGCGATCACCTTCAGCATGTTCAGGTGGATCTGCACCGCCGGCGCTTCCAGCGACAATCCGCGCTCGAGAAGATCTGTCACCTCGGCGAGTGTGGTGTGCAGGTAGGAACCGACCACCTCCAGGCGGCGGCGGATGTCGGCGATCCGGGTGGCCGTCAGGTCGGACCGCACGTCGAGACGGACGCGCCCACCGGTGCGAACCTCACGCAGCAGGGCCGAGAAGGCGGCCCGGGCGGCGCCGAGCCAGCAGGCCGACCACCCGAGGTGGGCGGCCGGGGCGAAGGTCTCGACCGTGACCTGCCGGAAGTTCCCGAGCCCGCCGACGATCTGATCCGCGGGCACGACACCGCGCAGCGTCATCGCCACGTTCTCGGTCCCGCGCATCCCCAGCGCGTCCCAGCCCGGACCGGTCTCCACCTCGGCCTGCGTTCGGTCGAGGTAGACCATGGTCACGTCGTGCGCCGGGGCGTCCGGGGAGGTACGCATCTTCAGCAGGTAGCCGTCCGCGTGGGCGCCGCCGGTGACCACCGGAGCGCTGCGGGTGACGCGGTACCCCGCCGGGACGGCGATCAGCGACTCGTCCGCTCGCAGCAGCGTGCCGCCCGTCGCCCGCTCGGCGGTGACCGAACCGAGGTAGGCGCCCTCGGCGGCGACCCTCGGCAGGATGCGCGCGCGCAACGCCGGGGTGCCGAACCGAACGATCGTGAGGACTTGCTGGCAGTGCATCACCCAGATCAGCGCTGTTGACAGGCAGGCCGAGGCGAGCTGCTGCGCGGTTTCGGTGAAGTCGGTCAACGTGCCGCCCGCCCCGCCGTACTCGGTCGGCACCAGCAGACCCATCAGGCCGGCCGCGCGCAGAGCGGCCAGTGACTCGACTGGGAACGCGCCGTCCCGGTCGGCGGCCCCGGCCCGCTCCCGCAGCACCTGCAACACGTGCTCCATCGACGGCGCCGGGCGGGCCGCGATCGGGTTCGAGTCCCAGACCCGGTACTTGTCGTATCCGCCGCGGGTGAGCGTCCGCCACATCGAGTGCCGTTGTGGCTTACCGCTGGTGGTGAGGTGGAAGCCGGCCGAGGGAGCCGAGAGCACCATGACCCGCATTCCCGGCGACTGCTGCGCCACCGACCGGCCGATCCCCTCCGGGTCGGCCACCTTTCCTTCGATCAGCACCGCCACGGTCGGCCGGTCGTTCAGCATGCCGAGCAGCGCCACGGTTCGTTGCGGTCGGGCGAGCAGCGCGGCCACGGTCTTCTCGACGTCCTCCGCGAAATGCCAGCGCCCGAGCTGTTTGATCCCGTCGCCCAGACGGCCGACCACGAACAGCTCGCCGTCGTGCATGAAGCCGGCGTCGCCGGTGCGCAGCGGATTGCGCAGGGGCACGTCGCCGTCGGACTCGGTGAGGCAGCCGACCGACAAGGATTCGCTGCTGATCTCGATCTCACCCAGAACGTCTTCCTTGACCTCGGCGCCCTGTTCGTCGACCACCCGGGCGCTCACTCCCGGCAGGGCGCTGCCGCAGCCGAGCAGTCCATGGGCGCCGTCGTGATCGGTCGTCGGCCGGACCGCCTCACCCAGTGCCAGCGAGGACGGATCGAAGTAGTGGGTCCGGAAGCCGTTTCCGGCCGGCACGCCGGTCACGGCCAGCGTGCTCTCGGCCAGGCCGTAGGCCGGGACGATCGTGCTGCGGCGCAGTCCGGTCGGCGCGAACTTGGTGAGGAAGGCCTCGACCGCCCGCGGTTCCACCCGCTCCGCGCCGACGATGATGGTTTGCAGATGACTCAGGTCGACTCCCTCGAGCTGCTGCGGCCGGACCCGGCGGGTCAGGTGCTCCAGGCCGAAGGTCGGAGTCGCGGTGCCGGTGGGACCGTCCGGCCCGAAACAGGACAGCCACCGCATCGGTGCCCGGACGAACTCCGCCGGCTCCATCAGCCACAGGTCGGCCGCGCAGTGCAGAGGCAGGAGGAGCAACCCGACCAGCCCCATGTCGTGGTGCAGCGGCAACCAGCTGGCGTAGGTCAGCTCGGACGTGGGGTTCAACCATCGGTAGAGGGTGCGGACGTGGGTCTGCAGCGCCTCCAGGGAGATCCGGATCCCCCGGGGACGTCCGGTCGAACCGGAACTGAACTGGAGGAGCCCGATCTCGGGCGGCGCCGTGGGGGAATCGAGCGGTGCGTTGCCGGCGGCCGGCCCGGTGACGATCGGACAGGTCCACGGTGGCTCCCCGCCCGCGGGACCGAGCAAGCGGCCGATGTCGGGTGTCGTTGCGATCGCCCCGGGCCGGACCAGACCGATCACCCGCCGGACATGCTCCAGGTAGGCCGTCCGGTCGCGTGCGGCGTTCGGCGGCGCGACCGGTGACGGCGTGGCGCCCAGGAGCAGAGCGCCGAAGAAGTCGGCGACGAACTCCGCCGAGGAGGGCCTGATGATCACGACCACGTCACCACGGCGCACGCCCGATTCGCGCAGCCCGGCCGCGGCCCGCAGGGTCAGCTCGGCGATCTCCGGGTACGGCCGCAGCGGCCATGTCCCCGTCTCCGGGTCGAAGATCCGCAGGCCGCGATCAGCCGGCGGGTCGTGCAGCCATCCGAACAACGACATTCTCGTCTCCCGTATCCCGGTCAATCACGGACTCCGAGCTCGCGCAACGTGCTGAGCGCGGCGGCGAAGGACGAGATCCCGATGAGTTGATCGCTTGTCAGTTCCACCTCGAACTCATCCTCGATCGCCACGACCAGGGCGAGATGGCCGAGCGAGTCCCAACGTGGATGATCGCGGTGCTGTAGATGCTCGACGTCGTCGTCCGGGACGAGTTCCAGGGCGGTGACGAATACCGAATGCAGCCGATCGGCCACAGGCATGGTCGTACTCCTTCGTCGCAGATACGCACCGGGCAATCCGGCTTTTGACACCTGCCGCACGCACTTCGAGGATGCTACGACACGATGCAGCAGACTTGGAGGTGTCGCGATCACCACGGATAACAGCGTCGTCGAAGTCATGGAACGGATACTTCTGGTTCCCGACGGGGCGCGCGAGTTCACCGAGGATCTGTCCGACGTGCGCATTCATCACCGCATCAGGGCCGCATTGCTTCAGCAGCTTCTCGACCTCGGCCTGCCCCATCGGGGCACCGGCGAGGAAATGCGGTTCGATAAATGGGACATGGCGAATGTCGGCGTATCGCTCGGCTTGCCGTGCCCACGTCGGCTCGCCATGCGGTGGTGGTCCAAAGCGTTGGCCGAGACGCCGACCTGCCGGTCGATCGGTTACACGCTCGAGGTGGCCGCTCGCTGTCCCGATCCCGGTCACGCCGAACCGTGCGAATTCTCCCTGAGCCCCGAGTTCCAGGGCGCGGCGCGGGTCCGTGCGGTGCGCTCGGGAGTCTACTCGTGCGAGATCGGACTGCCCGGTGGGTTGCGCTATTTCGGGGACCCCTTCACCGACCTGTTCGCGTCCGTTCTCGACATTCGCTTCCACCTGCTGCCGGTGGCCCTCTCCGACGACCTCGGGTTCGTCGCCGAGACCAACCTGGCCGACTGCCGGGCCGCGACGATGCACCTGCTCCGGCAGGCCCGGGAGCGCGAGTTGCCGGTCCGTACGGCGGTCGGGTATTTCGTCGCCCCGCCGTACGCGACCCCGCACGCCTGGATCGAGTGTCAGCTCGAAGACGCCTGGTGGCCGGCCGATCCGTTCCTGCTCAACGCGCTTATCAGGTGGCAGATCATCGATCCGTCCCGGTGGCCGGTGAACCGGTCGCCGCAGGCCCTGCTCTGGCCACTGCACAAGCGTCACTTCGTGGCCATGACACATCGGGGCGCCGAGGTCTACCCGACAGTCGCCATGACGGAGCGCCGGCTGTCGGGGTGACCGGGGAATGGCCGGGGTGTTCAACTGGCCGTCCTGAGCACTTGAACGGACCGGTTCGCGCCAGGCGACACATTGTCGCGGTTCGAATAGCATCGGCAGCGGCGCCGACCGGTTCGCCGTTCGATCACTGTTTCCGGACCGCTCAGGAGGTGGCGTGTGCCGCTGTGGAATTGGTTCGTGGATCCGTCTTCGGACCGGGGACTGCATTTAGCTAGTACGGACGTCTCCGAATGGATATTCACCCCCTACTCCGAACTCGCGACGATGACTCGTCGGTCGGCCTGGCAATTACGTGAAGCAGGCGTGACGGCGGGCGACGTCGTGGCCGTGGCCCGATCCGCCGGACCGGAATTTGTTGCCGATTTCTTCGGCGCGTTGCTGATCGGTGCGACACCGGCACCGGTCGCGCCGCCGGTTGCCCTGGGCGAGGAGAATCGCTACCTCAAAAAGGCGCGACAGGTCTTCGTGTCCGCCGGTGCTCGCGTCGTCACCGGCACCGAAACGGTTGGGCGCAGACTCCGTCCGATTGCCGACGAGTTGTCCGTGCGAATCCTTACCGATACCACCGCCGCGACCCCGTTGAGCGATGCGGGGCCGCAGACTCCGGAAATCGCCCTGATTCAGCACAGCTCCGGATCGACGACCGCGCCGAAAGGGGTTCGCATACCCTTCCGGTCGCTGCAGGCGAGCGTCACGGCGATGCGTCACTGGCTCGAACTGGAGACCACCGACTCCTTTTCCACCTGGCTGCCGATGCATCACGACATGGGACTCGTCGGCACGCTGCTGCTCCCCCTGGACTCCGGCTTGGACATCTGGATGATGCGGCCGGAGCAGTTCGTCCAGTCGCCCGCCCGGTGGGTCCGGTCGTTCAGTCCCGGGCAGGGGACCGTCACCGCGACCCCGAACCTGGGCCTCGCCCACGTGGTTCGGCGGATGCGGCCGGCCGACCTCGAGGGCCTCGACCTGACCGGCTGGCGCACCGCCGTGGTGGGCGCCGAGCGTATCGACCACGACGTCATCCGGTCCTTCACCGACCTGTTGAGCCCTTGCGGGCTCCGGCCCGATGTCCTGGTCCCGGCGTACGGCATGGCCGAGGCGACGCTGGCCATCACCGGCCGGCGGGCCGGATCGCCCATGCGCAGCGTGACGGTGGACCCGTCGAGCCTGACGATGGGCGGAGCCGTCCGGGTCACGACCGACGAGGCGGTGGGAACCACCCTCGTGAGCTGTGGGGAACCGTTGGACGGCATGTCCGTTCAACTCCGCGGCGAGGCCGGCGAGGCCCTCGGGGACGACACGCTCGGCGAGATCGAGGTGTCCGGCGTGTCGATCGCCGCGGGCTACACCGGCGGGACGGGCGGATCGGCCATCACCGCCGACGGCACGCTGACGACCGGAGACGCCGGATTCCGGCACGACGGGGAGTTGTACGTCGTGGGTCGGCTGGGCGACTCGATCAAGCAGTTCGGGCGCTGGTTCTTCGCCGAGGACATCGAGCAACGGGCGGCGGCCGTGTCGCCGTACCCGACCCGGACGGTGGCTCTGGTGGGCGGTCTGCAGGGCCGGAACACCGCGGTGGTGCTGATGGAGAGGGAACCCTCCCCGGCGTCCGCCCAGCGGATCGGCGCGGCGGTCATGCGTCATCTGAACGACATCCGGGTCCTGGTGCTCGGCGTGCCGGTCGGGACGATCATGAGGACCACCAGCGGCAAACCGATGCGTCGGGCGATGTGGCGCAGGCTGGTCGACGACGACATCGAAACCCGCGTGTGGTGGGACTCCGGCGATCCGGCGGCAGTACCCGCGGGGGCGGCCGAAACGGGCGGCCGTACCGAGCCGGCGCGCTTGTGATCACGTGCCCGACCAGCCGACAGCGGAGGGACCAAGGATGACGAATTCCACCGCGGAGACCGCCGACGATCCCTCCGTCCGTGCCACGGTGCACGAGACGGTGGTGCGTGTGGTTTCCGCCTGGGCGCCCGATCCGGCCATGGCCGTGCGATCGGAGGACCACCTCATGGACAACCTCGAATTCAGCTCGCTCCGGCTGGTGGAGCTTGCCTTTATCCTGGAGGAGCTGTTCGTCATGGACCCGGCGACGATGGGCGAGGCACCACCGGTGGGTACGGTCGGCGACCTGGCCGCCTTCCTGCTTGAGAAGGTGGTGGGCGGCGACGCCGAACTGCCCGATGCGGACAGCATCGATTCGCTGATCGAGAGCATGCGATGAGCCCGGTCGCCTCGTCGCCGAGCCAGGACTTCGGGCCGGACCGGATCCTGGCCGTCAAGTCCTCGATCACCACCCGGTTCGACTGGGACTACAGCACCAAGTCCCCCAAGCTGCGCGCCCTTTACGAAAAGGGCAAGGCCGCCCAGTGGAACGCCGTCACCGACATCGACTGGACGCCGCAAATGCAATTCGGCGCTCCGCTGCGCCCCACGACGGAGTTGCGTGGCTCCCACGCGCGCCGGCCGGCCGGGTTTCCGCTGCCGGAAGATATGTGGGACATGTACCGGTGGGAGTACCACTCCTGGATGACCAGCCAGTTCCTGCATGGGGAGCAGGGCGCCCTCCTCGCCACCGCGCGGCTGGTCGAGACCGTGCCCGACCTGGACGACAAGTTCTATGCCGCGTCGCAGGTCGTCGACGAGGCCCGGCACGTCGAGGCGTTCTCGATGTACGTCGAGCGGCTGGGCCACCACTACCCGATCAACCCGGCGCTGCGCAGCATGCTGTCCAACGTGGTGACCGAGGATCGCTGGGACATCATCTACCTCGGGATGCAGATCATCGTGGAAGGTCTGGCCCTGGCCGTGTTCCGGCTCGGGCACGCGACCTCGTTCGACCCGGTGATCCGGCAGATCACCGATCTGGTGGCCCGCGACGAGGCCCGGCACGTCGCCTTCGGCGTACTGGCCCTGCAGGGTCTCTACGACGACCTCACCTCGCGGGAGATCGCCGACCGGGAGGAATTCATCAAGGAGGCGGCGCTGCTGATGTCACGCCGCTTCCGGCTGGAAGAGATCTGGGAGCGAGTCGGGGTCGCCCCGGCGGTCGGCGTCGAGTACGCGTTGACCGACCCCGTGATGCGGGACTTCCGCAGGCTGATGTTCGCCAAGATCGTGTCCGCGCTGGCGCGGCTGGGCCTGCTTACCGAGGGCGTCCGCCGGCACCTGGAGGAGCTGGCGTTGATGCTTCCCTCCGCACACCGCTGATCCCGAGGGGAGAAGGACGATGACTGATCGGGACCTGGTGCCGGCCGGCGCCGCCGCGACGCAACAGGAGTTGGTGGAGGAGATCGTCGCGCAGTTGGTCGGCGACATCGCGCCCGACGGCGACGAGAGGCTCTCACCGGATCTGTCGCTGGTGGCCGATCTGGGGTACAACTCCCTGCTGGTGATCGAGCTCGCTTTCGCGTTGGAGGATCTGTTCGGCCTGGGATCGACCCGGCCCGAGGACGCCCCGCCGATCGGGACGCTGGGGGACCTGCAGCGCTACATCGCCGAGAAGGTCGCTTCCGGGCAGGCCACCGTGCCGGCTCCGGATGACGTCCAGCTGTTCCTGGGCACGCGGTAGCCGGATGACGACGGATGATCTTCCGCGTGGCGTGCCGCCCGGCACCACCTGGGACGAACTCGCCCACCTGGTCGAGAAATTGCGCCGGATCCCCGATCGGGTCCGGATTCTCGACCGGACGCCACACTGGGCCTGGACGCGGCTGCGGCTGCGGCCCGAGCTTCTGAGCTGTCTGACCGAGCTCGGGCTGCCCCGCCGGACCGCCGAGGACGGACTGCTCTATGACCGCTACGACCTGGCCAACAGTGCCATGCAACTCGGGCAGGGGCCGCTCGCCCGTTCCGCCCGGCGGTTCTGGCCGATCGCCATGGACCGCGTCGACGCGGGGACCAGCACGCGGTACGAGATGAAGTATCAGATGCGCTGCCCGGACCCGGGACACGGACCGGTGTGCCACTACCTGCTGACGCTGCCCGGTGGGGAGGTGGTGGCGCGGGACGTGCCGGCGGGGGAGACGATGCCCGACGTCACCGTCGAGATCGTTCCGGAGATCGACTGGCCCGAACTTCCCGACCGGATGCGGGCCCCGCTGGCCGCCGTGGGTGAGCTCGATTTCATGCTGCTCCGCGAGGAGATCCGGCGGGACCTGTCGTTCGTACGGGACAGCGGATTGGCCGACTGCGCCGGGACGGCGATCCTGGTTGTCGAGGAGGCCCGCAAACTCGGGCTGCGGGCACGGGCGTCGTTCGGCTGCGTGGTGGCTCCTCCGTTCGGGGTCGAGCACTACTGGGCCGAACTGCTGGTCGGCGATCGGTGGCTTCCGGTGGACCCGGTCCTGATCCGGCAGATGGTGGTGTGGGGGGTGCTGGACGGCGACCGCTGGCCACCGCATCGGTCCATCGGTCCGCTGGTGGCCCGCATCGGAGACCTCGGTGTTCCGCTCGTGCGTCACGAGGGCGAGGAGATTCCGTCCACCCTGCCTGTCCGCCTGCTGACCGAGCCGGTCGGTGCGGCATGACCGGCCCGCTCGTACCGGACCTGCTGGACGACGCGGCCCGGCGATGGCCTGGGGCGGCGGCGATCTCCGACGGTTCGCGCCGGTTGAGCTACGCCGAACTCGAAAATCTGAGCCGGATCGCGGCCGGCCGGCTGCATCGCAGCGGCGTTCGGCCCGGCGACCGGGTGGTTCTTCGCCTGCCCGGCGATGTGAACTTCGCCGCGCTGCTCTTCGGAGCGTTGCGGCTCGGGGCGGCGGTCGTACCGATGAACCCGGCGCTGAACCCGTACCTGCTGGAATGGATCGTCGAGGATGCGGCGCCGGCGCTTCTGGTGACCGGCACCGACGACGTCCCGGTGATGCGGGGCCGGTCCCGGCCGCCGGTGCTTTGCCTGCCGCCCGGCGAACAGCTGTCCGGCGCGGCCGTGGCCGACGCGGATCTTCCCCGGCCGGCGTCGTCGGGCGTCGCCCTGTTGATGTACACCTCGGGCAGCACGGCGATGCCCCGAGCCGTGGTGTCCAGGCACGACCAGATCCGGTTCGTCGTCGCGGCGATCGCCGCCCGGCTGCGCTACACCGCTGAGGACGTCGTCTTCAACCGGTCGCCGGTCTCCTTCGACTACGGGCTTTATCAGTTGTTCCTTTGTGCCCGGGCGGGCGCGAGGTTGGAAACTCGGCCGGGCCTCGCCGAGGTTCGGTTGCTGTCCGAGATCCGGGCTACCGGGACGACCGTTCTGCCGATCGTGCCGACCGTGGCGGAGATTCTGTTGCGGCTGTCGGCCCGCGACACCCGGCCGACGTCGGTACGCATGATCACGAATACCGGGGCCGCGCTCACGGGCGGGCTCGCCGCCGGGTTGCGCAAGACGTTCCCGCGGGCGGCGGTCGTACCGATGTACGGCATGACCGAGTGCAAGCGGATCACCGTGGCGGAGCCGGACGAGGACCTCGATCATCCCGGCACCGTCGGCCGGCCGCTGGACGGCACCGAGGTCACGGTCGTGGACGACGAGGGGCAGCCTGTCCCGGCCGGCACCGTGGGTGAGATCTGGGTTCGCGGCCCGCACGTGATGGCCGGCTATTGGGACCGAGCCGCCCTGGCGGCCCGGCCGTTCGCCGGAGCTTCGCCGGCCGACCCCGTGTTGCGCACCGGCGACTACGGGCACGTGGATCGGGACGGACGGCTGTACTTCGCCGGCCGGCGCGACGACATCTTCAAGCGCAAAGGGGTCCGGACCAGCGTGCAAGAGATCGAGGCGGCGGCGCTGGACGTCCCCGGTGTCCGGGCCGCGGCGGTCCGCCGCCCGAACGACGACGGCGAGTTCGTCGTCTGGGTTGCCGGCCAGGTCGAGCCGGAACAGGTTCTCGCCGGTGTCCTGGCCCGGTTGGAGCGCGCCAAGATGCCGGACCGGTGCGTCGTGCTGCCGGAACTGCCGACCACCCCCAACGGCAAGGTGGACAAGGCCGGTCTGGCCGGACGGCAGTCCGTTCGATGAGCGCCGGTACCCGGCTCAGCGGCACGCTGACCGACATCGCCCGGGAATACGGCACTCCGGCTTACGTCTATCGGCTCGATGCGGTCCGGACGGCTGCCGCCGCTCTGCGCGCCGCTCTTCCGCCCGCCGTCCGCGCCTATTACTCGGTCAAGGCCAACCCCCACCCGCTCCTGGCCGCGGCCCTGGTCTCGGCCGGGTTCGACCTGGAGATCAGTTCCATCGGTGAGCTGGCGGTGGCCGCGACCACCGGTACCACCGGCCGGAGTCTGTACACCGGGCCCGGCAAGACCGAGGAGGAACTGGTCGCGGCGCTCCGGGCCGGCGTGCGGCTCTTCTCCGTCGAGTCGCGGACCGAGCACGATCGACTGCTCCGGCTCACCGACCGCACGGAGGCGACCGATGTACGGCATCTGGTGCGGCTCAACCCGGCCGGTGCGCAGGCCCCGGCCGGGCTCCGGATGGCCGGCGCCCCGTCGCAGTTCGGGGTCGCGGTCGAGCAGCTGGAAGCGGGGGAGCCGATGCTGACGGCGGCCGGCCGGCTGCGTTTCGCGGGCTTCCACCTCTATTCGGCGAGCAACGTTGCCGACGGCCCGGCCCTGCTGACCGAGCTCTCCGGTAACGCGGCCGTCGTGGCCGCCGTCGCCCGCAACACCGCAGCGGTGCCCGAGGTGGTCGACATCGGCGGCGGGTTCGCCGCTCCCTTCGCCGTACCGGGAGCCCGTACGGCTTACCCGGACCTGCGCGCCGGCCTCGCCGCGGCCCTCGACGCGCATCTGCCCGGGTGGCGGTCCGGTGAGCCGGCTGTCGCCGTGGAGTCCGGTCGCCATCTGGTGGCCGAGGCGGGCGTGTTGCTGACCACCGTGATGGACGTCAAGACCACCGGTGGGCAGCGCTACATCGTCTGCGACGCCGGGGTGAACGCCCTGGGCGGGATGTCCGGCCTGGGGCGTCTGCTGCCGCCGCGCGCTCAGCCGGAGCGGCACGAACCCGGTGGTCAGGAGGGTGTGTTGGTCGGTCCGCTGTGTACACCGCTGGACATTCTGAACCGGCGGGTCGAGCTCACCGAGCCGGCTGTCGGCGATGTTCTGGCCATCCCGAACACCGGTGCCTACGGGTTGACCGCAGGACTCGTGGCCTTCCTCGGCCGGCCGATGCCGGTCGAGGTGGTCCTGGACGGGACGGACGTGGCCGGTGCCCGCCGGCTGATGCTCTCCGAGACGGAGGTCGGGTGTCGTGAGTTCCTGGGATAGCGCATTCGAGGAGCTGCTCCGGCAGTTCCTGCCGTTGCTGCCGGAACGGAACCCAGTCACCGCGGATCTCGACCTGGTCGCGGCGGGACTGGACTCGCTCGGCCTGGTCGAGCTTCTGATCCAGATCGAGGAGACCTACGAGATCCGGCTCGCCGACGAACTGGTCGCCCAGGAGACGTTCGCCACGCCTGATCGGCTGTGGTCGGTCGTCTCCCAGCTGCGCCTGGGTTACCTGCCTCGCTAGGTCGATGCGGGGAACCCGTTCCGCATCAACGACTCACGCCACTAGGCGGATACCCGTGCGCGTACCCGGTCACGGCATGCGGTGGCCGGGTCCACGGTGTCGGTGGCCTCGATGGCCAGCCGGGACAGCCGATCGGCCAGCCGGTCGCCCAGCCAGGAGATCGCGTATCGGGCCGCGTCCTCGTCCGGCTCGGCCACCGGTCCGAGGCCGAATTCCCGGCGCGCGCCGGCCAGGGTCAGCTCCGCCGTGGCGAGCAGTGCCTCCAATTCGGCCAGCACCCCGGTCACCTCGAACCGCATGGCCTGACCGGCGGTCCAAGCTCCGCTGGACCGGGCCGCACGCACCACCGTGTCGAACGAGGCCACCAGGTCGGCGACGCGCGCCGCCATCGGGTCCGCCGTCAATCGCACCAGATCGCCGCATCGGGCGCTCAGGGCCGGGGCGTAGGGGCGCCAAGGCCGGGCGGCCTGCGACCGGATGGGTTGCGGCTCGGCGGTGTAGCTCGAGCGGAGCTGCTCGAAGGTACCCGGACGGGCCTCTCCCGCAGCGGCGAAACGCGGCGGGTACCAGCTCAGGTCCTCCAGCATGACGTGGCTGGTGCCGTCGAACACGCCGTACAGCAGGATGTCGCGGACGAACCGGGAATACCCGGAGTCGTCGAGCAACGCTCGCGCGCCCAGGACCTGCCGGCCCTCGGAAACCGCCTCCTCGGCGAACCGGCAGCACGCGTACTTGGCCGCGGCCGAGAAGTACGCCGCGGCCGGTCCCATCGCACCGGCCAGCAGGCTCGCCTTGATCGCCAGGGCGGCCACCACCACGTCCAGCGCGGCCATCCGGGCGCAATGGTCCGCGATGGCGCCTAGCCCGGCGATCGGCTGACCGTAGACGTCGCGGGTCCGGGCGTGTGACACGGCCAGCTCCAGCGCCCCCGAGACCGCGCCCGAGGCCAGGGCCGCGATGCCGGCGTGCGACATCCGGAGCGATTTCTGGATCACCGAGAAGCCGTCGCCCTCGCGCCCGACCAGCGCCGTGCGCGGGACCGCGGTGTTCTCGAACCGGACGCCGGAGATGTCCGCCGACCGTGCCGGTACCGTGCGCCAGCGCGGCAGGGCCGGGGTCGTCGCGTCCCGGTCGACCAGGAACACGCTGAAGTCGCGCAGGACCTCCATCGGCCGGTCGGCCGGTGACCGCCGGGTTCGCATGAACGTGACCAGCATTTCGTGCTCGGTGCCACCGTTGATCAGATGCTTCTCACCGATCAGCCGGTAGCCGTCGTCGGTCACGGCCGCGCTCGCCTCGTTGCGAAGGAGGTTCGAGCCGTGCGCGAGCTCGGTCAGCAGCATCGCCGCGGATCGGCCCGCACGCAGGCGGCGCGTCACCTGCTCGCATTGCTCCGGTGATCCACCCAGATAGACCGGGAGCAGGGCCAGGGCGTTGACCCCCACAGTGATCGCCAGACTGCCGCTTCGCCGGGCGGTGAGCACGTTGAGAAGGCCGAGATGCGGACTGGTCGCACGGTCCGGTACGAACAGCTCCGCCAGGCCGTGCCGGCGCATTCCCGTCAGCACTTCGCGTGGGTACTCACCGGCGGTCTCGGCCGCGGCGAGCGAAGCGGTCGTGCCCGGCTCGGCCAGGTAGCCGTCCAGCGCCTCGAGAATCTCGGTCAGGCCGGAATCGGCGGACGGCCGCCGGTCGGCCGTAGGGGGCGCCAGTCGCTGCCACGCGCTATTCGACACGTTCCCGATCCCCGTTCCCGATGACGTCGGATTTCCCGGCGAAGGCCTTCTTCTGCAGTTGGAACATGGCGGCGTACCGGCCGCCGGCGGCCATCAGTTCGCGGTGGTCACCGACCTCGGCCACGGCGCCGTCGTGCAGAACGACGATCAGATCCGCCAGCCGTACGGTGGTCAGCCGGTGCGAGACGAGCAGGGTCACCGAGCCGCCCGCCCGAGCCGCCTCGACCTGCCGGACGAACCGGCGGAAGAGATCGAATTCGGCCTGTGGGTCGAGCGCCGCGGTCGGCTCGTCGAGAACCAGGAGCAGCGGCGAACGGCGCATCAGTCCACGGGCGAGGGCGAGCCGTTGCCACTGGCCGATTGACGGGTCCACACCGCCGAAGGCGCGGCCCAGCCGGGTGCGGAACCCCTGCGGCATCGCGGCTACGAACCGGTCGGCGCCCGCGTCGACGGCCGCCCGCTCGACCGCCGCCGCGTCGTGCAGGCGGGGCAGGTCGCCGACCCCGATACCGACGTACACCGGGAGGAGGAAGCTGGTGAAGTCCTGCATCACCCCGGAAACCCGGGACTGCCAGCCGCGTGGGTCGTACTCCCGCAGCGGCCGGCCGTCCACCCGGATCTCCCCGCCGGTGGGCTCGTGCAGACCGGCGAGCAGTTTGACCAGGGTGCTCTTGCCGGCGCCGTTGTCACCCACCAGCGCAACCGTGGTGCCCGGTGGGATCCGGAGGTCCACGCCGCGCAGCGTGTCACCGGGCGCACCGGGATAACGGAACCGAAGGTCGTCCAGGACGATGCCCTCGGCGAGGGCCGCCGGCGGCTGCGCCCCGCCCCGCCGCTGATCGCGCGCATAGCCTCGCAGCCACCAGTAGTGGTCGGTCAACCGGCCGTTCTCCGCCAGCCGGCCGACGTCCTCGAGCGCGAAGCGGATCTGTGACTGGAGTTGCACGGTGAGGGAGAAGACCAGCACCGCGTCGCCGAGGCTCGCCTGACCCCGGCTGGACAACTCCGCTACGAGCAACAGCGCCGCGACGATGCTCGCCGTGAACACCGCCCAGCCGACGCTCTGCCAGCCGACCGCTGTGGCCTGGGCGTTCCGTTGCCGGACGACCGATCGTTCCCACAGTTCGTCCGCCCGTCGGTTGAGTTCGGCGCCCCCGCCGGTGACGAACAGCTCCTTGGCCGAGCCGGGACGGGTGCACAGCTCGTGCAGCAGCTGTTCCTGCCGGTGCAACTCGGTGCATTCGTCCTGCGCCCGGCTCAATGCCGCGGTGGCCCGGCGACCGGCCAGCAGCGGTGGCAGGGCCAGCAGGGTCAGGGCGGTCAGCAGCGGATGTACCGAGGCCAGCAGGACGACGCTGACCACCACGCTCGCGCCGGCGGCGACCGCACCTAGCGCGGTCCACGGCAGCCACGCGAGCGCGTTGCCGGATCGGCGCAGCCGTTCCAGCCGATCCAGTTGTTCCGGGCGGCTCAGGTGAGTGATGGTCGGCACGCCGGAGCTCAGCTGCTGGATCTCCGTGGTGACGGCGATGGTGACCCGCGTGGTCAGGTAGAGCAGCATGTTGGTCTGCACCCGCGAGCCCGCCCCACCCAGGGCGAAGGCGAACGCACCCAGGGCCACGGCTGCGACGACGCCGTTCCGGTTGCCCGCCGCCGAGCTGTCGACCAGCCAGCGCTGGCTCAGGCCGGTCAACGCGACGATCGACGACCGGGCGAGGAGCAGCGCCGCGGCGGTGACGGTGGTCCGGCGATCCGCTCGCAGGGACAGACGGATCATGTGGACCAACAAGCGCCACTGCCGGTTCACCGGTGCTCCTCCTGGAACGGTTCGGCCTGGAGTCGGAAGAAACGCGCGTAACCGCCGTCGAGCGTCAGCAGTTCGCTGTGGGTGCCGCGCTCGGCGACCTGGCCGTCCCGTAGCAGCACGATGCGGTCGGCGTGACGGACGGTGGAGAGCCGGTGGGACACCAGGATCGCGGTCGTCCCGGAGACCGACCGGATCACGCGTCGGTAGAAGTCGGCCTCCGCGGACATGTCGAGATGCGCGGTCGGTTCGTCGAGCACCAACAGGTGGCGTCCGGCCTGCCGGGCGTACAGCAACCGGGCGATGGCGACCTGCTGCCACTGTCCGCCGGACAGATCCACGCCATCGGCCCCCTCGGCCCAGAGGCGGGTGTCGAGGCCCGCCGGGAATGCCGGATCGCGGTCGTCGCCGCCGGCGGCCCGCAGCGCGGCGCGGACCGCGTCGTCGTCCTGTTGCCCGGGTGCGGACAACGCGATGTTGTCCCGCAGGGTTGACGGATAACGGATGAAGTCCTGGAAGAGGACGCCGATTCGCGCCCGCCAGGCGTGTGGATCCATGGTGGCGAGATCTTGGCCATCCACCGTGATCCGTCCCACGGTGGGCCGGTACAGACCGCACAGCAGCTTCACCAATGTGGTCTTACCGGCCCCGTTCTCGCCGACGAGCGCGACCGTTTCGCCCGGCCGCAGAGTCAGTGTCAGCCCGGCGAAGACCGGCCGGTCGGCACCGGGGTAGGTGAAGCCGACGTTCTCGAAGCGGATCAGCGGCGGAGCCGACCCCGTCGGCCGGGGAACCACGCCGACAGCGGCCGCTGTCCCGAACCGATCGGTGAGCCGGTCGAGCGCCCGCATCGCGTGCAGGCCGTACTCGATGTCGAAGGCCTCCTGGCCCATCGCGGTGATCGCGAAAAGGCTTACGGCGAGGAGCAGACAGGCCACGAGGCGGTCGGCCGGAAGCGTACCGGCGAGTGCGGCGGACGCCGGCACGGCCAGCGCGGCCACGGCACATACGGCCAGCACCAGCACGGTCCACCATTGCCGCCGGAGCACCGGCCACATTCGCCGCCAGGTCGGCGCGGCCGAGGCGAAGGCGGCGCCGCGGAAGCGGCCGGCGAGCCAGTCGCCGAGCCCGAAGACGCGGATCTCGGCGGCGCCGCGGACCGCCAGCTCGGAGAGGTAGTAGACCATCCGCTGGTCCTGGGCGCGCGCGTCGAGCGACTTGGCCAGCGCGGTCCACTGCCTGCGGATCACCGAGCGGATGAAGAGCGCCACCACCAGCAGCGCGACCGCGAGGACCGGGAAATAGGCCGCCAACAGAGCCGTCGAGGCCAGCGCGGACAGCACGCGGAACATAATGGTGAGCTGCCCGGTCGCCGCACTGCCGAGCGAGCGGCTGCGGCCGAGCGCCGAGTCGCGGTCGGCGCTGCGCATGGCGTCATCGGCGAAGTCGGAGTTCTCCAGGTGGCCGATGCCGTCGGGGGCCAGCGCGAGCCGCCGCACCGCCGACCGCACCGAGGCCTCGACCCGCATCGCCACGACGTGCGCGAGCCCTTCCCGGCCCTGGTCGCTGATCTCACCCACCAGGAGCAACACCCCCAGCACGACACAGGGCACGAGGGCCGGGCGTGGCGCGTTCATCGCCTCGACGACCAGACTCGCGGCGTATGCGGTCAGTGGTGGGGTGACCGCCGCCAAGAGGTGGACCGCGCACAGGCCGAGCGTCGCACCGGACGACGAGCGGCCCAGCAGGCGGAGCAGACGGATGCGTTCGACGATCAGGGAGCGGACGGCCTTTCCCGCCTGCGGCATCGGTCAGGCCCCCGCCTTCGCCGGCACATCGGCGAGAGCCCGATCGACCAGAGCCAACGCATCGGCGAGATCGGTGTCCGTGGCCACCAGCGGCGGAAGCAGACGCAGGACTTCCGGGCGCCCGAGGCACGGTGACACGAGCAGACCGGCGCGGGCCAGACCGGTCATCACCTCGCCGGTCACGCTCCCCGAGGCCAGCTCGATGCCCCAGAGCAGCCCTTGGCCGCGTACCGCGCGGACGACGTCGCCGTGCCGGTCGGTCAACCGGGCGAGACCGGCCGCCATGACGGCCGCGATCTCCGCTCCGCGGTCCGCGAGCTCCTCGATGGCGGCCAGGGCCGCCGGCACGGCCGCGCAGGCCAGTGGATTACCCGCGAAGGTCGCGGTGTGCATCATCGGGTCGGTGGCCAGGGGCGCGTACAACTCGTCGTCGCAGACGACCGCGGAAATCGCCGTCACGCCGCCCCCCAGCGGCTTACCGAGGAGGACCGCGTTCACCGGCAATCCGGCCGCGAGCGCCGACGAGGGTGAGCCGCAACGGCGCAACCCGGTCTGAATCTCGTCGGCGATGACGAATACGCCGTTCTCGCGGGCCGTTCCGGTCCACTCCGCGAGAACCGCCGCCGGCAACGGCTGAACACCGTTCTCGCCCTGGAGGGGCTCGAAGATCAGGGCGGCCACGTCACCGGCGGCGATCTCGCGGGCGACCGCGCCGGGGTCGTCCGGCGACACATGCGTCACGCCCGGGAGCAGATGCTCCAGACCGGCTCGATAGCGAGGGTTGTGGGTCACCGCCAGGGCCCCCATCGACTTCCCGTGGAAGCCGCCGGTCACGGCGAGCACCCGGCCGCGCCCACTGGCCAGCCGGGCCAGCTTGATCGCGGCCTCCACGGCGTCGGAGCCGTTCAGTCCGAAGTAGACCCGGGGCAGGCGGTCGCCCAGATAGTGCGCCAGTGCCGCGGCCGCGGCCGCGGTCGACGGGTTGAGCAGGATGCGTGACGACACCGTCATCGCGTCGAGCTGCGCACGGACCGCGGCGACGACAGCGGGATGCCGGTGGCCCAGCAGCGTCACGGCGTACGAGCCGAAGTCCAGCACGTCCCTGCCGTCGGACAGCCGGATCCGCGCTCCCGCGGCCCGCATCTCGACGGCGCCGCCGCCGGCGAGCCGGCCCGCGACCCCCAGGCCCGGTTGCAGATGCCGCCGGACCTGCCGGAACACCTCTCGAGCATCGGGGTGGTGCGTCTCAGCCTCGGGCGGTGACAAGGTCATGCGCGTAGTCCTCCCGTGGACGAACCGGCCACGCACCGGAATCGAGCCGAGCCTAGCCGCCGCCGGACCTCCGGCTCACCGCGTTCAAGTGGCCACGTCGGGCAGTTGAACACCCGTGCCGGTCGGCGATCACCCGGATCCTTGTGCGTCCCACCGGCGGCCACCACAATCCGCTGTGTCCGCGATCCGTAGCCCGTCCCGGCGCGCTCCGCGGTTGAGGAGGATGCTCGGTGAGCACATCGGACGACAACGTGTTCGTCACTCGATTCCGGCGGGGTCTGCAGGTAGCACCGCTGAATCCCGCCCTGTGCGTAGCCGGCCGGACATTGACCTACGAGCAGGCGGATCGGCTGGCATTGCGGTGGGCGGGCGGTCTGGTCGCCCGGGCCGGCGGCCGCCCGGCCGCCGTGGCGGTCCTGGCCGGCCGCGGCGTCGAGGGCTATCTCGGTGTGCTGGCGGCGCATTACGCGGGTGCGACTGTGGTGCCGCTGCAACCCGACTGGCCGGCCGCCCGGGCCCGTCAGATGCTGGAGGCGGCGAGGGCCGGAGCGGTCCTGGCCGACGCCCAGGGCCTGGCCAAGCTGGCGGAGACCGGTCTGGACCTGCCCGTCCTGACGCCGGACACGGGACTGTGCCGTTCCGACGACCTCGACCAGCCCCTGCCGGTGACCGGTGACGCCACCGCGTACGTGCTCTTCACCTCCGGGTCGACCGGGCGGCCGAAGGGGGTGCCGCTGCCCTATTCCGCGTTCCGGCACTACTTCCGGCTGCTGGACGAGCGCTACGACTTCCACGCCGGGGACGCGTTCGCGCAAACGATGGAGCTCAACTTCGACTGCGCCATCTTCGACCTGTTCTGCGCCTGGGGTGCCGGCGCCGCCGTCCTGCCGGTGCCGCCGTCCGCCTACCGTGACCTGGCGCGGTTCGCCGCCGAGCGGGCGATCAGCGTGTGGTTCTCCACACCCTCCTCGATCGCGTTCCTGCGACGGCTCGGTGCGCTGCGCGCAGGTGCGCTGCCGGGCCTGCGGTGGAGCTTCTTCGCCGGCGAGGCGCTCCTCGCCACCGACGTCGCCGACTGGCAGGTCGCCGCGCCCAATACGGTGGTGGAGAACCTGTACGGGCCCACCGAACTGACCGTGACCATCTGCAGCCATCGGATCGATCGGGGCGCCGTTCCGGATTCCTCGGTCAACGGCGTGGTGCCGATCGGTGCGGTGCACGACGGGCACGAAACGCTGCTGCTCGACGCCGCCGGGCAGCCGGCCGTCGGCGAGGGCGAGCTGTGCGTCACCGGGCCGCAGATGACGCCGGGCTATCTCGAACCGGCCGACGACCGCGACCGGTTCCTGGAGTACGGCGACCGTCGGTGGTATCGCACCGGCGATCGGGTCCGCCGGATCGCCGGTGACGTGCTGGCCTACCTCGGTCGGGACGACGCGCAGGTCCAAGTGAAGGGGCGGCGCGTCGAGCTGGCCGAGATCGATGCCGCCGTACGTGCTCATCCCGCCGTGCAGGACGCGGTCACCGTCGCCCGCGACGCCGACGGTTCCACCGCGCTCACGGCCTTCTACACCGGGACACCGATTCCGCCGATGGAGTTGTCCGCCCATCTCCACCGGCTGCTGCCGCCCGGGGTGGTGCCCGGTGATTTCCAGCATCTGGAGGTCTTTCCCCTGAACGCCAACCGGAAGATCGATCGAATCGCCCTGGCCGGCGGGCCGGGTGCCCCCTCGGTGCGGTCGCTCGCGCCCAGCCAGGAGACGATCTACGAGTTCGCCTGGTCCTACAGCCCCGAGGACCCGGGCGCGTCCGGGGTGAACGTCATGTCCTGGACGGAATGGCCGGTGCGAATCGACGCCGGGCTGTTCCAACGGGCCGTCGACGATGTGGTGGCCCGGCAGGATTCGCTGCGCATGGTCATGGTCGACCTCGGCGCGGCCCCGACGATCCGGTTCGTCCCGGACCTTCCGGTGACCGTCGGGTGGTGGGATCTCGCCGACGAAGCCGAGCCGTCCCGGATCGAGCGTCTGACGGCGATCGGCGACGGCGTCTGGAGACGGGAGTTCGATCTGCGCAAGGGGCCGCTCTGGACGATCACAGTGGTCCGCCTGGCGTCTGACAGGCACGCCATCGGGGTGTGCCTGTGCCATCTGATCGCCGATGGCTGGTCGGTCAACCTGCTGCTGAACGAGCTCGCCCAGGCGTACCGCCACCGGGTCGGCGCCGGCCCGGCTCTGCCCCCGCTCCGCACCGGGTTCGAGCAGATCGCCGCACTCCAGGAGCCGAGGGAGGACGTGCGCACGGCCCGCGCCGAGTTCTGGCGGAGCCGGTTGTCGCCGCCGGCTGACGGCTTCCCGTTCCCGCCGCAGGCGCCGCCTCCGGGGGCCGACCTCTCGGAGCGGGCCTCGGTCCCGGTGTCGTTCAGCCGGGCGGCGACGGACGGACTGGCGAAGCTGGCCGCGCGGAAGCGCACCACCCGGTTCATCCTGCTGCTGGCCTGCTACAAGCTTTGGTTGGCCGGCTGGACCGGGTGGGAGCGCGTCGTGGTGGGTACGACCACGCACGGCCGGCGGTTACCGGGCTCGGAGCAGGTCGTCGGTCAATTCACCACCAACCTGTACCTGGCCACCGAGATCTCGCCGCAGGACACGCTCGCCGAGGTGGCTCGCCGGGTACACCAGGAGATGACCGGTGCGATGCGGCATGCCGCCTCGTTCACCGAGATCGCGCGTGCGGTGAATCCGGACTTCGATGCGGTACGCCCGTGGCCGTTTCTCAATCTCTACGACGCGTGGTTCCAGGCCACCGCCGCCAATGGGGAAATGGCCGGCGCCGCGTCGCCGGAGAACGACGGGACGAGCCGGGCGGCCCCCCGCGGCTCGCGCGCCGCCTGGGCCGGGCACCTATCGGCCTGTCCGGGGGAGATGCGCAAATGGGCGAAGCGCGGCGAACCCGGATTCATCCTCGACCAGACCGAACTCACCGGCAACTTCGTCTATTGTCCCGCGTTCTATCCGGCTGAATTGGTCAGCGAGGCGGCACACGGATTCTCGGCGACGATCGATGCGTTTCTCGCCGATCCCGGCCAGCGTGTCGAAGACCTTCCGCGATGGGTTGATCGATCTGTTGCGCCCACAGGTCTGCCCACCCAGCCCCGAGATGTGGAGGTTGTCGATGACACCCAGAGCTGATCCCACGGAAAAGTACGCCGGCGATGTCCCGGGTCTCTCCGTCATTGTCCCGGTCAAGGACCGGGTGACCGAGCTCCGCCGGTTGCTGGAGAGCATCCGGCGGACGGCCGCGGATCACCCTTTCCCGATCGAGGTCATCGTCGTGGACGATTCCGCGCCCGACGCGGCCCGGCAGCACGCGATGAACTGTGACCGGCTCGGCGCCCGCTACCTACGCGGGCCACGGCACGTGGGGGCCAAGCGCAACGTCGGCGCCCGGCACGCCGACCACGGCATGCTGCTGTTCGTCGACTCGGACTGTCAGGTGACCGACGGCCTGTTCAACCATCACTACAAGACGCTGCGGTCGGCGCCGGATCAGGTGGTGGCGGTGGCCGGGCCGACCCGTCTGATCGCCGGCGCCGGCCGGATGTTCGAGGTGGCCCGCCGGTCACGGCGACTGAACAACGCCTTCGACATGCCGCTCGAGTTCGAGTCGGTCGGCTGGGCGACCACCAGCAATCTGGCAGTGCGCAAGGAGGCCTGGAATGCGGTCGGCGGCTTCCCCGAGGACGGTTTGACCGTGGTCGCCGGCGAGGACGTCGATTTCTGCCTCCGCCTGGTCCGGGCCGGCTATCGGATCGTCTGCGATCCGGAGGCGGTCGTCCTGCACGACGCGGGCAACTCGAGCTCCTTCTCGCCGGTGCTGCGTCGCCTTTACACGTACGGCCGGTCGGGCTCCTGGCTCGGTGCCAGATACCCGGAACTACGCCGCTGGAAGGTGAATCCGATCGTGGCGGTCGCCGCAACGTACGCCTTGGCCAAGACGCTCCCGACGACCCGGCGCCGAGGCGGCCTGCTGGCCGCGGGCGTAGCCGCGGGCATCCTGGCGATTCAGTCGGTCGACAGGCGGCGCGGCCCGACGCGCGAGGAGACCGGCTATGCCGTCCTGGCCGCCCTGCTCGACTGGTCGGCGGACTGGGGTGAGGCGGTGGCCGCCGTGCAACTTCGGCGACCCGGTCTGCTGCTTACCGGCTTCGGCTGGCGCGACGATCCCGCGTTCGTGCCGCGCGCCGCGGTCCGGCCGGACGACGCCTGAGCGCTGCGGAGCTTGTCGCAACCTGTCTGTGTGCGGAAACGATTTAGGGAGCTGGTATGCGTACTGGAGTGTGGCTTGTCGGTGCCCGCGGCTCGGTCGGGGTCACCGCGATCGTCGGACTTTCCGCCCTGCGAGCGGGGCTGGCCGAAACCATCGGCTGTGTCACCGAACTGCCCCACTTCCGAGAGGCCGGCATTCCACCGCTGGACGCGCTCGTCGTCGGCGGCCACGACATCGTGGACACGCCCCTGCAGAAACGCGCTGAAGAACTCGGTGCCGCCGGAGTCGTCCCGGCAGATCTGGTATCGGCGATGAGCGCCGAGATCGCCGAGGTGGAGACCGACATCCGGCCGCTGCCCGGTGGCGCCACCCAGGCGGACATCGCCGAGGCGGTGATGGCCGACCTGACGGAGTTCCGGAACCGGCGTGCCCTCGACGAGCTGGTGGTCGTCAACGTCGCCAGCACCGAACCGCAAGCTCCCGGCGATCCGGCGCACGACGACCTGGACACCTTGCGTGCCGCCCTGCGGCAGAGCGGTGAGGTCCTCCCACCGAGCAGCCTGATCGCCTACGCGGCGTTCGAAGCGGGATGCTCCTTCGTCGACTTCACCCCGTCCACCGGCGCCCGGCTGCCCGCCCTCGACAGCCTGGCGCGGGAACGCCGCGTCCCGTATGCCGGAAGCGATGGCAAGACCGGCGAAACGCTGGTCCGCTCCGCACTCGCACCCATGTTCGCCCAGCGGAACCTCCGGGTGAACAGCTGGTCGGGGACGAATCTGCTGGGCGGGGGCGACGGCGCCCGCCTCGCCGAACCGGGGGCCAACGCGGCCAAGACCCAGAGCAAGAGCAAGGTCCTCGAGAGTGTTCTCGGCTACCGGCCGCAGGGCGTGACCCGCATCGACTTCGTCGAGGAACTCGGCGACTTCAAGACCGCGTGGGATCTGATCAGCTTTTCCGGGTTCCTCGGCACCCGGATGCGGATGGAGTTGACCTGGCACGGCTGCGACTCCGCGCTGGCCGCTCCGCTCGTGCTCGACCTCGCCCGGCTCACCGCGGCGGCACAGCACGCCGGCCGCGTCGGTCCGCTCGGCGAGCTGGGCTTCTTCTTCAAGGATCCGGTCGGCACGGCTGAGGCGAGCCTGGCCGACCAATGGGCCGGGCTGATCGAGTTCGCTACCGGCCTCGCACCCGCCTAGGACACCCGACTGCCGGACCGGCGACCTGATCGAGCCGGCCGTCCCCCACTGCCCTCAGCTCCGGGTCAGGATGAAGTCCTTGAGGCTACGGACCGCGGCGAGCACCTCGCGGGGTGCCCGCTCCGGTGAGCCGGCCTGGTAGAGCGGCTGGGGGTCGTACTCGTGAGCCAGCTGCACGGCCTGGGCGACCGCGTCGCCGGCGATGCGGCCGGCCAGGGTGAACGCCATATCGAGTCCGGCGGACACGCCGGCGGCGGTGATGTACTTGCCGTCGGTCACCACCCGCTGCGCGACAGGGACGGCTCCGAGCGGAGCCAGCTGGTCATGGGCCAGCCAGTGGGTGGTGGCGCGCCGGCCGGTGAGCAGCCCGGCGGCGGCCAGCAGGAGCGAGCCGGTGCAGACCGAGGTGGTCCAGGCGCTGGTGGGGTCCACAGCGCGCAGCCAGTCACGGATCGGACCGTCGCCCATGTGGTGGCGTTGTCCGGGCCCGCCGGGCACCACGACCACGTCCGGTCTGTCCACCTCGGACAGCATGGCGTCGGCGGTCAGTGCCAGGCTTCCGACGTCCGTGCGTACCGGCCCGGGTCGCTCGCCGACGAAGACGACGTGCGCTCCGGGCAGGTCCATATCCGCAGCGGGCGGCGATGCGCTCCAGCCCGTCGTCACCGTCGTGCAGCAGGCGGCGCGCTGCCTCCAGCCGTACGCCGTCGACGTACCGGCCCGGAGTCTGGCCGACCTCGCCGGTGAAGGCCCGCGCGAACTGGCGCGGCGACAGGCTCGCCCGCCGGGCGAGAGCCGGCACGCTGAGATCCGCGTGCGGGTTGTCGGCGATCCACCGCTGCGCCTCGCGCAGTCCCGGCCGCGCCGCCAGCTGCGCCGACAGCTGGGTGCTGAACTGCGCCTGGTTGCCCGGCCGGCGCAGGAACATCACCAGATGCCGGGCGATCTCCAACGCGATCTCCCGCCCGAGGTCCTCCTCGACCAGCGCCAGCGCCAGGTCGATGCCGGCCGTGACGCCCGCCGAGGTGGCGATCGGCCCGTCGCGGACGAAATGGGTTGTGGATCCACCTCGACGTCCTGATATCTCCGCGCCAGACTGGCGCACATCCGCCAGTGGGTGGTGGCCCGGCGCCCGGCGAGCAGCCCCGCCTCGGCCAACAGGAACGCGCCGCTGCACACCGAGGCCACCCGCCGCGTTCGCGGCGCATGCCGCCGCAACCAGTCCACCACCGCGGGGTCGTTGCTGCGGGTCCCTTCGCCGCCGGGTACGACCACTGTGTCCGGCGGCGGCGCGGCGGACAGGTCCAGGTCGGGAACCAGGGTCAGGCCGCTTGACGTACGCACCGGAGTCCCGTCGGGGCCGGCCGTCACGACCCGGTAGGCCCCCGGGCCGGCGCCGGTGAACACTTCCAGCGGACCCGTCACATCGAGGCTCTGCACACCCTCGAAGACTATGATCAACACGTCGCGGCCCGTCACGGACTCAGCTTGCTGGCCGCACGCGCCGACAGCAATGTCGTAGACCCCACCTTTCCGGCCACCCGCCGGCCTTACCCCGTCGCTCCCACCTCACCGGATGCCCGAGTGGATCCCGTCCGCAGGATGCTGCTGGCCAGACCGAGCAGCAGCAGGTCGACGACGACGCCGGCGACCGCGGTGAAGGGGGATGCGGCGAAATGGAACACCTGCGTGATCAGCAGACTGCTCAGCGCCGAGCGCTGCAGCCATTCCACGGCGGTGCGTCCGTCGCCGGCCCGCCACCGCCACAGTCCGAGCCCGATGAACGCCACGGAGACGGCCGTTCCGGTCAGCGTGCCCGCGGTGATGAGACGGTACGACTCACTCGCGCGCCACAGGGAGATGACGACGACGGCGGCTCCGAGCGCCTGCAGAACCAGCAGCGCCGTCACCACCGTGACCGCGAAACGGGACGACGCCACCCGCGCCAGGGCGGCCGCGATCCGCCGCCAGAGCACCTCGAAGCGTTGCGGTAGGGGGGAGACGCGCGGTTCCACGTCCGCCAGCAGGTCCCGCAGTTGCTGTGCGCCGCGCACGTCGCTGATCGAGTCCAGGGTGCGCAGGACTTCTTGCCGGCGACTGTCCGGCAGCCGTCCGGCCAGCCCGTCGACGAGCACGTGGGCGGCGTTGGCGACCTTCTCCCGGTCGCTCAGGGGGCGGCGGTGGCGCCCGACCTGGGCCGTCACGACGAGTAACACGAAAACGACGTACATGATCGCCGGGGCCGGCCCGAAGAAATAGTCGTTGTCGGCGGTGACGAACTTGCCGACCTCGTCGAGGAACAGCCCGAAGCCCACCCCGCCCACCAGCGCGGCCACCGGCCGCGGTCCGCGGCCGATGAAGGCGAATCCCATCACCAGCGCGGCGAGCATCAGCAGGCCGCCGGGAAGTACGTGGGCGACGTGCAGCCCGCTGTCGCCGCCGATCTGCGGGTAGCCGGTCAGGGCCAGATAGCCGCGGGTGATCATGATGGTCGAGACGGCCGAGACGACGAATGTCGTCAGGTGGACGGTTGCCTTCTCCGATCGCACGAGATCCAGGTGCAGCTGCTGCCGCACCTGTCGAGCTGCGGTTATCTTCTTCGGCGAGGGCACCGGCCGACGATAGGCCGACCCGCCGACCGGGGTGTCGCCCACCCTGGTGCGTCCGGAGCCGGGTCGTCCGCGCCGAGTCTGTGCGCGGCGCATCGAGTCCGGTGACCCCGTGTTCGAGGATGCGTTACGACAACGTCCGTCCTGAAGTCGCCAGCCGGTCAGCGAGCGCGATGACACGGTCGCGGAGCTCGGCCGGGCGTTCGATGACGAACGGCAGGTCGAGCGCGGCGAGCACGGCGGGCAGCCAGTCGAGACTTTCCGCCCGGATCTCCACGGACTGCCAGCCTTCGTCCTCGTCCTCTCGCACCTCGGCGAGGCCGGCCGGTAGCCTGGTGCGGATCTGCTCGAGTGTTCCTCGTATCCGCAGCGTTACCGCATGCTGGTACGGCGCTTGTGCCATCGAGGTGAGAAGGCGCCTGGCGGGATCGTTTCCGGCGGGCGGCGGCTCGAACGAGCCAGGAAGTGTTCTCGCGTCCACGATCCGGTCGAGCCGGAACGTCCGATCCTCGCCGACCTCCGGATCGGCCCCGGTGACGTACCACCGGCCGGCATGGTTGACCAGCCCGAACGGATGCAGCACGCGAGCGCTCTGCCGGCCGTCACGCGAGGTGTATCGGAGCGAGATCGGCCGGTGATGGCGGACCGCGTCGGCGACGGTGAGTAAGACACCTGTCTGCGGCGCAGGGAAGTCGCCGGGTTCGGCGGTGAAAGCGAGGGATTCGAGTACGGCGTCCAGCCGATCCGCGATCCTCGGCGGCAGGACGCGACGAATCTTCGCGGCGGCCGTCTCGCCCGCCGTACCCGTTGCCGTCGCCAACCCGGCGCGTCGGCCGGCAACCAGGCCGAGCAGGACGGCCAGTGCTTCGTCGTCGCTGAGCATCAGCGGCGGCAGACGATATCCGGCGGCGAGCCGATACCCGCCGTAGCGACCCCGCACCGACTCGATCGGCACCTCGAGGTCGACCAAATGACCCACGTAGCGCCGCACCGTGCGCGGTTCGACACCCAGGCGCTCGGCGAGTTCGGCCATCGTCCGGACGCCGCCGGACTGCAGGAGCTCCAGCAGCGTGAGTACCTGAGCTGTCGGTCGTGCCACGGCTCGAACTCTACTGCGAGTACTGGACCAGATCTGTCCAGTATTTGTTCTAGCGTAGGTCTCGTCTCCGACACGACCGTACTGAGCAGGGAGAAGACATGGACTTCGTCTCGATCCGCATCATCACCGGCGACATCAAACGCCTGGTCGACTTCTACGAGAACATCACGGGCGTGCAGGCGGCCTGGGGCAACGAGGACTTCGCCGAGTTGCGCACCACCCACGGCACGCTGGCGATCGGCAGCACCCGCACGGTCCCGCTGTTCGCGCCCGGCTCGGCCCGCCCGGCCGACAACCACACCGTGATCATCGAGTTCCTCGTGGACGACGTGGACACGCTCTACGAGAAGCTGAAGAACGCGGTTGCGGACTTCGTGAACGAACCCACGACCATGCCCTGGGGTAACCGCGCCCTGCTCTTCCGCGACCCCGACGGCAACCTGGTCAACTTCTTCACCCCGGTGACCCCCGAGGCGATCGAGAAGTTCAGCCGCTGACCGGATCGCCGCAGCGTCGGCGCTGCGGTACCCGCGGGCCCGGCCCGGCCGCGCTCGACGACGGGATCGACCCGGAAACCGGCGCCGCCGAGCTGGTCCCGCACCCTGACGTCGAGTTCGGCCTCGGCCGCACCCCGTTCCGGTAACCGCCCGAAGACAGCGCCCTATTTATAGATGCATCTAAATTTATTGCCGATTCGCGTTGAGAGTTGGGCAGCATCCTCGTAACATGCAGGTAACCGTTGTTAACGTTAACAACAAGAATTTCTCGACCTTGAGAGCCGCCCCCCTTCAGGAGAGAATCTGTGAACAGATCCAGACGAACGAATGTCGCGCTGGCCTCGGCCGGCGCCGTGCTGCTGGGATCGAGTGCGCTCGCGGTGACGCTGCCCGCCAGTGCCGCCGCCGCGGGATGTTCGGTCAACTACACCATCGCCTCGCAGTGGCAGGGTGGATTCGGCGCCAACGTGGCCATCAAGAACCTCGGTGACGCGGTCAGCAGCTGGTCTCTGACCTGGACATTCGCCGCCGGGCAGGCGGTGACCCAGTCGTGGAACACCGCGCTGACCCAGAGCGGTTCCGCCGTCACGGCCGCGAACGTCAGCTACAACGGTTCGATCGCCACCAACGGCGAGGTGTCGTTCGGCTTCAACGGCTCCTCGAACACCACCAACCCGATCCCGACCGACTTCGCCCTCAACGGCGTGGCCTGCACCGGGCAGCCGACCACCACCACCCCGCCGACCTCGCCGCCGGTCACCCCGACCTCGCAGCCCCCGACGAGCCCGCCCACCTCGCAGCCGCCGACCTCGCAGCCGCCGACGAGCCCGCCGGCCTCCTGCGCCCTGCCGACGTCCTACCGCTGGTCGTCGACCGGCCCGCTGGCACAGCCGAAGTCCGGCTGGGCGTCGCTCAAGGACTTCACCATCGCCCCCTACCAGGGCAAGCAGCTGGTGTACGCCACCACCCACAGCAGTCAGGCCAACGGCGGCTGGGGTTCGATGGGCTTCAGCCCGGTAGACAACCTCAACCAGCTCGGCTCGGCCACCCAGACCGCCATGAGCCAGGGCGCCGTCGCGCCGTCGCTGTTCTACTTCGCGCCGAAGAACATCTGGATCCTCGCCCACCAGTGGGGTCCGACGTCGTTCTCCTACCGCACGTCGACCAACCCGGCCAACGTCAACGGCTGGTCGGCCCCGCAGACCCTGTCGACCGCCAAGGTCACCGACCCCGGCACCGGCGCGATCGACCACACGATCATCGGTGACGACCAGAACATGTACCTGTTCTTCGCCGGCGACAACGGCAAGATCTACCGCCAGATCATGCCGATCGGCAACTTCCCCGGCAGCTTCGGTTCGAACTTCACGACGCTCATGAGCGACACTTCGGAGAACATCTTCGAGGCGCCGCAGGTCTACAAGGTGCAGGGCCGCAACCAGTACCTGATGATCATCGAGGCCAGGACCAGCTCCTGGGAGCGTTACTTCCGCTCGTTCACGGCGACCAGCCTGGGCGGCACCTGGACGCCGAACGCGACGACCTACAGCAACCCGTTCGCGGGCAAGGCCAACAGCGGTGCCACCTGGACCAACGACATCAGCCACGGCGAGCTGCTGCGCACCAGCGCGGATCAGACGAACACGATCGACCCGTGCAACCTGCAGCTGCTGTACCAGGGCCGGGCCACGAACTCGAGTGGTGACTACGGCCTGCTGCCGTACCGGCCGGGTCTGCTGACCCTGCGCCGCTGATCCATCGGATGAGGTGACGAAAGGCGGGCCCGGTTTCCACCGGGCCCGCCTTTCGTGGTGGGTCAGCTGCCGAAGCCCGCGATGCTGAATCCGGCGAAGCCGACGGCCGCGAGCGCCGCCGCCGCGGCGAGCGCCTGGAGACGGACCCGGTGGGTCGGCGCGATGAACAGGATCAGTACGACGCCGAGGGTGGCCTCGATCGCGGCGGTCTGCAGGCTGTCAGCCCGGTAACGGGGACCGCCGCCGGGGTTGCCGCTGCGGTCGACGAGCACGGCCGACTCGGCGAGCAGGACCGCGCCGGGCATGGCCACGGCGATCGCCCGCCGCCACGGTCGCCGGTCGTGACTCAGTCCGCCGGCCGCGCCGAAGAGTGCACCGGCGAGGACTCCGAAGAACGACCACATCACTGCCGTCGAGGACCACAGCGTTCGCGCGTCGTCGTTCAGCACGACGACCGCCGCCAGATAGTAGGCCTCGACGGCGACGACGAGCAGCACGATCCCGGCGAGGGCCGACCGCCACCAGCCGCCGCGAAGCCACCAGCCGATGCCGAACGCGCCGAGCGCCCAGACGGCGCTGGAGTTGGCCAGGTTCGCCCAGGGGTACGGCAGGCCGCGTTGCAGGAGCAGGTCCACCACTCCGAGGAGAACCCCGCAGGCCACTACGGTCAGGACCCGGTGCCGTCGCCGCACGTCGTGGTCGATTGTCGTCATGCGGCGATCCTGCCGAACCGTACTGTCCGGGACATCCGCCAAAAGACAGGCTCCCGGCCTCGTGCAATCAGCCTTCCCGCTGATCGTGGGCCGTCGTCAGCGGCCTACCTCCGGCCCGGCCGCACCTACCCCGGGCGGCGCAGCCGTTCACGGGTCCGGTCGGTCAACGGCGCATGTTCGGCAGCGAACAGTCTGACGTCGGTCTCGCAGTCCCACAGCCCTTCCACCGGAGCACCTTCCGCGCCCGCCGGGTCCAATGTGACGTGCCAGGAGTCATCTTCGTCATCGGTGGTGAGACTCATCGCCGCGCAGGTTTGCCGCATCGGCCGTCAGCGGATAAGGAGTTTCCCCGCCCCAGAGGCATCACAGCAGACCGCGAACCTGGCCCCGAAGGGTGTCTAGATGGCGGGAAGTTCGCCGCCGTCGACGTTCAGGGTCACTCCGGTGATCCACTGGGCCCGGTCCGACGCGAGGTAGGCGACGGCCTCGGCGATGTCGCGGGGGTCACCGGGTCGGCCCAGCGGGACGGCGGCCGTGGTCGCGGCGAGGTCGACGCCCATCGCGTCGGCGAAGGTCTGGCGGACCGCGTCGGCGCCCGGGGTGAGCACGTTGCCGGGCACGATCGTGGTGACGCGGATCCCGGCCGGGGCGAGTTCGGCGGCGAGCGCCTTGCCGTAGTTGTTGAGGGCGGCCTTGGCGGCGGCATAGTGCGCCATCGGCGGGCCGGGCAGGATCGCCGCGCCGGAGGAGATGTTGACGATCGCGCCGCCCGCTCCGGCCTCGCGCAGTGCCGGCAGCAGCGCGTTGGTGACCCGTACGGCGGACAGGAAGTTGAGGTCGAGGGCGTCGAGCCATTCCTCGTCGGGGATCGTCGAGATGCCGCCGAGGTGGGTGCGGGCGGCCCCGGCGTTGTTGACCACGATGTCGACACCGCCGAGTTCGCGCAGTGCCGCCTCGGCGAACGCCTGGACGCCGGCGAGAGTGCTGATGTCACCCGGCAGGAAGGTCGCGCCCTTCGGCGTCTCGTCGGTCGCGGTGCGCGCGGTGGTGACGACGCTCGCGCCGCCGTCGAGCAGTCGTTGCACGATGGCCGCGCCGATGCCGCGGGACCCGCCGGTGACGATCGCGCGTTTGCCGGTGAACTCGGTGAGGTCTGCTGGAACCAGGGTTTTGAACATGCGTTCAGAATAAACAGGTTTTGGAACGAACGTCCAGAACTATTTTGGAACCAACGTTCAGAACGGCGTATCGTCAGAGCATGGGGCGTCCCCGCAAGTTCGATGAGCACGACGTGCTGATCGCTGTGCGCCGGCAGTTCAACGAGACCGGCTACCACGGCACCTCGGTCGACGATCTCTCCCGCGCGACCGGGCTCAGCAAGGGCAGCCTCTACAGCGCCTTCGGTGACAAGGACGCGTTGTTCCGGCGCATCTTCGACGAGTACTGCGCCGGCTCCGACCAGAACGCCGCGGCCCGGGTGGCCGGTCCGGAGGACCAGGCGCTCGACCGCCTCCGCGCCTGGCTCACCGCGCCGGACGGCGGCCCCGACCGGCGTGGCTGCCTGCTGGCCAAGACCACCGCCGAGCTGGCGTGGGAGAACGAGGGCATCGCTGCCCGGTCGCTCGCCGCCTACGAGACGCTGCTCGAGAGCTGCCGTCTGCTGATCGAGCAGGCTCAGCGCGCCGGGCAGGTCGATCCGGCCGCCGACCCCGAGGCGCTCGGCGGGCTTGTTCTCGCCACGCATCGCGGTATCGAGGCGCTTCTCAAGGCGGGGGTCGACACGGCGACGCTGAACCGCATCGCCGCCACCGCGATCGACAGCATCACGCTCCGTCCCGCGAGCGCGTGACGGGCCGGCCGGTCTACAACAGGTCGCGCGGGTCGGGGACTGTGCTAAAGGTCTTCATTGAGGGGCGCGAGGAGAGATGACGCCGATCCAGAGGCACGTGAACCGGGAATTCGCCGAAGGTGTGCTCGCTGCGGTTCTGCCTGGCTCGGAGACTCGACGGTGGCTGCTTACCGTCCGCGGATAAGCCACACCATCACCGCAAGTCAGAACGGATCTCCTGCTGGAGTATTGGCGGCCGTCTGGCGAGTACGTGCGGTTCAGGTCTGGGTGAATGACAGCGCATGGGTGGGTCTGGTCCAACTGACACCTTGATCCGGCGGGTGGGTGGGGGAGCGGCGGCGGCTTCGCCGCGGTCAGGTGGCTGGGCGGCGGGCTACGACGATGCCGGCCGGGTGTCGGTCGTCGAGCCAGAGCGTGTGCGCCTCCACCGCGAAGCCTGCCTGCTCGAGGCGGGCGCCGACCTGCGCGGGCGTACGGCGATGGACGTAGATTTTCATCGGGTGCCCGCCGTACCCCTCGGTCTTGAGGTTGGACCCCTCGCCCGCGTGGAACCCCAGCAGCAGCGGAGCGCCCGGCCGCAGCACCCGGTGGAACTGTGCGAACGCCGTGCCGAGTTCCTCGTCCGGCACGTGGATCGTCGAGTACCAGGCCACGATCCCGCCGAGCGAGTCGTTCTCGAGGTCGAGCGCGGTCATCGAGCCGACCTCGAACCGTACGCCCGGGTGCTCGCCGCGGGCCAGGTCGATCATCCCCGGCGAAAGGTCCACGCCGAACGCGTCCAGCCCCAGGCCGCGCAGATGGGCGGTGACGTGCCCCGGCCCGCATCCGATGTCGGCGACCGGTCCGCCGCCGGCGGCGTTCACCAGGTCCGCGAAGAGCGCGAACGTCGACAGCGAATAGATCTGCCCGTCGGGATAGCCCCGCACGAAGTCGGCGTAGCTCCTCGCCACGGTGTCGTAGGACTGCCGCGCATCCGCGAGCCAGTTCTCCATCCCGTACTCCCTCTCCATGATTTGTCTGGTCCGGCTCAGCGGCGGTCACCCGGGCCGCATCATGGTCTCAGTCGTGATCGGTGCCGTGGAGAAAGGTCAGTACGGCGAGGACCCGTCGGTGCTCGCGCTCGTCGGCGACCAGGCCGCCGCAGCACGTCCCGCTCCCGGCCGGTCAGGTCGCGCAGCGGATCTCGCTCCCGGCGCCGCGCGACCAGCCGGGTGACGAGCTCGGGACCGATGACCGTGTCGCCGCGGGCCACCGAGCGGATCTGCGACCCGAACAGGGCCAGGTCCGGCACCCGGTCCTTGAGCAGATAGCCGACCCCGCCGTCGAACTCGGTCATCAGCCGCAGCGCGTGGTGGACCTCGACGTACCGGGACAGGATCATGAGGCCGGCGCCCAGCCGGCCCGGCGACCAGCGCGAGGTCTCGCTCGGCCACCGCGGGTGACCGGCCGGTGCCGGCTGGGCGGGCGCGGCGGGGGCCGCGGCGCCGGATCAGGCGGCCGTGCCGAGGACCTGGGCCAGGACCGACCGGAGCCACCGGTCGGCCTCGGCCGGCGAGGACGGCCCGGCCGCGTGACGGGCGGCGACGTAGAGGTCCGGGCGCACCAGCAGAACGCCGTCGTCGGCGATCTCCGACAGGTCGGCCCACGTCCCGTACGGGTCCTCGAGCTCGTGGCCGGGCCCGATCGAGACGGCGGTGATCGGCAGACCGGTCTCGGCCGTGAGCGCGGCCGCGGCCTCGATCCACGCCTCGCCACCGACGCCGGTGAACACGCTGAACGCCCCACGCCCGGCCAGGTCCAGCGTGGACACCCGGTGTCCGGCGCGGGTCACCCAGGTGTGCGGCAGTTTGGCGCCCGGCCAGGTGGTCGGCTGGGCGTACAGCTCGGGGTCGCGGGTGAACTCGGGCATCGGCGTGCCGTCCGTGACGACCGCGGCCGAGGCGTACCGATGGTTGTGCTCGACGCCGTGCGCGTTGAACTCGTACGACTTGTAGGCGATCGCCTCGCGCAGAGCCTGCCGGACCTTCGCGCCCTCCGCGCCGGCCTCCTTGCGCTTGGCCAGCTGCCGCTCCAGCACGTCGCCGTCGGTGCTGTCCTCGACGCCGAGTGCGGTCAGGATCCGGCCGGTGTCGGCGATGCTCTGGTTGGCCCGCTCGACGATCTGGCGGGCGACCGGGGCCCGCTCGGCGTCGTAGGAGTCGAGCAGCGCCGGTGCGGCCAGGCCGCGCACCACGTGGTGCAGCTTCCAGGCCAGGTTGTACGCGTCCTGGATCGAGGTGTTGGAGCCCAGTCCGTTGGTCGGTGGGTGCCGGTGCACCGCGTCGCCGGCGCAGAACACCCGGCCGGCGGCGATCGTGGTGGCGAAGTGGTGGTTCACCGTCCACGGCGAGGTCGACTTCACCCGCATCGTGAAGTCGTCGGTGCCGACCAGCTTGACCGCCAGCTCGCGGACGAACTCGTCGGTGAACTGCGGCGGACCGGCGGCGGCCTCGTAGCCCCACATCAGCATCCACTCGGTCCACGGCTTGATCATCCGGAGTACGCCCAGTCCGACGCCCTCCTTCTCGGCGCCCGGCTGCACCATCCAGTACAGGACCGACGGCCGGTGGGCGACGAAGCGGCTCAGGTCGGCCTCGAAGATGATGCCCAGCGCCCCGCCGACCGCGCCCGGGCCCTCGAACGGCAGACCGAGGTCGGCGGCCACCCGGCTGCGGGCGCCGTCGGCGCCGACCAGGTACTTCGAGCGGACGGTGTACTCGCCGCCGGTCAGCCGGTCCCGGACCGTGGTGGTCACCCCGTCGGCGTCCTGCACGTGCGAGAGGTATTCGCTGTCGAACCGGACCTTGGCGCCGCGCGCCTGAGCGGCCCGCATCATCACCGGCTCGGTGATCGTCTGCGGCGCGTCCAGCATCGTGCACGGGCTCTGCAGCAGGTAGTCGGCGTGCCGGGCGGTGTCCGTACCCCAGGAGGACACCCGGCCGAGTTCCTCGCCGGCCAGACTCGTGCAGTACGTCGTGTTGCCCATGTTCTCCCAGGGCGTGGCCTCGCGCATCAGCTGGTCCTCGAGGCCCATGTCGCGCAGCGTCTCCATGGTGCGCTGGTTGGTGATGTGCGCCCGGGGCGTGTCCGACAGGGCGCCGTACTTGGTCACCACCAGGGTCCGGGTGCCGTACGTGGCCAGGAACAGCGCCGTGGCCGCGCCGGCCGGGCCCGACCCGACGACGAGGACATCGGTTACCACCTGGGGAGAGTCCTGTGTCACGACGACACCTTCCGGTCAGCCCGCCGACTAATGATCGTGACAGTAGCGCTCGATCGGGCACTCGTCGCCGTTGCTTCGTACAAATTTTCAGGAAGTTGTCGTCCAGGTCCCTCGGCGCCGCACCCGAGATCACCCGGCACCCGCACCGGCTCGGTGAACGTCGTCCGGCGCGCCCCGGACGGGGAGCGTTGCACCTGCGCCTGGTTCGCCACCCACGGCCCCGCTCGCGGCCCCGGCAAACACATCCTCGCGACCCGCCTGCCCACGACCCGATGACGGTGCTGAACCCCGCTCGGCGGATGCGGCTCCGGCCCGCCCGGGGCTCGTCGTGGCGGCCTAGGGTGAGGCGATGGTCGATGGAGCGGACGGGATGCAGCCGTACCCGGGAATGGTCATCTCCTACGTGCACCGTGAGGACGCGGTGATCATCGATCCTCCGGGCTTCCTTGCCGCGGCGCGAGCCGCGTACCGGGCGGACAACCCGGACGCCGGCGAGGAGGACGCCCGTCGCGCGATCGCTGACGTGTACGACGCGGCGCACGCATTGATCGACCGGTACGGGTCGATCGCCTCGGAGCACGGGGAGGTCGCCGCCGGCGCCACGCCCCGCCGGCGGATGAGCGGCGGTGTCGGTTTGCCGCCCGGTGACCGCGTCCGCGATCGGCCGGACGGGTTGTCACCGGCGGGGAGCATCGGCCAGGTCGCAGTCGGCGAGATCCCGTCGTTGCAGGACTACGGGTGCGCTCTTCCCGATCTGGTCGACCTCATTGTCGAGCCGCTGCGCCGAGCCGAGCCGGGGTGAACCGGAAGGGCCGGTGATCGGCGGCTGATCCCCGGCACGCCGGGGCCGGGCGGCGCTCTCGATAAACCCAGCCTCCTAGGACGCTTTAGGGGGCGCTCCGCGGACCACCACGCGGACTGCACCCGGACCGGTCTGCCGGGGCCTTGTTCGGCGGCATCAAGGTGGGGTCGATCGAGGAGCGGGGGCGGTCAGCCTGAGGGGGCGCGCTGGGCGAAGTCGTCGATGTCGCCCATGTGGCGTTCGGCCCAGTCGCGCAGGGCGGCCAGCGGCTCGTCGAGCGATCGGCCCAGGTCGGTCAGCCGGTAGTGGACCCGGGGTGGGGTGGACGGCTCGACCCGTCGGTCGACCAGGCCGTCGGCGGCCAGCGACCGCAGGGTCTGGGACAGCATCTTGTGCGAGATGCCGGGGATGCGGCGTTCGAGTTCGGCGAAGCCCAGTTCCGGCGATCCGGCCTCGGCCAGCACCTTGACGATCATGGCGACCCACTTGGTGCCGACCCGGTCGAGGAGCCGCCGGGTGGGGCACGCCGGATCGAACAGGTCGCCGCGGCGGGCAGGCACCATCGGGTAACCACCTTCCGGCGAAGTGCGTTCTTCCCGACCACCTTATAGGTACCTACGGTGATCAGGTAACTATTGGTTACCAGCTGGGTGGGAGCGACATGACGGCGACAGAAATCAGGCGCGTCGAGGCGAACGGGATCGTGCTGAACGTGGCCCTGGCCGGGGACGGGCCGCCGATCGTGCTGCTGCACGGGTTCCCGCACACCTGGGCGGTGTGGTCGCGGATCATTCCGGAGCTGGCCCGCACCCGGCGCGTCATCGCCCCCGACCTGCGTGGCCTGGGCGGCACCAGCCGGGCCGCGACCGGCTATGACGCGGGCACGGTGGCCGAGGACGTACGGAAGCTGCTTGATGCCCTCGGTGTCGCCCACGCCGACGTGGCCGCCCTTGATCTGGGGGTGTCGCCGGCGGTGCTGCTCGCCCTGCGCCACCCCGAGCGGGTGAGCCGGCTGGTCGTGATGGAGGCGGTGCTCGGCGGCCTGCCGGCCGACTTCGCCGCGCCGTGGTGGTTCGGGTTCCACGGGGTTCCGGGCTTGGCCGAGCGGGTGCTGGTCGGGCACGAGGGCGAGTACCTCGACTTCTTCCTGCGAGCCGGAACCCACGACGGGAACGGTGTCGCCCCGGACGTGCGGGCTGCCTTCGTCGCGGCGTACAGCGGACCGGAGAGCCTGGGATGCGCCTTCGCGCACTATCGCGCGATGAGCGTGACCGCTGATCAGATCGCGGCCGAGAGCCGGCGGCGGTTGCCGATGCCGGTGGTCGCGATCGGGGCGCGGCCGGTCGGGGACCGGCTGCACCGCCAACTGGTGGCCATCGCCGACGACCTGACCGGCCACGTCCTCCCGCAGTGCGGGCACATCATCCCGCTGGACCGGCCCGAGCTGCTGCTCCCACTGCTCTGACCCGGCCGGCCGGCCGGGCCGGGCGAGCTCGCGGATGAGCTCGGCGAGTTCCACCGGCATGGTGAGCCAAGTCTCAGGTCGGCGCGCGGGCCGCCGAACTAACGCCGGACGGAGTCGAACAACACCACGGACGGGTCGCCAAATGACAGCAGAACCGCAGGCCAACGACTTGTGGAAGACCGCTCAGCCGGTGCGGAGCACGCAGTCGCCGACGTACGCCGGTCGACCCGGGCAATCGCCTGCCGGTTACGGACAGGCCGGTCAGACCGGTTACCGGGGGCCGGCGGCGCAACCCGCACCCTACGGTTACGCGGCGCCCCGCTCCGGCCAGTCCGCTTGGCCGCCGCCGGGCCAGGGCGGATATTCCGGCCGGGTGGCCCGAGGCCAGGCTCCGGGCATCGGCGCCGTCATCCTGTTCACGACGCTGTTCGGTGTTCTCGGTGCCATCTCGGCCCACGGCCGGGCCCGCCGGGCAGCCGCGATGGGCCGGCCCGGCCAGAAGTACTGGGTGGCTTTCGCCGCTACCCTCGGGGGCTGGACGTTGGTGTCCGTTCTGCTGGCCCTGGCGATGATGGCGACCCTCGCCGGTATGGCCGGCACCCCGACGAGCACCTCGTCGGGTCGTTTCACGGCGGCCTGGCTCGAGCAGTCAATCGTCAAGGACGGCGGCGTCAAGGACAGCAGCGGCGCCGCCGCCACTCCGACCGGCGCGACGTGTGCCTCGCTCAGCGTCGACGCGGACGGCGTGGGCGACTGGCGTTGCCTGGTCGATTTCGGCGCGACCGATCGGCAGGCCTTCGACGTCGCTGTCGGCTCGGACGGCCGCTGGGTGCCGAGTCGCGGCGAGTGAACCCGCGCCGCCCGGCCGGAGGTCTGCCGAGGTAGCGTCGCGGACGTGGACGACACCGCCAAGACCCGGCAGATCGCGATCGCCTACGTCGAGAGCCTCGACCAGCGTGACTGGTCCCGGCTGGCCGGCTTGCTCGCCGAGGACGTGGTCTACGAGATGCCGCAGACGCGCGAGCGCATCCGCGGCCGGCCCGCGTTCCTCCGGTTCAACGTGGACTATCCGGGCGACTGGCATCTGCGGGTGCGTCAGACGGTGGCCGACGGCCGCCTTGCCGCGTTGTGGCTCGACGTTCGCGTCGGTGCCGACGGGCAGGACGCTTGCGTCTGGCTCGAGGTCGGCGAGCAAGGTCGCATCAGCCGGATCACCGACTACTGGCCTGAGCCGTACGACCCGCCGCCGGGGCGGGAACATCTCGTGGAGCGTTGGTAGTCCCGCGCGTCCTCCGGCAGAGGCGGCGGCGCGCGGGCTCCTCGGTACTAAATCGGTGTACCCGGTGGCGGCGGTTCCCGATACTGGCCCGGTGGATCGTGAGATGTCCGAGCGGGCCGGCGCGCTCATCGAGGCGGCGGGGTACGGCGGCGGCGACCGGGTCGTGGTCGGGCTGCGGCACGGGGACACGCCGCCGGTGTACGTGAGTCACGGTGAGCCGTTCACGACGGCCTGCGTCGCGTCGGTGTCGAAGCAGATCACGGCCGCCTGCGTGGCGCTGCTCGCGCGGCAGGGGAAGATCGACGTCGAGTCGGCGCTGGCCGACTGGATGCCCGAGCTGCCGGCGTGGGCGGCCACCGTTCGGGTGCGGCACCTGATCCACCACACCGGCGGACTGCCCGAGGCCGGTGAGTTCTTCGCGCTCAAGCGGGCCGGGCGGGACCGGACCGTCCCCGGCATGCTGGCCGAGCTGGGCGGGCACGAGAAACTGGAGAGCCCGCCGGGAACCGTCTTCGGCTACCGCAACGCCGGCTACACCTGCCTGTCGGTCATCGTCGAACGGATCGCCGGCGAGCCGTTCCCCGACTTCGCCCGCTCGCGCCTGTTCGAGCCGCTCGGCATGACCGCCACCCGCTACTGGCCCGGCCCGGAGCCGTTCCCGCCCGGCGCCACCCCGACCGAGCTGGGTTCCCCGGCGCCGCTGTCGCTGGGCGACTGCGGCGTCTGGTCGACGGCGGCCGACCTGATGCGCTGGAACGAGGCCCTGGCGAACGACGAGCTGGGCGTCTCCGACCTGCTGCACACGGCGGGCCGGCTCGACGACGGCACGCCCCTCCCGTACGGCTGGGGGGTCGACGTGCTGACCCGGGCCGGTTTCCCGCTGCACCGCCACGGCGGCTTGTGGGCCGGTCTGAGCGCCCAGGTCGCCCGGTTGCCCGCCCAGCGCGCCGCCATGGTCGTGATCGCGCTGGACCACACCGAGGCCCGCACCCAGAAACTGGCCGACAGCCTGATCGACGAGCTGATCGCCCGCTGAGAAGGTCAGCCGCTCGGCGGCCGAGCAGCGGAGCGGGAGACGACCGGACGCCCGGTCGCCTCCCGGCGTCTCAGCTCAGCAACCGCCAATCCTGGTACGACCCGTCGTTGCACGACCGGGCGTACGCGTCCTGACTCGCCGAGCCGTGACTGTCGAGGCAGACCAGCCTGCCCTCGTAGTATTCCTGGCGCAGTGACACTGTCTGCCAGTTCTGCCCCACGCCCTCCAGGACGTCCGTCGACGGTGGACGGCCGTTGCTGCAACCGGCGGTATAGAGGCGCGGGCCGCCGTACTCGTCCATGCTCAGACACAAGCCGGTGGCCCGGTTCCGGATCTGGGTGAGCTCGTAGCCGAACCGGGACTTGCCCTTCGGCCCGTACACCTCCCAGGTCTGGTAGTTGTTGCCACTCTGGCAGGGCCGGGTGTAGACCGGCCCGAACGCGCTTCCCGAGGCCGGGAAGCCGCTGTCCAGGCACAGCCCGGAGACGTGATTCTGGAATCGGCCGACGAGCGTGTACGCGAAGGCCGGCGAGCCCGCCACCAGCAGCCCGCCCGCGACCATCGCACACAGGGCGACGACGCGGGTGACGAGCCGGCGTCCGCCGTTCCGGTTCTTGAGCACAGGTGGTTCCTCCTGTCGGGTCCGGTGACCGCGGTCGGTCACTGACGCACCGAGTAGAGCCGCCGCGCGTCCCGGCCTCCATGCAGAACATCAGGCAAGAACTAGCCGTCGGATGTCGGCCCAGCTCAGCACGTCTCCGATGGACCTGTGACGTAGTCGATACACTGGGTGAACCGCACCCGATCCTTCTCGACGGGGGTTACGCCGTGGCCGGTCCCACCCTCGGCGGCCGGCTGCGCGGTTACCGCACCGCCGCCGATCTGACGATCGAGGAGCTGGCCGAGCGGGCGGGCGTGAGTCCGCGAGCGCTCAGCGACCTGGAGCGCGACCGGGTCCGGCGACCGCAGCGCCGTACGCTGACCGCCGTCCTCGAGGCGCTTGCCCTTCCCCCCGCGGATCGCGATCTGGTGCGGCGGGCGGCCGACGCGGAGCGGTTGCCCGCCGGTGCTTGCCCGATGCCGGAGCCGCCGCCGCACTTCACCGGCCGCGGCGACGCCCTGGCGGCGATTCGGGCGCTGGCCGGCCCGCCGGACGTCGCCGCCGGTCCGGCGGTCGTCGTCGTGCTCACCGGACAGCCCGGGGTCGGTAAGACCGCGCTCGCCCTGCGTGCCGTCCACGACCTGGCCGCCGACTACCCGGACGGGCGGCTCTTCGTCGATCTGCGCGGCACCCAGGAACGCCCGGCCGCGTCCACCGAGGTCCTGCGACGGCTGCTGCTGGCCCTCGGCGTAGCCGAGAGCCGGATACCGGCGGGCCCGGACGAACGGGCCCGGGTCTACCGCGGTCTGCTCCACCACCGCCGGGTCCTGCTGGTGCTCGACAACGCGGCCGACGAGGAGCAGGTGCGGCCGCTGCTGCCCGGCGACGGCCCCGGCCTGGTGCTGCTCACCTGCCGGCGCTGGCTGAGCGGGCTGGAGGCGGTGCACTGGCTGCCGCAGGAACCGCTCCCACCGGCCGACGCCACCGCCCTGCTGCGCGCCGTCGGCCGGCCGCACACCGGGGACCCGAACGAGATCGCCGCCCTCGCCGTCCACTGCGGGCACCTGCCGTTGGCGCTGCGGGTGACGGGGCAGCGCCTGCATGACGAACCGGAACTGACAGTGCCCGCGCTGAACGCGCAGCTTGCCCGGACGAGGAACCGGATCACCGTGCTCGACGGTGGCGCACCCGGTCTCGCCGCGGCCCTCGAGGTCTCCTACCGGTCGCTGCCGCCGGCCGGCCGGCGCACGCTGCGGCGGCTGGCCCTGGTCCCGGGCGCGGACTTCACCGCCGACGCCGCGGCGGCCCTCTGCGGGGTCGATCCGGTCGTCGCCGAGGACGCGCTGGACGCGCTGGTGGAGAGCGGTCTGGCCGCGATCCGGCCGCCGGATCGCTTCAGCCTGCACGACCTGATCCGGGACTTCGCCGACGCCTGCCTGCACCGCGACGAGCCGGACGGCGGCCGAGCCGCCCGCGCCGGGCTGGTCCGATGGTTGCTGGAGACCACCGTGCGCGCCGGACTGCACTTCGAGCCGGGCGGTCCCGGCCCGGTGGCCGGCCCGGCCGGGCCGGCCCTCGAGGACACCGATCAGGCGCGGGCCTGGCTCGACGCGGAACTCGACAACTGGTTTCCCGCCCTGCGCCTCGCCGCCGCGGCGGGCCGGCACGATCTGGTGATCGCGGTCGCCGACGCTCTGCACTGGTTCTCCGACCAGCGGCTGCGGGCCGGCATCTGGACGGAGGTGTTCCGGCTGGGCGCCGCGGCGGCGACGAGCCGCGGCGACCGGAGGACCCAGGCGGCGCATCTGAACTACTTGGCCTGGGCGCAGACGATCTGCGACGCCGATCCCCGCGCGGGCGTCGTCACCGCGGGTGAGGCGTGGCGCTGCGCGCAGGCGGCCGGTGACCTTGCGCAGCAGGGCTGGGCGCTGCTGTACGACGCCTCGGCCCGGACCGCCCTCGGTGAGCATGCCGCGGCTCTCCGGCTCAGACAACGGGCGTGGGTCGCGTTCCGGAAGGTCGGTGAGCGGGAGGGGCTGCCCCAGGCGATGCGCTGCCTCGGGCAATCGCTGAGCGCTCTGGGCCGGACCGGTGACGCGTTGCGGGTCCACCGGGCGACACTGCGGCTGCTCCGGGACCCGGATTATCCGATGAGTGCCGTCGTCCGGGCCTACTCCGACGCCCTGACCTGCCTGCGGATCGGCATCGGCCTCGCGGCCGGCAAACGGTGGCCGGACAGCGTCGACGCGTTGCGGGAAGCCGTCGCCGGCGCGCGCGACTGCGGCCTGCGTACGGTGGAACTCGGTGCCCTGATCGAGCTGGCCCGCGCGCTGCGGCACCTCGGCGCCGCCGCCGAGGCCGCCGACCGGCTGGCCACGGCCGCCGAGCTGGCTGACGAGCTCGACGACGCGGACGCCGCCACCCGGGTCCGCGCCGAACTGGCCGCGCTCCGCTCGGCCGCCGCTCCGCGTTGACCCGGACCCCGCTCACAGCGTGGCGGCGAAGGCGCGCAGCATCGGATACGCCTCGTACCCTCCGCGGGGTCCTGGCCAGGACCAGCCGCAAGCGGCGAGCTCGGCCAGGGCGGCGGGCGGCGGCTCCTGCGCCAGGGCGCGGACCGCGAGCCGGGCGGTGGCCGGCAGGCTCCGGTAACCACGGTGGAACGCCGCACCGACCGACAGGTCACCGGCCGCCAGTTCGTCCAGGAGCCGCCCCGGCTGGGCGAGACGGTGGGCGATCCGGTCGACCGGCCACCGGCGCCGGGTCAGTACCCGGTTCGCGACCGCCCGCAGGGCCAGCGGCAGTCCGTGACAGTGCCGCGCCAGGCCGGTGAGCACCCGGTCCGGGCCGGTCGCGCCCAGCATCCGGTGCAGCGTCCGCTCGCCGGTCGCGTCGGGCAGCGCGGTCAGCACCCGGCAGCGCCCGTCGGGCAGGGGTAACCGCCGGGCCGATGTCACCATGGTGACCGCCGGTCCCCGCGTCGGCAGCAGCCCGGACACCTGGGCCGGATCGGTCATCCCGTCCACGATCAGCAGCACCCGGCGGCGCTCGAGCAGGTCACGTCCCTGCTCGACGGTCCGGCCGCCGAGGGCCTGCGCCACCTGCCGGGCCACCGCCGGCGCCGGCAGCGGCCGGCCACCGCCGAGATCGACGAACCGCACCCCGTGCGGGAAGTCGCCGGCCAGCCGCGCGGCCGCCTGGAGCACCAGGGCCGTCTTGCCGATCCCGGGCAGCCCGGTGACCTGGACCAGCCGGCTCGACCCGGCCGCGGCCACCAGCCAGGCGAGCTCCTCCTCGCGCCCGGTGAAGAACGGCGTCACCCGGGGCAGACCGGCGCCGGCGGCCTCGGCTCCCACCGCCGCCCGCAGCCGGTCGCCACTGCCCGGACCCAGCTCCAGTCCTGCGGCCAGGGCGCCGAGGGTGCGTTCGTGCGGACGCCTGATCCGCCCCCGCTCGATGCCGCCGATCGTGCGCGAGCTCACCCCCGACCGCGCCGCGAGTTCGTCGATCGTCAAGCCGGCCCCGATCCGCAAGGCCCGCAGTGCGGAACCGCCCGGCATGATCCGACCCCCTGTCGCCGCCGCCGGCCACCGACGCTATCAACCCGGTGTTTCGGCCCGCGGCCGCCGATGTGGCCCGGCGATGTCGAGGCCCAGCCACGCCGTCGGGGCGGACCAGCTGGTTGCGGGCCCTTGATACCTAGAACTACTATGCATCGTACTTCTAGGTATGGGGGGTGCTCTTGCGGGTGACCAAAGATCTGGTGGCCGCTTCGGCGACGCCGATCGTGCTCGGCATTCTGGCTGAGGGCGAGAGCTACGGGTACGCGATCCTGCGCCGGATCGGTGACCTGTCCGGTGGCGAGCTGGACTGGACCGAGGGCCTGCTCTATCCCCTGCTGCACCGGTTGGAGCGTCTCGGTCACGTCGAGTCGAGCTGGCAGGTGGTCCCGGGGGAGCGGCGGCGCAAGTACTACCGCATCACTCGCCAGGGCCTGGCCGAACTGGCCGAACAGCGACGTCAGTGGCAAACGGTCGTCGAGGCGCTCCAGCAGGTCTGGCCGAGCATCGCCGACATCCGGCCCCTGTTCACCCCTCTGGAGGGCAACGCGTGACGATCACCGACGGCAAGGACGAGCTCGAGGCCCAGTTCACGTTATGGCGGGAGCACGTGCGCCGCCGTCCGGAGCTGGTCGAGTCGGACACCGACGAGTTGGAGGACCACCTCCGGGACTCGGTCGACGGGCTGATCTCGAAGGGGCTGGCCGCCGACGAGGCGTTCCTCATCGCGGTCAAGCGGATGGGCGGCCTGGACGAATTGTCCCGCGAGTTCGCCCGCGAGCATTCCGAGCGCCTGTGGAAGCAGTTGATGTTCACCGGCGAGGCCGGCGACCCGGTGCGCCGCGGCCGTTCCCGGCGCGACGTGATCGTCATGCTGGTGTGCGCGTTCGGGGCCGCCGTCTCCGTCAAGATCCCGGAGCTGTTCGGACGAGGCTTCAACGAGGACAGCCTGTTCTACAGCGTCAACCTGGCCCTGTTCGCGCTGCCCTGGCTGGCCGGCTTCCTGGTCTGGCGGCGGCGCCCCGGCGCCGGTCCGGGCGGTGCGCTGGCCGCGTTGTTCGGGCTCGGCGCCGTGGTGGCCAACGCCTACCCGCTCGACGCGGACTCCCAGTCGGCCCGCCTGATGGCCACGCACCTGCCGATCGCCCTGTGGCTGGTGGTCGGCCTGGCCTACGTCTCCGACGATCTGCGTTCGGCCCGGCGGCGGATGGACTTCATCCGCTTCACCGGGGAGTGGTTCGTCTACCTGGTGCTCATGGCCCTCGGCGGCGGGGTCCTCATTGCCTTCCTGTACGGCATCTTCGACGCGATCGGCGTCGACTCGGACAGCGTGATCGGAACCTGGGTGGTGCCCTGCGGCTTCGTGGCCGCCACGGTCGTCGCCGGCTGGCTGGTCGAGGTCAAACAGGGCGTCATCGAGAACATCGCCCCGGTCCTGACCAGGATCTTCACCCCGCTGTTCACCGTCGCGCTGCTCGCCTTCCTGATCACCATCGGCTGGAACGGCCGGGGCATCGAGATCGACCGGCAAACGCTGGTGATGTTCGACCTGCTGCTGGCCGTGGTCCTCGGCCTGCTGCTCTACTCCCTGTCGGCCCGCGACCCGCAGGCCCCCCGAGGCCCGTTCGACGTGCTGCAACTGGCCCTGGTGGTGAGCGCGCTGATGATCGACGCCCTGGTCCTCTACACCATGGCCGGTCGCATCGCCGAGTACGGCACCACCCCCAACAACGTAGCCGCCCTGGGCGAGAACATCGTCCTGCTGGTGAACCTGGCCTGGTCGGTTTGGCTGCTGCTGCGGTTCGTGCGCCGCCGCGGCACGTTCCCGGCGATCGAACGCTGGCAGACCGCTTACCTGCCGGTCTACGCCCTCTGGTTCTGGACCGTGGTCCTGCTCCTGCCCCCGCTGTTCAGCTTCCGCTGACCCGTAAGGCGAGCGGCCGGCGGTCGCGGACATCGACCCGGTCAGCGGTGCCGTGGTGGCACGGAGGGCGGCCGCGGCGCCCGATCAGGCGAACAAGAAACGCAGGTCGTCGAGCATGACGATCAGCCCGCCGGCGACCAGCCCGGCTGTTGCCGCCAGGACGCCGGCCGCCGGGCTGACCGGGCCGGGCGCGGCCGTCGCGGCCAGTGCGCCCAGGGCCGCCACGGCGATCAGGAAGGCGTTGCGCCAGACGTGGTGCCGGCCCAGGGGCGCCGAGGCCCGGCCGAAGCAGCGGCAGGGCTTGGCCTGGCCGCGGCGCAGCGCTCGGGTGATGGCCGCCGCGAAGGCCAGCAGCAGCAGGGCGGCGAGCGGGAGGCCGACCGCCGGGCGGACCGCGACCAGGCCGGCGACACCGATCTCGCCGGCCAGGACGAGCGCGGCGATCGGTGCGGCGGGCCGGAGGCCCAGGTCGCCGACCGAGGTCACGAAGGCCGGGTAACCGGTGGCCTTGCCGAGCACGGCGGCCACGAACACCACGCCGATCAGGAACTGGCAAGCTACGACGTACACGCTCATCTCCTGTGCCTCACCACTCCGAGAACTGCCGTGCCGGGCACCGCGCCGAAATGCCGCGAGTCCTGGCCGTGGGGGTTGTCGCCGCGTACGGTGACCGATCCGTCCGGGGCCACCGCCGCCGCCCGTTTCACCATCCAGGTCACGTCGGTCCGCGGCACCACGTCGCGGGCGCGGAAGACGACGAGGTCACCGGGCGCGGGCCGCTGTCCCACCCGGACGAGAAGCTTGTCGCCGTCCCGCAGGGTGGGTGTCATGCTCTCGCCCCGCACGAGGATCAGGCGCCACCACCGGCGGATCACGGCGTTGCCAGCCGGTAGCCGCCGGCCTGCAGGGTGAACAGGCGGGAGTAGTCGCCGCCGGTGGCCATCAGCTCGTCGTGGCTGCCGGCCTCGGCGACCTGCCCGGCCGCCAGCACCAGGATCCGGTCGGCGTCGCGCAGGGTGCTCAGCCGGTGCGAGATCAGCAGCCCGGTACGGCCCTGCCGGACCCGCGCGAGGGAGGCGTTCATCCGGCTCTCCGCCTCGGCGTCCAGACCCGAGCTGGGTTCGTCCAGGATCAGCAGGTCGGCGTCGGCGCGCATCAGGGACCGGGCCAGGGCCACCCGCTGCCACTGCCCGCCGGAGAGCGTCACCCCGGTCTCGCCGTCCTCGTCGGTGAAGCTGCGGCTGAGCATCGTGCGGTAGCCGTGGGGCAGGTCGGCGAGCCGGTCGTGCACCCCCGCCTCGGTGGCCGCTCGCCGGACCGCGTCCGGGGAGTAGGGCAGCCGCCCGATCCCCACGTTCTCCTCGGCGGTCAGGTCGTAGCACATGAAGTCCTGGAAGACCGCGCCGAGCCGGGCCCGCAGCGTCGTCAGGTCGAACTCGCGCAGGTCGACACCGTCCCAGGTGATCCGGCCCCGCTGCGGGTCGTAGAACCGGCAGAGCAGCTTGACCAGGGTGCTCTTCCCGGCGCCGTTGACGCCGACCAGCCCGGTGGCGCGGCCCGCCGGGATGGACAGGCTCAGCCCGCGCAGCGCCCACGGGCCGTCCTGGTCGTAGCGGAACCACACGTCCTCGAAGCGGATCTCCGCGCCCAGCGGCGGTGCCGTGAGCGTGCCGTTCGCCAGGTCGGCGGGGCCGTGCACGACGGCGGCGTAGTGCCGGAACAGCCGCATCGAGGCGCCCACCTCGCCGAGTTGGGCGGCGATGCCGGACAGGCTGCTCTGCACGGCACCGACCGCGGCCAGGAAGATGGTCAGGTCGCCGAGGGTGAGGTCGCCGCGCAGCACCGCGGCGACCACGGTCACCGTGCCGATGAGGGCCACGGCGGCGCTCGCCAGCGCCCAGCCCGCCGAGACGAGGGCGGCGTGCCGGCGGGCGTCCAGCTCGATCCGGCCGGTTCGGCGCAGGGCGCCGGTGAGCCGGCCGTGGAAGAACTCGCCCAGCTGGAAGAGCCGGATCTCGCGGACCGCCCGCAGGTCGGTGAGCAGCCCCTGGTAGAGGAACCGGATCCGGTAGAACCGGTTGGCCTGCTCGGTCGCGCGGGCGGAGCGCCGGGCCAGGGCGAGCTGGATCGCGAACTCCGGCCCGGCCACGGCCAGGACCAGCAGGCCGGCCGGCGGCCACAGGGTGAGCAGGACCCCGGCGAAACTCACGATGGTGACCAGGCTCTGCGCGCTGCCGACGGCGAACATGACCACGGTGTACGGCGCCTGCTCGGCCGCCTGCTGCGCCAGCATGAGCCGGTCCCGAAACGCCGGCTGCTCGAACGGGGCCAGCCCCAGGAAGGCGTTCACCCGCGCGTAGAGGGACACGTTCGCGGCGATGCCGACGGCGTTCTGCACCACGGCGGTCAAGTAGGAGACCAGGCGGTTGGCCGCCGTGGCCAGCGCGACCAGGGCGGCCGCGAGGACGGCGAACCGGATGGCCCGGCCGAGCTGCGCGTCCGGGCCCTGGCCGATCTCGTCGAGCAGCAGCTTGGTGCACCACGCCGCACCGACCGGCAGGGCCGCGCTGCCGAGCATGAGGGCCAGCAGGCAGCTCAAGGCCGCCGGATGCGCCCCGGCACCCAGCCGCAGCGCGGCCCGCAGCGTCGTCACCGACGGACCCGGACCCGCGCCGGAAGCTCGTGCCCGACCCGGGTGACCACCCCGTCGTCCAGGACCAGCACGGCCGGGAAGCCGGTGACCCCGAAGACGGACTCCGCCACGTCCTCGCGGACCGAGATGGTCCGGTAACCGGGCAGCCGGGCCGCGACCGGCGCCAGCTCGGCCGGCTCGCCGACCACGCAGACCAGGCCGTCGCGGGCGTAGTCGTCCGCGCCGGACTCCAGCACGCCGAGCAGCTTCTGGCAGGGCGGGCACGTCGGCGTGATCATGATGACCGTGCGCCGGCCGCGAGCCAGGCCGCCGGCCTGCGGCAGCGACCCGACGGCGAAACCGACCGCCGGCAGGATGTCCGGCGCGGTGGCCTCGACCGGCCCGGCCGAGAGGTCCCGCAGCCGCCGGATCACGGCCAGGATCAGGACGAGATTGAGAATGGTGATCGCGCCGATCAGCGTCAGCGCACCTGCGGTGATGCCGGACATGCCGTCCTCTCCAGGGTGGGGGGACGGGGCCGCGCCGTCGGCGCGGCCCCGCGGGAGCGCTGAATCAGCAGGCGCCGGCCTTCTTGGTGTAGCAGACCGGGTCGGACGTCTTGGCCGAGCAGCCACCGCTGCAGGTGTACGAGCTCCGCCGGTAGTACCAGAAGTAGTTGCCGCCGGAGCAGTAGCCGTTGGAAATGGCGCAGCAGGACTGGCCGTGCTCCGGCACGCAGGCGCCGGCTTCCTCCTTACCGAGCAGGGCACCGAGCATCGTGTCGCCGAGTCGGGTCATCACCTTGGTCATGCCGAACCTCCGTGTCGGGTAACTTGCCCCGTCACTGTGCCGCCGGCCGCTGCGGATCTACTGCGGATCGGCTGCGGCCGGGTCCCTCGCCCCGGCCGGCTCCCAGGTCCGCAGCAGGTCGCGCAGCTCGACCGCGTCCTCGGCGGCGAACTGGTCGAAGATGGCCAGGGCCTCCCGGCCCAGGGTGACCGCCGCCGCGTGCTCGCCCAGGGTGGCCCGGGCCCGGGCCAGCAACGCCAGCGAGCGGGCCAGCGTGAACGGCTTCTGGCAGCCCCGCAGGATGGCCACCGAGGACTCCAGCTCGTCCGCCGCCCGTCCGGCCTCGCCCTCGTCGAGCAGCAGGTTACCGAGCAGCCGCTGGGAGACACCCTGGCCCCACGCGTACCGCATGTCGCGGAACGTGGCGGAGACCCGGGCCAGCAACGCGCGGGCCGCCTCGGTCTCCCCGGCCGCCAGGTGCACGGAGGCCAGCGCCTGCTCGGCGATCGTCATGGAGTGCTTGTCGCCCAGGCCGCGGTGCATGGCGATGGCCCGGCCGAGGTGCTCGGCGGCGAGCGGCCAGTTCCCGTCCTGCCGGTACACGACGCCGGTGGTCTCGTGCACCAGGGCCTGACCCCAGCTGTCGCCGGCACGCTCGAGGAACTCGTCGGCGGCCTGCAACAACCAGTGACTGAACGGCGTGTGCCGCTGGAACTGGCCGAAGTGCTGGCCCGCGACGAGCAGGCTGTAGCCGATGACCGGGTCGGCGATCCGCTGCCCGGCGCAGCGGCCGAACGCCAGCCCCAGCACCGCCTCCGAGGTGCGCATCTCGCCCCGGTGGCGGCTGCAGAGGGCGTACGTGAGCGCCGCCATCACCTGATGCTCCGGCAGCCGGCCGCGACCGTCCCGGTAGGCCGCCCGCAGCAGCGGCATCGCCTCCGCGATCCGGTCCGTCATCCGCGCGGCCGCGGCCAGCGCCAGCTGCACGGACACCCTGGTCGGCACGGTCAGACCGGCCGGTTCGGCCAGGACCGCCCGCAGCGTGTCCGCCCATTCCGGCAGGTGGCCCTCGCGCATCAGGGCGAAACGGCCCATCGCGTAGGCCAGCCGGCCCGCCAGGTCGGCCTGCCCGAGCGCCAGCAGATCGGCCACGGCGGCGGTCAGGTTCTCCCGCTCCTGCTCGAACCAGGCCAGCGCGGCCGGCGCGGGCCGGTCCGGGGTGACCGCGTGGGTCACCGGGAAGTGCTGGCAGGGCAGTGCCGCGCCGGCCCGCTCGGCCTGCCGGAGCAGCCGCTCGTACCAGCGGACCAGCTCGTCGTCGGCGGGCTCGGCCCGTTCACGCGCGTGCAGCCGCACCAGGTCGTGCATGCGGACCCGGCCGTCGCCGTACGCGGTCAGCATCTGCGCCCGGCAGAGCTGGTCCAGCAGCTGCTCGTCGTCCGGATCGGCGGTGCTGAAGCTGCGCAGCGACGTACGGCTGAGCACGCCGAGCAGCCGGGCCGCCGCCGGCCGCAACCGTTCGAACCCGACGGTGAAGCTGCTCCGTACGTCCAGCTCGCCCAGCGACAGCTCGTCGAGGCGCCGCCGCTCCACCCGCAGCCGGTCGCGCAGATGGGCGATGGTCATCGTCTCCCGTTCGGCCAGCCGGACGCCCGCGATCCGCAGCGCCAGCGGCAGGCCGCCACAGAGTTCGACCACCTGCTCGGCCGCCCGGGTCTCCCGCCCCACCCGGTCCGCGCTGGCCAGGTTGGCCAACAGGGCCAGCCCGTCGGCCAGCGGCAGCACGTCGAGCGGCAGGGCGGTCGCCCCGGACAGGGCGCCGAGCCCGGCTGTGGTCGTGATGAGCGTCGTGTTCGGACCGGGTGGCAGCAACGGCCGCACCTGCGCGGCGCTCGCGGCGCTGTCCAGCAGGATCAGGGTGCGCCGATCGGCGAGAACCGAGCGGTACAGCGCGGCCCGCTCGTCCCGCCCCGGCGGGATGGCCTGGCTGGTCACCCCGAGGGCGCGCAGGAAGGCGGCCAGCACGGCGGCCGGATCGGCTGGACTCGGGGTGTTGCCCCGCAAGTCGGCGAACAGGCTGCCGGCCGGGAACCGGTGCCGGTGCTCGTGCGCCGCGCGCAACGCGAGGGTGGTCTTACCGGTGCCGGCGAGCCCGACCACCACGATGACCTGCGCCGCGCCGGCCACCTCCGGCGTGTACGCCAGCATTGAACGCAGGCGGTCCAGCTCCCGGTCCCGGCCGACGAAGTCACCGATCACCGCCGGCAGCTGGTGCGGGCGGTACAGCCGGGCCGGCTGCGGTTGCGCCGCCCGGTCCTCGGCCAGAATGCGATCGTGCAGGTGGCGCAGCTCCGGGCCGGGGTCGAGCCCGTGCTCGTCGGCCAGCAGGCGGGCGCCGGCGCGGTACACCGCCAGGGCCTCGGCCTCGCGGCCACCGCGCTGCAGGGCGACCATGAGCTGCCCGCGCAGCCGTTGCCGCAGCGGACGGTCGTTGACGCTCTTCATCAGTTCGGGGACCAGCTCGCGGTGCAGGCCGAGGGAGAGTTGCGCCTCGAAGCGTTCCTCCACCGCGTGTTCCCGCAGCTCGTGCAGTCGGTCGCGCTCGAAGTCCACGAGGGAGGTGCGCACGTCCACGAAGGCGTCGTCGCGCCACCGGGCCAGCGCCTGGGTCAGCAGGTCGACGGCGAGCCGGGGGTTGGCCTCGGCGGCCTGCCGACCGGCGAGCCGGACCTCGTCGGCGAACTCCCGGGAGTCGAGCACCGGCGCCGCGCCGACCAGATAACCGGGCGGACGGGTCGTGATCAGTGTGGGCCCGGCGAGTTTGCGCAGCGCCGCCACCAGCGCCTGGACCCGGTTACGGGCCCCGGCCGGCGGCCGGCCGTCCCACAGCCCGTCGACCAGTCGGTCCACCGCGACGATCCGTCCACTGTGCGCGGACAGGACGGCCAGCAGCATGCGCTCGAGCGGCGGCAGCGCCACCGCGGACCCGTCCACGATCAGCTCCACCGGGCCGAGCACGCTGACCCGGACCGGCTCTCGGGTAGGTTGCACCGCGCAAAGCTAACGTGACCGGACAAGGAGCCGACCCGGCCCGACGGACCTGGCCCGGCCGGCGGGCGCCGGCCGCCCGGGTCACCAGGCCACGACACCCTGGGTGCTCGGCTGCACGGTGCCGATCTTCAGCGACTTCATGGTGATGAGGCTGCGGCTGGGGTCGGGGAAGTCCGCCAGCGTCGCGACCACGCCCCGGCCCGACCCGAGGCTGCCGCGCAGCGTGTTGCCGGTCGGGCAGTCGGCGTCGGCCCGGTCGCACGTCTCCCACTTGATGCCCTGGAACGCTCCGGTGCCGGGCCGCAGGAGGATGTCGACGGCCTCGCCGGGCTCGTCGACCGGGGTCGCCGGCACCGGCACGCGTTCGTCCGCGGCGTTGTAGAGACCGACGACGACACGGCCGTCGATCCGGCAGGCGGCGCCCGATCGGTTGGCGACCGAGAGCAGCCCGCGTTGCGTACCCGCCGCGGTCACGTCGTCGCTCTGCGCGGTGATGGTGATCTCCACGTCGGAGTCGCGGCACAGTGCGGCCGGGGGCGTCTTGCCGATGGTCGGTGCGTCGACCGGTTCCTTACCGGCGCGCGAGGTCGGGGCTGCCTGCGGCGCTTCGGCGGCCCGCGACGAGGTGGTCGACCTCGACGGCGCACCGCCGCTCGGCGTGCCGGAGGCCGCCGCACCGGGCGCGGCCACCGAATCGCGGGGCGGCTCCCCGGACAGCAGCCGCTGAGTCGGGCTGAGGGACAGGACGCCGCCGGCGATGGCGAGGACACCCACGGCCGTCAGCGCGATCGCGGTACGCCGTCGGCGGGCCGGCCGGCCGGTGTCCGGGTTCGCCGATGCGTGCCGGGCCGCCTGGGCCGCCCGTTCCGGCTCCGGCCGCTCGGCCCGGCCGACGGTCGTCGGCGCACCCGCGGTGACCAGTTCGTCGAGCAGGTCGAAGGCAGTCGGCCGGCGGGCCGGGTCCTTGTCCAGGGTTCGCGCGACCAGGTCCCGAAGCGGCGCCGACAGCCCGTCGAGCCGCGGCGGGCGGGTCAGGATGGCGCCGGCCGTGGCCGCCGCGGAGTCACCGCCGAACGGGGTTCGCCCGGTCCCCGCGTACGTGACGACCACGCCCCACGCGAACACGTCCGCGGCCGGCCCGATCCGGCCGGCGTCGTTGTCGAAGCGTTCCGGAGCCATGTAGGCGACCGTGCCGACCATCTGATCGGTGCCGGTGTGCTGGCTGGTCGCCTCGAACGCCCGCGCGATGCCGAAGTCGATCACCTTCGGCGTGCCCAGCGCGAACAGCACGTTTGCCGGCTTGAGATCGCGGTGGATCACCCCGGCGCCGTGGATGGCGGCCAGCGCGGTGGCCACCCCGACCGCCACGCTGTGCAGGTTGCCACCGGTCAACGGCCCCTGCTCGGTGACCACCTCGGACAGGCTGGGGCCGTCGACGTACTCCACGACGAGGTAGGGCGTCTCGTGGTCGGCGTCGGCGTCGAGGAGTTCGGCGGTGCAGAACGGCGGCACCTGGCGAGCGCGGTTCACCTCGCTGCGGAACCGGGCGCGGAACTCCTCCTCGTACGCGAACTCGGGCTTGACCGTCTTGATGGCGACCGGCCGCCCGTGCGGGTCGTGGGCGAGATAGACGGTGCCCATGCCGCCCTGACCGAGGCGCGCCTGCAGACGGTAAACACCCAGGTACCGTGGGTCACTCGGCCGCAGCGGTGCCCTCATCGGGCCGCGCCTTCGCCGATCCGATCGCAGGTCATCGCGGCGAACGATACTACGACCGGCGGGGGAATGCCGGGGGCCGCACGGTACCTGAGTCGGTCGCCTGGCCCCGGTGCCGTCCGCGTCGGCGGGGTGGACCGACGCCATCAGATCGTCCGGTCCCTGGGGGACGAACGCGATGCGCCGCCCGGCCGGGATGCTCGGGCCGGCGTGTGCTTGGCGCCGAGCGCGCCGGGCTGCAGAAGCCGGTCTTCGTCGGTCATGTCGATCAGTTCCTGCGCGAGTGCGTCGTCGGCCATGTCCGGCACCCTGGACGCGAGGAGACCCGGGTCTCTCCACCCCGAGCAGCACATTTGTCGATGTCGGTGTTGGATCCTTGTCGAGGCGACGACGGCACGCCCGGACCCTGGGGGACAAGGCCCGGGCGGCGGTCTCAAGCGTCGTTCACCACCAGGTCTGCTCCAGGGCGCGGTCCGTGCCGCCGGTGCCGTCCAGGCCGTCCAGCGTGCTCATGTCCGCGGCGGTCAACTCGAAGTCGAAGACCTTTGCGTTCTCCTCGATCCGCTCACGATGAGTGGACTTGGGCAGCACGATCAGGCCACGCTGCACCGCCCAGCGGATCAGCACCTGCGCCGGGGTGCGGCCCAGCCGCTCGGCGATCTCGGCCACCCGCTGGTCACTGAGATGACGGCCGGTCCCCAGCGGGCTGTAGGCCTCGAGGGCCAGGCCCCGCTGTTCGCAGGCCGACAGCAGATCGCGACGGAACTCGAACGGGCTGAACTGAACCTGGTTGACCACCGGGGCCACCTCGGCCGCCTTGAGCAGGGCGTCGACCTCGGACGCGCTGAAGTTGGAGATGCCGATCGAGCGCGCGTAGCCCTTCTCGTGGGCGCGCTGCATGCCGTCCCAGGCCCAGGTCGGCCCGCCCTGCGGCCAGTGCACGATGTACAGGTCGACGGACTCCACACCGAGTCGCTCGAGGCTGCGCTGCGCCTCGGCCTCCGGATCGCGCGAGCCCGGGTAGAACTTCGTCGTGATGAACACGTCCTGCCGGGCGACACCGCTGTCGCGCAGCGCCCGCCCGACGCTCGCCTCGTTGCCGTACGCCTGCGCGGTGTCGATGTGGCGGTAGCCCGCTTCCAGCGCCCAGCGCACCGCTTTCTCGCACTCGGGCCCGTCCGGCACCTGCCACACCCCCAGCGCGAGCAGCGGAATCTGGTTGCCGTCGGCGAGCACGCGGGCCCGCCCGTCCTCGGTCAGCTGTCCTGCCGCCATGGTTGTCTCTCCTGCTTCTGTGCTCAGCACCGGTCGGTACCTCATCGTCTGCCCAGCCTGACGCGCAGGAAACTATCGGCCGCGTGGGGCACGACACTTATCCGCGGGATGACGCACGCCGGAAATGCGGGCTTACCACAATGTGAGACATGAAGTTGTCGCCGCAGCTAGCCGTCACCGTCGCCATCACCCGGCGGGTCGCTCCGTCGCGGGACGCGGAGATGAACGCCTGGGTCCGGGCCGGCGCCTCGCTGGCCGAGACCTTCCCGGGGTTCCTCGGCACCGGCTGGGTCCGGCCGGAGCCGAGCTCGCCGGAGTGGCACATGCTCTACCGCTTCGCCGACGCCGGCGCGCTGCGCGGCTGGGAGGAGTCGCCGCAGCGCAAGTGGTGGCTCTCCTCGGCCGAGGGCTTCGTCGAGCACACCCGGATGGAGAAGCGCACCGGGATCGAGGGCTGGTTCGACCCGCCGCGGGAGCTGCAGGTCGATCAGCCGGCGCCGGCCGCGCCGGCCCGGTGGAAGCAGGCGATCACCATCTGGCTCGGCTTCTTCCCGGTCAGTCTGCTCTCCGGCGGGCTGCTGGCACCTCACCTGGCCGCCCTCAACCTGGTGCTGCGCACCCTGATCAGCACGCTGGTGCTGACGCCGATCATGACCTACCTCGTGCTCCCGCGGATCACCCGGATCTTGCAGCCCTGGCTGCGCCGCGGATGACCGGTCAGCGCCGGGCCCTCGCCCGTGGGGGAAGGGCCCGGCGGCTGTTCACTTGCGGTGCAGGATGACCCACCAGCTGACGGCGAGCGCCGCAGTGATGATCACGAGTTCGACCAGTGAGGCCATGATGCGGGTCCTCGTCGGGTCCGCCACCACCGTCGCGATCACCTGAACTATCAGGGCGGCCTCGATGACCGCGATGACCGCGAACTTCTTCCGCTTCGTCTGCGTGTCTGACACGTGCGTCACGTCCTGTGACAGTACTTGGAGTGGTCGGTGAACATGTAGCCGTAGTTGTTGATGCCGAGGCATCCGTTCTGGTCGCGGGCCGCCTTGAAGTGTCCGGCGATGTAGGCCTCGGACAACAGGAAGACCAGTCCGCACGCGGCCATGGCGAGGGGAGAACCCGCGGTGCACAGCAGTGCGCCGTACGCGGCGGCGAGGGCGGCGGAGCCGTTGCCGTAGTAGTTGAACAGGTAGCCCACCCGGTTCGTGATGTCGCGACTGAAGATGTAGCTGGTCGGCGAGTACCAGTGGGCGCCGGGCTTGCGGATGATGTGCTTCTTGCCGGTCGTGTCCGTGCAGCCGACGGGGTTGCCGACGCAGTAGTCGTACGGGTTGGCGTTACCGCCCACGACCGGGTCGGTCTGCAGGAACCGTCCGGTGGCCGGGCTGTAGAGCCGGACGCCCATGGTGAGGACGCCACCGGTGTTGTCGGCCGAGCGTTGGTCCGCACCGAGGTAGCCGTACCGGGGTGAGCCGTTGCCGGCGACCCCGTACTCGTCGAAGGCGTACGTCGCGGTGAGGCCGGCCGTGCCGCCCAGCGCCATGGCCACGACGTCGTCGTGCAGATCGGTGATCTGCCATTCCAGCTGGCCGCTCGTTCCGGTGTACAGCGCCTCCAGGCCGCCCAGGCCCTTGACGGCGCGGGTGTACGCGGTGCCGTCGGCGATCCAGGCGGGGTTGTCGGAGTCGTCGGCGTAGTGGTTGACATGGGTCACGGTCGTGCCGGCGACGGTGTTGCTGTATCCGCCGAACCGGCTGGCCAGCACGTCCAGCGTGGACGTCGTGCTGCTGGTGCCCTGCGTGATGGTGCGGGTCAGGTCGTTGGCGTAGTACGTCATGGCCGCGTCCGCGCCACCCGAGACGTCCGCGGCGGGCACGGTCAGCGCCCGGCCGAGGTTGTCGTACTGGTAGCCGCTCGAGCTGGTGCGGTCCGCCTCGTCGAAGGTCCACGCCCGGGTGGCCGACGGCGAGGTCAGCTGGCAGGCCCCACCGGTTCCCGGGCCGTAGGTCGTGAGCCCGGTGCGGTTGCTGTTCTTGTCGAGCGTGTACTTGCGGCTCTGGCAGCCACCGGTGCCGACGGTCTGGTCGGCGGTCGAGAGCCGGCCGGCCGCGTCGTACAGGTAGTCGGCATCCTGCAGCGTGCTCCACTGCCATTGCCACTGCCCCTGGGCCTGCACACCGACATGGTCGGCGTAGACCGTCGTCGTACCCCGCAGGTATTCGATCCCGGTGGCCGCTCCTTCCTCGTCGTAGTAGCGGTTGACGGTGAGCCCGTCCGGCCGGTTCTCGGTCTTGATCTGTCCGTCGGCGTCGTAGGCCGCGGTGAAGGTGCCGGCCTGGCCGTCGACGACCTGGTTGGGCAGGCCGCGCCCGTCACCGGCGTCGTCGTAGGAGAACGTCCGGACCGCCTTGCCGTCGTCGACGCCCTGGGTACGCGAGGCGACGTCGTAGGACGTCGTGGACAGGTTGCCGGCGGCGTCCGTGTACGAGGTGATCCGCCCGAGGGTGTCGACGGTGCGCACGATGGTGGCGGTGACCACGTCCGAGGCGTTCAGTTGCTCGGTACGCACGAGCTGGCCGGTTGCGGTGTCGTAGACCGAGCGCCGCTTCTCCACCGGCGTGCCGAGGTCGGCGGTCGCGCTCATCGTCGCCGAGGCGGGCCGACCGGCCACGTCGTAGCCGATGGTGGTGGTCCGCAGGGTCCCGCCGCTGTTGGTCTCCGTCAGGACGGTCGGCTGACCGTACATGTCGTACCTGGTGTAGGTGGTCGGCAGTTCCGGGTCGCTGCTGGTCTGGGCGGCGGCCACGGTGCGGCAGGGCAGGTCGACCCATTCCGCGTGGTTGTCGCAGGCGTCGTCGCCGGAGCCGGTCCCGGCCCGGTAGTAGAGGACGGTACGGGTGGCGGCGGTGGTGCCGTCACCGGCGGGCAGCGTGGTGGTGGTCGGTCGGCCGGCCGGGTCGTAGGTCATCCGGGTCTTCAGCGCCAGCCCCTGCGGGTCGACGATGACGGCCGTGGGCTGACGGAGGTCCCAGTCGTACTGGGTGGTCGTCGTCCGGCTGTCGGCGTCGACGGCCTTGCCGGTGCTGTCGAAGTACTGCGTCGATTCGATCTTGCTGGTGACCAGGTTGTAGGTCTGGCTCGGGTCCTTCGCGTTCTCGTCGTAGCGGTAGGTGGTGTGGGTACGCGCCCGGTCGGTGCTCCAGTCGGACAGCACCACGTCGTGCTCGGGGCCGAGGGTGTCGACGACGCGCTCGCCGTCGCTGCTGTAGCGCGTGACGGTGGACAGGTTCGCGGCCAGGGTGGCCTCGGCCGCGGCGGTGTCCGAGGCGGAGGAGCCCAGCGCCCGCTCCCGGTTGGCGGCGGTCAGTTCCTGCGTCACGTTGCCGAACGTGTCGTACCGGGTGGCGGTCATGTGCGATCCCGGCTGCAGATCGTTGACCTCGCGGGCATTGCCGTCGAGATAGGTGACCTGGGCCTGGCGCCAACTGCTCGGCATGGTCCCGAGGGCCTGGTTGCCGTCCGGCACCTGGGTCGGCGGGAACACCGCGGTCGCGTCCACCGGGGCGACGTTCTGACCCCACCGGGCGGTCTGCCCGGCGGACAGGTCCGCCGGCGCGCCGGTCCCGGTGCGCGGAACCCGGTAGACGATGCTGGTCACGGCGGTGCCGGCGGACAGCGCCGACCGGGTGACCTTGGCCAGCCGGCCCTTGCCGGCGTCGCCGGGCACCGTGGTGTACGCCAGCTGCCAGGGCAGTTGCCCCGGCGGGGTGAGGGTCGACAGGATGCCGTCGGCGTCGTACGTGTAACCGGTGGCGAGCTGGTGGATTCCGGTGCCGTCGGGGTAGGCCAGGCGCGGGTCCCACGAGGCCGACAGCCGGCCGTTGGGGTCATAGCTGTAGCCGGCGACGACCACCGTGGCCATGGCCGACTTCGCCGGGTCGTAGGCGGTGTAGTACAGCTGCTGCAGCCGCCCGGCGTAGTCACCGGCCGCCGACGCCGTAGCCGTCGTCGTGGTGGCGTAGGCGTACGTCAGGGTCTTGCAGCCCTTGGTGGTCAGCGGGTCGTTGCCGGCGGTCTTCGCGCAGTTGACCCCGGCCGGCGCGGGCGCCACGACCTGGGTCGGCCGCACCATGTCCGTGCCGTTGACGGTCGACTTGGTCCAGTACAGCGCGGTGGTGTTGCCGGTGCCGACCTCGACCGCCGAGGTGGGGGAGTAGACGCCGGCGGGGTCGCCGGTGGCTCGGGTGAAGGTGGTGCTGTTGCCGCTGCCGGCGGTCAGCACGTACTGGTCGGCGCCGCTGAAGTACTCCAGCGTCAGGGCCTCGTCACCGACCTGCGGGGCGAAGGTGGCGCCGGTGGAGGTGCTCGCCCGCTTGGTGAAGCCCAGGGTGTTGCCGTCCGGGATGCCGATCTGCACCAGGCTGCCGGCGACTGTCAGGGTCCGGTAGGTGTCCGGGGCTGCCACGGCGGCGCTCGACACCCACCCCGGGCCGAAGAGCGGGTCCACGATGCCGGCCTGACGGGTGTTGAAGGTACGCCCGACGCTGAGCGGGCCGGCCGCCTGCGCGTCGGAGGTGCTCACCGACAGGTTGCCGGTGAGCAGGTTGACGTCACCGGCACCGACCTGCGAGCTGGGGGCGTCGGCGCGGTTGCGGTCCAGTGCCAGGCGGACGGTGTCGCTGGTGCCGGAGGTTCCGCCGGTGTAGGAGGCCCGCACCTCCACCGGTCCGTCAAGAGCGTCCGGTCCCGCCTCGGCGGCGTTGACGGTGTTCTCGATGTTCCAGGTCAGGTCCGCGAACTTGCCGCTGCCCGTGGTCGCCAGCGGCCACGTCACGGTGCCGCCGCCGGAGCTCGGGACCACATCGGCGGCGGGGACGGTGGTCCAGGTGTCGGTCTCGGCCCGGCGCCACTGGTACGTCACCGCGGTCGAGGTGGCCGCGCCGGCGCTGGAGAGCGTGACCTTGCCGGCTGACAGGTCGCCGGTCCTCGGGGATGCCATGGTGCCGATGACGTTGCTGACCGTGAACGGGTACGACGTGATCGGCGACAGGTTCCCGGCCCGGTCCCGGGAGCGCGCGTACAAGGTGTGCGTTCCGCCGGTGGCCGGAGCGATGGCGACGGTGGCGCTGCCGCCGAGCGTGGACGCGTTGACCGCGGTGGTGGGCGGGTTGGTGTCCAGCCCGTACAGGAACGCGGCCGCGTCGGTCGTACCGTTGGCGTCGAAGCTGAACGTGCCGGCCACGCCGGGGCCGCCGCCCGAGCCGCCGGTCGGGTAGGTCGAGGAGCTCAGCTTGGGCCCGACGGTCGGGACGGTGGTGTCGACGACGAACTCGCACTTGCCGGACCAGTCACCGCCGACGGTGCCGTCGTTGGCTTGCACCCGCCACGAGTACCAGCCGCCGTTGGTCATCACCGCGGCGGGCACGGTCGTGGAGACCACCGAACCGGACGCGGCGGTGGCGGTGGTGGCGCCGCCCAGCTTGGTGCCGGCCGAGTTGTACCACTCGAAGGTGCCCTTGACCGGGCTCGACTCGGCGTCGGTCAGGGTCGCCTTGAGCGTCGGCGTGAGCGTGTTGAGGTACGGCCGGTTCGCTCCGGTCGCGCACGCCGCCGCCGGTGAGGTCGCGACGGCTTGCACGGTCGGGTACGAGTTGTAGTTCACCACCGCGTACGGCACCTGGCTGGAGTCCGCCGCGTTGCGGGACCGGAACTGCTTGAACGCGTTACCGTCGGTCTCGCTGGTGGCGCGGATACCCATGTAGGCCCGGGAGGACTGCCAGTTGTCGGCCGCCCGCTGGAAGAACGACTGCCCGTTGATGCTCACCCAGGCGTCGTCGCAGGCGGAGCTGAAGCCCTTGGTGCCGGTCGAGGTGGCTTCCTTGGTGTTCCACGCGGGCTGCGATCCCCATCGGGTGTCGGCACTGGCGGCACCGGTGGTCCAGATCTCCCATTGCGCCGTGCTGCACGACGGCGACCACCAGTTCCAGAAGTAGACCGAGGCCGAGGTGATCTGCTTGCCGCGAATCGCGCTGGTGTCCCAGTGGACGAACGACCGGGTCGCGTTGCCGGACACCACGCCCAGCTCGAGGTCGTTGGCGCCGCTGCGGTCGACGGTGTCGTTCTGCCGGACGTAGGTGTCGAACGTCGTCGACAGCGGGTTGATCTGCGGGTCGATCGTCACCGGATAACGGGTCGCCGGGTCGGCGAAGAAGCCGGCCGCCGGTGCGATGATCCGCTCGACGCCGGCCCCGTCGAGGGCCTTGCGCGGCTTCTTCGACCGGGCCGCGTGCTTGACCGTGCGGGAGCCGACCGCGCGTACGTCGGCGGGCTCACCGGTGCCGGCCACCGTTCGCGCGTCCCACATCAGGGGTTGCGGCGCGGTGGCGACCGGCCGGTTGCCGGCGTCGAGCAGGGTGACGTTGCCGGCCGCGTCGTCGCGGTAGGACGCGACGGCGGTCCCGGTGACCGGCAGCTTGAGGCCGGTGACCTGAGCCGCGGCCGCCTTCGTCTTGACGATCAGGAAGGTCTCGGCACCTGCGCGGGTGCCCTGGACCACCAGATCCACGCCGGGCATGGCCTCCGGGTAGGTGGCACGGTCCCCGTCGAGGACGGGCTCGGCGAGCTTGCCGGTCCAGGCCATCGAGACCTGGTGGACGCCGGTGCCCGCGGTGGCGAGCGGGTGTTCACCCGCATCGGTCTGGGGGCCGGAGATCACCAGGCCCGATGGGGCCGCCTTCGGTGACACCGTGCCGTCCGCGTTGCGCACCAGCGTCAGGTCGACCGGCACCCACTGGCCGTTCTGCCGCACGCGCACCGGGGCCGCGGAGATCGTCCGTTGCACCTGCCCGGACGGCAGTGCCGTCGCGAGCGCGGTCTCCGAGGTCGCGGCGTCGATGCCGACCGGTCCGTCGCACAGTCGCGCGGTGATGAGCGCCGCTGCTTCGTCGGCGACGGAGGCCGGGCAGGCGGAGGCCGCCACGGCCGCTTTGGCGGCGGCGGCCGCGGGCGCGGCCGGGAAGCCGGCCATGGTGGACACCAGGGCGATGGGCAGCCCGGCGGCCAGCCATCGTGAGCTCGACGACACGCCGGCACGCCACGGTGGCGTGGCGCCGCGCGATCGCGCAGAGGTTCTCGACAAAATGCTCTCCCAAGCAGAGGCGAAGAAATGCCGAGGAAAGGTAACGCCGGGGGAGTGCGGCTCATTGTCCCTTGACAGTTGATCTTCAATATGTATGAACTTGATTGGCGTCCGTCATGTCAGGTTTGGGCCCGATTTGCGAGCCCGGAAAGCAGGCCTAACGGTTGATTTCTTCTGCCGTAAAGGTGATGCGAGGGGTCAATTCCAGGCCGCGGAAAAGCGCCGTATCGGCCCTGCTGCTCGAACCTTTTCAAATTAGATCAAGTTCTAATTAGACGGGCCTCACGCAATATGTTGCAGGCCTTTTAAAAACCATTCTTCGGCCTCGCACGCCGTCGGCCCCGGCGCGGCGGTGCGTTTCCCGGCACCGTCGCCGAAGCGGCTCGGGCCGGTCAGGCCCGCAGCCGGCGCTCGGCTGCCGGCCATGCCGCCGCGGTGGCGGCGCGCGGCCGGTAGCGCACGATCGGCTGAGTCGCTCGCAGCAACCCCCGCAGGGCCGGTAGATCGCCGCCGACGGCCCCGGCCGCGCGGGCCTGGATCAGCACGTTGCCGAGCGCGGTCGCCTCGACCGGGCCGGCCAGTACGGGCAACCCGCAGGCATCGGCGGTGAGCTGGCAGAGCAGTTCGTTGCGGGCGCCGCCGCCGACGATGTGCACCGCGTCGACCTGCCGTCCGGACAGTTCCTGGGCCTGACGCACCGCACGGCGGTGGGCGAGCGCCAGGCTGTCCAGGACGCAGCGCACGATCTCCGCCGGCCCGGCCGAAGGGTCCGCGCCCGCGTTCCGCAGCCGCCCGACCATGTCGCCCGGCGGCAGGAAGACCGGATCGTCCAGGTCGACGAGGGTCCGGAAGGCCGGCACCGCGGCCGCCTCGCGGAGCAGCGCGGGCAGATCGGGGGATCCCCACTCGCGCAGGCACTCCTGCAACGGCCAGAGCCCCATCACGTTGCGGAGATAGCGCACGGTGCCGTCGACGCCGGCCTCGTTGGTGAAGTTGGCCCGTCGGGACGCCTCGGTGAGCACGGGTGCGTCCAGCTCGACACCGACGAGCGACCAGGTGCCGCAGGAGATGTAGGCGAAGTCAGGTCCGGCGGCGGGCACGCCGACGACCGCCGACGCGGTGTCGTGCGATCCGACCGCGATGACGTCCACCCGGCCGAGACCCAGGTCGGGCAGCACCGGGCCGATGACCGTGCCGGGCGCCCGCAACGGCGGGAAGAGAGTGGGCCGGATCCCGAGCGTGGTCATCAGTTCTCCGGCCCACCGGGCCGAGCCTAGGTCGAGAAGCTGCGTGGTGGAAGCATTAGTGATTTCCGCCCCTGTCCGGCCGGTCAACCAGTACGCCAGCAGGTCCGGGATCAGCAGCAGCTGCCGGGCCGCTTCCAGCTGGGGAGTGCCGGCCGCCGCGACGAGTTGGTAGATCGTGTTGAACGGCAGCTTCTGCAACCCCGTCCGGGCGTAGAGCTCGTCCTCGCCGACGACCTCGGCGACCCGGGCCGCCACGCCGTCGGTCCGGGAGTCGCGGTAGTGCACCGGGTTGCCGAGCAGGGCTCCGGTGGCGTCGAGCAACCCGTAGTCGACCGCCCACGAGTCGATGCCGATGCCGTCGACCGGGCCGGCCCGCCGTAACCCGGCCAGGACCTCGCGGTACAGCCCGAGGATGTCCCAGTGCAGGGTGCCGGCGGCCCGGACCGCCTCGTTGGCGAACCGGTGGGCCGTGGCGAGCGACAGGGTCCCCGGGCCGGCCCGGCCGACCATGACGCGCCCGCTGGACGCGCCGAGGTCGACCGCCGCGAAGGTCTTCACCGCAGGAAGGCCGCCGCAACCCCGGCGTCCACCGGGATGTGCAGGCCGGTCGTGTGCGACAGCTCGCCGCCGGTGAGCACGAACACCGCGTTCGCCACGTGCTCCGGGAGCACCTCGCGCTTGAGCAGGGTGCGCTGGGCGTAGAAGGCGCCGAGCTCGGATTCGGGTACGCCGTACACGGCGGCGCGCCGGGCGCCCCAGCCGCCGGCGAAGATGCCGGACCCGCGGACCACGCCGTCGGGGTTGATGCCGTTGACCCGGATGCCGTGCCCGCCCAGCTCGGCGGCGAGGAGCCGGACCTGGTGCGCCTGGTCGGCCTTGGCGGCGCCGTACGCGATGTTGTCGGGGCCGGCGAAGAGCGAGTTCTTGCTGGAGATGTAGATGATGTCGCCGCCCAGCCCCTGCGCGATCATGACGGCGGCGGCGGCCTTGGCGACCAGGAAGGAGCCCTTGGCCATGACGTCGTGCTGCAGGTCCCAGTCGGCCTCGGTGGTCTCGAGCAGTGGTTTGGAGATCGACAGGCCGGCGTTGTTGACCACCAGGTCCACCCCGCCGAAGGCGAGCACGGATTCCCGCAGTGCGCCGGCGACCTCCGCCTCGGCGGTCACGTCGGCGGCGACGGCCAGCGCCGCATCCGGGCCGCCGATTTCGGCCGCCACCGTCCGGGCGGCGTCGAGGTCCCGGTCCGCGATGACGACGCAGGCGCCCTCGGCGGCGAGCCGCAGCGCGGTCGCCCGGCCGATGCCCGAACCGCCGCCGGTGACCAACGCGACCCGGGTGGCCAGCGGTTTGGGCTTCGGCAGGCGCTGGAGTTTCGCCTCTTCCAGGGCCCAGTACTCGATCCGGAACTTCTCCGCCTCGTCGATCGGCGCGTAGGTGGACACCGCCTCGGCGCCGGACATCACGGTGATGGCGTTGACGTAGAACTCGCCGGCGACCCGGGCGGTCTGCTTGGTCGCGCCGAAGCTGAACATGCCGACGCCGGGGACCAGCACGATGGCCGGGTCCGCGCCGCGCATGGCGGGGCTGTCCGGGCCGGCGTGCCGCTCGTAGTAGGCGCGATAGTCCGCGCGGTAGGCGGCGTGCAGTTCCCGGAGCCGGGCCTCGACCTGCGCCGGCGGAGCGTCCGGTGCGGTGTCCAGCACCAGCGGGGTGACCTTGGTCCGCAGGAAGTGGTCCGGGCAGGAGGTGCCGAGCGCGGCGAGTTCGGGCATGCGCGCCCGGCCGACGAAGTCGAGCACCACCTCGCTGTCGGTGTAGTGACCCACCTGCGGCCGGTCGGTGGAGACGAGTCCCCGGACGACCGGGAAGAGGGCGGCGGCGCGCTCACGCCGTACCTCATCGTTCAGTGCCGGGTGGATCAGCGGGCCGAACGGCGCCGGACGGCCGTGCTCGGCGATCCAGGCCGCGGCGGTGTTGATGATCTCGAGGGAGTGGGCCTCGCACTCGGCGCTGGTGGCGCCCCAGGCGGTGATGCCGTGCCCGCCGAGGATGACGCCGATGGCCTGGGGGTGGGCCCGCCGCGCGGCGGCGATGTCCAGTCCGAGCTGGAATCCGGGGCGGCGCCAGGGCACCCAGAGCACCCGATCGCCGAAGATCTCCGCGGTGCGGGCCGCGCCGTCGGCGGCGGTGGCCAGGGCGATGCCGGCATCGGGGTGCAAATGGTCGACATGCGGCGCGTCCACCAGGCCGTGCATGGCCGTGTCGATCGAGGGGGCGGCCCCGCCGCGGCCGTGCAGGCAGTAGTCGAACGCGGTGACCATCTCGTCCTCGCGGTCGACGCCGGGGAAGACCCCGGCCAGGGCGCGCAGGCGATCGAGCCGCAGCACCGCGAGCCCGGCCTCGGTAAGCGTGCCCAGGTCACCGCCGGAACCCTTGACCCAGAGCAGCTCGGTCGGCGCGTTGGTGACCGGGTCGATCCCCGTCCCCTTCGCGGAGGTGTTGCCGCCGGCGTAGTTGGTGTTGCGAGGGTCGGCGCCGAGGCGGTTGCTGCGCGCCAGAAGGTCGCTGACGGCGGGGTTCGACTTGGGCATCCTGCACACCTCCGCACGTGAAACGTTTCACACCGGTTGCAGGTTACGACTCGGCCGGGGGCCGGTCAACACCTCAGCCGTCGATCCTTGACACTCCAGACCGACGCCACTTACGTTCGTCGGGGCCATCATGAAACATTTCAAACTGCGGAGTACGTCCGACCCGGCTGAAGAGAAGTGATCCCCATGGCTGATCCGGCAACCGTCAGGCGAGCCCTCGCCGCCCAACGGATCGAGACCCCGTCCTGGGCCTTCGGCAACTCCGGCACCCGGTTCAAGGTCTTCGCCCAGGCCGGTGTGCCCCGCAACCCGCAGGAGAAGATCGCCGACGCGGCCACCGTGCACCGGTTCACGGGGGTGGCGCCCACGGTGGCGCTGCACATCCCGTGGGACAAGGTGGACGACTACGCCGAGCTGGGCGCCTACGCGACGTCGCTGGGCGTACGCATCGGCGCCATCAACACCAACGTGTTCCAGGACGACGACTACAAGCTGGGGTCGGTCACCAACCCGGACGCCGGGGTGCGACGCAAGGCCACCGATCACCTGCTCGAGGCGATCGACATCATGGACCGGACGGGCTCGCGGGACCTGAAGCTGTGGTTCTCCGACGGCCTCAACTACCCGGGCCAGGACGACCTGCGCAACCGGCAGGACCGGCTGGCCGCGGCGCTGCGCGAGACCTATGACCGGCTCGGTGCCGAGCAGCGCATCCTGCTCGAGTACAAGCTGTTCGAGCCGGCCTTCTACGCCACCGACATCCCGGACTGGGGCACGTCCTACGCGCACTGCGTCGAGCTGGGCGAGAAGGCGACGGTGTGCATCGACACCGGCCACCACGCTCCCGGCACGAACATCGAGTTCATCGTGGCCTTCCTGCTGCGCCAGGGGAAGCTCGGCGCCTTCGACTTCAACAGCCGCTTCTACGCCGACGACGATCTGATGGCCGGGGCGGCGGACCCGTTCCAGCTCTTCCGGATCATGTACGAGATCGTCCGCGCCGGCGCCCTCGATCCCGCCTACGGCATCAACTTCATGTTGGACCAGTGCCACAACATCGAGGCGAAGATCCCGGCGATCATCCGCTCGGTGCTGAACATCCAGGAGGCCACGGCCAAGGCGCTGCTGGTCGACCGGGACGCGCTCGGCCGCGCGCAGAACGACGGCGACGTCCTGGAGGCCAACTCGGTGCTGATGGACGCGTACAACACCGACGTACGGCCGTTGCTGGCGCAGGTCCGGGCCGACGCCGGCCTGGACCCCGACCCGGTCCGGGCGTACCGGCGAAGCGGTCACCAGGAGAAGATCGTCGCCGACCGGGTCGGCGGTCAGCAGGCCGGCTGGGGCGCCTGATCGGGGCCGCGGGTGGCCGGCACGGCCGCGTCAGACGGCGAAGCGGTTGACCTTCTCGGGGTGCAGGACGATGCGCACCATGCCGCCGGCCCGCCACTCGGCGACGAGTTCCCGGTGGGCGGGGTCGGTCATGTCGTAGTAGCGGTCGGCGAGCCGGGCCGCCAGGTCGGCGCCGTCGTCGTGCAGGGTGACCGGCCCCTCGACGGCGACCCAGTGCTCGGGCTCGCCGGTCGGGGCGGCGACCACCACGGACGCGCGGGGCTGCTCGCGCAGGCGAGCGACCTTGGGGGCGCCGGGGTCGGAGAACATCTCCAGGTTGCCCTCGGCGCTCACGCCGAACCACACCGGCCGCGGGGCGGGCCAGCGGTCGTCGCGCGGGGCGACGGTGAGGAAGGCGTGCAGGGGGCGGCTGAGCAGAACAAGATCGTCGTCGCGAAGCATGCGCTCCAGCCTAGGCGCGCCGGCCCCGCGCCGCCGCCGGTCGTCCGGTCGCGGCGGGCGATCTCCCGGACCGACGCGCCCGAGTCGGACGATCGAACATCGAAGCATCCAGCCGTAGGTAAAATTCTCGCATGGCCGATCCGGGAGTCGTGCGCTCATGGATTCCCAGCGAAGGCTGGGGCGTCCTCGACTCCAGCGCGACGCCCGGCGGCTGCTGGGCGCATTCAGCAGCGCCGCCGTTCGAGAAGAGCACCCGGTCAAGTGGTGCGGCCTATCGGAGCACCTTGGCGCTCTCGTTCGATCTGCCCCGGCCGCGGTCGTACTGAAGGCGCTTCACGAGGTGTATTCGGTCGAGATCTCGGTGGCGTAGTTCTTCCACAACGGGGTCATGGTCTCGGCGTTGACCGGCGTGCCGGAATCGATGAGGGCCTTGAAGTCGCGGAAGTACTGGATGTACAGGTCGGGGGTGAAGGTGTTCAGCATGACCGCCGTCTCGTCGCCCGGGTTCGCGAAGGTGTGCGGCGCCCCGGTCGGCACGATGACCCAGGTGCCGGGGCCGGCGTCGTAGTCGTCCTCGCCGATCGTGAAGCGCAGGGTTCCCTTGAGCACGTAGAAGCCCTCGTCGTGCTGGGCGTGGCGGTGCTGCAGCGGGCTCGGGAAACCCGGCGGAATGGTGATCTCGGCGAATCCCAGCCGGTGCTCGGTGTGTTCGCCGTTCTCCAGGACCCGGATCCGCGCCGGTCCGCTCTCCAGGATCTCGCCCTCACCGGGGCGGACGATGTTCACCTTCGCCACGACTGCTCCTACCTGTTGCCTGCTTGGTCACCACCATCCTGTTCCGGCTGGGCCGTGCGCGTCTTGGTCGTCCGCGCACGGTTGCTGGTTATCAGTGCGCGGGCGTTGTAGCCGTACGTCGTCTTGAAGAGCTTGCTGAAATGAGTGGGATCGGAGAATCCCCAGCGGGCGGCCACGGCCGTGACCGTCCGTCCGCCGCCGGTCAGCTCGGCCCGGCAGCGCTCCAGGCGGCGCCGCCGGATCAGGGCCGCGACGGTGAGCGGCTGGTCCTCGAACAGCTTGTGCAACCGGCGTACGGAGATGTGGTGGGCGGCGGCGATGCCGGGCGGGGACAGCTCGGGATCGGCCAGCCGGGCCTCGATGTAGCCGGCGATCCGGTCCCGCAACCCCTCGTCCGGGGCCGGTTCCTCGTCACCCAACCGGGCCTCGAGTGCGACCGCGATCAGCTCGATGACGGCCGCCGCCGACCGCAGCGCCGCCGCCTCGCGAAGCTCGGTCACCGAGCGCGTGAACTCCCGGGCCAGCACGGAGACGAGCGCGCCCGGACCGTGGCTGCCGTCGATGCGTACGCCGATGAGCCGGTCGATCTGCGCGGGCCGGATCCGAAGCTCCCGGTGCGGAACCAGGATGGTGACGTGCGCCGAGGCGGTGCTCTCGAACCGCAGCGTACGGGTGGGATCGAGCAGCACCAGGTCGGCCGGTCCGAGTTCGGCGTCGCCGCGCCCCTGCTCGATCCGCGTCCGCCCCCGGGTCATCACCTTGATTGCCAGGTTCTCGCCGTCGACAGCGTCACGTTCCCGCCCGATGCAGGCGCTCTCGGGCGTCTCGAGGGAGAACAGCCGCAGCGACCCGAGGTCACGGGTGGTGACCCGGCCCTGGAAGCCGGCCCCGGCCCGCTTGTTGACCAGCCGGGGAAACCCGCTGGCGGCCAGCTCGTCCTGGAACGTCTCGAGGTTGCCGATCACCGGTCAACGATAACCGCGACGTCTCCGCTCGGGCCCGAGTCGTTGCCGGCCCGCGTCGGCGAGTGTCGCCCGGTGACTCCTCCACCATTCGTACGAGGCAGCGGCTTCTGATCTCCGCCACGAGCCGAGCCGTCGCAAGCTCGCGGGAGGAAGGCAACGCCGCCCTCGTCCGCCAGCCTTTGAGGCATGAAGCCGACACCACCCGAGCGGACTGCTCCAGCAAGCACCTGGCGCGGTTCGGCCTTCGTGCTGGCCGCGATGATTCTGGGTGGCACCATCGGGCCGGCTCAGGTTCTCCTCGACGGAGCGGTCGGACCCGCGGCCTTGGCGGGATGGCGCCACCTGGTCGGCGGCCTCGCGCTGATCGTGCTGGCTCTGCGCAGCCGCGCCGCGTTCCGGGCGGTCCGTGGGCTCCGGTTGTGGTCGCTGTTCGTGGCGACCGGGCTGTTCAGCGCCGGTTATCAGGTCAGCTTCCTCAAAGCGGTGACGCTGACCGGCGGCGCCATGGGCACCGTCGTCGCCGTCGCCACCGTGCCGCTGTTCACCGGGTTGGCCGCACGCAAATTCGACGGCGAGCGGCTGACCCGGAACTGGTTGATCGGCTCTGGCATCGCCGTGGCCGGATCATTCCTGCTGCTGGTCCCCGGCGCCGGCGCCAGGGTCGACCCGGCCGGTCTCGCCTGGGGAGTCCTGGCCGGCGCGGTGTTCGCCGGCTACACCGTACTGTCGAAGAGGATTTCGGCAGACGTTCCCGATGTCCACGTCTCCACCGGCCTGACCATGTTGATCGGCTCGGTAGTGCTCGCTCCCGCGATCGTCCGCGACGCGGGCAACATCGCCCAGCCCGGCACCGTCGCGCTCATCGCCTGGCTCGGCCTGATCACCACCGGTGCTGTCTACGCCCTCTACACCAAAGGTCTGCAGAGCGTCAGTGCCAACCTCGCCGGCACGCTGAGTCTGGGCGAGCCGCTGGCCGCCGCGCTCCTGAGCACTCTGGTGCTCGGGGAACGACTCTCGGCCGGGGCGTGGACCGCTTGCGCGATCATCCTCGTCGGCCTGCTCACCGCCGCGACCGGCGGGACGCCCGAGCAGAAGCCCGATCAGCAGTACTCGTGGCCGAGAGCGGTCGGAATGGTCGCCATGCCGGTCGGCATCCCCGTCCATCCCGCACACGTGGGTCGTCGCCGGCCCGCGGTCGGACGAGTACGCATCTCCGGTGCGGTCACCGCGGACGAGTTCCGGTCGACGCCGACCCCGCGCCTGCTCGAGGACGTCCCGTCGTGACCACCCAGGATCCCCGGGAACCGGACTGTGTGAACCCCGCCCTGACTGTCGCGGTGCTGTTCGGCGGGCCGTGCGCCGAGCCTGACGTGACCAAGAAAGTCCTGGCCGCCGAGGGAATCCCGGTCGCGCGCGGCGTGGTGCTGCGGCACCAGGAAGACAGCGATCGGGGTCGGCGAGCAGCCCGGGGCCGGGCGGTCAACCGGCGGCGATGCCGGCGCGCCAGGCCCAGGAGGCGACCTCGACCCGGTTGCGTACGGCGATTTTCGCCTGCGCCGCCGCGAGGTGTGTCTTGACCGTCGACACCGCGACGAACAGGTTGGCGGCGATCTCCTGGTTGGTCCAGCCCGCGGCCACGCCCCGGACCACGTCGGCCTCGCGTTCGGTCAGGTCGACCGGCGGTCCCGGCGCCCCCGCCGGCGCGCTGGTCCGGAGATGGTGCAGCAACCGCACCGTCACCTGCGGCGCCACCAGCAGGTGACCCCGGGCCGCGGCGCGGACCGCCTCGACCAGCAGCGCCGGGCCGCAGTCCTTGAGCAGGAAGCCGCTCGCGCCGCACTGCAACGCCGTACGTACGTCCTCGTCAAGGTCGAACATGGTGATCACGACGACCGGGATCGGGTCGGTCACCCCGGGACCGGCCAGCCACCGGGTCGCCTCCAGGCCGTCCAGGCCGGGCATCCGGATGTCGAACAGGCAGACGTCGGGCCGCATCGACCGGGCCATCTCGACCGCCTTGGTCCCGTCGGCGACATCAGCCACCACGGTGATGTCCGGCTGGGCCTCGAGGATCATCTTGAACCCGGCGCGGACCATCTCCTGGCCGTCGGCGATGACTACCCGCAACATGCTCGAGCTCCTGTGAATCGTGGCGATCACTACCTACATCCGGGTACATGCGATCCGCTGCCCGCGGGTTGCCGTCTGTCGGAGACTTTCTCGATTTTCTCGCCGGACCGGGCCGGCCTGGAGCGGCGGCCTCCGACCGCGGCAAAGTGTCGCCTGAGCGACAGGGAATCGCCCCGATATGACCCCAGGGGTGCTCAAATCGACCCTGCCTCGGGAAAACTGTTCGTAGCCAAAGTCGATCTTGCCGGTTAGCCTCTCCGCACGTTCACATCGTTTGGTGTGAATGAAATCGGGGGAGTGGAGAACGGCACCATGAGGTTAGCTTCGACACCGAGACGGTGGGCCGTCATCGGCCTGGCCATGGCCTGCCTTGTCGTCGGATCACCAGTTCAGGCCCACGCGGACGACACCGTCGCGCCGACCTTGACCGGAACGCTTCGCACACCGTCCGGCGAACCCATCGCCGACACGCTCATCACGGTCTCCGTGGAGCCGACCGCCGAGCAGCTGCTCGCGCTGCCGGCCGGTGCGGAGATCGAGCCGACCGAGGTCGGCTGGAGCTGGTCCTTCGAGGACGGCACCTTCTACACCTGGATCGCCGACCCGGCGACCCTGCTCGCGGCCAAGGACGCCGACGGGCTGATCTCCCTGGTGCTCACCGCGCCCACCGACCACGGGCAGGTCTTCTACCGCAGCCGGGTCACGATCGGCGACGACGGCGTCATGAGGCCGTTCGCCGACGACGTGGCCGCCGACGGTGACACCGAGGAGCGCCAGTCGAGCCTGTCGGCGATGGAGGCGGCGCCGAACGGCCGCCCCGAATTCGACCTGGTCTCCACCCAGGTCGAGCCGGAGGAGGTGACGAACACCGCCGCCGTCGAGACCGGGAGCCAGTGCCCGACCGGCATGATCTGCGCCACCGGTGCCCCGATCGAGGCGACCGGCACGGCACGCACCGACCTGCCGACCTACGACGCGTCCGTGGCCGCCGCCAACGCCCAGGTCTCCGCCTCCGGCAAGACGTACGACCCGGACGTGTGGTGCGGCGGGAACCACTGGATGCGCAAGAAGAGCAAGGACGTGATCGGCGCCAACGTGACCGTCTCCGACCAGGCCACCGGCTCGCACACCACCGGCACCTGGGAGTACCGCACCTCCAAGAACACCAGCCTCGAGGTCGGTGTGACCAACCGCAAGGGCAGCCTGGTGACCACGCTGGGCATGACCAAGGGCGCCACCACGACGGCGACCATCAAGGGCACCATCGCGAAGAACACCCGGGCCGAGTGGTACGTCAGCTACGGCTTCAACATGTACGACGTGTGGTGCCAGAACCGTCAGACGGGCGCGAAGTGGTGGTCGGGATACACCGAGTACCGCCCGAAGGGCTTCACCGGCAACTCCAACCGTCGCTTGTGGACGCCGTTCTCCTGCAGCGCGTCCTACAAGAACACCATCGGCGGCAACATGGAGATCAGCGTCGCCAAGGACAAGACCTCGACGTACACCGGCTCCTTCGGCTTCGGCAACGCGGTGGGCGGAAACCTCAAGCTGTCCCAGACCTGGAGTTCGGGTGTGACGGTCGGCTACAAGGGCGACTCCTCAGGATTCAACATCTGCGGGTACAAGGGCCGGTGGTACACCGGCGTGGCCAAGACGCGGGAAGTCGCGTGACGGATCAGGTTGCTGGCACCCCCCGGGACGATGTCCCGGGGGGTGCCCCCCGTCGCCGGAAACTCGTGATCGCCGCTGCCGCCGTACTCGCCTGCGCGCTCGCCGCGGCCGGCGTGCTGTGGCTGACCGGCCGGGGATCCAGCAGTGCGCCCTTGCGGGCCGGGCCGTTGGAGGGCACCAACTTCGAGGAGTTGCGGGCGCGCACCGAACCGTCGCAGTCAGGCCTGCTCTGGGGTTCGCTGGTGCTGCACAATCCGACGAAGAACGACATCGTTCTCCACGAGGTCACTCTCGCCGGCAACCCGCAGAGCCTCGAGCCGACGACCGCCCCGTACCTGTGGGGCCCGGACCGGGTGGCCCTGCTCGGCACCGGCGCGGTGAGCGGCTACGCCCTGCCGCTGCCGGCAGCCTGGAAAATACCTCCTCGCCACGAGGTGACGAACTATCGGATCGCGCCGCAGACCGAGGAGGAAAGCGTCGAGGTGGTCTTCGAGTTCCCCGTTCCCACGCACACCTCGGAACTGCACGGCATAACCGTGCGCTACCGCATGAACGGCCTCGCCTATCGCAAGACCTTCGACGTGAACCTCACCATTTGCGCCCCGGAGGACCCAAGCCCTTGCCGCAAGCTGTGACACGCCGCTGATTTCGGCAGGTCATGCCGTGGCCCTGGCTCGGCGGGGCTCCGCGGCCAGCCTGTCGATCTCGGACCACATCGCCTCGTCCGACCAGTAGCCGGTGTGCCGTCGCATTCGCGGCATCGGCTCGCCGGCGACGTACCAGGCGGAGTCCGGGTCGGGCAGCGCGACGTCGACGCCGTCGCGTCCGACCGGTCCGCCGATGTAGTCGGTCGGGTAGGAGAAATTGCGCCACACTCGTACGCGATCCAGCACCGTGGCATCGATGTAGGCGGGGAACGCCCACCCGTACAGCTTCATCAGCGGCGATCCGAACGTCACCAACGTCGGCTGGCCGGCCGGTTGCTGGACGAGGGCCAGAGCGGCCAGGACGCTGCCCTGGCTGTGCGAGACGACGATGACCCGGTGGCCGTTGTCGTTGAGCCAGCGGATGCGGCGCTGCAGGTCCGGCACCGCGCGCTCGGTGTAGCACGGCGGTGCGAACGGGTGGAACGAGCGCGGCCAGAACGTACCCACGTCCCAGAGCACTCCCAGCCACCGGCGGGCGTCCGGGCGACCCCAGCCCCACCTCAGCAGCGCCACTCCGGCCAGCGGAATCAGCCCGGCCAGCCAGACGGCGAAACCGTCGGCCAAGGTCGGCAACCTCGGCGTCGTCCCGTCGATCTCCGACTGGATCCCGGCGAGAACCGCGGCGGCGACAGCCACGAGACCGACAAGCAGATAGCGGACGTCCGGCGCGAAGCCGGCGACTTTCCGGGCGCGCGCGAGGGAACGGACCCACCGCATCCGGCGTTCACGTTCGCCTTCGCAGATGCCGTCGATCGGTAGAGCGTTACAGCGCCAGGCGTCCAGGGGCGGCGGCGGAGCCGGGGTGGCGTGCGACCGGCCGGCGTATTCGCCGAGAACCGGTGAGGTGCCGCGGAGGTTCCCGGCCGCGGCGTACCGGATCAATTCGACCACCAGGAATACGATGCCGACGGCTACCGGCGCCAGGGTGAGCCACGGGATCTGGTCGCGTAGCCCGTCGAACACCGCCTCCTGGGGAAGACCGAGCGACGTCGCCGTGGTGACCAGGCAGCCCAGGCCGGCGACGTTGACGCTGAGCATGCCGAGTACGGCTACGCACAACGGCGCCGCCGGCCAGCGCAGCCGCGCCGGCGGGACCGTCTTGTCCGCCGCGCCGCGCCGGAGTCCCGCGAGCCGGAGGAGGCCGATCGTGGCAAGGACCGGGAAGCGCACCAGCACCAGGGCGACGATCAGCCAGAACGTCTCGACCGCGATCCCGTGCATGTGTTCGACATTCGGACGGGTGCCCTCCGCCCCGGGGCCGGCGTGCCAGGCGTACCCGGCGGCAGTGCACGCCAGCAGCGCCGCCGCCACGACAAGCGGAAAGACCAGCCATTCCCCGCCGGATTCCACGGCGAGCAGAATGATCGCGCATCCGAGCAGTGCGGCCGCGCCGATCACCAGCGGATGCCCGATCGGCTTGTCGGCCAGCCAGGCCAGCACGTCGGCCAGCCAGGCAAGCCCAGCACCGACGTGCAGAAGCCCCAACCGGCGAACGGTAGCCGCACCGTTGAAGAACTGCGGATCGGTCGCGCCGCCCGGCAGGGCCGCGGCGCTGCCGCGGTAACGCCGGCCCGCCGGATCGACCGGGGTGACCTCCTCGTAGCGGTGGCGGGCCTGCCGCGACAGCAGCCAGAGCACCAGCAGTACGGCCACGACGACGCCGGCCCCGTTCACCACCCGGGGACCGGCGGCCGATCCGCCGAGCGGGGCGTGGACGATCCTCTCCCACATCGGCGCGGTGTCGCCGACCTCGCGGCGGCCGAACTGGAACGCCCACAGGTCGATGCCACCCAGCGCCGCGATCAGCAGGAGGTTGAGGGTGATGCCCAGTGCGGCCAGGCGCGCGCAGGCCCGGTGTGCCGCGAATGCCCACCGGTCGGCCCGGGTCCGCGCCGAGCAGGTCCAGCCGGCGAGGTTGGCCAGCATGAACGGGAACAGCAGCACCCACAACACCCGGGTGCTGCTCCGCGAGGTCAAGCCACCCCAGCAGTACGCCTCGACCGTCCGTCCCCGCTGCTCGGCGTCGGCGGCGTAGAAACCGGCGATCCGGTCTCCCCAGATCTGCCGGTGGGCCGCCGTCCCGAGCAGCGCTTCCGGCGCCGCCCCGCCCACCCCGTGCACCCGCAACTCGGTCACCCTCGACGATGCCGGCATCCTGCCCGCCTCCTGATGTGCACGGTCCGACTCGTTACTGGTTCACCGCGGCGGGTTCGGGGGCGGCGGTGCGCGGGCGGGCCGGGTGTTCGGCCTCCCGGATCGCGTTGAACGCCTGCAGCGGCCGGGGCGGGTTCAGCTTGACGACGGTGTGCGCGTCGACGGTCCGGTCGTCGAGGGCGAAGTCGCGGCGCCCGCCGATGAGGTGGACCGGGCCGGTGTTCTTGCCGGTCTGGTTCCACCAGATCCAGCCGGCGAAGCTCCAGCGCTGCTTCCAGCCCGGCGTGCCGGGATGCCAGGTGGAGACCTCGTCGTGCACGGCGCGCAGCCAGGTGGCGCGGGCCTTGCCGTCGTGGTCGTCGGGCATGCCGATCAGGCCCAGTTCGGGAAAGACCCGCGGGCGGGCGTCGGCCGGGCCATGCGCGTACGCCTTGATGTGCTTGAGGAAGTCCGCCGGCTTCGGCAGCCGTTGCGGGCTCATCACCCATTTGTCGGTGCCGGCGTCCACATAGCAGTCGACGCCGAAGAAGTCACCGGTGCCCGGGTCGTACGTCTCGTATTCGAACTTGCCCTTGTGCTCCGTCCAGTACTGCATCAGTACCGGGCCGCAGCGGACCTTGGCGCGGATCCGGGGGCTCAGGTGCTCGATCATGTGCAGGTACTTGGCGAAGTTGGCCCGGTAGGCGACCGCGCGGTCCTCGGGGTGTCCGTCCCGTTCCAGGTCGTCCTCGGGCTCGTGCCGGTCGGTGACGAACACCTGCATAGAGGGGTTGTCGCGCAGCCAGCCGGGCATGTCCTCCAACTGCTGGCGGATCCGTTCGAGGCCGGCCGGGTTGCCGTCGACCTTGCTGCTCAGGAACGGGATGGTGCCCTTGCGCTCGCAGTAGGCAAGGCGTTTGTCGGACCAGTCGGGGAAGACCTTCAGGTCGGCGTGACCCAGTCGTACGTCGACCGGGAAGATCCGCATGATGTCGTTACGGGGAAACAGCGGCTCGTAAAAAGGGATCTTGTCAGCTGCGATCGACGCGCCGATCAGCAAGGGAACCACCTCCGGATCAGATTTGACACCACCGTGGTCCCGATAGAGGGGTATCCGCGCCGCTATGTACGGCTTTAGGGGCATCGCCGTGTCGTCACCCGCGTACCCCGGTCCTGGCCACCCATCATGCACACATGCGAAAAGTCGGTCTTATTGCGCTATCACTGGCCATGTTGGTGCCTGGTGCCGCTGTGGCCGGGCCACCGCCCGCGGCCTGGGGACAGGACGGCTACGGGCCGGGCAACACCCGCTACAACCCGGCCGAATCGGTGGTCAACGCCTCCTCGATCGGCCGGCTCGCGCTGCGCTGGACCGTACGGCCCGCGCTCGGCCGGCCCGGCTGCGGCGCCGACCCGATCGCCCCCCGAGTGGTCGGCGACCGGATCTTCCTGCGCGACGGCGGGGGAGTGGGCGCCTACCAGGCCGCGACCGGGAAACCGCTGTGGCGGCAGACCGGGTTCAGCCAGGTCAGCGCCGGCCCGCTGGTCGCCGGTGGGCTGGTCCTCGTGGCCGGCACGAAATGCGGGTCGAGCAGCGACTACGACGGCACCCTGATCGCGCTGGACGCCGCGACCGGTGCACGGCGCTGGCAGCGCACCGGCCCGTGGACACTGGACGCGGTCGTCGCCGACGCGAGCACCGTCGTCGTCTCCGGCGCCTGCGCCACGTGTGACGACGCCCGGCGCGGCACCGTCGCGTACCGCCTGACCGACGGCAAGCCACTCTGGACCCACCGGAACGAGTCGCTCGCCGGCCCGGTCTCGGCCGGCGGGCTGATCCTGTTGCGGCGCAGCACCGGCAGCGCCGAAACCTGGGCGTCCCGGATCACCACCGGTGCGCCGGTCTGGGGCACCGATCAGGCGATCACCGCGTACGCCGCCGAGCCGGCCGTCTTCTACATCGGCGACGGCGGCGGTCTCTGCGCCCGCTCGGCCGTCGACGGGCGGACCCTCTGGCAGGTCGCGAAGGAGGCCGGCGACCTGGCCACCGACGGGCGGCGGGTCTACGTCGCCTCGGTGCAGCGGGTCAACACGTACGACGCGAGGACCGGGCGGCTGGTCTGGAGCCGGGCTCTGAACGCACCCGCCATGCCCGTACGTGCCGGGGGCCTGCTCTATGTGACAACCGGGACCGGAGCCGTGGCCGTCCTTTCCGCCACCGACGGCAGACCGGTCGCCACCAAGGGGCTCGCCATCGCCCCCCGGCAGCACGTCGTCGTCGCGGGCGGGCGCCTGCTCACCACCGATCAGAGCGCGGTGCGGGCCTATGCACCGTAGAGAGGTACGTCGATCTCCTGATTTCGCGTTCCCGCAGAACGGAGGGCTCAAGAATAATCCAGCACAGCCGTACGTGATAATGCGTGACGCTGACAAGTGCGGCCTGGTCGACGTCGCCCATCGCGGACATCACGCCGAGACTGGAGTAGAAAAGTCCAATTCGAGGGACATTCTTTCGAGCTTCCGGGGCAGCCCGTCGACTCCGGCTTCAGGACTGTAGGCGTCCCTGAGCTGTCGCCGGATCCGGCTGATCTTTACGGGAGCCGGACGGCGGGCGGTTTCGGATCGGTGTCCGGTTGGTGGACCTCGGCATCGCCGCGATCGGGGCCCCGCGACAGAGGTCCGGTTGCGCACCGCGCCGTGTCAGGATGTGACGACCGGCCGGACCTCGACCCCTCCGTCGTTGACGGGAACCAGGCGACCTATCCAGACCGCATGGTCCAGATCCGAGGCCTCGACGAGGAAGTAACCGGCAAGAGTCCGCTCCGTGCCGGCCGGCGAACCACCGACCGGGACGTTGTCGCGGATGGACACGGCGTTCGAGGCAGGCCCCATGGCGTTGCCCGCAATGATCCGTGCGCCGGCGGCGGCGAGGACGGATGCGCGATCTGGCCGAGGGCGGCGCGGCAATGAGCGCCGGCGGTCGGTGGACAGCTCGAACGTCTCGGCGCGGTGGGGTTGGGCCGAAGTCGCGCCGGGTCCGGCCGATCGTCGACTTCGACAGCCTGATCTTTCCGCCGTCGACGCGCGTGACCCCCATCAACGGTGAACTGTATTTGCGCAGGTCGCCGTCAATTTGCCGGACTGACGGATTTGAACTGATGGCCCCTTGTGCTAAATGCGGCTTTGCAAGGCTTGTGTCGCTGTTCGGCAGTTCACCTAACCGCACGGCGACCCAAAGCGACGCTATGCATTCAGCACGATTCGTGTAAATCACGACATTGAGGTACGACAATGCAGTCGTGCGTTGTTCGTCCATCGGAAAGTCTCGGTGTCGGCCCGTGCTTTCCGAGTTTCAGTCGGCCTAACATCGGGTTTGCGATCGACTACCCGTGGTGATCGCACGTCCGTCCTCATGTCTGGAGTAGGTATGCCGCAGATCCGTTCCTCCCGCTTCGTCCGCCTGGTGGCGGCGGGCGCCGCCGGCGTGGCCCTGGTGGCCACCCTCCCCGCGGCCGGCGCCCAGGCGGCCACCGCCTCGTTCACCGTCTCGGTCAAAGGCGGCTACAACGACAGCCAGTCCCTGGGCACCGCAACCGGCACCGTGACCGGAACGGCGGGAAGCACCCAGGCAAGCTACTCGGTGACACTCTGCGGGCAGAGCACCTATCCGACGGCGCGCGTGGTTCTCCAGGGCGGAACCGCCACCGCCGCCCACACCGTGAGCTATCAGAACTGCGAGACGTTCACCGGCGACCTCGTCTCCAGCTACGGGTTCAACAACGTTCAGGTCACCGTGTCCGGATCCACCTTCTACCCGGGCAACCAGTACACGACCTACTCGAAGACCAAGACGGCGTACTTCTGATCCAGCCCCGACCGCCTGACGGACCGCCACCGGTCCGTCAGGCGGTCGCCGCCGGCACCTCAAGCCGCCCGCCGCACCGGCAGCCCAGCACATCGCGCCGCCGGCCCTCGCGGTCAGCGTGCCGGGCCTTCCTGCCGGACGATGACCTCGATGTTGCCGGCCACGGCGCGGGAGTACGGGCAACGGCCGTGCGCCTGCTGCACGAGCCGGTCGGCCACTTCGGTGGGGGTGCCGGGCAGCTCGGCGACAAGCTCCGCCGCGAGCCGATATCCGTCATCACCGCGAAGCAGCCGGACGGTGGCGTGCACGCGGCTGTCCGGCAGCGTGATGCCGGCCTCGCGCGCGCTCAGACGCAGCGCACTGTGGAAGCAGGCGGCGTAGCCGGCGGCGAAGAGCTGCTCCGGGTTGGTGCCGCCGGGCGCCCCGGGCGCGGTCAGTTTCAGGTCCAGCCGGCCGTCGTCGCTGTGCACGATCCCGTTGCGGCCGTCCCCGTCCGACACGACCTCGGCGGTGTAGACGGTGGTCACGAGTGATCACCAGCCGCTGCCGCGGCGCGGGCGGCGGCGGGGAGCGCCGACGCCAGCAGATCGAGGGCCTTGTCGTCGTGGGCGGCCGAGACGAACCAGGACTCGAAGGGCGACGGTGGCAGATAGACGCCCCGATCGAGCAGGGTGTGGAAGAACGGCGGGTAGCGGAACGTCTCGGTGGCCCGGGCGGCCGCGTAATCGGTGACCGGCGCGTCGGTGAAGAAGACCGAGAACAGGGTGCCGGCCCGCTGCACGCGGTGGGCGACCCCGTGCGCCGTCAAGGCCGCCGTGACCAGGTTCCCGACGGCGTCGGCGGTCCGATTCAGGTGCGCGTACACCTGCGGCGTGCACGCTTGGAGGGTGGCGAGCCCGGCGGCGGTCGCGACCGGGTTGCCCGAGAGGGTGCCCGCCTGGTAGACGGGCCCGTCGGGAGCCAGCCGCGCCATCACGTCGGCGCGTCCGCCGAACGCGGCGGCGGGAAAGCCGCCTCCCATGACCTTGCCGAAGGTCAGCAGGTCCGGCTGCCATCCTTCGACGGCGCCGTCGAGTTCCCAGTGCCCGGCCGCGGCGGCGCGGAATCCGGTCATCACCTCGTCGGAGATCAGCAGAGCGCCGTGCCGGGTGCACAGCTCGCGCACGCCGGCGTTGAAGCCCGGCGCCGGTGGCACCACGCCCATGTTGCCCGGCGCCGCTTCGGTGATGACGGCGGCGATCTCGTCCCCGGCGGCGGCGAACGTCGCGGCCACGGCGGCGAGGTCGTTGTAGGGCAGCACGATCGTGTCCTCGGCGGTGGCGCCGGTGACTCCGGGGCTGTCCGGCAGGGCGAGCGTGGCGATTCCCGAGCCGGCCTGTACCAGGAGCGCATCCACATGCCCGTGGTAGCAACCGGCGAACTTGACGATCTTGCGGCGGCCGGTGAAACCGCGGGCCAGCCGGATCGCCGACATGGTCGCCTCGGTGCCCGAGGAGACCAGGCGGACCATCTCCACCGGTGCCACCCGCCGCGTGATCTCCTCGGCGAGGGTCACCTCACCCTCGGTGGGGGTGCCGAACGACGTGCCCTGCCGCACCGCGGCCAGGACGGCCTCGGTCACCGCCGGGTGCCGGTGGCCCAGGATCAGCGGTCCCCACGAGCAGACCAGGTCGAGGTAGCGGCGCCCGTCGGCGTCGGTCAGCCAGGCCCCGTCGCCCGAGGACATGAACGTCGGTGTGCCGCCGACCGCGCCGAACGCGCGTACCGGTGAATTGACGCCGCCGGGAACGACGGCGCGCGCCCGGTCGAAGAGCTCCTGCGAACGGGTCACGGTTGCGGTGGTCATGCGTCGGCCCCACTTTCTTTCGTACGCGTATAAGCCGCGTCCAGCACGAGAACGCCCTCGGGCAGCACCCGAATCGGGTTGAGATCGAGTTCGAAGCCGCGCCACCCGGCCGTCAACGCGGACAGCGTGTCGAGCAGATCGGCGAGCGCCGCGCGATCGCCGGGCGCTCGCCCGCGCACACCGTCGAGCACGCGCGCCCCGCGCAGTTCGTCGAGCATCTCGGCGGCGTCGCCGGTGCGCAGCGGCAGCAGCCGGCAGGCGACGTCGTCCAGTGCCTCGGCGAAGATCCCGCCGAGCCCGACGGTGAGCACGTTGCCGAGCGGCGTGGACCGCACGCCGACGATCATTTCGGCTCCGTCGGGTGCCTGCTGCTCGACCAGGACGTCGCCGCCCAGCCCGGCGAGCCGGGCGAAGACCCAGGCGGCCTGCTCGGTGCCGACGCCGAGGGCGACCCCGTCGGCCTCGGTCTTGTGCAACAGGCCGGGCACGACCGCCTTGAGCACGGCCGTGCCACCGAACCCGGCGACAGCCTGGCCTGCCGCCGCGGCGTCCGCCACCACCCGGCCGGCCGGCACGGGAACCCCGGCCGCGGCGAGCAGCGATTTGAGCCGCGGCTCGTCGGCGTCGGCGGCGGGCTGCGCCACGGCGTACGGGTCCACGGCCGCCGGTGGGCGGCGGCCCGCGCCGGACCCGGTGAGCGCGAGGGCGGCCGCCGCCCGCACGGCCCGGCCGGGGGAGGGGAACTCCGGCAGGCCCGCCGCGCGCAACTGGTCGGCCGCGTCCGGCGCGAGGAAGTCCGCCCCGGTCCGCGCGACCAGCACCGGCTTGCCGTACTCGGTGGCGACCCGGCCGAAGCTGGTGACGGCCTTGTCGACGTCGGCGCCGGCCATCACGCAGAAGCAGCCGATGATCAGGTCGACGGTGTCGTCGCGAGCGACCGCGTCGAGCGAGCGGTCCAGCAGGCTCGGGTCGCTCAGCACGGTGGCGGTGATGTCGACCGGGTTCTCCGCCGACCCGAACGCCGGCACGATCCCGGCCAGTTCGGCGCGGGTGGCCTCGCCCAGCGGCGCCAGTTCCAGGGCCTGCTCGGCGATGGCGTCGGCGGCCAGGATGCCGGAACCACCCGAGGTGGTGACCACCGCGATGCGGCGGCCGCGCGGGCGGTGCGGCCCGCTGAACGCGCGGCCGGCGTCGAGCAGTTCGTCGACGTCGTGGGCGCGGAAGATGCCGTACTGGCGCAGGGCACCGTCGAGCACCCGGTCGTCGGTGGCGAGCGCGCCGGTGTGCGAGGCGGCGGCTCGGCTGCCCGCGGCGCTGCGACCGGACTTGAGCAGCGCCACGGGTTTGCCGGCGGCGGCCAGCTCGCGCAGGGCGTCCGCGTCCGGCACCGTCTCCAGATAGGCGAGCAGGCCGGTGCAGTCCGGTTCGGCGGCGAGCGCCCGCAGCACCTCGACGGCGGTGACGTCGGCGTCGTTGCCGGTGCTCACCACCCAGCCGGGACGCAGGCCGCGTTCGAGACCGAGGCTGGCCACCCCGAAGCCGAGCGCGCCGCTCTGGCTGACCACGGCCAGGCCACCGGGCTCGAACGGCACCGACTCGGCCATGAACAGGGGGCTGAACGTGGCCAGCACGCGGTGGTGGAAGCCGACCGCGCCGATGCAGTTGGGCCCGATCAGGCGGACCCCGCCGGCTCTGGCCCGGGCGACCACCTCGGCCTGCAGGGCGGCACCCTCGGGGCCGGTCTCGGCGAAGCCGGACGACGCGATGATCGCGACCGGCACGCCCGCGGCGGCGCAGTCGGCCACCGCGTCGGGCACCCGTTCGGCCCCCACCATGATCAGGGCCAGGTCGACGGGCCCGGGCGCCGCCCGCACATTGGGGTAGGCGTCGAGCCCGAGGATCGTCGGCGACTTCGGGTTGATCGGCAGGATGCGGCCCGCGTAGCCGTAGCGCTGCAGGTAGTCGACCGGCTTGCGGCCCAGTGCGCCGGGCCGTTCGGTGGCACCGACCACGGCCACCGAGGACGCGTTCCACAGGGCGGACAGGTCGTTCATACCAGTACCTCGCTCTTGTCGACGGTGTCGGCGGTGTCGGCCGGCGCGAACAGTTCGCCGAGCACGCCGAGGTAGACGTCGCCGTGCGGGAGCGCGGCCAGGTGCCGGGCGCGCACGCTCGGCTGGTGCAGCAACTTGTCGACGACGCGGCGCAGGGCTCGGGCGATCTCGTCGTGGGCCTGCTCGTCGAGGCTCGGCACGCGGTGCACCAGCCGGGTCAGCTCCGCGGTCAGGGCCGTACGGGCCGAACTGTGCATGGCCGCCAGGACCGGGCCGACCCGGGCGATCCGCTGGCCGGCCATGAACTCGTCGACCGCGGTGGTGACGAGGTCGGTGGCGGCCCGGACGTCGTCCGACGGCGCGGGACCGGGCTCGCCGGAGGCCAGCGCGTCGAGATCGACGAAGCGCACTCCCGCTATCGCGGCCACGCCGGCCTCGACATTGCGCGGCAACGCGAGGTCGAGGACGAACAGTGTCCGGTCCGGGCGGCCGGCCATCACCCGCCGTACGGTCGCGGCGTCGAGCACGATGTCGGTGCCGCCGGCGCAGGTCACGACGACGTCCGCGGCCGCGAGCAGGCGCGGGATGTCCTGCAGTGTGCCGCCGCGTCCGCCGGCGGTGTCGGCCAGGTGCTGGGCGCGTTCGGGCGTGCGGTTGGCCACGTCGAAGCGTTCGACCCCGGCGCGGCGCAGGGCGGCCGCGACGACGGCGGCCATCGAGCCGGCCCCGACGATCAGCGCGTGCCGGCCGGCCAGCGAGCCGACGTGCCGTTCGAACCGGTCGATCCCGGCGGTGGCCAGGTCGCGGCCGGCCTTGTTCAGGCCTGTGCTGGTGCGGACGTGCTTGCCGGTCTGCAGTGCGCTCTGCACCATGCGGTGCAGGGCCTGCCCCGAGGCGTCGAGTTGCTGCGCCCGTTGCAGGGCGTCCTTGACCTGGCCGAGGATCTGATCCTCGCCGATGACGACCGAGTCCAGGCCGGACGTGACCGTGAACAGGTGCCGTACGGCCTGCTCGGCGGTGTGGACGTAGAGATGCGGGCGGAGCGTCTCGAGGCGCTGGCCGCTCAGGTCGGCCAGCAGGCCGGGGAGCCGGTCGGCGGCCGTCGAGCCGGGACTGAGCTCGGCGTAGAGCTCGGTCCGGCCGCAGGTGGACAGCAGCATGGCGCCGTCGGCGTCGGCCTCGGTGCGGACGCGCTGGATCAGGGCGGTGGCGTTCTCGTCGGGCAGGCTGACCCGTTCGAGAAGGTCGACGGGGGCGGTCGCGTGGCTGAGGCCGACGACGACCAGGTGGGCTTGATTCGCAGGTAGCGACATCACAGGTTCCGTCCGCTGGTCGGTCAGCGCGGCAGCTTGGCCGCGAATTCGGTGGCCCAGTAGGTGATCAGGACCGTGGCTCCGGCCCGGTACAGGCAGGTGAGGCTCTCCACCACGGCGCTGTCCCGGTCGATCCAGCCCTGCTTCGCCGCGGCCTCGACCATCGCGTACTCGCCGGACACCTGGTAGGCGGAGACCGGCACGTCGACGGCGTCGGCGAGCAGCCGCACGATGTCCAGGTAGTACGAGGCGGGTTTGACCATCACCATGTCCGCGCCCTCGGTCAGGTCGAGCGCGACCTCGCGCAGCGACTCCCGCAGGTTGGCCGGGTTCTGCTGGTAGGACTTGCGGTCGCCGGTCAGCGACGACTCGACCGCGTCACGGAACGGGCCGTAGAAGCTGGACGCGTACTTGGCCGAGTAGCCCAGGATCGCGACCTGCTGGTGCCCGGCCCGGTCGAGCGCGGCGCGGATGTGGCGTACCTGGCCGTCCATCATGCCGCTGGGTGCGACCACGTGCGCGCCCGCGTCGGCCTGGGCGACCGCCACTTCGGCGAAGCGTTGCAGGCTGGCGTCGTTGTCGACGTCGCCGTCCGGCCCGAGCACGCCGACGTGGCCGTGCGTCGTGTATTCGTCGAGGTTGATGTCGCCGATGACGACGGTCTGCTCGCCGACCTCGGCCACCACGTCGCGCAGCGCGACCTGGAGAATGCCCTCGGGGTCCGAGGCGCCGCTGCCGGTGCCGTCCTTGACCAGGGGGATACCGAAGATCATCAGTCCGCCGACGCCGGCCGCGACCGCCTCGGCCGCCGCTTTGCGCAGGGTGTCGCGGGTGTGCTGGAGCACGCCGGGCATCGAGGCGATGGGCCGCGGTTCGGTCAGTCCCTCCCGCACGAACAGCGGCTGGACGAGGTTGCTCGGTCGCACGGTGGTCTCGGCGGCGAGGCGGCGCAGCGCGGGGGTCCGGCGCAGCCGGCGCGGCCGGTGCAGCGGGAAGGCGCCGGCGTTGCTGTCGCTCGCGTAGCTGGTGGGAACGGAGAAGTTGGTCATGGTCATGCCCTTCCGATCAGGTGGCCTTGGAAGACGCGTTCCACGTGGTCGCTGACCCGCGGTTCCGGCCGGCGGAACCAGTAGCCGGCGGCGGTGCGGCCGAGGATGCCGAGCCCGTGCGCGCCCACCAGCAGTTCGGCGGTCTTGACCGCGAGTCCCGCCGGATCGACGACCGGCAGGCCGTGCAGCTCGTGGATGCCGAGGTGCCAGAAGATCTCGTTGGGGATGCCCTCGGCCGGGATCAGCAGCTGGGCGCCGGCTTCGGCGGCCGCTTCGGCGGCGCGGCCGAAGCTGTCCAGGAACAGGTCGAAGCTGCCGTCGAGGGCCTGCCGCACGGCCTCGGCGCCGTCCCGCACGATCTGGTACGAGGTGAGCAGGTGGCTCAGGCCTTGCCGGTGGATGTTGTCGGTGATCGGCTCGCGCAGTTTCGGCATGAAGCCGAGCACCCCGAACCGGTGGTTCTGCATGGCGGCCACGAACGTCGCGGTCTCGGTGTAGCCCAGGGCCGGGATGGTCGCGAGCGTTCGCGCCTCGCGCAGTCCCGGATCCTGGCCGGCGGCGATGATCCACGCGTCGTAGCCCTCGCGTTCGGCGGTCAGCGCCGTCTCGGCGAAGTAGCCGTTGAAGCGCAGCGCCAGATTGCCGAAGCCGACGTAGTCGAAGGGAGTGGCGTCGTCGTAGGTGCCCTCGGGCAGGGTGTGGATGTCGATCGTGGTGTCGGGCGCGATGATCGCGTTCAGATGGGCCTCGTACCACTTGTCCAGCAGCGGCAACCGTCCGGCGACGGTGTGTTTCTGCAGCCAGATGCGCATGGCGCGGCGATCCTTCCGTGGTTCGGTGGTCCCGGGCGCCCTCAGACGCCGACGGGTCGGGGGGTGAGCAGGGACGATCGGGCCAGATAGTCGCGGGTCAGGGCCGGATCGGCGGCGATCCGGACGATCTCCGCGACGGCCGCGCGGGGGTCGGTGCCGTCGGCGCCGCGGGCGCGGTTCTCGCTCTGCGGCAGCACGTCGTCGACGAGCGACGAGCGCCGCCGGTCGGCCCACCGGGTGGCGAGGTCGTCGTCGGCGCCCCGCAGGATCTCGGCCAGGGTGTCGCCGAGGGTGGTGGCGTCGTGCAGGCCGGCGTTCATGTTGAGACCGCCGGCGGTGGAGGTCAGGTGCGCGGCGTCGCCGGCGAAGAACACCGCACCGTGCCGGTAGCTGTCGAGCAGGCGGCGCGACACGGGATAGGTGTGCGCGTCGGCGATGGGTACGTCGACCCCGGGCAGGCCGCGCCGCAGCAGCCCGGCGGCGTCGGCGGCACGGCCGCCGAGCGGCACCCGGAAGATGAGCCGCCAGTGGTCGAGCAGGCCGAGCGCGCTGAACGACTGACGCACGTCCCGGTAGTAGGTCAGCGCGGCCAGCCCGGGGATGGCCTCGTCGAGCGCCTTCTCCGTGATGACGCGTAAGGCCTGGTGCGGGTAGTTGGTGCCGGGGAACGCGAGACCCAGTGCGGTCCGGACGGCACTGTGCGCGCCGTCCGCCGCGATCAGGTAGCGGCCGGCGAACACGTACGGCCCGTCCGGGGTCCGGGCCGTCACCTCGACGCCGCCCGCGACGGTGCTGGTCCGGTGGACCTCGTGCTCGAAGAGGATCCGGGCGTGCGGAAGGGCCTGCAGGCGTTCGGCGAGCAGCCGGGTGAGCGCCGTCTGCTCGGCGTGCAGCCGGTATGGGTGCCGGGTGAGCCCGTCGAGCACGGCCAGGTCCATCTCGGCCAGCACGGTTCCGGCAAGGTCGCGCCACTGGACGCGGGGCACGGTCAGGCCGGCGGCGACCAGCTCCGGTACCACCCCGAGTGGCTCGAGCCGGTCGAGCGTGCCGGCGTGGAAGGTGGAGGCCCGCGAGGCGGTGGACAGGCCGGCGCCGCGTTCCAGGACGGTGACCGCGACCCCGTGTCGTGCCAGGGTCAGCCCGCAGGCCAGTCCGACCGGCCCGGCCCCGGCGATCAGCACCTCGCCGGTCACGACAGGCCCCGCCGCGCGGCCAGGTCGGCGAGTGGGCCCGCCGGGAACGCCGGCTGGTTGCTCGAGTGCCGCAGCCCCCACCAGGTCAGGCAGATGTTGGAGGTCAGGACGGTGCGATCGGTGCCGGCGGTGAGCCGGGCGACCGCCGCGAGGGTGAACATGCCGGTGCCGGTGACGAAGAACGTGCCGCTGTTGCCGGGCTTCGCCTTCTCGACCTGCTCGACGAGTTGCTCGGTGCTGACGTCGTACGGGGAGAAGGTCTCGCCGGCCCGGACCGGGATGACCCGCTCGATCGTCAGCCCGGCCGCCTGCCAGTACCCCACGGACAGGTCGGTGAGCCACGGCTCGTACGGCGAGACGAGCGTGATGTGGCGGTCGCCGAGTGCGGCCAGCAGGTCGAGGGTCGCCACCGTCGCGGAGGCCACCGGGTGGCCCATCTCGCGGCTCAGCCGCTCGCCCAGCGTCCGGTCATCGTCCGGGCCGAGCAGGTAGTGCGAGCCGCTGCAGGCGATCAGCGAGGCGTCGCGGCGCAGTGACCCGAACCCGCCGAGCGTCTCGCCGACCACTTTGTTGTACGTCTCCAGCCGCTCGCGCAAGGTCCGGCCGGGCAGCACGGGGAAGCGGGAGGTGTGGATGTCGGCGCTGTCGCCCAGCAGGATCCGGCTTTCCGGCTCGACGGCGGCGTTCGCGGGTGGGACCACGATTCCGAATTGATTGACGGCATTTCCGGGCACAGGGTTCTCCCTCGGAGACTTCCTCGGAAATTGATATGCCCAGCGTAAATAGTCGATGCTGGGGCGGGCACTACGGGAATCCGCAGTCGCCGCGGCAAAAAGAAAGCCCGGCATCCCGATAAAGGGAGGCCGGGCGGGGCCGGGCGGTCAGGCGGCCAGCGGGCTCAATGTCAGCGCGCGAGCCAGCTGCGCCCGGCGCGCAATGCCGAGTTTTCGATACATGCTGGTCAGGTGTAACTCGACGGCGCGTGACGATACGTGTAAGTGCGTCGCGATCTCCCGGTTGGTCCGGCCGTCGAGGACCAGGTGGGCGATGCGATGCTCATGCGGGGTCAGCGCCCACTCGCCCGGGGCGGGCGTCGGCTCCGGCGCTGTGACGGTGGTGGGGGGCCGGTCCGGCGTGTCCATCAACCGTTCACCCATCAGGATGTTCCAGCGTCTGACCTGGACTTCGGTGATCACTCCGCCGACCGCGTAGGGGTCGGCGCGGACGAGGGCCCACACCGCCTGCTCGTCCGCGGCGCGGCAGACCAGCAGGCCGCCGTTGCCGTCGGGCCAGAGGCCACCGCCCATGAGTACGCCCCGGTCGGCGAGCGCCTGCCAATAGTCGCGATGCGCGCTCTGACAGCGCCGGCGCATATTCTCGTCGGGGCTGAAACACATCTCCACCGCGAACAACTGCATTCTTGTCTCCCCGTGCGGCCGTCAAGAATAGGGCGTTTTGGGTAATCGCACGGAAACGTTTTGAATCTTGCTCAGCTCGTCGACGACGATGAATGTCTCCGTGCTCGGCGAGGGTGCCGGAAACGATCAATCAACCACCGCCGCGCGGCGGTCACGGATACGGACTTTATGGGTGACTGTGCGTACCGTCAAACGGTGTGTCCTGGATCACGTAACGGCAATTTTAATGCTTCATGAACAGCTCGTAGGTGCCGCGCTCGGCGGCCCGGCGGTTAACCTGGGGTAATGCACGAGCTGGATGTCCGCCGCTTGCGCGTGCTGCGCGAGCTCAGCCGGTGCGGCACCGTCACCGCCGCCGCGCAGGCCCTGCACCTGACCCCCTCCGCCGTCTCGCAGCAGCTCGCCGCGCTCAGCCGGGAGGCCGGGGTGCCGCTGATCGAGCAGGCCGGCCGCCGGGTCCGGCTCACCAACGCCGCCCGGATCCTGCTCGACCACGCCGACGAGATCCTGGCCCGCATCGAGCTGGCCCAGGCCGAGGTGGCCGCCTCGCTCGGCGGCGCCACCGGAGAGGTCACGCTGGGCGGCTTCGCGGCGACCCTGTCCGGCCTCGCCCTGCCGGCGCTGCACCTGCTGCGCGACAGCTCGCCCGGGCTACGCCTGCGGATCGTCGAGGTCGAGCACCCCGAGGCGGTCGACCTGCTGCTGCGCGGCGACCTCGACGTCGTGCTGACCATCGAGACCCAGCAGGGCCCGGCCGCGACCGACGGCCGCTTCCATCGCCGCCCGCTGCTGACCGACGTACTCGACGTGGCCCTGCCCGCCGACCACCCGCAGGCCCACGCTCCGGTCGTCGACCTGGCCGGTCTCGCCCAGGAGCCCTGGATCCTGCCGCACGCCGACGCCTGCCTCGACGTGTCGCTGGCCACCTGCGCCGCCGCCGGATTCACCCCGCACGTCGCGCACAGCATCGGCGACTGGGAAGGCGTGATGACCGCGGTCTCGCTCGGTCTCGGCGTCGCCCTGGTGTCCCGCCTGGCCGGCGTCGCCACCCGGCCCGGCGTCGTCGTGCGGCGCCTCGAGGCCGACCGCCCGGCGCGACACATCACCGCCGTCCTGCGTCGCGGGAGTCAGCATGCGCCCCACCTGGCCGCCGTCCTGCGCGCACTGAGCGACGCCGCCCGCCCGCTGGCGCACCATGAAGAACCTCTTAACGTTCTCGCCTAGATTCTCTCGATGGACCCCGCCCCTGGTGTCCGGATGTGATGGGGAAGTACCCGTGACACCGGCGCGAGAGGATGACCCATGTCGAGAACGAGCCTGCTCAGGCTGGGATTACTGGGCCTGATCTGGGGATCGGTGTTCCTCTGGATCAAGATCACCGGCGATGGCTTCGCACCCGTCCAGATGGTCTTCGCCCGCCTCGCTCTGGGCGCCCTGGTGCTGCTGGTCATCGTCTGGTCGCGGGGTCTGCGGCTGCCGCGCGGGGCCGCCCTGTGGGGCCACCTGCTGGTCGCCGCCTTCCTCGGCAACGCGCTGCCGTGGACACTGTTCGCCTGGGGCGAGCGGACCGCTTCGTCCAGCGTCGCGGGCGTCGTCAACTCGACCACCCCGGTGTGGACGCTCGCGGTGGCGCTGCTCTGGGGCCAGGAGAAGCGGCTCGGCGGATGGCGTGCGCTCGGTCTGCTCCTCGGATTCACCGGTACGGTCCTGGTCGCCGCTCCCTGGACCGCCCACACGACGAGCGTCAGTGGTGTCGTAGCGTTCGCCGTCGGCACGATCAGTCTCGGCGCGAGCTTCGCCTACATGGGCCGGTTCCTCGCCAAGCGCCGGCTGCCGCCCCTGACCCTGGCCGCCGGACAGCTCACGGCGGGCACCGTGCTCATGCTTCTCGCGCTGCCGTTCGGCGGCCTGGACCGGATCCACCCGAGCGCCGGGTCGGTGCTCGGGTTGCTCGTGCTCGGCGTGGTGTGCACCGGGCTGGCGTACGTCCTCAACTTCCAGCTGATCGTGCAGGAGGGTGCGCCGATCGCGTCCACCGTCACCTACCTGTTCCCGCCCGTCTCCGTTCTGCTCGGCGCGGCCGTGCTGGGCGAGCCGCTCGGCTGGCCCGTCCTGGCCGGCGCCGCCCTGGTCCTCGCCGCGGTCTACTTCGTCCGCCGCAAACCGGCGGTCCCGGCCGGAGCCCCCGAACCCGGCGCCGCGTCCGCTCCGGCCACCCCGGCGGCCGTACCGGTGGCGGGGGCGGCAACCGGGCGGGAGCCGGCGTGAGATTCGGGATCAACGTGCCCAACTTCGGACCCGGCACCAGCCCGCAACGCCTGCGCGACTGGAGCGAGCGCATCGAGGGCGCCGGTTTCCATCTGATCATGATGTCCGATCACGTCGCGCTCACCCCGGACGTGCAGCGGCTGTTCCCGGCGCCGTTCTACGACCCGCTGACCACTCTGTCGTGGCTCGCCGGGTTCACCCGCACGGTCGAACTCGGCACCACCGTGCTGATCCTGCCCTACCGGCACCCGCTGCAGACCGCCCGTGTCACCGCGACGCTGGACCAGCTCAGCGGCGGCCGGCTCGTCCTCGGCGTCGCGGCCGGCTGGGCGCCCGGCGAATTCGCCGCGCTCGGCCTGGACTACGAGCGCCGAGGCGAGCTGATGGACGAGGGCCTCGAGGCGCTGACCCGGCTGTGGACGCGGGAGGTCGCGACGTACGAGGGAAAGCACTTCACCTTCCACGACGTGCACACCGCGCCCGTACCGCTGCGGCGGCCGCCCCTGTGGATCGGCGGAACCAGCCGGGCCGCGTTCCGGCGGGCGGTGCGGTACGGCACCGCCTGGCATCCGACCTCGATGACCGTCCCGGCCATCGCCGCCGGGGTGGCGGCCCTGCGGGCGCGGGGCGGCCCGCCGGTGGCGCCGCGCATCAAACTGCGGATCACCGACGCGGCCCTGCCGGCGGGCCGGCTCGCCGGGGAGGGCACCCCCGCGCAGATCTACGAGGACCTGGCGCGGCTGCGCGACCTCGGTGCCGAATACCTCGTCGTGGACACGACGTACCCGGGCGTTCCGCTCGACGAGAACGCCCATTGGAAGGCGGTCACCACCCTCACCGAACAACTCGTCGACCTGGCCCGTGGCACCCTCCGCTGACCGGCCCGGCGGTGCCGTGGCGGGCATCGGCGTACTGGCGCTGTGCACGTTCGCTCTCGGGGCCGACGCCTACCTGACCGCCGGGCTGCTGGCGCCGATCAGCGCGCGGTTCGGCAGTTCGACGGCTGCCGCCGGGCAGTTGGTGACCGCGTTCACGCTCGCCTACGCGGTAGCCGCACCCACTTTCGCGGTTCTGCTCACCGGCCCGCGGCGTACGGTCCTCGCCTGCGCCATGGCGGCGTTCGTGCTGGCCAATGCCGCCGGAGCGCTCGCCCCGTCGCTGGCCGTGCTTTTCGTCATGCGGATCGGGGCCGGCGCGGCCGCCGGGGTCCTCTCCCCACTGGCCGCCGGCACGGCCGCCGAACTCGTTCCCGCCGAACGGCGCGGGACCGCCCTGTCCTGGGTCCTGGCCGGACTGAGCGCCGGGTCGGTCGCCGGCGTCCCCGCCGGGCTGCTCCTCAGCCGTCATTCCACCTGGTCGGCCGCGTTCTGGCTGGTCGCTGGTTGCGGGGCGGTGGCCCTGGCCGGGCTGCTGCTCGTCCTCCCGGCCGGCCGGCCGGCGCGGCCGGACGTGCCGCCGCCACTGCGAGCCCGGTTGACCGTGCTGCGGGACCGGCGGGTGACCCGTGTCGTCGCCGCCACGATGCTGCAGACCACGGCGAGCCTCGGCGCCTACACCTACCTGGCGGCGGTCCTCGCCACCCGCGGGATCGGTGATCCCGTCGCGCACCTGAGCGTCTGGGGAGCCGGTGGCCTGGCCGCAAGCCTCGCCGCCGGTCCGGTGTCGGACCGCTTGCGCCGCCCGCGGGTGCTGGCGATGCTGCTGCTGGGCGTGCTGGCGGCGGCGCTCGTCGCCTTCGCCGCCGGTGCCGGTACGCCCTGGGGCCTCGTCGCCTGCGGATTGTGGGGCGCGGCGGGATGGGCGTTCGTCGTCCCGCAACAGCACCGGCTGCTCCCGGACACCGCCGCTGTCGGCGCGAACAGCTCCGCCACCTATCTCGGCGCCGCGATCGGTGCCGCACTCGGTGGCACCGCCATCACCGCCGGCCTCCCGGTCACCTTTCTTCCGGTCGCGGCGGCCGCCCTCGCCCTGCTCGGCCTCGCCGTCACCGGGGCTACGGATTCCCGTAGTGATCCGGTGCCGGTGAATCCCTAACGTCGGTGAGGTCGCCGAGACGCCTGACGGACCCGAGGAGACTGCCTTGACCGGACCCCTGCACGGACTACGTGTCATCGAGCTCGCCGGCACCGCGCCCGCCGCCTTCGCCGGCACCCTGCTCGGAGACCTCGGTGCCGACGTGGTGCGAGTGGACCGCCCCGGCCGGCCCGCCGTGGCCGCCGATCCGCTCGGCCGCAACCGCCGCCGCGTCACCGCCGACCTCAAGGATCCCGCCGGCCTCGCCACCCTGGTGAGCCTGGCCGAGACCGCCGACGTCGTCATCGACGGCTTCCGCCCCGGCGTCACCGAACGCCTCGGAGCCGGCCCCGAAGAACTTCACAAACTCAACCCCAGACTCGTGTACGCCCGGGTCACCGCCTGGGGTCAGGACGGTCCGTGGGCCGCGCGGGCCGGGCACGACATCACCTTCCTGGCGTTGTCGGGCGCGCTGCTGGACCCCGACACCGCAGACCCCGCGACCCCGCCGCCCTATTACCCGGGCAGTTTCGTGGGCGGCGCGACGTTCCTCGTCGTGGGCATCCTGTCCGCGCTGTGGGAGCGCGCGATCTCGGACCGCGGCCAGGTCGTCGACGCATCGGCCGTCGAGGGCACAGCGGTGCTGGCCGGCCTGAGCCGGCGCTGGCGCGAGACGCCGGGCGTGCACACTGTGACGGCCGCACCGTTCTATCGCACCTATCGCTGTGCGGACGGCGGCTGGGTCGCGGTCGGCGCCATCGAGGACGCGCTCTATGCGCGACTGCTGGAAAACCTCGACCTGGACCCGGCCACCTTGCCCGGTCGCGACGACCTCGCCGCCTGGCCGGCGTTGGAGGCCCGCCTGGCCGCCGCGTTCCGCACGCGCGACCGCGACGAGTGGGCAAAGATCTTCGCGGACACCGACGCCGGTGTGGTCCCGGTCCTCGACCTCGACGAAGCGGCCCGCCACCCGCAGGCACTCGCTCGTGGCACCTTCACTTCGGTCGCCGGCGTCAGTCAGCCCACTGCGGTGCCGCGCTTCTCCCGCACCCCGCCCGCCCTCCCCACCCCGATCCACGACACCGCCGGCGACTCCTTCACCTGGAAGTCATGACCCGACTCGCCGATCGGTCCCGTCAGCCGGGCACGCACCCCCCGAACCCCGCCGGCCCAGAGACGGCTTTCCTTGACCTTCCGACGGTGCTGGCCGACCGGCCGCCCCATGCTCACCGTCTGGAGCTACGACGCGGCGGACAACCGATTCGCGCCCCACGAACTACGTCATCAACGCGGCGCTCGCCGCAGGTCGGGGCCGCGACACCGGCGTGAGCGCGGTCAGGGTGGTGATGGCTTCCCGTGAGCGGCTTGCTCGCCGTCGGCAAGCTCCTGCGCCGCGTTCTTCCCGGCGTCGGCGGCCCGGCGCATGAAGTCGGCGACCACTTCCAGTTGGCTCTGGTCGTATCCGGCACAGATCTCGTCCAGCGCGGAGTTCATCCCCGCGTACAGGTGGAACACCTCACGGCTGCGCTGTGGCAGCGCACGGACCAGCACCGCACGGCGGTCCTGAACGTCCCGCTCGCGAGCCACCCAGCCGGCGCGCTCGAGCCGGTCGAGGATGCCGGTCAGGGTGGCGGGGTGGACCCCGGCCAGGCGGGCCAGACCGGAGGGGCTCAGCGGACCGTGCCGAGTGATCAGATCGAGGCAGTCCAGATCGCCGTCCTTGACGGCGATCCGAGCGCTGACCTGCCGATTGAGTATCGACAGCTCGTTACGCAGGTCTCGCAGCGCGGCCTTGATCTGCGTCGTAAGACCGCGGCGGTCATCGGCCTCACCGGATAATACGGAACTCATATGTTATCTTCCTCGTATCACTTCCGTATGACTTCCGTATGGTACGACTCCGAGAGGTTTCTCCATGTTTCTGATCACCGGCGTCGTCGGCCGGCAGACCGTTCGGCGCCTGACTGAGCTCGTCCACCCCGCCGAGGAGATCCGACGCGACATGCCCGCCGCCGGAGGAAGCCGGTGAAACTCACTGTCATCGCGGCCACCGGCGGCATCGGACGGCACCTGGTCGCGCAGGCGGTCACCGCCGGCCACGACGTCACCGCCGTGGCCCGCCGCCCGCGGGAACTGCCAACCGACGTCCGCGCGGTCGCCGTCGACCTCACCCGGCCCGACCTGCCCACGCTGACCTCGGCCGTACGCGGAGCCGATGCCGTCCTGTCGGCTCTCGGCCCCCGGAACCCGCGCGCCGAAGCGGGCGTCACCTCCCAGGGCACCCGCGCGATCATCGCCGCGATGCGGGCCGCCGACGCCCGGCGGATCATCATCGTCAGCGCCGCACCGGTGGGGCCGGTGCCGGTGCCCGGCCGAGCGGAGCCACCCCGGCACGACCCCGGCGACGGCTTCTTCATGCGCCACCTGGGCGCCCCGCTGACCCACGCCGTGTTCAGCCGGCACTACGCGGACCTCGCCGTCACCGAGCAACTGCTGCGCGACAGCGACCTGGAATGGACCGTCTCCCGGCCGCCCAAACTCACCGACAAGCCGTTGACCGGCCGGTACCGGACCGCACTCAACCGCAACATCCGAGGAGGATTCTCCGTGCCGCGAGCCGACGTCGCCCACCACATGCTCGCGATGATCGGCCAACCCCACACGGTCAAACAGATCATCGGCATCGCGAGCTGAGGCAAGGACGGTCCGGCTTGATCGGACCTCCCATCGCGTCCGACCTGTTCCCGCCATCTGTGCGCGTGCTCCGATGCGGCCTGGCCGGCGGCGGTCGTAGCGCGGCCGCCTGGCCGGAGTGCCGGGGGTGGCTCCTTCCAAACCGTTTGCCCAACCGTTATAGTTCTGCTGTCAATCGACGATCATCTATTGCTTGCCGGCATCGTCGTGGACCGGGGATCGGAGTTCGCCGCCTTGGACAAGGGAGCTCGTCAAATGGTGAGGACCGCTTCTGTGCTCTCGCGGGGGAGGGGGCGCGGGTTCCTGGCGCTCGGGCTGGCGTGCGCTGTGGCGGCGGGCGGACTCACCGCGTTCGGACGGCCGACGCCGGCGTCCGCCGATGACCCGCCGGCGTACAAGAACACCGCGCTGCCATTCAGCGTCCGTGCGGCGGACCTGGTCTCGCGGATGACGCTGGAGGAGAAGTACGACCAGCTCATCGCGATGCAGCCGCACGCGACCTGGCGGCCGAAACCGAAGGCGATCGACCGGCTCGGCGTGAAGCCGTACGGATACTGGGGAGAGGCGAACCACGGGATCTATTTCCCGACCATCCCCGGCAACGGAAACTACACGCAGTATCCGCAGAGCACCTCGATCGCGTCGACCTGGAATCCGGCCATCACCCAGGAGGTCGCCGGCGGTATCGCTGACGAGGCCCGCGTCACCTACAACACGTCCTGTCCGCCGGGGGTCGCAAAACCCGACCCCGTCGGTGGCGCCTGTCACGGCTTGACCTATTGGTCGCCGAACCAGAACCTCAACCGCGATCCCCGGTGGGGGCGGGCGGACGAGTCGTACACCGAGGATCCCTTCCTGGCCGGTCAGGTGGCCGGCGCGTTCGTGACCGGTTTGCAGGGCGACACCGCATCGCGTCCCGACACGATTCCGACCGCGGCGCACGACTACGTGCAGGCGGTCGCCACGCCGAAGCATTACCTGGCCAACAATTCCGAGGCCAATCGCGACTTCGGCACGTCGAACTTCACCGAGCGTTCGATGCACGAGTATTTCCTGCCGCCCTTCGCGGCCTCGGCCGGCAAGGCGGGCGCGCGGTCGCTGATGGTCGCCTACAACGCCTTGTCCGAGGTGGAGAACTACACGACGGACTACCCGTCGGCCTCGAGCTACCCGACCCTGTGGAGCCCTCGCGACAATGCCACCCCCGGCGGTACGCCCGGGACACCGGCCGCGGCGAGCCGGTACGCCATCGAGACCATGCTGCGCAGGACGTACGGCTTCGACGGTTACGTGGTTTCGGACTGCGACGCGATCACCCGTGTGCACGCGACCGGGACGGCAGGACACTCCTGGCACCCCGTCCAACTCGGCGGTCAGACGCAGATCAGCAAGACCCTGGGCAACGCCTGGGCACTCAAGGCCGGCACCGATCTCGACTGCTCGGGCGGTGACTACCCCACGGCGACCGGCCTCCCGGCGGCCCAGAGCCAAGGCTTCATCAGCGAGGCCGACGTCGACAAGGCGCTCGTCCGCGCCTTCACCGCGCGGTTCCAGCTGGGCGAGTTCGATCCCGTCGCCTCGGTCCCGTGGAACACCGAGTCCTACTCGCTGTCGGCGGCCGGTGATCCTGACGTCAAGCTGGCTTCGCCGGCGCATCGTGCGGTCGCGCACGAATCCGCCCTGGAGGCGCCCGTACTGCTGAAGAACGCCGGCCGAACGCTCCCGTTCGCGGGCGCGGCGACCGGCAAGACCGTCGCCCTGGGGCACGTGGACTCCCTGAACCGGTTCCAGTCGGGCTCCTACTCCGGGCCCACCGCTGTCAACACCACCTTCGCCCAGGCGTTGGCGGAGCGGACGGGGTCATCCGCCTCGGCCCTCACCGAGGGCTCCAGCACGCCGTTCCTGTCCAGCCACCTCGCGGTGTTCCCGGACGTCCTCGACGCCGACGGCACCGCGATCACCACCTCTGTGTGCGCCAGCAGCCCCTGCGATCCCGTGGCGGACGCGGCAACCGCCGAATATCAGATCTCCCAGGCCGACAACGTCGTTGTGGCCGTCGGTCACCGCAACAACGACGGCGGCGAGGGCGCGGACCGCTCCACGGTCGCCATGCCACGCAAGCAGGCCGAGCTGATCCGGGACTCGATCGCCCCGCTCGCCCAGAAGTACGGCAAGAAGATCGTGGTGTGGATCCAGGCCAAGACCATGGTCGACGTCACCGCGTTCCGGGACCTGCCGAGCGTAGGGGCGATCGTCTGGTCGTCCTTCAACGGCATGTACCAGGGCAAGGCCATGGCCGAGCTGCTCTTCAACGACAGGGTGACGCTCGAGGACGGGCGTACCGCGGTGGCCAACTTCTCCGGCAAGCTGCCGCTGACCTGGTACTCCGACGTCGACGCACAACTCGGCCCGGCCGCCGCCCCGGACCGCGCGATCGAGGACTACCGGATGACCAAGGCGGAAGGCGCCAGGTGCGGCCGGACGTACCTCTACTACCAGGTCGGTCCCGGCTGCGCGGCCCCGCACTATGTGTTCGGCCAAGGTCTGTCATATTCACCGTTCGTCTACGGCACCCCGCGACTGTCCTCCTCGAGGATCACTCCCGACGAGTCGGTGACGGTCTCGGTGCCGGTGTGGAACCGGGTCGCCGACAAGCCGGGCAAGGCTGTCGTGGAGGTGTACGCCAGAGCTCCGAAGGGAGCCGATGGGAACCAGCGCCCGCTCAAGCAGCTGAAGGGTTTCGTCAAGAGCGGCCTGATCGCCGGGACGCCGAAAACGGTAAAGGTCACCATCGGCGCCGGTGACCTGTGGTTCTGGGACGACGTGACGCACAAGAAGGTGTTCCCCACGGGCGACTGGACCATCCTGGCCGGCCCGAGCTCGGCCGACGCGGACCTGAAGCCGGTGCGCCTGCGGGTGACCGGACACCGGACGGCCGGCGTCGAGGTGGTCTCGGCCCAGCCGGACGCCACCGAGTTGAGCCTGGACACCCCCGACAACCGGATCAACGCCCAACTGTCGGTCACCAAGCACGACACGACGTTCTGGGATCTTTCCGACCGGGCGCTCAGGGTGCAGTACACCTCCTCCGACCCGGCGGTCGCGACGGTCGACGCCGGCGGCTCGGTCAAGCCCGTGTCCACCGGCGCCGTCCTGATCACGGCCAAGGCCACCGCCGACCGGGAGAGCAAGTCGACCACCTTCCCGGTGGTGGTGACCTCCGGCGTACCCGACGCCACCGGCTCGGCGTTCCCGAACGCCTACACGTCGCGGGTCGACTTCGGGGACCGGGAAGTCACGCTCCGCCAGGCAACCTCGGGGACGAAGCTGGCCGCGAGCGTGGTCCCGGCCAACCCCACCACGACGTACAGCTTCCAGATCGCCCCGATGGACACCAACACCGCCGGAGCGAGCGTCACCCCGGCCGGAGTCCTGACCGCGGCCAGGACCGGGCACGTTCGGGTCACCGTCACAGCCACCGATGCCGGCGTGCAGACGTCGGAATCCGCCCTCGTCACGATCGCCCCCCGTCGCCGGTTCGGTGGGTAGGACCGCCGCCGCCCGGCGCCGCCTCGCCCGGCTGCCTACGAGGTGAAGGCCGGGTCCGGTGCCGGCCGAGAGCTGATCGGCAGGCACCGGACCCGGGGGAGTGCGGTCAGCTGGTCGTGGTCGGCGCCGGGGCGGCAGCGCTGCCGCTGGGCACCGGCGCCGCGGGGGCCGTCGGGGCCGCGCTCCCCTCCGGGGCCGGGGCGGCGGGAGCGCCGCTTCCTTCGGGCGCCGGAGGCCGGGGATCCTGGTGGGCGCCGCCGCGGGGACCGCCGTCGCGGGGGCCGCGCTCGCCCGGCCCGCCCCGTCCGCCCGGTCCGGGTTGCGGGGCTACGCCGACCTCGGCCGCGTCCAGGGAAACGCCGTCCTTGTCCACCGTGCCCTCGGCGTGGACGCGGGTACCGACCGCCACCCCGTCCGGGACCGCCTTGATGTTGATCTGCCGGGTGAAGCCTTCGCGGTCGACGATCATGATTTTTCCGGAGCCGAGCTGCGTCACCGTGCCGTCCAGATGGGGCCGGTGTTGAACGTTGTCGGCCTCCGGCCCGGCGGGTGGGCCTGCCGGTGCCGCACCGGACGGGACGGCAGTCGGGCCGGACGGGACGGCCGCCGGGGCGGGCGGAGCGGACGGGGCGGTCGAGTTGTCGTCGGCGTAGGCCAGGCCGGTCGCCCCCAGCGCCAGGCCGCCGCCGAGGGCCACGGCGAGCGCTGCCCGCCGGACCCGGCGGGACCGGACACCGGATGCCGGACCCGGCATGATCGTGGGCTGGTCGCTTTGCTTCACGTGATTCTCCTGCTCGATTTCCGGGGCCGCGTGACCCGGCCCGCTGGCACCACCCTGTGAGCCGGATCTGAAGCGGGCCTGAAGGCCGGTCACTTCTTCAGGAAGCCTTCAGGCGACCGCGAATACTGGGCACATGGTTGCGAGAGTGCTGGTGGTCGAGGACGAGGAATCGATACGCGCCCCGCTGGCCACGGCGCTGCGCAGCGCGGGTCACCAGGTGCACGAGTGCGCGGACGGCGCCGGATTCGAGGGCCTGGTCGATGCGTTCCGCCCGGATGTGGCCCTGCTCGACCTGAACCTGCCGGGTGGCCGCGACGGGTACGCCCTGACCCGGGTACTGCGGGATCGCAGCGACTGCGCGGTGCTGATGCTCACCGCCCGCGACGCGCTCACCGACCGGATCCGGGGTTTCGACGCCGGTGCCGACGACTACGTGGTCAAACCGTTCGCGATCGTCGAGGTCCTCGCCCGGGTCACGGCCATCCTCCGGCGCCTCGGCCGGGTGCCGGCCACCGTGCAGGTCGGCGATCTGATCGTGGACGAGGAGGCCAAGGTTGCCGTCCGGGCCGGGACGACACTGGACCTGACCGGCACGGAGTTCCGCATCCTGGCGTACCTGATCGCGCACCGCGGCCGGATCCTGTCCAAAACCCAGCTGCTGACCCAGGTGTGGGGCTACGAGGAGTACGACCCCAACCTGGTCGAGGTGCACGTCAGCGCTCTGCGCCGCAAGCTGGAGCAGCACGGGCCGCGGCTGATCCACACCGCCCGCGGCCTGGGTTACGTGTTGCGGCCGTGATCCGCCGGTGGACGGCCCGGCTGCGGCCGGCGTCGTTGCGCGCCCGGGTCGCGTGGATCGTGCTCGCCCTGCTCACCTCGGTGCTCGTGGTGCTGTTCGTCGTCGTCGACCTGGCCCTGTCCGACCGGCTGCACGACGACGCGCGAACGCGGCTGACCGACCGGGTCGGTCTCGCCCAGCAGCTCGACGGGCAGCTCAGTGCGGAACAGTTGGTGGACCGGCTGGGCGGCGACGGCGTCACCGTGCAGTTGTGCCGCACGGACGGGTCGGGATGTGCCACGACCGTACCCAATCCCGCGCCGCCCCGGCCGGGAGCGGGTGACCCGAGGGGTCCGCGACCCAAGCCGGTCCGGGCGAACGCCGACGTGCCCGTCGAGACCGCCGGCAGCGTGCTGTTCGTGCGTACCCAGCTGAACGGCGCCCAGGTGCTGACGCTCAGCCTGGACACCACCCAGATCACCGAGGCGCTGGCCCGGCTCGTCGTTCTGCAGATCATCGGCGGGGCGGTCGCGCTGTTACTGGCCGGGCTGGCCGCGGCCCGTTTGTCGCGCACCGCGCTGCGCCCGCTGGAGCAGATGACCACGCTGGCCCGCCAGATCGCCGCCGGGGACCGGGGCCGGCGCCTCGGCACCGCCGGCCCCGACTCGGAGCTGCGCCGCATGGCGGCGGCCTTCGACGCCATGCTCGACGAGTTGGAGGCGGCGGAGACCCGGATGCGGACGTTCCTGGCCGACGCCTCCCACGAGCTGCGTACGCCGATGGCCGGTCTGCAGGCCAACGCCGAGCTGTTGCTGCGCGAGAACCCGGACCGTGCCGAGCGGGAACGCGTGGCGGTCGCCCTGGTCCGGGAGAGCCGCCGGGCCGCGCGGCTGGTCGACGATCTGCTCACCATGACCCGTGCCGGTGAGGGCATCGACCTGGCCCAGGAACGTCTGGACCTGATCGAGATCGCCCGGACCGAGACCGCCCGGGCGCAGGCCCTGGCCCCCGCACTGACCTTCCTGGTCGAGGGGGACGAGCAATGTCCCGTGGTCGGCGACCCGCTACGGCTCGGCCAGATTCTCGGCAACCTGCTCGACAACGCCCGCCATGCCACCCCGGCCGGCGGCAGTGTGACCGTCACCGCCGAACGCCGGGACGGCCGCGCCGTCCTCACCGTCGGCGACACCGGTCCCGGGGTCCCACCCGGGGAACGCGACGTGATCTTCGAACGCTTCGGCCGCGGCGACGCCTCGCGGTCGCGCAACACCGGCGGCGCCGGCCTGGGCCTGCCGATCGCCCGCGGCCTGGCCCGGGCGCACGGCGGCGACCTGACCTACGTCGACCGCCCGGCGGGCGCGTGCTTCCGGCTGGACCTGCCGGCGGCGGCCGCCCCGGCGAGTTCGCACCCGGGCCCGGCGCCAACGGACAACGGATCCATGCAACGCCCACGAGGCAGCCCCGGTGGGCGACGTTGACAGAGCTGATCCGGCGGCCGGCCCCGCATCCGCGCGGTCACCCGGCGCGGCCACCAGCCGGACGACCAGGGTTCCACCGTGACCGTCGGACGGGCCCGAGCCCGGCATAGGCTACCGGTTCCGCCCCTGATCGGCCCGGTATCCGGTACTACCGAATACCGGTACTCGGTGATACCGTGTACCGGTACCTGGTGCTACTGAGTACTGATTACCTGGTGCTACTGAGTATCGGATCGTGGGGCTCGCGGTGGATGATCTGACGGAGATGTTGAAGGGCACGCTCGAAGGCTGCGTGCTCGAGATCATCAGCCGCGAGGAGACCTACGGGTACGCCATCACGCGCCGGCTGAACGACCTCGGCTTCACCGACGTCATCGACGGCACGGTCTACACGATTCTGCTGCGCCTGGAACGCAACCAGCTCGTCCAGGTGACGAAGCGGCCGTCCGAAGTGGGCCCGCCGCGCAAGTTCTATGCGCTCACCGACGCCGGTCGCCAGAACCTCGCGACGTTCTGGACCAAATGGCGGTACGTCTCGTCGCGGATCGACAAACTCAAGGAGGGTGACGCATGAGCTTCTGGGAAGCCATCACGGGTAGTGATCTGACCCGGGACTGGAAGGCGTTCGAGGCTCGGGCGCAGGCGCTACCGGCCGATCATCGGGTCGCGTGGGAGCAGATCGGCACGCACCTTTTCTCGCACGGAAGCTTCACCGGGCGCAACCTGACGCCGATCGCCGATGCGGCGCTGGGGCTGCTCGAGGAAGCCTCGGCCGAGGGGCAGGGCGTTCATGAGGTGATCGGCGACGACATCGCCGGCTTCTCGGCGGCCCTGGCCGGCGAGGCGGGCGCCGGGAACTACCGCGACCGCTGGCGCGAGCAGCTGAACCGCAACGTCGCTCGCAAACTGGCCCGGCTGGGAGGCTGACATGGGTGTTCGAGACCTGATCGAGGGCAAGAAGCAGTGGCGGGCGCACGTCGCCCGGGTCAAGGCACTCCCGCCCGACTATCGGATCGTCTACGACGAGATCCAGCGCTATCTGTTCAAGGTCGGCCCGGTCGACCTGATCGACGGTGGCGTCCTTCCGGGTCTGCTCGACTTCTTCGAGGAGGGCGCCGCGGCCGGCCGGCGGGTCCTCGACGTGACCGGCGCTGATGTGGCTGCCTTCGTCGACGGCCTGATCAAGGGCTCGCCGACCTACGCTGATGCCGACTGATTGCGTGTACGTATAGGTGTGCGTATATTGGGCCGGTGCCCAACAAGACCATTTACGTGTCCGACGACGACCTGCCGCTGTTCCAACGCGCCCAGGAACTCGCCGGGGGCAAACTGTCCACGGCCATCGCCGCCGCCCTGCGCCGCTACGTCGACGTCGAGGAGGGCAAGCAACACGGCTACGCCGAGGTGATCGTGCGCGTCGGGCCCGGGCTCGGCCGCAAACAGCGATTCTCCGGCCTGCTGCTGGCCGAGATGGAACAGACCGGCAACGAACGCGACCAGACCTACCGGGTCTACCGCACCCGCACCGAGAAGTACGTCGTCCACCTCGAGCGCTCCGAGGCCCACGTGAACACCGGACCCGACGCCGAGAAGTACCGCACCGGCTGGCGGGCCTGGGTCGGCGACTGGAGCGCCGACCAGACCTGGACGCGCATCCCCGCCGACTCCAGCCTGCGCCTCGCCGACGATCTCGACGCGCTGCGCGAACTCATCCCGACCGAGCTCTTCGAGCTGGTCCTCGACGCGGTCGGGGAACCGACGATCGAGGACCTCGACATCTGACCCCAGCCTGACCCCACGGACGAGCCGACCCCGGCGCGTCCGCCTCCCTTCCGCTGCTCTTCATACCCTTCGTCAGTTCGGCCTTCGTGCCACCGCGACGATGCCCGGCCGCGAGGTTGCCGGAACGACCGATCGGCGGATTCCGAGTCGTCCCGGCCGGCCGAACCACCAGACACACCGGCCGATCATCCAGGGGCGCCCCGACGAAGGGACAGGTTAATGTGGACAGCCGTTCTTGCTCGCGGGACCGCCCGGTGCATAGCCTTTCTGAGTCTGGTGCCCGCATCGAGCCGTGTCGCACTTCGAGTCGAGGTTGGTTATGCCGGAACCATCGCGCAGTGAGCCGGATCCTCCGAGGACGTTCGCCGTTGTCCAAGAGAACGAGGGCGAGGATCGCGTTCTGCGCCCGAATATGTTGCTGGCGAATGGTAACGCGGCCAGTTCGACGTTCGTCAACGTTGACTTCTCGCATTCGGTGATGACGCAGATCGAGGCGTTCAACACGCGGATCCACGCGTCCAGCTTCGAGGGGGCGGCGTTCGACGAGGGGGACTTCGACGGCGCCACCTTCACCGGTTGCAGCATGCGGGGCGTGGAGCTGATCAACTGCGACGTGGACCATCTGGTGGTCAACGGCGTCAACGTCGGCAACCTGCTGAGGTTGCTGCTCGGCGAGGAAGGGCGGTTCCAGCCGTGAGCACGGAGGACGTACGCCCGTTCATCAGCGCGGCCGAGCGCGTCGACGTGCTGGGCCGGCTCGCCCGGGAGAACAGCGACCGCATCGCCGTGGTCGTCGATGATCTCATCGCGAACGGATTGGACCTCGGGTCGACCAAGAAAGACGGCAAGGACGGCGCGAAGGACGCCGGCGAGGCCGGCTTCTGGGACAAGAAGGACGGCGCGAAGGACGGCGGAAGCAACGACAAGATCAAGGACAAGGACGGCGGGAAGGACGGCGGCGACAAAGGCGGTAAGGAAAGCTCCGACAAAGGCGGTAAGGAAACCTCCGACAAAGGCAAGGACACGTCGGACAAGGGTCATTCCAAGGACGGCAGCAAGGACGGCTCGAAAGAAGGGATCGACGGCGACAAACTCCTCGCCGCGGAGAACGAGCTGATCATCCACGACCTCGACTTCGTGACGATCCCGGTGGACATCACCGAGCAGATCCAGGACCTCCATGAGGCCCGGCTGACGGCGTTGCTGAGCCAACCGATCATCTGAACCCGCCGCAGGAGGTTCCGTGCCCGAGACGACAGCTGCCCGCCCGTCGGCCGAGCCGGGCCGCGCGGACCGCCCGATCGACCTGCTGATCGTGGACGAGGCCGACGACCCGTTCGGCCATGCGTTCTCCTCGTTCGCCACCGCCCGCGGCGTTGCGGTCGACCGGTGCCGGCTGCCGGTGGCGGCCCGCCGGACGACGCTCGACATCGCCGGCTGCGAGGTCACCGTCGACCCGGCGCCGTCCGTCCTCGTCCGGCCGGCTCGGCCCCCGCTGCCGGACGCCACCGAAGACGAGCGCTTCGCCTGGACCGAGTGTTACTCCACGTTCTGGTCCGCGGCAGCGCTGTCGCCGCGGCCCGTGGTCAACCGGCCGAACGAGTGGGGCGGCGTCTCGCGGAGCGTGTTGTCGGCCGTCGTGACCGAACGCCGGGCCGGTCGGGTCCCGGTTCTGCGCGAGAATTTCTGGAACGACCGGCCCCCGCCCGACCCCGATCGGTGGTTCCATCAAGACCTCGGCTCGTTCGCGGTCTCCGACAGCCCGGCCGGGATCACGTTCGGCCGGTCCCGCGAGCGGACCGCTACCCAGGGCTGGGAACAGGTCGTCGTCGTGGGCTCCGCCGGGTTCCGCGTGACAACGGCCGACATCGGGCCACGGGACGTCGAGGCGCAGAGCGTGGCCGCCGTGGCCGCGCTGGGACTGCAGTTCGCCACCGTCTCGTGGGCGATCCCGGCCGGAGACGGACCGGCCGTGCTGGCCCGGGTCAACCCGTTCCCCGGTCTCGAGGAGTGCCGCCCCGTCCTCCGCGAGGTCTTCACGACGCTGCTGGAGCTGTTGCTGCCGTGACCATTCACGTGATCGGCACGGACACCGACACCACCACGGTCCACTTCGCCCAACGCGCCCACGCCGCGGGTCACCGCGTCGAGTTCGTCAACCTCCGCGCCGTCGTGCGCCATCCGTGGCACTTCGAGCTCGACGGGTGGAACGGGGTCGCCCACCTGCGCAGCAGGGCGGGAGTCGAGCATCACCTGCCCGGCGACGGGAGCTACTACGCACGCGTGGTCGACCTCTCGCCAGTGCTCGACCCGGACGAGGGGCCGGCCTGGACGCGCCTCGTCATGGGCCTCACGGCCTTCCTCGACGCGGCCCGCGGCACGGTGGTGAACCGGCCCAGCGGGCAGGCGCACAACGGCTCCAAACCGTTGCACGAATGGTGGCTGGCCCGCCAGGGTTTCCTGGTCCCGCCCAGCCGGACGACGTCCGACCGCGAACGCATCCTCGACTTCCTCGACCGGCACGGACCGGTGATCGTCAAGACGATCACCGGGGTACGGGGGGCGGCGCAACTCGTCGACGCCGGCCGCTTCGCTTCCTTCGACGCGAGCCAGGGGCCGGTGCACCTGCAACGCCGGATCGAGGGTTTCGACGTACGCGTGCATCTTGTGGGTGGGGAAGCCTTCGCCGAGCGGATCGACGGCGCGGTGGTGGACTACCGGACCCGCGGGGCCGACATCACTCACCGACCTGTCGAGGTCCCCGACGAACTGGTCGTACGGATGCGGTCGGCGGCCGAGACGATGGGCCTGGCGTTCACCGGATGGGACTTCCGCGTCGACGCACAGGACCGCTGGTGGTGCCTGGAGGCGAATCCGATGCCCGGTTACGACTGGTACGACCGCCGCTGTGACGGGGCCATCTCCGCAGCGCTCTGCCGGGTGCTGGCGCCATGAGCGCCGTCGTGGACGACACCCCGGTCGTACGCCGCACTCTGTTGACCTCGCGGGCCTGCGCCGACGTCGTGGGACGAATCGACGCACTGCGCCCTCGCTGGCGCGAGCGCGGCCGGGACTTCTACAGCCTGGGTGCCTCGGTCTACCTCGACGTGGGCCCGCAGCGGAACCTCGACGGGTACGCCCACCGCGCGGCCGCCGACAACGAGCTGCTCGCGGGGGAGTTCCCGGACCTGCTGGAGAGCTGCCGCCTGGCCCTGGAGGACGAGCTGAACGCGCCGTGCACGCTGGCTTCCGGGGCGACGGCTCTGCCTGGTTTCCACCTGTTCCTGGCCCGGTCGCTGACCGGCGCCGCCCGTGACCGCCTGCACCTCGATCTGCAGTTCCGGCACCTGGGGCCGGCCACCCGGCTGGACACGCCGACCCGGACCTTCACCCTGCCCGTCGAGCTGCCGCCGGCCGGGGGCGGGATCGAGTTCTCCCGCGGTGGCTCGGGGCGCCCGTACATCGAGCGCGAGGACTACCGGCTGGGCGAGCTGTTCGTGCACACCGGTCGGACCCTGCACCGCCGGGCCTGTTACCCGGGTGGAAACGCCGGCCGGCGGATCACTCTGCAGGGTCACGCGCTCGCGATCGAGGAGAACCGATGGCTTCTCTACTGGTGAACCCGGTCATGGCCGACCTCGTGGTGCTCGACCCCGCCGGGGCGGCCGACGTGGCCGACCGGGTCCGGGCACTGCGCCCGCGGTGGATCGAGCGGGCCGAGCATTTCTGGACCCTGGGCGTGGCGACCTACCTCGACCTCGCTCACTCGGCCGATCCGGTCCGTGCTTACCACGAGCGGTTCGAGTCGCAGAACGCGCTGCTCACCGAGCACTTCGGGGACGTGCACACCGCGGTTGGCGCCGCGCTGGCCGAGCATCTCGGTGCGCCCACCCGGTTCGACAGCGGCAGGGCGGCCCTGCCCGGCTTCCACATCTTCGAGGAGCTCGGCATCTCGACCGGGGGAGTGCCCAACGAGCACTTCGACCTGCAGTACGAGGCGCTGCCGTGGGCGGCGGAGATCGTCCACCCGAGGCAGCACATCTCCTTCACCCTGGCGATCCGGCTGCCGCACGAGGGCGCGGCCCTGGAGTACTGGAACTTCACCGTCGAGGAGAGCCGGCGCCGGCGCCGGATGGGCCGCGCCGGCGACATCCGCCGGATCGCCGAGACGAAGCCGCCGACCCGCCATCCCTACCAGGTCGGTGTCATGGCGGTGCAGATGCGGTCGGTCCTGCACCGCATCGGAGCGGTCCCGCGGCTGTGGCCCGGCGACCAGCGGATCACGTTGCAGGGGCACGGAATCCGCGACACCGCGGGGTGGGTGTTGTACTGGTGAACCACACCGAGATCCTGAACCGGCTCGCCGGCGTCGCCGCCGCGGAACTCAGTATCGCCTCGGACACCGGCGCCGTGGGCGTGCTGGTAGCGGGAAACCAAGCCCCTCTCGTGCACTGGATCGGCGGGCACTGGAACCGGCCGTGGTCCGGACCGAGCCCTCGATTCGTGCGCTGTGACCTCTCGCAACATCAGCTGCGCGCCGTCACCTGGTACCGGTCCGCGCGCCGGGACGAGCACCACGGACTCGCGGGCACCGTGCCCGCCACGATGGTCGCCGAGCGCTGGCGGTCCGGACGTCCCGACGAGCGATCGGTCTACTTCGACGTCGCTGCCCTGCGCGGCACCCGGCTCGTCGACGTCGCCATGGCGGCGGCTCGATCGGGCGGGCTCGCCCCCGGCGTGGTCGACGCGATCCCCGACCTCGTCCGGCGCTCGGCGACGGCCGGGTGGCCCCGACTGCTCTCGCTCGCGGTCGCCGGTGACAGCCCGCGACTCAAGCTTCAACACGCCGCGCCCGGCGCCCGGCGCGCGGCCGAGGTGCTCGACGGGGCCGCCGACCCGCTGTTGACCCGATTCCGCCGCCTGCGCCTGCCGGCCGGTTACGCCGGATTCACCCTGAGCGAGCACGGGCTGGCGTTGCGACTCTACGCGCGGCCGATCGACGGTCGGCACCTGCCGCGGGCGGTGGCGGCGCTGTGACAACCGAACCGCTGCCCGTGCCCGTCCCCGACACCGCGGCCGCCGAGCTGGAATCGCGCACCTTCCTCCGCCTGCCCCTGACCCCGGCCCAGGTCGAGTTGGTGCACGTTACCTACGCGGCGTGGGAGCGGACGTTGACCGGCCCGCTGCGGAAAACCCTGCCCGGCAACCGGCACCGGCCGATCGGCTTCCTCCCGTTGCAACCGGCATTCACCGCCGAGATGAAGGACAGCTACTACTACCGCAGAGGCGTACGCCTGCCCCAGGCGCTGTGCGACCAGACCGACGCACTGATCGCCCTGCTCGCCCCGGTCGCCCGGAAGATCGGCGAGCAGATCGCGGCGCGGGGCGGCCCGAGGCTGCTGCGCCGTACCGATCGAGGGTGCCTGCGCGTCATGCGCTACCCCCCGTTCGAGGGCGACATCGACTCGGCGATGGTGCGGCAACGGGCCCAGCGGGGGACGCCGCGGTCACCCGCGCACAAGGACCTGAACGCCCTGACGATCCTCGCCCCGGCATCGCTGCCGGGCCTGCAGATCGAGGGTCCCGACGGCTGGGCCGAGGTGCATGACGCCGGCAACGAACTCATCGTGCACACCGGCCAGGAGATGGAGGACCGCAGCGGCCGGCGCTGGCCGGCCACCGTCCACCGCGTTCGCAACCCCGAACCCGGCGACCCGCAGCTCGCCCGGATGTCGTGCGCGTACTTCGTCTCATGACCGAGGCAGCGCGGCGGGTGCCCCGGCCTGTCCGTCGTCCGATGGACAACCGGGTCGGGTCCTCGACGGATATCCGCAGGCCACTGACGATGCAACGATCGACGCATGCCTCAGCCTGACGCGCCCGCCACCAGATCGAAGAACATCGCTCTCATCGCGATGCTCCTCGCGGTGGCGATGACCTTCATCGACCAGACCATCGTGGCGATCGCCGCCCCGAACATCCAGTCCGAGCTGTCGCTGAGCGCGGAGGGCTCACGCTGGGTCATCAACGCCTACCTGCTGGCCCTGGCGGCGACCTTCGCCTTCGGCGGCCGGCTCGCCGACGTGCTGGGTCATCGCCGGATGGCGACGATCGGCATCCTCGGATTCGCCGCGTCCTCGCTGCTGTGCGGGCTCACCCCGAGCAACGGCGCGGCCGAAGCGTGGATCATCATCTTCCGTGCGGCGCAGGGCGTCTCCGGCGCGATCATGATCCCGGCCGCCCTCGCGGTGGTGGTCTCGGCGTTCCCGATCCGCGAGCGCGGCCGGGCGATGGCGATCTTCTTCGGGGTCAGCGGCGGGCTGACCGCGATCGGCCCGATCGCGGGCGGCTTCCTCACCCAGTGGACCTGGCGGGCGATCTTCTGGATCAACGTGCCGATCGCCGTGCTGGCGCTCATCCTGCTGGCCGTCGCGCACATCGCGCCGACCCGGCGCCGGGAACGGATCGACTACATCGGCGCCCTGCTCGCCGCGGCCGGCATGGGCTTGTCCGTACTCGGCTTCGAGCAGGCCCCGGTATGGGGCTGGGGCAACCCCGGCACCTGGCTGTGCATCGTCGGCGGCCTGGCCGTCATCGTGGCCTTCGTGGTCGTCGAGGCCCGTACCAGCAGCCCGCTGATCAAGGTACGGATCTTCCGCGATCGTGCCTTCGTCGTCGACAACGCGGTGCTGTTCCTCGCGATGATCGCGTTCATCCCGGTGTTCTTCTTCGCCAGCGTGTACGCCCAGTTCTCGCTCGGCTTCGACGCCAACGAGGCCGGCCTCTACCTGCTCGTCTTCTTCGGCGGCTTCGCCCCGGCGGCACAGGTCGGCGGCCGGCTGCTGGACGCGCGCGGCGCCCGGCTACCGGTGATCGCCGGGTCGGCGGTGGCGGCCATCGGCTTCGCGCTGTGGGCCTGGAAGATCACCGACCTCAGCCTGGGAGCGCAGTGGCCCTACATCGTCATCGCCGGTGCCGGGATCGGCCTCCTGCTCGGACCGGCCAGCACCGACGCGGTCAACCGGGCGATCGGCGCCTCGTACGGCGAGGTCACCGGCATCACCCAGACCGTGCGCAACTACGCCTCGGCGCTCGGGGTCGCGGTGCTCGGCACGGTCCTGTCGACGGTCTTCGCCCACCGGCTGGTGTCCTCGCTGGTCGGCCTCGGGGTGCCGCGGACACAGGCCGAGAGCCTCGCCGACTCGGCGGGCGGGCAACGGGGCGGCAGCGGCGGCACCATCCCGGCCGCGGTGGCCGACACCATCCGGCACGACTTCGCGGTCGCCACCGGCTGGGTCCTGGGCGGGATGGCGATCGCCCTGGGAATTTCCTTCCTCGTGTCGCTCGCCCACCCGGGCGGGCGGCCCGCGCAGGGCGGGGCCGATGCGACCGAGGAGCCGGCCGCCGCGGTGGAGCCGGCCTGACTCATCCGCTGCCGACGAGGACGCCGCCGTCAAGGCGGCGTACTCGCGCCATCACCCCGGGTTCCGTGGGTGTCCTTCAGCGCCTGCGTCGCCGCTGCCAGGACGACCGGGTCGGTACAGCCGCGCGCGTAGGCGCGGATCCGCCGGTTGATGTCGTGTTGGAGCAGCCGGCGGCCGAGGCGCTCGGCCACCGGACGCAGAAGCGCGGGGCGGCAGCGGAAGCTGTACCGCCATGTCGCGACGGTGTGGCCGGGGGTTCCCTCGGCCGCGGCGAACCGCCATCCTCCGGCGAACATCTCGAAGAACCAGGGGCCTCGGAGCATTTTCATGCCGACGTTGGTCGGTGGGGCGAACGACACGTACTGGCTGATCATGGTGAGGCCGTGGCGGGACCTGGTGAACGTCCGTACGCCCTTGCCGGGCCTGGTGGCGCCGTCGAGCAGCCGCTGTTCGCGTACGAAGGGGTCCCATCGGTACCGGAGCGGTGCGGTGGTCTGGGACACCGCGAACGCCACATCCGGCGGTACCAGCACCACGACCGCGGCTTCGACGACTGGCATGCTTCCATGATCCATCGCGCGACCCTCCCGCGCATCCCCGGGACGGCTCGAGCCGGCGGCTGTGCACGCACGCCGCGGACCCGATTCTCAGCCGGCCGCCGCGACGGCGACCCGATCGCGGCCGGTCGTCTTCGCCCGGTAGAGCGCCTGGTCGGCCGCGGTCATCAGGGAGTCCGCCGCGCCGGCCGGGCGGGTGGCCACGCCGATCGACGCGGAGACCGGGATCCGTGTGCCACCGGCCACGATCGGGGTCCCGGTGATGCTCTGCCGGATGCGCTCGGCCAGGGCCCGCGCCTGCGACTCGTCGGCGGCCGGGCAGAACACGACGAACTCCTCGCCGCCGTACCGGGCCACGACGTCGTCCGTCCGGCAGACCGCGGCGATGCGCCCGGCGGACTCGCGCAACACCACGTCGCCGACGGGATGGCCGTACGTGTCGTTGACCGTCTTGAAATGGTCGAGGTCGATCACGAGCAGGCTGACCGGGTGGCCGTCCGGTGCGGAACCCGCCTCGGCGGCCATCCGCTCGGTGAGGAAGCGACGGTTGTGCAGGCCGGTCAATCCATCGGTGACGGCCAGGCGCTGCTGCTCCTGGACGGCATGGCGCAGCTCCGTGGCCAGGCTCGCCCGGTCGGCGGCGAACAGATACTGCCGGGTCAGCATCGCCAGGATGAGCACGCCGACGATGATCAGCGTCAGGACGCTGGTCGTGCCGCTGGTCACCCGCTCGACGACGACGAGTGTGCAGGAGGCCAGGGTGGCGGTGAGGACCGGCAGCACCGTGAAGCCGCGGTCGAAGGTGCGGCGTCGCGCCGCGGGCTCTCGGAACCGGATCGCCACCACGGCGGCGACGAAGGAACAGGTCGCGCTGGCTTCGAAGGCCACATCGACCCAGCTGCCACTGGCGTAGGTGCTGAAGACCAGCTGGTACGTGTAGAGCATGTCGCTGATCGCGTTGAGTCCGCCGGCATAGCCGACGAGGCGTACCGAAAGGGGAAGTTGGCGGTGGCCGCCGATCCCCACGATGCCGAGACAGCAGATCAGGGCGATGTCCAGCAGCGGGTAGGCGACGGTGAACAGGTTCGACAGCGCCATGCCGTCGGACAGTTGGGGCCGGATGAGGATCTGCCAGCCCATCGCGCCCGCACTGGCGATCAGCAGCAGGGTGTCCAGCAGGCCGCGCAGCTGCCGCAGCCGGCCGCCCCCGCCGAACCCGACCAGGACCGCCGCGACGGTCACCACCGACGCGGTCAGATAGCAGACGTCGGCGAAGGACGGGTCGGGTGGCCCGCTCGGCGTCAGGTAGTCGTAGCCGGTCCAGATGAGCTCCCCGGCCAGCTGAGCGCCGTAGGCGATGGCGAGCAGCCGCCACAACGCCCGGTGTCGCCCGGTCAGGCGGCGTGCGGCGACCGCGGCGGCGATCGCGCCGGCGGCGATCGGCAGCAGGTAGAGGACGTCGCCGACGAACTTCGCCCGGCTCGGGTTGTCCTCGCTGAGCACGGTGAGAATGGCGTAGCAGATCAGCCAGCCGACTCCGGCGAGCACCGCGATCCGGGTCGGGACGTCGGCCAGGATCTTCCGGCCGGCGGTGGACAGCCTCGCCACGGACACCGCCCTCTCCGCGGTCGCGACGCGACCCTGAGGATTCCATCGGACGGCGGCCGGTGCGCTTGAGGAATTCAGCGGCCCCTTGCGCCTGGCCGGCCCCGATGAGCGGGCGCCGGCGCCCGACCAGGGGCGACCGATGCCGCGGTGGCGGGCCCGGCGACTGCCGGGCCCGCCACCGCGGTGCTGCGTGGATCAGCTCAGTGTGCAGCTCACCGTCGGTGCGGAGGTGGAGTTGCCGGTACGGGAACCGAGGAAGCCGAAGGTCGCCGAGGCGCCGGGGGCGAGAGTGCCGTTGTAACTGACGTTGGTGGCGGTCACCGTCGACCCGCTCTGCTTGACGTCGGCGTTCCAGGACTGGCTCACCTGTTGCCCGTCGGCCAAGGTGAAGGCGGCCTGCCAGCCGGTCGACGCCCCGGACGAGGCGTTGGTGACGGTGATTTCACTCTGGAAGCCGCCGGACCACTCGGACACCACCTTGTAGGTGGCGGTGCACCCGCCCGGACCGGACGGACTCGGGCTGACCGGAACCGACGGGCTCACCGACGGCGACGGGGTCGGGGTCGGGTCCGGCGGCACGCTGCCGCTGTAAATCTTGAGGTTGTCGAACTGTGCGGTCACGCCCTGCCCGGTGGCGTAGCCGATCTGACCGGCGCTGAAGGCCGAGTCCGTGGCGCGGCCCACGATGGTGCCGTCGATGGTCGCGGTCAGGCTGCTGCCGCTCATCGTGAGGGCCACGTTGTGCCAGCGGCCGGTGCCCAGCGCCGCCGTCGTTCCGCTGGCCAGGGTCCGCTGGTTGCCGCTGGTGTTGTTGCTGCGGATCGACCACGAGCCGTTGTCGGCCACCCGCAGGTAGTACCCGTTGAGGTTCTGCGGGCCCTGGTGGTTGTAGTTGCCGGCCCGGCCGATGAGCTGGGCGTAGCCGCTCTTCTCCAGCATGACGTCGGACGAGACCGTGTAGTCCCGCCAGCCGAGGTCGCCGAGCAGGGTGAACGGCTCGGCGTGACCGTCGGTCCAGTAGATCGGCGCCTGTTCGGACATCTGGCGTACGCACTGCCCGGTCCGGCTTGCGCCGCAGGCGACCACCTCGAACGAGCCCTGGTGATCGGAGAGGTATTTCGCCTCCCGGCCGGTCTGGTAGCTGTCGAAGGTGTCGGTGTACGGCAGGGCGAGCGAGCGCTGCGCCGGACTCGTCGCGGTGCCCTTGCCCTGCCCGGTGGTGGTGGTGATGCTGTAGACGTAGCCGGGCTGGACGGTCAGCGAGAACGAGCCGTTGGACGGCGTGATGTCGCTGCGCTTGACGAAGAAGTCGGCCTGGTTGTTGGACCGCACGTTGGTGGACCACACGTGCACGGTGCCGGTCGACAGCCCGCCGGTGACGTTGAACTGCAGATCCTGGGCCGACCCGGCGTCCATCGTCTCGATGACGGTGCTGTAGTTGCTGTTGTTGGGCGACTTCAGGGAGACGAAGCTGCCGTTGTTGCGGTTGCCGCCGATGTACCCGGAGGAACTGTCGAGGTACTTCCAGCCGGGCGCGCTGAACTGGGTCGTCTGGCCCATCACCCAGGCGTTCTTGCCGATCGAGTAGTTACCCGACCAGGGTTGCTGAGCGACCGCCAGGCCGGTGGTGGACCAGGGGACGTTCGGGGTGATGGCGGCGATGACCGGCCAGTTGAGGTAACCGGTCATCTTGCCGTCGATGTAGCCGCGGTTGATCCCGCGGGCCAGGGCATTGGCGCCGGCGTTGTAGTCGTCCGAGCCGTTCTCGCTCGCCCACAGCGACTTGCCGGAGTTGATGGCGTTGGTCGAACTCGGGCAGCTGCTCTGGGCGCTGCGATAGCCGCAGACGTAGTGGCTGCCGTACACCGCGATGGCGTTGCCGAACGCGGGGTCGCGTTGCGCGTCGTCGGCCGGTCCCCAGCCGAAGTCGTCCGAGGCGACGATCTTGACGGCGGCGTAGCCGCGCGAGTTCAGCGCCGACCGCAGGTTCTTGTACCAGGTGAGGTCGCGGCCCTTCTCGTTCCAGCCGCCGAGGTAGTCGATCGTCAGCCCGTGCGAGGTGGCGCACCCGAGCCACGCCACCAGATAGTCGATCGCGTCGTTGGTGAAGAACGTGTTGTTGCCGATCCAGCCCGGCGCGCCCCAGGCCAGCCCGACGAGCTTGATGTTGGGGTTGCGGGCCTTCGCCTCACCCATCAGCCACCACTCGTAGCCCCGGTTGCAGTTGATCGCCCCGCGGGTGTGCTCGTGGCTCGGTTCGGCGCCGGAGGTCGAGTTGGTGTCCCCGCCGATCTCCGTCTTCATGATCTGCATGGCCGCGCCGTAGCCCGGCTTGAACAGGTAGTCGAGGATGTCACTGCGCTGCGGTTCGGGGTAGTCGATCAGCAGCCGGCTGTTGCCGCCGCCGCCGCTGATGGCTCCGACGCCGTCGAGCGTGCGGCCGCCGGACGACCCGTTGATGGTGATCCCGGTGGCGGCCTGCGCCGGCTCGGGGGAGACGACCTGTATGCCCGCCGCCGCCAGCAGTAGACCTGCGGCCGCGGCCCAGCGACGGAACCGCCGCGGTGGTGGGTCGGTCGGTCGGCGGCTCGCTCCGCCGTCCCTGCGTGTTGTCATCAAGGCTGATTCCTTTTCTGCCGAGGGGACCGAGGCGGGTGGCGGCTCGGCGGAGCGTGGTCCCGTCGACCGGTGGCGGCGAGCGGGGGATACCGGCGGCGCGGGACGCACGGACGTCGGGCGGCGCTGCGGCCGGAGAGGGGGTGATGGCCGGGCGCCGACGACTCGCGACCCGGCTCGGAAATCCATCAGTGTCTATGGATAGCTGTCGCCAAGCTAACGTTTTCCGATGCGCCCGTCAAACGACGGACATCGACGTCATGCGGCTACGGTGTCCTCGACGCGCGGGGAGACGGCCGCACTCCGACGAGACCGTCTCCCGCCCGCCGGCGACGTTCCGCCGAGGCCGGCTTGTCAGCTGTTGTCGCAGGTGGTGCCGTTGAGCGTGAAGGACGCCGGGTTGCCGGCGTTGCCGGTGTGACTGGCCTGGAACCCGATGCTCACCGAGGCGCCGGGGGCGATGGCGGCGTTGTAGGACGCGTTGGTGGCGGCGACTCGGCCCGTCGTGGGCGTGTAGGTGGCGTTCCAGCCCGAGGTGATGGTCTGGCCGGCGGGCAGGTCGAACGTGAGGCTCCAGCCGTTTATCGCGGCGGCGCCGGCGTTCGTGATCGTGATGGTTTCGGTGAGGCCGCTGTTCCAGGCGTTGACGGCGGCGCCGACGCGGCAGGCCGAGGTGGCCGGCGGCGGGGTGGACGGGCTGGCCGGCGGGGTGGTCGGGCTGGGCGACGGCGAGCTGGGGCTGGGCGACGGCGAGCTGGGACTGGGCGACGGCGTGGTGCTGCTGGGCGGCACGGTGGCGGTCCAGGCGTACCGGAGGCGTCCGGCGCCGGTGGTGCTGGGCGTGGTGAGAGTGAGACCGGTGCCGGTGCCGTGCAGTTTCTGCATGGCGTACCAGTCGTCGCCCTGATTGTTGTGGTTCTTGCCGCCGAGACCGGGCCAATAGACGGCGCCCATGTGCAGGTCGTGGATCACCTGCGTGGTCGCCCTGAAATAGCGTACGAAGTTGTCCGTGCTGTTGGCGTCGTTGTAGTTCAGGCCGGTGTCCATCGGGGCGCCGAATTCGTCGACGACCGTCCGGCCGGCGCAGTTGCCCACCGCGTTCTGGGTGTAGCGGACCCACTCGTCGTAGCTCTTCGCGCCGGTGAAGAACGTGTAGGTGTGCCAGGACAGGTAGGTTCCGTCGAGCCGGTGGTCGGCACACATGGATTTGATGTCGGCGTTGAGCCCGGAACCGCTCACGAAGATGCGGTTCCGGGGCACCGACGGGCGGTCGGATATCCAGGTCGCGGCGACGTTGGCCCACTCGCTGGTGCTGTGCCCGCCGGGTTCGTTCATCGGCTCGAAGTAGACCTGGTTGTTGGCGCCGTATTTGGCGACGGCGGTGTTCCACATCGCGTCGAAGGCCGCCTTGTTGACGATCTTGCTGTTCTTTGAGGCGACGCCGTCGTCCCAGTAGGAGAGGACGACCTTGAAACCGTTGCCGAGAGCCGAGTCGATGGCGCCGGTGTAGGAGTTCCACCAGGCGGAACCGGTGGTATAGGTGTTGATCGGCAGTCGGACGGTGTTGGCGCCGAGATTGGTTCGGAAGCCGTTGTAGACGGCGTCCGCCTTGGCCTTGACCGTCGCGTAGCTGTCCGATCCGCTCAATCCGTGCAGGACCAGGTTGCCGCCGTAGAAGTTGTCGCCCAGGCGGGCCCAGTTGACGCCGTGGAACTGGCTGGGGTCGAGGTCGGCCGCGGCGGCCCGCGACACGCCGGAGACGGCGCTGAGCGACACCGCGCTGATGGCCACGGCGGCGCCGACCATCGCCCGGACCAGGGCGCGCGGGGGATGAGCGATCTGCATTAGTTTCCTCTCGTTGAGCGGGCGCCCGGACGTCCAGGCGCCCCGCCCGTTGCCGCGGAGACCGGGCTATTGGTGGTAGCGGGCGGTGGTGATGTTCGCCTGTACGGCGTTCTCGGTCGCGGCCGTCGGGTAGCCGCTGGTCAGTACGCCTTCGTAGAAGGTGCCGCGGCCGCTCACGCTGTTGTCGCCGCCGATGCCGAGCAGGATGGCGCCTTCCTTCTTCATCGGGTTGTAGCCGCTGGGCCGTTTGCCGTCGAAGTAGTTGGTGAGATCGCCGGACTGCGCGTCGCCGCCGCGGATCGCCCAGTGGTTCGGTTCGCCCTTGACCATGGCGGTGACGAAACGGTGGTTGATCGAGGCGAGGTTGTTGTACCCGGCCTTGTCCCCGGAGAAGAGTCCCCATTCCAGGTCGCCCATGATCCAGGGGCCGTTGCCGGCACCCCAGCCCCATTGCTTGTCGGCACCGAAGTAGACGGTTTCCATGATGGCGGGGGCGTCGGCTATGCCGTCGGTCTGGGCGTTGCCGTAGTCGAAGCAGCACCACTGGTTGTAGTGCGTGCCGTCGACGATCGCGTAGATCCCCTCCGGCTGGTCACCCTTGGCCACGCCGTTGGTGTTGTTGTTGCGGTAGCCGGTGCCGGGGGCGATGTAGACGCCGTACGCCTTCTGGCCGCCGACGGTGATCGGTGCGGCTTTCGCGTCGGCGAGGTTGTCGTAGCCGCCGGCGGCCGGGCCCTTCCAATATCCGGGCGGGGCCTGGGTGAGGCGGTTGTTGCGGCCGGACTGGTCGTACAGGATGGTGATGACGCAGTTGGTGCCGGCGCAGAACGAGTCCTGGGTGGCGGCGTTGACGACCCCGCCGGCGGTTTGCAAGCCGATGTCCCGGGTGGTGTTGTCGGACGAGCGGCGCACCTGGTAGAGCGGGCCGTTGTAGGCGCCGTACAGCGCGCGGGTGGTGCTGTGCGCCGCCACGCAGGGGGTGCCGCCGGCCGAGTAGATGTCACAGGGGCCCTGCCGCGCCGGCGGCGGCGTGGTCGGCGGCGTGGTCGGTGTGACCGGCGGGCTGGTCGGCGGGCTGACGACGCCGCCGGTGCAACTGGTGCCGTTGAGGCTGAACGCGGCCGGGATCGGGTTCGTCCCGGTCGAGCTGCCGTTGAAGCCGACGCTTGCCGTCGCGCCGGAAGCGATCGACGCGTTGTAGGCGGCGTTGGTGACGGTGACCGCGGCGCCCGTCTGGGTGTACGAGCCGTTCCACAGCTGGGTGATCGATTGCCCCGCGGTGAACGACCAGGTGAGCCGCCACCCGTCGACGGGGTCGCCGAGGTTCGTGACCGCGACGGTCGCGCCGAACCCGCCGGGCCACGACGAACTGATGGTGTAGTCGACCCGGCAGCCGGCCGCCGCCGCGGCCGGATTCGCGGTCAGCACGGCGGTGGTGCCGAGTAACGCCACCCCGGCCAGGCCGGCGAGCAGCGCTCGGGGCACGCGATGCGTACGTCTCATGGTCTCCTCCGGGTGCAGCGACAGCGGCGGCGATGATGTTGGCCGGCCCAGCGATCTCGCTCGCGGCGCGGCCGGACGGCGGCATCGCGGGGGCGCGGGAGCGCTCCCAGCCAACACATTGAAACATGTCACTGTCCTGCAACTCAATGGAAACATCACCGCAGTTCAGGCGGCATGACAAACGTTTTCCCTGGAGCGCGCGGCCGAGCCCGCCCATCGTGCCGGTGGTGCTGGTCGGTGTCAGGTTAGAGACCGGCGGCTGCCGGAGCCCGGAACGGAGCCCGGGATGCTGCGGGCCGGTGCACGTGATCACCGGGCCCGTGGTTGGCGACTGATGCGTACGATCCGTTCATGGTGGACGAGCAGATCGATAAGCGTCGGGGTTCGTTCTGGCGCGAGTTGCCGATCCTCCTCGGGGTGGCGGTATTGGTCGCCCTCCTGGTGCGGGCGTTCGTGGTGCAGACGTTCTTCATCCCTTCGCCCTCGATGGAGCACACCCTCGACATCAACGACAAGGTGCTGGTCAACAAGCTGACCTACAATTTCCGCGACCCCCGGCGCGGCGAGATCATCGTCTTCGAGGCTCCGCGGCAATGGCGTAAGAGCAGCAAGGACAAGGACTTCATCAAGCGTGTCATCGGGGTCGGCGGCGACCGTGTCCAGTGCTGCGACGCCACGCACCGCATCACGGTCAACGGCCACGCTCTCGACGAGCCGTACGTCTTCAAGGATCTTGACGGCGTGGCCGATGAAGCGGCCGGCAAGCCCTTCGACGTCACGGTCCCGCCGGGCCGGATCTGGGTGATGGGCGATCACCGCTCAGCTTCCGCGGACTCGCTCGAACACTGGCTGACCGATCAGGACATCGAGAAGGCGACCATTCCGGCCGACTCGATCGTGGGGCGGGCCTTCACGTTGTTCTGGCCCGTCGACCGGGTGACGTGGCTGACCGTGCCGCCGACGTTCGACGACGTGCCCGCTCCATGAGTCGTCGGCCCGGCGTTGCCACGGGGCTGATCGTCGTCACGTGCTCAGATGGCGCTCGAGGAAGTCGAGCTCGGCGGCGACGACGGTGTCATGTTCGTCCAGGAACGGGGCGTAGTGGTGGCCGGACAGCTCCAGGAGTTCGTGGCGGGGAGCTCGGCGGGCCATCTTGACAGCGGGACCGGGCAGGTTCGTCTGATCGGCGCGCGCCACCACCACCAGCAGCGGGGCGGTGAGCTTGCGAGCGGACCGGGTCGGGCGGTAGGAGCCGAGCGGCAGCACCGAACGCGCCGCCACCGACCGGGTCCAGTCCGGGTAGGCGCCGTCCGGGTCGAGTGCGCGGTCGCCCAGTTGAGCGTCGGGCGTGGTCAGCATCGCCACCGTCCCCTTCGGGCCGGCGAGCGGGATGAGTCGGGGCTCGCGTCCGAGGGCGCCGCGGAGCAGGTCACCGGCGGCGATGAGCGGGAATCGCGCCACCACGCCGAGCGTCTCGTGTCGCAGGGCGTTCGGGAAGAGCGCGAGCCCGTCGCTGAACGGGGTCTGCGCGATCACCGCCGCGACTCCGAGCGCCCTGTCGGCGGCGACCTTGACGACGTGACCACCGGAGAGTGAGAACCCCCAGAGCGCGATCCGGGTGGCGTCGACCTCGGGAAGTCGAGCGGCGGTGCGCACTGCCGCTTTCCAGTCCGCCAGCTGGGAGCCCACCCGGATGACCTGACGGGGCGTCCCGCCGCTCTCCCCCCAGTGCCGATGATCGAAGGCGAGGACGCTGTAGCCGGCGCGATGGAAACGGGTGGCGAACCGGTCGGTGCCCGGCTCCTTCGTGATCCCGCCGCCCGGGCCCATCACCACACAGGCGCCGTTCGTGCCGGGGTAGTGGTATGCGACGCACTCGTCGGAACCGCTGCTGAACCGCACCTTGACGCGAGCCCGGACAGTCATCAGGCACCCCCCGACACAAGTGAACCACCTGGCTCACTTGCGGTCAACGCCGTGGTCATTCGTGGTCGGCCCGGGCCTCCTCGCTGTCCAGCGCGCGGGTAAGAGCCGCCAGCCCGGCCTCGATCCGCGACTCGTCGCGGGTGGTGCGCCACTCCATCAGGAACCCGCGCATCGTTGCCATGACCATCTCGGCCACCTGGCGCTTGCGTTCCGCCCGCCAATCCGGCGGACACAGCGAGACGAGCGGTCCGACGTAGAGGTCGGAGGCGTCCGCCGCCAGATGGACGTACCGTTGCGGGTCGTACATGGCCAGGCCGATGGCCTGGTCGATGACCCGGAGGCCGGTGTCGTCCGCGGCCAGCGACGGCCACAGCGCCCGTACGCGCTCCGCCAGCGTCCCGCCGGCCCCGGCGCCGGTCAGTGCGCCCTCGATGCGCCGCATCCGAAGCCGGCGCATGGCCTCCTCGAGAAGAAGCTCGCTGGTCTGGAAGTGATAGATCAGTACCTTGTGGGTGGTGCCCGCGGCCCTCGCCGCCCGGCGCATCGAGAAGTCGACCAGCCCGTTGGCGGCGAGATCCGCCGTCACCGCCGTGAGGAGTGCTTCGCGACGCGCCCGGCCGCGCGCGTTGGCGCCGGCGGGACTGGCCTGAGTCATCCGGCCAGGGTAGAGGTTCCCGCGCCCGCGGCGAGGTGAGTCGTCCGCATCGCCTGACGGACCGGTGACTTTCCGCAATGTCGTACCTCAATGTCGGCATTCACCCGACCGGAACGAGACCCCGGGCGCGGTCGTGCCGACGACTCGGCCGATCCGCGCCGCGAGCCCGGCCGACCTCGGTCTTCATCCGAGGAGGAGGGTTCGGTCACTCCTGCTCCGGCCCGGGCGGAGCCCTGCGCCCCGGCGAACGCCTCGAACAAGCCGAAGTGCTCGGGCGGCCGGCCCGAACGATGGGCTGCCACTTCGGTGGCAGCCCATCGGTTCTCGTTGGTCAGCGCCGCAGCGTCAGGACACCGGGGCGGTAGGGCAGCTTGCCGTAGTCGGGGTACGAGCCGGGGGCGTACCCCTGGTAGAGCAGTTGCAGGTTGCAGGGGTCGACGGTCATGGTCTGATCGGCGGTGGCCCGGACGAGGTCGCCGTGGCTGATGTCGTTGGTCCAGGTGGCACCGCTGTTGGCCTTGCCCGCGAACGGGTTGCTCTCGGTGGCCGCCTGTGGGGTCCAGTTGCCGGACAGGCTGGTGGCGGTGAACGACCGGAAGTATCGGCCGTTGCGGCCCATCGCCTCGACGATCATCAAGTACTGGTTCTGGCCCTGCACCTTGTAGACCTGGACCGCCTCGAACAGGTTGGCCTGGGTGTCGCTCATGATCGTGGTGTAGCTGGTACCGAAGTTGCCGGGGAAGTTCCCGATCGGCATGCTCGCTCGGTAGATCTTGCCGTTGTCCCCGGCGAAGAACAGGTACATGTTCTGGCTGTCACCGATGATGGTCTGGTCGATGGGGCCGGTGCCGGAACCGGTGATGCTGCCGGAGAACAGCGGCTTCGCCGCCGACCAGCCGTTGGCGTTGGTCGGGTCGCTCGAGGTGCGGTAGGAGAACGCGGTCGCTCCCCACTGATAGGTCAACACCCAGATGTTCTTCGGTGCGAAGTAGAACAGCGTCGGCGCGACGGTGCCCGAGGACATCGCGTTCTGGCTGGCCGAAGCCATGTCCGACCAGTTGGTGAAAAGGCCGAAGTTCATCGAGCTGTACGTCGAGCCGGTGTCGTGGGTCGTCGCGTAGACCAGGTGCTTGCCGTTGTAGGGCACGGCGGTGAAGTCCTTGAGCGAGACCCAGCCCGACCGTGGGGTGGCGAGCGGTCCGGTGGACGTCCACCGATACGACGACGGGAGCGTGCACGTCGCGGGCGGCGTGGTCGGGCCCGTCGTGGGTCCGGTGGTCGGGCCCGTCGTGGGTCCGGTCGTGGGCCCGGTGGTGGGTCCGGTCGTGGGCTCCGTGGTCGGCGGGGTCGTCGTCGTGCCGCCGGTGCAGGTCACCCCGTTCAGCGCGAAGCTCGACGGCGTCGGGTTGCTGCCGGTCCACGACCCGTTGAAACCGAAGGAGACTGTCCCGTTGGTGCCGACCGCGCCGTTGTAGCCGACGTTTGCCGCCGTCACCGCGGAACCGCTCTGGGTCAGCGTCGTGTTCCACGCTTGCGTCACCGTCTGCCCGGCCCCGAACGACCATGTGAGGTTCCAGCCGGTCAACGGATCACCCAGGTTGGTGATCGCCACGCTTGCGCCGAACCCGCCCTGCCACTGCGACGAGACGGCGTAGGTCACCGAACATCCGGCGGCTGCCGCGTCCGCGGGCCGGGCGGCGACGACCGCCGCACCTGCCACCAACGCGAGGCTCGCCGACACCAATCCGATGTTTCTCGTTCTTGCTCGGGTCATGAGGATGCTCCTGAAGGGCGGGGATGCCCGCGAAGCCAGGTCGGAGGTGACCGGCCCGCGGCTCGGCGTGGTGCGGGGAGGTGCGACGCGGGCGGCCGGCGGCCCGGCTCCGACGTCTTTGGGAGCGCTCCCAGCACCCCAGCCGATTGAAGCATGTCGTTGTCCGGATTTCAACGGCGGCGTCGGCGCAGCTCAACTGCCATGACAAACGTTTTCGCGAAGGACGCCCGCCCCGGTCAACCCGCGGGCGCGGCCGGCTGGGCGGGCTTGGGCTCGAATTCCTCGAACACCAGGGAGGTGCGGGTGTTCACCACCCCCGGCATGCCCTGGATCTCGTCGAGGACCAGGCGTCGCAGGTCGGCGTTGTCGCGGGCCCGGACCAGCAGGATCACGTCGAAGTCGCCGCCGACCAGGGCGATGTGCACCACTCCGGGCAGCGTGCGCAGCCGTTCGCCGACCGTGCGCCACTCGGCCTGGTGCAGGTTCACCGTCACGTACGCCGATGTTCCCAGCCCGGCCGCGACGTGGTCGACATCGGCGCGGAAGCCCTTGATCACGCCGTCGTCGCGGAGCCGCTGGACGCGGGAGTAGGCGTTGGCCCGCGAGATGTGCAGTGTCTCGGACAGCGTCCGGATCGACATCCGCCCGTCGCGCCGGAACGCGTCGAGGATCTGCCGGTCGATGTCGTCGAGGGTGCTGGCCACCTGTCTCCGTCTCCCTTCGCGCCCGCCGCTCCGGCTGGACGTTTGGCCGTTGAACGATCGTTCAGGAGCGTCATTCTCTCGTTCTTCGGCCAGATGTGGAACACAAGTGGGGACGCCCACACCATTACCCCATGACACCTGACCCCCGTCGGCTGCTGCCGTCCGCGGACCCGGTCACCCTGATCGACGCCCAGGGACAGCCGGCCGGCATCGTGGCGCACACCGTCCCGGACGACGTCGAGCTGCTCGCGTCCCTCGCCGCGCTGATCACCGCCCGCCGGCTCAACGACCAGGCGTACGCGCTGGTCCGCCAGGGCCGGCTGGCGGTCTACCCGTCCTCGCACGGTCAGGAAGCGTGTCAGGTCGCGGCCGCCCGGGTGCTGACCGCCGACGACTGGCTGTTCCCCACCTACCGCGACACGGTCGCCGCCGTGGTCAAGGGCGTCGACCCGGTCGAGGCGCTGAGCCTGCTGAAAGGCGACTGGCACTGCGGCTACGACCCGTACGAGCATCACGTCGCCCCGCACGCCACGCCGCTCGCGACCCAGCTGCCGCACGCGGTGGGCGTCGCCCACGCCGCCCGGCTGCGCGGCGAACCGACGGTCGTCATGGCGATGTGCGGCGACGGCGGCACCAGCGAGGGCGACTTCCACGAGGCGTTGAACTTCGCCGCCGTCTTCCGCGCCCCGGTCGTCTTCCTCGTGCAGAACAACGAGTACGCGATCAGCGTCCCGCTGGCCCGCCAGTCGGCGGCGCCGTCACTCGCGCACAAGGGCATCGGCTACGGCATCGCCGCCGAACGTGTCGACGGCAACGACATGGCCGCGCTGCTCGCCGTGCTCGGCGAAGCCGTGGACCGGGCCCGGGCGGGGCAGGGGCCGCAGCTGATCGAGGCGCACACCTATCGGATGCAGGCGCACACCAACGCCGACGACGCGACCCGCTACCGCGACGAGGCCGAGGTCAAGGAATGGCTGGACCGCGACCCGATCCGCCGCCTGGAGACCTACCTGCGCGATCGCGGCGTGTTGACCGACGAGACCCGCGCCCGATTCGACGCCGAGGCCGACCGGGTGGCCGAGCACCTGCGCGCCGGCCTCAACACCGACATCGAACCCGACCCCCAAGACCTTTTCACCTACGTGTACGCCCACTCGACGCCCCAGTTGCGCGAGCAAGCCGCCCTGCTCAGCGACGAACTCAGCCGGGAAGGAACGTCCTGATGACGGTGCTCGATGCCGAGATGCGCACCATGTCCATGGCGCAGGCACTCAACCAGGCTCTGCGCGACGCCATGGCCGCCGACCCGGCGGTGGTGCTGTTCGGCGAGGACGTCGGCGCCCTCGGCGGGGTCTTCCGGATCACCGACGGGCTGACCGCCGAGTTCGGCGAGAACCGCTGCTTCGACACCCCGCTGGCGGAGTCCGGCATCGTCGGCATGGCGGTCGGGATGGCCATGAACGGAATGCGCCCGGTCGTCGAGATGCAGTTCGACGCGTTCGCCTACCCCGCGTTCGAGCAGATCGTCAGCCACGTCGCGAAGATGCGCAACCGCACCCGCGGCCGGGTCGCGCTGCCCATGGTGATCCGGGTGCCCTACGCCGGCGGCATCGGCGGGGTGGAACATCACTGCGACTCCTCCGAGGCGTACTACGCCCATACCCCGGGCCTGCACGTCGTCGCGCCGTCCACCCCGGCCGACGCGTACACGTTGCTGCGCGCGGCCATCGACGCGCCCGACCCGGTCGTCTTCCTGGAACCCAAGAAGCTGTACTGGAGCAAGCAGGAGGTCACCCTCCCGGCGTCCGGACCCGGCATCGGTACGGCGGTGGTCCGCCGCCACGGCACCGACGCCACGCTGCTGGCGTACGGACCGGCCGTCCCGGTGGCGCTCGAAGCGGCCGAGGTGGCCGCCGGCGAGGGCCGGAGCCTGCAGGTCGTCGACCTGCGCTCGATCGTGCCGTTCGACGACGAGACCGTCTGCGCCGCGGTCCGCTCCACCGGCCGCGCCGTGGTCGTGGCCGAGGCGGCCGGGTTCGCCAGCGTCGCCTCGGAGATCGTCGCCCGGACCACCGAACGGTGCTTCTCCTCGCTGGCCGCCCCGATCCGCCGGGTCAGCGGCTTCGACATCCCCTACCCGCCGCCGAAACTCGAGCACTTCCAGCTGCCCGGCGTGGACCGGGTGCTCGACGCCGTCGACGACCTGCAATGGGAGCAGTGATGACCGCTCAGACGTTTCGCCTGCCCGACCTCGGCGAGGGCCTGACCGAGGCGGAGCTCGTGCAATGGCTCGTGGCCGAGGGCGACGTCGTCGAGGTCGACCAAGGCATCGCCGAGGTGGAGACGGCCAAGTCGATGGTCGAGGTGCCGTCGCCCTATGCCGGCCGGGTGGCAACCCTGCACGCGACCGCCGGCACCACGCTGGCCGTCGGCGAGCCACTGATCACTGTGGAGCCACTGACCCCGGCCGACACCTACCGCGCGGAGGAGAAGGCCGGCTCCGGCAACGTCCTGATCGGCTACGGCACCTCCGCCGCCCCGGCCGCCGCTCGTCGTCGCCGCCCCCGGAGCACTCCCGGCACGCCCGTCGCCGCTCACCCGTCTGCCCCCGCCCACTCGGCTGCCCCCGCCCACCCGGACGCCGGAGCGCGGCCGGCGCCGCGAGTCACCTCACCGCTGGTGCGCAACCTGGCCCGCGCCAACGGCATCGACCTGGCCTCGATCGAGGCGACCGGTCGCGGTGGCGTGATCGTCCGGGCCGACGTCGAGCGCGCGGTTGCCGCCTCCGCGCCGGCGCGGACCTCCGCACCACGGGCGGGCGAACGGCGTACCCCGCTCAGTGGTTTTCGCAAGGCCGCGACGGCCGCGCTGAGCCGCAGCCGTGCCGAGATCCCGGAAGCGACAGTGTGGGTCGATGTGGACGCGACGAGGCTGTGGCAGCTGCGCGAGAGCAACCCGGGCGGTCCGGGCCTGCTCGCCTACCTGGCCCGTTTCACGGTGGCCGCGCTGCGCGAGTACCCCGTGCTCAACGCCCGGTTCGACGCCGAGCGGCAGGAGATCATCGAGTTCGACCACATCGACCTCGGTATCGCCGTGCAGGGCGAGCGCGGTCTGGTGGTGCCGGCGGTGCTCGGTGCCGAGTCGATGACCACGGCCCGCCTCGGCGACGAGATCCGCCGGCTCACCGCCACCGCCCGGGCCGGCCGCACCAGCGCACGAGAACTGTCGGCGGGCACGTTCACGCTCAACAACTACGGCGGTTTCGGCGTCGACGGCAGCGCCGCGATCATCAACCATCCGCAGGTGGCTATCCTCGGCTTCGGCCGCATCCTGGATCGCCCGTGGGTGGTCGGCGGCGAACTGTGCGTCCGGAAGATCACGCAGATGAGCTTCGTGTTCGACCACCGCGTCTGCGACGGCGGCGTCGCGGCCGGCTTCATGCGTGGCGTCGCCGACGCGATCGAGGACCCGGCCTCGGCCATCGCCCGACTCTGACAGCTCGTCCCACAGCGGCGGCGCGGGTCCGCTCGACAACAACGGGTCGAGCGGCCAGATCACCGGGCCCGATCGCTCCACCGCCCTTCGACGACTCCGGCCACTGGTGGAGCGTGCTCGACCGGGGCGCGGCCATCCCGCACCGAGGTGCCGGCGCCTCCGGACGGCGACTACGAGCAGTCGCCCCACGACTGGGCCACCAGCGGCCTGTTCCTCTCGGCCGAGGAGGACTCCCTGGTGGCCGTGCTGGAAGTGCCGGTCTGCCGCGCTTTCGTGCACGGCCGTGACGGCTACCGCCAGGTCTTCGCCGACCTGCGAAGTCAGTTCCCTCAGCTGACTGAACGCGGCGTCCCGCCCGGGGCCGGCGGCGAAGGACGCGACGAGCGCCGGGTGATGTTCGCCCGCGAGCCTGCTGCCCCGAGCGCGGCGACCAGGCCCGCCGGGCCGGCGCCGACGACTGCCGTCGTCCTGAAGTCCCGCCGGGTCCCCGGGGCAGGCGCTGCGAGCGAGAGAACCGTCGCCGCCGGGTGCAGCACTCGGCTACGATGACCGGCCTTATGGCGATGACCTTGGATCGTGACCGTTCAGGTGCGTGCGGACGCGGCCGCATCGTCGCCGCCCCAGGCTCCGACTGCTCGGGGACAAGGCTGACCTGAGCCGGGTGCCGGGCGGAAACCACCTGAACAGTCCCGCAGATCGCCGGCGGGTCACGGCAAACCGCTGCCGTGGCACGAGAAGCAACCCATCGACCGGAAACTAGCAATCGGTAAGATCTTGAAACTCATGACATCGCGGGAACTTTCCCGAACAGATGACCAGACTCCGTGGCGCCGACGCCCATTTTTTCAGTGGGTCATCTGGGGCATCGTGGGTCTCGGCTTTCTTGCCGCGCTGGAGTTCACGGCACGTCGTTACAGCCTGCCCGGACCCGTCACCAAGCAGGCGGAAGAGTTCATATTCCCCCCTAAGTCGGGCTTCCCGCTGTACGCCAGTCTGGCCTTGATGATGGTGGTGCTCACCCGACGCCAAAGAGTCATCTCACTGGGCGCGGCAATCGGGATAGATGCCGCCTTCCTCCTGGTTCGTTGGTTCGCCGACGCCAGGCTCACCTTCGGAAACGGTGCGCTGTGGGTGATCGCGGCCCACGCGTTCATCGCCCTGACCCGACGCACCGGCCAGGAACGAATCCTGCTGCTGAAAGGCGTCGGGCTGGCTCTGCTGCTGGCGGCGGCCCGGAAAACCGGGGAAACCTGGTTGCTCATCACGGCGAAGACCCGCCCCGCAGTGCTCGACCAGTACGTGGCGACCGCCGACCACGCGCTGGGCAATCCGTCCTGGGTGGTGGGCCGGATCGTCCGGGCCACGGGTACGGTCGGCACCCACTTGCTCAACGGCGTCTACACACAACTCGCGGTGGCTGCGGTTGTCATCGCGATCTACCAGCTTCGTGGCGTAGCGCAGGAGCGGGCGTTCCCGCGCCATCACCTGGTGCGCACGTTTCTGGTCATAGGACTTCTCGGGCCCGGCATCTACATGCTGTTCCCTGTGGTCGGACCAGTGTTCGCGTACGGCGTGCACGGCGGGCACTGGGCCATGGCCAACCTCTGGCCGGACGTCCCACCATCGATCGGCCCTCCGCGTCACATGCCGTTCGACGAGATCACTCCCCGCAACTGCATGCCCAGTCTGCACACCGCATGGGCCACCGCGATCTTCATTCATTCTCGTCGAAGCCCACGCGCTCTACGATTCGCCGGGACCTTCTGGCTGATCGCCACGCTCGGTGCGACCCTGGGGTTCGGCTATCACTACGGTGTGGACATCGTCGCCGGTGTGGTATTCGCCCTCACCATCGAGATCTTTCTGCACTCGCAGGCTCGCGGCTGGGACCGATCGGGAATGCAGACGGCCGTCCATGGTGCGCTCGTCTTCGCCGCGCTCTTGCTGACCTACCGTTTCCTGCCCCTGCACATGGCCCGACTTCCTTGGATCTTCGGGCCGGCCGTCATCATTCTCATGATTTCCGTGATTCGCCACTATCGGCGGACCACTCGATCATGGGAGTCGGCGCCGTCGGTAACGGGTTGGATTCCACGTTCCAGCCTGGAGAACTGATCAGCGTGCCTGTACCGGACCTGGCGTCCAGTGCGACGACCACGAGCCCGACCACCGGTTTGACTGGTCTCTGGAGCTGTGCGGCGACTTGCGGCCGGTGGGTGACCGGCCGCCGGGCGACTGCTCACATGGTCACGACGCGCCCGACGTGGGCGGGGGTGCGGCCGGCCAGAACCTCCTGCCACGCCTGCCGCAGAGCGTCGGGCCCGTCTTCGGTATGGACTTCGAGCCGGGGGAGGACCGCGACGGTGAAGTGGCGCCACGCCTCGGCGAATCGTTGCTCCAGGCCGTCGTTACCCCATTCGAGGCGGCGTTTACGGATCTGGACCGGGGCGAAGAACACCTCGCCCGCCGTGGCGGCGTTCGAGACCTGAGTGGTCAGGCCGACCGCGATGTCGCGGATCAGTTGGTCAGCGAGTCGTTCGCGGAGCGTCGCCCTGGTCGCCGGCGCGCCGGACAGGTCGAGATAGACGGTCGGCAGCACGGCGAGGTCACCGGCGTCGGCATAGGGAAGAACTTCGTCGTAGCAGCCGAGCGATCGGGTGAACGCGACGTTCCCGGGTGAGGTGAGTGCCACCACGCGCGGGCCTCGTCCGTGCAACTGCAGCGCCGCGGCGTAGGCGGTCTTGCTCGATGCCGACGAGAAGACCAGTTGTCCGGCGCCGTAGAAGTCGTTGTCGGTCAGCTGGTCGGCCAGCATGAACGCGGTGTAGAACAGCGGCCGGAAGAGCACGAGCAAGTCCTCCTGGTCGGCCCGGTAGACCGGGTCGCCGCTGGTCGACCGGTAGGCGTTGTAGGGCGTCGGCAGATTGGCCCGGTGGGTGCTGGCGTCCCGGAAACCGGAGCCGTCCACCCGGGCCGGCCGAACCACCAGATGGCTGGCGGGTGGGAGGTAGCCGTAGACGCGCAGTCCCACCGGTACCTCGGAGACCGCTGAGGCGGCCACGTCGGCGAAACCCCACAGTGGCGGCAGACCCCATCGGCGGCTCAGCCCTCGCGGCTCGGGCGGGAAGAACTCCCAGTACCTCATCGCCTCGCCCAGCACCGCGTAGGTCACGTTGTTGGCGGTGAGACCGACGCGGGCGACGCGGAGCAGAACCTCGCCGTCACTGAGCTGCGGCGGGTCGCCGGCGGCGATCGTGGTCTGTCGCAGATCGTCTCGGGCGACGGCGAGCGTCCATGGTCGTGACATGGTCCCGACGCTAGGGTCATCGGTCAGCCCAAACAAGTGCACAGGGAGTGCAAAATTACACTCGTGGTGGGCTGCGCGGGCGAACGCGCGCCGGGCCGCCGCTCGCGGCCGAGTGGCGGCCCGGCGAGGGTTACCGGGGAGCGCCGAAACTTTTCCGCAACGCTCTTGACATGTGATTTACATGACGGCAATACTTCGGCCCATGAGAAACCGGTTTCCGTCGTCCCGGCCTGCAGGGCAGCGCGCCACGATCAGTGACGTCGCCGCCGCCGCCGGCGTGTCGAAGGCGACCGTTTCCAAGTTCCTGGGCGGCAACAAGAACTACTACATCGCCAGCGAGACCCGGGAGCGGATCGCCAAGGCCATCGAGGATCTTCAGTTCGCACCCAACGCGATCGCGCAGGGGCTGTCGAACCGCCGCACCGACACCATCGGGGTCATCGTCGCCAGCATCACCAACCCGTTCTATCCCGAGCTGATCGCCGGGGTCGAGGAGGCCCTCGGCGGCAGTGAGTACACGTTGTTGCTCGGCAGCACCGACGAGCAGCCGGCCAAGGAGGCCGCCCTGGTCCGGTCGATGCTGCAGCGCCGGGTGGACGGGCTGATCATGGCCGCGGTGACGATGGACGACGCCGAGGTCTCGCGCCTGGTCGACACCGACGTCGACGTCGTGCTGGCCAGCCGCGGCCTGGACACCACCCTCGCCGACACCGTCGTGATCGACAATCTGACGGGCGCGCGGCAGGCGGTCGAGCACCTTCTCGGCCACGGGCACCGCCGGATCGCCCACCTGGCCGGGCCGGCCGACGTCGTGCCGTTCCGGTACCGCATCGAGGGCTACCGCGAGGCGATGGCGGATGCCGGTCTGGACGGCGACGAGCGGCTGGTGGCGAGCGGGAACCCCGCCGAGGCGATGACCGCGTTGCTGACTCTGCCGGATCCGCCGACCGCGGTCTTCGTGGCCAACGACCGGATGGCGATCGAGGTCCTGGAGTTCTGCGCCGGCCGCGGGATCGAGGTGCCGCAGGAGCTGGCCGTGGTCGGCTTCGACAACGTCTGGGTCGGCCGGCTCTCCGGTGTCGGGCTGACCTCTGTGGACAGCAAGGCGCGGGCGGTGGGCCGGAAAGCGGCCGAGGTGCTGGCCGGCCGGATCCGGGCCCGGCACGCCGACACCGTCCAGCTTCCCGCTCCGCCGGAGCGGACTGTCCTGCAACCCGAACTCGTCATCCGCCGTTCCTGCGGCTGCGTGGCTGGCGAAAAAGACGACGACGCACCGGATCGATCTTTTTTTTGACCACATAGGAAACCGGTTTCACACCATTCTCGACGTTCCCCCCACACCTCCGGAACCATCAGTAGAGAGGACCCCGGACAATGAGGATCTCCCGTGGTGCCGCCGCCGTCGCCCTGGCGACGACCGCCGCCCTGACCTTGAACGCGTGCAGCTCGGCCAGCGAGGTGGCCACCGGCGGCCAGGTCGACCCGAGCAGCGCCAAATACACCTACGGCAGTGACAAGGACGGCGTCACCCAGGTCGAGGGCGTGCAGTTGAACACCTCGCTCGGCGGTGAGGTGAAGCCGGCCAAAAAGTACCGGATCGCGATCATCCTCAAGTCGCTGACCAACCAGTACTGGCAGGGCATCCAGAAAGGCGCCCAGGCGGCCGGCTCCCAGCTCGGCGTCGAGATCACGGTGCAGGCCGCCAGCAGTGAGGCCGCCCAGACCGAGCAGCTGACGATCGCGCAGACCATGGTCGGGCAGAAGTACGACGCGTACGTGGTCGCCCCGGAGAGCACTTCCAACCTGACCCCGGCGCTGGGCCAGATGCAGGGTCAGGGCGCGCCGATCGTCAACGTCGACGATGCCCGGATCGCGGCGACCACCTACGTCGGGCCGGACCACGCCCTCGACGGGGAACAGGCGGCCACCGAGTTCACCAAGCTCTTCCCGGACGGCGGGCAGGTCGCCCAGATCGAGGGCCAGGCCGGCTCCAGCGCCGCCATCCTGCGGATCAAGGGCTTCAAGGAGGGTGTCGCCAAGGACACCAAACTCAAGCTCGTCGCGAGTGTCCCGGGTGACTGGGACGCGGACAAGGCCTACGCCGCCGCCCAGCAGATCATCCGGCAGTACCCGGAACTCAAGGGCATCTACGCCAACAACGACACCATGGCGATCGGGGTGGCCAAGGCGGTCCAGGCGTCCGGCAAGAAGATCGCCGTGGTCGGCACCGACGGGGTCCCGGAGGCCGTCGCCGGCGTGCGTTCGGGCTCGATGACCGCCACCGTCAGCCCGCTGCCGTACTACGAGGGCTTCTGGGCGGTCGAGTCCGCCGTCCGCCTGCTCGAAGGACAGAAGGTCCCGCAGTGGGTCGTCGCCCCGGCCCAGTTGATCACCAAGGACACGGTCGACCAGTTCTACGACCCGCAGGGCCAGGTCCTGACCACCCTCTACAAGTAGGCGGGAGCACGAGATGTCCGACCGCTCACCGGTCCTCGAACTGAACGCGATCACGAAGACCTTCCCCGGGGTCAACGCGCTGCAGGACGTCGCCATGACGGTGTTCCCCGGTGAGGTGCACACCCTGCTGGGCGAGAACGGCGCCGGCAAGTCCACCCTGCTGAAGATCATGTTCGGGGTGCAGCCGGCCGACTCGGGCGAGATCCGGATCGACGGCGAGCCGGCCCGTTTCGCCCAGCCGGCCGACGCGATGCGGGCGGGCATCGCCATGGTGCATCAGGAGCTGAACCTGGTGCCCCAGATGACCGCGGTGCAGAACGTGGTGCTGGGCCGGGAGCGGACCACCGCCGGGGTCATCGACTGGGCCGAAGCGCGCCGCCGGGCCAGGGAATCCCTGGCCCGGCTGGGCTTCGATGCCCGTGCCGACGTCCCGGTGCGGCAGCTCAGCGTCGCCCATCAGCAGATGGTGGAGCTGGCCCGCGCCCTGAGCGTGGACGCCCGGATCATCATCATGGACGAACCGACCGCCTCGCTGACCACGCAGGAGAGCGAGCGGCTCTTCCGGATCATCGAGGGCCTGCGGACTGCCGGCAAGGCGATCATCTACGTCTCGCACCGGCTCAAGGAGGTGCTCGAGCTCTCCGACCGGATCACCGTGCTGCGCGACGGCAGGCTCGTCGCCTCCCGGACCCGCGCCGAGGTCACCGGCGAACCGGATCTGATCCGGCTGATGGTGGGCCGGGACCTGGCCGCCATCGGCGTGCCGCCCTCGGCCAAGCCGGCCGGCGAGGAGATCCTGCGGGTGGCGAACATCTGCCGGCCGGGCGTGCTGCACGACGTGTCGCTGACCCTGCGCCGGGGCGAGATCGTCGGGATGGCCGGGATGGTCGGCGCCGGGCGCACCGAACTGGCCCGGGTGATCTTCGGCGCGGACCGGGCCAGCTCGGGCACCATCCACGTGGCCGGGAAACCGGCCGCCATCCGCACGCCCGGCGATGCGATCGCGGCCGGGATCGCGCTGCTGACCGAGGACCGCAAGCACCAGAGCCTGGTGCTCGGGATGACCACCGCCTCGAACGCCACCCTGCTGAAGCCGCCGACCCGGTTCGGTTTCCTGGATCGCCGACGCCAGAACACGATGACCGAGGACGTGCTGCGCCCGCTGAACACCAAGATGCGGGCGGAGATGGTCGTCGGCAAGCTGTCCGGCGGCACGCAGCAGAAGGTCGTCCTCGGCCGCTGGCTGCTCTCCGACAGCGAGATCTTCATCTTCGACGAACCGACCCGGGGCATCGACGTCGGCGCCAAGGGCGAGATCCATACGCTGATGCGAGACCTCGCCGACCAGGGCAAAGCCATTCTGATGATCTCCTCCGACCTGCCTGAGGTGCTCGGCATGAGCGACCGGGTGCTTGTCATGCGCCGCGGCCGGATCGTCGCCGAGCTACCACGCGAAGACGCCACCGAAGAGGCCGTGGTTCACCATGCCGCCGCTGAATGAGAAAAGGAGCTCGTCGATGAGCACGCTCGAGAAGGTGACCGAGACCCTGCCGCCCGCCGGGCGTGGCCCGGGGGCCCGTGACTTCGCCGGCCGGATCGCCCGGCAGGCCGGCCTGCTCGGCGTGATCGTCGTGCTGGGCATCGGGTTCGGCATCGCCCGCCCGTTCTTCCTGGACGGCGGCAACATGATCAACGTGTTGCTGCAGGCGGCCGTGGTGGGCATCCTCGCCCTGGGGCAGACCTTCGTCCTGTTGACCGGCGGCATCGACCTATCCATCGGCTCGGTCGTCGCGGTCGCCGCGGTGTGCAGCGGTCTGCTGTCGCACTCCCTGCCGGCTGTGGTCGCGGTGCTGGGCGGCATCGCGATCGGTGCGCTCTGCGGTCTGGTCAACGGCCTGCTGATCACCATCACGAAGATCACCCCGTTCATCATCACGCTGGGCACCATGGGCATCTTCGCCGGCCTGGCCCTGATCATCGCGGGCGGGCAGGCCGTCTACGGCATCCCCGTGCCGTTCTCCGACGTGCTCGCCGGGGGCGTGGCCGGCATCCCGATCCCGGTGCTGCTGTTCATCCTCCTGACCGTCGTCGCCGCGCTGGTGCTGAAGTTCACCACCTTCGGCGAATACCTGACCGCCATCGGCGGCAACTCCGAGGTGGCCCGGCTGGCCGGCATCGCGGTGGGCCGCAACACCGCTCTCGCGTACGTCGTCGCCGGTGGCACCGCCGGACTGGCGGGCGCGATCCTGACCGCCCGCCTCGGCGCGGCCGACCCGACGCTCGGTGGCGACCTGCTGCTGACCGCGATCGCCGCGACGGTGATGGGTGGCACGAAGCTCGCCGGCGGCGAGGCCAGCATGGTCGGCGCCGCCTTCGGGGCCGTGCTGATCGCCACCCTCACCGCCGGCCTCACCACGCTCAACGTGCAGGCGTTCTACCAGCAGGTCGCGGTCGGTGCCGCGATCATCCTGGCCCTGGTCGTGGACCAGCTGACCAAACGCCGGGCCTGACCCCACCCACCCCCACCAAGAGGAGGACGTCATGCCAGTGACCCTGGATGTCGACGACCGCTCAGTGGCCACCCTGCTGCTGGACCGCCCGCGCAAACGCAACGCCCTGGACCGCGAGATGCTCGAGTCGCTGCTCGACGCGACCGGGCGACTCGCCGGCCGCACCGACGTCCGGGCCGTGGTGGTCCGCGGGGCCGGCGGCACGTTCTGCGCCGGAGCCGACATCGGCGACTGGGTCGCGCCCAGCGCCCCGCTGGCCGCGGAGCTGTCGAAGCTGGGCCGTGACGCGTTCGCCGCGGTCGCCGCGCTGGACGTGCCGAGCGTCGCGCTGATCGAGGGCACCGCGATCGGCGGCGGCTTCGAGCTGGCCCTGGCCTGCGACCTGCGGATCGCCGCCGGCGACGCGCTGATCGGCTTCCCCGAGCTGCGGCTGGGCAACCTGCCCGCCTGGGGTGGGCTGGCCCGGCTGATCGACGTGGCCGGCCTGGGCACCGCCCGGCACCTGCTGCTGACCGGCGAACTGATCGACGGTGTCCGGGCGGCCGCCCTCGGGGCGGTCACCGCCGTCGCCGCCGACGGCGACCTGAGCGCCGAGCTCTCCCGGGTCGTCGACTGCTTCACCGCCTGCGAACCCGCCGCCCTGGCCCTGGCCAAGCAGGTCCTGTCGGGCTTCGACAGCGATCTGCCGCTGGAGCCCGCGATGGCCTCCTACACCGCCGGCCTCGACTCCTCCCGCCGCCGCAAACAGGACTTCCTCGACCGTCAAGCCGCCCGCAAGATCGGAGTCTCGTCATGACCAGCTGGACCGACCTGATCGGAGCCGCCGTCGTCGCCGAACGCGACCACGTGCCGGTGATCGGCTCGCTCATCGCCGGCAAGGGCGTCGCCGCCGACACCGAGATGAGCTCCCGGATCAGCCCCGCCACCGGCACCGTGCTCTTCCACGGCGGCGACGCCGGCGAGGGCACCGTCGAGGCGGCCGTCGCCACCGCCCGCTCCGCCTTCGACGACGGTGCCTGGGGCCGGGCCGGCGGCCGGGACCGCGCCCGGGTCCTGGCCCGCACGGCCCTGTTGCTGGAGCAGCGCGCCGAGCAGTTCGCCGAGATGCTGGTGCTGGAGACCGGCAAACCGATCCGGGAGGCCCGCGGCGAGGTGGCCGCCACGGTCAACGCGTTCGAGTACTTCTCCGGGCTGGCCCGCGACATCAACGGCCGGACGCTGCGCGACATCGGTCCGCAGGTGTTCGCCTTCACGGTGCGGGAGCCGGCCGGGGTCGCCGGGCTGATCATCCCGTGGAACTTCCCGATGGGGATCCTCGGCCAGAAGCTCCCGCCGGCCCTGGCGGCCGGGTGCACGGTCGTCGCCAAGCCCAGCCCGCTCACCCCGCTGAGCACCCTGGCCGTGGCGAACCTGCTCTACGAGGCCGGCCTCGACCCGTCCGTCCTGTCGGTGGTCGTCGCCGACGGTCTCGCGGGCGCCGCCCTGGTGGCCCATCCGGACAGCGACGTCATCAGCTTCACCGGGTCCACCACCACCGGCCGCCGGATCGCCGCGACGGCCGGCTCCCAGCGGCTCAAGCGGGTCGCGATGGAGGCCGGCGGCAAGACCCCGGTGATCGTCACCCGCCACGCCGACCTCGACCAGGCCGTCGAGGGCCTGCTGTTCGCGTCCTTCTTCAACCAGGGCCAGGTCTGCGTGGCCGGATCGCGCATCCTCGCCGACGCGACCGTCGCCGAGGACCTCACCGCCCGGCTGGCCGCGCGGGCCGCGACGCTCAAACTCGGCGACCCCTACGACGCCGGCACCGAGATGGGACCGCTGGTCTCGGCGGCACACTACGACGGTGTCCTCGCCGGCGTCGGCCGGGCGGTCGCGGAAGGCGCGAGCATCGTCGCCGGCGGCCGGGCGGCACAGGTGCCCGGCACGGTCGCTGCCCCCTTCCTGGCCCCCACGGTCCTCTGGACCGACCAGGACACCAATCACGGAGTACGCGAGGAGCTGTTCGGCCCGGTCACTGTCGTCCAGCCGTACACGGACCTGCAAGAGGTCGTCCGCCGGGCGAACCGTTCGCAGTTCGGTCTGGCCGCCTCGGTCTGGACCAACGACGTGACCGAGGCGTTCGATCTGACCTTCGCCCTGCGCACCGGCACGGTCTGGATCAACGGTTCCACCGACGCGTTCCCGGAGATCCCGCTCGGCGGGCGCCGCGACAGCGGTTACGCGGCGGAGTTCGGCCGCGAGGGCATGGAGTTCTTCACCGAACTCAAGACCGTGCAGCTGAGCCGCACCGCGGCGGCCGCCTGGTACGCCCGGTGACCGGCGTCCTGGCCGGCCGGACCGTACTGGTCACCGGCGCCCTCGGCGGACTCGGCAGCCACATCGTCGCCGCCGTCGCCGCCGCGGGGGCCCGGGTCGCCCTGCACCACCTCGGCCAGCCGCAACAGGCCGCCGAAGCGGTGGAAACGCTGCGCCGGCAGGACGTCGACGCGCTCGCCGTCGACGCCGACGTCACCGACTGGGCCCAGGTCGAAGCCATGGTGGCCGCCGTCGGCCGGGTCGACGTCCTGGTCAACAACGCCGGCTACCAGAAGGCCACCGCCTTCGTCGAGATGACGCTGGACGACTGGCGGCGCACCGTCGAACCCGACCTGACCGGTGTCTTCCTGACCTGCCGGCACGTCCTGCCCGGCATGCTCGACCGTGGCGAGGGAGTCATCATCAACATGTCCAGCCAGCTCGCCTTCAAGGGCGCACACGACTTCGTCAGCTACTGCGCGGCCAAGGCCGGCGTGGTCGGTCTGACCCGGGCGCTGGCCCGCGAGGTCGGCCCGGCGATCCGGGTCAACGCCATCGCGCCGGGCCCGGTGGACACCCCGTTCATCGCCCCGGACAAGACCCCGGACTGGGTCGACGCCCGAACCCGGGACCTGGTCACCCGCCGGCTCGGCGAGGCACACGAGATCGCCCCGGCCGTGGTCTTCCTGGCCGGCCCGGGAGCGGCACTGATGCACGGGCAGACGATGCACCTCAACGGGGGCGGGGTGATGTTGTGAGCGGCACCGCGTCGCGCCGGGTCCGCGGCGGCCCGGCATTCATGACCGCCGACGAGGCGGTGGCCCGGATCCAGCCGGGAGACACGCTCGCGATCGGTGGTTCCGGTGGCGGGCTGCTCGAACCCGACCTGCTGCTCGAAGCGCTGGGCCGCCGGTTCCGGGAGACCGCCGGCCCGGCCGGGCTGCAGCTGGTGCACACCACCGGTATCGGGGACCGGGCCGGTGGCGGCATGGACCACCTGGCCCAGCCGGGCCTGGCCCGGCGGATCATCGCCGGTAACTGGGGGATGGCACCCCGGATGAGCGAGCTGGCCGACCAGGGCGCGTTCGAGGCGTACAACTTCCCGCAGGGGGTGCTCAGCCAGCTGTTCCGGGAGATCGCCGCCGGGCGCCCGGGCGTGGTCACCCACGTCGGCATCGGCACGTTCTGCGACCCCCGGGTCGAGGGCGGCAAGCTCAACCACGTCACCACCGAGGACATCGTCCAGGTCGTCGAACTCGGCGGTCAGGAGTGGCTCTTCTACCCCTCGTTCGGGCTCGACGTCTGCTTCATCCGGGGCACCACCGCGGACGAGAACGGCAACATCTCCCTCGAGCAGGAGGGCGCCCGACTGGAGATGCTGGCCATCGCCCAGGCCACCCGCAACCGCGGCGGGCTGGTGATCGCCCAGGTCAAGCAGGTCGCCCGGGGCGGCTCGCTGGACCCGCGGCTGGTCGTGGTGCCGGGGATCTGCGTCGACGTGGTGGTGGTGAACCCCCAGCAGCGCCAGGTCGTCACCCACGCGTACAACCCGGCGTTCTCGGGCGAGCTCAAGGCGGCGCTGAGCTCGCTGGAGGTCTTCCCCCTGGACCAGCGCAAGGTGGTCGCCCGCCGGGCGCTGGCCGAGATCCGCGACGGCGACGTGGTCAACCTCGGCGTCGGCATCGCCGACGGGGTGGCCGCGGTCGCCGCCGAGGAGGGCTGGTCCGACCACTTCACGCTGACCATCGAGCAGGGCCTGGTCGGCGGGGTCCCGGCCCGCGGCGTCATCTTCGGTGTGGCCACCAACCCGGACGCCATCCTGGACCAGCCGTCGCAGTTCGACTTCTACGACGGCGGCGGCATCGACATCGCGTTCCTCGGCTTCGCCCAGATCGACCGTGCGGGCAACGTCAACGTGTCGAAGTTCGGCAGCCGGGTGATCGGCACCGGCGGCTTCGTCAACATCTCCCAGAACGCGTCGACCGTGGTGTTCTGCGGGACGTTCACCGCCGGGGGACTGGTCGCCACCCCCGGCCATGGCGCCCTCGTGCTGTCGCACGAGGGCCGCAACCGCAAGTTCGTCGCGGCCGTCGACCAGATCACCTTCAGCGCTGCCGAGGCGCGCCGGCGCGGGCAGCGAATTCTGTACGTCACCGAACGCGCCGTCTTCGAGCTGGGTCCGCGCGGCCTGGTGCTGATCGAGGTGGCGCCCGGCGTCGATCGGGAGACCGACGTGCTGAAGCTGCTGGACTGGCCGGTCGAGGTGGCCGCCGACGTGCGCACCATGGACCAGGCGATCTTCGACGAACGGGCGCTGGGCGCGAGCTGGCGTCCCGGCCGGACCGGATAGGGAGCAACTCATGGCGAAGACCTACGACTACATCGTCATCGGTGCGGGCGCCGCCGGCTGCGTGCTGGCGAACCGGCTCAGCGCCGACCCGGGCACCTCGGTGCTGCTGCTGGAAGCCGGTGGGCGCGACGTGTCGCCGCTGGTGCACATCCCGGCGGGGTTCAGCATGCTGATGGGCACCAAGGCCAACTGGATCTTCGACACCGTCCCGCAGAAATTCATGCGGGGCCGCCGGATGTTCCTGCCCCAGGGCAAGGTTCTTGGCGGCAGCACCGCCGTCAACGCGATGCTCTACGTGCGAGGCAACCGCGGCGACTACGACGGCTGGCGCGACCTGGGCAACAAAGGCTGGGGTTATGACGACGTCCTGCCGTACTTCAAGGTCCAGGAGCGCAACGAGCGACTGGCGGGGGAGTACCACGGCGTCGACGGCGAGCTCAACGTCGCCGATCAGGTGCAGCACAACCCCATGTCGAACGCGTTCGTCCGGGCGGCGCAGGAGGCCGGTATCCCCTACACCGCCGACCCGAACGGCGCCACCCAGGAGGGCGTCTTCTACCACCAGGTGACCCAGCGCAAGGCTCGGCGGGAGAGCGCGGCCACCGCGTTCCTGCATCCGGTCCGCAAGCGCCGCAACCTGACCGTCCGGACCGGCGCCGACGTGACCAGGATCCTGGTCACGGACAAGCGGGCCCACGGGGTCGTCTTCGCCAGCGGCGGCAAGCAGTTCAAGGTCGAGGCCACCCGGGAGGTCATCCTCAGTGCGGGCGCCATCAACTCCCCGCGGCTGCTGCTGCTCTCCGGCATCGGCCCGGCCGACGAGCTGCGCGCGATCGGCATCGAACCGGTCCACGACCTGCCCGGCGTCGGCAAGAACCTGCACGACCAGCTCGAGGTCTACATCACCGCCGAAGCGGCCGAGCCGGTGACCTACTCCGGCGAGAACCGCCCGCACCGGGCCGCCCTGCACGCGCTGCAGTACCTGCTCTACCGGACCGGACCGGCGACGGCCACCATCACCGAGGCCGGTGCGTTCGTGCACAGCAGCGACGACGTCGCCTACCCCGACATCCAACTGCACATGCTCCCCGCGTACGTCGTCTGGAAGGATCTGGCTCGCAGCGCCGACAAGGTCGACGGCCACGGCATCACGATCCTGGCCTGCCACATCCGGCCCAAGAGCCGCGGCGAGGTGACGCTGACCTGCGCCGACCCGGCCGCGCCGCCGGCGGTGAACCCGAACTACCTGTCCCACCCCGACGACCTGGACGTGGCGGTCAAAGGCTTCCGCTGGATCCGCAAGGTGCTCGCGGCGGAGGCGTTCCGGCCGTACCTGAAGCAGGAGCGGCTGCCCGGCCGCCAGGTCGAGACGGACGAGGAGATCCGCGACTTCATCATCCAGTGGGGCAAGACCGACTACCACCCGGTCGGCAGCTGCAAGATGGGGGTCGACGAGCTGGCGGTCGTCGACCCGGAACTTCGGGTGCGCGGCATCGACGGGCTGCGGGTCATCGACTCGTCGATCATGCCGAGCATCATCAGCGGCAACACCCAGGCGCCGTCGATGATGATCGGGGAGAAGGGCGCCGCCCTGGTGCTGGGCCGGGAGCCGGTCTGATGCCGTCGATCACCCTGCCCGTGCCCGGCGGCGGCACCCGGGCGCACACCACCGCGCAGCGGCTCGCGTGGCACGATTTCACCGGCCCGGCGCCGACGTCCCGCAGCGTCTACGCGGCCGCCCACGTCGTGGTCGACCCGCTGACGGACACCATCGACTGGGACACCACGCTGGCCTTCCGCCGCCACCTGTGGAGTCTGGGCCTGGGCGTCGCGGACGGCATGGACACCGCACAACGCGGCGGCGGCCTGACCTGGCCGCACGCCAGGGAGCTGGTCGTGCGCTCCGGTGCCGAGGCCACCGCCGCCGGTGGGGCGCTGGCCTTCGGGGCGGCCACCGACCAGCTCGACCCGCTGACGGCGTGGAGCCTGGACGATCTGGCCGACGCGTACCTGGAACAGGTGACGTTGATCGCGCAGGCCGGAGCCACACCCGTGCTGATGGGCAGCCGCCTGCTGGCGGCGACTGCCCAAGGCCCCGACGACTACCTGTACGTCTACGACCGGGTGCTCGCCCAGACCGACGGACCGGTGCTGCTGCACTGGCTCGGGGCGGCATTCGACCCGGCGATGCACGACTACTGGGGCGACCGCGACCTCGACGCCGCCACCGGCACCGTGCTGCAGGTCATGGGCCTGCACCCGGGCAAGGTCACCGGCATCAAGGTGTCCCTGTTGGACGCCGGGCGCGAGATCGCGATGCGCCGCCGCCTGCCCGCCGGTGTCCGGATGTTCACCGGCGACGACTTCAACTACGACACCCTGATCCGCGGCGACGACCACGGGCACAGCGAGGCGCTGCTCGGGGTCTTCGACGCGATCGCCGCGCCCGCCCGGGCCGCCCTGGCCCGCCTCGACGCCGGTGACCCGGACGGCTTCTCGGCCGTCCTCGCCCCGACCGTCCCGCTGGCCCGCCACCTGTTCACCGCACCGACCGCGGCCTACAAGACCGGGGTGGTCCTGCTCGCCTGGCTCAACGGACACCAGCGGCACTTCCACCTGCTCGGTGGCGCGCAGAGCGCCCGGTCGGTCAGCCACCTCGTGCGGCTCTTCGAACTGGCCGACGAGGCCGGCGCCCTGGCCGACCCCGACCTCGCCGTGCACCGCATGCGGCAACTACTGGCCGTGGCCGGATTCGAGGGCTGAGCATGCACTCCGGTCAGCTGTCGATCAACCAGGCCACCGCCGAGACGTCCGGCACCGACGACCTCGCCGTCGCGTGCCGGGCCGCCGGCATCGACCAGGTGAGCCTGTGGCGACACAAATACCTCGGCCAGGACCCGGCCCGGACCGCGGCCACGCTGCGCGGGCACGGCCTGCGGGTCTCGAGCCTCTGCCGCGGCGGGTTCTTCACCGGCACCCGCCCCGAGCAGGAGGCGTACGAGGACAACCGGCGCGCGATCGAGGAAGCCGTGATCCTGGGCTCACCGATCCTGGTCCTGGTCTGCGGCCCGGCCGTCGGCGGCGATATCGCGGCCGCCGAGTCCGCGATCCGGCGCGGCATCGAACGGATCCTGCCCGCCGCCGGGGACGCCGGGGTGACCCTGGCGGTGGAGCCGTTCCACCCGATGTTCCTGGCCGAACGCAGCGCCGTCGTCACCCTGGCCCAGGCCCACCGGCTGCTCGACGACCTCACCGACCCGGCCCTCGCCCTGGCGATCGACACCTATCACGTGTGGTGGGACCCGGCGCTGCAGGCGGGTCTGGACCGGGCGGCCGGCCGGATCGCCGCCGTGCACGTCGCCGACTGGCTGGTCCCGACACCGTCGATGCTGGCCGGCCGGGGCCTGCCCGGCGACGGGGTGATCCCGCTGGGCGACCTGCTCACCCGGATCGAGGCGACCGGCTTCACCGGCCCGGTCGAGGTCGAAGTGCTCAACCCGGACGTCTGGGCCCGCCCGGTCGCCGAGGTGACCGCCGACGTCCGGGACCGGATGGCCCGGCTGTGGTGACCCTGCTGCTGGCGCCGGATTCGTTCAAGGGCACCATGAGCGCCGAGACGGTGGCCACCGCTCTGGCCGACGGCGTCACCGCCGCCGGTGGCACCCCCCTGCCCTGCCCGCTGGCCGACGGCGGCGAGGGCACGGATTCGGTGCTGCACGCGGCGCTCGGCGGCACCCTCACCGAGACGACGGTCAGCGGGCCGCTCGGGCAACCCGTACGCGGGCGGTTCCTCCTCACACCGGACGGCCGCACGGCCGTGGTGGCCACCGCTGCCGCCAGTGGTCTGGGTCTCGTCCCGCCGGACCGCCGCGACGCGGAGGCAGCGACCAGCACGGGAACCGGGGAACTGCTGGTGGCGGCGGCGCGGGCCGGCGCGGAACGCATCCTGCTCGGGGTGGGTGGCAGCGCGTGCACCGACGGTGGAGCCGGCGCGCTGCAAGCCATCGCGGCCGGCGGTGGCCTCGGCACGGCCGAGCTGATCGTGCTGTGCGACGTGCGGACGGCCTTCGAGGACGCGGCGATCGTCTACGCCCCGCAGAAGGGAGCCGGACCGGCCGCCGTCGAGCGACTCACCGCCCGCCTGCACCACGTCGCCGGCTCGCTGCCCCGAGATCCGCGCGGCGTCGCCCGAACCGGGGCGGCAGGTGGCCTGTCGGGTGCGTTGTGGGCGGTCCACCACGCCTCGCTCGTCTCCGGCATCGACGCCGTGCTGGCGGAGGTCGACTTCGAGGCCCTGCTCCGGCGCGCCGATCTCGTGGTGACCGGCGAGGGTTGCCTCGACGCCCAGACCGCCCAGGGCAAAGTGGTGTCGGGGGTCGCCCGGCGGTGCGCCGCTGCCGGCGTGCCGGTCGTGGCCGTGGTCGGCCGCAGCCGGCTGGACCCGCGAGGACGAGCCGACCTGGGCCTGACCACCGTGATCGAGGCCGGTGACCCGGCCTCCCTGCGCGCGGCCGCCATCCAGATCGTGGCGGGCCGCCGATGATCGTCGACCTGCACGGCCGGACGGTCCTGATCGCCGGTGCTTCGCGAGGCATCGGAGCCGCCACCGCCCGGCTGGCCGCCGAAGCCGGCGCGCGGGTGATCGTGCACGGCCGCACACGCAGCGAATCCCTCCGGCTGCTCGCTCGTTCGCTGGACGCGACGGCGATCGCGTGCGACGGGCGCGACGAGGCCGCGGTCCGCCACGCGGTCGCCGGGCTGCGGGTGGACGCGTTGATCTGCACCCTCGGCTCGGTGCAGCCGACCCCGGCGCTCGACGGTGACACCGAGGACTGGGTAAGCGAATTCCGCGCCAACGTGCTCGCGCCGGCCCATTTCATCAGGGCCGTCGCACCAGCCATGCGGCGGCGCGGCTACGGTCGCATCGCCACGGTGTCATCGATCCGCGGCCGCAACAGCCTGGCCGGCAGCGACGTCACCGGCTACAGCGCGGCCAAAGCCGCCCTGGAGAACATGACCGTCAGCTACGCCAAGGAACTCGCCCCGGCCGTCACCGTCAACGCGGTAGCTCCGGGTTTCGTGCTCACCGACATGTCGCGGACGTGGACCGACGCGGTCCACGCCGAGGTGGGCCGCAACCTGCTCGGCCGGGCCGCCCAGCCGCAGGAGATCGCCGGCGTCCTGACGTTCCTGATCAGCGACGCCGCCTCGTACCTCACCGGCCAGACCATCGTGGTCGACGGTGGACTGGAGAATCGCGCCATCTGACCGCGGCGGAGAAGGCGCTGACCCCTCGACCCCGATCTGCCGCAAATCGGGGGTATCTCGGGGATTCGCCTGATCTGAAGGACACCCCCGCCGGACCAGACTCATGCCCCATGAGAACCCTCCGAACGCTGTTGGTCGCGGCAGTGGCGAGCGTGGCCACGGTCGCACCCGCCTCTGTGGCCTCCGCGCACACGACGCCGGATCCGGCTGACCCGGCCTCGTACGACTTCGCCGACTGCCCGGCGCCGCCGCCCGGCCTCGACCCGACCACCTGGCGGTGCGAGGTGCACCTGGCCACCGGCGAGATCACCATCGGCCGCACCCGGCTCAGCGGCATCCCGATGCGGCTCGTCCACGCCGAAGGACCGCTGCCGGACGGCACCACCGGCCAGGTCTTCGGCACGCTGCAATCCCGCCCGACGGCCGTGCCCCGCGGCGAGGGGGAGCGCGGGCTCATAGTGCGGGTGCGCTACGCCGGGTACGCCGACCTCGTCGGCAACGGCACCGACCCGGGCGGCCTCTACCTGATGCTGGCCGTCCGCGGGCCGGGTCTGGGCGAGCACTGCACGATCGGCACCCTGGCCGACCCGATCAGGACACACACCGCCCGGGTCGGTGCCACCACCACCGTCCCGACCGTGCCGCCGATCAAGCAGTTCACTCTGCAGGACACCGCATTCACGGTGCCGTCGGCCGGCGGCTGCGCCGGGCACGATCACCGACTCGACACGCGGTTCGGGTTGCCCTCCGCAGCCGGTAACACGCTGACGCTGCAGGCGGCGTACACGTACCGGATGTATTCCTCCGCCGGCCGCATCGACACCGCAGGCCGGGCCGGTCGGCCCGGCGGCGGCCGACTGGGGTGAGGAGCCGGGCGAGGTGGTCAGCGACCTCAGGGCCGTCGACCGTCTCGCCGGCGCGGGCCGCGCGGAGAGCCGGTGCCTGTGCGGCTCCTCCGCGCGTCCGGCGCTGGTCCGGCACCGGTGGCGGTGGGCGGGCCGGTTGCCGCGGCCGCCGGCAGTGATGGAGCCGGGCGCACCGGCGTCGGGCCGTCGTCAGGCGTTGGTGCAGGCGTCGTCGAGCTTCCGGCCCGCTGCGTCGAAGGAGCCACTCGTCGCTGCCTGTAGCGGGTCGGTGGCCTTGGCGGCCTTCGAAGCCTCGGCCGCGAGTGCGTCCAGCGCGTCGGCCAGCTCACCGTCGCCGGCCGCGGCGAGATCGCTCAACGCCGAGGCCAGACCGGTCATCAACCTCTTCCCCTCGGCCGGCGGCACTTTACCGTCGGGGCCGGCCACCCGTCTGAGCTCCTCGTTCAATGCCCTCTTCGCTGCGGCTACCTCGTCGCACAACGCCGCGCCACCTCCCTTCGCGGTGGCCGACGCCGACGCCGCAGGCCCATCAGTGGGAGCAGAGCTGGGAGCGGCGGACACCACAGATGCGGTGGGCGTGGCCGTGTCCGCTTCGCTGGATTCGTTCGAGGAGCATCCGCTGAGCAGCGCGAGGGCGACCGCGCACACGGCCGAGGAGATCGTCAGTCGGGTCACAGAACCCAACTCTACTGATCGACGTCGATGTCCGCTGGTCGCCCCGCTCGTCCCGCCGCTGCCACGACCTCGGTGTCCTGCTCGCGGAGTAACGGCCCCCGCCCGCTCCCGCGAGCACGGTGGCGCCGCCGACGACGGTGGGGACCGTAGCGAGGGTCCGGAGGACGAGCCGGCTCATGGTCCACCAGCCTGATCCAGCTAGACCGCGACCAAGATGGGGCCGGCGAGAGTGGCGACCGTGCGTACGACCCGTGCGCAACCAACCCCACGAACAGGCGGAGCACACCGACGGACGATGGATGCACGGATCCGCCGTCGATCGTGCGTGGCGCCCGCACGAGGCCGGAAAGTCGTTCCATGGCCGGGCCCGATCGAGCATCCGATCCGTAGCTAAAACTTGGTGACCAGGATCGAGGCTACCGTGTTGTCCCAGTTCGGGGTCAATGTGCTCAGGTCGCTGACCGCGTAGTTGTTGTTGCCCGTGTAGAAGCGATAATTGCCATTGAAGTTGCAGTTGACCCACTCGAAGAAATACACCTTGTAGTTCCACGCGCCGGGGTAGTTGTCCTGAGCGTTCCGGATGGCCCAGGAACTGGCCGTGTCGCGAACGGCGTGGCCGTTGGTGTACGACGAGCCGTCCAGGTTGTAACATCCGTCCACTCCGGCGGAGAAGCCGCCCTCGAGGGTCAACTTGGCGGCTTGCCAGCGGCCACCGGTGTAGTTCGCGTTCTCCCACAGGCAGACGTACCCGCTCGAGTTGGAATCAGACGACGGGCAGTCGGTCCAGCTCGCCGCCTGCGCCGGCGTGGCCCCGGCGAACGCGGCCCCGGCGACAGTCATGATGATCACTGCCAGTCCCGCCAGTGCTTTCCTGATCCGGCTCACTTACGGCTCCTCTGTTGTGTGGGGCGTGGGCAGGGCAAAGCCTGGCAAGGTCTGCTCCCGATGTGCCCGACACAATGGACGTTACCGTCGTCGATCCTTACTGAACAGCAGTCCGATGTATGCATTCGATCTCGGCTCGAGCGCCGTCCGGGGTCAGCAGCATCGGCGCGGCACCGCGGCACCGATAACATCTCGGCGCGGTCGACATAGTCGTACAGCCGGTGTTTCGCGAAAGGGCATTGAGTGTTATCGCAGAGGACTTCCCCGATCAGCTGATCCCTGCGGCTGCGGCTGCGGCTGCGGCGCAAGGCACGCAGTGGACTGCCGGCCGGCTGGTAGCGGTGGCGGAGTACTCGCGGCGATGGGCCACCTTCCGGACACCCGGAGGTGCTTTGGCGGGATCTGATCCGCGGCCTGCGCGACGAGAGCCTGATCCGCTGCTTCGAGAGGCTGGAGTTCTGGTCCAGCAGCGCCACGCTCACTGACAGGGCGGAGCAGAGATGGAGCCGCATCAGCCGTAGAGATAGATGTCCGGACTGGCCCGCTCGTCGAGGTAACGGCGGACCCGTTTCCGCGGTGATCGCGGCGCTTCTGGCAATGACTGGACTAGGTCTCGTCGCCTAAGACAGTTCCACCTCTGCCGGGGCCGGCTAGAGAGTAGGCGAGTATGGATGAGACCAGGAAGGTCGCGCCGAGCAGTAGCCCTGTGGAACTCCCCATGAACTCACGGTATGCGATTCCGGCCTCTCCGTTCGACATCTGCAGGCTGAACAACGCGAATCCGATGACGATCACGGGTGCCCAATATCGGTCGGCAAGAAGGAGAACCGATGTTTGCGCGACAGAAATGAGGACCATACCGTGTGACATGACACTGTTTCCTGATTCGGAAATGTATCCGAGGGCGGCGAAGCCGAGGGAGATGCACGTGGATAGAGTGGCCGTCAATATTCTCGATCGAAATCCGATTCTGACGGCCGCGCTGGAGAAGCTGGGCCACCAGTCGACGAGCGTGAGTCCGTGCAGCAAGGCGAGTAGCGCGGGAAGGCAGAAGGTGAGAGGAAGGGGTCTTTCGCCGAACGGCAACCCCACGGAGACGTGACCCCAGTGCAGCATGAAGGCGGTCGAAATCGCGGATAGAAGGATCGCCGTGTCGAAGCGGTGGGCGCGGAGCTGGACCTTAAGCCGGTAGGCTGATCTTCGCAAGATCGCATGTCCTCAGCTTGTCGTAGGTCGATTTCAGCCAAACTGACGCTGCGCTGCTGTCCATCCAGTCTCTAATCGCCTGGTCGTTGCCTAGGACCATGGGTTGCAGCTTGTTCCCATGTCTAATGAGATCAGCGACGGCTGCTCGGGCTTGCAGGGCGGTTTCGGGGGGGAACTCACCGAAGAAGGCTTTGCATGCTGCCGGAAATGATAGGTAGTCGGCGACGTCCTGCGGATTTGGATTTGCCGCGTTGACGCTGTCGGTGGTCATGATGATGAGGCCCTGCGTGGGATCGGCTTGCCGGTTGGGGACATCTTGATAAAAGGTATCTGGGATGTCGATCCCGGCTGCAGTCAACACTTGTGCCTGCGTGTGCATGGCGTTCGTCAGAGCATCGAGTTGGCGAGTGGTGCCCGTCGCCATGCAGACCCGGGGAGTCTGACCCTCGCACGTGTACTTCAGTGGTTTTGCGTCAACGACGTACTTGTCACTACCGGTGTGCTGCAGCGTGAAGTAGCCGGTAGCGAGTAACGCCAGCGCCACACCTGCGGCGGCGGTAGAGCGCGGGGGCAACATCGGTGAGCGGCGCACGGCAACAACGGCTGCGCACAGCAGAGCGACGGCGACGAGGAAGATCGCCATCGCGCCGCCGACTCTTCGGTCGAGAGTGAGCCCAACGAGGGAGCCGGTCGCGCCACCGACACGGAAAGCGGCGGGGATGGCCCCGGTGGCACCTAGGTAGGTCAATCCGAACGCCCCGGCCGCGGCGATCGGCGCCGCGACGAGAGATCGAATCAGGGTCCCGCACAGCGCCCCTATGCCCGCGAACGCGACAAGCACGACCGGTCCTAGGGGTAGCAGAGACCACGGAATCAGGCCCGTCGGCCTGGTTGTTGCCGTGAGCCCAATGGCGAACAGCAGGACCACAAGATGAACCGTGCAGGCGACGATCCAGTCAGCAAGTGCTTGATGGAGGATAGGTTGCCCGGTTCGCACAGCCGGGTAGGCGATGGGGTTCCAGTCTCTTCGTGCGGTCTTGTGGACGTGGTAGGCCACGATGCCGGCGAGTAATGGACCGGCGAGTATCGTCATGCCGTTGGCCCAGTCGACGGTCCATGCCCACTCACCCCGCCAGGGCGTTCCCCGGCTGAACAGACCCGCGAGCTCTACCGTGAGGAGCAGGGCGGGGGTCCACCAGCCGGCGTCCCGGCGGATCCACAGGAGGACGGGTTTCATCTAATGCCCTCCACGGCAGACTCGATCAAACTGAGGAAGCTGTCCTCGGCAGCGGTTGGTGAGTCCGCCTGCGGCGCACGCGCCTTCAACTCGGTGAGATCGCCGTCGAATACGAAGGATCCTTCGTGCAGGATGACGACTCGATCCGCGACGGCTTCTACGTCTTCCATGACATGGCTGCTGAGGACGACAAGCCGGTCGGCGGAGACCGTCTTGACCAATCGTCTTACTCCGGCCCGCTGCGCGGGATCGAGGCCGGTGGTCGGCTCATCCAAGATCAGTATCTGCGGATTCGACGCGATGGCCTGCGCCAAGGCGACCCGGCGCAGCATCCCTCCGGACAGCGATCCCAGGCGCGAGTTCTTGCGATCAGCAAGGCCTACCAGTTCGAGTGCCTCGTGAGCGGAGACGAACGCCGCCCGCCAGCTCATACCCTTGAGGTAGGCGAGATAGTTCACGAACTCATGCGTGCGCAGGCGCGGCGAAAATGAGAAACGTTGCGGCATGATCGACAACCTGGGCAGCGCATGCCGGCGGCTCCCGCGCCGGTAGAGATCATCTCCGTCAACGAGAACACTCCCGTGTGCAGGCCTCAGTGCCCCACCCGCGATAGACATCAGGGTTGATTTGCCGGCTCCGTTGACGCCGACGAGGGCCACGACACCGCCGGACGCGCTTAGCGAAATAGTGTTGAGTGCGGTCTTTCTTCCGTACTCGTGTGAGACCTCGCGGAGCTCTAACATGTTCCCCATCATATCTCTCCGGTGGTCATATTGCCCGCCATCAGGGATCACGGACAACATGACCTGTCCCTGGAATATCAGTAGCTGAAAGTGACGTACCCGGCGGCGGAGCAGGGGTCCCAGGAGAACGAATTATCCTCGCAAACCGTAAGGGTCCCGCGAGCCTTCTCCGAACTCGACGACAAGTTCACCTGCAACTGCTTGAAAACCCACGACGACGTGGTCGTTCGTGCCGTTTCCTTGTATGACCCGGTATATCCGGTGCTCGGGAAGAAACCGAACTCGACGTGGACGTACACGCCTTCCCCGCCGGCCTTCGGGTCGTACTGGTAGGAATTGTCCCGAGCGTACTGGTTGTTGTAGTTCCCGTAATCGCCCCAACCCTTTGCCTGTGCGACCTTGTTGTCGTAGGCGATATACGGCGAGGACTGCGAACCCCACTGGATCGCAAACGCCGGCGTCGCGTAACCCACCACCGCAACAGCCATCGCCGTCACGGCGGCCACCTTTGCAGTTATTGCCCTTTTCACGTTGCTGAATTCCTCCCGACCACGCTTAATCCCCGGGGCATTGTGCCTCCGGTCCGCGAAGTCTGAGCAAAGATATTCGGCCAATCCCCAAGCCGCAATGGCGGAAACCCGGGTTAGTAACTGGCCGACCTCGGCCCCGCCCGGTTGTGCGCCAATCGTCGGATTTCCGGCGCGGCGCTGTCCGTATTCGGCCAGAAAGCCGATCAGAACGATACCTTAAGGCGAATCGCGGCCATTCATCATGGACTGGTAGGCGACTTGTCAGTCTCAAGCGAACATGGATGATGCGGGTGACACGGACTTCGCCGACAGCTGTTTCTGGCCTTTCTTGCGGGTCAGTTGTGCGTAAAGAGTCAGGTGTGGTCTAAGGTTTCATCACCGTCACGGCTTGACTTCCTTCCCCCCTCCGACAGGGGGCGAACGCAAAGCACTGGAAGCTCAAGACGGTCACCCTGTTCACGACCGCGTTGATGATCACCACGGTGGCGCCAGGCCCGGCGTAGGTCGGGGCCTGCCCATCGACAGCGGCCCGGTCACCCGTCCGATGTCCGATCATCGTGAACGGTCTGCTGACCGCCATCCTTCGCGGCGAACTCCGTCGTCATCGAACCGCCGGCGGATCACCGCACACGTTCCATGATCAGCGACCGACCCATGATGACAATCGCCCGACGGTCAGCACCGCAGCGCGGTCAGTGCTGCGCAGCAACCCGGGGCTTGCGCGTCGGGGTTGCGAGGATGCCCCGCGAGACCGCGAAGCAGGTAATGACCCTGCCACAGGTAAATGGCCGGTACATCGGGGGGGCCTGAGCTTGATGGTCGTGAAGACCAGCCGGACAGAGAAAGTCGATCCCGATCAGCAGGACCGGCGGGCGCGCCAGCCAGGCGTTGAGCCGAGTACGGGTTGCCGGGACACAGCAGTCCTGACATTTCAGATGCTCAGCGCGCGTCCGGAGGTAACCTGACATCAGCTGCGCTACCCCGTCCCCCGAGTAGGCGCTGATTGACTGATCACGCCGTATCCACCGGGGGAAATTGTGTTGGCAGAACCCGAACGGTTCAGTGGTACCGGCGCGCTGCTGCCCGAGCAACCGGCCGTGCTCGCCGCCGCGATGGACGCGTACCTCGCCTTCGACACCAGCGGACGTGTGGTGGCCTGGAACCCCGCCGCGGAGGCGACCTTCGGATACACCCACAAGCATGCGTACGGCCGATCGGTCGAGGAGCTGATCGTGCCACCCCAGGCCCGGCAGGCGGCACGCGCCGAACTGGCGTCGTTGGCCGGCGGTCTTTCGGGGCACACCTTGGGCCGGCGGTTGCAGTGGACCGCCCGGCACGCCGACGGCCACGACCTGCCCATCGAAATGACGCTGACCGCTACCGACAACAACGGCGGTCGGGTGTTCCACGTCTTCGCCCACGACGTCACCACTGCGCAACGCGCCAGCAGATTCATCGCCGTGGAGGCAGCGGTCGCCCGTGGCTTGGCCGAGGCGGACTCCAGCACCTCCGCCGCGGCCCGGGTGGTCGAGGCCGTCGGCGTGAAGATGGGCTGGCCGGTGACCGAACTATGGGTCGTCGACGAGGACCGGCAGATACTGATCTGCGCCGCCCGCCACGTCGAGCCCGGCCGGCAACTACGCGACTTCTGCATCGATGTCCTCGAACCCGGCGTCGCCCTTCCCGGCCGGGTCTGCGCCGACGGCACCCCGCACTGGATTCCCGACCTGGGCACCGACGCCGGATCGCTCCGCAGCCGCGCCGCCGCCCGGCTCGGGCTGCACGTCGCCGTCGGTGTCCCGCTGTGCACCGGCAGACACGTCCTGGGGGCGCTGTGCGTCTACGGCGACCGCGTCGAAGATCCCGAAGACACGTTGCTCGGCCTGCTCAGCGGCCTCGCAGCGCAGATCGGGCAATACGTGGAACGGCGCCGCGCCGAGGAACTCGCCATCGAACTGGCCCGCACCAAAGACGAGTTCCTCGCCATGGTCACCCACGAACTACGCAATCCCCTGATGGTGATCACCGGGACTACGGCCCTGCTCGACGAGGACATCGAAGACCTACCCACCGACGAGCGGCGGCACTACCTGAGGATCATCGTCCGCAACGCCGAACGCCTCTCGATCATGGCCGAAGACCTGCTCGACCTGGCCCGGCTCGAATCCGGGCACCTGGCCATCAACCCCACCAGCACCGACCTGTGCGAAATCATCCACCAAGCGCTGAACGCCGCCGCACCACCACCGGACAAGAACCTCACCATCACAGTAAGCCTGCCGGAGCGCCTCCAGCTCTACGCCGACCCCGCCCGGCTGCGTCAAGTCGCCGACAACCTGCTCTCCAACGCCATCAAATACACCCCCGCCGGGGGAACCGTCACCATAACCGTCACCACCGACGACAACGACCACCACATCACCTGGACCGTCGCCGACACCGGCATCGGTATCCCCGCCGCCGAACGCCCCCGGCTGTTCCGCCGCTTCTACCGCGCCTCCACCGCCCTCGAGCACCGCATCCCCGGCACCGGCCTTGGCCTGGTCATCGCCCGCACCATCATCGAACGCCACCACGGCACCATCACCCTGAGCGACCACACCGGCCCCGGCACCACCTTCACCATCGAGTTGCCCACCAAACCGCGATAAGCGGCTCGCGCAGGCCCCCAGCCCATTCCGCCGATCCACATCAAGGCGGGTGGACAAGGCCCGCGTCGCACCGGGTCGTGATCTCCTCGGTGGCCCGTTCGGCGGGTGGTGGGTCCGGCACACCGAGGTTCGCCTGGCCCGAGCCGGCTCGAGTGGCGATGCGGTCGAGGGTGGCCATCTTTTCGGTCGCGGCCGCGAGGCTGGTCTGCCGGCCGTCAACTTTGCCGAGCCGGCCGTTTTCCCTTGCTTCGGTGCTGTGGTCGTCGAGGTTGCCGATGATGGTCAGCAGGCGGGACCGGGCGCGTGGATCGATGCGCAGGCTGGGGCAGCGGATACAGGCTCAACCGAATGATCTTGACCGGGCATCGCCGTGTGTCCGAGCTCTTGCTCGTTACTGGGAGTGACAAGGCGGATTTCGCCGCCGAGGCGTCCGGGCGTGTCGGCGTGTGCGTTCAGTCTGCGAGGTTACGTGCTCCACCTTGCACGTAGCACTCCGTCAGGGTCGGGAAGTGCAGCCGCCGATAAGGGATGGCGGTCCTCGGCGTAGGTCGGCAGCGCTGTCGCGGCGTGAGCGTCCAGTATGTGCGGAGGGCAGGGGTCACCCTCTTCGACGAGGCGGCTGGTCACCTGGCCGGTGTGGTCCGGCTGGAGCACCTCAGCGAGCCCGTCGTCGGCAACGAGTCCGGCAGCGCGGGAACGTCATCGTTCGAACCGGGCTAAACCAGCAGCCGCGAGCGAGGCGCCAAGCATTGAGCGCGCCAGCTCTGCGGCGCAGTTCAACCAGACAGCGGCGCCGTCGTGGTAGCCCTCCAGGTCATCGCCGAGGAGTTCGGCGGGCCCGTCGACGTCTGGGGACGGACCTCCGCGCAGTCGGGCTCATCTGACGACGCGGGTTGGGCGATTGTTCGAACAGGGTGGTGGGTCAACGGGGGACCGACCTGGCGCAGGTACCTCGATACCTGCGCCAGGTCGGTCCGCACCCGGACTACCGGCTCACACGCGCTGAAGGGTGAAGCGCTGGTTGGTGCCGCCGCCCGGGGTCCACTGCGAGATGCGGGCGCCGTCGGCGGTCGACGCGTTGAACACGTCCATCGCCAGGCCGCTCTGGCGGTTGACCAGGCTCACCGTGCCGCCGCCCTGGTCCACCACGCGCCACTGCTGGCTCGCGGCGTTGGAATCGGTTTGTTGGCTGATGTCGGCGCCGGTGCTCGAACTCGCGACCTGCAACACCAGGCCGCTGTGCCGCGCCCGAATCCGGTAGTAGCCGCTACCCGAGTCGACGAAGTCGAACTGCTGGTTGAGCCCGCTGGACACCGACCACTGGATCAGCAGTGCGCCGGCCGCGGTGGACACGCCGTTGATGTCCGCGGCCTTGCCGCTGTGCTGGGCCACCAGCCGGTAGTACGCGCCGGTCTGCGGACCGCTGCCGGCGCCCGCCGTCTCCACCGGTCGCCGGGACAGCGCCAGGGCCTGGCCGACATCCGGCAGGGGCCGCAGCCGGTAGGTGTAGGAGTAGTCCCGGTTGGCGAACAGCTTGTACTGGTCCAGCGTCTGCGCGCCCCAGCTGTCGTTGCCGCCGACACCCATCTGGCGGTAGTTGAGCCGCAGTACGATCTCCGACCGGCGCGTCAACTGGTAGTCGTGCCGGGCGCCGGTCGACAGGTCCTCCGGCGTGTAGTGCGACGCGTTCACCTCCAGCAGCGGTTCGCCGAACGCGAGCAGGCCACGGCCGCTGCCGTTGACCAGCGCTACCCACCGCACGTCGGTCTTGTTGCCGTTCTCCTGCGGCCGGATGTAACCGGTCCACTGCCCCGAGACGGTCGAGGAGTACACACCGACGTCGGACCCGCTGTTGCGGTCCCAGTGGTTCTCCTCCGGCCCGCGGCCGTAGTAGCGCACCTGCTCCAGCTCCGCGGGCAGGAACAGGATCGTGCCCACCTCCGGGATGTACGGCAGGCTGGTCGCCCCGGGGTGCAGGGTGTTGTCCACCTTTATCTCCCCATTGCCGTACACCGTGTACGTCGTGGTGTACGTCGACCTGGTGCTGGTCGGCAGGGTGCCGGTGACCGCGATGCGGACGGCGCGGTCCGACGGCTTGCTGACGGAGAACCCGGTCACGGTCCGGTCCAGGCCGGCACGCCGCCAGGTGCCGTTGCGGCTGGGCTGGCCGTTGCCCCGGTCGTTGTCGGTGGGCGCGCGCCAGAAGTTCGGCACCGGGCCGGAGTTGACCAGCCGCACGCCCATCGCGTCGAACGAGCTGATCGTGCCGGTCGCCTTGGCGAAGACGACGGTGAAGTCCGGGCCCGCGACGGTGACACGGTCACTGGCCTCGGTGACCGTCAATGCCGACACGTCCGCCACCGGCGTCGGCACGATGGGCGGGCTGGAGAAGTTCACCGGGAGCTGTTGCCGCGCCACCTCGTACCCCGCGTCGGCCCAGGCCGTGGTGGTCGCAAGGGTGAACGACAGCTCGAGGAAGTGCTCCTCCCCCGGCGCCGGGGCGGTCGGCCGCTGCACGGGCAGTTGCACGGTCTTGCTCGTCAACGGCGCGATGTCGAGCTGCGCGGCGGTGAGCGCTCCACTTTGGACGACTGTGCCGTCGGCGACCAACGCCCACCGGCCGGTGAACTCGTTGACGTTGGTGAACAGGTTCTCGTTGGTGATCTTGATGACCCCGCTGGTGACGTCCGCGCCCGCCGAGACGGTGATCGCCTGGTAGATCCGCTTGACCTCGGCCGCCTTGCCGGACGGCCGCCGATCCGCGGTGACGATGCCGTTGGCACAGAAGTTGCCGTCGTTGGGGTTGTCGCCCCAGTCGCCGCCGTACGCGAGGTAGGTCCCGCTGCCGCCCGACGGGATCGGCCGGCGCAGGCCCTGGTCGACGAAGTCCCAGATGTACCCGCCCTGCAGGATCGGATAGCGCCGGACGATGTCCCAGTACTCCTTGAAGTTGCCGGTGGAGTTGCCCATCGAGTGCGCGTACTCGATCATCACGTACGGGCGGGTGTCGGAGGTGTCCTTGGCCCGGCCCTCGACCGTGGACGGGCTCTCGTACATCCGGGACCGGATGTCGCTGACCTCTCGCCGGTTGTCGCCCTCGTAGTGGACGATCCGGGTCGGGTCGGCCGAGCGGATCGCGTTGCGCATCGTCACGAAGTTGCTGCCGCCGCCCGCCTCGTTGCCGAGCGACCAGATGACGACCGACGGGTGGTTCTTGTCGCGGTGCACCATCTGGACGGCCCGGTCCACGACGGCCGTGGTCCAGGCGGAGTTGGAGTCGGGGTAGTTGTCCCGCACGCCGTGGGTCTCCAGGTTGGCCTCGTCCATGACGTAGAGGCCGTACTCGTCGGCGAGGTCGTACCACACCGCGTTGTTGGGGTAGTGCGAGGTCCGGACGGCGTTGATGTTGAGCCGCTTCATCAGCTTGATGTCGGTGACCATGTCCTCGCGGGTCAACGCCTGCCCGCGGTCGGGGTTCGTCTCGTGCCGGTTGGTGCCGCGCAATGACACGGGCTGACCGTTGATCCGCATCAGGCCGCCGGAGAGCGTGAACTCTCGGAAGCCGACCCGGGCCGACGCGGTCTGGGTGACCGCGCCGGACGGGTCGCGCAATTGCAGCACGGCGGTGTAAAGGTTCGGGTGCTCGGCCGACCAGAGCTTCGGGCCCTGAACGGCCTGGGAACCCTGCGCCGTCGCGTCCTGCCCCACCGGCACCGCGCCCACGTTCACCGGTACCCGCAGGGGCGACGGCCAGACGGCCTGCCGGTTGGCGTCGTAGAGCTGAATCTCCACCGAGTACGTCCCCGACTGCTGCGCGCCGCGGTTGCGCACCGCGACCTTCACCGCCAGGTCGGCGTTGGTGTAGTTGTCCCGCAACGGGGTGGTGAGCGTGAAGTCGCGCAGGTGCACCGCGGGCACCGAGTACAGGAAGACCGGCCGGAAGATCCCGGACAGCCGGATCATGTCCTGGTCCTCCATCCAGTCCCCGTCCGGGAACCGGTAGACCTCGACCGCGACCAGGTTGGAGCCGGCCCGGACGTAGTCGGTGACGTCGAACTCGGCCGGCGTGTACGAGCCCTCGCGGTACCCGACCTTCGTTCCGTTGACCCACAGGTAGAACCCGGACTTGACGCCCTCGAAGTGCAGGTGGACCCGCCGCCCCGGCCAGGCGGCCGGGAGGTCGAACCGCCGGCGGTACTGACCGACCGGGTTGAACCGCGTCGGCGCGAACGGCGGCTGGGGGTTCTCGTTCTGCCCGTTGGCGCCCGACCAGGGGTAGGTGAAGTTGGTGTAGATCGGGAAGTCGTAGCCGTGCTGCTGCCAGTTGGCGGGCACCGGGATGGTCGGCCAGCCGGTGTCGTCGACGTCGGTGCGGTGGAAGTTCAGGTCACGGTCGGCGGGCTTGGCGACGTGCTTGAACCGCCACGTCCCGGTGAGGTCGAGCCGGTACGGCGACGTCGTGCGGTCGGCGTCCAGCGCCTGCTGGAGGTCGGCGTACGGCATGGAGGTCGCGTGCGGCGGCTCCGAGTTGACCTCGAAGATCCCGATGTTGTTGTTCCACTCGGGGTAACCGTTGGGCGGGTCCACCCACGCGGCCGCGACCTCGGGTGCCGCGCCGGGCGTGGCCGACGCGATCCCGCCCGGTAGGGCCACGGCCCCCAGAGCGGCGAGCCCTCCGCCGAGAACCGTGCGCCGACGGACGGATCGCCCTCGGTCCTGCGGGTCAATCATCATCGTCTCCCGTGAGTGCGTCCAACTGTGGTGGTGGCGTCAGGTCCGCAGCTTCCGCTGCCGGTTCAGTCGATGGTGGCCAGCAGGAGACCGCGCCGCGTCGTCGTGGGTGGCCGAAGCCGGGTCCGTTGGGGGCGTTCAGGGTGCGTGTTCCATCTGGATGCCCCCTGCGCCGGTCAGGCAACGGTGCACGCCGCGCCGTTGAGCGTGAATGCGGTCGGGGTGGCGGTGTTGCCGGTGTGATTGGCCTGGAATCCGATGACCACCGGCGCATTCGGGGCGAGGGTGGCGTTGTAGTTCACGTTCCGGGCGGTCACCTGGCCGGTAGCCGGCGAGTACGTGGCGTTCCATCCTGAGGTGATGCTCTGGCCGCCGGGCAGGGTGAACGTCAGGGACCAGCCGTTGATCGGGGCGGTTCCGGTGTTGGTGATGGTGAGGTTCTCGGTCAGCCCGGTGCTCCACGGGTTGATGGCCGCGCTGACCCGGCAGGGTCCGCTCGCCGGAGTCGAGGGGCTCGGGCCGGACGACGACGGACCGGGCGAGGAGGGGGAGGGCGAGGGCGAGGAGGTGCTCGCGAACTGGCTGAAGAACTTCCACACCTCCGGCTTGACCCAGCTCCGCGCGCCACTCTCGCAGCCGGCGCACCCGTCCACCGGACCCTGCTGGTGGCCGCCGTCGAACGGCGCCCAGACGACCGGGTACCCGGCGCGGCACCCCGAGTAGGTGGTGATGATGTGGGTACGGCTGCCGGCCGCCGGCTCGGGGGCGTTCTGGGCGGTGCAACCGTTGTTCCGGACGAACCTGTCGCGCAGGGCCCGGCCATTCTGGATGTTGTCATTGACCCCGTGGATGCCCATGTACGCCACCGGCGCGGTGCCGCCGCTGCATCCGCTGATCGTCCCCGGGGCTGCGATCGCCGCGACCGCACGGAACACATTCGGCCGGGAACACGCCAGCGAGTAGCTCATCGCGCCGCCGTAGCTGAAGCCGACGGAGAAGCGCTGGGTCGTGTCGACACAGAGCGCGTTGTCGATCAGGCGGATCATGTCGTCGGTGAACGTCACGTCCTCGCCACCGGAGTTGGCCCAGCCGTTGTTGAGGCCCTGCGGGGCGACGAAGATGGTGGTGTTGTTCGCCTGGGAGAGCATGCCGTAGTAGGCCCAGGGCTGTCCGTCGGTCCCGCCTGTCGCGACCTGGCTGGCGGTGCCACCCAACCAGTGGAACCCGAAGGCCAACCGGTGCGGATAGTTGTTGTCGTAGGTGTCCGGAAGCCGGAGGATGAAGCTGCGGTTCTTGCCGCCGCTCTGGATGGTGTGGTTGCCACTGTTCAGCCCGGGGGCCTTGCCGCATCCGGCGGTGGGCGCGAGGGCATTGGCGGCCAAGGGGGAAGTACCGGCCGACGCCACGTGGGTACCGGTCACAGCCAGGCCGACGACCAGAAGTCCGGCGGCGACGGTGGCGAGCAGTCCCTTGCGTCGAGAAGGGGGTCCAGCACGAAGCACGAGATACTCCAGTCCTGAATTAGTGCGCGATGGGGGTCGCGCCAACCCATTTTGCAAACATCACACGTCTCATGTCAATGACGATCATCGATGTCTACGGCTGACTGCCGCGGTGGTTGCGGGTCGCTTCGGGCCCTGCTGACGCATGGCGTCGGCGGCCACTCGCAGCACCAGGACCTGCGGCGCGCTTCGGCTCGCGATGGCAACACTGGTCGCGGTCAGACTGCGAGCCGATGTCGGTACATAAAGAGCTTCGATGGATCGGGCGGGGTGCCGGCGGCGACTCCATCAACGCCTTCTCACGGGCCCGAAAAGAGAACTCGCGTAACACTTTTCCCGGCCACGCGCACATGCTGTTCGCTGCGACGCGGTCCGAGCCGCTCGGTGGTGTCAATGTGTGCTCACTGCAGGCCCGCCACTCCTCACTGCGGGTCCGCCGCGCGCGGGTGAGCGTGTCGATGCGGTCGTCCAGCCCGCCGAGCCTGGCCCGCAGAACGTCCAGCAGTTGGGGGCAGGGTCCCAGCAAGGATTGAACGCTGATGCACCGTTGCGCCGACACCACCTCGGCGACCGGGGTCTCGTCATCGCCGTCGGCCTGGGCGTATGGGCCAGTCACTGATCGCGGCCTTCCTGCGTGCCGGACACCGGATAGTGCACGCTAACGGGTTGCCCGGTAGCGAGGCTTGGGCTTGATTGCGTCTGTCTCCTACGCTCCGCTTCCGTGAGTTCCCGATACGAATCCTTGGTGTTCGAGGCAGTCCCGGATGGCTGCAAGCGGGCCGCCGACATCGGCTGCGGCAACGGCGGACTCACCCGTGAACGGCATCGCCGAGGCATTTCAGAGATCGTGGGCCTCGATCGGGACGAGCCGACTGTCCAGCGATGCCGGAGCCATCGCGACGCAGCCGATATCCGCTACATCGTCGGGGACCTCCGCCGCACGGGCCTGACGCCGAAAGGATCGCGGCTCTATTGACGTGCGGCGGAATTCGCCGCTGCCCGACCCTCGATCCATGAACATCGCGGTTTGTGGTCGTCGACCTCGGGGCCGCCGAGCAGGTCGATCGACACCTGCAGGTCGCCTGCCCGCGGCGTCGTACACGGCGTCGATGCCCTGCGGTGCGGCCTCGCGGACCCGGTCGGCGAGGCCGGCGCCGTAGACGACCGGGATCGCCCAGCGAGCGCAGGTAGTCGGGAACGGCGGCGCGACCTGCGGCCTCCACCCGTTGCGGATTCTGGGGCGAGCGGGTTGACCCCCGCTGCCATGACCTTCAGCCGTACCTGTCCGCGTCCGGCGTGCGGCTCGTCGACCTCTTCGAGGCGAAGGACTTCCGGGCCGCCGAACTCGGTGTAGGTGATCGCCTTCATGTCTTGCTCCAGTGCTCGTCGCTCAAGGTGAAAGATCAACTTGGCCGGGACCGGTGGTGGCCGTACCGGCACGTCGATTAGTTCCGGCTCGGAGGCGCAGAACCAGTCACGTCTGTGGGCGCGGTCCAGCCGGTGGATCGGATCCACTCGGCCAGGTCGAGGGCGGCCGGCTCGATGGCCCGCAGCATCGCCAGGTTCGACGGGTGTTCCGCCGCCTTCGCGAACTGGCGGAACACCGCCCTGTCGAGGTCGCTGGGAAGCACGCTCAACGGGAGAACCTCGTAACGTGCCGGGAGCCCGGCGCGCGCGCCGAACGCTGCGGCGATCTGCGGGCCCGTCAGCTCGTCGCCGACGAGCTCGACGGCTCCGCCGGGTGCCTGCGCGGTGTCGAGCAGCAGCGCGGCGGCGACCCGGCCGACGTCCCGCACCGAGATCATCTTCAGGGCGACGTTCTCCGGCAGCGGCAGCCTCAGCACGATCTCTCCGTGCTCCAGGCTCGGTGCCATCTCCTCCATGAAGGGGGCTGGGCGAACCATCGTGGCCCTGAGGCCGGACCTCCTCAGGTGCTCCTCGATCGCGTGCTTCGAGTCATGGTTCGGCACACCCCGCTTCCGGTCCGCGCCGAAGACCGAGTTGAACACGACGTGCGGAACGCGTGCCGCGATCGCCGCGTCGACGAGCGCGGTGCCGATACTGATCTCCGTCTCCACCTCTTCGAGGTTGTTCGCCTCCGGGGTCATGAAATCGAACGCCTCGACCCCCGTCAGTGCGGCGGTCAACGACGCCGGGTCGTCGGTCCGGATGGCCGCCAGCTCGACGCCGCGGGCGGCCAGCGCCCGAGCCCGGTCGGATCGCGGGTTGCGGACCAGGGCCCGCACCGGGGCCTTGCGGGCCAGGAGCGCGTCGACCACGGCCCCGCCCTGTCGTCCTGTCGCGCCGAAGACCGCGATCGTGCCGGCCGTCTGTGTGCTCATCGCCGCCACCCTTCGCTCAGGGTGTGTGAGAGGTGATTACGACTCCGGTGTTGATCTCGGCGGTGGGTGGCGGACGACGCGGGCGCGACATCCTCGAGCTTGATCTGTTGTGACATGTCTCCACGATTGTGTCTGCCGCGCCAGGCGCGCCACCGGTATCCCGCCGGGTTTTTCCGATAACCCGCCAGCGGCGGGTAGCCTCGACAGCGTGTCCGACCCCAGCGACGAGCCGAGCTTCTGCACCGACGAGGCGCCGTTGTCGGTGGGGCTGTCCCATGGCGCCGACGTGGCCGCGCACTTCCACGACCACGGCCAGCTCCGCTACGCCGCTCGCGGCGCCCTGGTCACAGCGACCCAGGTGGGCACCTGGGTGGCGCCGGCCAGTCGGATCATGTGGGTGCCGCCGTTCGCGGTACACAGCAGCAAGGCGTACGGCGTGACGGACCTCCGGGTGCTGTCGCTGCCCGTGACGCTGACCGGACAGCTGCCGGCCGAACCGTCGACCTTCGTGGTGAGCGCGTTGCTGCGCGAGGCCTATCTGGCGCTGATGAACGAGGGCGAGCCGCTGGAGAGCCCCCGTGCGCGACTGCTGATCGACGTCGTACTCGCCGAGCTCGCCCGCGCCGTACAGGAACCGCTGCGCCTCCCGGAGCCCAGCGACCGGCGTCTCAAGGCGGTCACCGACCTGCTCCACGCGGACCCGGCAAGCCCAGCGACCCTGGCCGAGCTGGGCCACCGCACCGGCGCCGGCGAGCGCACCCTGAGCCGGCTGTTCGCCGGCGAGTTGTCGATGAGCTTCCACCAGTGGCGCACCCTGCTGCGCATCCAACGGGCGCTGATCGAGCTCAGCGACGGTGCCTCGGTCACCGGCACGGCGATCCGGCTGGGCTGGTCGAACCCCAGCAGCTTCATCGACGCCTTCACCGGGCTGGTCGGCCAGACCCCCGGCAGCTATCGCTCGTCGGCTCGGCCTTCCGCGGCTTCCGCGGGCGAGTGACGCCGCCCGGCCGGGGACGAACGGCGGGATGCGTTACGTGAGGTAGGTGCCCAGAGCGTCCAGCAGGCCTTGGGTGCCGGTCTCGCGGTTCGGTCCGTCGGCCCAGAACTGGTCGAAGAAGACGCCGTGTTCGGCGTGGGTGAACCGGGTGCCCTCGCCGACGGGCTCGAATTCCAGGGACGCCAGTGAGGTCGACATGTGAATGCCGTCAAGCCACATGTCGTACGTCGTGACGATGCGGACGTGATCGACGATGTCGGTGTAGGTGGCCTCGTACCGGGAGATCGGGCCGTGGTGGAATTTTCCCTCGGCGACGTCGCGTCCGCCGACGCGGAAGTCGAACGCCCACTCGCTGGGCTCCATCGCGTCACCCGCACCCCACCAGGCGAGCTTCTGATGCTCGTCGGCGAACGCGGCCCAGACGCGGTCGACCGGCGCGGGGTAGTCACGCGTGAGGGTGAATTCGGCGCGGGCCATTCGGCGTTCGATCGTCATCGGTGGTCCTATCGCGTGAAGGTGACGTGGATGGTCCCGCTCTCGGACGCTTCGGTGGCCATCTTGTGGGTGAGTTCGAGCCCGCGCAGGTCGTCCCAGAGCCGGATGCCGTGGCCGAGCAGGACCGGGGCGATCATGACGTGCAGGTCGTCGACCAGGCCGGCGCGCAGGAAGTCGCGCGCGGTGCCGGTCCCGCCGCCGACGCGTACGTCCATGCCGCCGGCTGACTCGGTCGCCTCGACGAGCACGTCCTCGATCGCGGCGCAGCGGAAATGAAACGTCGTGCCGCCGGCCAGCGAGATCGGCGGGCGCGGGGCGGTGTGGGTCAGTACGTAGACCGGGGTGCCGAACGGCGGCCGGTCACCCCACCAGCCCGTCCAATCGGGGTCGTCGGGGAACGTGTGCAGGCCGAACATGCCGGCCCCCATGATCTCGGCGCCGACGCCCTCGAAGTGCGCAGCGGCGTAGGACTCGTCGACCCCGGTCGTGCCGACGCCGCTGGTATCGCCGAAGACGCGCTCGTGGATCGTTCGGGTCGCGGTCCACGCCGCGGTGAGTCGTCCCCAGTCCGCACCCATCGGTTGCTCCGGGCTCTGATCGGCCGGGGCGTAGCCGTCCAGCGAGGCGAACAGGTCGATGCGTACGCGAGTCATGTCATGTTTCCTTCGGGTTGGTACGGGTCAGGTGGATGCTCAGGCGGTCGGCTTGGCGTTCCGCGGGGGTTCGTTGCTCGTCGAGCCACAGGTGCACGACGTCGAGCGCGCCCGGTCGCAGCGTCACCGTGCGCACGCGTCCGTGCTTGTGCGACACGACCAGTCCCGCGTTCTCCAAGATGCGCAGGTGCTGCATGAGCGACGGCAACGCCATCGAGAAGGGTGCCGCGAGCTCGGACACGATGGCCGGCGACCTCGCCAGGCGTTCCACGACGGCACGGCGCGTCGGATCCGCGAGAGCGCGGAGCACGGCGTCCAGCTCGTCGCGATACTTAGGCATACGCCTCACTATTGCCGACGGGCACGGCTTGGTCAACCGGTCAGGTCAGCCACCCCCGTCGGGAACAACCGCGGACCCACGTTCCGCGGACGACGGCAGACGGGGCGGCGAGAGATCCGCCCCTCCCGTCGGCCTCGAAGGCGGTGTCGGTGAAGCTGTCCGCGTCCTGCGGAGGCGACTCCTTCAGGTGAAATTGCCGGTAGCTGTCGGCATACCGCTACCCGCCTGGCCATGACCCGGATGCGTGCCGAAAAGCCTGAATCGACGCTGTGCTTTCCCTTCATCTGCGTCGATGCGCGTGTGCGAGAATTCCGGCCGTGTTGCACCGAGACGAGGCCGCCCTGGCCGCCTATCTGGCCGACCGTCCCAGTCGGGCTGTGCTGGTGCTCCGCGACACTCCCGACGACGAGACGGCCATGGCCGCCCTGCGGGCCGCAGCCGCCGCCGTCCGAGCCATCCCGCACCCCGGCGAGCCCACCGACCCCCTGCCCAACTGGGTAGACGCCCTTCTGGGCGACGACGGCCCGGCCCTCCACCTGGACCTGCAGGACCACGCCGAGCAGGCCCCGCGAGTGGTCGCGGCGGCCCTGTCCGCCCTCGACGCCAGCGGGGTGCCCGGCTGTCTGGAGCCGCTCCGCCCACCTGCGCCGCCTTACGAATACGACGCGAATGCCCACATCCTGACCGACGTGACATTCCTCGAGTCGCTCGACGAACGCGGCCTTCCACCCGCTTTCCCCGACGGTTTTCCTGGTCCCGCCGAAGCCGTTATGGTGCTGGCCCAGCAGTGCAAGTCAGACACGTGGCAGCACGCGGCCTGGCGCCGCACAAACCCATTCACCGAATACCCCGAAGTGCTGCGAGCTTTCGGTTGCGAATTGGAGCTGGTAACAGCCCGGGACGCCCTCATGACGGCCACCGGCATGACCCGGCACCTGATCCGCCACCCCACCGGCTCCGGCAGCGTCTCCTGCTACCACGAATACGGCGCGGGCAACGACCCCAACCTCTGCTACGTCAGCGTGGTGTGGCGCCCGTCCCGGTAACTCGCCATGCTGGAGTCCTATGCGGATCAGAACAGCGCTCGCCATGGTGGCCATCGGGCTCACCAGCGCCTGCGCCGGGCCGTCGACCGCCGACGAGGAGCCCGGCCGGCTGCAGTTCTCCAACTCGACGGTCGCGCCCGATACACGGCCGGTGGTGAACTACCGAGAGGCGTACGACAACGCTCACCGCTTCGCGACCATCTGGGTCCGCAAGGACCTCGATAGGGCAACTTGGCGATCTCGACTCGCCGAGCTGGCCACGTCGGACCTGCGGGGCCAGATCTACACCGACGCCTTCCCGCAGCCGGTCGCCGCCACCCTCCGCGGCGACCTCGCACCCCGGATCAGCCGGCCCGACCACATCGAGTTCGTAGTCGACACCGACGACGGCGTGACGGCCATCGTCACGGTTCCGGTGGACTCCCACTGGCGGGTCGCCCGCATTCGACCGGCTTGACCTGGGCGGCGGTGCGGGCGGCCCGCACGAAGGCCGCGACGTGCCGTGACCGGCTGCCCTTCGGCCACGCCACGACCAGCGTCGCGGGCGGGGCGTCTCGCACCGCGCGGTACGTCACGCCGCGGTAGGGCCGGTCCCGCGCCGACTCGCCGACCAGGGCCACCACCCGTCCCAGCGCGACGAGTTGCATGAGCTCGCCGGCGTCGCGCACCACCGGACCGGGGCCACGGTCGACTGCCTCCGGCCATTGCGGCATCGTCTCGCCGGCCAGATCCGCCAGACACACGCTGTCATGGGCCGCAAGCCGATGCCCGTCGGCCAGGGCGACCACCCGCCGCTCCACGCTCAGCGCCTCGCTGGCCAACCCCTGGAGGTCGTTCTGCGGATGGTGCAGCAGGCCCACGTCGGCTCGCCCGCTGCGCAGCATCGCCGCGCGTTCGCCCAGCGAGAACGCGAACTGAACCGGCAGGGCATCCGGTTCCGACTCGTACGCGGCCAGGATCCGCGGCAGCAGACCCTCGTCGCCGCCGGGCTTCATCGCGAGTACCAGCGACGGTTGCGCAGCGCCGGCCCGGCGCGATCGGCGTACTGCCGCCGATACCGCATTCAGCGCCACGCGCGCCTCACGCAGCAGCACCTCACCCGCCTCGGTGAGTTGATTGCCGCGGCTCGTACGCTCCAGCAGCTCGACACCCAGGCGATGTTCCAGCCGCCGGATCGCGCGCGACAGCGGCGGCTGCGCGATGCCGAGCCGGACCGCGGCCCGGCCGAAGTGCAGTTCCTCGGCGACCGCCACGAAGTACCGCAGCTCGCGGGTCTCGACGTCGTCCATACCCGCAACGGTATCGGGTCCCACCCGATCGATCTTGGACACGAGTCCCGCCACCCTGCTCGGATAGGGGCATGTCAACAACGAGGATCGCCCTGGTGACCGGGGCCAACCGGGGTATCGGCGCGGCGATCGCGCAGGGGCTGGCCGAGCGCGGCATGACCGTGGTCGTCGGGGCGCGCGACGCCGCCTCCGGCGAGCGGACGGCACAGCGTCTCGGCGGCCGGGCGGTGCCGCTCGACGTGACCGATGACGGCTCGGTGCGCGACGCTGTCGCTCACGTGCAGCAGTGGTACGGACGGCTCGACATCCTGGTCAACAATGCGGGCATCGCCGGCGGCGGGGTGGGTCAGCTCGCCGGCGACGTGGACCTGGCGGTCATGCGTACGGTGTTCGACACGAACCTGTTCGGCGTGGTTCGGCTCACCGAGGCGTTCTTGCCGCTGCTGCGCAAGGCGGACGGCGCCCGCGTCATCAATGTCTCCAGCGGCACCGGGTCGCTGACCTGGCAGTCCGACCCGGGCCATGCGTTCGCCTCGACGGGGGTCGCGCTCGCCTACCCGGCGTCGAAGGCGGCGCTGAACATGCTCACCGTGCTGTACGCCAAGGCCCTGGCCGCCGACGGGATCGCGGTCAACGCCGTGGCGCCTGGCGCAACGGCCACGGACTTCACCGCCGCGCTGGGCCTGTCGTTGGAGCGGACCGCCGAGCAGGGCGCCGCGATCGCCGTACACCTGGCAACCGTGCCGGCCGGCCCGACCGGCGTGTTCTTGCAGGACGACGGTCCGGTCCCGTGGTGAGCGGGTCCTCGCCGGCGAGGCGGGGTTCTTGCCACTCGGCTTTGTCCGCCTCGGTGTGACGAGCGGCGATGGTCGTGCGACGGCCGTGGTGGTGGTCAGTGGGTTTTGCGTGCTCGTGCGGCGAAGAAGATGGGGATTGCGCGATAGACGGGTTGCTGTTGTGCCAGCAGCGTTCCGGCTGTCGGTTCTTTGACGAGTTCGAGGGTGAAGCCACCGGTCAGGATGGAGTTGAGGTAGGTCGCCAGGGTGCGGTGGTGGTTACCGGCCCGGCGGACGCCTCGGGGGTTTCGTGAGGTCCAGAACCGCTCGTGCAGGTAGTCGGTGATGAGCCGGGCCGGTCGGCCGTCGGCGGTCGTGATGGTTCGCGCGTCGGGTGCCAGGAAGCAGGGGTGTCCGATGACGAACACGAACGCGCCGGCGGGCCGCAGGACCCGGTGCACAGCGGTGAGTGTGGCGGTCAGATCGGGGATGTCCATCAGGCCGAGTTGGCATGTCACGAGGTCGAATGCCGCGTCGGGCAGTGCGTGCAGCGTGGCGGCGTCCTCGACGAGGTATTCGATTCCCAGCGGTTCGTCGGCTTCGTGGCGGCGTGCGGCTGCGATCATTTCCGGTGCCAGATCGGCGCCGGTGACCGAACGCGCTCCGGCTCGTGCCAGTGCTCGGCTCGCGTGCCCTTGGCCGCAGGCGATGTCCAGGACGTCGGCGTCGGGCGCGGTTGCCGACAGTCGCAGGAGGGTTTGCACCGCGAGTTCGTGGGGACCGCTGCCGGACTGGAGCAGGTTGTCGTACCAGTCGGCGATGCCGGACCATGTTGCCGCCTGCGGCTCGGTATTCATCGGGTCTCCCTGCTTGGCCGGGCCGAGCGCTGGCACGAGGGACGAACCTCGATGGCCGAGGACACTCGGCTTGGTTGTGAGCGGATGTCGTTGCGGATCGTGTCCAGCAGGGCGCAGACGCGGGGATCGTCCAGGGCGCCGGGTCGGTGGACCGCGTGGAAGGTGACTACGGGCAGGTCGGTGATGGGTCGGACGGTGAGTCCGGGCGCCGGCGTGACACAACCGGCGACGACGGCGAGCCCTACGCCGAGCGTGGCGAAGTCGAGAGTCATGGGTAGCCCCTCGGCCTCCACCGCGATGTTCCAGGCGACCTCGGCGTCGGTGAGGGCGCGTTCCAGGCTGATGCGGTGGGGCCGGGCGGGCGGCGGGACGATCAGGTCGCTGCCGGCCAGATCCTTCAGGCGTACGGCTTTCTTGTTGGCCAGCCGGTGGGACTCGGGCATGAGCAGCATCTGCGGGTAGCTCGCGATCGGGACGGCGGTCAGGTCGGTGGGCAGGACATGCAGGTTGGAGATGCCGAGGTGGGCGCGGCCGGTGCGGACCGCGGTCTGCATCTCGGTCCGGTCGGTGTGTAGCGGGCGCAGACTTCCGGGGCGTTCGGCGAGCATCCGGCGGATCGTCGGTCCGAGTAGATACAGATAGGCGGTGTGCCCGGCGGCGGTCACCAACGGCCGGTCGGCGGGTACGCCGTGCAACTCGGTGAGGAATGCCTCCAGGCGTTGCTGATGCTCGCGGGCGTACCGAGCGACGTTCTCCCCGCCCGGCGTGAGCTCGAGGCGGTTACCGATACGTTCGTACAGCGACAGCCCGAACTCGCGGGACAGGGTGGCCAGTTTCGAGTGCAGCGCCGGCTGGCTGATGTGCAGCTGTTCGGCCGCCCGGGTGAGGTTGAGGCTGTCGGCGAACGCCGCGAACGCGGCGAGGGCATCGGAGGAGACCCGGATGTCACTCATAGAACAACCCTATAGCCAGCGGCCCAAGCCATAGTTCCCGCGAAGTCTTCCGGAAGCGATCATGAAGGTATGACAACACGGGGATGGAACCAGAATCCGGTCTCGATCGCGCAGCTGCGGATCATGCCGTTGCACGCCGTCACCGAGGTGCACGGGACACCGGGCCTGCGGCAGCGGCTCACACTCGAACTCGCCCAGCTGCCGGAGGAGCCGAGGGTGACGGTCGCCGAGGCGGCCAAGTGGGCCGCCACGTTGCACGCGGATCAGGCCCGCACACGGGAGCCGTACGTCAATCATGTGTTGCGGGTGGCCTTACGCATGCTGTGCCACTACCGGGTGACAGATCCGCAGGTGCTGGCGGCCGGATTGCTGCACGACGCGGTGGAGGACCAGCCGTGGGCGGTCGCCGGGATCACCGAGCACGGGCCGCCGCCTGTCAGGCAAGCGCTCACGGCCATCGAAGGACGTTTCGGGTCGCGGGTTGCGCGGCTCGTCGAAGCGGTGACGATGCCCGAGCGGCCGGCCGGCGTCGACCGGATCGAACACTACGTCGAGCATCTCGCGATGGTGCTCGACGTCGAGCCGTGGGCGCGGGTGATCAAGCTGTCCGACTTCACCGACAACGGCGTCGGCCTCATCCATACGATCGGGCCCAAGGTTCTCAAGTCCGCGCGAAAATACGACGCGGCCGTGCCCGTACTCCGCGAACTGCTTGATCGCGAGGACACCCCGCTCGAGTCGGACGTGAAACACCACATCCGCGGCCAGCTCGGCCTCGCCCAGCGCAGGTTTGCCGCCATCCTCGCGGCCTGAGGTCCCAGGTCAGCACCGCCCTGGAAACGTGGCGAATCGAACTGGTGCGGTGCACGCCTCTCAAGCGGACATCACCCCGGCAGGTCTTGCCCGCGGGGTTGACAACCGCCGAGATCGACCGTGGTTGCGACCATCGGTGCAGCTGATCGCTGGACCGCGAAGGCCGAACCGGCGGTGAAGATCCCGGTAGGTCAGCGCCTGCCGGGATCCACTCGCTGCCTCAGGAAGCAAGGGTCACCGAGCCACCTGTCTCAGGGGCAGGGCACCGGTGTGGCGTAGCTGGTCGCGCCCCACGAGTCGGTGTCGTTGTTCCAGACCCGGAAGACGAATCCGATGCTGTCGCCGCTGTGGCAGTACGCGAAGCCCAGCACGTCAGAGACCTGGCTGGCGCCGGCGGGCACGGTGACCGAGGCGGGCGTGTTCGGGCTCCACTGGATGCTTCCGCCGTTGACGGTGAACCCGTCGTCGAACTTGATCTTCACGGAGCTGCCGTGGTTGTTCTGGACCTTCGCGAAGCCGTCGACTCTGTGCCCGCTGCTGTTGTTGGAGTCGCAGGCTTGATATTGAATGCTGACTCGAACCGTCTTCTTCGCGCCGCACTTCGTGGCTGCTTGAGCGGGCGACGCGACGGCAAGGGGAAGTGCGACCACCAGTGAGGCCGCGATTCCCGCCAGGCCGGGACGAACAATTCGTGCGAATTTCCTCATTCGGACTCCCCGTGGGTCGGATTTTCAGCGGCAATCCGGAGCGGTTTCGGCCGGAGCCGAAAATTGCGCCGGGCATGCGCTTTTGTTTCCGTACGGAACCTTATCAATGCGTGTCAAGCCGCCGGATCTGACGGGTACCGTCGACTAAATCATTTTCTGTTCGCCGCCTGATCCTGCCCGCCGTCGGATCACCTGGAAAATCAAGAGCCTCTTCCACCCGGTTACCTGATTCAAACAATATCGAAATAGGCATTCGTCGTCGTGGTGAGTCAGATGCGGTGCCGCAGTGACGATTTCGTCGATCCGGCGGGAGCTGACGGCAGGGCTACCCGAACGGATGCCCGCGATGAGGAACCCGGGTCGTAGTCAGCCGAGACCCCGCTACGCCGCGGCGCGGTCCGGAACGGCGAACGACGTCGGCTGGCCCGTGGCCTCCAGCACGGACATCCACAGGTCGCCGTCGGGGTCGACCTGGTTCCTGGAGGCGACGGCCAGCGGGATCGGCACGTGCACGAACCGGTTCCGCCAGCTGCCGACCACCATCTCGGTGCGGCCGGCCATCGCCGCGTGCACCGCCGCCTGGGCGAGACGCAGGCAATACACGCTGTCGTACGGGTTGGCGGGGACGCTGCGGATCACGTAGCTCGGGTCGATGTACTTGAGGTTGATCTCCTGTCCGGCCGCCGCGAAGTCGGACAGGACACGGCCACGCAAGTAGATGCCGAAGTCGCCGAGGACCCGGTTGCCCGAGGCGTCCGCGCCGTCCGCCGCCAGGTACTCCTGGCCGGCGCCCTCGGCGACCACCACGAGCGCGTGCCCGCGTTCGCGGACGCGCCGGCGGAGGTGAGGCAGGAACCCGTCCAGACCGACCGGCACCTCGGGGATCAGCACGTAGTCGGCGTCGTTGTTGGCCAGGGCCGCGTAGCAGGCGATGAAACCCGAGTGCCGGCCCATCAACTGCACCAGGCCGACGCCGCCGGGCTGGGCCGTGGCCTCGGTGTGCGCGGCTCGGATCGACTCGGTCGCCTTGCCGAACGCGGTCTGGAACCCGAAGCTGTGCCCGATCCACGGGATGTCGTTGTCGATCGTCTTCGGCACGCCGACCACCGCGATCCGCCGGTCGCGGGACGTGATTTCCTGGGCGATCCGCTGGGCTCCGCGCATCGAGCCGTCGCCACCGATCACGAACAGGATGTTCACGCCGAGGTGCTCGAGGCGGTCGACGATCTCGGCCGGGTCCTGGTTGCCGCGTGAGGTGCCGAGGATGGTCCCGCCGTGCTCGTTGATGTGCTGCACCGCGGCCGGCGTCAGGTCGAGGACGTCGTGCCCGTGCCGGGCGACCAGCCCGCGGTAGCCGTTGCGGAACCCGACGATCCGCGACACGCCATAATGCGAGTTCAACTCCAGGACCAGCCCGCGGATCACGTCGTTGAGTCCCGGGCACAGCCCGCCGCAGGTCACGATGCCGACTCGGATGTTCGCCGGGTCGAAGAAGATCTGCCGCCGCGGACCGCTGGGCTCGAACGACGGCGGCGTGCCGATCCGCTCGCCGACCATGGCGAGGGTGTCGTCGAACAGCACGCGATCCGCCTCGTCGACGTAATGCTCGGTGGTGCCACGCCGGTGGAGCAACCCTTGCAAGGGTGAGTCGATCCGGCACTCGCCGAGCGTCCGCACCCGTAGATCCGCCGCCTGCACCATGGTCCGAAGACTAGGCCGCCAACGTTTCCGGTTGATGCCGCGACGGGACGTCGCCGCGTGACCGCCGCCGGCGGCCGATGGCATCGGCCGCCGGCGGTCGGAGTGGCCGGCTACCGTCCGGCGAAGCGGGCGGCGCCGGGACCGTCGTCGATGAAGCCGCGCATGCCGGTCAGCCGGTCCTCGGTGCCGAACAGCCCGGCGAATACCGACCGTTCGACCGCGAGGCCGGCGGCGAGGTCGGTCGCCAGACCCCGGTCGACGGCGGTCTTCGCGGCGTGCAGGGCCAGGGCCGGGCCGTTCTCGAAGCGCCGGGCCCACCGGACGGCGCTGTCGAGGACCTGGTCGGTCGGCTGCACCTGGTCCACCAGGCCGATCTCCAACGCCTCGACGGCGCTGAGCGCGCGGCCGGTGAAAATGAGTTCCTTGGCGCGGGCCGGCCCGATCAGCCGGGGCAGCCGTTGGGTGCCACCGGCGCCGGGGATGACGCCGAGCAGGATCTCGGGAAGCCCGATCCGCGACTCGGCGCCGCAGATGCGGGCGTCGGCGGTGAGCGCGAGTTCGCAGCCACCGCCGAGCGCGGGACCGGTGATCGCGGCCACCACCGGTTTGGGGATGACGGCGACCGCGTCGAAGGCGGCCTGGAGGACGGCTGCGTGGGCGACCATCTCGGCGTGGCTCATGGCGGCCATCTCCTTGATGTCCGCCCCGGCCGAGAACGCCTTCGGCCCCCCGTACACGACCACCGCGCGGACCCGGCTGTCGGCCGCGGCCTGCTCGGCGGCCCGGCGCAGGGCCGCCTGGGTCGCCCGGTCGAGCACATTGAGCGGTGGCCGGTCCAGGCGCAGGATGCCCACCGCGCCGTCGAGGTCCAGCCGTACGGGGGTCCGGTCCGCCCGCACGGCGGAATCGGTCGTCAGGACCACAGCAGCCCCCCGTTGACTTCGAGAACGTGGCCGTTGACGTAGCTGGCTTCCGGGCCGGCCAGGAAGACCGCGGCGTCGGCCGCCTCCTCGCCCGTACCGGGCCGGCCGAGTGAGAGCCGGGTCCGGTATTTGGACCAGATCCGGTCGTTGGCGGTGACCTGTTGTCCCATGCCCTCGTCGAGGATGCCCGGAGCCAGGGCGTTGACCAGGATGCCGCGGGGCGCCAACTCGATCGCGGAGACCCGCGTGAACATCTCCACCGCGGCCTTGGTGGCGCAGTAACCGGCGGCGCCGACGGCGACCCGGGTGGCCATGCTGGACGAGACGGTGACGATCCGGCCGGCGTCGCTGCGCTCCAGGTACGGCACGGCGGCCCGGGTGCACAGGAAGACTCCGGTCAGGTTGGTGGAAACCATGTCCCGCCAGTCGTCCAGGGCCAGCCGGTCCACCCGGCCGTCCCGGCTCACGCCCGCGTTGGCCACCAGGATGTCGACGCCGCCGAACGTGTCGACGGTCTCGGCCATCAGGGCGTCGACGGACTGGTCGCTGGTGACGTCGACCGGCAGGTACGCGCAGCGGTCGGGGTCGAGGTCGATGACCTCCTTGATGTCGTAGGGGTTGCGGGCCGCGCAGACGACCCGGGCACCCTCGCGCAGGTAGCGTTCGGCGATCGCCCGGCCGAGGCCGCGGGTCCCGCCGGTGATCACGGCGGTCTTGCCGCTGAGTCTCATCCCGATCTCCCTGGGCGGTCGGTGGGGTAGGGGAGCAGGGCGTGGCAACCGGCCGTGCCGATCACGTCGAACGGCGAACCGCAGCCGCGGCAGTCGAACGGGACCTTGCACACCGCACCGCCGAAGCTGCCGGCGCGGGCGACGTCGTCGCCGCCGCAGTACGGGCACCGCGGGGTGCTGCCGGCCACCCGGTATCCGCCGTCGCGCAGGGCCTGACGACCGTTCGCGGTGACGGCGGTGGGCTGCCAGGCACCGCGCTCCCAGACGATGTCGATGTCCTCGTCCGGGGCGGCCTCGGCGAGCGCGGAGCGTACCCGCCGCGCGATCTCGCCCTGGGCCGGGCAGGCGAGCCGGGTCGGGGCCAGGTGAACCTGGACCCGGCCGTCGGCCCGCGACACCGAGCGCAGCACACCGAGGTCGCGCAGGCCCACCTCGATTTCCGGATCGCTCACGCCGGCGACCACGTCGGCGAGCTGGTCGGGTGTCAGTGGGGCCGTCACCGGAACACCCCGGCGGCGTAACCGTCGCGGACCGAGCGGCCCCGGTTGAGCGACTCGGCCAGAGCGCTCCCGCCCCGGCCCACGGCGCGCTGCTGCGGGCTCGCCGGCAGGCGCGAGGTGGGTACGCCATCCTGCTCGATCAGCGCGGCGAGGCGTTCGTGCAACTGGGCGACCGGGGCCGGGCCGGTCGGCAACGCGCCCGACGCGATCCCCTGGGGTACGGCGCCGAACAGGTCGCCGCCGTACTCGGTCACCCGGGCGTGGACCAGTCCGAACTCCGCCGCGGTCTCGGGCCAGGTGGTCAGGGCCTGCGCCAGCCGGCGCCAGTGCTCCAGATGGACCTGTTGCTCCTGCCGGATGGCGGCGATGGGGGGCAGGTGCGCCGCGCCCGGCTCCAGTCCCAGGGTCTCGTCGGCGAGCACGGTGACGGCCGCGGCGATCAGCAGGCCGCCGGCCACCAGAGAGGGCCAGTCGAGGACCCGTTCGAGGGCCCGCGACACCTGCCACTGCTCGTGTCGCCGGTCGAAGAACCAGGCGTCCACGGCGGCCTGGTCGAAGCCGCACAACAGCAGGATCGTTCCGGCGTGCGCCACCGCCTCCTGCCCGATCGACCCGACGGCGAGGGCCTCCTCCAGGTCGATGTAGTCGGTGATGTGTGCGCCCAGGCGGTTGCCGAGGACGAACAGGTCGTCGGCGAGGGCCAGCCACAGGTCACTGAGCTCGGGTCCGCGGGCCGCCCCGAGGTCGCGGCGGGCGGTCGTGGCCTCGTCGTCCGGGCGTCGGTGACCGGCTGGATCGTCGGCCACCGCTCGGTCGGCCTGCGGATCGGCGCTCGCGACGGGTGCCGAGGAGCGGTCCCGCCGACGCGCGGTGGGGAAGCCGGGCTGGCGGTGCGGCATGCGGGTCTTGGCGGCGAGCAGGCCGCGGTCCGCCGGCTCGGAGACGATCAGGTCGGCGCGGCGCGTGACCCACAGGTTGACCAGGTCGTCGCGGCGCCCGTAGGTCTCCTTGGCCAGGTGCCAGGCGAATTCCGGCCGCGGCGAGACAAGCGAGCCGACGTGGTTGAGTCCGGTGCTCTGGCCGCTCTGGGCGAAGACCTCGTAGATGTTGGGGTCGTCGGTCGGTACCTTCGGCATTCAGGCCACCCCCCTCAGGGCACGCCGGTATCCGGCGTTGCGGTCGAGAACGCGGCGGACGTAGTCCAGTCGGCGCTGCGACGACGGGCCGCCGTTGGCGATGATCTTCTTGGTGGCGGCCCAGTCGGGCTGGGCGAACTGCCACTCGCCGGACGGCGCCTGGCTCACCAGCGAGGGATCGACGTGCACGCCGAGCTTCCGGAACACCGGAATGATCTTGGTGAGCCAGGCCTGGCGTACGGCGTCGTTGCCGTCCGGCTTCATGCCGACCTGCCACATCCGGTTACCGTGCAGCGTGTCGGTGTCCGGCGGCCCCAGGTAGGCCAGGATGCGCGGCAGCCAGAGCTCGAATCCCTGCTGCACCCGGCGGCGCTGCGTCGCGTCGCCGTGGGTCAGGATCTCGTGGGTCAGGTCCAGCGCGTGCTGGTAGTGGAACGACTCCTCGCGCTCGACCTTGCGCAGCGCCCGGGAGTAGGGCAGGTACACGCCCTTGGCCAGGGACTGAAACTGCTGGATCGCGGCCGAGTTGGTGAGCAGCAGCCCGGGGCCGAGTTCCTCCCAGGTCTGGAAGGAGTAGTGGAAGATGTTGTGGATCTTCAGTCGGCCCTCGAGGTAGTCCACGAGGATCTGTTCGCGGGGCATGCCCAGGTCCTCGGCGACCCGGGCCACCACGTGACCGTGGCCGACCTCGTCCTGGATCTTCGCCATCAGCATCTGCCGCCTGGTGTGGCTGGGCGCGCGGTCCAGCCACTCGACGTACTGGAGCACCCCCACCAGTTCATTGAGCGCCTGCACGGTGGCGAAGCGCCGGGCACCCTCGCGTACGTCGTCGGGCATCGGGTCCCACAGCTCGTAGTAGCGGTGTCCCGCCGTGGTCGCTGTCGGCATGTCTTTCTCCTCTCGCTGTGCTTGCGCGGAATCCGACGGCGGTTCAGTACCAGCGCATGACGAAGGCGCCCGCGGTCATGCCGCCGCCCACGCCGGCCAGCACCACGTGCTCGCCACGCCGGAACGGGCGGCGCTCGTGCTCCGAACTGAGCGTCAGCGGGATCGACGCCGCGGCCGTGTTGCCGAAATGCGGTGCGGTCAGCGGCACCCGGGAGGGATCGAGGCCCAGTTCACGGCCGCACTCCTCGACCATGCGGGTGTTGCCCTGGTGCAGAATCACGCGGTCGACCTGATCCAGCCGGAGCCCGGCCGCGTCCAGCGCCTCGCCGATCACCTTGGGCAGGGTGCGCATCGCGTACTCGAGGACCGGCCGGCCCTTCATCCGGAACTGGTGCTCGCCCGCCTCCTCGGCCTGGGCGTTCATGGGCTGGCGGGTGCCGCCCGCGACCACCTCGACCAGATCCCGGTGCTCGCCGTTGGCGACCAGTCGCCAGCTCAGGATGCCGTAACCGTCGGGTACCGGACCGAGCAGCGCGGCCCCGGCCCCGTCGCCGAACAGGCTGACCGTGCGCCGGTCGGTGCGGTCCATCAGTGTGGAATAGACGTCCGCACCGACGACCAGGGCATATCCGGCGGGCTGTCCGGCGGCGCCGGCCGGCGTCATCGACGCGGCGGCGGCCAGCGCGTACAGGAAGCCGCAGCACACCGCGTTGACGTCGAACGCCGCCATGCCGGGCAGCCCGAGCTTGTCCTGCAGGATCGCCGCGGTGGACGGCTGCGGCTGGTCCGGGGTCGAGGTGCCGACGATGATCAGCCCGAGCCGGTCCGCCGCTTCGGGATGCCCGGCGAGCGCCTCGCGGGCGGCTCGCAACGCGAGATCCGAGGTGGTGGTGCCCGGTTCGCGGTACCGGCGTTCCAGGATCCCGGTCCGCGCGACGATCCAGCTCTCGTCCACACCGGTCCACCCGGCGATCTGTGCGTTGTCGATGACCACCGGCGGCACGTAGCCGCCGAGGCTGAGCAGTCCGAGACCCATCACTCGCTCCTCTCCGGCACCTGGACCACGGCGCTCGACCAGGTCCAGGCCGCCCCGCCGCTGACCACCAGGGCGACGTCGCCCGGCTCCAGCGGAACGTGGTCACGCAGGTCGGCCAGGTTCGACAGGAAGTCTCCGCAGCCCAGGTGACCGGTCTTCGCGCCGAAGCGCAGCTGCTCGGCCTTCAGCGCGTCGCTGAGCACCGGCAGGTAGATGCCGTCCAGCAGGTAGTCGCCGAGCCGCGGCAGCGCGATGTACTTGATCCGGGGGTCGTCGATCTCCAGCCGCGCGTCGTGGATGCTGTCCACGACCACCTTGCGGATCATCGTGGTGGCGATCTCCCCGAACCGCTCCTTGCCGTACGCGTTCATGTAGGACTTCTTGGGTCGCTTCAGGTCGATGTAGGAGCTGTGCCACAGGGGCGTCGGGCTGAACTCGTCGCCGTGGCGCAGCATCAGCTCGAGGTCGGCGGCGGTCGCACTGGCCAGGGACACCAGCGCCCAGTCGTCGGGTTCGCCGTCGCCGTGGTGCAGCAGCGCCGCCGACCCGCCGTCACCGAAGCCCAGGCCGTAGTCACAGTTCCAGCGCTCGAAACCGGGCGGCAGGAAACGGTCGCCGCTGGTGATCAGGGCGGCGCCGATCCCCGGATCGGCCGCCAGATGCATCGCGGCCACCTGCAGCGCCTGGGCGCCGCCGTTGCAGCCCTGCTGGACGGCGTACGCCAGCGCGTCCGGCGTGCCGAGCTGGCTGGCCACGAAATGGGGTGGCGACCACATGTCGTGGCCCTGGTGGTAGATCCAGGTCTGCAGCACCAGGCCCACCCGCGAGGGGTCCCAGTTCGCCCGGGTGAGGGCCGCGCGAGCGGCCTCGACCGCCATTTCCGGACCCGACCACCGGGACGAGACCGACAGCTGGGCGACGCCGATCCGCTCCACTTCCGAGGCGGCCAGCTTGCCCGTCGCGACGGCGTCCTCGACGGTCTCGTGGTCCGGAGGTAGCCACGAGGTCGCGGTTTTGATCCGCAGATCGTCTCCGAATTTCATCGGACTCCTTCGATGCTCAGAGCAGTGGAGTGAGGGGGATGCGCCGGCCGACCACCATTGGCGGCGGCGACAACGAGTGCGCGGCCACCGGTCCGGGTCAGGACAGCGGCGGTTCCACTACTACATACCTTCGCGAAGGTATGTAGTTTGCGCAAGGGTCGGCCGCGTCGGCCGGGCAACTGTGGAGCATCTGCACTTGCTCGGCGCCGGGGACAGGCAGTCGGGGCAGCCGGCGACGGACACCACGCCGAGGTCGGCCGGCGGCAACGGAAGTACCCACGATGCCGCCGGCGGACCGCCGGGCGTGCGGATGTCGAAGCGGGTCCTGGGGTGGCGCTACTCCGCGGAGCGTGCGATCGAGGCGAACAGCCGGCGGCTCATCTCCTGCCAGCGGCGGGGCATGTCGTCGCGGTGGTTGAGGATGTCGCACAAGTGCTGCAGCCCGAAGAACCCCGACACGAGGATGTACGCGCTGGACTCCGGGTCCACGCCGTCGCGCAGCTGACCGGCGCCCTTCGCCCGGGCCAGCAGGGTCGCGATCGTCGAGATCCACTCGACGTAGGGCTCGGGCAGCGTGGTGTCCGACAGGGAGCGGTCGGCCTGCAGCCGGGCCCCGGCCTTGACGATGTCGTCCTCGAAGAACCGGTCGGCGGCGTTGTCCAGCAGCGCCTGGAGGGTTTCCAGCGGGGACACCTGCATGGCGAGCGCCTCGTCGATGCGCACCCGCCAGCGGTTGTAGAGCTCGCGCACGATCTCGGCGGCGATGGCTTCCTTGTCGCGGAAGTGGAAGTACACCGCGCCCTTGGTCATGCCGACCCGATCGGCGATCTCGGTGATCGAGGTGTACGGGTAGCCACGCTCGGCGAACAGCTGGGCCGCCACGATCAAGATGTGGTCGCGGGTCTGCACCGACCGGGCCTGCTGGGGCCGGCCGGAGGAGTGCGGGCGACGCGGAACGCTGATCCGCGGGGTGTCTGTACTCACGAGTTCAATCCGTTCGAGTGGCTACCACGAGATGATACCGCCACCAAGGTATGTTTCGCGCCATCTGATAGTCGAGCGATCGCGCATCGAGCCCGGTGCCGGCTCGGGAAGTGCCTCCCCAGCGCACAGATGCCGACTGTCCTCGACTTATGGCCGCTGGAGGCGCGCGGACGGGAAAACCCGCAATCTGGCCGAACCATAACCTTTGGTCACCAGCAACGAACTCCTCGCCTTGTTGCCAAGCCGTTACAGATTCTGTTCCATCTATCCTTGGCCCGAAAAATATACCTTCCCGGACGTATATTTGCGGCGGCCTTTGCCGGACGGCGACCCGTCTGACCGGCACTGATCGAAGGAAGATGACATGAGTGTTCAACTGCCGACGGCGCACCACGCCCGGCCATCGTCGACTCCACCGGCTCAGGGCTCGGCCGGTGACGCGCACGGCGGACTGCCCGATCCCTGCTCCGTGGCCCCCGCTCTGGTCCATCGGGCCGCGGCCGAGAGCGTGCTGGTGACCGGTGGCGTCAGCGACGGGCCGAACAGCTACCTCATCACGGCGATGCTGCCCCGCGACCAGCACCTCTACGACTCGGCCGACTTCGGCTGGGCCGATCCGATGCTGGCGGCGGAGGCCTTCCGCCAGGCCGGCTACTACATCCAGCACCGCTTCCACGGAGTGCCTGAGACCCACAAGTTCGTCCTCAGCGAACTCACCCTGCGGCTCGCCGGCACCGCTGCGCCGTCCCGGCGGTCGTGGCTCCCGATCGACCTGCGGATCGTCTGTACCCCCACGGCCAAGGCCACCAGTCGCCGGCTTTGCCTGCGACTGGATGTCGAGTTCATCGTCGACGGCGTGGTCCGCGGCCATGGCAGCCTGCTCTCGCAGGCGGTCGACGCGCGGATCTACCACGCCATCCGGGCTCGGGCGGCCACGGACGCGAGTTCCGGACCCCCGCCGCCGGTCGGCCACCCGCTCGCCCCCGAAGCCGTCGGCCGGCGCCGCGGACAGGACGTGCTGCTCGCGGCCGGTGCGGATCCGGGCAGTTGGCTGCTGCGGCTCGACCCCGGCAACGCCGAACTGCTCGACCACTCCGTCGACCACGTACCCGGCATGGCGTTGCTCGAGGCCTTCCGGCAGGCCGCGCTGGTGGCCTCCGCGCCGGTCGCCGGCCACCGACCCGCGCTCACCGGGCTGAGCGCGCAGTTTGCGAAGTTCTGCGAGTTCGACACCCCGATCCGGATCACCGCCGCGGTGGCGCCCGGCTGCCCGGTGGACCGCCGGTCGGTCCGGATCGCCGCCGAGCAGGACGGCGACGAGGTCGCCACGGGCACGATGGAACTCCGGCTGGTCCCGGACGCGACCGGCCGGGAGCACTGATGACCCTGACCGCGGTACGGCCCGGCCAGCACCTCGAGGTGACCGCGCTGGTCGGCGTCGCAGCTCGCAACGCCGCCTCGGTGGACGGTGCGCGCGGGCTTCCGGCGGAGTCGGTGGCCGGCCTGGTGGACGCGGGCTTTGCGCGCCACTTCGTGCCCGGCCGGTGGAACGGGGCCGCGGGGGGTTTCGCGGAACTGGTGGAGGCGGTGATCGAGGTGGGCACGGCCTGCACGTCGACCGCGTGGTGCGCGACGCTGTTCGCCGGGCACGGGCGGATCGCCGCCTATTTGCCGGAGCCGGCGCAGCAGGAGATCTGGGACCGCGGCCCGGACACCCTGATCTCCGCTGCCGTCATGCCGCCGGCGGGCCGGGCCACACCGGTGCCCGGTGGCTGGCGGCTGCGCGGGGAGTGGTGCCGGGCCAGCGGAGTGGGCCTCGCCGACTGGGTGCTGCTCGCCAGCCGGGCGCCGGACGACGGCGGCGAGACGGTGCGGATCTTCGCCGTTCCGGTCGCGGACTGCACGGTCCGGGAGACCTGGCGGCCGATCGGTCTGCGCGCGACGGACACCAACACGGTGGTGGTCGACGATCTGCTGGTGCCCGCGCACCGCACCGTCACCCTGCCGGCCCTGCTGGACGTCCGGCAGACCGGGCGCCCGCGCTGCCACTGCGTACCCTTCTCGCTGGTCGCGGCAGTGATGTTCGCCGCTCCCGTGGTGGGCGCCGCCGCCGGCGCGGTCGCCGACGGGCTCGACACCGGGTGGCTGACCGGGGATCCGGACGCCCGGCAGGCGCTCGCCCGCTCGGCGTCCGAGGTGTCGGCCGCTCGCCTGCTGCTGCGGGACGCCGCCACCCGCGCCGACCGGGGCATGGTCGATCCGCGGACCGTCGCCCGGAACCGGTGCGACGCGGCGGTCGCCGCCCAGCTGAGTGTCAGTGCGGTCGACCGCCTGTTCGCCGCGCGCGCCGGCCTGGGGCTGGCCGAGGACGACCCGGTACAACGGCGCTGGCGAGAGGTGCACGTCGCGATCACCCACGGCACGCTGCGGTTCGCCTCGGCGGCGGACGCCTATGCGACCGCCATGCTCGGCTGACCGACCACCCTAGGCCGAGCCCCGGTTGCCGGTGTGCGATTCGGACACGGCGCTCCACAGATCGTCGAAGCGACGGGCGACGTCCGCGTCGTCCGCCGGCGCGGGATAGGGGATCTCGAAGAACACCGACATCAGGAGCTGGGCGACGGCCCGCGGGGAATGCGCGCGGAGAACATGGTTCTCCTGCTGGGTCCGGGCCACGGCGCGGGTCAGCACCACCGACAACCGCATGATGAGCCCGGGCTCGCGCCGATCCAGGTGCGGCGCCTCCCCGGTCAGGCGCAGCGCGGACCTGGCGGAGACGTCCCGGCGAAGCTGCCGGGCGATGCGCAACACCGCCTCCCGCAGGGCCTCCAGCGCCGGCAGGCCCTCGACGCTCTGTTCCGCGCGCGCGATCAGATCGTCGCCGCCTTCCTCGATCAGAACGGCCGCCAGCTCGTCCTTGGAGGAGAAATGCCCGTACAGGGCGCCCTTTGTCATCCCGGTGCGTTCGACGACGCCGAGCAGAGTCGCGCCGTTGTAGCCATGGGCAGCGAATTCCTCGGCCGCCGAGGTGAGTATCAGGGCCCGGGTCCGCACTGCACGCGTCTGAGTCACCAAGCCTTCTTTCTCACGATACATAGGAGAAAACAATGAAAATGTACGTTGTGGGGAGTCAGCGATGAACAGCCGGGCCCGGTCCGGCCGGGTGGCCTTCTTCGATGTGGACGAGACGCTGCTGGTCGGCAAGAGCATGGTCGAGTTCCTGCGGTACTGGTCGGACTCCGAGGGCGTCTTCCGTCGTACCGTCGGTGAGCTGGAAGAGGTGGCGGGGCGGTCGGGCCGGGCCGCCGCCAACCGCGCCTACTACCTGCTGTTCGCCGGCGTCGCGAACGAGGCGCTGGCGGAGGCGGGCCGCCGCTGGTACGCGGAGCACCGGCGCCGCCCCGCGGCCTTCGTCCGGGCCACCGCGGCGGCGCTCGCCGACCACCGGGCCGCCGGCGACCAGGTGGTGCTGGTCTCCGGTTCGTGCCGGGCCATCCTCGATCCACTGGCCGCGGACGTGGCCGCCGACGAAGTGCTGTGCACCGAACTCGAGGTCGACGGCGACGGTCGGCTGACCGGTGCGGTGGCCGCTGCGATGATCGGGCCGGCCAAGGCCGACGCCGCGGCCGGGCTGCTCCGGCGTCTCGGTGTCCGCCCCGCCGACTGCTTCGCGTACGGCGACCACGCCAGCGACCTGGATCTGCTGACTGCCGTCGGCAACCCGAGGGTGGTCGGCGACGATCCGGTCCTGGGCTCGTGGGCCGGGCAGCACGGCTGGCCCGTGCTGCCCGGCCGGTGAGCGGACCGCCACCGGTCAGATCAGGCCGAGGTGTCGCAGGTCCGACACATACTTGTCGATCAGCGCGCGGGACAGGTGCGGGATGTCCGGTGCCGCTTCCCGGAACCGCGACGACGGGAAGGCCGACCCGCTCCGCGGTTCCGCGGGCTCTCGCCAGACGTGCAGCAGCGGAAGCAGGGAGTTCTGCCGCTGCTGGTCCGGCAGGGCCCGCAACGCCGCCTCGAACTGCCCGTACCACTCGCGGTAGTCGTCGATGCGCCGGATGGCGACACCGCAGCCGGCCAGCCAGTCGACGACGGTGTCCAGGGAGACGCCGTCGTCGTGCGGATTGACCACGCTGAAGGTGCGGTACCCGGACGCGGCGGAGCCGAGGGCGGCCACCGAGGCGGCGACGAAGTCCCCGGGCAGGCCGTCGTAGTGCGCCCGGCTCGCGTCCCCCCGGTAGAACGACGCCGGCGCGACACCGGTGACGATCAGGCTCAGGAGCAGGCGGGTGAACGTGTCCGGCACGTTGAGCTGCCCGGTGTAGCGGCGGTGCGCCAGGATCATCCCGGACCGGAACACGGTGACCGGCAGCCCGTACCGGTCATGCGCCTGTCGCAGCAGCACCTCACCGGCCCACTTGCTGGTGGCGTAGCCGCCCGCGTGGCGACTGTCGATCGGCCGTACGGCGTCGGCCACCCTGACGTCGCTGTCCTCGTCCAGGCTGCCGGCACCGTGCGACGCCATCGCCACGGACGACAGGAAGCTGATCGCTTTGCGGCGGGTGGTGAGTGCCAACCGGACGACCTCGGCGGTACCGACCACGTTGGACTCGAACAGCTGCCGGTACGGCAGCACATGGTTCACCAGCGCGGCCGCGTGCACCACGGTGTCCACCGTCGCCGCCAGCCGGTGCCAGGTCCGGTCGTCCAGCCCCAGGTTCGGTGCGCTGACGTCACCGGCCAGCACCTGCAGGGTGCCGGCGCCGACGGCCTCGGCGTACTCGCGCTTGAGCTCCAGATCGCCGCTGTCCAGCGACTGCTCGAGCCGCGCGCGGGCGGCCCGGTCGTCGGCCGCGCGCACCAGGCAGACGAGTTTGCCGCCGGTCGGGGCCAGCCGCCGGGACCACGCCAGGCACAGCAGCCGGCCGAGGTAGCCGTTGGCCCCGGTGAGCAGCACCGTGCTCGGGCGCTCGGCCGTCGGCGGCAGCGCCGGTGCGGTGTCCAGGGTGGCCGGGTCGATGAACTTGTCGAGGGTGAGGTCCGCCGCCCGGACCTCGGTGGCGTCTTCCCCGTGCACGCCCGCGAACGTCGCCCGGTGGCCCGGGCCGCCGCGCCGGCCCTCGATCCGGGCGGCGATGTGCTCCAGGGTGCCGGCCGGGCCCAGCATCGTCGCCACCTGGACCTCGGTGCCGAAGATGTCCTTGAGGGCGTTCGCCAGCGCCAGTGCGGTCAGCGAGTCGCCGCCGAGGTCGGTGAACCGCGCCCGGGCCTCCGGCTCGGCCACGGACGCGCCCAGCAGCGCCCGCGCGGCCCGGCGTACCGTTTCCACGACCGGGCGGTCCTCGTCGTGCCGCAGACCGCGCAGGTTGTCGACCTGCTCCTCGGCCAGCGCGGCGTACCGTCGCTCCAGCTGTTCGCCGTAGCGCTCCTTCAACCGTGGGCGCAGCTGTTTGGTCGAATCGGACAGCAGGCCGTTGTCCTGGCTGAACGGCACCGTCTCGATCAGCAGGTCGCGGGGGATCTCGTACGGCTGCAGGTCGGCTTGGGCCGCGACGTGCCGCAGCGACGCGTGGATCGCCGCCTTCAGCGCCGTCTCGTCCGACGCCCGGTCGAGCGCCTCGGGGGTCGGCACCACGACGGCGAGCAGGTACGAGCGGGAGCTGTTGCCGTAGAGGTAGATCTGGTGCACCAGAGGGCTGGTCACCAGAGCCGCCTCCAGCCTGGCCAGCGCCACGAACTCGCCCTGCGCCAGCTTCAGGACGTTGTTGCGCCGGTCGACGTAGTGCAGCCGGTCGGGTGCGACCTCGGCCATGACGTCGCCGGTGCGGTAGTAGCCGTCGTCGTCGAAGGCGGCCGCGGTGATGTCCGGCCGCCGGTAGTAGCCGGGGGTGATCAGGGCGCTCCGGACCAGCAACTCGCCGCGCGGATAGGGGGTGTCGGTGGTGCGGTACCCGAGCTCGGGGACGTCGACGAGCTTGTAGTCGCGCACGAACGCCCGCTGCACCTGGTGGTCGAGCATCACCAGCCCGGTCTCGGTCGTGCCGTAGCTGTCCAGGAAGGGCACCTCCAGGCAGGACTCGATGAACGCGGCCAGCTCGGGCGCGAGCGGCGCGGAGCCGCACGGTGTGTGGATGACGCGCCCGCCGAGTACGACGTCGCGAAAGTGCGCGCGCAGCGATTCGGCCTGGTCGGCGCCGCGCTGGTTCAGCCGGGTCTGATAGCTCTGGTGCAGCAGTTCGCAGACCCGGGGGACCAGGGCGAACTCGGTCGGCCGGATCAGTGCCAGGTCCTCCAGCAGGGTCGCGAGGTTGCTGTCGGCGACGAAGCAGGCGGTGCCGCCCAGCGCGAGCGTCTTGATCACGAGTCGCCGGGCGACGAGATGGCTCTGTGGCAGGAAGTTGGCCGTGATCATCGGGTATCGCTGCTCGGCGGGCCGCCACATCATCGAGACGGTGGACTCCGGGAAGATGACGCCCTTCGGGGTGCCGGTGCTCCCGGAGGTGTAGATGAGGGCGGACAGTACGTCGCGCGTGTCGGCGACCGGCGGCAGGGCCGGTGCCGGGCGAAGGGCGGTCCCCCGTTCGATGACGTCGGACAGCACCTCGACCGTCGTCGGCGAGGCGGCCTCGGTCAGGCGCCGGCGCGCGTCCGTGAGGCGCTCGGTGTGCGCCTCGAGCTCGGGGCAGTGGTCGAACACGATCAGCCGGACGACGGACGTGGTGCCGGCCAGCGCCTCCAGCACCGTGTCCAGCCGCTCCGTCGTCGTGGCGAAGACGCGGGGGGCGGTCTCGTCGACCAGGTGGCGGATGTGGGCCACGGTGGCGGTGTTGTGCAGGGGTACGACGACCGCGCCGACCTGACCGGCCGCGAGGTCGACGACGGTGTAGTCGATGCCGGCGAAGCCGAGGACCGCGACGAAGTCGCCCGGGCGCAACGGGTGGTCGGCGTGGTGGTACCAGTCGGCCGCGACCGCGCGCAGCCGGCGGCTGAGTTCGCGGTAGGAGATGCTGTCGAACCGGGGCGGTCGCCGCAGCTCGGTGTGTCCGGCGACGGAGACGAACTCCCTGGCCCGTTCGGCCAGCGCCGGCCGGTCGGCGTAGCCGGCCAGGGTCAGTTCGACGATCTCGGGCAACCGCAGTCCGGGTGTCGCGGTCGTGGCGAGCACCTCGGGTAGCGGCAGCCGGTCCGCGAGCTCGGGGTCGGCCCGCACCGTCTCGATGCGGCGGCTCCGATTCGCTGCCAGCCGGCCGCGGGCGGGCCGGGCCAGTACGTCATTGCTCATGGTTACCCCTTCCGGCGACTCGGGCTCGGCGGCCCGCGGTCACCGCGGTGTCGGGTGGCCTGTGCAACCGGGTACCTTCGTCGCTTGCACTGCCAGAAACATACCTCTTAGAAGGTATTGTCGGCGAGTTGATCGTGCCATCTTCGCTGCTGGAAAGCTTATCCAGAAAAATACCTTGCCGAAGGTATGTGAATCGAGCAGAGTGGTGGCAGGACACGACGGACTCAGCTGACCCAGGAGTAACGACGTGACAAATGGGGATGCAATCAACAGTGAGCGGGACGGCGACGTCAGCAGTGACATCGAGTGGATCCCGATCGCGACACTCGTTCTGACCGGTTCTCCGCGCTCCGTGAAGGACGCCGAGCACGCGAAGGTGCTCGCGGAAGTGCAGTCACAGGCGGAGCTGCCGCCCATCGTCGTACAGCGGAGCAGTCGCCGGGTGATCGACGGCCTGCACCGGGTGCGGGCCGCACAGTTGCGCGGGGAACAGCGGATCCGCGGTCGCTACTTCGACGGCGACGACGCCGACGCGTTCGTGCTGGCCGTCCGGCTGAACGTACGGCACGGGCTGCCGCTGTCCCTGGCCGACCGCAAGGCGGCCGCTCGGCACATCCTGCACCAGTACCCGGGCTGGTCGAACCGGGCGGTGGCGGTGACCTCGGGTCTGTCGCCCAAGACCGTCGGCCTGCTGCGCGAGCAGTGCCAGGCGCCGGCGGTCGAGGTCCGGATCGGCCGCGACGGCCGGCGACGCCCGGTCAGCGGGGCCGCCGGCCGGGAGCGCGTACGGGAAATCCTCATGCGCGACCCGACCTGCTCGTTGCGTACGGTCGGCGCCGCGGCCGGGGTGTCGCCGGGCACGGTGCGGGCGATCCGCACGCAACTCGACCGCGGGGCGGCGGTGACGCTCCCGCGCCAGCACGTCCCGCCGTCCGGGCCGGACGGCGACCGGCGACCCGCCGGCCGCCCGGCGACCCGGGTCGCGGCCGAGCGGACGGGCACGATCCTGCGTGCCCTGCGCTCCGACCCCTCACTGCGCTTCAAGGAGTCCGGCCGCCTGCTGCTGAGCGTTCTGGAGGTGGCCGCGATGGACGCACCGACGCAGGAACGCCTGATCGGTGACCTGCCGGAGCACTGCGTCCCGTTCGTCGCCGAGCTCGCGAGGGCGAGTGGGCAGATCTGGCAGGAACTGGCGCAGCGCCTGATCGCGCGCAGGTCCGTGGAAATGACATGAGCTCCGAGCTGGAATGGGTGATGAGACATGACAGACGTCTACTGCTTGTCGGGTAAGGGCTTGCGGCAGCAACGGATCTTGCACCAGCCGTCCGGGACGACCTTCCTCGTCCCGCTCGACCACTCGCTGGCCGACGGTCCGCTGTCCAGCGCCGCGGGCTTCGCCTCGCTGATCGCCTCGCTGGCCGTCAACGACGTGGACGGCATCATCGTCCACAAGGGACGCGTGCGGTTCCTGCCGACCGAGGCACTCGGCCGGATGGCGCTGATCGTGCACCTCAACGGCAGCACCCGGCACGCCCCCGACACGGACGCGAAGACCCTGGTCAGCAGCGTGGCCGAGGCGGTGGCGCTGGGTGCGGACGGGGTCAGCGTCCACATCAACCTGGGATCGGACACCGAGGCCGCCCAGCTGTCCGATCTCGGCCTGGTGGCCGAGCAGTGCGCGCGGTGGGGTGTCCCGCTGCTCGCCATGGTCTACCCCCGCGGCCCCCGCATCACCGACTCGGCCGACCCCACCCTGCTGGCCCACGCCGCCAACGTCGCGGCCGACCTCGGGGCCGACATCGTCAAGCTGCCCTTCACCGGATCGCCGGAAACGATGCGCGGCGTGGTGGCGGCCAGCCCGATCCCGGTCGTGACCGCCGGCGGCGGGGTGCTCGGCAACGCCGACGCCTTCGTCCGCCACATCGGCTCCGCGATGGAGTCCGGCGTGCTCGGCGTCGCGGCCGGACGCAACATCTTCCGCGCCGCGGACCCCGGGCGGATGGCCCGCTCGGTCGCCCGGCGCGTGCACGCCGGACTCGGCTCGCCGCAGTCCCTCACCTCTCTCGACCTGACTCTGTCCGCCGCGACAGCGTCCTGACCGCCAACCCCCCACAACCGAAGGGCACGAACGTGAAGTCTGCATGGATCGACCTCCGGGGCCTCGCCGTCGACCTCGCCGTCGCCGTGATCGAGGAGAGCACACACCTCGGCATCGCCACCGTCGTGTTGGACGACCCCGAACTGGCGCAGAAGGTTCCCCCGACGCTGCAGAAGGCTGCCGTCGTGACCGGTGAGACCCCGACGGTGCTGATCGACCGGCTGGTCGAGGTGGTCGACATCCTGATCGCCGAGCACGACATCGCGGAGAAGTTCGCGGACGTCCATCCGGACCTGCGCCACGGCGTCCTGATCCGCGTGCTGGGTGAGGAGACGCTGCAGCTCGCCTGCCGGATCGCGACCGAGGCGGACCTGACCCTCGTCGAGTTCCAGCAGGACCCCAGCAAGATCCCGCTGGAGATTCTGCTGGCGGCGGCCGACAAGGCCAAGGGCTCGATCGTGACCGTGGTCGAGGACGTCGAGGACGCGATGGTCACCATCGGGGTGCTGGAGCGGGGCTCCGACGCCGTCCTGCTCGCCCCGCGGCGCGTCGGCGACGCCTCCGAGCTGGTGCGGGTGTGCCAGGGCGAGGCCGAGACGCTGGGCCTGCAGGAGTTGGAGGTCGTCAAGCTGACGCACGTCGGTCTCGGCGACCGGGTCTGCGTGGACACCTGCTCCCACCTGCGGCCCAACGAGGGCATCCTGGTCGGCGCGTACGCGACCGGTCTGGTGCTGGTCAGCAGCGAAACCCACCCGCTGCCGTACATGCCGACCCGCCCGTTCCGGGTGAACGCGGCCGCACTCAGCTCGTACACCCTGACGCCGGGCAACCGCACCCGCTACCTGTCCGAGCTGCAGTGCGGCTCGGAGATCCTGGCGGTCAACACCGACGGCGGCGTACGCCGGGTGGTCGTCTGCCGGATCAAGATGGAGACCCGGCCGATGCTGAAGATCGAGGCCCGCACCGCGGGCGGCGACGTGGTGAACGTGGTCGGCCAGGACGACTGGCACGTCCGCGCGCTCGGCCCCGGCGCGAGCGTGCACAACTTCACCGAACTGCGGCCCGGTGATCGCATCCTCGGGCACACGATGACCGACCAGCGGCACGTCGGCTACGCCATCCGTGAGTTCCTGCACGAGCAGTGACGGTCGGGCCGGCTCCACCGGAGAAGGAAGAGAGTGCGGAGATATGGCGCTCATTGTGCAGAAGTACGGCGGGACCTCGCTCGCCACAGCGGAGAAGGTCATCGAGGCGGCCCGGCAGATCCTCGCGGCGCGGGCGGACGGGCACGAGGTGGTCGCGGTCGTGTCCGCGATGGGGCAGACCACCGACAAGTTGCTGCGGTTGGCGTCGGCGGTGTCGGACCGGCCGGATCCCGCCGAGCTCGATGCCCTCCTCGGCACCGGCGAGGCCGTCTCCGCCGCGCTGCTGTCCTTGGCGCTGATCCACCGGGGTGCCGCCAGCAGGTCGTTCAGCGGGGCCGAGGCCGGAATCCGCACGGACGACCGGCACGGCCGGGCGACCATCGAGGCGGTCGACCCCACCCGGCTCAGGCAGGACCTCGGTCGTGGCGTCATCCCGGTCGTCACCGGTTTCCAGGGTGAGGCGGGCGTCGGCGGACCCCGCACCACCCTGGGCCGCGGCGGCTCGGACACCACCGGCGTGGCGCTGGCCGCGGCCCTGGACGCGGACCACTGCGAGATCGTCACGGATGTCGCGGGCGTCTACACCGCCGACCCCCGTACGGTCACCGGCGCCCGGCGGCACACCACCCTGCTGTACGAAGAGGTGGCCGAACTGGCGGTGGGCGGAGCCAAGGTGCTGGCCGCGAGTTCGGTGGACTACGCGCGGATCCACGGGGTGGCCCTGAAGGTGCGCTCCAACAGCAGCCTGAACGGGCCGCAGACGTGGGTCGGGCACCGGCACCGCGCCGCCGCCGTACGGTTCGCCGACGCCTCCTGGCGGCCGGCCGGGCTCGACGAGGCGCCGGTGATCGCCGGGGTGGCCACCAAGTCCGGTCTCGTGCGCTGCGTCCTGCGCCGGATCACCGCGGACCACGCGTTCGCGATCCTGCACGCGCTGGCCGCCTCCGGGATCGAGGTGGAACTGCGCCGCTACGGCAATCTCGGCACCGAGGACGTCAGCGACGTCGCGTTGACCCTGTCCGCGGACGACGTGGACGAGGTGCGTGCGCTGCTGGCCGAGATCCAGCCGAGAACCGGTGTCGAGGAGGTGCACTGGACCTCGAACCTGGCGCGGCTGTCGGTCGTCGGTCTCGGTATCGGCCAGCGGCCGGACGCGTCGCTGCACCTGCTCGGTGCGCTGCGGTCGGTCGGCGCCGCGCGTACCGATCTGCTCGTCACCTCGAACCGGCTCAGCGTGCTGACCGGGCAGGGCTGCCTGGCCGCGGCGACCCAGCGGGTGCACGACGTCTTCGTCCACGAGACACCGGTCTCCGCGCTCGCCGCCACCTGGTGGGCCGACGACCGCGGGCGGCTGAACACCCCGGTACCCGCACTGACCGCGGCCGACTGAACCGCCCCCCGGACTGTGCCGGCCGGTTCCCCCGGCCGGCCGGCACAGCGCCAAGCGGATGAGAAGCACGAGCGGAGCGACCCATGACCACACCGACATTCGACCCGACGTCCGACGGGCAACTGGCCGACCCGTACCCGACCTACACGTCCATGCGCGATCGCTGCCCGGTCCTGCACGAGCGGAACCGGAACGTCCTCGTCGTCACCCGGCACGAGGACGTCCTGCGGGTGCTGCACGATCCGGCCACGTACTCGTCGGAGAGCGCGGTGAAGGCGGCCGCGGGACCGGAGGCCGACGAGGTCAAACAGGTCCTGGCCGAAGGCTGGTCGCTGACGCCCAACCTGACCGAGAGCGACGGCGCGGAGCACACCCGGCTGCGGGTGGCGGTGAACCGCGTGTTCACGCCGCGGCGGGTGGCCGCGTGGGAGCCCTTCATCAGGCAGACCGCCGAGGACCTGATCGGGCGGTTCGCCGCCGACGGCGAGACCGACATCATCGGTAGCTTCGCGTGGCCGTTCCCGCTGCACGTGGTGGCGGGGATCCTCGGCATCCCGCCGGGCGACGTGCCGCTGCTGCGGCAGTGGAGCCACAGTTGGCTGAGGCTCTCCGTCGGCGGCGGTGAGGTGGCCGAGCGGGTCGAGTGCGCCCGCGACACCATCGCCATGCAGAACTACGTGATGGCGATGCTGCGGGACCCGGGCACGGCCGGCGAAGGGCTGGTCGCCTCGCTCGCGGCCGACCGCGGCCCGGACGGCCTCGACGACGTGGAACTCATGCGCGTCGTGATGAACCTGATCATCGCGGGCCACGTCACCGTCACCCGCTCGATCGGCAACGGTCTGGTGAGCCTTCTCGAGCACCCGTCCCAGCTCGCGGCGCTGCGCGACGGCTCGGTGCCGGCCGAGGCGATGGTCGAGGAGATCCTGCGGTTCGAGTCGCCGGTCCAGGGACTCTTCCGCACCGTCACCAGGCCGACCGAGCTGGCCGGCCGCCCGTTACGGCCGGGCGACCGGCTGATGGTGCACTTCGGGTCCGCGAACCGGGACGACCGCGCGCTCGCGAACCCGGACACGTTCGACATCGGGCCCCGGGCCGGCCGAAACATGCTGGCCTTCGGCCACGGCATCCACAGTTGCCTCGGCGCCGGCCTGGCCCGGCTCCAACTGCGGGTCGCCATCCCGCTGCTGTTCGACCGCCTGCCCGGCCTGCGCCTGGGCCCGCCGGACGGGCGCCGCCGGGAGCGGCTGGTGATCGCCCGCGGATACGACGAACTCCGCCTGTGCTGGGAGGTTCCGTGAGCTACGACGTCATCGTGGTCGGTGGCGGCTCGGCCGGCTGTGTCCTGGCCAATCGCCTGTCGGCCGACCCTCGGTTGTCGGTCCTGCTGCTGGAGGCGGGCCCGGACTTCCCGTCCGTCGATCAGTTGCCGGCGGAGGTCGCCGACGCGTCCCGCGCGCCGTACACCTATGACTGGGGCTACGCCGCGGTGCCGGACTCGTTCGGCAACGAGGTGCCGGTGCCCCGGGGTCGCATCATCGGCGGATCCTCCTCGGTGAACGTCTGCGTCGCGATGCGTGCCCGGCCCGCAGACCACCACACCTGGGCGCGGCTGGCCGGTCCGGCCTGGGACTACCCGCAGATGCTGCCGTTCTACAGGGAGATGGAGCATTACCCGTACGGCGAGGAGAAGTTCCACGGCGTCGACGGGCCGTACCGCATGACGGTGAGCACGAGCGCGGACCTCGGCCCGCACGTCGTGGCGATGGCGGAGGCGAGCGCGCGGCTCGGCTACCCGCGGGTCGACGACTTCAACGCGCCGGGCCTGCCGGGCTTCGCGCACACCCCGCTCAGCGCCGCCGACGGGGTGCGGCTGAGCACCGCCATCGGCTACCTCAACCCGGTTCGCGACCGGCCGAACCTGACCGTACGCGGCGACACGCTGGTCGACCGGGTGCTGCTGAGCGGCGAGCGGGCGTACGGGGTCCGGCTGGTCACCGGGGAGGAGATCGGCGCCGCGCACGTGGTGCTCAGCGCCGGCGCCCACAACAGCCCGGCCATCGCGATGCGCTCCGGGATCGGCGAGCGGGCCGAGCTCGCGCGGCACGGCATCGACGTCGTGACCGAGCTCCCCGGGGTGGGCCGCAACCTGGCCGAACACCCCGCCTTCTGGAACATCCACGTCGCGAAGCCGCCACCGGCGGGTGCCCGGCAGATGTTCGGCAGCGTGCTCAGCGTCGCCACCGGACGCGGGGAGCCGGACTACGACGTGCAGATCCTGCCCTCGGCGGCGATGCCGACCGGGGATCTGCCGGCCGCGTTCGTCCCGCCGGCCGAGAACCACCCGACGGGCTGGGACATGGTGTTCTTCGTGTCCTGCGTCCAGCCGCGCTCGCGGGGGACCGTACGGCTCGCCACCCGCGACCCGGCCGACGCACCCGTCATCGACCTCGGGCTCTACACGGCGGCCGAGGACGCCGAGCGGGTCGCCGACGCGGTGCGCATCGCGCGCCGGATCGCGCGTACCCGGCCGCTGGCCGACCTGCTGCTGGACGAGCGGGTGCCGGGACCGGACGTCAGCGACCGCGACCTGGCCGACGCGGTCCGGCGGGCGCCGGCCCACTACAACCACGGCAGCTCCACGATGCGGATGGGCCCGCGCCGGGACCCCGACGCCGTCGTCGACGGGGACGGCGCCGTGTACGGCATCGAGGGCCTCACCGTCGCGGACGCCTCGGTGATCCCGGCCATACCCCGCGTGGCCACCAACGTTCCCACCATTGTGATCGCCGAGCGGATCGCCTCGGTGCTGAAAGCGAGGATGTCATGACCACGATCATCGACTCGGCTCCGCTGATGAGGACCCGGTGGTCCGGGCCGGCCGACGCCGAGCGGTTCACCGTCCACAACCCGGCGACCGGCCGGCCGCTGGCGGTCATCGCGGGCGCCGGCCCGGAACAGGTCGACCAGGCGGTCCGGGCCGCGTACGAGGGACACCTCGCGTGGAAGGCCCGCACACCCCGCGAGCGCGGCAAGTGGCTGTGGAAGGTCGCCCAGGCGATCCGGGAGAACGCCGACGAGATCGCGGCGCTGGAGTCCAGCGACAACGGCAAGCCGGTGACCCAGGCCCGCAACTTCGACCTGGAGGGGGCACCGACGATCTTCGAGATGTTCGCCGGACTGTGCGAGGCGATCCCGAGCCAGGCCCGGGACTCCGGCAGCATGCTGGACATCACGCTGCGCCAGCCGTTCGGCGTCATCGCCGCGATCATCCCGTTCAACTGGCCGCCGCTGCACACCGCCGGCAAGATCGCCCCCGCCCTGGCCGCGGGCAACGCCGTGGTCATCAAGCCACCGGAGCAGGCTCCGCTGTCGGTGCTGCGGGTGGCCGAACTGGCCCAGTCCATCCTGCCGGACGACATCGTGCACGTGCTGCCCGGCACCGGTGCCGTCGGCGCGCAGCTCGCCGGGCACCCACTGGTGGGCAAGGTGTCCTTCACCGGCTCACCCACCGCCGGCCAGGCGGTGATCCGGACGGCCGCGCAGAACCTGACCCCGACCCTGATGGAGCTCGGCGGCAAGAACGCTCTGGTGATCTTCGAGGATGCGGACCTCGACTCGGCCGTGCCGTGGGCGGTCGAAGGCGGCTACTTCAACCAGGGCGAGGCGTGCACCGCGGCGTCGCGCGTACTGGTGCACGTCGACCGCTACGAGGAGGTCGTCCGGCGGCTCACGGCGGCGGTCGGCCGGCTGAAGGTGGGCAACGGGGCCGACGCCGACACGCACGTCGGTCCGCTGGTGACCCCGGCCCAGCAGCAGCGGGTGCTCGACTACCTCGAGCTCGGCGTCCGCGAAGGCGCCACCGTCGCGGCGCAGGCGCCGGTGCCCACCGACCCGGACCTGGCCGGCGGCTACTGGGTCCCGCCCACGCTGTTCACCGGCGTCACCCCGCAGATGCGGATCGCGTCCGAGGAAATCTTCGGCCCGGTCGTGTGCGTGATCCCGTTCCGCGACGAGGCGGAGGCGGTCCGGATCGCCAACGGCACCGACTTCGGCCTGGTCGCCGGCGTGTTCACCGGCGAGACCGAGCGGGCCATGCGGGTCAGCCGGGCCCTGCGCGTCGGCATCGTGTTCGTCAACCACTACAACCGTTCGTTCACCGGTACCCCGTTCGGCGGGGTGGGCGCCAGCGGCTACGGCCGCGAGCACGCCGTCGAGACGCTCCAGGAGTACAGCTACGCGCACAGCCTGCGGTTGCCCTCGGGCACCGGCGAGATCCCGCGCTGGGCCCCCTCGCTCGAGGTCACCGGCGGCTGATCGACATGGACACCACGATGCGCGCGGCGGTGTGCACCCGGCCGGGCGGCCCGGAGGTCCTGGAACTGCGGGACCTGCCGGTGCCCCCGGTCCGTCCGGGCTGGAGCCTGGTCCGGGTACACGGCGCCGGCCTCAACCGCTCCGAGCTGCGGACCCGGCAGGGGCATTCGCCGGCCGTGACCTTCCCCCGGGTGCTCGGCATCGAGTGCGTGGGAACGGTCGCGGCCACGACCGATCCGGAGCTGCCGGTGGGGCAGACCGTCGCGGCGGTGATGGGGGAGATGGGCCGCGCCTTCGACGGCGGGTACGCGCAGTACGCGCTGCTGCCGAACCCCCTGCTGATCCCCCTCACCACCACCCTGCCGTGGGAGGTGCTCGCGGCGCTGCCGGAGACGTACCTGACCGCCCAGGGGGCGCTGGACACGCTGGACGTCGGGGCGGGCGACCCCGGCCGGCTGCTGATCCGCGGCGGAACCTCGTCGGTCGGCCTGGCGGCGGCATCGCTGGCGTCGGCCCTCGGCGTGGTCACCGCGGCCACCACCCGCAGCAAGGAGAAGGCGGACGCGCTGACCGCGATCGGCGTCGACCACGTTCTGCTGGACGACGGCGAGAACCTGGCCGACCGCGTACGGGAGATCTGGCCCGACGGTCCGGACCGGGTGCTCGACCTGGTCGGCACGAGCACCGTGATCGACTCGCTGCGCGTGGTCCGCATCGGCGGAACGGTCTGCGTGGCCGGCTCGCTCAGTGGTTGGCTGCTGCCGCGGTTCGAGCCGATCGCGATGATCCCGCCCGGCACCAAGCTGACCGCCTTCCACAGCGACAGCGTCAAGGGCGCCGCCGGTGCGCCGGTGCTGCAACGGATCGTGGACCAGGTCCAGGCCGGCGTGCTGCGGCCGACCGTCGACCGGGTCTTCGGCCTCGGCGACATCGTCCAGGCGCACCGCCACATGGAGAACGACCAGGCCGTCGGGAAGCTGGTCGTGCTGCCGTGGCCCGACCGGTCCACCGGACCGGCAACGGAAAGCTGATTTCTCAGTCGCGGACAGCGCGGAGAGGGGAGGAACGGATGGGCACCGACTATGTGGAGACCGTGGTCGTCGGCGGAGGCCAGCAGGGATGCTCGGTCGCGGGCGCACTCGCACGCCTGGGTTATGAGGCGCTGGTCGTCGAGCGCGGCGAGATCGGACAGGCGTGGGCCAACGAACGGTGGGACAGCCTCCGGGTCAACACACCGAACCGGACGGTCGTCTTCCCCGACTGGCCGTACGACGGAGACGACCCCGAGGGCTACATGCCGGCCCGTGAGGTGGCCTCGCGGCTGCGGAGCTATGTGGCCGCGACCGGCATCCGGGTCCGTGAGCACACCGGCGTGCGGATGGTCGAATCACCGGTGCACGACGCGGTCCACCCCGACGCGCGCTTCCGGGTCCACCTCGACGACGGCACGACGATCGAGGCCCGCAACGTCGTCGCCGCGTTGGGCGGGTACTCCGCACCCCGGGTGCCGGACGTCGCGGCGAGCGTGGACCCCTCGGTCACTCAGCTGCACACGCGGTACTACCGCAATCCGCAGTCCCTGCCGGCCGGCGCCGTCCTGGTCGTCGGCGCCGGCAACAGCGGCCAGCAGATCGCCGACGAGCTGCGCGACGCCGGCCGGGACGTCTATCTGGCCGTCGGCCGGCACAAGACCTCGCCCCGGCACTACCGCGGCGCCCAGGTCCTCGACTGGCTGCAACTGCTGCTGCCGGAACAGAATCTGGAGACCGGTTCGGCCGGCCGCGGAGACTCCCGCGCGTTGCCGGGAGTGTCCGTGCTCACCGGCAAGAACGGCGGCCAGGACCTGAGCCTGCCGATCCTGGCCGCCAAGGGCGTCACGCTCGTCGGCTCGGTGCGTACGGCCCGGGGCGGGGTGCTGCGGCTGGAGGACAACGTCCGGGCCGTGGTCCAGGCCGCGGCCGATCAACAGGCCGAGCTGCTGACCGCCATCGACGCGGCGATCGACCAGCGGGGACTGCCGGTGCCCGCGGCCGACGCCGCCGCCGGCCACGACCCCGGGCTCGTCCGGGACTACGGCAGCGTGCTCGATCTCGGCGCCACCGGCATCACGACGATCATCTGGGCCACCGGATTCGTTGCGGACTACGGGATCCTTCCCTCCGCCGCGCTCGACGAGAACGGCATGCCGTTGTGCCGCCGGGGTTTGGGCGCGCTGCCCGGCCTGTACTACGCGGGCCTGCCGGCCGGTGGCTCGGTGATGCCGTTGCTCGTCGCCGCCACCCGCGAGCAGGCCGGTGTCGTCGCCCGGCACATCCGGATGGACAACACTCTGCGCTTCGATTCCACCGCGGCAATCGGTCTGTTGTGGACCTGACGAACGCCGTAGCCCACGAAATTCGTCCTGACATCAACTCTTCCAGGGAGGGCACCGTGCCGGACAGCGCGAACCGCCGACGCTTTCTGATCCTCTACATCTGCTGCTCGAGCCTGGTCCTGGTCGGCATCGACAACACCGGCGTGAACGTGGCCCTGCCGGCCATCCAGCGCGGTCTGCACACGTCGGTGTCCGGCCTGCAGTGGACCGTCGACGCCTATCTGCTCACCCTCGCCTCCGGGTTGATCCTGGCCGGCTCGCTCGGCGACCGGTTCGGCCGCCGCCGCGTGTTCGTCACCGGGCTCACCCTGTTCACCGTCGGGTCCGCGCTGTGCGCCCTCGCCCCCAGCCTCGGGGCGCTCGTCGGTGCCCGCGCCCTGCAGGGCGCGGGCGGGGCCATGATGAACCCGGTCGCCATGTCGATCATCACCAACGTGTTCACCGGCAGCAAGGACCGGCCGCGCGCCATCGGCGTCTGGGCGGCCGCGGGCGGCATCAGCATGGCCATCGGCCCGGTGATCGGCGGTCTGCTGCTCGCCGTCACCGACTGGCGCGGCATCTTCTGGATCAACGTGCCGCTCGGGCTGGCCGCCATCGCCGCCACACTGACCCTCGTACCGGAATCGAAGGCGCCGACCGCGCGCCGGCTGGACCCGGTCGGCCAGGTGCTGGCCATCGTGTTCCTGGTCGGCATCACCTACGCGATCATCGAGGCGCCGCACGCCGGCTGGCTGTCGGCGCGTACGGGCGGCGTGCTCGCGGTGGCCCTGGCCTCCGTCGTCGGGCTGGTCCTCTTCGAACTGCGGCGTGAGCAGCCGCTGATCGACCCCCGGTTCTTCAGCAGCCTGCCGTTCTCCGGCGCGACGCTGATGGCGGTCGCCGGCTTCATGGCGGTGGCCGGGTTCCTGTTCATGAACACCCTGTACCTGCAGAACACCCTCGGCTACAGCGCGCTCAAGACCGGACTGCTGATGCTGCCGATCGCGATCGCCAGCACTCTGATCGGGCCGCGCGCCGGGCGCTACGTCGGCCACCACGGTCCCCGCCGGCCGCTGCTGCTGGCCGGGGCCCTGTTCGTGGTCAGCGCGCTGCTGCTGACCCGGCTGTCGGCAACGACGCCGGTGTGGGTGCTGCTGGCGTCCTACGCGCTGCTGGGTGCCGCCTTCGGCGCCGTGAACCCGCCGCTCACCAACACCGCGGTGGCCGGCATGCCGCGGGCGCAGGCCGGGGTGGCGGCGGCGGTGGCCACCACGAGCCGGCAGATCGGTCAGACGCTGGGCGTCGCGGTGCTCGGCTCGGTGGTGGTGGCCCGGGTGCACGGCCCGATCGGCGCCGGGCTGCCCGCCGCCAGCCACGCCGGCTGGTGGATTCTCGTCGGCTGCGGCCTGGTGGTGCTCGTGCTCGGCGTGCTCACCACCGGCAAGCGGGCGGCCGAGACCGCGGCACGTACCGCGGAACGGCTCGCCGAGCCGACGCCCGACCTCGCGACCGCTACCCCCGCACACCGATGAAGAAGCAGCTCAACCGCGTCGTCATCCGGTTCGCCGGTGACTCGGGTGATGGGATGCAGCTGACCGGTGACCGGTTCACCTCGGAGACCGCGCAGTGGGGCAACGACATCTCGACGTTGCCCAACTTCCCGGCCGAGATCCGGGCGCCGGCGGGCACGCTGCCGGGGGTGTCGAGTTTTCAGGTGCATTTCGCCGATCACGACATCCTGACGCCGGGCGACGCGCCGGACGTTCTGGTGGCGATGAACCCGGCGGCGTTGAAGGCGAACGTCGCCGATCTGCCGCCGGGTGCGGACATCATCGTCAACACCGACGAGTTCACCCGCCGCAACCTGGCCAAGGTGGGCTACGTCGGTAGCCCGCTGGAGGACGGATCACTCGACGCGTACGCGGTGCATCCGGTTGCTCTGACCTCGATGACGGTCGGGGCGCTGGCCGACTCGGGGATGCCGAAGAAGGACGCCGAGCGGGCCAAGAACATGTTCGCGCTCGGCCTGTTGAGCTGGATGTACTCACGTCCGTTCGAGTCGACTCTGCGGTTCCTGGAGCGCAAGTTCGCCAAGCGGCCGGAGCTGGTGGCGGCGAACAAGGCGGCCTTTCGGGCCGGGTGGAGCTTCGGGGAGACGACCGAGGACTTCGCGGTGCGCTACGAGGTGAAGCCGGCCCGGATGCGGCCGGGCACCTACCGCAACATCACCGGGAACCAGGCGCTGGCCCTGGGACTGGTGGCCGCCGCGGTGCGGGCGAAGTTGCCGCTGTTCCTCGGTGCGTACCCGATCACCCCGGCCTCGGACGTGCTGCACGAGTTGTCCAAGCACAAGCGGTTCGGTGTCACGACGATGCAGGCCGAGGACGAGATCGCGGCGGTCGGCGCGGCCCTGGGCGCGGCCTACGGCGGAGCGTTGGGCGTGACCACCACGTCCGGCCCCGGCGTGGCGCTGAAGAGCGAGACGATCTCGCTGGCCATCGCGTTGGAGTTGCCGTTGGTCGTCGTGGATGTGCAACGGGCCGGACCGTCGACCGGGATGCCGACCAAGACCGAGCAGGCCGACCTCAACATGGCCCTGTCCGGCCGGCACGGTGAGGCGCCGCTGGCGGTGATCGCGCCGAGGTCGCCGTCGGACTGTTTCCACGCGGCGATCGAGGCGGCGCGGATCGCGTTGACCCATCGCACCCCGGTGATCCTGCTGTCGGACAATTACGTGGCCAACGGTTCCGAGCCGTGGTTGTTGCCCTCGGTCGACGAGCTGCCCGACCTCTCGGTCTCGTTCGCCACCGAGCCCAACGGCGAGAACGGCCGCTTCCTGCCCTACCTTCGGGATCCGGAGACGATGGCCCGGCCGTGGGCGATCCCCGGCACGCCCGGCCTCGAGCACCGCATCGGCGGCCTGGAGAAGGCCGACAAGACCGGCGACATCTCGTACGACCCGGCCAACCACGAGTTGATGGTGCGCACCCGGGCGGCCCGCATCGAAGCGATCGAGGTGCCCGACGTCGCGGTGGAGGACCCGGACGACGACGCGAGTGTGCTGGTGCTCGGCTGGGGTTCCACGTACGGACCGATCGGCGCGGCGTGCCGGGCGTTGCGCCAGCGGGGGCTGCCGGTCGCGCAGGCCCATCTGCGGCAGCTGGCTCCGCTGCCGGCCAACCTCGGTGTGGTGCTCACGGCGTACCCGAAGGTGGTCGTTCCTGAAATGAACCTGGGCCAGCTCGCCCACCTCATCCGGGGGAGATATCTGGTCGACGCGATTCCCGTCAACCAGATCAACGGCCTGCCGTTCACCGCCGCCACGTTGGAAGACCGGCTCGAGGATGTCGTCAAAAATGGATAGTTCGACTGTGCCGGTGAACCGGGTCCCGCTCACGCTGACCGCCAAGGACTTCAAGAGCGACCAGGAGGTCCGGTGGTGCCCGGGGTGCGGGGACTACTCGATCCTCGCCGCGATGCAGCGGTTCATGCCCGAGCTGGGCATCCCGCGGGAGCGGATCGTCTTCATCTCCGGGATCGGTTGTTCGTCGCGCTTCCCGTACTACATGAACACGTACGGGATGCACTCGATCCATGGGCGGGCGCCGGCGATCGCGACCGGCCTGTCGGTGTCGCGCCCGGACCTGTCGGTGTGGGTGGTGACCGGGGACGGCGACGCGTTGTCGATCGGCGGCAACCACCTGATCCACGCGCTGCGGCGCAACGTCAACCTGAAGATCCTGCTGTTCAACAACCGGATCTACGGCCTGACCAAGGGGCAGTACTCACCGACCTCGGAACTCGGCAAGATCACCAAGTCGACGCCGGCCGGTTCCGCGGACGCCCCGTTCAACCCGCTGTCGCTGGCCCTCGGCGCCGAGGCCACGTTCGTGGCCCGCACCATCGACTCCGACACCCGGCATCTGCAGTCGGTGCTGCGCCGGGCCGCCGAGCACAAGGGCAGCGCGTTCGTCGAGATCTACCAGAACTGCAACATCTTCAACGACGGCGCGTTCGAGTTGCTCAAGGACCCGAGCACCCGCGACGACCACCTGATCCGCCTCGAACAGGGCCAGCCGGTCACCTTCGGCCCGGACGGCGGGTTCTCCGTCGTCCACCCCGAGGGCAGCTTCGGCCTGAAGGTACAGCCGGGCGGACCCGCGATCGTCCACGACGCGACGGTCGACGACCCCGCCTACGCCTTCGCCCTCACCCGGCTCTCCGGCTCCGACCTGTCCACCACCCCGATCGGGGTGTTCCGCGACGTCGCCCGGCCCACCTACGACGACCTGATCCGCAAGCAACTCACCGACGCGCAGGCCACGGCCACCGGCACCCCCGACGAGATGCTCGCCGACCTGCTCAACACCGCCGACACCTGGACCATCCGACCGTAGGTGCGCGCCCCGGCTTTGCCCCGGGGCGAGCAGGCCGGCAGACCAGCAACTCTTGCTTCGCTGAGGCTGCGCGCCGCTTACGGAGATCGGCCTGGTGGGGGTGGAACGGCGCTCGGCGTCACTGCACCGAACCGGCAGTGGAAATTCGATCCGGGTAGCAGCGAGATAGTGCATGACCCGAGGCACTCGGTTCCGTGTCGTAACTGAGCACGTATTACCAGATGCGGGTGGCCCGGCGTGCCGCGTCGTGGATTGCGTCCAGGTCGAGACGCACGTCTCGCTGTGGCAGGTCCTGATCTGGCCACGACGCCGTCAAATGCAGGGTCGTGCTCGCGGCGGGAAGGGCTAGCCAGGCGATGTACTCATAGCTTCCGTCACCGCCTCCACCGCTGGCATACACCGGGAGATTGGTAGTGCCTCCCTGGCGATCGGTGACCCGCGCACCGACACTCAAATCGCCTGGCTCGATGAGTTCCGGCAGGTCGGCGAAGGCAATGTTCGGCGGCGGATTCGGCGGTTGCCCGTCTGCGCCTCTGACCTTGACGAGTAGCTGGAAGACGACTGCTCCCGGCAGAGCCCGGAAGGCAATCGCGGCTACATGAGCGTTTTCGCCGACCAGCAACACCCGGTCCGCTTCGGGCACACTGACCGGAAGCGTGGAAACGGCCGGCGTGAACGGTGGGTTGGCGACTGAGAACTCAGGAACAGGCACGTCGGTAACCGTACTTGCGGTTGTTGCCCGCGCCGGCTGCTTGCCCGGCGTGGCCATGCGAAGGCCTAGACGGACAGATCGACGCTGATCAGGGCCGACCGTGCGGACCGCGAGGGGGATGGAGGATCGCTCGGCGGTCACGTCCCGAGGTCGGCCGGGGCGGTGGTGGCGCCGTCGAGGCGCGGACGAGGAGCTCGACCGGCTGGTCGGCCGCCGGCGCCACCTCGGCTTCCGGGTTCTCGATCACGTGTATCAGCAGCGCGAGGCCCTGCCGCGCGAGTCCGTCGAGCGGCTGTCGCAGGGTAGTGAGCGGGGGAGTGACGTAGGCGGCGAGCGGGATGTCGTCGAAACCGACGACGCTGATGTCCTCGGGCACCCGGCGGCCGGCCTCCAGCTGTGCGCGGATGAGACCGATCGCCATGTCGTCGTTCGCGGCGAACACCGCGGTCACGGTGTCGTCGCCGGCCAGTTCCCGGCCCGCCGCGTAGCCGGACGCGGCCGACCAGTCGCCCTCGACGACCGGCGGCTCGTCCGCGCCGTGGGCTCGCAGCGCCTGGCGCCAGCCGGCGAGGCGGTCCCGGGCCGAATACCACCGCTGCGGGCCGGCCAGGTGATGAACGGTCGCGTGCCCCAACTCCAGCAGGTGCTCGGTCGCGGCGCGTGCGTGCACGTCCGCGCCGACCCTGGCCGTCACCACCCGCGGAGCGGCGAAGTTGGGCGGCGCGCCGAGGACCAGGACCGGAACGTCGACGCTGATGAGGCCGGCGCCCTCGTCGATCGGCTCGGAGATGACGACGCCGTCCACGCCCTGGTCCAGCAACGACGCCAGGGCGCCCGCGATGCCACCTGGATCGCCCTCGACCGTGGCGGCCACCCGCAGCGTGTAGCCTGCCTCCCGGACCACCCGCTCGATGCCCACGAGCAGCGACGTCGGCCCGTACAAGGCGGTGCCGAGCGTCACCACGCCGATCGACCGGGTCCGCCCGGAGGCCAGCGCCCGGGCCGCCTGGTTGCGTCGATAACCGAGATCCTGGGCGGCGCCCAGGACCCGTCGGCGCAAGTCGGCCGAGACGTACGGCTCGTCGTTGAGGACTCTGGACACCGTCTTCTGGGAGACACCGGCCAGCCGCGCGACGTCCACGCTGCGCGGCGTCGGAGCGCTTCCACCCGGTCTCGCCATTCGCATCGAGGCACCCCCGTCGCCGGTTGCAACGTGTTTGACTGCGCGATCATGTCTACGCAATCAGACGTTCGCCGTCAAGCGCGTCCCGAAATTCAAGGAGATTGTTCGAATTCCCGGCCACCCTGACTTGGTGTCCGTCCGAAAACCGGTGGGTCTGACTGATCGGACGGCACGGTCGTTACACATTTTTCGGTACAAGACATCGACAAGTTTCGCTTGACGCTTCGATTTGGCCCAGCTTATCGTTCTGTCGAATCGATTCGGACAGGATCGCTCACCGACTGATCTCGTGCCCCGCAGGAATGACGATGGTCATTTCGGCGGGGCCGGCGGGTGGTGACGAGGGGTCCGGTGATCGGTGTATCCCCGTAGACGCGACACCCGCGAAAGGGATTTCTTCATGCGTCAGAAAAGTCCTCGTACGCTATTGCAGCGCTACGCACGCGGAGCGCTGGCCGGCGCGATGCTCCTCGCGATCATCGGCACGGCACAGCCCGCCGTCGCCACACAGCCCGCCGCCGCACAGCCCGCCGCCGCCGCACAGCCGGCTCCCGCGGCCGCGGGAGCAACTGCGGCCGCTGTCACCTCGATCGATCTGGCCGGGACCTGGAGTTTCACGCCGGCGGGCCGAGGGACGACCTCGATCTCGGTGCCCGGCGGCGGCTGGTACAAGCAGGGGTTCACCGACGTGAACGAAGCGGTGTACTCGCGCACCGTCACGGTGCCCGACTCGGGTCAGCCGCAGTCGGCGTGGATCGAGTTCGGGGCGGTCAATCACCAGGCGACACTCTCGGTCGACGGCCGGGCGGTGGCGACGCAGACCACGGCGTTCACGCCGTCGAACTTCGACATCACCGCCTACGCGGCCCCCGGCAGCACCCACACGATCAGCGTCGCCGTGAAGGGCCGCGGCGCGCTGAAGGCATCCAACGGCCGGTACCTGGTGCCCGACGCCGCCACGTGGTCCGAGGCGATCCCCCAGGGGATCTTCGGGTCCGCGTTCCTGCGGGTGTACCCGGCGGTGTACGTCAGCGACACCTTCGTGCGTACGTCGGTGGCGAACAAGACGCTGACCTACGACGTGACGGTGCGTAACACGTCGGGCAGTTCCCGATCGGTGACGTTGACCGGGTCGCTGTCGTCCACCAACGGAACGGCTTTCAGCTACCCGGAACTGCCCAGCCGTACGGTCACCGTGGCGGCCCGCTCGACCGCGACCGTGACCGTCGGGCCGGTCGCGTGGAACCTCGACAGCACCTCGTACTGGTGGCCCAACGTGCCGTACCGGTCGGGCTACCGGGCGCAGCTGCACGGGCTGACGGTGCACGCCGTCACCGACGACGGCCGGACGAGCGACGCCGAGTACCGGTTCGGGTTCCGGGAAGCCACCCAGAACGGTGACTACTACTACCTCAACGGCGTGCGCGTGAACTTCCGCGGCGACAACCTCCAGGGTGGCGACTACGACCGGATCAACAACGGCGGCAAGGGCGACGCGTACCACACCCTGCCCGGCTTCCTGCCCCCGTCGTCCGGCAACGGCGGCTGGCCGCAGACGGTGGACAACTACCAGCGCCTCAACTACAACGTGATCCGCGTCCATCAGGAGCCCGCGAGTCCGTACATGTTGGATGTCGCCGACGAGATGGGCCTGATGATCATCGACGAGGTCGCGATTCGCGGTTCTCAGTCCTCGCAGGAGTGGAAGGACTCCGTCGGGCACGACAACATGGTCAACCACGCCCGTGCCCTGGTCCTGCGCGACCGCAACCACCCCGCGATCATCCGCTGGAGCCAGAACAACGAGCCGAACCAGAGCGGCCAGGACTCCGAACAGTTCGAGAAGGAGCTGTACGCGGCGATGAACGGCGCCGACGGCACCAGGCCGGTCATCGTCGAGGTGGGTGTCGGCAACAATGTCAGTTTGTATCCCGGGATGACGTACGCCAACTTCGCGGTGATCCCGCACTACGTCGACGGCTTCGGCCGGTACGGGGAGGGCCTGGTCACCGTGAACGGGCGACCCGACGGCGAGGGCGAGTTCATCTGGCCGGCCTGCAACAACAAGCAAGGCTTCGAGTGGTTCGCCACGGCAACCCTGGCCAAGCGCGGCAAGGGCGCCACCGACCTGCGCCCGTACACGCTGCTCTCCGCCTGGGCCGGCGTCGTGCCCGGCGTGCGGTCCACCGACTTCACCCCGGAGGAGGGCGGTCACCCGATCTACGGAGCGGACAACCTCCCCGACCCGTGGAGCAACCCGCAGATCCAGCGCGTGCAGGCGGCGTTCAACCCGGTTGCCGCGGTCGACCTGCCGTACTGGTCCGCCTCCGGCAACTCGGACGCCAACGGCACCTTCCCGCTGCCGCAGGCCGTGCCCACCTACGCCCAGAACGCCACGGTCACCCGCAACATCACCGTCTTCAACGACGACTTCGCCGACCCCTCGGTGGGCTTCACCTGGACGGCACGGCTCGACAGCCCGACCGGCGCGGTCGTCGCGTCCGGAAGCACGACCCTGACCGTGCCGCTGGGCTCACGAGTCACCCAGCCGGTGACCTTCACCGCCCCGGCCACCGGCAGCCGCGTGTACCTGCAGCTGTCGACCACGAAGGCCGGCAGCCCCGTCTTCACCGACGCGGTGGAGTACTTCAACCTCGCCGGAGGCGGCGGAACCGGGCCCGCACCGGGCACCTACCGCATCGTCAACCGCAACAGCGGCAAGCCGCTTGCTATCGCGGGCAACTCCACCGCGGACGGCGCCAAGGCGGTCCAGCAGAGCGGCTCTCCCGCCTGGACCATCGCCACGGCCTCTGACGGCTCCTACACCCTCCGGTACGTCGCGAGCGGAAAGATGCTCGACGTCAACGCCGGCAGCAGCACGGCCGGGCTGCAACTGCAGCAGTGGACGGCCAACGGCGGCACCAACCAGATGTGGTACCTGCGGCCTACCGGCAACGGCTACTACACCATCGCCGCCCGCAGCAGCGGCCTGGTGGCCGATGTCTCCGGCGCGTCGACCAGTGACGGGGCACAGGTCGTGCAGTGGTCCGCCAACGGCGGCGCCAACCAGCAGTGGCAACTGAACGGGGTCTGACCGGACGACCTGGTTCGTGTGCTCGTGGCTTGATCCCAGCTGGCCCGTCCTGGCCAGCTGGGATGCTGCCGCGGGCGCCCTGGTAGCCCTTGTCCGCGAGAGTCATTACGTCTGCGCTGCTCAGAGCGTCGATGATGCCATGAGTGCGGGCGGCGGTCAGGTCATGTGTCGCACCGGGCAGCGTGCCGGAGGCCCAGACGAGACGGCCGATTACCGATCCAACGTTTCCTGGAGCAAGTCTCTGCGCGCATGGAACGGCCTAACACCATCCGGATCTGCCGCTGGTAATCGCTAGTCACGTCACAGGTCGTTGTTTTCAATAGTGACTCGTTGTTGCTCGTCGCGTGGTTCGGGTAGCCCGGAAGTGGCTGGGTGATCGGTCGGCTGGGTCGTTGAATCGGGTCGCGGGCAGCGCTTCGAGCCCCTACGGTGGCGTGCGATGACGGATGACGAGAACTGGTCCTACGCCGGTTCGAGGACGGTGCTGGGTGCGGTGCAACGCGGGCTGGGCCGGGCCGTGTTCCGGGTGGCGAGCAAGCCCGGCGGGACCGAACTGGTGCTGCGATGTGTGGTGCAGGATTATCGGTGGGACCGGCAGGTCGACGAGCGTGCTGTCTATCTCGCGCGGCTGGTCCGGCAGACGAAGGTACTGGTCACGGTGCTGTTGTCGCTCCTCGATGAGCATCCCGTCGACAACGGCGAGAACACCTTCGACAACGCGCTGAGTACTCGTTCGGTCCTCGGCCGCGGTGATGTTCCGGAGGCGATCGATGGGCTACGTGCCTATGTCGGTGCCGGACCCCGCTGGGTGGAGGTACTCGAACAGGTCGCCGGTGACTGGCCGCGTGAGCTGTGGGATGACCTGTTGCCGGTAGCTCAAGCCCGGCTCGCTGACAGCGCGGACGACGTGGTTGGAAACGGCGCGCCATGGAAGGACTGGGCCACGGTCGACGACCGGATCGCCGCCGTGATCAACTCCCGGCGCGGCCCGTCGTGCCCGAGACCGTTGCGGTCGGCACCGACCGATGACCTGCTCGCCGCTGTAGCGACTGACAACGTCGGCCGGCAGGACACGGCGCTGCGGGAACTGAACCGTCGCGGGCCGCAGCCGGGCCTGCTGCCGATGCTGGACGCGCTTGCTGTAGACGATCTGTACTTCCCGGTGGGCCGGGCCGTGACCCTTCTTGGTGCCCAGGCGTTACCTGTTGCCCGGCTGTGGGCGTCGGTGCCGGGGCATCCGATGAGGTGGAGCGGTTATCGGGCATTGGCCGCGCACGGTGACGACTCTGACGTGCCGGCGTTGCTGGCCGGTTGGGACTGGCTGGACAGCCGACCGGACGACCTTTGCGGATACGACGAACTCGCGACCGGCCTGGCCCACATCGGCGGCGATTCCGTCCGCGCAGTGGTCCCGCGGCTGCGCCGTCTCTGGGGTAGTCCACACACCTACGAACGTGCGGCCTACCTACGCGCGCTGCTCGTTCTCGACTTGGAACGGGTGCACCTACCTCTGGCCGAGGGCCTCTGGGACTGTGAGGCTGACGTACGGCAACTCGCCGCCGAAATGGCTCCGCTGGAACCGGAGGTCGAAGCGAGATTGGCCGTCCTGCGCGACGACAAGATGGAGACCACTCAGGTACGCGCCGCCGCACGCGCACGGCTCGGATAGACGAACCTGGTCGAGGCGAGGGTCGTCGGATCCGCAGCAACCTCATCTGCGGCAGCCAAGGCGCGGTGGCCGGCGGAGAGCTCTCACACGCTGTGACACCGGTCGGAGAAGGCCCGCCGCACGCTCGTGCCGAAAGTAGTGCATCGGGTGGCATTGTCCGGAGCACCTACGTCGGTCCGGGGTGCTGAGGTCCGTACTGTTGAAAGCCGCGGAGCAGGGCTTGCAGTCCTGGTTCGAAATGGTCGTCCGGTGTGGTCTCGTCGGCTGCTTGCGCCAGCAGGTTGTACAGCGGGCTGCTTTTGTCAGGTTTCCTGCTTCGTGACTGTGCGCCCGTTTGAAGGATGGACACGCTGAGCGCGTGCCCGATGGTGAATTCCCGCAGGCATCGGAGGATCTGCAGTGCGGCGGCGGGCGTCAGGCCGGCGTTCTGCAGCTTTGCTACCGCGCGTACACCCATCTCGATCGACGCCGATGACCGCACGGGTCGGGTGGCGAACACCGGAACGGCGTTCGGGTGCTGCAGTAGCACGTCGCGTAGCCGGCGGCAGTACTGCGCGGCCAGTTCTGGCCACGGCGCCTGCCATGGCAGTGAGTCGGTGTCCATCTCGGCGACCAGCACCTCGGCGATGCCGTCGAACAACGCCTCCTGATCCGCGAAGTGGCGGTAAGCGGCCATCGGGTCAACGCCAAGGACCGCACCGAGGCGGCGCATGGAGAACTTGCGCAGCCCTTCGGCGTCGATCAGTGTGAGCGCGGCCGTGGCGAGGTATTCGCGGTTGAGTGTCGGACGCGTCGGGGGTGGCGGCACGGCGGGTGTGCTCATCCGGGGAAACCTTCGAGGATGTTCGTGAGGGCTTCGGTGAACTGGTCCGGCTGTTGGATGTAGACGGTGTGTCCACCGGGGAACTCCTCGCACGGCACGCCGAGCCGCTCGGCGAGCAGGTGCGCCGGTCGGTAGTACGGCTTGCCGACGCTGTCCCGGCCGGTGGCCGGCCGCCAGGGCACGGCGACCTCGCGCAGCGCGGGCAGGTCCGGTTGGTAATCGAGGCTGATCAGCGGCAGTTCCCGCCGCAGCAGCAGGTCGGCATTGCCGAGCTGGCGCGTCATCGAGCTGGGCTTGCGGCCGGTGACCCGGCGCAGGGCCGCGCCGGCCGGTAGGGCGGCCCGGGAGGCGGCTGCGACCAGGGCCTGTCCCACGGCCGAGCGGAACAGCCAGGGCGGATCGTTCATGGTCATGGCGCCGAAGGCCGCGTACGCCCGCAAGGGGCTCTTCTCGCGGGCGATGCGGGCGATCTCGGCGAGCGCCCGCCGCTCCGGGCTGTCGTCCGGGAGGATCGAGACCAGCGGTGGTTCGTGCGCCACCACACCGGATAGCCGGTCGGGGTGGTGGGCCAGCAGGTCGAGCGCGATGATCGCGCCGCTGCTGCCGCCGAAGACGTACGCCTTCTTCACCCCGTGGTGGTCGAGGACCGCGACGGCGTCGTTCGCCTGCACCGCGACCCCGATCGCGGCCTGCGGGTCGGTGAACCGGCTGCGCGAATTGCCCCGCCGGTCGTAGGTGAACACGGTGTAGTGGCGCGCGAGAAGCGGGACGACTTCCTCGTACATTCCCGCGTCGCCGCCGCCGCCCGAAATGAGCAGCAGCGGGACGCCGACGCCAGCCCGCTCCGTGTAGAGCTGAGCCCCGGGAACTGTCACAAATGCCGAAGTCATGCTCGCCGCCCCTGTCAGCTCGCGACCATCATACGCCAAGTCTACGTCGTAGATATTATCTACGGCGTAGACGGAAACTCAAGACGAAGCTGGATGGTGTGCTCGCTGCTCCCACTCTTTCCCGACGAGACGCACACTCATCTAGCCGCGAGCCGCGCGGTGGGCCTCGGTCTGATCGCGAGCCGGTCGCCGGCGTTGACATGGTCGATGACCATGGCGATGTTGTGCTTGGTCGGCTTGAGTCCGGGACGTGCGTCGGGTGGCGTCGCGTGGCACGGCGGCCGTGGGGCGGGCCGATTCGGCTGCTCGAGTTCGCGCAGGAGCCGTTCAACCTGTTCTGGCGGTGTCGGCGCCGGTGTGGTTTCTGCTCGCTGGGATCGCGTTCGTGGTGGTCGGCGTGGTGGTGCGGGCGTTCTTGGGCCGGTGGTTCGTGGTGGCTCGCCAGTTGGCCGGCGACGAGTACGAGCCTTGCTGTGCGGGGGGGTGGGGCCGGGACGTGCCGGATGAGCTCATCCGGCGGTGGTGACGCGATATCGAAGTGCACGGGCGCCCGGTCGCCGCGCCGCCGCCGTACTCGGGGTAGGGGTCCGCGGAGGCGAGCGTGGTGCGGCTGCGGTCGGTAAGGCGGACACGCCAGTCGGGCAGCCTCGACGCAAGGGCGCCCGGATCTGCCGCCGAGCGTGCGCGAGGGCCGACGGCGAGTCGTCACGGGGCATCACATGGACGGGACTCGTCCGCCACACGTTCATCCTGAGGCGCGCGAAATTGGATCATGTGGTGACAGGTTGTCGGTGACGAAGGTCGACGAAGCCATGGCAGCGTCGGCGGGCGATTGAGGTGGCGTCGAAAGCCCGCGCTCGGGGGAGGACGTGGTGGCGGCGCGGGGTGAGCCCGCGGTTGCCGTTAGCCGGTGATCAGGGCGCCGTGCAGGAAGAGGTCGATGACCTGTGCGGCCGGCAGCGGCTGTACTTCGTTCGAGACCCGGGTGCACAACCGGGACATGCCGAGGAAGATCTCTGCGAGGGCTTCGGCGGGAAGACGCAGGCGCTGCTCGTCCGGCTTCAGCAGCTTCGCGACGGCCTGCTGAATCTCGGGCAGGCTACCCAGAGACCGAAGGTCATTTCGACTGAATGGTCGGGTGCTTTCGTCAGAAGCCGTGCTATCGCCCGCGAAGCAGGCTTGCTCAAAGGCTTCGATGTCAGCGCGGACACGAGTGAAATAGGCGCCGAGGATGTCGACCACTTCGAGGAGGCGCAGCCCGACAGGCTGATCAACCCGGATCGCGTCCAGCTTGCGTATCTCCTCGGCCGGGTCCATCACCACGCTCATCCGCGCCATGAACATGGACGACCAAGCCTGGAAGACAGCCTCTTTGGCGGGGAAGACCGCCAGAAGGTCGGCTTCGCTGATTCCTGCGGCCTCGGCAATCCTGGCCATGGTCAGGGTCTCGTACTCGCCTAGGAGGGAAACAGTTGTCCGCACGATCCTCTGGCGCAGTTGCTCAGAACTCATTACGGCCACCAGTTGGTTCCGGGTCACTTCACTGCACGCTAGAACGTGAAGGCAACCACGGCCGGGACCGAGCCGGACCCAATGAAACGCGGGTGGAGTGCGACGCTGCTGCTGCACAGCGGGGCGGGATCTTCCCGCCTGACATGATCACCCGTCCGAATTTGCCGCGAACAATGCGCGCCACTACGCGTATCGCGCCGTGTGCGACGAGCCGGCGAGCGGGTGCGGGAACAATTCCCCGCCGGCCAGCGCAACGGTACGGGGTCAAGCCCCTCCCAGGCGCACTGACATGCCGCGATGCGCGCGAAGTGGCTCGTCGTGCGAGGTCACGGACCGCGCCTTTCACGGACTGGCCTGCCGTCATCATCGTGGGCGTAGCTGATATCGATATCGGGCAGCTCGTTCTGGAGTTCGTAGGCGAGTTTGAGACCCTCCTGGACCCAGCGCCGCTCGTCCTCTGGGCTTGCGAACTCGAAGTCGGTCAGAGCGGTCCCTTGGTACTGCCTGTTCCACGCTCTCAGCCGCCGGGCAAGTCCTGCAGTTATGCATAGGTCGTCGAGGGTGACTGGACCGTGGCGATCCGGGTCGGCGTCCCAGACGCCGTCATCGCCGATATGTTCAGCCATGACGCGCAGAGCGAATGGTCGGTACGGCTCGTCCACCTAGCGATCATGGCAGCGCTACGGTTGGCTCGCCGGCAACACAGCGGTCAGCACTCGGCCGACAGCGGACTCCGCCGGCCCAGGGCGGCATCCGCTTCTGCCGCCGAGCGCGCTCGGGGGCCTGGCTGGCCGTCACGCTGCGTACGCCCAGTGCGGCGGCGGACGCGCGAACTTGCCGATGATAGTGCGCCGACGCCAGCGCAAAGTCGTATCTTCCGTCAGTCCAGCGCTTAGTATTTTGTCAGATCTGGACCTATAATATCGCTTTCATTTTGTGAAATGAGGCCAACGGACGTCTAAGGGACTCCGTCAGCACGGGTCAGCCGGAATTAGTAGCGAAAATATCCAAACCAACCATCCTGGGGCCGCAAACGATGTATTCTGCGAGCTCACGACGAGGTTGCACCTGAAAGGATTTACCGTGGCGGCGCTTGGGCTCGACTCCCTGCTGCATTTTGGAACTAGTATCGGCCTTTCCGATTCACGTGGGAGACATGTCGTTCCGGATCTACTTCTATATACGATTCAAGCCTCCGGGTCCGAGATGAACGACTTGGCTCCGCGCATCGGTCTACGTCCAGGTAAGACCCTGAAGGCTCCGATCTCGACTGATCTCCTACACGTCACAATTAAGGGCGAGAGCGGGAGCCGTGGGCTCGATGTGGTCACGTTGGAGCTAGAGGGCGATGGTTGCACCGTAGAGTTGACGAACATCGACAAAGTATCCGAATTCGCCAAGAACGCGGAGGGCTCAGGCTTCGTGAGGATCATCCTTGGAATCCCTCCATCGGCAGGCGCGATCCAGACACTCGAAGACTTCGTAAACTATTTGAATCACGATGAGGAGCTATGCGCAAAGGGGAAATCCGTGGCGTCGCCGCGGGTGGATATATAGGTTCGATATTTGTTCGGGCTTCTTGTTGAGAGTGGCTTTGTCCTGGATGGAGTGCACACCCTTGCCGCTGCCGACCCCGTCACCCTCGCATGGCGCTCTCGTGCGTGCTCGCGCCGATATATGCGGTAGAGCACACGGGGGTAGGTTTCCAGCAATAAGGTAAGAGCATGGCTAAGCGAAACACGCAGAACTACCTAGGCGACCTGGGTGAAGCCGAGGCCTACATCGAGCTCCTTCGAATCGGTGCGGGGATAAACTCCCTTACGCAGTCCGATAGCGGCTGGGACCTACATCTTCATCTTCCGGCTAAGCCGATGATTCTCACGAGCACCGGAAGCGCATCGTGGGAGTTGGGAGGCCGTGCCGCCCACGTTCAAGTGAAGAAACAGACATCGCGTAGTGCCCCGAAGCTAGGTATCGGTACCGCGAGAGGCTGGATCACGGGAACCGTTGCAGGAACGCCGAGTTTTCTTTTCATAGTCGACGGTAAAAAGAACATTCAGTATGCAACACCTTGCGGCATATCAGATTGGCTAGAGGGGCGCCATTCGATGCCGAACGAGAATCGCCGAGCAATCGCGGGCATGAAACTGAACGCCTTCGAGGCGTCTAGATTTAGTCGCATATCTCACCTCTGGTCGGCTTACCCAAACGTCCTGTTAGGCCTCAGTGGACTAGATCGTGCACTTCATGGGTGTTTGCATCCAGATTGGACTGATGTCTCTGGATGGATTAGCGAGATAGCGTTGGGATGGTTCAATGTGGCGAGCATTGGGAATGACGACACGGGTTACTGGTGGAGTAAAGGAAGCGATTTCTTCGACACTGCAGCCCGCGCTATGAGGTTAGATGAACCCGGGCTCGAAGAAGTTTATCAAAGTCTAGAGGAAATGACCCAGCAGGCGCTCGCTCCTAGGTGGTCAACTGGATGGGACTTGGGGCTCCCTGTGGGCGTCTACACGAAGAAGGCCGATCCGGACTCGTGCCGTACTGATGCGGTAAATATGATTGAAGAGGTATTCTCAGCGTTGCCGAGGCCAGCGCGCCGGAAAACGAAAAGGCGCCATTTCTTCCCTGGCGCTTGATGCTTACGGCTATAGATTTATTCGGAGTATCCGAACTGGTTAGTGCGTTCGCCGAGTTTCACTCTCATGCCGCGATGAACTCGCGGCGGAGCGGGCGGCTGCTT
>NZ_BOMM01000046.1 GCF_016862195.1 Paractinoplanes ferrugineus | reverse complement strand
CGGCTAGCGCGGCATCTGCTGGGTCGCACCTGCTGGGCCGCGCCTGCGAACCCGAGCGGCTTACCGTCGTCCCCGCCCCGTGCCCCGCACGCCGACCCGCGCCCACGCCCACGTTCGCGAGGACATCCGCTGGGGCAGACGCCCCTCTCGCCACCGTGGCGCAACGGGACCGGTCATACCGTGCGGCTCATCCGGGCGGCCCGGTTCACCGAGCGTGGGCGGGTGGGTCATCTCCGGCAGATTCTCCATGTCGCGATCGCCGTCGCTGATGTCGAGAACGGCGAAACCGTGGCGTTCGTAGAACGCGCGGGCGTCAGTGTTCTGCTGAAAGTGCTCGCGCTTCGGCGGCGGCAGTTGGGGCATGGTCGCCGACCGGGAAGTCAGGTGGCTGAGCGCGAGCACGGCTGCGTCCGGCTCCGCTGCGAACCGAATCCCGCACCCCGGGAACCAGGCAGGTCACGCCGTGCGTCGCAACTTCACGGTGCTGTCGGTCCGCTCGATCACGTCACCGTCGGGTCCCTTCTGCTGGCGGGGATGAGTCGTGGCCTTCAGCACCGCCCAGGAGTCGCCGAGGTTCAGGGCGGCGATCAGCTCCGGCGGGGTGGGGAAGTGGATCTCCGGGTGGCCGTCGTGCTTGAACGGACCGTGATCCATGTGTCCCTCGATCAGCAGCACGCCGCCGGGGGCGACCGACTCCGCCGCGCGCCGCAGGATCTTCTCCCGGTCGAAATCCGCCCAGAAGTGCAGGAACTGGGCGGAAACCAGGTCGTACTCGCCGGCCGGGAACGTCTTCTCGAGATCGTGCTGCTGGAAGTCGACGGTCACGCCGGCGTCCGCCGCGTGCTTGGCGGCCCGTTTCAGGGCCACCCCGGACAGGTCGACAGCGGTCACCTGCCAGCCCCGCCCGGCCAGCCAGACCGCGTCGGCGCCCTCTCCGCAGCCCAGGTCCAGGGCGCGTCCCGGTGGCAGGTCGGACACCTCCGCCACCAGCTCGACGTTCGGCTTGCCGCTCCAGATCCGGTTCTCCTCGGAGTACCGGGCGTCCCACGCTTGCTCGTCGCTCATGCCGTTCAGCATGCGGTTTCCCGGCCGCTCCGCCGACTTTCGTTGCCGAAACGGCAAATCGCCCGGTCACGGCCCCGGCGGACGGCCGTCGTAGAGGCCGGACGGGCGGAAACGGAGCGGCTTGTCGGCGTACTCCTCAAGCGCGTGAGCCAACCACCCCGCCGTGCGCCCGACCGCGAAGACGGCCTCGCCGGCCTCGGCCGGCATGCCGTGGGTCAGCGCGAGCACCGCGAGGGGGAAATCGACGTTCGGGTGTACGCCGGACCGGGTGCGCATCGCTTCGACGAGGCGCTCGGCCGTCTCCCGCACCGGCCCGTCCCCGATCATCGCCAGCAGGGTCGTGGCGCGCGGGTCGCCGTCGGGGTAGAGCGTGTGCCCGAAACCGGGGATCGGCCGGCCGGCCCGCTGCCGGTCGGTGAGCGAGGCGATCGGGTCTTCGGCGGCCAGCGCTTCCCGGAGCATGGCGTGCACGAGTCCGCTCGCCGCGCCGTGGAAGGGCCCGTCGAGGGCCGCCAGGCCGGCGCTGACCACGGCGTACGGGTTGGCCCGGGTCGAGGCGGCCACCCGGGCGGCCAGGGTCGAGGCCGCCATGTCGTGATCGGCGAGAAGGACCAGAGCGGCGTTGAGCAGCTCGGCCCCGCTGTCCGACCCGGTGCCGCCCGCCGGCCCGGCCCCGCGATCCGCAGCGGCCCCGCCGTTCGGCGCGGTCAGGCCGTCCGAAGCGGTCAGGGCGGGCCAGAGGGTGGCGGCCAGGCCCGCCGGTCGGATGCCGCCGGTCGTGCCGAAGGCGGCCGGCATGGTGGCCAGCATCGCGCGGCCGGTGGCCACCACGGCGGGCGGGGAGGTGTCGAAACGGAGCGGGTCGGCGGCGGCGGTCGCGGCCACGATCACCCGCAGCCGGTCGGTCAGGCGGGCGGTGGACGGCAGCACCGCGACCGCCCGGGTCGCCAGCTCGAGCAGCTCCGGCTGCGGTTCCAGGGCGGCGTGGGTCAGCTCGCCGGTCCACAGCAGGGTGACGACCGACTCGAAACTCGCCGTACGGGCCAGTTCGCACGCGTCGTGGCCGCGGTAGAAGAGCCGCCCGTCCTCGATCAGGGTGAGGCCGGTCCGGATGCCGGGAGTCGTGGTCCGGCGCCGCCCGGCCACGAAAGCGTCCACCTCCGGCTTCTCGAACAGGCTGCCCTTGCCGTCGGCGTTGCGGCGGCTGGTGAGCATTCCCCGGCTGACGTAGGCGTACACGGTCGCGGGTTTGACCCCGAGTCGTTCGGCGACCTGGTCGGTGGTCAGCAGGTGGGGCTCCATGTGTTGATGCTCTCATGTTGATCGCGTCAATGTTGACGTCAACATGTCGTCCTCCACATCGTGGGTGGATGCTGACTGTCAACCCAGGACTTGCCGGTGTCGTCGCGTTCGACACCGAGATCGCCGAGCCGGACCGGGACGGCGGGTCGCTGCGCTACCGCGGCGTGGACGTGCGCGAGCTGGCCGGGCAGGTCACCTTCGCCGAGGTGTGGGGCCTGCTGGCGGACGGCGACCTGACCCGGCCGCTGCCGCCGGCCGAGGCGCTGCCCGTGCCGGTGCGGTCGGGGGACACCCGCGTCGACGTACAGGCGGCGGTCACGATGCTGGCGCCCCACTGGGGCCTGCGGCCGCTCATCGACATCGACCATGAGCAGGCCCGCGACGACCTCGCCCGGGTGTCGGTGACGATGCTGTCGTACGTGGCCCAGTCGGCCCGCGGAACGGGTCGGCCGGTGGTGCCGCAGCGCATCGTCGACGGCGGCGGCACCGCCACCGAGCGGTTCATGCTGCGCTGGCAGGGCGACCCCGACCCGCGGCACGTGGCGGCGATCGACCGCTACTGGATCTGCGCCGCCGAACACGGGATGAACGCGTCCACGTTCACCGCCCGGGTGGTCGCCAGCACCGGCGCCGACGTGCCGGCCTGCCTCTCCGCCGCGGTGGCCGCGCTGTCCGGCCCGCTGCACGGCGGGGCTCCGGCGCGGGCCCTGAGCATGATCGAGGACGTGGAGCGCGGCGCCGACCCACGCGCGTACGTGCGGGGCCTCCTCGACGGCGGCAAACGGCTGATGGGCTTCGGGCACGCCGTCTACCGGGCCGAGGATCCGCGGGCGGCGATCCTGCGTGCCGCGGCCCAGGAGTTGGCGGCCCCGCGTTACGAGGTGGCGCTGGAGCTGGAGAAGGCGGCGCTGGCGGAACTGCGCGAGCGCAAGCCCGACCGGGTGCTGGAGACCAACGTGGAGTATTGGGCGGCGGTGGTCCTCGACTTCGCGGGCGTGCCGGCGGAGCTGTTCGCGTCGATGTTCACCTGCGCCCGTACGGCCGGGTGGAGCGCCCACATCCTGGAGCAGAAGCGGCTGGCGAAGATCATCCGGCCGTCGGCCGATTACGTCGGCCCGCCGGCGCGCTCCGCGACGGAACTGCCGGGCTGGGACGCGGCGGTCAAGCGGACAATGGCCGGGTGAGGACACGCGACGGCGAGCACTGGACGGCCTACAACGACCGGCTGCCGGAGGCCGGCCTGGTCCACTCCGGATATTCGCTGCAATATCTGGCGCCGGCCGACTTCGAGCGGGTCTGGCGGCTGATCCGGGAATGCCTCGCACCGGGTGGCTGGCTCGCCGTCGACCTGCTCGGTGACCGGGACGAATGGGCCGGGACACCGGGGGAGACGTTCGTGTCCGAGCGGGCGGTGCGGACCCTCGTCGACGGCCTGGAGCTGGTGCGGCTGGACGAGGAGGACGGCGAGGGCCCGGCGTACGGCGGAACAAGCTGGCACGTCTTCCATGTGCTGGCTAGACGGCCGCGTTGTCCTTGAACGGGTTGTGTTCGGCTATCAGTTTGTCGATGCGGGCCTGGTCGACGCGGCGGACGACGGTGCCGGCGTCCTGGGCGTCGCGGATGCACTTGGCCAGGGTGAAGGACGACGTGACCACGTAGAGCAGGCCGATCGCCAGGAAGCTGCGGATCCAGCCGCCCACCGGCAGGTAGAAGATGCCGGCGGCCAGGGCCAGCAGGGAGATCACGAACGAGGCGGCCGCCTGCGCGTAGAACGCGGTAGTGACCTTCGGCTGCGCGTTGATGTCCATGGCGGACATCCTTTCCGCCGAGCCGGCCAGGCGGATGAGTGTGAATACTCAGAGTCTGGTAAAAAGCGTTTCAGCGCCGCGGCCCGGGCTTGCCGCGGCCGTGACAACGCGGCCGTGTCAAGGTCGTTCAGGACCCGCCCCGCGGGCGCATCCGAGGCCGCCGGCCGGAACAACGCGTTGATGGCGCAGCACACCGAGATCGCTATCAGCATTCACGGCTGGGTGAATCGGCTGCCGGAAGCCGGCACACGGGCGCGGCGGGTCACCACGGTGTATCGATCTCGTTCATCGTGGCGTCTGCGTAGTGAGTTAGTGGCGGAAGCTGCCGACGACGGCGGTGAGGTCGCTGGCCAGACGGGACAGCTCGGTGGCGGCCTGCTGGGTGGCTCTAGCACCGTCCGCGGTCGTGGCGGCTCCGGCAGCGACGCCGGACACGGTCCGAGCCACGTCGCCGCTGTTGGTGGCGGCATCGGCCACTGATCGGCTCATCTCCGCCGTGGTGGCGGTCTGTTCCTCGACCGCGGAGGCGATCGTGGTGGTGTAGTCGCCGATCTGTCGGATCACGTCGGTGATCTCGCCGATCGCGACGGCCGCGGCGCTGCTGGAGCCCTGGATCGCGCCGATCCGGGCGGTGATCTCCTCGGTTGCCTTCGCGGTCTGCTGCGACAGTTCCTTGACCTCCCCGGCGACGACGGCGAAGCCCTTACCGAGCTCCCCCGCACGGGCGGCTTCGATGGTGGCGTTCAGAGCGAGCAGGTTCGTCTGCTCCGCGATGCTGGTGATCAGCTTGACCACGTCACCGATCTCCGCGCTGGCGGCACCCAGCTCGGCGACCTGGGCGGTGGTGCGTTCGGCGACGGCCATGCCCGTCTGGGCGACGTGCGCCGCCTGCCCCGCGTTGGCAGCGATCTCACCGATCGACGCGCTCATCTGCTCGGCGCCGGCGGCGATGGTCTGCACCCCGGCGTTGACCTCCTCCGAGGCATGCGACGCCGAACCAGCCCGCGACGACGCGTCGGCCGCACCGGCCTGCAACTGCGCGGCGACCGCCGACAGCTCCTCCGCCGCCGCGGACAGACTGACCGCGGTCTGCGACATCCGCCCGCCGATGATCTCCCGCAGCCGGGCGTTGGTGGCGTTCAGCGCGGTACCGAGCTGGCCCACCTCGTCGCCGCTGCGCACGTCGGCCGCCGCGGTCAGGTCTCCCTGTTCGACCCGGCGCAGCACCGCCACGACCCGGCTCAGCGGCTTACTGATCGACCGCCCCACGTACACCCCCACGGCCATGGCCAGCGTCAGACCGATGACCAGGATCAGGATCAGCAGGATGCGGGCGTTCAGAAACGTCGTCTGCGCCTGATCAGCGGACGCGGAGGCCTGCGCCGTCTCCATCTCGTTCAGCGCGGTCAACGCCGCGCTCACCTTGTCGAACGCAGGATCGAACCGGTCGTTCTCGGCCGTGGCAGCCTGCGCGTTCTTTTGCGCCCGGCTCAGCGGCAGAATATCTTCGTCGGCCACCTTGTACATGCCGGCCAACGCCGTCTCGAACTGCTCCCGCAAGGCCTGCTCATCGGCGGTGCCCGGGATCGCCGTGTACTGAGTCCACAACCCGTCGAGGTGGCTGCGAAACTCGGTGATCTCCTTGTCGCGTGCTTGCATGTTGGCAGGGTTGGTGCTGATCACGTGCCGCAGGATGGTCGCCCGGACCTCGTTCGAGTCACCATCGACCTGCGCCAGCAGATTCATCGGCACCAGGTTGCGTTCGTAGATCCCACCCCCGACAGCGTCAACGTCGGCGAGTTTGACGATCCCCATCCCGCCCGCGACCGCGGCGGCGAGGGCGGCGACGAACACCGCGGACATGACCTTCGCCAGCACCGGCAGATCACCCCAGGAGCGACCCCGCTTACGCCCGCCCGTCACTGCCGCTGTCGCCATCCCCGAACCCACCTTCACCGCAGCTCACAACACACCCAGCCCTAGCCAGAACTCACTCCCCAGATCGACCCGAACCCGATATCACTGAGCAGCGGCCCGCGCGGCTCCTCCCTCGTCGCCCACACCCTCTGTCCCGTGAAGAGTGATCGATGCTCCATCACACCGACGTCGTGGACGTCGGCCGCCGCTGACCTGAGACCCTTGTTCACCAGGCTCTCAGATGAGGGTGGCGCGAATCCGGGCGGCGACCGTGGCGGCACCCTTGCCGAGCAGGATCGTGTAGTGGTTCACGTCGGGGACGACCTCGGCCCCGGCCGCCTCGAGCGTCGCGCCGGGGTACATGCCGGTTTCCTCGTCCTGCAGGCCACGTGGGGCGCCGAGCAGCGGGAACGGCGCCGGGGCGGGTGCGGTCAGCATGTCGCGGGCGTCCGCCCGGACGGCTTCCAGTCGGCATGACGAGCCGGTTCCGGTGAAGTCGCGGCGGACGTAATCGGCGATGTCGTCGGACCAATGGTCGCCGAGTGCCGGATTGGCCCGGAAGTAGGCGAGGTACTCCGGCTCCGACGCGAACGTCATCGACAGGCGGCGCATGGCCGGGCCGATCGTGGCCAGCAGCGCGGTGTCGACGTCGAGGCCGGGCGGCAGCGGCAGGGGCAGCCCGCCGTCGACCAGCAGCACGCCCGAGACCCGGTCCGGGTGCCGCTTGACGGTCTCGGTCACCACGAAGCCGCCCATCGAGTGCCCGACCAGCCCGACCCGGTCCAGCCCGAGGTGATCGGCGACCGCGACGACGTCAGCCGCGTGCGCGGCCATGCCGAACGGCCCGGTGATGCCGGCACTGCGGGCCCGGCCCCGAAGATCAGGAGCCAGCAGGTGTACGGCTCCGTCAAGCTCGCGGGCGACGGCGGCCCAGGACAGCGCGTTGGCGGTGATGCCGTGCGCGGCGATGACCGCCGGGCCGTCGCCCGGCCAGTCCAGCACCCGCAGCGATCCGCCGTCGACCGGGACGTCGAATTCCCGCATGTCTTTCCCCTCAGGAGCCGTGGAGTGGGGTGGCCGGCGGGCCGCTGAGCCGGTGCAGCCGCAGGGCCAGTTGGAGGTCGAGGGCGCGGGCCGGAGTCTGCCAGTCCGCGCCCAGCAGGTTGGCGATCCGGTCCAGTCGCTGGGTCACCGTGTTGACGTGCACGTGCAGCGTCTCAGCCGCCCGCGACAGGCTGCCGCCCGACCCGAAGTACGCCTCGAGCGTCTTGATCAGGGCGGTGCCGCGCCGGGTGTCGTAGTCGACGACCGGGCCGATGGTCGAGGCGAGGAACGCCGGGACGGCCCGCTGATCGCCCAGCAGCAGGCCGACGTAACCCAGCTCGGTGTGGCTCGCGCCCTCCCCGGCCCGGCCCAGCGCGAGCAACGCGGTCGCGCACGAGTCGGCCGAGCGGTAGGCCGGGCCGATCGCCGCCGGGGACGCCGCCGGACCGGCCGCGCCCACCGTGACCGGGTGGCCCAGCGCCCGGGACAGCTCCTTGGCCACGGGGCGAGCCGTGGCCGCCGGGTCGGTGCCGGGCAGGATCATCGCCAGCCGGCCGTCCTTGGCCACCGCCAGGCCGCCCCGCGCGGCCGCAAAGGTGCGAGCCCACGACTCCGCCGGCCGGCGCAGGCCGCCCTCGGTGCCGTCGGTCGCGGCCAGCACCACGTGCGCGGTGTCCAGGTCGAGACCGAGCCGGCGGGCCCGCGAGCGGAGCGCCTGCTCGTCGCGTACCGGTCGGCCGATCAGGTCGTCCAGCAGCTCGCCGCGCACCTGGCCCTCGGCCTCGGCCACCGTGCGCCGGAACAGCAGCAGCAAGGCGGTGATCTGCGCGGCCCGCTCGAGGATCCGCTGGTCGGCGCCCGCCAGCGGACGCGCCGGCCGGAAGACGAGGGCGCCCAGGTTGTCGGTGCCGGCCACCACCGCCGCCACATGGGCGTCACCACGCTCGACGCTGCGGCCGGCGCTGCGTGAAGCGGCCACCGCCTCGTCGAGGTCGGCCGGCTCCACCGCGACGCCGTCGCCGGGCTCGGCTGATCGGGGGGACTTCGCCACGGCGAGTCGGTGGCCGGCGGCGTCCAGCACCAGCAGGGTGCCGCCGAGCAGGTCGACCAGGTCGTCGGCGACGTCCTCGACACCGCCGCCACGCAGCACCAGGGCGGTCATCCGGTCGTGGGCGGAAGCGGCGCGTTCGACCGAGGCGCTGTGGGCCTGGATCACGGTGTTGGCGGCGGACAGTTCGGCCAGCGCGGCCCGGGTCTCGGTGAGCAGCCGGGCGGTGTCGATCGCGATGGCGGCGTGGGCCGCCAGCGATCCCAGCAGGGCCACCTCCTCGCGGGCGAACGCGCGCTCGGTGCGGTCGGCGGCGAACAGGACGCCGATCACCGCCGAACCCAATCTCAGGGGTACGCCGAGGATGGCGATCAGGCCCTCGTCCCGTACGCCGGAATCGATCTCCGGCGTGTGGCGGAACCGCGGATCCGTACCGTAGTCGGCGGTCGCGTAGGGCGTCCCGGAGACCGCGACCAGACCGCCCAGCCCGGCCCCGGCCGGCAGCCGCAGGGTCTGGAAGCTCGCCGCCACCGAACCGTCGGTGATCCGCATGTAGGTGTCGCCGCGGTCCGGGTCGTTGAGCGTCAGGTAGGAGACGTCGGCGCCCAGCAGGTTTCGCGCCCGGTGCACGATGGCCCGCAGCACCGCGTCGACGTCGCGCAGGCCGGCCAGGTCACCCGCGGTGTCGTAGAGGGCGGACAGTTCCTCCTCACGGCGCCGGCGGCGGGCGAGCAACGCCCGTACCCGTAATGCGGTGCTCTTGATCTTTTCCAGCTCGACCAGATCGTCGGGCGGGGCCCCGGCCTGGCGGGCGGCGAGCAGTGGGCGCTCGAACTCGACCGGCGCGGCCTCGCGGGCCAGCAGGTCCAGGTATTCGAGCGGGCTCAGCATGATCGTCAAAGCTAGTGCGCCGTCCAGCCGCCGTCGATCGTGATCGAGGAACCGGTGATCAGCGAGGCGGGTGGGGTGCATAGGTAGGCCATCAGCTCGGCGACCTCGGCCGGTTCGATGAGGCGTTTGACGGCGGCCCGCGCCAGCAGGATCTTCTCCACCACCTCGGCCTCCGGGATGCCGTGGAGCTGGGCCTGGTCGGCGATCTGCCGGTCGACGAGCGGGGTGCGCACGAACGCCGGGCAGATGCAGTTGGAGGTGACTCCGTGCGGTGCGCCCTCGAGGGCGGTGACCTTGGAGAGCCCTTCGAGCCCGTGCTTGGCCGTGACATAGGCCGATTTGAACGGCGAGGCGATCAGGCCGTGCACCGACGAGATGTTGACGATCCGGCCCCAGCCGCGGTCCGTCATGTGCGGCAGGACGTGCTTTATCAGCCGGTAGGGTGCTTCGACCATGACCCGCTGGATCAGCGCGAACCGATCGTCGGGGAAGGTGGCGATCGGCGACACGACCTGTAGGCCGGCGTTGTTGACCAGGACGTCGACCGTAGCCGGCAGGCCGTCGATGGAGGCGAGGTCGCTCAGGTCGGCGACTATCGTGTGCTCGCCCGGATCGAGGTCGACGATCACCACCTCGGCCCCGGCCGCGGCCAGACGTCGCGCGCAGGCCTGGCCGATGCCGCTGCCGCCCCCGGTGACCAGCGCCGTCTTGCCGGTCAGGTCCAGGTCGACCACATGTCCCGTCGTCATGTCGTGAACTTACGAGGGTTCGCGGCCGCCCGCACATGTGCTCGTCCCACATAATCGGGTGGTGCCTCAGGACAACCGGCCCGCCCGGATCGACGACGTGCACGAGATCGCGCGGGCGATGCCGCACGTCACGGTCGAGGACGGCAACAGCGGTAACCCGGTCTATCAGGTCGGCCGCAAGTCGTTCGTGTTCTTCCGGACGCCGCGCCCCGACGCCGTCGATCCCGTGACCGGCGAACGCTATCCCGACGTGATCGTGTTCTGGGTCGAGTCCGACGACGACAAGCAGGCGCTGGTGCGCGACGAGTCGACACCGTTCTTCACCACGCCGCACTTCGACGGCCATCCGTCGGTGCTGCTGCGGGCCGCGCGGATCGGCGAGCTCACCCGGGAGGAGCTCGCCGAGATCATCCAGGACGCGTGGTTGTCGCGCGCCTCGAAACGCCGCGGTGCCGATTGGCTCGCCGCCCGGTCATGAGCCGATCCGCGGGCAGTCGTCGAACCGTTCGTCGCCGGTGCGCCGCAGGGTCTGCCAGGTCTTGCCGGCCAGCCGGAAACGGTAGCGGAAGACCACGTTCGGGCAGGAGTTGTCGGTGCTCGCGTCGACGCCGAAGGCGGTGATGTCGACGATCCCCCGGTCGACCTTCAGCTCGTGCACGGACGGCCCCTCGGCGGCGTCGGTGAGCAGGGTGCCGATGCGGCGCGGCCGGGACACGTGCGAGGTGCCGTCGAAGATCTCCACCACCGACGCCCAGTACGACGTGAACGGCTTGCAACTGCGCACGACCAGGCTGTCCGGCACACCGTCGGCGTTGACGTCGCCCCGGACCACCTTCTGGACGACGACCGGCTGATCGTCGTAGGGGCACTCCCGCACCACCTCGGCCCAGCGCGGACCGGTCTTGGCGGTGGCGAGCGTGGGGTCGGCCTTGACCGCGGAGCCGCCGCTGCCGGAGCCGCCGCTGCCCGAGCCGGTGCTGCCCGAGCCGGCGCTGCCCGGGGCGGTGCTGCCCGGGGCGGGGGCCGCGGTCGGGCTCCACGGCGCCGAGCTCGGCATTGCCTCGGCGGTGGGGTGAGCCGGCCCGGAACAGCCGGTGGCGGACAGGGCGCCGGCGGACAGGGCGGCGAGGGCGGTGGCGGTGCGAGCGACGATGCGGCGCGACATGGTGAACCCCGTTTGGACAATGGCGGCCACCGATGCCGGGCCGCCCCGCCGATGACGTTACGAACGGTGGCCGGACCGTTGCTCCCCGCTTCGTGCCAGCCGTGCACAGGGTGCTGTCGGCGACCGGACTAGACCAGGCGGAGGCGCCGATCGGCGGCCCGGATCCGGAGGCGCTGGCCCCAGGAGAGCTCGATCGCGTCGGACTCCAGGCCGTCGGCGAAGACCACCAGGCGTTCCGATTCGCTTGCCAGCTCCAGTTCCTCGCCGGCGTTCAACAGGCCGGCGTCGCAGTTCACGCCGGTGGCCGGGGAGGGCCACGCCTCGCGGACGAACCAGCAGATCTGCGGGGCCGCCGCGGACGGGAACGGCGGGGCGGTGGCCCGTTCCCGGGCGATCGAGGCGCACCAGCCCGTCGCGCCCGTGCCGGTGCCGGCGATCAGGCCCGACGAGGACTGGCGCTCGCGCCGGCCGTCCGGGGTGGTCAGGACGTAGCGGGCGGACTGGTGGCTCGGGTGCCCGACGTAGATCTCGTTCAGGCCGTGCAGTTCCTGGCCGTCGTCCAGTTCCGCGGTCACCATCGTGCGGCTCTGCGCCGTCCCGGGATCGCGCAGCAGTTCCGCGACGTCGGCCGCCCGGTGGCGCACGAGAACACCGGGATTGCGGCCCTTCTCCGGGTCGACGCCGATGACCGGTTGCCCGTCGAGATATTTCGCCACGTTCGCGACGAGGCCGTCCGGGCCCACCGCGATCACGATGTCCTCCGGGGCGAACAGGAAACGCGGCAGATCGGCGCGCTCCACCGCGCCCCGCCGCCAGTCCGCCGGGATCGCCGCGCTCACCTGCGTCACCGCCCGGTGCAGCGCCTCGTGCCGGGCCGACACCTCGTCGAGGTCGCGTCCGCGTTGCCGCAGGAAGTAGGCGGCGGCGCCGTGGGTGCCGTGCCGGGCGAGCAGTTCGTCGAGCTCGCTACGCCGCCTCACCACCACCACCCGGGGCGCCAGGGTGCTGCGGGCGGGGTTCATCCGAGCTGCCCGAGAAGCTTGCTGAGCAGGTCGGGCGTGACGGTCACGGCGCCGATCGGAGGCAGGTGACCGGCGAGCTCCTTGACCGCCAGGGCCTGCAGCACGGCCGGCGGCACATCCTGGTAGGCGGCCAGGCGCGCGGCCTCCGCCTCGGCCTCGGCCAGGCCGACGACACGTGCACCGGCGGCGCGGGCCTCGTCGTGCGCCCGGGTCGCGTCGGCCTGGGCCGCCGCGGTGGTCCGGGCCCGCTCCGCCTCGCCCCGGACCGCGACCAGCTGCGACTCGGCGTCCAGCTCGGCGCCACGCCGGGTGTTGGCGCCGCGCTGCTCGACCAGCTGCTGCTCACGGCGGGCCAGCTCGATCTTGCTCTGCAGCTCGTTCTCGGCGATCGAGCGCTCCTGTTGCACGGCGTCGGCGCGGCGGGCGTACGTGGCCCGGTCGGCCTCCCGCTGCACCTGCTCGCGGGTGGGGGTCTGCAGCGCGCGCTCCAGGTCGGGCTCGGGCCGGATCGCGATGACCCGGGCGCTGACCACCGTCACCCCGGTCTCGGTCAGCCGCGGGTCGTCGGCGAGCGTGCCCGCCACCGCTTCCCGCAGCGCCGCGATGCCGCTGGTCAGCGCCTCGGCGAGGGGAACCCGGGCGAGCAGGTCGAGAGCCGGCTGCTGGGCCAGCTCGGCCAGCAGCGTGGCGACCTGGTCGAGCGGCTGTCCGGGCCGGCGTCCCCGGTAGGGGTCGATGGAGAAGTCGAGGCGGGTCGCCGCCGCGACCGGATCGTTGATCCGGTAGGTCACCGTGGCCTGCACGGTCACGTCGGCGAAGTCGAGGGTGCGGGCGTGGAACAGCAGCGGCAGTTCCCGGTCGTCGACCGGCACCTCGGACAGCACCGCGGTCAGCGGCCGGTACCAGAACGAGAGTCCGGTGCCCTGCCGCCGCGTGCGCCCACCCCGGCTGAGGCTGACCCAGCTGGTGGGGGCCGCGCGCAGGTGCCGCATGTTGAACCGCCGGGTCACGTCAGCCATGGTGGCCGCCTTCCGATGTCTCATCGCGTTGTCGTCAACATGACGATAAAGCGTGTCGTCTATTATCGTCAACATGACGCTAAGCGTGGTCTCGGTCACGGTCGATCTCGTCCTGCTGACCATCCGGGAAGGCAAGCTGCAAGTGCTGCTCATCCGGCGCGGCATCCCGCCGTTCGAGGGGGCCTGGGCGCTGCCCGGCGGCTTCGTGCTGCCGGGCGAGGACCTCGGCGACGCGGCCGCCCGCGAGCTGAGCGAGGAGACCGGCGTCCGGCCGGCGCACCTCGAACAGCTCGGCACCTACGGCTCGCCGGAGCGGGATCCACGGGGCCGGGTGATCACCGTGGCCTACCTGGCGCTGCTGCCGGACCTGCCCGCCCCGGTGGCCGGCACCGACGCCGCCGACGCCTCCTGGCGGCCGGTGCCGTTCACCGGCCTGGCCTTCGACCACGACCGGATCCTGGCCGACGGGGTGGAGCGGGCGCGCTCGAAACTCGAGTACACCCCGCTGGCCACCGCATTCTGCCCGCCGTCGTTCACCATCGCCGAGCTGCGCGCGGTCTACGAGACGGTGTGGCGCACGAGGCTCGACCCCCGCAACTTCCACCGGAAGGTCACCGGCGCCGCCGGATTCGTCGAGACGACCGGCGAAAGCGTCATCCGCGACCGCGGCCGGCCCGCGCAACTGTTCCGGCGTGGGTCGGCGACCTTATTGCACCCGGCTTTGTTGCGCCCCGGTCTCGGTTCCGCTCAAGGCGGGCGATCGGCGACCGATTGCTGAGGCCATGTCCCAGAGAGTGGCCACTCGCCTTCAGACGCTGCACGCCACCGGTCTGCTTGACGCCGACCGGGTCGCGTCCCTGGACCGACTGACTTCGCTCGCCTCGCGCCTGCTGGGCACGCCGGCCGCGATGGTGTCGCTGATCGACGCCGACCGCCAGCGTCTGGTCAGCGTGCACGGCATGTCGGACGACGACCGGGACGCGCCCCTCACGCACTCGTACTGCAAGTACGTGGTGCAGGACGACGCACCGCTGATCGTCGCCGACGCGCGCCTCGACCGGCGGCTGCGGGACGTCGCCGACCCCCAGGCGGTCGCCTACGCCGGCTTCCCGCTGCGCGCGCCGGACGGAAACGTGCTCGGCTCGTTCTGCGTGATCGACTCCCGCGAGCGCGACTGGACGACCGACGAGCTCGCCACCCTCGGTGACCTCGCCGAGGCGGCCGCGGGCGAGGTCGCGTTGCGGCTCGCCTGCGCCCGCGAGTCCGAAGCCCGGCAGAAGACCGAGGCGGTGCTGCGGGGCACGCACGACGCGTTCATCTCCACCGACCCGTACGGCCTCGTGCTGACCTGGAACGCCGCCGCCGTGCGGATGTTCGGCTACGCCGCCGCCGACGCGATCGGCCGGCCGATCGCCGAGCTGATCCTGCCGAACCGGCTCCGGAGCACGCCGCCGGTCGTCGGCGAGCAGATGTCGGTGACCGTCGTCGGCAGCTCCGGTCGGGAGTTCCCGGCCGAGATGATGGTGCAGGCGGTCGGTGACGTCCTTTACTACGTCTTCGCGCCGGACAGCGCGTTCCTGCAGGCGTTGCTCGACAGCCTCGACACCGGCGTCTCCGCCTGCGACAGCCAGGGCCGGCTCACCTACTTCAACCGCAGCCTGCGCGAGATGCTCCACCAGGACGCGGCCGCCGACCTGCCGATGGAGGACTGGTCGGAGCACTACGGCGTCTACGGTCTTGACGGCCGCACCCGGGTGACGCGCACCCCGCTCGGCCGAGCCCAGGCCGGCGAGATCGTTCAGGGCGAGCAACTGATGTTCTGGCGCGACGACGCGTGGCGCCGGCTGGTGATAAACGCCCGCCCGATCGAGACCCCCGACGGCCGCCGGCTCGGTGCCGTCGCGGTCACCCGGGACATCACCGAGTCGTACCGGGCCGAGGAGCTGCGCCGGGCCCGGCACGCGGTGGCCCAGGTGCTGTCCAACGCGACGAACGCGCGGGACGCCAGCATCGAGGCGGTCGCGGCCATCACCGACGAACTCGGCTGGATGGTCGGCGAGTACTGGCAGGTCACCGACGACCGGAAGAGCATCGTACGGCTGAGCTCACACACCACCGGCGACCGTGATCTGTCCGCCTTCACCGACGAGCAGCCGCTCTCCTTCGTCCGCGGCGAGGGCCTCGCCGGTCTCGTCTGGAACCGCAACAACGAGGTGTGGTGGCACACCGGCGTGCTGCCCGAGGACATGGTGTCCCCGGGCCGGCACGCCCTGCAGCAGGTCGGCATCCGGGTCGCCGTCGGCGTCCCGGTGCGCTCCGGCCGGCGTACCCTCGGCGTGCTCGCCTTCTACACCGACAAGGACCTGCCCTACGACTCCGACACCGCGGGCATGTTCGACGCCGTCGGTGCGCATCTCGGGCACTTCCTCGAGCGCCGCTGGGCCGAGGACATGTCGCTCGCCCTGGCCAACGCCCGGCGCAACTTCAACCGTGTCGTCGAGCAGGTCGACGACTACGTATGGACGGTCGAGGTGGGCGACGACGCCGTGCCGACCGTGGTCTACGGCAGCCCGAACGCGTCCGGCGTGTTCGGGCCGGTCCCGGACGGCGCCACCCCGACGATCACCGAGCGCATCCATCCGGACGACGCCGAACTGATGGCGACGTTCCAGCGCGTCCTGGTCGACGGTGACAAGGCCGAGCTGGAGTGCCGCGTCATCGGCTACGACGGGGTGGTCCGGTGGATCTGGACGCGGGCCATGGCCCGCTGGGAGGACGGCGCGTTCTTCGTCGACGGCCTCAGCACCGATGTCACCGAGCGGCGTGAGCTGGCCGACAAGCGTGACGAGCTCCTGGAGCAGGAACGCCTGCAGGTGGAGGAGCTGCGCACACTTAACCGGATGAAGGACGAGCTCTCCGCGATGGTCGTGCACGAGCTGCGCAACCCGGTCGGGGTGATCCGCGGCTACAACGAGATGCTGCTGGACAACCCGGGGCTCGACCCGGCCGACCGCAAGCACGCCGAGGTCGTCGAGCGCACCACCCTGCACCTGCAGAGCCTGGTCGACGATCTGCTCGACCTGGCCCGGCTGGCGGCCGGCCACATCAGCATCGACCCGAAACCGCTGCCGGGCAGCCGGCTCGTCCGCGACGTGATCGAGAACCACGCCCCCCTCGCGGCCGCCAAGCAGCTGACCGTCGTCGACCGGATCGAGGACGGGCTGACCCTGCAGGCCGACGGTCAGCGGCTGCGTCAGGCCCTCGACAACCTGGTCTCGAACGCGATCAAGTACACCCCGCTGGGCGGCACTGTCACGGTGCGCGCGCACCGGCTCGGCACCGGCATCGCCATCGAGGTCAGCGACACCGGCATCGGCATCCCCCTGGAGCAGTACGCCCACCTGTTCAGCCGGTTCTTCCGGGCCAGCAACGCCACCCAGGCGGGCATCAAGGGCACCGGGCTCGGCCTCGCCGTCACCAAGGCCATCGTCGAGGCCCACGCCGGTGCGATAAGCGCGGGTCCGGCCCCGGGTGGCGGAACCACGTTCACCGTCGTGCTGCCGACCGGGGACATGTGACAGCTTCGTGGCCGGCCGGGTCTGACAACGACGTGGTTGATCAGGTTTGATGGGCCCCGTGACTGCACAAGACCTGGCCGGTGCACTGCCGGGCGTCGCGACGCTGCGCCGCCGGTGCCGCGCGCTCGCGATGCTCGACGCGATCCTGAGCCCCGACGAGGAGGACCGGTACTACGGCTACAACTCCTCGTGGGGGCCGGGCACGGAGATCGCCGAGATGCGCGACGGGTCGGGCGACGAGTGGCACATCGTCTTCGGGCCGGGCGGCGTCTTCGTGCGCGGTTTCGACCACGAGTCGGTGATGAGCCCGGCCCGCAACGACGAACAGTTGTGGCCGGGCCTGACCGATGCCGTTCCGGCGGCGTTCGCGGCCCAGCTCGACGAGCCGGCGTTCGGGTGGGGCGCCCAGTTCTACGCGACCGTGTGCGTCTGGCGGGAGACCGGCGACGACCGCTGGCACACCGGCGAGGTCGACTATCCGCCCGGCACCGACCCGGACGGCGCGGACCACCTGTTCGCGATCCTGCTCGACGAGACCCCGGCGTCCTACCGGCGCTTCGCCGAGGACTGTTACGAGGTCGTGGTCGACCCGGACGTGATCAACGACGTGTTCGCCCTCACCCCGCTGACCGATGCGCTGGTCAAGCGGCTCAACCCGGCCGTGTCCGTGCGGCAGCTGGGGGCCGACATCGACGCGATCGGCTATCCGGCCTGACTTGCGCGCCGGCGTTGCGCACACTTGGCGGATGACTGAGCTCGGGGACCTCGTCGTTCGGTGGCAGCGCGGCTGGGGTGTCGCGCGCTCCCTGCCCGCCGGTGTGGACGTCGGCGGCGCGGTGCGGGTGGACTCCCGGCAACGCGGGCGCGAGGTGGAGTATTTCGCCCTCGAAGGCGCGGATCTGGGCCGGCTCGCCGAACTCGTCCTCGGCGAGCGGGCGGTCACCTGGCTAACGGTCCCGACCACCGAGCCGCACCGGGCGGCCGCCGCCCTCGAGGCCGCCGGGCTGGTCCTGCTCAAACGCTCCGAGCAGATGATGACCGTCGATCTGCGGAAACATCCGCGCCGCGGGCCGGCCGCGGCCTATCGGGCGCAGACCCGGGTCGAGGACGGCGTGGTCACGGTCGAGGTGCTCGACGAGTCGGGCGCGGTGGGGGCCGGCGGGACGGCCGGCCTCAGCGGGACCGATGCGGTCGCCGACCGGATCGCGACCGACCCGGCGCACCGGCGGCGTGGGCTGGGGAGCGTGGTGATGGGCGGGCTGGCCGGGGCCGCGCTGGAGCACGGCGCCGAGACCGGCCTGCTGATCGCCAGCGACGACGGGCAACACCTCTACCGCACCCTGGGTTGGCGTCCGGTCGCCGACGTGCTGATCGCCGCCGCCCCGGGCACGAAGTACCCGGACTGACCCGCCCACCGGGGCGAGGTCAGGCCGCCACCTGCGCCAGCAACGGCCGCACCAGCTTCGCGAACTCGGCCGGGCGCTCGATCTGCGGCATGTGCCCGGTCCGCTCGAACAGGTGCCACCGCGCGTGCGGGAACGCGGCGCGGGCCGCCGCCAGGTGCGCCGCCGGCAGGATGCGGTCGCGGTCACCCCACATCAGCAGGGTCGGCTTGGCGTGCGCGGCGACCCGGGGGAGCAGTTCGGAACGCCAGTGCGGCGCGATGCCCCGGAAACCGCCGAGCGCCCGGGCCACCTCGAGGTAGACGGTGGCGAAGTCGGGCTGGCGGGCCAGTTGGACCGCCCGCGCGATCCGTTCCGGGGTGACCATCGCGCGATCGGCGAAGACGGAACGTTCCAGTCGCGGCGCCGAGACGGTGTCGATGCGGCTGAGCAGCTTCCGGCCGAGGCCGGGCACGGCGAGCAGGCGCAGGGCGACCGTCACCTCCTTGCCGAAGCCGGCACTGTTGGCCAGGGTCAGGGTCCGCACCCGGCCGGGGTCGTCGGCCAGCATCCGCATGGCGACGGCCCCGCCCAGGCTGTTGCCCATGAGGTGCACCGGCCGGGTCTCGCCGAGCGCGTCGAGGGTCGCCCACACGCCGTCGGCGAGAACCGGGAGCGTGGTGGGGGTGGCCAGCCGCCGGCTCAGTCCGAAGCCGGGCATGTCGATGCTGAGCACCCGGTGGTCGGTGTCGAGCAGCGGGTGCTGCGCGTCCCAGTCCTCCAGGCTGCGGCCGATCCCGTGCAGCAGCACCACCGGCGGCGCGTCCGCCTCGCCCGACTCGTGGTAGCGGATCCGCGCCGTCCGCACGTCGACGTAGTTCATCGGGCGACCCCCTGCGGGGCTCGCCGGCGGGACACCGACGCGGTGGTCGCGGCCGCGATGATCTTCTCGTGCGCCACCGGGAGCAGGCGCGCCAGCAGGTCGGGCACCTTGGCCGAGGTGGAGATCAGCAGGCGGGCCCGGCGCTTGGCGACGGCGTCCAGGATCTGGGTGGCGGCCCGGTCGGCCGGGAAGGTCAACAGCTTGGCGAAGACCTCGCGGTTGGGTTCGACCTCCTCCTCGGGTACGCCACTGCCGACGCGCGCGCTCTCGGCGATCCGCGTACGGATGCCGCCGGGGTGCACAGTCGTCACGCCGATGTCGAACAGCGACAGTTCGGTGTGCAGCGCCTGGCTGAGACCGCGGAGCGCGAACTTGCTGGCCGCGTAGGCCGACTGGCCGGCCGGCGCGACCAGTCCGAACAGGCTCGACACGTTCACCAGGTGGCTGCCGGGGCCGGCCTTCAGCACCGGCAGCAGCGCGTGCGTGAGCAACATCGGGGCGCGGAAGTTCACGTTCATCACGGTCTCGAACTCGTCCACCGTGATCTGGTCGAACCGCCCGCCGAGAGCGATACCGGCGTTGTTGATCAGCAGCCCGAGCGTCGGGTGCGAGGTGCGTACCCGGTCCGCCACGTCGTCGACCACGGCCCGCTCGGCCAGGTCGGCGACGATCGTCTCGACCCGGGCCGCCGGATGGACCCGGCCGATCCGGTCGGCGACCTGAGCCAGCCCGGCCGCGTCGACGTCGACCAGCACGAGGTCGCTGCCCCGCCCGGCCAGGCCGTAGGCGAGCTGCTCACCGATACCGCCGGCGGCACCGGTCAGGACGGCGGTGCGGCCGCGGAACACGTAGGGCGTCATGAGGCGATCTCCTCCAGGGGGGCGAGCCGGCGGGTGAAGGTCATGTCCCGGGTCACGTCGGCCCGGGGGAAGCTCAGCACGTCGCGCAGATAGTTCTGGCGCACCAGCCACGGGTCGCGGTCGCCCTGGCGCGGGAACTTGTCGAGCGCTCGTTGCACGTACCCGGCGGAGAGATCGAGCAGTGGACGGCCCTGACCACCGGGGTCGTTCGGGACGGCGGCGGCGAAGCCGTGCCGGTCGAGGTGCCGGAGCAGGCGCAGCACGTAGCGGTGGACGAGGTCGGCGCGCAGCGTCCAGGACGCGTTGACGTAGCCGATGCAGTAGGCCAGGTTGGGCACGCCGCTGAGCATCAGGCCGCGGTAGGCGGCGTGCGCGCCGATGTCGACCGGGGTGCCGTCCACACTGGCCCGGATGCCGCCCAGCGGGACCAGCGAGAGACCGGTCGCGCAGACGACGACGTCGGCCTCGAGGAGCCGGCCGGACCGCAGCCGGATGCCGCCCGCCTCGAAGTGGTCGATGTGGTCGGTGACCACGGCCGCCTGACCGGAACGGATCACCTGGTAGAGGTCGCCGTCCGGGATCACGCACAGCCGCTGGTCCCACGGTTCGTAGGCCGGGTTGAAGTGCTCGTCGACATAGGCCGGGTCCTTCAGCGCGCGCACCGCGAACGCCCGCAGGAGCTGCCGCACGCGCTTGGGGCGGCGCCGGGCGAGCTGGTAGAAGCCCTGGGTGACGGCGAGGTTCTTGACCCGGGCGACCTTGCTGGCGGCGTGGAGCGGCAGGATCCGGCGGGCCACGTCGAAGACGACGTCCCGTGGCGGCAGCACGGTCAGGTAGGTGGGGGAGCGCTGCAGCATCGTCACGTGGGCCGCGTCCTGCGCCATCGCCGGCACGAGCGTGACCGCCGTGGCGCCGCTGCCGATGACCACGACTCGCTTGCCGGCGTAGTCGAGGTCGGCCGGCCAGAACTGCGGGTGGACGACCTGGCCGGGGAAGTCGTCGAGGCCGGGGAAGTCGGGCTGGTAGCCGGTGTCGTAGGAGTAGTAGCCGGCACACCCGTACACGAAATCGGCGGTCAGTTCGGATCTGTCGGTGAGCCGCAGGGTCCACCGGGCGGTTGCCGACGACCAGTCCGCCGTCTCGACCCGGCTGCCGAAGCGGATGTGCGGCATGATGCCGCCGTCGATCGCCGTGTCCTCGATGTAGCGGCGGATCTGCTCGCCGGGGGCGATCGACTCGGCGCCGCGCCACGGCCGGAACGGGTAGCTCAGCGTGAACATGTCCGAGTCGGACCGCACGCCCGGGTAGCGGAACAGGTCCCACGTCCCGCCGATCGCGTCGCGCGCCTCGAGGATCGCGTAGGTCTTGCCCGGCAGCTGTTCCTGGAGCCGCCAGGCCGCGCCGATCCCGGACAGCCCGGCGCCGATGATGAGAACGTCGAAATGCTCGGCCATGCCGTCAGTGTCGCCACCGATCGATCCGCCGGACTTGCCGTCACGCGACACTGATTTATCCTTTCGTGCCATGAGGTCGATGGTGCGGGCTGCTGGGCTGCGCGGACTGCCCGCCCTCGTCGACGAGCTGGGCGGGGACGGTGGCGCTCTGCTGCGCCGGATCGGCATCGACCCGGCCGCGCTCGACACCGACGACGCGGTGATCCGCACGCTCGACGCCGGCCGCGCGCTGGAGACCGCCGCGGCCCAGCTCGACTGCCCCGACCTGGGACTGCGCCTCGCCCAGCGGCAGGACACCGCGATCCTCGGCCCGCTCGCGATCGCCATCGAGAACTCGGCGACGATGGGCGAGGCGCTCGACTGCGCGACCCGCTTCCTGTTCGTGCACTCGCCGGCGCTGACGGTCGCCCAGGTGCCCGACCCGTCGGGCCGGCCGGGTGTGGTGGGGCTGCGTTACGGCAGCACCGAGCTCGACCCGCTGCCGCCGCAGATCTGCGACAACGGCCTCGGCCTGCTGCACCGGATCATCGTCCGGCTCGGCGGCGGCCGTTACGGACTGCGTTCGGTGCACCTCACCCACCGTCCGCTCGCGCCGGTGGCCCGTTACACCGAGTTCTTCGGCGCGGATGTGCGTTTCGGCCAGGAGGCGGCGGTGCTGCGGGTGCCGGCCACCCTCACCGACGCGAAGGTCGCCGGCGGCAACCGGGTGCTTCGCGAGGTCGCCCTCGACTACATCCGCACCCACTTCCCGCAGGCCGAGCCGACCGTCGCCGAACGCGTGCGGATGCTGCTCACCCAGTCGCTCGGCACCGCTCCGGCGGACCTCGCCGCCGTCAGCCGCCGGCTGCAGACCCACCCCCGCACGCTGCAGCGCCGTCTTTCGGCCACCGGCACGACCTTCGACAAGATCCTCGACGACGTACGCCGGGAGATGGCGCACCGCCTCATCACCACCACGGAGCTGCCGTTCACTCAGGTCACCGCCATGGTCGGGCTGACCGAGCAGTCGGCCCTGAGCCGAGCCGCCCGGCGCTGGTTCGGCACCTCCCCACGCGCCCTGCGCCGCGCCACCGGCTGACCGGCCGCGGGCGGGGGCGTGGGCGGTCAGCGGAACCACGGTGGGGTTCCCGTGCCGGACAACCGCACGCCGCCCCACGGGTCGGGCTCGCTGAGCCGGACCGTCGCCGCCGGCGAACCGGGAATGGTGAGCGACGCCTCCCGCAGCCCGCCGGAGACCCGCTCGCGCAGCCCGGCGTCGGGGCTGGTGCGCCCGGCCCACCGGAAGCGTCCCTCGACCGGCTCGAACCGGGCCGACACGCGAATCAGCACGGCCAGCTCGTCGTCGCCGACGCGCAGCCTGGCCGGCCCCCGGTACTCCTCGTCGGGCCGGTTCCCGGCCTCGTGGTCGTCAGTGCTCACGGCGCACGTCCTGGTAGGCCGCCAGGCCGCCGGGAATGTCGGCGGCGTGGGCTATCCCGGCGACGCCGCCCCACAGGAACGTGGTCAGGTATTCGCTCAGCGCCTCCCGGCTGATCGGCTGCTGCTGGCGCAACCACCAGTCGCCGGCCGACTGGACGTAGCCGACCACGCCGTAGGCCCAGGGCAGGGCCGCGCCGGAGTCGAGGCCGCGGGCCCGCAGCCGGTCGCCGAAGATGCGGGCCAGGCCGCTCGCGACCGTGTCGACGACGTCGGCGACCACGTCCCGGCCGCGGGGGATGTCGGGCTGATGGACCACGAACTGGTAGAGGTTGGTGTCGGCGGCGATGTGCGCCAGATAGGCGTCGATGGCGGCGGCGATCGCGTCGCGTTCCTCGCGCACCGCGGCGACGGCCGGGACGATCGCCTCGAGGACCAGCTCGCCGGACTTCTGCCCGACCGCCAGCCACAGCTCGGACTTGTCGGCGAAGTAGCGGTAGAGGACCGGCTTGCTCACGCCGGCGCGCGCCGCGATCGCCTCCATGCCCACGTCGGGGCCCAGTTCCCGGATCGCCTCGACGGCCGCCTCGGTCAACTCGCGCCGCCGCTGTTCACGGTGGCCGGCCCAGCGGCCCTTGCGTCCGTCGGTATTGACCGGCTCCTCGTCCAGCTTCATAGTACTAGGAGTAACTGTTACCTCGGGTAACGTCAAGTGCATCACATCCGGGAGATTGCGATGACCCCCGAACGCGACCGCACCGCCGCCCGCCTGCTGCGCTCCTCGGCCGAGCACTCGTACGACCCGGAGGTGGAGATCGACTGGGCCGCGCCGTACGAGCCCGACCTCTACTTCGTGCCCCCGCACCGCTCGAGCCTCTACGGCACCGACCTGTGGGCGGGCCTGACCGAGGCCCAGCGGATCACCCTGACCAGGCACGAGGTGGCGAGCATCGCCGGGCTCGGCATCTGGTTCGAGACGATCCTGATGCAGCTGCTGCTGCGCGGCTACTACAAGCAGGACCCGACCGCCGCCCACGCGCAGTACGCCCTCACCGAGGTCGCCGACGAGTGCCGGCACTCGGTCATGTTCGGCCGGATGATCGACTGGCTCGGCACCCCGGTCTACAAACCGACCGGGGTGAACGAGGCGCTCGGCAAGTGGATCGCCGCCACCGGCACCGGGCCGCGGATGTTCGCCGCCATCCTGATCTGCGAGGAGATCCTCGACACCCTGCAGCGCGAGGCGATGGCCTCGGAGCAGGTGCAGCCGCTGGTGCGCATGGTGTCACGCATCCACGTGGTCGAGGAGGCCCGGCACGTCCGCTACGCCCGCGAGGAGCTGGCGCGGCAGGTGCGTACGGCGGGCCGGGGGCGGCTGCTCTTCGACAAGCTGGTGATCGGCCGGGCCGCCTACCTCTGCGGCCGGCGCCTGATCCACCCCGGGGTCTACCGGTCGATCGGCCTGGACCCCGAGGCCGGTCACCGGGCGGCGATGGCCAACCCGCGTTTCCAGGAGACGATCCGCTGGTCCGGCGAGCGCGTGGTGGCGTACCTCGATGAGCTGGACCTGATCGGTGGTCCCGGCCGGCCGCTGTGGCGGCGCTCCGGTCTGCTGCCGGCCGCCTGCCGAGATCACACTGTTCTGCCTGATCGTGGGGTTGACCTCGTCCTTGAGGATTTCGGTCGACCCGATCAGCCGGTGGGCGACGTCCCGGGCGCGTGACAGATTTGCGCCTGGTTTCGGCTCGCTCGGGAGGACGGCATGGACGACGCACTGGTGGCCTACGGCGCGGGTCATGCCGACGGCAAGGCGGGGGCGCACGACGGCGCCAAAGCCGTCGACCCGGCCACCGGCGCCGACTATCTGGTGGGCATCGTCGACGGCCAGGTCGCCGCCTTCGAGGAGGCCCTGGTCGCCGCCGTCCGTCGGGCGCTGGACCGGAAGAGCGATGGACCGGGCGTTTGAGGCGTACGCGGTGGGGCGTGCCGACGGCTTGGCCGCGCACCGCGACGCGCAGCGGGCGACCGATCCCGAGTGCGGCCGCGACTACCGGATCGGCTTCCTCGACGGCCGGCTCGAGATCTTCCGGATGCTCGCCTCGGTCCGCAAGATCGTCGAGGACGACTGACCGCCGGCCGGATCTCACAACGCCCGCGTCCCGGTTGTGCATGCGCGTTGACTCGCCGGAAACACCACCTCGACGCGTCGGTAACCGCCGCTAGGAACTCTTGCGGGATGAGCGAGAGCGGTGTGCTGACCGGCTTCACCGTCGCGGTGACCGCCGAGCGGCGCCGTGACGAGATGACCGCGCTGCTGCAGCGCCGTGGCGCGCGGGTGATCACCGCGTCCACGATCACCATCCTGCCGCTCGCCGACGACACCGCCCTGCACGCCGCCACCGCCGCCTGCATCGGCCTCGCCCCCGACCTGGTCATCGCCACCACCGGCTTCGGCTTCCGGGGCTGGCTCGAGGCGGCCGAGGGCTGGGGTCTCGGGGAGAGGCTGCGCGAGGTGCTCGGGCAGGCCCGCATCATCGCCCGCGGCCCGAAACCGTGCGGCGCCGTGCGGGCGGCCGGGCTCAGCGAGGAGTGGGCGGCCAAGACCGAGGCGTCCGAGGAGGTCCTCGAGCGGCTTCTCGCCGAGGGCGTCGCCGGCCTGCGCGTCGTGGTGCAGGAGCACGGCGAGCCGCAGACCGAGTTCGTCGCCGCGCTGCGGGCCGCCGGCGCCGCCGTCGTGGAGGTGCCGGTCTACCGCTGGACCCCGCCGGCCGACACCACGCCGGTGCGCCGGCTAGTCGAGCAGATCAAGGCCGGGCAGGTCGACGCCGTCACCTTCACCAGCGCGCCGGCGGTCAAGTCGTTCCTGCAGGTGGCGGGTGACGACGTGACCGCCGTGCTCGATCGGTTCCGCAAGGACACCCTGGTGGCCTGCGTCGGGCCGGTCACGTCGGCGCCGCTGGTCGCGCGCGAGGTGCCGGTGATCGTGCCGGAACGGTTCCGGCTGGGAGCGCTCGTCAAAGCGGTGAGCGACGAACTGCCCCGCCGGGCGGTCAAGCTGCGGGTCGCCGGCGAGACCCTGGAGGTACGCGGGCATGCCGTGCTCCTCGACGGCGAACCGCGCTCGCTCGCCCCGGCCGCGATGGCCATCCTGAGCGCGCTGACCGCCCGCCCCGGGGTCGTCGTGTCCAAGGACCAGCTGATCGCGTCCCTGCCTCGCGGCAACGACGGCCACGCCGTGGACGTGGCGGTGGCCCGGTTGCGCACGGCGCTCGGCTCCGGCCGGCACATCGAGACCGTCATCAAACGCGGTTACCGCCTGCGCGTCGACGAAGCCGCCTGAGCTCCAGTCCGCCCTTGGAGGTTGTGCCCATGCCCTCGACTCGGCTTACGCTGCTCGCGGTCGCCCACGGCACCCGCTCGGCCACCGGGCAGAAGCAGATCCGGGACCTGGTCGCCGCGGTCGCGCGCCGCCGGCCCGAAGTGGACATCCGGCTCTCCTACGCCGATGTGCAGCAGCCCCGGATCGGCGAGGTCGTGCCGACGGTCCGCGCCGCCGTGGTCGTTCCGCTGCTGCTGTCCGCCGGCTTCCACGTGCGTGTCGACATCGCCCGCGCCGTCGACGGAACCCGGTTCCCGGTCACCGCGCCACTGGGTCCCGACGACGTACTGCTGGACAGCCTGGCCCGGCACCTGCCGGCCGACGCCGACGCCGACGCCGTGGTTCTCGCCGCCGCCGGATCGTCGGACCCGGGGTGGCGCGCGTCGGTGGCCGCGACGGCGCGGTCGCTGGGCGGCGCCCACGTCGGGTATGTCTCGGGCAGCTCGCCGTCGGTTGCCGAGGTCGTCGCCGGCCTGCGCGAACAGGGCGCCCGCCGGATCGCGATCGCCGCCTACCTGCTCGCCGAGGGCCTGTTCTACCGCACGCTGCACCGCGCCGGCGCCGATTCGGTGACGCCGCCGCTCGCGCTCGACCCGGCCGTCGTCCCGCTCGTCGTGCGCCGCTACGAATCGGCACTCCTCACAACCGCTCCGGCCCGCATGTAGGGTTTTCCGAACCTTCGTGCAATCGCGGCGGTCACGCCGCAAAACAAATCCCCGGAAACATTCCTTCGTGACGGCGACCGATACGCGTTCGCGTTCACGAAGGGAATGACAGGTGCATTCGACACCGCGATTTCTGCAGGGCGTCTTTCTCTTCGAGGGCAAGGGCCTGGACCGGCCCGCACCGCTCGGAACCGAACTGTCCTACGTGGTGCCCGACGGCGCCGCCGCGCAGGCCGTGTATTTCCGGGGCGGCAACGCCGCCGCCGAACTCGTCTGCGCGGTGCTGATGCGCGACGGGCGGCCGATGCGCTACTTCCCGATCGGCGCCAAGAGCGATGTGCACGTCTCCCTGCGGGTCGTCGAGGACCTGCACGCGGGTGCGAACGTCGAGGTCTGGCTGGCCGCGCCGGCCGGTACCAGCGGGACCGTGATCGTCGACCTGGGCCTGGTGGAGGTCTGATGAAACAGCGACTGGTGGTCATCGGCAACGGGATGGCGGGCGCCCGGACGGTGGAGGAGATCCTTTCCCGCGGCGGCGAATTCGACATCACCATGTTCGGTGACGAGCCCTACGGCAATTACAACCGAATCATGCTGTCCAACGTGCTCGCCGGCATCGAGGACGAGTCCGGGATCTTCCTGAACGACCTTTCCTGGTACGCCGAGAACGGCATCACCCTGCACACCGGGGTGCGGATCGAGCGTATTGACCGGCACGCCCGGATGGTGTACGGATCGGACGGCTCCGCCACCGGCTACGACAAGCTGATAATCGCCACCGGCAGTTCCGCCTTCGTACCGCCGATCAAGGGCGCGCACGTCCCGGGCCGCGGCTACCACCAGGGTGTCTTCGTGTTCCGCACGCTCGACGACACCCGCGCGATGATCCGGTACGCGCGGGAGCACGAGCGCGCCGTCGTGATCGGTGGCGGCCTGCTCGGCCTGGAAGCCGCCCGCGGCCTGCAGAACCACCTCGGCCACGTGACCCTGGTGCACGCCGCCGGGCACCTGATGAACGCCCAGCTCAACGTCCAGGCCGGCAAGACCCTGCAGGCCACCGTCGAGCAGAAGCTGGGCATCGAGGTCGTGGTCGACGGGATGACCACCGAGATCCTCGGCAAGCACGCGGTCACCGGGGTCAAGCTGGGCGACGGCCGGATCATCGACTGCGACGTGGTCGTCATGGCGGCCGGCATCCGGCCCAACTCGGCCGTCGCCGCCGACAGCGGCCTGGTCGTCGAGCGGGGCATCGTCGTCGACGACCGGATGCGCGCCGTCGACGAGGACGACATCTATGTGGTGGGGGAGTGCGCCCAACACCGTGACCAGGTGTACGGACTGGTCGCGCCCCTGTGGGAACAGGCGAGGGTGCTCGCCGACCAGATCACCGGCACCGATCCGGGGGCCGCCTACCACGGCTCGCAGGTGGCCACCAAGCTCAAGGTGGCGGGCGTCGACGTCGCCTCGATGGGGTTGCGGGGCCCGGAATCGGCGGACGACGAGCTGATCGAGTTCGCCGAGCCGAAGCGGGGCATCTACAAGAACGTCGTCATCCGCGACGGGCGGCTCGTCGGCGCCACCCTGATCGGTGACAACGGCAAGGCGACAGCGCTGATCAAGGCGTTCGAGAAGGGCCTGCCGCTCCCCGCGAACCGGTCGGAACTGCTGTTCGACCTGGGTGGCCCGGCGGCCGAGGAGAACGTCGCCGAGATGCCGGACGACGAGCAGGTCTGCAACTGCAACGGCGTCTCCAAGGGCGCCCTGAAGTCGTGCGTCGACGGTGGCTGCAAGACGGTGAGCGGGGTCATGGACGCCACTCGCGCCGGCAAGGGCTGCGGCACCTGCAAACCGCTCGTCCAGCGGATCGTCGAGTGGGCGGCGGGCGGCGCGGTCGAGGAGGACCCGGCCGCCTCCTACTACGTGCCGGGCGTGCCGATGCCCAAGTCCGAGCTGATGGCGGCCATCCGGCAGTACGAGCTCAAGAGCGTCTCGGCGGTCTTCGGCAAGCTCGGCGGCGACGAGGACGCCAAGAGCAAGATGGGGCTCGCGTCGCTGCTGAAGATGATGTGGGGCGCGTCCTACGTGGATGAACGCGACGCGCGGTTCATCAACGACCGGGTGCACGGCAACATCCAGCGCGACGGTACGTTCTCGGTCGTACCGCAGATGAAGGGCGGCGTGACCACCCCGAGCGACCTCAAACGCATCGCCGAGGTGGCCGAGCGGCACGGCGTGCCGATGGTGAAGCTGACCGGCGGGCAGCGCATCGACCTGCTCGGCATCCCCAAGGAGAAACTGCCGCAGATCTGGGCCGAACTCGACATGCCGAGCGGATACGCCTATGCGAAGAGCTTCCGCACCGTCAAGACCTGCGTCGGCTCCGACTTCTGCCGCTTCGGCGTCGGGGACTCGACCGCGCTCGGGATCGCGCTGGAGGAGCGCTATCAGGGCGTCGAGGGGCCGGGCAAGATGAAACTGGCGGTCACCGGCTGCCCGCGCAACTGCGCCGAGGCGTACGTCAAGGATCTGGGTGTCGTCGCCATCGACGGCGGGAAGTGGGAGATCTACGTGGGCGGGGCGGCCGGCGCCCATGTCCGCAAGGGTGACCTGCTCACCACCGTCGGCTCGGCCGATGAGGTGATCACGCTCACCGGACGGTTCCTGCAGTACTACCGGGAGAGCGCGAACTGGCTGGAGCGGACCTACGCCTGGGTGCCGCGCGTCGGCATCGACCGCATCCGGGCCGTGGTGGTGGATGACTCCGACGGCATCGCGGCCGACCTGGACGCCCGCATGGACGAAACCGTCGCCGCCTATGTCGACCCGTGGAAGGAGCGGGCCGAACCGGCCACACCCGGACAGTTCCGCACCTCCCTGCCGCTGACCGTGCTGCCCCAGGTTCCGGTGCGCGCATGAGGACCTCCGTGATCCTCGGCTCGCTGCACGACATCCCGCTCGGCGAGGGCCGCACGTTCGCGGTCGACGGCGCCATGATCGCTGTCTTCCGGCTCCGCGACGGCTCGCTGCGGGCGCTGTCCGCCGTGTGCCCGCACAAGGGCGGGCCGCTCGCCGACGGGCAGATCGACTTGAAACAGGTCGTCTGCCCCCTGCACCTGAACGCCTGGGACCTGACCACCGGCTGCTCGCTCAGCGGCCAGCCGCCGGTGACCGTCTATCCCGTCCGCGTCGACAACGACTCGATAATCCTCGATGTGTGAGAACCCTGGAGACCTGAGATGACAGCCACGCTGCCTGTTGCCACCCGCCCGGCTACCCGGACGGTCCGCGGACACTGGATCGACGACTGGCGGCCGGAGGATCCCGACTTCTGGGCCACGACCGGCGCGCCGATCGCCAAGCGCAACCTGATCTTCTCGATCCTGTCGGAGCACATCGGTTTCTCGGTGTGGTCGCTGTGGTCGGTGCTCGTGCTGTTCCTCGGACCCGCGTACGGGATCGACCCGGCCGGGAAGTTCCTGCTCACGGCGGTGCCCACGCTCGTCGGGGCGACGCTGCGGATCCCGTACAGCTTCGCGGTGGCCCGCTTCGGTGGCCGCAACTGGACCGTTTTCTCGGCCCTGCTGCTCCTGGTCCCGGCCGTCCTCGCGGCCTGGCTGATCCGGCCCGGCGTCTCCTACTCCACCCTGGTGATCCTCGCCGCGGTCGCCGGTGTCGGCGGGGGCAACTTCGCGTCGTCGATGACCAACATCAACGCGTACTACCCGAACCGGCTCAAGGGGTGGGCGCTCGGCATCAACGCCGGTGGCGGCAACCTCGGCGTCGCGGCCGTACAACTCGTCGGGCTCTTCGTCCTCGCCGTGTTCGGCGCCGGGCATCCCGGGATCGTGGCCGGGGTCTACATCCCGCTGATCGTGATCGCGGCGCTGTGCGCGGCGCTCTACATGGACAACCTGACCCAGGCCCGCTCCGAGAAGCGCGCCATGCGCGACGCCACCCGGGACCCGCACACCTGGATCATGTCGCTGCTCTACATCGGTACGTTCGGGTCGTTCATCGGTTTCGGGTTCGCCTTCGGCCAGGTGCTTCAGGTCCAGTTCCACACCGAGTTCTCCACCCCGGTCAAGGCCGCCTACCTGACCTTCCTGGGCCCGCTGCTCGGCTCCCTGGTCCGGCCGGTCGGCGGGATGCTGGCCGACCGGCTCGGCGGCGCCCGGGTGACGTTCGTGAACTTCATCGCCATGGCCGTGGGCACCGGCGTGGTGCTGCTGGCGGCGCAGCAGATGTCGATGCCGCTCTACATCGTCGGTTTCGTGGCGCTGTTCATCTTCAGCGGCATCGGCAACGGCTCGACCTACAAGATGATCCCGGCCATCTTCCGGACCAAGTTCCCGGCCGACGAGTTGAGCGCCCGGCGCCTGTCGAACGCGGTGATCGGCATCGCGGGCGCGATCGGCGCCTTCGGCGGGGTGCTCGTCAACCTGGCTTTCCGGCAGTCGTTCCTGGAGACCAAGAGCGCGGACGCCGCGTACCTCGGCTTCATCGCCTTCTACGCCCTGTGCGTGCTTGTCACCTGGGCCGTCTATCTGCGCCGGGGTGCGCGGGTCTGAGTCGCCGGTTCCTATGCGATTGACACAGGTCGATGCCTGTCTTATGTTGCGCTGAAGTCGGGCGGACCCACAGAGCCACCGCTCGCCGTCGACGCCGACGCGCACGGGCCCGCCCCGAACCGGGGGAAGGTGCGTCTTCATGGCGTTTTCCAGGCAATCGATCCTGTTTCTCGGCGCCGCGTCCGGCGTCATCGTCGGGCTCGGCGCGCTCGCGACGGCGCCGGCCTCGGCCGGCAGCCCACCCGCCGGGACGTACGCGGCCGGCGGGTGCACCGCCACCGCCCACGTCGACTCGCAGTGGGGCACCGGGGCGAGCGGCGGTCAGATCCTCTCCGTCAAGGTGGTCAACACCTCGGCGGCGACCACCACCAAGTGGACGGCGACCTGGCCGCTCGGCGCCGGCCAGCGGATCGTCTCGGCCTGGAACGCCACGGTGAGCGCGGCGGCCGGCACGGTGACCGCCGCCAACGCCGACTACAACGGCACCCTCGCCGCCGGTGCCTCGACCACCTTCGGCCTGTACCTCGCCGGCGTCGCGTCCGTCCCGGCCCTCGGCTGCGACAACGGGATCACGCCGCCGACCACGTCACCGCCGCCCGGCGGGTCCGACGTCGCCGTCACCCAGGCCGACAACCTGGGCACCGTCACCCTCGTCGCCGGGCAGACACTCGGCGTGTCGCTGCCCGCCGAGTTCCTGCCACCGACCGTACGCGGCAGTGCCCTCACCGCCGTCTCCGCGAGCGGCGGCTACCCGAGCGGAGATCCGGTCACCGCGCTCTACCGCGCCGCGGGGGCCGGCTCGGTCGACATCACCGCCCGTTCCGACAACGCCTGTCTGCACACCACCCCGCCCTGCACCGTGCCGGTCATGCTGTGGACCCTGCACGTCAACGTCGTGGCCGCCGACGGGCACACCGTCGTCGTCACCGCCGCCGACAACCTCAAGACGGTCCGGTTGAGCATCGGCGACACCCTCGTGGTGAGCCTGGCGTGGAACTACCTCCCGCCGAAGCTCTCCACCCCCGGGGTCCTCGTCGAACGCGAGGTCACCGGCGGTTACCCGACCGGTCAGCCGCTGACCGCCCGCTACGTCGCCACGGCGGCCGGCACGGTCGAGGTGTCCACCAAGACCGACATCGCCTGCAACCACGAACCCACGCCGTGCCCGTCACCGACGGTCCCGTGGAAGGTCACCGCGGTGGTCACCGGCTGACCCCGAGCGCGCACCGCACCGTCCCCGGACGGTGCGGTGCGCCGCCGCTCAACCGACGGCGGCCACGGTGAGCGTCTCGCCGCGCGGGCAGAGCAGAAAACCACCGGTCCCCTGACAGTCCTGCTCGTCGAACCGCTCGACCGCACCGAGCGGGGTCTGCCGTCCGGTGGTCAGGTCGAGCCGATGCAGAACGGTGCGGTCCGGCGACGTCCCCGCGCCGCGCAGCAGCAACAGCGAACCGGCCCGATCGGCCGAGAACGCCTGCTGCCCGCCGAACGAGTGCCCGATCGTCACCCCCGTCGCGGCGTCGACCAGCGCCGTCGTCGCCGAGGCCAGGTTGGCGACGGCCGACAGGAGCATCCGGCCGCCGCCGAGATCCCACACGAAATGCGCGTCCGGCCGCTGCCAGAGCACCCGGCCGGTGGCCGGCTCGCGGGCGGTCACCCCCGAGGCACCGGCGACACAGATCAGCGACCCGCAGCCGGTGACATAGCCGACCGTCTCGTCGGACCGCCACAGCGGGCGCAGATCGGCCGAGTCGTAGATGGTCGCGACGGTCTGCGCCGAGGCTGTCCGCACCACCACCGGATAGGGGCCGGCCGGGAACAGCGTCGACGCGTAGACCCCGTTCCACGGGATGCGGGCATGCTGCCGCTCGGCGCCGTCCGCATAACCGTAGACGGTGGTCTCCCCGCTGCTGGTGACCGTGAGAATCGAGGTCGGCCGGCCACCCTCGGCCAGCGTGATCCACTGCTCGGCCGGCGCCGTCGCCCGCTTCCACACCTGACGGCCGTCTCGCAGCCCGACCAGCCGCAAACCCGTCGTTGCGCCCGACTTGTCGGTCTCGGCCAGCACCACGTCGTCGCTGCCCACTGACGGGGCGGCCACGCCGTTCAACCGCCACAGCAGGTCGCCGGTCGCGGCATCAAGGGCGGTCGTGCCCGCACCCCCCGACGCCTCGGTCGGCACCAACAGGACATCACCGGCTTTGCGTACGCCGCGGTCGGACATCCGCACACCGGCCGGGGTGCTCCACTTGACCGCTCCGGTGCGCAGGTCGTACGCCGTCACTTCGCGCGGACCCACCGGCGCGGTCCGGTCCAGATAGACCGTCGCGGCGTCCAGCGCCATCGCGTCCCCCGGCCGGAAGTCCGCCGTCCAGAGCGGGCGCACCAGCGACGGTGCCGGCGCCGCGGAGGAGGTCAGCGCCAGCAGCCCGACCACGGAGAGCGCGGCCAGCGTCAGCCGGGCCGCCCGCAGAAAGTTCACCGGACCGGCCCCCGGACGTTCGGCCGGCTCCGCGACATCGCCCAGGTCGATCAGTGTCATCGTCAGCCCCTGCTAGGCAAGATAGCCGATCGCGGGCCGCGGCCAAGAGATGCTGCCGGCCCGGCCCCGCACGGCTTGCCCCCGACCTCTACCGGACGTAGTGCCGCAACCGCACGACCTCGCCGCGCGGGCCGGTCCAGTCAGCGGTCGTCGTCCGGGTGTATCGCCATCCGGTGCTCTCGTAGAACGCGACCGCGGCGGAATTCGGTTTGTCCACGACGTTGAGGATGAGGCGGCCGCCGGCCCAGATGCTGACGTGGTCGAGCATCGCCCCGGCAACCCCGAGTCGGCGGGCCGCGGGCGTCACGAACAACCGGGTCACCTCCCGGCCGTGCTGGACGGCGACGTGCCCGACGATCCGACCGGGTGAGCTGGTGGCCACCCACGCCTGATCGAATTCCGGCCGGTCCAGCCAGGCCCGGGGATCGGCGGGCCACTTCGCCGGATAGCCGTTGGTCAGACGCACCTCACGCAGCATCTCCACACACTGATCGAGGTCCGGCGCCTCCCGAGCTCGAATGGTCAGGGGCCAGAGAGCCAAGTCAGTCACCCCGCAATCATGCAGCACCACCTGCCGTTCCCGGCCCCACGCGGCGCGCGGGCCTCCCCACGGCGGCTATCGGATCTTCGCTCGGGACGAGACCGGGGTGGCCATCCGCGGGGCGACGATCAGCCCGGACATCCTGTTCATCCGCGTCGACGAACCGAAGACCACGAAGAACCGCCTGCACTTCGACGTGTGCGCCACCGATCACGGACAGGACGAGGAACTCGCGCGGTTGCTCGGTCTCGGCGCCAAGCGGTCGAACATCACCGGCAGTGGCTCCTGGGTGGTGTTGGAGGATCCGGAAGGCAACGAGTTCTGCCTGATGTCCAAGCAGATCCCAGCCGAACCGGCACCCTTCCACGACGCGTAGCCGCGACCGCCTCGAGACGGGCAGCACTCACGCTTCGGCCGCCGCCCGTTCCGACTCGCCGAGCCAGGCCCGGTACCAGTCCGCGAAGGTCATCGGGTGGCCGTCCGGCCGATTTGATCGGTCCTGGTCGCAATGTGTATCGCCGGGCTCTGCACCCGAACGGGATCGCACCGCGCATCCGCAACCTGGCCGAATGGGGGCGGCACGTCCTCGCCCGGCTCGGGCCTGCGGGGAAGCTTCGCGACGAGTTGGCAGAATACGTAGCCGAGCTGGAACCGTCGTCCGGGCAGCTCGGGTTCCTGCCGGCCGACGCCTCCCCGGCTGACGCGTTACACGCCGTTCACGTAGCCGAGCATCGGCGGCAAATGGGTGCGCCGGGTTCGGCCCGCATCGATATGCTCCGGGCATGGCCGGAACGGTGCACGCGCTGCTCTTGAAGATCTCGGAGCAAAGTTCCGGGCAGGTCCACTTGCCGGAGGTGCCGCTGGCCCCGGGGAGCGGGTTGACGCTCCTGCCGCTGACGGACGAGATCGTCGCGGCTATGGGGATGACGGCGGCCGGTGCCGCACCCGTGACCGGCTTCTACGACCTGAGGAAAGACGTCGCCGAATGGGCCCGCCGACTCTCGCAGCACGGGGTCGTGGCCTATGTGCATACGGAATTCTTCGGGAGTGCGGGATTCCACGCGGCGATGGCATGGCGGGACGGGGCGATCGCCTGGGGGCCGCTGTTCACGGCTACCTCCGACGGGGAGGCGGAGGAGCACTATGCCACCGTGACCGACCGTCGGGAGATGGCGGTCAACGTGCTGCTGCGATGGCTGGGCGTGCAGCGAGCCGACCAATTCGACGAGTACGCCGCCGTGGGTCTGGACCGTTGCCGATGGACTGCGGAGTGGGCCGCCCTGCTACCCGCCTCGCGTCATCAAGCCGTCGCATCGTCAACATGAGAAATTCACGGGTAATCGCGGAAGATCTGCGAACGACACCGGCTTGGCAAGATCGGATCAGCCTATCGGGTGGGAATTGTCGTCTGATCACATTCGACCGGGTGCGTCCTTCCGGCCGTATGACCGGTCATGACGAGTATTGAGATCGCTACCGGCTTCGATCCCGAACAGCATTTCACCGACGAGGTGAAGTCGCTGCTCGACGGCGGTGCCCGCCTCAACATCATCATGGCCGGCAAGCTGGGTGTGGGCAAGAGTTCGCTGCTGAACGGCATCTTCGGAACCGACGAGGCGCCCACCGGCGTGGGCGCCTCGGTCACCACCCGGATCAAGCGTTATCCACTCGCCGGCTCGCCGATCGCGATCTATGACACGCCCGGTATCGAGCTCGGCCGCGACCATCAGGGAGTGATCGGTGACTATCTGGCGGAGATCCGCAAGAATGCATCGGACCCGGATCGGCGGATCCATTTCGCGCTGTACTGCATCAATTCAAACGGCAGCCGCTATGAGGATTTCGAACTCGACGTCATTCGGCAACTGGCCACCGAGCTGCCGGTCTTCGTCGTGCTGACCCAGTGTCTCGGACCCGAGGATCCCCGTGCTCTGGACCTGGCCCGGAAGATCGACGAGCTCGGCGTGCCGATGCAGGAGGGACACGTCTTCCGAGTCCTGGCCCGGCCATTGACGTTCGGTCCGGCCACGCTGGCGCCGTTCGGGCTGCCTGAGCTGGTCGAGGCGATCTACCGGGCGTTGCCGGAGGCGGCCGCGCGCACCTGGGCGAGCCACCAGCGGGTCTCGCTGGCGGTCAAGGTGGCCGAGGCGCAGAGCGTGGTCCGGGTCAACGCCGCCACCGCGGCCGGGATCGCGGCCCTGCCGCTTCCGATTCTCGATGCCATTCCGCTCAGTGCTCTGCAGTTCTCGATGCTTGCCAAGATCACAACGACGTTCGGCCTCAAGGTCGACATCAAGGCTCTCGTCGTCGGGCTGGCCGGCATCATGGGCATCGCGGCAGTGGCCCGGCAGGTGGCGCGGGGTCTGCTCAACTTCTTCCCGGTGGTCGGCAACGCCATAAACGCCGGGATCGCGGCCCAGATCACGCAGCAGATGGGCAACGCGTACATCAAGGCGGGCCAGGCGATCTGCCTGCGTCAGATCGCCGGTGAGACCGTCTCGAACGACGTGACCGCCGAGATCCTCGCCGAGTTCAAGAACATGTGGCAGGGCTGATCCGGTGGACGACAGCCAGCTGACCCGGTTGCTGCGGGACGCGCTCGGCGACGAACCGGCGCTGAACATCATGATCGTCGGCAAGACCGGGGCCGGGAAGAGCACCCTTCTCAACACGTTGTTCGGACGCGAGGTCGCGGCGGTCGGCACCGGCAAGCCGGTGACCAAGACCATCACCGGGTACCAACTGCCCGGCAGCTCGGTGACCATCTATGACACGCCTGGTCTCGAGCTCGGCCGGGATCGGGTGAGCGTGGAGGCCGAGTTCCGGATGTTCGCGCGCCGCCTGCAGGGCGGCGATCCGAACGAACGTCTGCATTTCGTGCTCTATTGCGTACGCGCGGGCGACGACCGCTTCGAGCAGTTCGAGCAGACTCTTGTCGCGACGCTCGCCACGATCGCGCCCACCTTCCTGGCCTTGACCCAGTGCCCGCATCCCGGCGACGAGCGGGTTCGGACGTTCGCCGGCTTCCTGAAAGACCTCGAACTACCGGTGGTGAGTGGGGTGCCCTTCCTGACGCTGGCTCGGCCGATGACCTTCGGCCCGGTCGAGCTGCCCCCGTTCGGCCTGGACGACCTGGTCGAGCGGATCGCCGCTGTCCTCCCGGCAGCCGCTCGTAAGACTCTCGTGACGCACCAGCGCATCTCCCTGGAGATCAAGGTGGCGGAGGCCGGGAAGGTCGTCGCCGCAGGGGCCGCAGCCGCGGCCGGGGCCGCGATGACGGAATTCGACCCGCAGGGCAGGTTGGTGCTGGCCGCGCAACTCGGGATGCTCGCCCGCCTCACCGCGGTGTTCGGGCTGACGGCTGAGAGAGATCCCTGGGCGGAGTCCGGCATGTGGCTGAAGTCCCTGTTGCGCTTCGGCTTGGACTATCTGGCCCGGCCGCACCTGCTGCTCGTCCGCGTGCTCCCGGTCGTGGGCCGGCGGTTCCGGGGTGCCGAGGCGCAGAAGCAGACCGAGCGGCTGGGTGAGTCCTACGCGTCCGCGTGCGCCGACATCGTGCGCCGTCGGCACAGCGGGGAGTCCGTGCGGGACGACGAGGTCTCCCGTCTGCTCCGGCGGGCGATCCAGGCGGGGACGCCGGTCATGACCTGATCGCGCCGCGTTTGACCGGGCGCACGCTGGGGATTCACCTCTCAACGACGACGACGGGAGGCGGCCGTGCCAGCGGGATCCACTCCGAAGAGGGAACGGCAGTACGAGCACATCAAGGACAGTGTCGAGGAGCGGGGCGGGTCGGCGAAGGTCGCCAAGGAGATCGCCGCCCGTACCGTCAACAAGGAGCGCGCCCGCGCGGGTGAGTCACGGACCGCCAGCCGGTCGTCGATCGACGATGTCTCGTCCGGGCACCGGGGCGGCAAGCGGTCGCACACCGGCGCCAAGGGGCGGACCAAGGCGCAGCTCTACAACGAGGCCAGGCAGCGCAACATCGCGGGCCGTTCGACGATGACCAAGGACCAGCTGGAGAAGGCGCTGGCCCGCTGACCCTAAGCTTCTCGCCATGGGTCTCAAGCTGCGCACCGTGTCCGTCAATCTGCCGTTCGGCCTGGGTGGGGTCCAGGTCGGAGTGTCCGAGGCGGAGGCCCGCGCGGCCTGGAGTCTCTACGTGGAGTTGGCGACCCGGGTGGCGGTGCGGCCGCTGGAGTCGGGGCACGGGTTCGCCCGTGAGGCGCTCAACTCGCTCTATTCGCTGTTCGCCACCACGCGTGACGTGCTGCGCCAGGCGGGGCCGGAGATCGCCGAGGGGCCGGACGCGCTAGGCCCGCTGGCCATCCGCATCCTCAACGAGGGTCTGCGGCCGTTCTTGTCGCGCTGGCACACCGAGCTTCGCCGCTTCGAGGAGAGCGAGGCGGTGCGTGCCGGGGCCGACGAGTCGTCCTGGCCGTTGCGTGCCGAGTTCGACCGGGAGTTGGAACGCGTACAGGGCGAATTGGGGAAATATATTGATGTTTTGGCCCAGTTGGCCGGAGTGCTGGCCTGAGGAGCGCCGACCCGCCGAATCGTAACTTGATCAACACGGAGTTCACCTGTTTGAAACCGGCGGACGACTTGCAGTAGGTATGGTTCCGCCATCCTCGACGACATCGATCCCTTCATCGGAACCGCAGCGACCGACCTGCCCCGCGCGCATGGTCTGGCCGCCACCTGGTGGTGGCCGAAACCTCAGGTGGGCAACACGCACCCGGGGGCGACCAGCCCGCTCGGCATGGTGTCGGCGTGCGCCTACTCGGGCGCCTACCCGACCGGTTACGGCCGTTACGCGAAGAACACCGAGGGCGTCCCGGAGGAGATGTTCGACCGTCTCCAGGCGTCCGGTTTCACGCATTTCCAGCAGTCCGGGACCGGCGCGATCCGCAAGTACTACAACTACGTCCGGGTCACCCCGATGGTCCAGCCGCTCGACGCGCTGGGGGAGTCGTGGGAGCTGCACGACGAGGTCGCCGAGGCCGGCTACTACGCGGCCACCCTCGACACCGGCGTCCGCTGCGAGATCACGGTCGGGGCCAAGACCGCCGTGCACCGCTACACGTTCCCGGAGCACCGGTCCGCCCGAGTCGTGATCGACATGTCCTGCGGCGGGCTCGCCATCGACCTCGGTCGCACGGTTCCGCTGCGCGCGCAGGTCGAGAGCATGGGGTACGGGCGGGCACACGGCACCGTGGTGATGGAGGGCGTGCCGCTGTCCGTCTACGTCGAGGCCGACACCCCGAACTGGCGCCAGATGCTCTGGTACGACAGGCGCCTCATCGACGGCGGCACCCGGCTCGACTTCGACAGCATCCGGAGCACCAACCTGCGCCCGTTCGGCATGCTCTTCATGGGCTCGGCCCGGCCGGGGCAGGTCGTCGAGATCCGGATGGGCTTCTCGCTGCGCGGCCACGAACAGGCGAAACGAAACCTCGAGCGGGAATGCGGTACGGGTGAGCCGGCCTTCAACATGGTCCGCAGTCGCACCCGCGCCCGCTGGCGGGACCACGTCGGACGCGTACAGGTCGAAGGCGGGACCAAAGCCCGCCGCACGGTATTCAGCACCGCTCTCTACCACGCGCTGATCAAACCGTGCGTGGCCGACGACGAGAGCCCGTTCTGGCCCAATTCCGGACCGTACGCGTTCGACGTCTGCACCATGTGGGACATCTACAAGACCCAGTTGCCGCTGCTGGCCGCGATCGCCCCGGACCGCTTCACCGACATCCTCGAGTCGCTGATCCGGGTGTGCGAGGAGGAGGGCAACTTCCCGATCGGCTACCGGATGGCCCGGGGCGCCGACCGGTTCTTCCGGCAGGCCAGCGCTCTCGCGCACACCGCGCTCGCGGACGCGCACGCACTCGGTCGGCCGGGCATCGACTGGTCGTGGGCTCTCGTGCACATGGTCGACGACCTGCGCCGGATGTACGGCGAGGACTTCTTCGAGCACGGCCGGGTCCACCCGATCACCCACACCCTCGACCTGGCGTACGGCCACCACTGCACCGCCCGGGTGGCCCGCTCGCTGAACGACCGGCGGCTGGCCGACGACCTGGAACGCCGCGGCCGCCAGTGGGTGAACGCGTTCGACCCCGACACCGGCCTGCTGCGGGACTCCGAGTTCTACGAGGGCGGCAAGTGGAACTATTCGTTCCGCCTCGTCCAGGACATGGCCGCCCGGATCGACCTCGCCGGCGGCGACAGCGCGTTCGTCGGCATGCTCGACCGGTTCTTCGGTTACGGCGCCGACCCGGTCAAGCAGCCCGGACAGCGCCCCCAGCAGGCCGAGATGGCCGCCGGTTACGCCCTCAACCGGTTCGAGGGACTCAACAACGAACCGGACATGGAAGCGCCCTGGTCGTACCACTGGGCGGGCCGCCCGGACCGTACCGCCGAGATCGTGCACGCGGCGCTGACCTGGCAGTTCGGCACCGGGCACGGCGGCCTGCCGGGCAACGACGACTCCGGCGGCCTGAGCTCCTGGTACGTGTGGGCGTCGCTGGGCCTGTTCCCGGTCGCCGGCCAGAACCTGTTCCTGATCAACGCGCCGGCGTTCGGCCGGGCGGTGCTCCAGGCCGGCGACGGCGAGTTCGTGATCGAAACCAGTGGGCACCGGGAGACCCCGATCGGCGTGGACGGCCTCGACCGGGACCCGCCCGCCCAGTACGTGCAGTCCGCCACCCTCAACGGCGAGCCGCTGCACACCACCCATCTGTCCGCCGCTGACGTTCATCGAGGCGGCCGGCTGCATTTGAGGCTGGGCCCCGAGCCCAGCAGCTGGGGACAGGGCCTGCGGCCGCCATCCCTTTCTTGAATGTTCCCAAAACCCCCCAAGGACCCCCATGAATCACCCCTCGCGCCGCCTCGTCATCGTGGTCCGAGCCGATCCGGTTATCTGCGGACACTCCGGTGAGGCCCGTAATCTCGCCGAAGTCGCCCTCACCCGCGGCTTCGACGACGTCCGCCTGCTGACCTGGCCGATCGCCACCCTGGAAGCCGCCGGTCTGCCGTTGAAGCCGCTCGACCGGCTCCTGCCGTACAGCGACGGCATCACGGTGGAGCGGCCCGAGGCGGTCGGCGACTACCGCGTACCCGACGGGCGCCACCTGGCCGGGCTCACCGGCCGGCTCGTCGAGCTGCTCAGCGAACCGGTCCCCACCGTCTGCCTGTCGATGTACCTGGTGCCGCACACCACCGTGGTCGTCGACGCGGTCACCTCGGCCCGCGCCGCCGGCTTCAACCCGCAGGTCCGCACGATCGCCAAGGCGGTCGGCTCGGACGTCACCAACGTGATCCGGTCCTGCCTGCGGGAGGGCCGGTTCGGCGCGGCCACCGTGCTGTTCACGACGTTCCTCGCCAACGACGACCTGGTCGCGGTCTCCGAATACACCCGCGACGAGATCATCGCGTCGGCCGCGGAGGTCGACGCCCACTGCGGCACCAACTTCGCCGACCAGTGCCGCAACCGGGTCACGGTCAGCTACCCGCCGATCGACTCGGCCGCGTTCCTCGACCCGGAACCGGCCGCCGTCGACGCGGCGCTGGCCCGCCGGGGACTGGAACGCGACGGCTACATCCTCTTCCTCTCCCGGGTGGCCCGGGCCAAGGGGATCTACGACCTGGTCATCGCGTACGGGCAGATGCGGTGCCGGGACAAGGTGAAGCTGGTCGTCGCCGGCACGGGTCCCGCCCTCGAGCACGTCCGGGCGATGGCCAAGGAGGACGACCGGATCATCTTCCTCGACGACGTCGACGACGAGGAGAAGACCCTGCTGATGCGTGGCTGCGCGGTGTACGCGCTGCCCACCAAGCCGGAGCCGGACTTCGTCGAGACGTTCGGCATCGCCCTCGCCGAGAAGATGCTGGCCGGCGGTGGCCCGATCGTCACGACCCTGACCGGCGGCACCGGCGAGGCGGTCGGCGACACGGCGGTCGTCGTCGAGCCGGGCGACATCAACGCCCTGGCCGACACCCTCGACCGGGTCGTACTCGAGATGACCCCGGAGGAAAAGGCCGATCTCGAGCGCCGGGCCCGGGCGAAAGCGCTGGAATTCGACCGCGGCGCGGTCTTCGACAGCCTGTTCCCGCAGGAGCGGGCGGGCGTCGTGGCCTGAATCGGCCTCGACGGCCGCCTTGAGGATCGACGCATGCCGAAGGCTCGATACCGCACCTGGCTCAGGCCCGGCCGGCTGTTCCCGATCGTGGGGCCGGCCGCGCTGAGCCTGGCCGGGTGCGCGTTGGCCGTACTCTCCTGGTGGTTCCTGCTCTTCCTGATTCCCCTCGCGGTTTTCGGCGCCGAGGCCGAGGGCGTGGGTGACCGCGTCACCTTCGAGCGCCAGAACGCCGCCGCCCTGGCCTACCCCGACGGCACGTTCGACGTGGTGGTCAGCTGCATGACCTTCCATGAGATCAAAGACAACAAGTCGCCACCCGAACGTGCTCGGCCGCGCCGTGCTGGCCGAAGGCACCAAGGCCGACCCTGAGTGACGTGAATCGCTGACACGTGTCACCGGCCCTTCGCAGGCCCTACGGTGAAGGCCCGGCGGGAGGTGGCGGCGCGTGCTCGACATGCTCGGTGCGGTGGACCGTTTCGGCTACGCCGGAATAGGCACCATCGTCTTCATCGAAAGCTTCGGCGTCCCCGCCCCCGGCGAAACCGTGATCATCGCCGGCGCCGCCTACGCCGGCCGCGGCCACTTCAACATCTTCGCGGTAGCCCTCATCGCCTTCCTGGCCGCCGCCGGCGGCGACACCCTCGGCTACTGGATCGGCCGCCGAGGCGGCCGCCCCCTGCTGCTCCGCTTCGGCCGGTACGTGCGCCTGACCCCGCCCCGGCTGGAAAAAGTAGAGTCCTTCATGTCCCGGCACGGCCCCAAAATGGTGATCGTGGCCCGCTTCATCGAGGGCCTGCGCCAGTTCAACGGCGTCGTCGCCGGCAGCACCCAGATGCCGTTCCGCAAGTTCCTCCTGTGGAACCTCCTGGGCGCCCTGCTCTGGGTCGGTTGCTGGTCCACCGCTGGCTATTTCGCCGGCAACCACCTGGACCAGATAGCCGCCACCATCAGCCACTATGTGGTCGCTGCCGTCGCCATCGCCGCGGCCGCCCTGGCCACCTACTTCTGGCTGCGCCACCGCCGCCACCGCCGCCACCCAGTCGAGTCCTGACCTCACCGTCGCCCCGCCGTGTCCTGGCGGCGCCACCGTCGCCTCACTGTGTCCTGGCGGCGCCACCGTCGCCTCACTGTGTCCTGGCGGCGCCATCGTCGCCGCGCCGTGTCCTGGCGGCGCCAGCGTCGCCGCGCCGTGTTCCGCCCGCGCCGCCCGTTGCCGCACCCGGTGCGCCTTTCGCGCGGCCCGGCGCGACTTCACGCGGCTGAGCGCGACCTTCTTGCAGCGGCCCGGCGCGACGACTTTCGTGCGGCCTGGTGCGAGCTTCGTGGCCCGGCAGACTGCGAGCCCCGCAAGAACCAATTGCCCGCCGTGACCGTTTAGCCCAGCTTTCGTATCACCGCCCGGGGCATCCGCGCCAGCCCTCGCGCCGCATCGTGGACTGGGCCTGAATCAGCTGCTTTCGCCACGAGGGAGACCGCATCTTCACTGAAAAAGGGGCCTCCGAACGCGGTGAGGCCCCTTTTCACTGCGGAAGGGGCCTCGTTTCCGCGGCGAGCTCGCGCCGGAGTGCACGGGCCGGCTCGGAAGTGAGCGCCTCCCGCACGAGGCTTCACCATGCCGGGCCAAGGGGCCGGCACTACCCGATAAGTCGGATATATGCGACAAACTGGCACGCCGCCGGCCACCGGAGTCCGCAGGGCGGCGCGCCGCACCCATCAGCCGATCGCGCTCCCGCTGGTGCGGCCCGCGATCGAGGCGCAGCCGCCGAGGCGCAGGCGCCGAGATGCAGGCGCCGAGGCATTCTGTCCAGGCACCGCCGTCCAGGCGCAGGCGGTCCTCGCCTTACGGGCCGGCGGCATGGTCGCCCTCGGTGTGCGGCGGCAGGGGTGGCAGCGCCGGACAGGCTCGCGGCGGCGCCGGACAGGCTAGCGGGGGCGCCGGAAAGGCTAGCGGCGGCGGGTGTGCGGTGGCGGGGCGGGAGTGCGGCGGCGGGGCGGGCTATTGGCGGCGGGGCGGGCTAGTGGCGGGGCGGGCTAGTGGCGGCGGGCGGCGATTTTGGCGCGGATTCGGGCCAGGCGGATTGCTTCCTTCAGGGTGTGGACGTCGTAGGCGCCGTAGTGGCGTTGGCCGTTGATGAAGAAGGTGGGGGTTCCGGAGACGCCGCTGAGGTCGGCGGATTCGACGTCGGCGACTATGCGGTCGGTGCAGGCGGGCTGCGTCATGTCGGCGTGGAAGCGCTCCTCGTCGAGCTCGAGTTGGCGGGCGTAGCCGAGGAGGTCCATGACGCGCAGTTTCTCCTGGTTCTCCAGGAGCAGGTCGTGCATGTCCCAGAACTTGCCCTGCAGGCCGGCAGCCTCCGCGGCCTGGGCGGCCAGCTGGGCGTGCGGGTGGACGTCGGTCAGCGGCAGGTTGCGCCAGACGAAGCGCAGGTCGTCGTCGGTGAGGACCTCGCGGACGATCGGCTCGGCGCGGCCGCAGTAGGGGCACTGGAAGTCGCCGTATTCGACGAGGGTGACGGAGGCGTCGGCGGGGCCGCGGATGTGGTCCCGCTCCTCGTCGACGTCGGGGATGAGGTCGGTCAGCTGGTCGGCGTCGCCGAGCAGGGCCACCGCGCGTCTGGGTTTGGGCAGCATGAAGGTGATGCGGAACTCGGTCCAGGTCAGCACGGCGGCGGCGACCGCGGCGGCGAGGACGCCCAGTTTGGCCTCGGCCAGCATCGGGCCCTCGAAGGCAAGCGCGGCGATCAGGAACGAGACCGTGAAGCCGATGCCGGCGATCGTGCCGCTGCCCAGCACCGAGGCCCAGCCGACGCCGGGGCGGATGCGGCCGCGGGTCACCACCGCGATCAGGGCGGAGACGCCGGTGACCGCGATCGGCTTGCCCAGCACGTAGGCCAGGAAGACGCCGATCGTCACCGGTGAGGTGATGGCCTCGCGCAGGAAGTGGGCGTCGATCGCGATGCCGGCGTTGGCCAGGCCGAACAGCGGGACGATCAGGTAGCTCGACCAGCCCTGGTAGGTGCGCTGCAACCGGTCGTTGGGGGACAGGGCCTGCACCATGCTGACCCGGGCGAACCGGGCGAGCTCGGGGGTGGGCTGTTCGCGGAACGAGCGGTAGACGTCACTGGCCCGTTCGAGCTCGTCGCGCGCGGGGGTGTAGGCGGCCGCGGTCAGGCCCAGCGCCAGGCCGGCGACCACCGGGTCGATGCCGCTGGCCAGCATGGCGCCCCAGATCGCGAGGCCGAACGGAACGTACGCATAGCCGCTGCGCACCTTCAGCCGCTTGAGCACCAGGGTGGCGGCGAACAGGACCACCGCGATCATCAGCGGAATGGGGCTGATCTCGTCGGTGTAGGCGACCGCGATGACGAGCAGGGCCACCAGGTCGTCGACGACCGAGACGGTCACGAGGAACAGCCGGGCCTGGTCGGGGACCCGCTTGCCGATCAGGGCGAGCAGGCCCAGCGCCAGGGCGGTGTCGGTGGACATCGCGACGCCCCAGCCGACCGCGCCGGGGCCACCGTGGTTGACGGCCAGGAAGATCGACACGGGCAGGATCATGCCGACGACGCCGGCCGCCGCGGGCAGGATGAACCGCCGCCGGTCGCGCAGGTCGCCGAGGTCGAACTCGCGCCGCGCCTCGAGGCCGACCACCAGGAAGAACAGGGTCATCAGGCCGCTGTTGACCCACTCGCGCAGGGTCAGCTCGACGCTCATGTCGCCGAGGTGGATCGACAGGTCGGTGTGCCAGAACTTCTCGTAGGACCCGTCGGCGACGTTCGCCCAGATCATCGCGACCACGATGGCGGCCACCAGCACGCCGGCGCTGCCCGCCTCGGTGCGCAGGAAATCGCGGACCGGGGTGGTCACCCGGCGGGTCCAGGCGGTGCTGCCGTTCATGTCGCTCACGGCGTACACCCAAGCATGTCTTCGTTAAGAACCGCGTCAGACCCGGGTCCATAAAATTGGGAGCGCTCCCAAAATCTCCCTTAGATCTATGGACGTCGCTGTCACGGCGGACGTATCGTACGGCCTGTTTCCTCAATGTTTCGTTCGCTCGTGGGAGGTTTGTCATGCGCCGTGCCGTAATCGCATTGATGGTGGGCGGTGCGTTCACTGTCCTGACCGCGTGTGGCACCGCCAACGGTGCCAGCCCCGGCTCCAACCAGGCGGCACCCGGTGCCACGGCTCTCCCGTCCGGGCTGGCCGAGACGAAGCAGTCCTGCGAGGCACTGGGTCAGGCGTACACGAACAATGTCGGGCCGTTCGCCGAAGCTCTCAGCAAGATGGTCGCCGGGCCGACGAAGGACACCCAGGCGGCCGCGCAGAGCAAGCTCGGCAGCCTCGCCACGGCGGTGCGCGCGGCCACCGCGACCAGCACCGACGCGCAGATCAAGTCGGACGGCAAGTCGACCGCCGACAGCTTGACCGCCAAGTCGAAGGACGCCAAGTTCTTCGCGGGCATCAAGACCACCGAGGACGTCAACAAGGTCCTCGGCCCCAGCCTCAAGGAATGGCTCTCGCCGGTCACGCACCACTGTTCGTGAGGGCTCCACTGACCGGCCGGAACGGCCCGAAAGGCGCGGCCCGGGAGGCGTCGGTCAGCAGGGGCCGGCGAAGAAGGAGACCCGGACGCGTTCGGCCGGGCGGCCCGGCTCGGTGATCACGAGGGGCACGCAGCGGGGGCCGGCGACGTGGAAGCCGCCGATGTAGGCGGTGTCGGTGTCGGGGCAGCCGTGGAAGGTGACAGCCCGGGTGGGCGAATAGCCCGAGCCCTGGCCGTAGTTGAGGCCGACGGCCCCGCCGTCGTCGTCCGCGACCTCGACCGTGACCGTCGCGCCGGCCCGGACCGCGACGCCGATCTTGAAGTCGAGGGCGTCGTCGCCGGCGAGATCCGCCGGTTTCTTCGCGGCCCAGGTCCGCAGGCCGGGCCAGCTGACCGAACCGACCGTCAGATCATCCGGGCCGGGTGCGAAGTCGGTCGTCAGGTGCGCCTCCCCGAGGACGCAGTCGACGTTTCGGGGCGAACCGGTGGCGGCCGGCGTCGGGCCGGCCGGTGCCGGTGCCGGTGCCGGGGTCCGGCGGCTGGACGTGCACGCGGTGACGACCAGGAGGACGAGGACCGCCGGCCACACCGGCCGCCGTCCCGGCGCGCTCATCCGGCGCTCGCGGCGATGGCGGCGTACTTGCGGTCGGGGCGGTCCGGGGGCTGCTGCCGCAGGCACTGGAGTTCGGTGAAGCCGGCCCGGGCCAGCCGGGCCGAGAACTCGTCGACCGGCCAGCGGTAGGCCGTGATCACCTTGTGGTCGAACGCGGCCACCCCGTCGTCGCTGTCGAAGAAGCCGAGCACCACCTTGCCGCCCGGGGCCAGCACGTCGCGGAACGAGGTGAGCATCCGGTCGAGCTCCGGCGGTGGCAGGTGGATCGTCGAGTACCAGGCGAGGATGCCGGCCACGGAGTGCCGGGGGACGTCCGGTTCGGCCATCGAGCCGAGCTTGAACGGCGGGCCGGGGAAGTTCGCCCGGGCGTGCGCGACGAATTCGGGAACCAGGTCGATGCCGGTCACGTCGGCGCCTCGCGAGTGCAGGTAGGCGGTCCAGTGGCCGGGGCCGCAGCCGAGGTCGAGCACCGGGCCGTCGAGCCCGGTCAAGTGCTCGCGCACCAGGGCGGTCTCGTCGTCGAGGAGCGCCCAGTCGCCGCCGAACAACCCGATGTACTGCTCCGACATGGACGAATAGGCGTCGCGCACCGGCTCCCAGCTCACCGCGTCACTCTAGTCA
>NZ_BOMM01000045.1 GCF_016862195.1 Paractinoplanes ferrugineus | reverse complement strand
GAAGCGCGTCATTCTGGTCAGGGCGCAGCCGAGCGGGGACCCGGCTCGGCCGGATCCCCGCGTCAGCCGGCGGTCAGCGCCAGGTGTCGCTCACCGACTTCGTGCACGCGGAACCGGTGTTCAGCGTGCGGTTCGAGCCGGACTCCCAGGTGACCGCGGAGCCGTTCTTCTTCACGTACTTGTATTCGACAGTGGTGTTCGGGGGCAGGTTGACGGTGCCGGTCCAGACCGGGTAGCTCGCCGAGGACAGGGCCACCCCGCCGCTGGTGTTCCAGTTGCTGAGGGCGGACTGGTTGCCGAGCACGTAGATGTTCTCGCCCCACACCGTCGTCGCGTTGACGCCGAACGACACGGCCACCGAGGTGCAGGACCCCGGCGGGGTAGTGGTCGGGGCGGTGGTCGGGGTTCCGCTGCCGGACGTACGGGCGTTGACGTGCAGCGCCACCATGCCGTTGGCGGGAACGGTGGCGGTGAACGTGCCGGACGAGCTCACCGCGTACGTCGTACCCGTGCAGGTGCCGTTGGTGAAGTCGCCGTTCGCGACGTCGCAGTAGGTGCCGGCGGGCAGGGACGTCTGGAAGGTGCGGTTGAGAGAGCCGCCGCGGTTGAAGGCGGCGTAGGCGGCCGAGCCGCGGCCGAACGCGATCTGGTTGCCGCCGTTGGACCACCAGTTGGTGAGCGCCGTGCCGGCCGCGGCGTTGTGGAAGGCGACCAGGTTGGCGGTGGTCCGCCAGCGGTGCTCACAGGCCCAGCCGGACGAACAGTTGACCGCGCTGGTCGTACCGTTGGACGCGGCGGGCGGACCGGCGTCCGCGTTGCTGAACGTGAACGACGACATGACCGACGGCGTGCCGTACGGGTAGGCCAGCATGAACGCCTCGGCCAGTGCGTACGTCGTGCCGTCCTTGTAGGTCAGTTTGGCCCGCCCGTTGCGCTGGGTGTCGTGGTTGTCGATGAACGCGACGCCGTCGCCGCTGGACACGAGCATCTGACCGGGCAGGGACGCGAGTCCCGACATGTTGCCGTCGCGGAACGCGTTGCCGACCACGTCGCCGTAGCGGAACTCGGTCACGTCGCCGATGCCGGTGTACTCGGTCGGGCTGATCTCGCCGGAGCCGCCCTCGATGGTCTCCTGGAAGATGTACGGCGAGCCGTTGAGCGCCCCGTAGATCGCCGCCAGGTCGGCGGCCGGGACGTGCTTGGCCGCGTCGACCCGGAAGCCGTCGACACCGAGCGAGATCAGGTCGTTGAGGAAGCCGACGATCTTGCCGCGGACGTAGGACGACTCGGTGGCCAGGTCGGACAGGTCGACCAGCTCGCAGTTCTGCACCTCGTAGCGGTCGCCGTAGTTGACGATGTCGTCGTTGCCGTTGCGCCCGCAGTGGTGGAAGTCGTTGTTACCGTAGGCGACCGCCGGGTAGGAGTAGTGACTGTAGGTGGAGCCGGCGCTGCCGGCGCCGGTGGACGCGCCACCGGCCATGTGGTTGATGACCGCGTCCACGTAGATCTTCACACCGGCCGTGTGGCAGGTCTGGACCATGCTCGCGAACGCGGCCCGGTCACCGCGGCGGGTGGTCAGCTGGTAGCTGACCGGCTGGTAGTCCTGCCACCACGGGTAACCGGCGGACGGCAACACCACGTGTTCCTGCGGCGGCGACACCTGCACCGCGCCGAAACCCTTGGGACCGAGCACGTTCGTGCACTCCGAGGCGATCGACGCCCACGGCCATTCGAAAAGGTGCACCATCACGTCGCGCGGGCCCGGATTGGCGTCCGTCTTCGCGTCGGCGTCATGCGGCCGCCCGACCGCAACAACGGCAACCGCCACCATCAGCAGCGTTATTACGGGTATGACCCATCGTCTGGTTGTTCGGCTCATCGGGGACCTCCACAAGGCGGGGACGGGGACGGGGTGTTCTCGCCAGGGCCGGAAGAAAGGCCGCCAGCGACGGGGGAGAACGGAACGGGCGGAACGCGGGGGGTTGCGGCAGGCGGAACGGCGCCGGCTTCGAACGCCGAGGCAGCTGTACGCGGTCCAGGTCAGCGAAGGTACGGCCCATCGGAGCCCACCTTTCCGGGAGCCGGATTGCCCGCCAGCGACAACACGTACACCGCCAGGTCGCCCTTGCCGCTCACCGACGCGTTGAGCGTTCCGCCGGTGACGGTCCGGACGTCACCGGACACGGCATCGGTGTAGGTGCCGTTGGGGATCCCGGCGAAAGTGGCGTTCCCCGAGACCGAGACGAGAGCGAAACTGTCCACCGGCCCCGAGGTGTAGCGGCGTTTGAAGGCGAGGTTGCCGCTGACGCCCTCGGTCGAGTACTGGCCCATCTGCAGGGCCGGGACGGCCCGCCGGATCTGGTTGAGCCGTTGCAGGTGCTTGACCAGCGGCTGGGCGAGGGTGCCGGCGACGGCGCCACTGGCGTTCGCGACGACGCCGTAATCGGCGGCGGTCACCGAGCCCTCGATCTTGTCGCCGTAATAGGCGCGACCGGTGTTGGCGAGCGGGCACGTCGGCCCGCAGTCGATCTGTTTGCCGGCCTGGAACTCGATCTCCGAGCCGTAGTAGAGGGTGGGGATGCCGCGGAACGTCCACATCAGCGACATGTTCTCGGCCCACGCGTCGGTGCCGCCGGAATAGCGGAAGTTGGACTTGTTCGGCCCGTAGTCGTGCGAGTCCACGTAGACGACGTTGTAGGTGGCGTCGTTCACCGAGTCGTCCGAGTCCTTGCCGTTGTGGAAGGCGTTGGACGCGTCCGAGAAGTTCATGTGCATCCGCATGTCGATGATGTTCATGCCGGAGAACTGGCTGCGGTCCGGGGCGTGATAGGCGTTGCCGGTCAGGAACGCGTTGGTGCTTGTCGGCTGATCGGCCGTACCCGCGTTGTTCTCGTAGTCGAACTGGTCGAGCGCCGCCTGCACGTCGTCGTCGGTGTACGCCTTACGCTCTTTCCACGTGTAGAACTGGGCCGAATGGTTGACCGAGCCGCGGTTCCACTTGTCGTTGACGAACGCGGCGACCTCACCGAACACGTAGAAGTCGTCGGCCTTGGCCGCCCCGTACTTCTGGACGAGGTGCTCGCGCATCGCCGGGAGGAACCGGCGGTTCCAGGTGACGCGCGGGATGTGTACGGCGGTGTCGATCCGGAAGCCGTCCACCCCCATGTCGATGTACCTGTTGTAGGCGTCGATCAGGTACTTCTGGACGACCGGGTTCTCGGTGTCGAAGTCGGCCAGGTCGTCGTGCAGCCAGCAGGAGCGCGAGTCCTCGCCCTCCCAGTTGCCGATCCAGCACTGGTGGTAGTAGGCCGACGGGAACATTCCGGAGGTCGGCGACGGCCACTGGCAGTTGTGGTTGGCGTAGCCCTGCGGACTGTAGGTCCCATTTGTCGTACCCCAGTGACGGCAGGTGTTCCCGGCCGGCTCGGCGGTGCTCCAGAGATCGCCGTTGTAGGTCCGGCCCTGGGCCAGTTCGTTCTGCCGCGTGGTCAGCGTCGGGTCGGTGCCGTGGAACTCGTCGAGCGGGTCGTAGGTCCGGCCGTCGGCCTTGGCGGAGTACATCCAGTCCCACTGGCCGTCCTTGGCGCCCCACACGGTCGGCACGAACAGCCCCTTGGCACCCCACCGGGACGAGTGGTTGTAGACCACGTCCTGGTAGATCTTCAGGCCCTTGGTGTGAGCTTTGTCGATCAGGTCCTGGTACGTGGAGCCGGGGGACTCCAGGCGGGTGTCGACCCGGTAGAAGTCCCAGCCGTGGTACCCGTGGTAGTCGTAGTCCGACCGGTTGAGCACCACCGGCGTGATCCAGATGGCCGAGAAGCCGAGGCCCTTGATGTAGTCGAGCTTGTCGATCAGGCCCTTGAAGTCGCCGCGGAACATCGGGTCGTGGCCGGCCGCGTTACCCGACGTGACATCCGCGCTGCCCCCGCGGTCGTTCGACGTGTCCCCGTCGTAAAACCGGGCGGTCATCGCGAAATAGATGGTCTCCTTGCGCGGGTCACCGCCGAGCATCTCGCCGCCGGCCGCCGGCGGTGGCGCGTCGCCGGTGGTCACCGGGACGGTCGCGCTGGGCGCGGAGAGGTTGCCGGCGGCGTCGACGGCCCGGACGGTGTACGTGTACGTCGTCCGCGCCGCCGGTGACCTGTCGACGTAGCCGGCCGAACCGCTGGTCAGCACCGTGGTGCCGGCGCTCCCACCGGTTCGGGTGAGCCGGTAGCCGGTGACCCCGCGATCGTCGGTCGAGGCCGTCCAGCCGAGCGTCACCGTCACGTGGTCGACGGTCGCCTTGAGCGCGCCCGGCGCCGACGGTGCGGTCGTGTCGGCCGGCACCGCGCCGCACGGGTCGCCCGCGTCCCCGGTCAGGACGCCGCCGGTGACGGTCGAAGTGCCGGTGTTCAGCCGGTAGTCGGCCCCGTTGTTGTTGTCCCAGGTGCCCGACCCGTTGTTGAAGGTGACCTGCAGGCCGCCGGCGCTGCCGAGGTCGACGGTCTTGACGTACCAGCCGGCGCATGAGGCGGCGCCCATCGCCACGCCGGGCACGGTCGTCCACGCCCCGCCGTTCGGCGCGTAGTGGATGTTGACGGTGCTCCAGGCCGGCGGGGCCTTGTAATAGACGGTCGCGGTGTTGGCCGCGGCCGCCGAGGTGGGCGCGACCGCCGGCGAGGCGGCGGTGACCACCGCGACGGCCGCGACCGACCACCAGGGGCGGCGTATTTCGGGCATGGGAATCCTCCAACGACCTGGGGTGTCGATCGCAGGACGGGGTGCGTCGAAACCGGTGACACGGGCGTAATCCCGCGTTCACATTGATGAGGACCGTAGCAATACCTTGCATGCTTTGGAAGACCTTCCATCAATTCCCGCAAGGCTTGCAAGACGAGCCGGTCCTGTCGCCCCCGCTGCCCAGGCCGGGCAATAACTCGGGGTCGTGCGGTGGACGCCCGTCACTGCCCCGGTACAGTGCTGCGGCACAGCTAAAGCTCTGGGGAGGATTCGTTGGGCGCTTCGGGGTGGGACTATTACGTGCCCTACCAGCCCGACCGGTTTGCGGCCTTTGTGGCACTGCGGCAGGTGGTCTTCGAGAGCGGTGAATACTGGTGGGCGGTGCCCGGCGAGCCCGGGAAGATGGCCCGCGAATATGACAACCGGCCCCGGACCGAGGACGAGCTGTGGGCCGTCGAGGCGGTCCGGCTGGCCGGCACGCACTCCATCCTCGACATGTACCGCGTGCTCGACGACGGCGAGAAGCCCAACTACGGCTGGCTGCCCTACGCCTACGAGACGTTCGAGGAGTACATGGCGCTGGTCAAGGAGCACGGCAACCCGGAGTACGGCATCATCGTCCCGCTCTCGGACGACGAGGCGATCGCCGCGACCGGTTCGGTGAAGCTGACCCACGACCATGTCGAGAAGATCACCGAGTTCGCCCGATACCGTGGAATAGGGCGATGTGTGGTGCTTCATGATGCCAGCGGAACCCCTGCTGAGCTGTATTTCTGGGGATACTCCGGCGACTGATCTCACACCGGGTAGCCGGATCATGACCTGGTACGTCAGGATCGGCCGGTGCCCCTCGACCAGCCCGCCGCCCGATCCTGGTGGGCCCGTCTGCGCCTGCCGCTGCTGATCGTCGCGGGCCTGGCGCTCGCCGCGCTCGGGCTCTGGGGCCGGCTGCCCGACCCGCTGGCCTTCGTCACGGCGCTCACCGAGGCCGACTACTGGTGGGTCAGCCTGGCGGTCGCTCTCCAGGTGGCCTCGCTCGCCGCTTTCGCGTGGCAGCAAAAGCAACTGCTAGGCGCTTTGGGCGTACGCGTGACCGCGCGCCGCACCGCCGCGGTGACCCTGGCCCGCACCGCCATCTCCATCTCGATGCCGGCCGGCGCCGCCGTGTCGGCGGGTTACGCGGTGAAGGAATACCAGCGCGGCGGGGCCAGCAAGGAGATCTCCGCCGCCTCGATGATCGTCTCCGGGCTGGCCTCGATCGGCGGCCTGACCCTGCTCTATCTGGTCGGTGGCCTCGCCATGCTGGGCCGCGACCCGGCCCTGCTGCTGAGCCCGCGGCCGCTCGCCGTGGTCGGTGGGCTGGCCCTGCTGACCACCGGGGCGGTGCTCGCCGGCCGGCGGCTGCCCGCCTTCACCACCCGCATCGGCCGGGACGGCCGGGTGCTCCGCTGGGTCCGCGCCATCCTGGCCTCGGCCCGTGACGCGTGGCAGGCCGGGGCGTCGCTGCGGGCCCGGGACTGGATCGCGGGTCTGCTGTTCTTCGCCGTCAACTGGCTGACCGACCTGCTGTGCCTGGTCGCGACGTGCCGCGCGGTCGGCCTCCCGGTCGGGGTCACCACGCTGGCCGGCCTCTACCTCGGCGTGCAGGTCGTCCGCCAGGTGCCACTGACCCCGGGCGGCGTGGGCGTGGTCGACACGGCACTGGTGGCGGGACTCACCGCGGTCGGGGCCACCGCGGTGGAGGCGGCCGCCGCCGTACTGATCTATCGTTTGATCTCCTGCTGGCTGTTGCTTCCGGCGGGCGGCATAGCCGCCCTGACGCTGCGCCGCGGCAGGCCTCGCACTGTCCGGCCTCGTCGCCGGGTCGCTCGTTAGGAGAACGCGTGTCCGAGATCTACGACGTCCAGATCGCCGACCTGCAGGGCAAGCCGCTCGACCTCGGTCAGTTCCGGGGCACCGCCGCGCTTGTCGTCAACGTCGCGTCGAAGTGCGGGCTGACCCCGCAGTACGGTGCGCTGGAGGAGCTCCACGAGCGGTACGCCGATCGGGGCTTCACCGTGCTGGGCGTGCCGTGCAACCAGTTCGGCGGCCAGGAGCCGGGCACCTCCGAGGAGATCTCCGAGTTCTGCAGCGCGACCTACGGCGTGACCTTCCCGATGACCGAGAAGGTCGAGGTCAACGGCGACGACCGGCACGAGCTCTACCGGTCCCTGGTGGCGAAGCCGGACGACGAGGGCTACACCGGCGACATCCGGTGGAACTTCGAGAAGTTCCTGGTCGGCCCGGACGGCACGATCGTCGCCCGGTTCGGCCCGCGCACCACCCCCGACGACCCGGCCGTGGTCTCGGCCATCGAGTCGGTGCTGCGCTAGCGATAGGCTGTCGACCCCGCCCGGCGTGGCACCATTGGCCGGCGCGTGCACGGCAGGGAGCAGCGGGGTTGGAACTGACTGAAGCGAGGCGGCTCGCCTGCGGGCTGATGGCCCGGCACGGGCTGCGCGGGTGGCGGCTGGTGTTCGACAACGCCAAGACCCGGGCCGGGGTGTGCCGCTACGACCGCAAGGAGATCGGCCTGTCCGGCCCGCTGGTCGCGCTCTACGAGGTCGACCAGGTCACCGACACCGTGCTGCACGAGATCGCGCACGCCATGGCCGGTCCGCGACACGGCCACGACCGGGTGTGGCGGGCCACCGCGCGCCGGATCGGCTGCTCGGGGGAGCGGTGCATGCCGGCCGACGCGCCGAGCGTCGAGGGCCCGTGGGTGGGCGTGTGCCCGGCCGGCCACCGCACCACCGCCCACCGGCGCCCGATCCGGGTGAAGTCGTGCCGGGACTGCTCGCGCGGCTTCACCGAGTCCGCGATCTACACCTGGACACACCAGGGCGACCCGGCGCCGATGGACCCGCGGTACGACGCCGAGCTGGCGCGCATCCGCAACCGGTCCACCGCGCCGGCCCCGCCGGTGCGGGTGCCGGTCCAGGTCGGCGAGCGCGTGCGGGTGACCGGCACCGGCAAGTACGCGGGCCTGCCCGGCACCGTCGTCAAGTGTGGCCGCACGCGCTACCAGGTGCAGACTCGCGTCGGGCTGCTGAGCGTGTCGTTCACCGCGGTCTCGCCCCTCCGCATCACCTGACCGCCGGCGCGCACCTCGGGTGCCTTCTCGACCACGGTGACGGTGAAGCCGTAGCGGTGCAGCCAGTAGGCGAGAGCCGGTCCGGCGATGCCGGCGCCCGGCTTGCGGCCGCTAAACTCCGCGCCCATGAGCGTTCTCGATGAGGGGCTGGCGCTGCTCCGCGACGGCCGCGTGCAGGACGCCGAGGAACTGATGAAACGCGCCGTTCGCCGGGCCGCGTCAGACCACGGCGAGAAAAGCCCCGCCTGGGCGTCGGCCCAGTCCGACATGGGCAACGTGCTGCTGCGCGCCGACCAGCCGGCCTGGGCCGCCGAGTGCTTCCGGTCGGCGGTCTCGGCACCGGACGTCCCGCTCGAGGACCGGCTCAGCTACCAGCTCAACCTCGGCATCGCGCTGACCCTCAGCGACCGTCTCGACGAGGCCGCCGAAACCCTCTGGAAGACCCGCGCCGGCCGCCTCGACCTGTGGGGCGCCGAGCACGTCGGCTACGCGGCCGCCCTCGAACCCTGCGCCGAGGTGCTGTTCCGGCTCGGCGACCACAAGGGCGCACTGGAGGCGATCGAGGAGGCGGCCTCGATCTTCCAGAAAGCCGGCCACCAGCGCCTCGCCGGCTCGGTCGCGTTGCGCGCCGTGATCCGCCAGGCCGACGGCCGGACCACCGGACTGTTCGGTGGCTTGACCGACCTGCCCGACCACGTGGTCGAACAGGTCGCCACGATCGCCGCCGTCCGGGTGCGCCAGGGCGTCGACCCGGGCGCCGCGTACATGCTGGTCGCCCAGCTGGCCAACGCCCTGCGCGACCGCCTCGGCCCCGACCACCCGGCGACCGTCGAGGCCTTCGGCAACCTGGCCGACCTGGCCGGGCAGCGAGGCGATCACAACGGCCGGGTGGCGGCACTGCGGCGGGTGCTCGCCGTCTACGACCGGCAGAACCGGGCTGAGGCCGGCCTGGCCGCCGCGACCAGCATCGCCGAGGCGTTGAGCGAGGCCGGCGAAACGGCGAAGAGCCTGCTGAGGTACGAGGACGCAGCCGCCCGAGCCGAACGACTGGGTGGCGCCGGCCGGGTGAGTCAGGCCCACTTCGACTGGGGTCTCGCGCTGCTCAACGCGGGTCAACTCGAACCGGCCGCCACCCGCCTCGGCGAAGCGTTCACCGCCGCCCGCGACGCCGACGACGCCGAGCTACTGGGAAGCGTCGCCGCCGCGTACGGAATCTGCCAGCAGCATCTCAGCCGCCCGGCCGAAGCCCGCCGAGCCCTGGAGGAAGCCCTCGCCGTCCTCACTCCCCAGCACGACGCCGCCCATGCCGCGCGGACGCACCTGGTCGCGCTGCTCGACGACCAGGACTGCGGTTGCACCGGCTTGCGGGCGGCCGTCGAGGAGGCCTACCGCGAGTTCGTCATGTCGCGGATGCCCTCCGGTCTGCTGGTGCGCTTCGACGTCCGGATCGTCGGCAACAATTTCCAGTTCGACTTCGAACTGCAGCGCGAACTGGCCGAGGACGAGGCCCGCCAGTTCGAGGAGATCGTCCAGGCCGGCCACGCCGAGTTCAGCCGCCAGATGGCAGGTTAGCTCCCGTCCGTGGGGTTCCGGCCGTGCTCCGCTCTGGCGCGCTGAAGGACTTCCTCGGCGGTCAGAGCGCTCTTCGGGTGGTAACTCAGGCACATGGGCGTGCTCAGCCGGCGGAACGGTTTGCCCTCGGCGACCGCGTAGAACTCGCCTGCCTTGAGCCGCGAGATCTCCAGCACCGCGCTCCCCTTGGCCTGCGCCACTTCCTTGGCCGCGGCGATCTGCGTGGGACTGTTCAGGAAGCCGTAGAACTGCGTCGCCGCGTTGCCCACGATCCGGTTGTGGATGCCTCTCGGCGCCTGGGTGGCGAAGATGAGACCGAGACCGTACTTGCGGGCCTGACTGGCCAGCGCCAGCGCGCTTTCGGTGCACGCGGTGGCGGAGCCGGAAGGGACCAATGTCTGGGCCTCGTCCATCACGAAGAGCCCGCCGAGCGGCCGGTCACCGGCGGGATGACGTTTGATCCAGGCGAACAGCGCCATCTGCAGCTGGTTCACGAAACTCTGCCGCTGCTCGTCGGTGGGAAGCCCGATGAAGTTGACCACCGAGATGCGGGCCCGTTTCCCAGGGGCCGGGGTCATCAGCACGCCCGGGTCCAGGGGCACCCCGGCCCCGCCGAAGAGCGGATCGTTGACCATGGCGGCCTGCAGCGTCTCGGCCATGTCGGCGGCCAGCTCGTACGCCTTGGCCAGGGTGGCCGCCTCGTGCGGGAGGTCCTTGAGCAGGTCGACGAAGTCGGACAGTCCGCCACCACCGAGGCGGCCGAAATGAGCCATCGCCTGCCGGAGCACGGCCCGTCCGCGGTCCGCCTTGGCGGTGTTCGCGGCCATCCGGGCGCGCGGGGCCAGGGCGGCGACCGCGGCGTCGAGAGCCAGTGCGAACTCGTCGGGCTCGTCCAGCACGGCGGCGAAGTCCGGCAGGGGTTGCAGGCTGAGCGGCCGGCCCGCCTCCCGCCGCGGCGTCCACACCACGACGTCGGTGCCGTCGAGATAGTCGGCGGCCATCCGCGCATCCTCCGGCCGCCACTCCGGGGGTGGTGCGGGCCAGGGATCGCCGAGGCGGGCGAGGTCGTTGTTGGGGTCCAGCACGATCGAGGAGACGCCGTGGATCGCGCACTCCTCGATCAGGCGGCGGATGAGCACGGTCTTGCCCGACCCGGAGCCGGCGAAGATGACGGCGTGCTTGCGGAGTGACTCGAGCGTGGCCCGCACCGGCTTCCCGTCGGCGCGGCCGAGGCCGATCTCGTGCTCCGCTGCCGGCTCGTCGTCGTGTTCCGGGGTGCTCTCCAGCGGCGGCGTTCCCGCCGAGGGCGGCCCGAAGATGGCTGTGAGCAGGGTGGTGTTCCAGGCCGGTTGGCGCGACACCAACCAGTGCGGCAGAGCCGGTTCGTGCTCGTCGAGCATGGTGGCGAGGGCGTCGAAGGTGCGCAGGTCGTCCTCGGAGACGTCGGTGATGATGCCGCCCAGGTCGAGGAACTCCTGGCGGACGCGCCGGCTGACCGCGCCGCTGGGCCAGTCGATGTTGCGCAGCAGCACGGCGCGGCGCTTGTGGATCGCCGGATCGAGGTTGGCGAAGTCGCGCAGCCGGCGAAGTCTCGTCTGCACGGCTCGGTGGTGCGGATGCGCGAGTGCCCGGAACGACCACTGCGCCTCGTCCTCGGTGGTGTCGTCGAGGGTCTCGCGCAGCCAGGCGTGCAGCGACGGGCTGCCGTCCTCACCCGGCTGCACCTTGTACCGGCTCCGGCGGTCACCCTGCTCGATGGTCCAGGCGCGCAGGCCCGCGTCGAGCAGCCGGGGCATCACCTGATCCTCGGTGCCGGGGTTGAGCGCGGCACCGACCTTGGACTGCTCGCGAAGTTCCGACAGCCGCTCGTCGAACTTCGTCAGGTGTTCCGGCGGCGTGTCCGGGGCGATCCGCTGGGCCGGGCGGGCCACCGAGCCGAGGTCGGTGAGATGCACCACGACGTCGTTGTCCAGACAGGATTCGACGTGGTCGTCGGCCCGCTGCAGCAGTTGGCGGGGGGTGATGTCGGCGGCGGTGCGGAAGGCTTCCGGCCGGATCGGCCAGGTCGGGTACGGCGGTACGAACTCGGCCGTCTCGAAGAACGGCTCGAATTTGGCCGCCAGCAGACTCTCGGCGACCTCCGGTGAGGGGAGGACGCTGAGCCGGGTCTCCTGCCGGAACCGGTTGGTGACCGAGTCGGTGGCGGACTGCTTGATGAGGTTCCACGAGGTGGGCAGGCAGGCGACGATCGTGACCGTCCGGCTCAGCGCCTCGCGCAACTGCATCAGGCCGTTGCCCAGGTCGGCGGCAAGATCGACAGGCTCGCCCGCCGACGTCCGGGCCTGGGCGAAGATGGTGTCGATCTGGTCCACCGCGAGCATGGTCGGCCCGGTGATGGCCAGCAGCCGGGAGATCTCCTCGGCGACGTCCTGCGGCTTCTTGAGGCTGCGGGGAATGCCCCACTTCTCCAGGGATTCCACCGTCCCGTCGTCGGCGGACAGCAACCAGCTCTCCGCGGCGTCGGCGACATTTTCGTCGGGTGAGGCCACCAGGACCAGAGCACGCAGGGTGTGCCGGCAGTCGCGTCCCGCCTCCGGGTAGGCCCGCCGCACCCCGGCGGCCAACTGATCCAGGGCTTCCGGGGTGATCGGCTGGTCACCGCGCACCATGAGCCGCGTCGCGTTGGTCACCTGTGCGATCTCGGCGAGAGCGCCGAGCAGGACGGAGAGCTGCAGATGCCGGTACGAGCCGGAGCGCCGCAGCCCGCGCAGGAACGCGTGCACGATGTTCGTCCAGAAGCTACGCCCGTCCGCGACGCCCATCAGGAAGAAGTAGCCGTGCCGGCGCTGCACCTGCTCGCGCGCCCACCGCACCAGATGTGTCTTGCCGGCGCCCTGCCGCCCCTCGATCACCAGGCCCAGGGGGCATCGCGCCCGGCTGTTCTCGGCCTCCTCGAAGGCGCGCAGCAGGACTTTGCCGACGTCACCGTTCAACTCGTCGATGTGGATGTCGAGCGGCGACCAGACATCCTCCTGCGTCGGAGCCCAGTCCAGCCTGCTGAGTTCGGAGAGCGCACGGCGCTCGGCCACCTCGATCACAGCGCGCCGATCGCGATCAGATGCATGTCCTCTCCACCGACGCTTATCGCCGCCGCGCGTGCATCGTCGGTCAGGGCCCGGCGGTTCGGGTCGGGGTCGAGATGGATCTGCTTGCGGCGGCTCAGGTCGAGCAGCGTGGCGTCGAGCTCGGCCCGGGGAACGCCGGTGAGCCGGCCCCTGACCTTCGCCAGCTCCACCAGGTCACCGGCCTGCTCGGCGAGTTCGCCGTAGACCCGGCGGAGGCCGTCCTCGGCGGACTCCGCCAGCACGAAGACGTCGGCGAGCTGGTAGTCCAGCGTCTGCATGAGGCGGTCGAGGTTGCGCAGCGTCGCGTAGTGCAGGCGCCAGGCCGGCGAGGCCTTGGCCGGCGGCTCGGCGGTCAGCTCCGCGCGTGCCCGCGCCCAGCCCTTGTCGGTGAGTTCATGGAAGATCGCCTGCCGCGCGCCTTTCCGCCACATGATCAACTTCTCGTCGCTCAATTGATCACGGTCGGGCTTCTTGATCGTCACACCGAAGCGATTCTGCAGATCCGGGTTGGACGCCTCGGAAACGTGGATCATGAGAGCGATCAATGCCTGCCGGGCTGAGGTGCTGAGGGCGACTGCCATGGGAAGCATCATGGTGGGTGCGCGGCGATATCGCGATAGTCCAGCATGACATTAACTACTACGCACTCCCCTCGAGCGATCAAGCCTGTCCCGGATGATCGGAAAGAGCGGGCATTGGTACGAACTGACCATGTGATGGTCATCGGTCCGGCTGATCTATAAAGGGGGGAACAGTCCGAGCCGGCCGTGATATTCGTGGCCCAGTTCGTCGGTGTCGGAACCGACCAGCAGACCCTGCGGTACCGCGACGAAGGCCCGCACTCCATTGCCCCGCGCCCGCGTCGGATTCCACGGCAGTGCGCGGCCGGTGTCGGGGTCGACCGCGCCGATCCCCGGGCGCATCACGGCGCCGGGGCCGGGGGTGAAAACCGGCTTCTGGCCGGGGTACTTCACCTTGTGGCCGTACGGGTTGTCCAGGTAGAGCTGGTGGCCACCGAGGTAGACCGTGGCTCCGGTCACCGCCACGGCGAACAACGAGTTGCCGCCGGTGTGCTGCACCCAGACCGGGGCGTGCGGGCCCGGCCCGGACGTCTGGAAGCGGGCCGCCGCGTCGCACAGCTTCAGTGGCGAAGAGGTGCCGCCGGTGGACACCGCCACCAGGTAGGAGCCGTCGGGGGAGAACTTCACCTGGCGCACGTAGACGTCGTAGTCGGGGGCGCACGGCGGGGTGTAGGCGTCGGTGTACCAGTCGGTCAGCTGCGCGCCCGGACCGGAGACGTCGAACATGGCGATCTGGTCGCGGACGGCGGTGCCGGACCGGCGGATCGCGCCGACCGTCACCAGGCGCCGGCCGTCCGGCGAGAGGTCGAAGCTCTCGACGAACGTACGGGGGAAGCCGGGCGCCGACAGCTGGGCGTCGAAACCGGTGTCCACCGCGCCGGTGACGGCGTCCAGGCGGGCCAGGGCGGTACGCGGTACGCCGCTGACGGTGGTGAAGAAGCCACCGGCGTACAGGTAGCCGTCCCGTTGGGTCAAGGCCCGCACATCGCCGTAGGTGATCGCCGCGCGGAACTCCGTCTCCCGGCCGCCGGTCAGGGACAACCGGGTGAGGCCGCGCTGCCTGATGCCGTTGACCGTGGTGAACGTGCCGCCGGCGTAGACCGTGCCGGCCGGTCCGGCGGCCAGGGCGTGCACCGGACCGTCGAGGGTGGGCGCGAAGGCCCGGACCGTGCCGTCGAGCAGGTCGAAGGCGAAGATGTTCCGGCGGGTGTAGGTGGTGCGGCCGGAGCTGTCGCTGACCCTGGTGAAGTTGCCACCGGCGATCACGGTGCGGCCCACCACGGCCAATGCCCAGACGGTCCCGTCCAGCACGTGCGGCGTGTAGTCCACCGGGTTCTCGGACACCACCGCGGGCTGGGCGAGGTCGGCGGCGGACGGGGTGGCGGAACCGGTCGCGACGGCGATCACCGCGAGCAGGACGGCAAGCAAACGACGTGACATCGGTCGATCCCGGGCGCTGGAAGGTGTTGATCAAATCGATAAACGACGCGACCTCTCATTGAGGTACGGTCCAGGCCTTCGCGGTCACGTTGAGCACGCCTGTCTGGTTGTCGACGGTGATCGCGTCCACGGTCACGAAGACCAGCTTCTGGGTGGTGCCGGCGGCCGCCGCCTTGTCCTGTGACGTCACGATGCACAGTGTCATTCCGCGGGTGGGCGCCACCGGTGAGCGCCCCGGATCGGTGCGGATCGACTCGAGGCAGTCCTTCGGGGTGGCGGTGGCGCCGGGCACCTGGGCGAACGGAAGGTCTATGCCGATCTTCCCGGGGTCGCAACCGTCGTAGTCGAACTCGGCGTTCTCCGGCCCGACCCCCACTGTCGGCGGGTTGTCGAGGTCGACGTACATCCGTCCGCCGCTGTAGCCGCAGGACTTGGACCGGACGCGCAACTTCTCGCCCTCGTAGGCGACGTCGAACTTGGCCGTCGGGCTGATCTCGGTGGGCCCGGCCGTCGGTCCGGTGGCGGTCGGGTCGGGCGCCGGCTGATCGGTTCCGGTCGGGCCGGTGGTGGGCCGGTCGGTGGTGGGCGGTCCGGTCGGTGGCGGTCCGGTGGGGGGCGGTCCGGGCGGGGGCACCGGTCGCTCGTTGCGGGCGACGTTCGCGATGGTCACCGCGTCGTCGCTGCGGCCGAGCGCGAGTGCCGACATGACGACCGCGGCGACCCCGACCACCAGGGCGAACACCGCCACGACCAGGGTACCCACCAGCAGGCCGGCGCGCGGCCTGGCGCGGGCGGCGGGGGACGCGGCGGTGGGCATGGCCGGTCCGGCCGCCGGCACCTGGGGAAATGTCGCCGTGGGCACGGAGGCCGCGCCGCGGGGCGGCGGCTGGGCCGGAACCGGGCCGGACCGGGGCGGAATTGGTGGCTGCGGACTCGACACTGGCTCAGCTCCTCATCGATCGCGCTACATGTGGGAGAGGGTGGGGTTCTCGAAAGTGATCTCGCTGTCCGGCGATTGGCAGGTGAGTTGGATACGCATCGTGGTGGTGCCGGAGAACTGAGAGCTCAGGGGGACTGAGGCGGCCCCGGTGACGTTCTGGTTCGCCACCTCTTTGCCGTCCGAAAAGACCTTCACCTGCAGAAGGGAGTCGGTGTCGGGGGCCTTCGACACCCGTAGCCGAGCCGTCACGCCGGTGTAACGCCCGGCCAGGTCGTACTCGACCGTTCGCTGCCGGTCGGTGGCCTGCCCGCTGGCACAGGGCATGACGAGATCGCCGCCCGCCGGGTGGATGTTCGCGCCGCCCGCCGACGGTGCGAGCCGGCCGAGCGGCACCTGTCGACCACCGGTCGCCTGGGTCGCCCCCGTCGTGGCCGGCCCGGTCACGGCCGGCCTCGTCGTGGCCGGCCCCGTGGTGGCCGGCCCGGTCGTTGCGGTCGGCGCCGACCCGGTCGTGGCGACAGCGCCGGTGGTGCCGACGGGGCCCGGTGTCGGCTCGTCCGGTGCGTGCGGCTGCACCCAGGCGAAATAGGCGAACACCGCGGCCACCAGCGCGATCGCCACGCCCGCGCCGCCGAAGACGACCTGCATCCAGGTCGCCGCGTCCGCGGCCACCTTGCCCGCCGCCGGCCCGCCGCTCGCCGCCGCGGGGTCGCCGGCCGGTGCCGGACCGCTGCCCGCTGCCGCCGGTCCGCCGCTCACCGGTGCCGGACGATCGAGCCTGCCATCCGGTCGTGCAGCGTCCGCTGGCGGTCGCCGAAGACCATGAGGGCGTCGACCCAGAAGTAGATGCCGCAGCTGACCGCGTTCAGCAGCATCCCGAGCAGTCCCTCGATGACGAAGCAGCGCAGCGCCATCCGCCCCCAGTCGAACGCCTCGCCGGTGTTGGCGTCGGCGACCACCTGGCCGAGCAGCTGCTTGGCCGGTGTCTGTCCGTTCGACCAGGTGACCATCGACCAGATCAGCCAGCCGATGCCGAACGTCACCACCAGCAGCAGCGTGTCGAGCAGGCGTGCACCGAGCCGGCCGGCCGCGGAGACGAGGGCGGGCTGGAATTGCGTCGGATAGGAAAGCTGCGCCGCTGGATATTGCGCCACCGGCATCGGCTGATAGGGCTGCACGGCATATCCGGCCGGCTGTTCCGGCCGGGCCTCGTAATATGGTTGCGGCGCCGGCCGGTCATGGGGGTCGAACGGCTGATTCATGATGATCGTGCGCCCCTTTTTGGATCATCGCATTCCCGGCGATGTATTCGATGAGGCACCAACGCTGATTGAGAAGTCGGGTCCGTTCAATCCCTCGTCCGGATGTTCACTCGAACCGGTCGGTCAGTGGTGCGGGGCGCGGCCCGCGGCGTGCCGGGGCCGGTAGGGGTCTTTCGGAATGACGGCCATCAGGAGTGCGCCCATTCCCGCCAGCAGGGCGGCCAGAGTGGCCAGGCCGGTCACCTGGCTGCCGGTCACCGCCAGGTCGCGGCCACCGTCCAGGGCGGCCAGCTCGAACTCGACAGTGGTGGCGTTGTCGGCCGCGTTGCCCTCGGTGCTGCTGGTGGCGATCGTGACCGTCATGGTCCGGGTGCCGGGGTGGGCGTGCCCGGTCGCGGTCAGCGTCAGCCAGAGCTCGCTCCGGCGCAACGCCGGCGCGTCCGGGGCCTGGCAGGTCACCGTCCGGCCGGTGGTCGTGCACGCCACGGTTCTGATCGCGGTGGCGGCGGCGATCTTCGACTCGGTGTTCAGTCGGGCCGCGGCGCTGCGCACCGTGACGCCGGGCGGCGGGACCAGGGTGAAACGTACGTTCTCGGCGGTCTGCGTGCCCTCGTTGGCGTAGGGGATCCGTATGCGTAACGGGGTTCTGCTCGTCAAGGACCGCGCCGGCTCGGCTCGATGGACGGCGAGGTTCACCGCGTGGCGCCCCACGACCAACGGGGGGATGGGCACGTCGGCGGCGTCGTCGCATTTGCCGTCGGGGGCGGCGGTGTCGAGGGCCGCGTCGACGCACCCGCCGGCGAGTTTCTTGCCCGGGTCGATTCCCTCGGGGACCACCACCGGCAGCTCGATCCTCGCGGGGAGGTCCACGGCGCAGAGCACCACGCTCGGTGTGTCGCCCGGACGGCAACCGCCGGGCAGCGGGCCGGGCCTGGTGTCCGGCGGCAGGACGATCCGGGCCTCGTAGGCGCCTTGGCCGGACAGGCTGATCGGCAGCAGCGGGGCCGAGCGTGACCGGCACGCTCATGGTCACCGAGCCGCCGGCCGGCACGGTCACGCCCGTGCAGCCGGTCACGCCGCACGTGCCGCCGCCGGAGGTGGTGATCGGGCCCAGGCTGTAACCGGCCGGTGCGGCCGGGATCGCGACGGTGACCGGGTTCGCGGGCTGCACGCCGGCGTTCGCGACCTGGATCGCCGCCGTCACCTGCGTGTCGCCCGGAGTGGCGGTGGCCGGGACGAGCGTGACGGTCTTCAGATAGACGTCCGGGTCGCCGATCGTCAGCAGCCGGCCGGCTCCGGACACGACGGTGCCGTTGAGGTCGGCGGTGACGCCGGTGAGATCCCAGGTGGTGCCGACGGTCGCGCTGAGGGGGGCGGTGGCCGTCACGGTGACCGGTGCCGACCCGCCGGCCGGGACGGTCACGCCGGTGCACACGATGGTGGCGGCGCCGACGGTGCACGGCGTGCCACCGGCCGAGGCGTCGACGGTGACGCCCGAGGGTTTGGCGCTGAGCGGAACAGTGACCGTGGCGGCGGCGTCGGACGGCCCCTGGTCGGCCACGGTCACGGTGGTGGTGGACGTCTTCCCGGCGTACAGGATCATCGGGGTGACCGTGACCGAACCGCCCGTGCTGGACCGGGGCTGGGCGTTGACCAGCGGGCCGGAACCGGTGATCGTCATGGTCGCGGCGGACCCGGCGATCGGCGTGCTCGTCGCACTGATCTCGCCGGCCGCCGCCACCCAGTTCGGGGCCGCGCCGGGGGCGCTCGCGGGCCGCCGCACCGGCAGCGTGACCTGCACACTTCCACTGCCCGGCACGGTCACCCCGGAGCAGATCACCAAGGCCGGGTCGGTCGTGGTGCAGGTGCCGCCGCCGGTCACCGTCGGGGGTGTGTCCAGCACGTACGCCGACGGGGGTTTCGGGATCTTGATGGTGGTGCCCGGGGCCGCGACGTCGCCGGTGTTCGTGACCGTGACGACCGGGGAGCCGGACTGCCCGGGGGCGAGGGCGACGGGGGTGGTGCTCGCGGTGCCCAGCTTGACGATGCCGGAGCAGGTCGCCTCGGCCGCCACCACCGTGCCGTTCGCCACCACCCCGAGGCCGCTGAGCAGGTCGATGTCCAGGGCGCGGACGGTGTGGTCGAGGCGCCCGGTGGCGGGATCCCAGGTGGCGGTGCGCTTGTTGACGGTCGCGGTGAGCACGCCGGGGAGGCCGACAGCCAGGTTGACGGCGGGGTTGAGGACACTCTGCCCGGCGAGTTTGAGGTTGGTGACGTCGACGTTCGTGGTGATGCCGGTGGCGGTCATCTGGCAGGACGCGGCGAGCCCGTCGACGGCGAGGGCGTTGTTGAGCAGGTTGAGGCCGGCGACCTTGCCCTCGGCCATCCCGCCGCCGGCCGCCGGGGCCGCCTTGGCGGTGGCCGCGCCGACGTAGATGAGCTTCGGGATCAGCGGTGGCAGCAGGTCCACGGCGAGGGTGGCATCGGAGCTGACGCTCCCGCCGGTGGTCCAGCTGCGCCGGACCGGCAGTTGCAGGTCGATCGGGAGGGCACCATTGAGCAGACCGATATAGACGCGGGCGCCGAGCGCGGTGGTCGTCATGGGGTCGGCTGCCGCGGGTGCCGCGCCCGGAACCAGGACGATCACCAGCGCCAGCGCGAATGCCACTATTCGGCTGTAAGCCCGCACATGACTAGTTTTCGCTTTTACCGCCCTCGTAAGCAGACCTTTGTAGAAAGTGACCCACGTCACACATCCGGGCGCGTCCCCGGCGAGAGGGCCGTCGTCTTGATGTTTGTGAAACGAAGTCTGGAAGCGGCCGACGAGGGTGAGCTCGTGCGCCGCACGGCCGGGGGAGACCGGCGTGCGTTCGACGAGCTCTACCGGCGCACGTCGCCGTGGCTGCTCACCCGCCTTCGCCGCCGGTGTGCCGACGACGACGTCGTCGCCGACGTGATGCAGGAGACCTACCTGTCCGTCTGGCGGGCTGCGGGCAGCTACGCCGGTTCGGGGTCGGGCAGTGCGGTCGGCTGGCTCTGGACCATCGCGGCGCACCGGCTCGTCGACGCGTTCCGGCGGCGGGCCCGGCTCAACGACATGCCGGCGGTGCCGCTCGCCGAGACGGTCGCGCCGGCCGCCGAGGACGAGGTCCTGGCCGGCAGCGTCGGCCACGAACTCGAGAAGGCGCTGCTGGAACTGCCCCCGGAGGCACGGCAGGTGTTGCGGGCGATGGTTCTCGACGGCCTGTCCGTGCGGGAGACGTCGACGCTGCTGGGAGTGCCGGAAAGCACCGTCAAGTCACGTGCCCGGCGAGCTCGGATCGCACTGAGGGAGGCCCTGTCATGACGACGCATCCGAGCCCTGCGGTCATCGCCCGCTACGCCGACCCGGGCACCGACCTCGACGAGGTCACCGCCTGGTCGGTCGAGGTGCACCTGGAGGACTGCGCCGCCTGCCGGGCCCGGCTCGGCGGTCGCGACGACCTGCTCGAGCGGGTCGCGGCGGGGGTGGCCGCGGGCATCGCCGCCGGGCCCGCCCCGATGCGGCACCGCCGGCTGCGCAACCGCTGGCTGGTCTGGCACATGGTGCCGTGGCTGATCATGTCGGTGTCGGTGCTGGCCTGCGCCGTCCTGCTCCAGGCGGCTCAGCCGAGCGTCCCGCTGGTCTCGCTGCTCGCACCGGTGGCCCCGCTGCCGGGGGTGGCGATGGCCTGGAGCCGGCGCCACGACCCGGCCTGGGAGCTGATCTCCGCCACCCCCAAGGCCGGCCTGGCCATGCTGTTGCGGCGCACCGCCGCCGTGCTGGGCGTGATCATCCCGGCGCTCGCCCTGGCCAGCACCCGCACCGGCGTCTCACTGGCGGTCACGCTGCTGCCCTGTCTGGCCTTCTGCGCCGCCACCATCGTGCTCGGCGCCTTCGTCGGCGTCTACCGGGCCGCCGTCGGGCTCGGTGCCGCCTGGGTGCTGGCCGTGGTCGTGCCCGCGATCGTCACCGTGCATACGCCCGTCGTGCTGGGCCCCGGCAGCGCCCTCGTCTGGGCGCTGCTCACCCTGGTCCTGGGCGTTCTCGCCGCGACCCGGGCCACCAACTTCCGCCGGCTTTCCAGCCACAACTGAGGGGAAACAAGATGCGTACGGTGAGCGCGGCCGAAACGGCCCCCACCACCTATGCCTGGGCGGTCGAGGCCGCCGGGCTGCATGTGAAGGCCGGTCGCCATCTGGCCGTCGACGGTCTCGACCTGCGCCTCGGCACCGGCGTGCACGCTCTGCTCGGGCCGAACGGGGCGGGCAAGACCACCCTGATGCGGGCCCTGGCCACGGTGATCAAGCCCGCCGGCGGCACCCTGACCCTGCTCGGCGAGGCCGTCGACGGACGCGCCGACCTGCGCCGGGTGCGCCGCGGGCTGGGTTACCTGCCCCAGCAGTTCGGCTTCTACCCGCGCTTCACGGTGCGCGAGTTCGTCGAATACATGGCCTGGCTCAAGGAGATGCCGAAGGCCGAGATCCCCGGCGCGGTGCAGCGCGCGGTCGACCGGGTCGGCCTCGCCGCCAAGGCGAACGCCCGGATGAAGACGCTGTCCGGTGGCATGCTGCGCCGGGCCGGCATCGCCCAGGCGATCGTCAACGACCCGGCCGTGCTGCTGCTCGACGAGCCCACCGTCGGCCTCGACCCGGAGCAGCGCCTCGACTTCCGCGAGCTGCTGCGCGACGTCGGCGTCGACAGCTGTGTGCTCGTCTCCACCCACCTGGTCGAGGACGTCGTGGCCGCGTGCACCGACGTCGTCGTGATGAACGAGGGCCGCCTCGTCTTCGACGGCCCGGTGGATCAGATGATCGAGCAGGGTGGCGAGGGCGACGCCGGCGACAGCGCGGCCGAGCGCGGCTACTCCGCACTGGTCCGCCGCCACCGGAAGGCGACCCGATGAACCGCGTTTTGGGCATCGAACTGCGCCGCTCGGCGGCCATCACCACCGCCCTGCTGGTCCTCGTCATCGGCACCGTCGCGCTCTACTTCGCGGCCGGGGTCGAGTTCGCCGACGGCTGGGTGCAACTGGCCATGTCGCAACGCCTCTACCTGGCCCTGCTGTGGCCGCTCGCCCTGGCCGCGGGCGCCTGGCAGTCGAGTCGTGACCACCGCTCGCGGGTGGGGGAGTTGTTCGCCAGCACGCCGCGGCCCCTGGCGAACCGGACGGTGCCGGCGGTCAGCGCGATGGCCATCGCGGTGGTGTGCGGCTACCTGGCGATGGGAATCGCGGGCGCCGTGTGGATCATCGGCACCGCCCGCTACTTCCCGCTCACCGTCTTCGTGGTCACCGCCGTCGGCGCGTTGTCGCTGATCGGAGCCGTCTGGCTGGGCATGGCGGTCGGCCGTCTGCTGCCCTCGCTCGTCACCGCCCCCGCGCTCGGCATCGCCGGCCTGGCCCTGCTGCTGCTGATTCCCCGCGCGACCCGGCCGCACGGCTGGCTCGCCCTGGTGTTCTCCCCGATCTACGAGATGAACCTGCCGGACGCGTACGCGACGGTCCCCGGCCGGGCCAGCGCGTCCCAGGCCCTGTGGCTGGGCGGCTTGGCGATCACCGCGGTGATGCTGCTCGCCTCGAACGGCTGGCGCCTGCGCGTCGCGGCGGTCCTGCCGGTCGCGCTCGGTGCCGCACTGGCCATCGCGGTCATGCCCCACCAGAACCGCTACGTGATCGGCGCGGTCGACCCGGTGGCGAGGGAACTGGTGTGCGCCGCGGACGAACCCCGGGTGTGCGCCGGACGGGTCCACTCCGGACTGCTGGACGAGATCGTGCCACCCGCCCGCGAGGCCCTGACGGTGCTGGCGAAGCTGCCGGCGGCCCCGGCCAAGGTGCACGAGGACACCACCACGTTCTTCCCCGACATCTTCCCGCAGTGGCACGACGACGTCGTCCTGGTGCGGATGAACGCCGACGAGTTGCCGTCGACCGCCGACATCGTGGCCGCCGCCTTCAACACCCCGCCACAGTGCGACCACAGCGCCGACCCGGTGCAGAAGCTGGCCGCCGCCTACTGGCTGCTGGGTCGCGAACCGGTCGGCTCCGGCCCCTCCGACCCGGCTCAGGTGAGCGAGTCGGTGGCCCTCTGGCAGACGCTGCGGGCCCAGCCCGCCGACCAGGTGCGCGAACGCGTCGTCGCGCTGCGCCAGGCCGCCCTCTCGTGCGGCTCCGTCGAGGGAGTACTCGAAAAATGAGGTGGCTGACTCTCTACCTGCGTTCCCGCGGCGCACCGGCGGCGCTGACCGGCGCCGTCGGCTGCACCGCACTCATGTGGACCCTGTGGTCGGTGTCCTCGAAAGAGCGCACAGTCGGCGTGCAGATGGTCGTGTTGACCGTCCTGTTCCTGGTCGCGCTGCTCACCGCCAGCTTCGGCGGCCCCGACGACGCCCTCGACAGGACGGCCGCCCTGCGCTGGGCCCCGAGGCGGGCCGCCCACCTCCTGGCCGCCGTCGCCGTCGTGGTCGGCCTGCTGCTGCTCACGCTGGGCACAGACGCCGGCTTCGGCCCGGCGTGGCTGGTGGTGCGCGACGCCGGCGGCCTGCTGGGCCTCACCGCTCTCGGCGCCGTCGTCCTCGGCCCGGCCCGCTCCTGGTTCCTGCCGCTCGGCTGGACCCTGCCCGCCACCATGTTCCCCCAGTCCGAGCCCCTGGTCGGCCGGGTCCTGACGTGGCAGACCCAGGAACCCGCGAGTACCGCCGCAGCCGTGCTCGCGGGCGTGCTGGCCCTCGCCGGCCTGGTCGCCTACGCGAGCGCGGGACCGGCGCCGCGAGCCCCCGCCGAGGCCTGAGCCGGTGGTCGACGGCCTCCGGGGGCGCGCGGGCGTAGGGTCGGGACATGACATCTGCTGTCGAACTGCATGGCGATCCGCACGTCGAGCGCTACCTCGAGACCAACGGCGAGGACGGCTATCACTGGCGGAACGGGACGACCATTCTGATCCTGTTCACCACGGGCCGTAAGACCGGCGAGCAGCGGTCGCACGCGCTGATCTACCGGGAGTACGACGGGTCCTACCTCGTCGTCGCGTCCAAGGGCGGGACGCCGGAGCCGCCGGCCTGGTTCCTGAACCTGTCCGCGGACCCGAACGTCGAGGTGCAGATCAAGGGTGACCGTTTCCGGGCGACCGCGCGGGTGGCCACGGCGGCGGAGAAGCCGGACATGTGGGCCAAGATGGTCGAGGTCTGGCCCGACTACGACCAGTATCAGACGAAGACCTCGCGGGAGATCCCGGTGGTCGTTCTCGACCGCGCCTAGGCGAGATCACCCGGGCGGGCGCCCCAGCGCATCGCGGCCAGCTGGTCCCGCAGAGCGGCCGTGCGCGCCTCGGCCTCGGTGACCAGCGCCTCGGCCACCCGCGCCCAGTCCGCCGGCTGCGGATCGCGGGGGAGCGTCGCGAAGACCTCGGCGATCTCCCGCACGGTCAGGCCGACCCGCTGGGCCATCCGGGCGACCCGGATGCGACACGCCGCGCTCTCATCGAACCGTCGTTGGTCACCCTGGGTGCGGACGGCGGCGACCACACCGTGTTGTTCGTAGAAGCGTACGGCGGACGCCGCCACGCCGCTCTGGGCCGCAACCTCGCCGACGGTCTTGGTGTACGCGGTGATGGTCATGCCACATCCTGCGCCCGGGTCGGGGTGGACTTCAATATCGGTCGAACCCGCGACACGCCGAAAGGCCGCGTCCGATCCGGACGCGGCCTTTCGGCGTGGAGAAAACCTAGCCCTTGACGCTTCCGGCCAGCAGACCCCTGACGAAGTAGCGCTGGAGCAGCAGGAACACCGTCACCGGGACGAGGATCGAGACGAACGCGCCGGCCGACAGGAGCTGCCAGGCGGTGCCTCTCGTGCCGCTCAGGTTGGCCAGCTGCAGGGTGATCGGTGCGACCTCGTTGCCGCCGCCGGCGAAGACCAGGGCGACCAGCAGGTCGTTCCAGACCCACAGGAACTGGAAGATGCCGAACGCCGCCAGAGCCGGAGTGAGCAGCGGCAACATGACTCGGAAGAAGATCGACACGTGGCCGGCGCCGTCGATGCGCGCCGCCTCGATCAACCCCGCGGGGATCTCCTTCATGAAGTTGTGCAGCAGGTAGATCGCCAGGGGCAGGGCGAACGTCGAGTGGGCCAGCCACAGCGTCCAGAACGTGCCGGTCAAGTGCAGCTTCACGAAGATCTCGAGGACCGGGATCAGGGTGACCTGCAGGGGCACGATCTGGAGCGCGAAGATGGCCAGGAACAGGAAGTTCTTGCCCTTGAACTCGATCCAGGCGAACGCGTAGGCCGAGAGCGACGCCAGCGCGAGGGGGATCAGCACCGCGGGGATGCAGATCACCAGCGAGTTGACGAAGAAGTCGGCCATGTTGACGCCGCCGTCGGCGCCGAAGACGGCCTTGTAGTTGTCGAAGGTGACCTGGGGGTCGCTGAAGAACGTCCACCAGCCGGTGCGTTTGATCGCGCGCTCGGGCCGGAACGACGAGACCAGCAGGCCGAACGTGGGAATCGTCCACAGCACCGCGATGACGATCGCGGCCAGCGACGCCCACGGCGAGCTGAGCTTCTTCTTGGCGACCGCGGACGCGGACAGCTGCTTCGGCGTGATCTCCGGGCCGGTCGTCAGCGGAGTGACGATGCTCATCATGCCCCCTGACGGACCTGGCGGATGTTGTACGCGACGATCGGGATGACCAGGATGAACAGCAGCACCGCGAGGGCGGCGCCGAGACCCTGGTTGTCCGCTCGGAACGTCTGGCTGTAGAACTCGTTGGCCACGACGTTGGTCTTGAACTGGCCGCCGGTCATGGTGCGGACGATGTCGAAGACCTTCAGCGTGCCGATACCGATCGTGGTGAGCACGACCACGACGGTCGGGCGCACGCTCGGCAGCGTGATGCTCCGGAACATGCTCCACGCGTTGACGCCGTCGAGGCGGGCGGCCTCGACGATGTCGTCCGGGATCGCCTTGATCGCCGCCGACAGGATGGTCATCGCGAAGCCGGCCTGGATCCAGATCATCACGATGATCAGCAGGAACGTGTTGAGGGGCGACTCGATCAGCAGCTGCACCGGCTTGCCGCCGAGCCAGACGATGATCTGGTTGATCAGGCCGATCTGCTTCACGCTGCCCTGGTCGGGGCGGTACTCGTACATGAACTTCCAGATGACCGAGGCCGCCACGAAGGAGATCGACATCGGCAGGAAGATCAGGGCCTTGGCGAACGACTCCATCCGGGACTTGTCGACCAGGATCGCGTAGACCAGGCCGACCGCGGTCGCCACGAACGGGGTGAAGACGACCCAGAACACCGTGTTGCGCAGAACGGTGAGCTCGTCCTCGTTGGTGAAGATCGTCTTGTAGTTGTCGAACCCGATGAAGGCGTTGCCGGCCGCGTCGAAGAACGACTCGTAGATGGTGCGGAGACCGGGGTAGACGAGACCGATGAGCAGCATCAAGACGGCCGGGAGGAGGTAGATGTACCCCACCCACTTGTCGCCGTTCTTGCCGCGGCCGAGTCGTCCCGCGATGAAAAGGATGACGCCCATGATCGCTGCGAACAGCAGTAGGGCGGCGAGCATCTGTAACAGCTTGCCTGGGGTGGTGGAGGCGGTGTTGAACACGCGACCCGTACCTCCTTTGTTGCTATGTGGTGGTGGTGAGAGAGGGTGAGGCCGGCCGGGAGATTGTTACGCCTCCCGACCGGCCTTGGGTAGATCTATTCAGTTCGGATTACTTCTTCGGCCAGGCCTTTTCGATGTTGTCCACCGTGGTCTTGGTGTCCTGGCCGGTGATCCAGCTGGTCGCCTGCTTCCAGAACGCGTCCGAGCCGACGGCCGCGGGCATCTGGTCGGAACCGTCGAACCGGAACTGGGTGGCCGGGTCGAGCAGGATCTTGGCCGCGAGCTGGTCGATCGGGCTGGTCAGGTTGTTCGGGTCGAGACCCTTGTTGGCCGAGACCCAGCCGCTGGACAGCTTGGCCTTGGTGTTGGCCCAGGTGTCGGAGGACAGGTAGGTCTGGAACGCCTTGACCTCGGGACGGTCCGCGAACGACAGGACGAACTCGCCGCCGCCGAGAACCGGCTTGGTGGTCGCGTCCTTGCCGGGCAGGTAGAACGCGAAGACGTCGCCGTCCTGCGAGACCTTGGTGCCCTTGGGCCAGTTGGCCGCGTAGAAGCTCGCCTGGCGGTGCATCTCGCACTGGCCGTCGAGGATCGGCAGGCCGGCGTCCTGGAACGTGGTGGTCGCGATGCTCTTGACGTCGCCGAGACCACCGTTGACGTACTTGTCGTTCTTCAGGTAGCCGCCGACAGCGTCGAGGGCCGCGGTCGGCTCCGGGCTGTTGAACGCGATCTGGTGGTTGACCCACTTGTCGTACTCGTCCACGCCCGCGGTGCGGAGCATGAAGTCTTCCATCCAGTCGGTGACCGGCCAGCCGGTCGCGTCACCCGAGGAGATGCCCGCGCACCACGGCTTCTTGCCGTCGGCGACCATCTTGTCGCTGAGGGCCTTGAGCTGGTCGAGGGTGGTGGGGACCTCGTAGTTGGAGTCCTTGAAGTCCTTCGGCGAGTACCACACCAGCGACTTCACGCTCGCGCCCAGCGGCGCGGCGTAGAACTTGCCGTCGATGGTGGCGTAGGCCTTCCAGTCCTTGCCCCAGAACTTGTCGACGTTGGCCGAGACCTCGTCCGGCGCCACGACCGCCTTGCCGGTGGCCACGAGCTGCTTGAGCAGGCCGGGCTGGGGCACGATGGCGAGGTCCGGCGGGTTGCCGGCCTTGGCCCGGACCAGGATCTGGGTCTCGAAGGACTTGTCGCCCTCGTACTTCACCGTCGCGCCCGTGCAGGTCTCGAAAGGCTTGTACGAGTTGATGTGCGGCGTGTCCTCAGGAGTGACGATGCCCGTGTAGATGGAGACCGTCTTGCCCTTGATGTCGCCGAACTTCGTGTATGGCGCACAGTCGATCGCCGACGCCGAGGCGTTCGACGAGGTGTCGCTGTCGGAGTCGTCGCTGCCGCCGCAAGCTGCGATGCTGAGAACCAGCCCGGCACTGAGCGTGCCGGCGAGCGCGGCCCGGAAACGCGGGCTCCTAGGTTGACCGAACATACCGCTCCCTATGTCAAATCGCGCCTCCGACGTCCGAAGACGTCGCCGTCCGAAGCGCTACTTGGCTCACAGTCAAGAGGTAACCGGGACGTTGCGCAATGATTTCCGCTCGATCGACTCGGTAACGATACGGCAGCGGCGATCTGGCACCTTAACCGGTTAAGGGAGAACTGCTGGTCACACCCCCAAAGCCCCTGACCAGACCCTAGACGCAGGCCGGCCGGCCCGCTGGATATCTGGGATATCCGGCGAGACGGCCGGGGTGTCTGGGCTGAAACGGGCTTATCCGGCGATTGCCAAGTATTTGTAGCCGAGCCGGGCCATCCGCTCGCTGTCCAGCACATGCCGGCCGTCCAGCAGGATCGGCGTGCGCATGAGGCCGACGAACTTGCCCCAGTCCAGTTCGAGGTACTGCGCCCACTCGGTGACCAGCACGACCGCGTCGCAGTCGTCGAACAGGTCGTCGAGCGACTCGCGCAGGTAGGGCGCGAGCTCGGGCTGTTCACGCTGGAAGCGCTCGCCGGCGATCGGGTCGTGCAGCCGCACCCGGGCGCCGCGGGCGATCAGCAGGTTGGCGATGTCGAGCGCCGGCGAGTCGCGCAGGTCGTCGGTGTTGGGCTTGAACGCGATGCCGAGCAGGCCGATCTTGCGGCCCTTGAGGATGCGCAGCTCGTCCTGCAGGCGCTCGACCGCGATGAGCCGCTGCCGGTCGTTGACCTCGCGGGCGGCCTGCACGATCGGCATCGAGTAGTTGTACTCGGCCGCGGTGGCGATCAGGGCCTTGGTGTCCTTGCCGAAGCAGGACCCGCCCCAGCCGACGCCGGCCTGCAGGAAGCGCGAGCCGATCCGCTGGTCGAGACCCATGCCCCGGGTCACCTCGGTGATGTCGGCGCCCACCTTGGCGGCGAGCTGGCCGATCTCGTTCGCGTAGCTGATCTTCAGCGCCAGGAACGCGTTGGCCGCGTACTTGATGAGTTCGGCCGAGGCGAGGTCGGTGGAGACCAGCGGGACCGCGCCGATGTCGTCGGGGCGCGGCGAGAAGCTCGGCGCCGTGAACGTCTGGTTGATGATCGGCCGATAAAGCTGGTTGAGCACCTGCAGGCCGCGCGGATTGTCGGAGCCGATCACGATTCGGTCGGGGAAGAGCGTGTCGTGGATCGCATTGCCCTCGCGCAGGAACTCGGGATTGGAGGCCACCGAGAATTCGCAGCCCTCGGGCCGGTCGGTGCGCTGCGCGAACGACTCGCGAAGAATCGCGTCGACCCAGTTGCCGCTGCCGATCGGCACGGTCGACTTGTTGACCACGACGGTGAAGTCGTGGTCGAGGTTCTGCGCCACGCTCTCCGCGGCCGAGCGCAGATAGCGCAGGTCGGGGCTGCCGTCGTCGGCCGACGGGGTCTGCACTGCGACGAAGACCACATCGGCGCCGGGCACCGCCTCGGCGTAGCTGGTGGTGAACGTCAGATTGGCGGCGGCCTCGGACAGCAGGTCGTCCATTCCCGGCTCGTAGATGGGGCACCGGCCCGCGGTGAGCATGTCGACCTTCTGCTGATCCAGATCGACGCAGGTCACCTCATGCCCGAGGAACGCGAGACTGACCCCGGTAGTAAGGCCGACATAGCCCGTACCGACAACGCAAACCTTCATGCAACGCTCCTCCACCGCCGGTCCGATCCGCTGACCGGACCGTGGATACCCCGGTGTCGTCCTGGCAATCAACGCCAGGATGATACACAGCGCCGAAAACACCTGAACGTCCCGTTGGTTGACGGTAAGTGTTCGGCCCATTTCAAGGCGTTGCTGAACGTTTAAGCGATTGAGTTCAGTCAATTCATTGCGGTTAGCGCGAAAAGCATTTCCGAAAAGCGCCCGTAGATTCAGCATTGTCAACTCGATGTTTCCAGGGCTTGACAGCGATGTGTCTCAGGCCGGACGCTTCTGGGAGCGCTCCCATGTGCACGTACGTCTATGGAAGGTGCCCGGATGAGAAGGGTAGCCATCGGGGCGAGCATCGCCGCCCTGTTAGCCGGGGTGGTGGCGGTCGCCCTGGCCTCGCCCAACACGGCGTCGGCGACCGCGGCCGACCCGTACAACTGGAAGAACGTCCGGATCGACGGGGGTGGCTTCGTCCCGGCCATCGTCTTCAACCCGGGCGAGAAGAACCTGATCTACGCCCGCACCGACATCGGTGGCGCCTACCGATGGAACGAGGCCGGCCAGAGCTGGACCCCGCTGCTCGACTGGGTCGGCCAGAACAACTGGGGCTACAACGGCGTCCTGTCCATCGCGCCCGACCCGGTCGACACCAACCGGGTCTATGCGGCGGTCGGCATGTACACCAACGACTGGGATCCGAACAACGGCGCCATCCTGCGCTCCTCGGACAAGGGAAACACCTGGCAGATCACCACGCTGCCGTTCAAGAACGGCGGCAACATGCCCGGCCGGGGCATCGGTGAGCGGCTCGCCGTCGACCCGAACAACCACAAGAACGTGTACTTCGCCGCCGAGGGCGGCAACGGCCTCTACCGCAGTACCGACTACGGCGTGACGTTCAGCAAGGTCACCAGCTTCCCGAACGTCGGCAACTACGTGCAGGACGCGTCCGACACCAACAACTACCTCAACCAGAACCAGGGTCTGAGCTGGGTCACGTTCGGCGCCGCCAACCGCATCTTCGTGGGTGTCGGGGACAAGGCCAACCCGCTCTACACGTCGGCCGACGGCGGCACCACCTGGACCCGCGTCGCCGGTCAGCCCACCGGTTACCTCGCCCACAAGGGCGTCGTCCAGGGCGACTACCTCTACATCGCCACCAGCGACACCGGCGGACCGTACGACGGCGCGGCCGGCCAGGTCTGGAAATACCAGATCTCGACCGGGACCTGGACCAACATCACCCCGACCCCGACGGCGGACGCCTACTACGGCTACTCCGGCCTCACGGTCGACACCCTGCACCCGGGCACGCTGATGGTCGCCACCCAGATCTCCTGGTGGCCGGACGCGATCTTCTTCCGCAGCACCGACAACGGGGCCACCTGGACCCGGGCCTGGGACTGGACCAGCTACCCCAGCATGTCCAAGCGCTACACCATGGACATCTCGGCCAACCCCTGGCTGGACTTCAACACCAACCCGCAACCGCCGGAGTCCACCCCGAAGCTCGGCTGGATGAACGAGTCCCTCGCGATCGACCCGTACAACTCCGACCGGATGTTCTACGGCACCGGCGCCACCGTCTACGGCACGTCGAACCTGACGAACTGGGACGCCGGCACCAAGATCACGATCAAGCCGGTCGCCAAGGGCCTCGAGGAGACGGCCGTCCTCGACCTCGCCGCTCCGCCGACCGGTGCACCGCTGGTCAGCGCGCTCGGTGACATCAGCGGCTTCTACCACGCGTCACTCGACGCGGTGCAACCCAGCTTCCACGACACCCCGACGCTGAGCAGCAACACGTCCCTCGACTTCGCCGAACTCACGCCCACAGTGTTCGCGCGAGTCGGGAACGCCGACGCTGCCCCGCACATCGGCATCAGCACCGACGGCGGCAAGAACTGGTACCAGGGCCAGGAACCGTCCGGGGTGACCGGCGGCGGAACCATCGCGGTCGGTGCCGACGCCGGCGCCATGGTCTGGTCGCCGCAGGGCACCGGGGTCTACTACTCGACCACCCGAGGCAGCTCGTGGACCGCGTCGACGGGGATTCCCACCGGGGCGATCGTCGAATCGGACCGGGTCAACCCCAAGACCTTCTACGCGTACGCGGCGGGGAAGTTCTACACGAGCAAGGACGGCGGCGCGACGTTCACCGCGTCCTCGGTGTCGCTGCCGACCACGGGCCGGTTGCACCTCAAGGCCGTCCCGGGCACCGCGGGTGAGGTCTGGGTCGCCGGGGAGACGGGGCTGTTCAAGTCGACCGACTCCGGCACCACCTTCACCAAGGTCACCTCGGTGACGTCCGGCATCAACGTCGCCTTCGGCAAGGCCGCACCGGGCCAGAGTCACAAGGCGATCTTCCTGGTCGGCACGGTCGACGCGGTCACCGGCGTCTTCCGCTCCGACGACGGCGGCACCAGCTGGGTGCGGATCAACGACGACGCCCACCAGTACGGCAACATGGGCGACGCGCTGGCCGGCGACCCGAACGTGTTCGGCCGGGTCTACCTGGGCACCAACGGCCGCGGGATCCTCTACGCGGACCGGACCACGACGGCCACGACGCCACCGACCACGTCCCCGACGAGCACGCCGACCGCGAGCCCGACGGTCAGTCCCACGGTCAGCCCGACAGTCAGCCCGACTGTCAGCCCGACTGTCAGCCCGACTGTCAGCCCGACCACCGGCCCGACCGTCACCCCGACCACCGGGGCGTCGGGCTGCACCGCCACCTACAAGGTCACCGGCGCGTGGAGCGGTGGCATGCAGGGTGAGGTGACAGTCCAGAACACCGGCGGCACGGCCACCAAGAGCTGGACCGTGGGCTGGAACTTCACCGGCGGCCAGACCATCTCGCAGGTCTGGAACGGCACCGGCACCCAATCCGGCACGACGGTCAAGGTCGTCAATGCCGGCTATAACGGCACGCTCGCCACGAACGGCACCACCACGTTCGGCTTCCTGGCGGGTCTGACCGGCACCACCAACCCGGTTCCCTCCCCGATCACCTGCTCAGCGACCAGCTGAGCCAACTCCCCAACCCCCACGAAAGGAACTCCCGTGCTCCCACGAGAGAGACGTCTGAGGCGTTTACGCCGAGGGCTCGCTGTCGCCGGCACCACCGTCCTCGGTGCCGGCGTGGCCCTGGCCGCAGGTGCGCCAGCGCACGCCGCGGCCGGCTGCACCGTCGTCTACAAGGTGCAGAGCCAGTGGTCCGGCGGCTTCACCGGAGACATCCAGATCACCAACGCCGGTGACCCGGTGAGCAGCTGGAAACTCGAGTACGACTTCCCCGACTCGGCTCAGAAGGTGTCGCAGGGCTGGAACGGCACCTACACCCAGTCGGGCCGGCACGTCACGGTGAACAGCGCCGGCTGGAACGGCAGCATCGGCACCAACGCGACCGTGGGTACCGGCTTCAACGGCACCTTCGGCTCGGCCAACCCGGTGCCGACGGCGTTCAGCCTCAACGGCACCGCCTGCAACGGGGCGGTGGCCGCGCCCACCGTGGCGATCAGCTCGCCGGCGTCCAACACCCGCTACACGGCGCCGGCCTCCATCCCGATCAGCGCGACCGCGACGGCGGCCTCCGGGCAGACGATCAGCAAGGTCGAGTTCTACCACGACGGCCTGCTGCTCAACACCGACACGACCGCGCCGTACTCGTACGCCTGGACCGGGGTGCCGGCCCAGACCGCCGCCTACCACTTGCAGGCGGTCGCGTACGACAGTGCCGGCACCAAGAGCAACACGGCCGACGTGCCGGTGTTCGTCGACGCCAGCACCCTGCCGGCGATCGTCGCGGACGCCACCGGCGTGACCGTCTCGCCCGGTGACAGCTCGACCTTCAAGCTGGCCCTGTCGGCCGCGCCGACCACCAGCGTGACCGTGACGCTGGCCCGGACCGCGGGGGCGACCACGGTCTCCGCGACACCGGCCACGCTGACGTTCACTCCGTCGAACTGGAGCACCGGCCAGACCGTCACGGTCGCCGCCACCAGTGCGGCCACCAGCGGCACCAACGCCACCTTCTCGGCCACCGCGACCGGCTACACGGCCGCGACGGTGACCGCGAACGTGGTCACCGCCGGTGCGGTCGACGCCCGGTTCACCCAGATGTACAACGACATCAAGAACCCGTCCAACGGCTACTTCAGCCCCGAGGGCGTGCCCTACCACTCGATCGAGACGCTCATCGACGAGGCGCCGGACCAGGGTCACGAGACCACGTCCGAGGCGTTCAGCTACTGGCTGTGGCTGGAGGCCGAGCACGGCTCCACCACCCAGGACTGGGCGCCGTTCAACTCGGCCTGGTCGACGATGGAGAAGTACATCATCCCGTCGCACGCCGACCAGCCCACCAACGCCAACTACAACCCGGCGAAGCCGGCGACGTACGCGGCCGAGCACCCGCTGCCGTCGCAGTACCCGTCGCAGCTGGACTCCAGTGTCTCGGTCGGCACCGACCCGCTGGCGGCGGAGCTGAAGAGCGCGTACGGCACCGACGACATCTACGGCATGCACTGGCTGATGGACGTCGACAACACCTACGGCTTCGGCCACTGCGGTGACGGCACCACCCGTGTCGCCTACATCAACACCTTCCAGCGCGGCCCGCAGGAGTCCACCTTCGAGACCGTGCCGCAGCCGTCCTGCGACACGTTCAAGTCCGGCGGCCCGAACGGCTACCTGGACCTGTTCACCAAGGACAGCAGCTACGCCAAGCAGTGGAAGTACACCAACGCGCCGGACGCTGACTCGCGTGCCATCCAGGCGGCGTACTGGGCGTACACCTGGGCCACCCAGCAGGGCAAGGCCTCGCAGATCTCCACCTCGGTGGCGAACGCCGCCAAGATGGGCGACTACCTGCGCTACTCCTTCTACGACAAGTACTTCAAGCAGCCCGGTTGTACCTCGACCAGCTGCCCCGCGGGCACCGGCAAGAACGCGTCGAACAACCTGATGTCCTGGTACTACGCCTGGGGCGGCGCCTACGACACCAGCGCGGGCTGGGCGTGGCGGATCGGTTCCAGCGTCGACCACTTCGGCTACCAGAACCCGATGGCGGCGTACGTCCTGTCCAACGTCAGCGCGTTCACCCCGAAGGGCGCGACCGCGAAGTCGGACTGGCAGGCGACCCTGAACCGGCAGCTCGAGTTCTACCAGTGGCTGCAGTCCTCCGAGGGGGCCATCGCCGGTGGCGCCACCAACAGCTGGGACGGCAGCTACTCGGCCCCGCCGGCCGGCACCCCGACGTTCTACGGCCTGTCCTACGTCGAGGCACCGGTCTACGAGGACCCGCCGTCCAACCAGTGGTTCGGCATGCAGACCTGGTCGCTGGAGCGCCTGGCCGAGTACTACTACACGACCGGTGACACCAAGGCCAAGACCGTGCTCGACAAGTGGGTCACCTGGGCCCTGGCCAACTCCACCATCAGCGCCACCAGCTTCGAGATCCCGTCCGACCTGGGCTGGTCGGGCAAGCCGGCGACCTGGACCCCGTCCAGCCCGGCGGCGAACACCGGCCTGCACGTCACGGTCAAGAGCAAGGGCACCGACCTCGGTGTGGCCGGCTCGTTCGCCAAGCTGCTGACCTACTACGCCGCCAAGTCCGGTAACACGGCGGCCAAGACGGCGGCGAAGAACCTGCTCGACGCGATCTGGACGCACAAGGACGCGAAGGGCGTCTCGGTCACCGAGACCCGCGCCGACTACAACCGGATGGACGACGTCTACAACGCCTCCACCGGCCAGGGTCTCTACATCCCGCCGGGCTGGACCGGCAAGATGCCGAACGGCGACGTGATCGCCCCCGGCAAGTCCTTCCTGGACATCCGCTCCTGGTACAAGAACGACCCGGACTGGCCCAAGGTCCAGGCGTACCTCGACGGCGGTGCCGCCCCCACGTTCAACTACCACCGTTTCTGGGCGCAGGTCGACGTCGCCACCGGCTACGCCGACTTCGCCCGGCTGTTCCCGAACGGCTGAGAGGAGGAACCGTGAGAAGAAAGAAACTGTTCTCGTACGTCGCGGCGGCCATGCTGGCGGCCGGGCTCGGCGCGGTGGTGATGCCCACCGCGGCGAGCGCGCACGGCGCCATGATGGTGCCGGGCAGCCGGACCTGGCTGTGCTACCAGGACGGTCGTAACCCGAACACGGGTGCGATCGAGCCCAAGAACGCGGCGTGTGCGGCCGCGGTCGCGCAGAGCGGCACCACCTCGCTGTACAACTGGTTCGCCGTGCTCCGTTCCGACGGGGCCGGGCGGGTGTCCGGCTTCCTGCCGGACGGCCAGCTGTGCAGCGGCGGCACCGGGGGCCCGTACAACTTCACGGGCTTCAACCTCGCTCGTAACGACTGGCCGGTCACTCACCTGACGACGGGTAAGACGATCGGGATCCAGTACAACGACTGGGCCAAGCACCCCGGGACGTTCTCGCTCTACATCACCAAGAACGGGTACGACCCGACCAAGCCCCTGGCGTGGAGCGACCTCGAGTCCACCCCGTTCGATCAGACCACCAACCCGCCGGCCGACGGCGGACCAGGCACCGACGCCGGGCACTACTACTGGAACGCCACCCTGCCGTCCGGCAAGAGCGGTAAGCACCTGATCTACTCGGTGTGGTCGCGCTCGGACAGCACCGAGACGTTCTACGGCTGCTCCGACGTCGTCTTCGACGGCGGTAACGGCGAGGTCACCGGTGTCGGTAACGGCGGGACGACAACCCCGCCCACCACCCCGCCGACGACGCCGCCGACGACGCCGCCCACCAGCACCCCGACGACGCCGCCCACCATGACGCCGACCACCTCGCCCACCAGCAACCCGGGCGGGACCGGCTGTTCGGCGATGTACAACATCACCGGAACCTGGAGCGGAGGCTTCCAGGCCGAGGTGATGGTGCACGCGCTCAGTGCACCGATCGGCAAGTGGACGGTCAACTGGACCTTCCCGGGTTCGCAGACCGTCACCCAGCTCTGGAACGGAACAGCTTCCACGAGCGGTTCACTGGTGACGGTCAAGAACGCGAGCTGGAACGGGACGGTCGCCGCCGGGGCGTACACCACCTTCGGGTTCCTGGGGACCGGCACCCCGCCGGCCACGGTCAACAACCTGGCCTGCAGCACCGCGTAATCCGATGGAAAGAAACCGGGCGGCGGCGCGTGAGCGCCGCCGCCCGGTGCGGTTCCGGCTAGTGCCGCGCGAGGGCGAACGTCTCGCGCACCGTGTCGTACGCCGGTTTGGGGGTGAACTGCTCGTCCATCAGGGTGGCCGAGCCCTCACCGGTGAAGACACCCGGGACCCAGGAGTATTTGTCGGTGAAGCCCCAGACCGTGTAGGACACGCAGTTCCGCACGAGCAGGCAGGCCCGCAGCATCAGCCCGAAGCCCTCGGCCTGCGCCTGCACCTTCGTCGAGTCGGCCGGCAGGATCATCCGCACGTCCACCTCGGTGAACGCCGTCTTGACGCCGAGCGCGTCGAAGCGGCGCACGTTCTCCAGGACGTCGCCCGGCAGGCCGTACTGAATGCCGAGGTGACCCTGCATGCCGTAACCCTGCACCGGTACGCCCTGCGCCCGCAGCGACTTCACCAGGGCGTAGTACGCGTCCGTCTTGGGGCTGATCCACTCCGCGTTGTAGTCGTTGATGAACAACAGCGCGCCCGGGTCGGCCTGGTGCGCCCAGCGGAACGCGTCCGCGAGGTAACCGGGGCCGAGCGCCCGCAGCCAGATCGTGTCGCGCAGCGTCCCGTCCTCGTTCAAGGCCTCGTTGACCACGTCCCAGGCCCAGACCCGGCCCTTGAAGTGGCCGACCTCGTCGAAGATGTGCTTGCGCAGCAGGGCGCGCAGCTGCTCCTTGGTGAAGTTGGCCTCGGTGAGCCAGGCCGGGTTCTGGCTGTGCCAGACCAGCGTGTGCCCGCGCACCGCCTGACCGTTGCGGCGGGCGACCCGGACCAGGTCGTCGGCCGGGCCCCAGTCGTAGGTGCCCTGGGTCGGTTCGACCGCTTCCCACTTCATCACGTTCTCCGGCGTGACCGTGTCGAACTCCCGGGCGACCGCCGCCGCGTAGGGCGCGTCGTCGGCGAGTGCCGCCATGTCCACAGCGGTGCCGATCTTGGTGCCGGTGCCCCGGGCGGCGGCCCGCAGTCCCGTGTCATTCGCGCCGGCGGCGGTCGGAACCGTCGCCATGCCGATCGCGGTCAGGGCGGCGAGAGCGGCCGCCCCCAACCCCGTTCTTACCGAAATCATCAGACTTCCCTTCGGTGGTGGATCCGAAAGTTGCGATAACTTGCGGAAAGCTTCGTGTGCTCGCGCGCCCACGTCAATGCCGGAAATTCGGCGAAGATCAAGAGTCAGGCAGGGCTTGACGGCATAGATGGACGCCTCTACGTTACGAATGTTCGGCTGAGGTGTTTCCGAAACTTCCGACCGTTCGCCCGGAAGGTTCCACGTGTCCCGCTCCCTTTCGCACTCGCCAGCCGCCGCCGTCCCGGTGGCCGGAGCCCGCATCGCCGCCGCACCCGCCCAGGCCCCTACGGCGCCCGGGGCCGATCTCCCTGAACTGCGCGCCACCGGCTGGCGCCCGACCCTGCCGCAGCGCCGCGGCTGATTGCGATGGTCCCCGTGCCCACCGACCCGTCCACCGCCGCCTCGCGGCGTCGCCCCACTCGCCGTGAGCTGCTTGCTCTCGCGGCGGGCACGGCCGCCGGGGCCGCCACCGGCGCTGCGCTCGGGGGTGCCGGCCCGGCCGACGCCGCGGTGGCCCGCGCCGCCTCATCCGACGCCGCACCGACCTCGGCCGACGGCCGGGTGACGACCTGGGTGACGACCTGGGCGGCCGCGCCCACCACCGTCGCCCGCCGGGGCGCGCCGCTCGTGCTGGAGCGGCAGACGGTGCGGCACGTCGTGCACTGCTCCGTGGGCGGCGACGAGCTGCGAGTCCGGCTGACGAACGAGTTCGGTGACACGCCGCTGCGGATCGGGGGTGTGCGCGTCGCCTTGCGTGACGGCACGGGCGCTTCCTCGGCGATCGTCGCGGCAACCGACCGGCGGGTCACGTTCGGCGGGCGCCCGAACGCGACCGTTCCGGCGGGCGCGCCGCTGGTCAGCGATCCGGTCAGGCTTCGCCTGCCGGCCGGGGGAGACCTGGCGATCAGCATCTACTTCCCGGACCGTACGCCGGTGACGACGCACGCCGCGTACGCCTATCAGGACAATGTGATCGCGAACGGTGACGTCACCGGGGCACGGACCGTCACCCCGGTCGAGACCCGCCAGGAAGATCTGTTCCTGTCCGGGGTCGCGGTGCGTGGTCGCGGCACCGGGGCGATCGTCGCGCTCGGCGACTCGATCACCAACGGCGCCAACACCGTCGCCAACCTCGACCACCGGTGGCCCGACCTGCTCGCCGCGCGTCTGCGGCAGGCCCACCTCGACCTCGGGGTGGCCAACCTCGGCGTCTCCGGCAACCGGCTGCTGCACGACCCGAACCCGCCGGCCGGCAGCGACGCCGAGACGTTCGCCGACAACTTCGGGGTCAGCGGGCTGCGGCGGTTCGACCGGGACGTGCTCGCCCAGCCCGGCCGCCGTTTCCTGATCGTGCTGCTCGGCGTGAACGACCTCGGCCACCCCGGCACGGTGGCCCCGCCGTCCGAGGTGGTCGGTGCCGACGACCTGATCGCGGGGCACCGGCAGCTGATCGCCCGCGCCCACGAGGCCGGCGTACGCGCGTTCGGCGGCACCGTCCTGCCCTTCAAGGACGACACCCTCGGCTTCTGCACGCCCGTCAACGAGGCCAAGCGCCAGCAGCTCAACCACTGGATCCGGACCTCCGGAGAGTACGACGGGGTCGTCGACTTCGATCGGGTCATGGGCGCGCCGGGGGACCCGACCCGGCTGAACCCGGCCCTCGACTCCGGCGACCACCTGCACCCGAACGACGACGGCATGGCCGTGATGGCCGCCGCCGTACCGCTGAGGTGGTTCCGATGAGCTCGCCGGCCGCCGCCCACGGTGGCCGCCGCTGGACCCACACCTGGGTGGCGATGCCGCAGCTCACCGAGCCGGACAACATGCCGCCGGCGCCGTTCACGGGGGAGTCGGACGTCTTCGCCGACACCACACTCCGGCAGACGGTGCACGTCACGATCGGCGGGCCACAGGTCCGGGTCCGGTTCTCCAACGCGTACGGCGGGGCCGGCCTGCCACTGACCGCGGCCGCGATCGGCCGGCCGGTCGACGGGCTGCCCGGGGTCGCCGGGGTGGTCGCCGAAAGTGTGCACGCACTGACCTTCGGCGGACGGGCCGGCGTGGTCGTGCCGGTCGGCGCCCAGGTCGTGTCCGACCCGGTCGACCTGCCGGTCCAGCCGGGCGAGAACCTGTCGATCACGGTCTACTCGGCGGCCGGGCAGGCGAGCCTCGACCTCACCTCGCACCCGGGTTCGCGCACTACGTCGTACCTCATGAGGGGTGATCGGCACGCCGCCCCCGACCTGCCCGGCGCCGTCGGGGTCGATCACTGGTATCTGATCAGCGGCGTCGAGGTGCGCGCCGACGGGCCGGCCCTGGTCCTCGTCGGCGACTCGCTCACCGACGGGCGAGGCTCCACCACCAACGGCAACGACCGCTGGCCGGACCAGCTCTTCGCCCGGCGGCCGCGGATCGCCGTGCTCAACCAGGCGGCCGGCGGGAACCGCGTCCTCGACGACGGTCTCGGTCCCAGCGTGCTGGCCCGCCTCGACCGCGACGTGCTGGCCACCGGCGGCGTCGACCGCATGCTGATCTTCGAGGGCGTCAACGACATCGGCACCGCCCCGGCGACACCGGCCGGCCAGAAGCAGGTGGCCGACGACCTGCTGTTCGCCCTCGAGCAGGTCGCGACCCGAGCCCGCGCCCGGGACCTCACCGTGTACGGCGCGACCATCACCCCGTTCGGCGGCAACACCGACTACGACGACCCCGACGGCCACCGCGAGGCCGCCCGGCAGCTGATCAACGCCACCCTCCGGCGCGGCCGAGTCTTCGACGAAATAGTCGACTTCGACGTGGCCGCCCGCGACCCAGCCGCCCCCCGCCGCCTCAATCCCGCCTACGACATCGGCGACCACTTGCACTTCAACCCCACCGGCTACGCCGCCCTGGCCGCCGCCGTTCCCTTGCGCTGGTTGCGCTGACAGACGCGGAGCCGGTCCTTCGCCCCGAGCGTCGGGCCGGCTCCTGCCATCCCAGCGCGTTGCGCCCACCGCTTCGGTTGAACGAGCACGGGCCGAGGCCCGCCCGCACCCGGACATCAGCGCCGCGGGATCCCGGCCTCGAGACCTCATTTTCAGCGAAGACGCTGCCTCGCCGGCTCGGAGACCCCTTCTTCCGGGAAGTAGGGGTCTCAGTTCGTCTTCCAGGGCCCTTCTTCCCCGAAAATGGGGCATCCCGGGGCGGGGGAGGGCTACTCGAAGCGGGACGTGTCGCCGGCGCCGGCTCGGAGGATTTCGGGCTCGCCGTCGGAGAGGTCGATGACGGTGGTGGGCTCGACGCCGCAGCCCTCGCCGGAGTCGATGACCGCCTGCAGCTGGTGGTCCAGGGCTTCCTTGATCTCCCAGCCCATGGTCATGGGCTCCGGCTGGCCGGGCAGGAGCAGGGTGGTCGAGACCAGGGGCTCGCCCAGTTCGGCCAGGATCGCCTGGGTCACTGTGTGCTCGGGGATTCGTACTCCCACGGTCTTCTTCTTGGGGTGCAGAAGGCGCCTCGGAACCTCTTTCGAGGCCGGCAGAATGAACGTGTAGGGGCCCGGCGTGGAGGCTTTGACCAGGCGGAACGACGAATTGTTGAGCAGCACGAAGTGGCCGATCTGGGCGAAGTCGTGGCACATCAGCGTGAAATGGTGGCGGTCGTCCAGGTGACGGATCTCGCGCATCTTGTCGAGGCCGGCCTTGTTGCCCAGGCGGCAGCCGAGTGCGAAACAGGAATCCGTCGGGTAGGCGATCAAACCGTCGTCGCGCACGATGTCCACCACTTGCCGGATGGATCGCGCCTGCGGATTGTCGGGATGAACGTCGAAATACCTCGCCACTCGGATCACCCTAGGCCAAGCCACATGTCCGCAACTGGCCATCCCCCGGTTGGGGGCGCGCTGGCAGGCTCGAGCTGTGCGGAACGTCGTGGTGCTGATGTCGGATACGGTGCGCCCGTTCGAGCTGGCGGTTTATTGCGAGGTGTTCGGCACCGATCGGACGGACGCGGGGGTGCCCGCTTTTGAGTTCGCCATCGCGTCGGCTCGGCCGGGTGTGCCGGTGCCGACTTTCGGCGGGCTGACCGTCACGCCGGCCGCCGGTCTGGCGCGGCTCGCGGAGGCCGACGTGATCGCGCTGGCGCCGCCCGCCGAGCCGGTGCGCACGGTGGATGCCGCGGTCACGGCGGCCCTGCGGGCCGCTTCGACGCGGGGTGCGCGGTTGGTCGCGGCCTGGTCGGCGGCGTTCACGCTGGCGTCGGCGGGGCTGCTCGATGATCGTACGGTGGTGGTCCCGCCGGTCCTCGCGGATCAGCTCACCGACTGGTTCCCGCGGGTCCGGGCCGATCCGTCGGCCCGCTACGTCGACGACGACCCGATCTTCACCGGCGCCGCCATCGACGTGTGCCTGCATCTGATCCGCCGGGAGCACGGTCGCGCCGCGGCCGACGCGGTCGCACAGGGGATGCTTGCCGGCCCGCCCCGCCCGCTGTCGCCGCCCCGGCGTCCCGACGACGACATCGCCGCCCTTCTCGACTGGGCCGCCGTGAACCTGCACGAGGACCTGTCCGTCGAGGTCATGGCTCGGCGTGCGCTGTTGTCGACGCGTTCGCTCGGGAGGCGTTTCCGGGCGGCGACCGGCACCACCCCGTACGCGTGGGTGCTGGAACAGCGGGTGAGTCTCGCCCGGCAGTTGCTGGAATCGCAGCCGGATCTGGGGGTGGAGGAGGCCGCGGGCCGGGTCGGTTTCAGTTCGGCGGCATTGCTGCGTCAGCATTTCCAGCGCCGTTTCGGCTGTTCGCCGACGAAGTACCGGGAGCGTTTCGCGCCTTGACCGCGTGAATGACCGAGGCCATGTCCTCGCCGCCGCGTCCCTGCTGTTCGGTTTCGGCATAGAGCTCCCGGCAGATGTCGAGGAGTGGAGTCGCCAGACCGTGCTTCGCGGCGGCTTCGACGATCAGCCGGTTGTTGTAGTGGACGTCGCGAATGGCGGCCTGTACCGAGTAGTCGCCGGCGACGATTTTGCCGCCTTTGCCTTTGGAGACGAACGACGCCATCGGCCCGGCGTCGAGAACGTCCCGCAGGAGCGCCGGGTCGAGTCCGACCCCATCGGCGAAATGGAACGCCTCGGCCAGCCCGGTGACCATGCTGATCAGGAAGGTATTGACGGCGAGCTTCAGGAGCAGGCCTCGCGGAACGGGACCGCAGTCGAAGACCTCGCGGCACATCGGCGCGAGAAGCGGCCGCACCCGGTCGCGGTCCGGTTCGTCGCCGGCGAGCATCGCGACCAGTTGTCCCGCCTCGGCCGGCCCGCGTGACCCGGAGACCGGTGCCTCGACGTAGCGGCCGCCCAGCTCCCGGACGCGGGCACCGAGGCCAGCCGAATACTCCGGGGAGGTCGTGCCCATGTGCACCACTGTGCGGTCGCGTACGGCCGGCCCGATCACCGAGTCGATCGCCTCGGCGTTGGCCAGCATCAGGAACACGACCTCGGCCTGCTCGAACACCTCGGCCGGGCTCGCCGCACCGCGTGCCCCCGGCAGTTCCCGGCCGGACCGCGTCCACCCGACGAGCTCGTGACCGGCTCCGACAAGGTTGGCGGCCATCGGCCGGCCCATCACCCCGAGCCCGAGAAACCCCAGCACCATGCGCACACCCTAGGGCGGGCCGGGCGCGTGACCGTGGTCATCGCGCGCCGCTTTCCCGCCATTTTCCGCCGGGCGCCCGCCCCAGGCCGGTCGGGAGCTGAACGAATATTAGGGTCGGGGGGTGACGGAGAGCTATTTCGAACGGGTCGGTGCGTCCACCTACAAGCCGACCGGTCATGCCGGGGGCGCCTGGCGCTCGGACGAGCAGCACTTCAGTCCGCTCGGCGGGCTGATCGTGCATGCCATCGAGCGGCACCGGGGGACCGGCGGTGGGCTGGTCCTGGCTCGGCTCAGTTTCGACATCCTGGGCAAGATCGCGCTTGACGAGACCGAGATCACGGTCGAGACCGTGCGGCCGGGGCGCACCATCGAACTGCTCGAGGCCACCGCGGTCATCGGCGGGCGGACCGTCGTGCGGGCCCGAGCCTGGCTGCTCGCCGCGCCGGACACCACGGCTGTCGCGGGCGGTGCGATCGAGCCGCTTCCCGGTCCCGAGTCCGCCGTGCCCTGGCCGATGAGCGAGCTGTGGACCGGCGGCTACATCGCCTCGATCGAGGTCCGCCGGCTGCCCGGGGCGGAGCCGGGGCGGGCGTCGGCCTGGATCACGACCCGGCATGCCCTGGTCGCGGGGGAGCCGAGCAGCCCGCTGGCGTCCTTCGTCGCGCTTGTCGACACGGCCAACGGCATCGCGGCGCGCGAATCGCCGGCCGAGTGGATGTTCCCGAACGTCGATCTGACCATCCACCTGCATCGGCCGCCGGCGGGCCGCTGGACCGGGCTGGACACCACCGTCACGTTCGGTCCGGCCGGGCAGGGCCTGACCAGCACCGTTCTGCACGACGTCGACGGACCGGTCGGCACCGCCCAGCAGATGCTCACGGTCCGGCCCCTCGGGTGAGGCCGGCCGGCCGTCGGGCGAAGGCGGACAGTGCGGGAGGCTTCGCCCCGTACCCGGCGTGCAGCATGGCGGGACGGCGGGCGCCGGACCATGCTGGGGTGGTGGAAACTGAACTCTTCATCGCTGGCAAGTGGGTCCCCGCCTCCTCCGGGGCACGATTCGATGTGCTTGACCCCGCGACGGGCGACGTGCTCGCCTCGGTGGCGGACGCTAATGAGGCGGACGCGATGTCGGCTGTCGATGCGGCGGCCGCGGCGGCGAAGGCCTGGGCGGCTACGCCTCCTCGGGTACGCGGTGAGGCGCTCCGGCGCGCGTTCGAGTTGATGACCGAGCGGGCCGACGAGCTCGCCAAGCTGATCAGCCTGGAGAACGGCAAGGCGCTCACCGACGCCAAGGGTGAGGTCACGTACGCGGCCGAGTTCTTCCGGTGGTTCGCCGAGGAAGCCGTTCGCGGCGAGGGCATCGTCAGCACGGCGCCGAGCGGGGCCAACCGGATCCTCGTGGTGCGCCAGCCGGTCGGCGTGTGCGTGCTGGTCACGCCCTGGAACTTCCCGGCTGCGATGGCGACCCGGAAGATCGGCCCGGCCCTCGCCGCGGGCTGCACGGTGATCCTCAAGCCGGCCAGTGACACGCCGCTGACCGCGCTCGCGATGGCGGCGATCCTGGCCGAGGCGGGCGTGCCCGACGGCGTGGTCAACGTGCTGCCGTCGCGCAGCTCGGGCAAGGTCGTGTCGAAGATGCTGGCGGACCCGCGGGTGCGCAAGGTGTCGTTCACGGGCTCGACCGAGGTCGGCCGGGTCCTGCTCGCGCAGGCGGCGGAGAACGTCGTCAACACGTCGATGGAGCTGGGCGGGAACGCCCCGTTCGTCGTCTTCGCGGACGCCGACCTCGACGCCGCGCTGGACGGCGCGATGATCGCCAAGATGCGCAACGGTGGCGAGGCGTGCACCGCGGCGAACCGGTTCTACGTCGAGGAGCCGATCGCCGAGGAGTTCTCGCGGCGCCTGGCCGAGCGCATGTCGAGCCTGGTCGTCGGCCCCGGCACGGACGAGAAGACCCAGGTCGGGCCGCTGGTCAACGAGGACACCGTGGCGAAGGTCGACAGCCTGGTCCGCGACGCCGTGCAGGGTGGTGCGAAAGTGGTCACCGGGGGCACCCGGCCGGCCGGGCCGGGCTTCTACTACCCACCGACCGTGCTCACCGGCCTCACCGGGGACGCCCCGATCCTCAAGGAGGAGATCTTCGGGCCGGTCGCGCCGATCGTCACCTTCACCTCCGAGGACGAGGCCGTCCGGTACGCCAACGACACCGAGTTCGGGCTGGTCGCGTACGTCTTCACCGGGAACCTCGCCCGTGGCCTGCGGGTCAGCGAGGCCATCGAGGCCGGCATGGTCGGCCTCAACCGGGGCCTGGTCAGTGACCCGGCGGCGCCGTTCGGCGGGGTGAAGCAGTCCGGCGTCGGGCGCGAGGGCGGTCACGAGGGCCTGCTGGAATACCTGGAGTCGAAGTACATAGCGGTCAACTGGTAGCTCCGGCACCCCTGACGATCTTCGGTCCTGGTGGATCAGGTGCGGGTGGCGTAGCGTGCAACGGCACTGTGGGTAGTTGGCTGACGCTCACGCTCGAGAGATGAACTATTTTTCTCTCGAGCGCCGTACCCCTGGTCGAGGGTTGTCATCAACCCTCGATACTGGGTTACCTTCGGCCGGACCACACAGGTCGGGATCCACCTGAGAGGAATTCTCGGAAATGCGCAAGAAGCTGCTGGCGCTCGCGACGGTCGGGCTGCTGGCGACGGCCACCATGACAGCGTGTGACGACTCGGATCAGTCGAGTGATGCCGGTAGTGGCAGCGGCAACTCGGGCGCCGGGTCGGGCAAGGCGCGTGTCGGCGTGATCCTTCCGGATACCAAGAGCTCTCAGCGCTGGAAGACCGACGATCCGAAGTTCCTCAAGGCCTCCCTCGACGCCGCGGGCATCCCGTCGGACATCCAGAACGCCCAGGGTGACCGCGCGAACTTCATCAAGATCGGCGAGGAGATGATCAACACCGGCGTCAAGGTGCTGATCATCGCCAACCTCGACTCCGACTCGGCGAAGGCCGTGATCGACAAGGCCAAGGAGAAGAAGGTCCCGGTCATCGACTACGACCGGCTCACCCTCAACGGCGGCGCCGACTACTACGTCAGCTTCGACAACGAGCAGGTCGGCAAGCTCCAGGCGTACGGCCTGATCGACTGCCTCAAGAAGCGCAACGTCAAGAACCCGGTGATCGCCGAGCTCAACGGCTCGCGCAGCGACAACAACGCGACTCTGTTCAAGAACGGCTACGACCAGCTGCTCCAGCCGAAGTACGACTCCGCCGAGTACACCCAGGGCCCGGACCAGTACGTGCCGGACTGGGACGCCGACGAGGCCGGCCGGATCTTCACGCAGATGCTCGAGCAGCAGCCGAAGATCGCCGGGGTCCTCGCCGCCAACGACGGTCTCGGCGGTGCGGCCATCGAGGTGCTCCGGAAGAAGAAGCTCAACGGCAAGGTCCCGGTCACCGGTCAGGACGCCACCGTCCAGGGCCTGCAGAACATCCTCACCGGCGACCAGTGCCTGACGGTCTACAAGGCCATCGAGCCCGAGGCCGAGGCCGCCGGCAAGCTCGCCGCCCAGCTGTTCAAGGGCGAGAAGCCGGCCGTCTCCGAGCAGCTCAAGGACCCGGAGTCGGGCGCCTACGTGCCGTTCGTGAAGCTGCAGCCGAACGCGATCACCATCGACAAGGTCAAGGACGTGGTGGCCAGCGGCTTCGTCACGAAGAAGGAGCTGTGCACCGGCAAGTACGCCGCCCTGTGCGAGGAGAACGGCGTCGGTGTCACGCCGAAGCCGAACAAGTCGTCCGACGACAACAACTGACGTCCGGCTGTGAAAAGGCCCCCGGCTGGGGGCCGTTTTCATGGTCTGACGATCCGCTCGACACTCTCCCGGAGCAGGGCGCGCCGCCGGTCGTGGTCGGCCACGGGCTCATCGGGCGAGGAGGCGTGCAAGCCGCTCGCCGCCGACCAGGTGCTCGCCATCGACAGAACCAGGGCCACCAGGTCGAACGGGTCGCCCGCGCGGAGCCGGCCGGCGGCCTGGGCGCGTGTCACAGCCTCAAGTTTCGGGCCGAGGTCCAGGTTCTCGAACAGCCGGCCGGTCGGGCGCTGTTCAAGACGAATCCAGCCCATCAGGCGGGCGAGGTCGGGCCGGCCCCGGTGCTGGTCGTAGACGGCCACGGCCCAGCCGGCCAGATCGCCGGCGTCGAACGGAACGCCGGGTTCCCGACGCCCTCGACCCGGCCGTCGCGGCCCCGCTCATGTGCGCCGGCATCACCATGTGGGAGCCGCTGCGGGCGGCCGGCGTCGGGCCGGGAAGCCACGTCGCGATCGCCGGCCTCGGCCACCTGGGTGTCAAGCTCGCCGCGGCGCTGGGTGCCGAGGTCACGGTCTTGAGCCGCTCCGCCGCCAAGGCCGATGATGCCCGCGATCTGGGCGCCACCGACCTGCTGCTGACCACCGACGAGGCGCAGATGAAGCGGGCGTTCGGCCGCTTCGACCTGATCCTCGACACGATCGCCGCGAAACACGACTTCTCCCCGCTGCTGCGCCTGCTCACCCTGGGCGGGACGCTGAGCGTTCTGGGGGCGCCGCTGGAAGCTCCGGTGCGCATCATGGAACTGACCTTCGGTCGAAAGAACCTGACCTCGTCGGGTACGGGCGGGACTCGCCACACCGCCGAACTGCTCGACTTCTGCGCCACCAACGGCATCACCGCCGACCTCGAGTTGCTCCCGTCAGCCCAGGTCGCGTCGGCCCTGGACCGCCTCTCGAAGGGCGATGTGCGCTATCGCTTCGTGCTCGACATGTCCGACTTGGACCAATGACCAGCGACGCCGGAGCCGGGCGCGGTGACGCTCAGGCCAGCAGTTCCCGCACGCGGGGGATGACGACGGTGCCGTACAGCTCGATGGCGGTCATCATCGCCTCGTGGGGCAGGGTGCCGGCGGAGTACTTCAGGTCGAAACGCTGAATCCCCAGCGCCTTGACGGTGTCGGCGATCTTCTGGGCGACCGTCTCCGGTGAACCCGCGTGCCAGGCGCCCTCGTGGATGTCGGCCTCGAAACGGTCGCGGGTCAACGGGGGCCAGCCCCGCTCGCGGCCGATGCGGTTCATCATCGTGCGGACGTGCGGCCACAGCAGTTCGGCGGCCGCCTCGTCGGTCTCGGCGACGAAACCGGGGCAGTGCACGGCCACCGGGAGGTCCTCGGGCTTGCCCAGCTCTTTCAGGGCGCGGTGATAGAGATCGACGTACGGCGCGAAGCGGGCGGGGGCACCGCCGATGATGGCCAGGGTCAACGGGAAGCCGTAGGACGCCGCCCGGATCACCGACTCCGGGCTGCCGCCCACGCCGATCCAGGTCGGGATGCGGCCCCGCTCCGTCTTCGGGTAGACCTGCTGCTCCTTCAGCGCCGCCCGGACCGTTCCGGACCAGGTCACCGGGCCCTCCGCCAGGACCTCCGCCATCAACTCGACCTTCTCCTCGAACAGGCGGTCGTAGTCGGTCAGCTCGTACCCGAAGAGGGGGAAAGACTCGGTGAACGAGCCTCGGCCCAGGGTGATCTCGGCGCGGCCGCCGGAGACGGCGTCCAGGGTGGCGAAGCGTTCGAAGACGCGGACCGGGTCATCGGAGCTCAGCACCGTCACCGCCGTGCCCAGGGTGAGGCGTGAGGTGCGGGCGGCGATCGCGGCCAGCACGATCTCGGGGGACGACACGGCGAAGTCGTCGCGGTGGTGCTCGCCCACGCTGAACGCGTCGACGCCGACGCGTTCGGCCAGCACCGCCTGGTCGATCACGTTGCGGATCACCTGGGCGTAGGGCAGGCGCTTGCCGTCGGGGCCGGTGGTCACATCGCCGAAAGTGTCAAGACCGAAGATCACGGTCTCAGATTACCCGCGCCCCTTGAGGCGCCGGCCCATCTCCCGGGCGATCTCCTTCTGGGCGTCGCGCTCGGCCAGGACCTGCCGCTTGTCGTACGACTTGAGACCGCGCGCCATGCCCAGCTCGACCTTCGCCCAGCCGTTGCTGAAGTACATGGACAACGGCACCAGGGTCAGGCCGTTGCCGTCGCGCAACTGGCTCAGGATCTTGGCGATCTCCACCCGATGCAGGAGCAACTTACGGGTGCGGCGGGGGACGTGATTGGTCCAGCTGCCGTAGCCGTACTCCGCGATGTGCAGGCCGTACAGCATGATCTCGCCCTCGTGCTCCTGGGCGAACGCGTCGACCAGTGAGGCGCGGCCCTCACGCAGCGACTTGACCTCGGTGCCGGCCAGCACGAGACCCGCTTCGTAGGTCTTGAGGATCGCGTAGTCGTGCCGCGCCTTCTTGTTCGACGCGATCAGCTTCCGGCCGGTTTCTTTCGCCACACGGCGAGGCTACGGGACCGGGCGCCGCATCGCGTACGTGACGCTCGACAGCCGGTGCGGCTCGTTGTGCACGTGGATGGCGGCCCGATCGTAGGCCTGCCAGCCGGCCGCGCCCGCCCGGTTGAGGTGCCGCAGGTCGTCGAAGCGCTCATCGGTGCCCCAGCGCAGCACCCCGCCCGGGTGGTGGAAGGTGGCGGTCCAGTCCATGAAGCGGTCCGTGCCGAGCGTGCCGGCCGCTCGGTACTCCAGACGCGCATACTCCCAATTGGTCACGGGTTCGATTATGCCGAAAGTCGCAACCGATCGCTGTCCGGAAACAGCGCTGCAATGTGGACCCTGAGAAAACCCTGAGCTGTCGGATATCAGGGTTGGGCCGGGAGCCGTCGTTGCCCTACCGTTCCACCCGTCAGACCAGGTCTCCGGGGGGAAACGAGATGTCGACAGGTGGAATAGCGCGGCTGATCTGCGGGCGGTGGTCCAAATGGATCGTCCTTGCGCTGTGGATCGTCGTGGTGGCGTTCGCGGGGCCGCTCGCCGGCAAGCTGTCCGGCGTCGAGAAGAATGACAACTCCGCCTGGCTGCCGAGCGGGGCCGAGGCGACCCAGGTCGCCGACCTGCAGAAGCAATTCTCGCCGGACGACATCGTGCCGGCCATCATCGTCTACGAGCGCACCGCCGGCATCACCGCCGCCGACCAGGCCAAGGCGGCCGCCGACGCGGCGGCCTTCGCCAAGGTGCCGGGCATCAGCGGCCAGATCACCGGGCCGATCCCGGCCGAGGACAAGGCGGCCCTGTCGACGATCGTGCCGGTGAGGATCGGTGCGGACGGCTGGGACAAGATCACCACGGTCGTCGACGGGCTGAAGGGCATCACCGGACCCGGTGACGGGGGCCTCGCGATCCATCTGACCGGCCCGGCCGGCAACGCGGCCGACTCGGCCGGGGCGTTCGAGGGCATCGACGGGACACTGCTCTACACGACCCTGATCGTGGTGGCGATCATCCTGCTCATCACGTACCGGAGCCCGGTCCTCTGGCTCTTCCCGATCCTGACCGCGGGCGTCGCGCTGGTCGGCGCGCAGGCCGCGATCTACCTGCTGGCCGAGCACGCGGGCCTGGTGGTCAACGCGCAGAGCGCCGGCATCCTGACGGTGCTCGTGTTCGGCGCCGGCACCGACTACGCGCTGCTGCTCGTCGCGCGCTATCGCGAGGAGTTGCGCAAGCACGACGATCGGCACGAGGCGATGGCCCTGGCGCTGCACCGGGCCGGCCCGGCGATCATCGCGAGCGCCGCCACCGTCGCGGTCGGCATGTCGATCCTCACGCTCGCCGACCTCAACTCGACGAAGGGCCTCGGCCCGGTCGCGGCGCTCGGCATCGTGGTCGGCCTGGCCGCCATGGTCACGCTGCTCCCGGCGGTGCTGGTGATCTGCGGGCGGTGGCTGTTCTGGCCGGCGAAGCCGAAGTTCGGCACCGAGGAGCCGACCGCCACCGGATTCTGGGCCCGCCTCGGCGGCCGGATCGCCAAGCGGCCGCGCATGGTGTGGATCGGCACCGCCGTCGCGCTCGGGGTGATGGCGCTCGGGTTGTTCCAGCTGCGGGCCGACGGGCTGTCCACGGCCGACAGCTTCATCACCAAGCAGCCGTCGGTCGTCGGCGAGGAAGCCCTCGCCCGGCACTTCCCGGCCGGCGGCGGACAACCGGTCACGGTGATCGCCGACGCCGGTCAGGCCGATCAGGTGAGGCAGGCGCTCGCCGGGGTCGAGGGCATCAGCTCGGTGGCCGATCCGGTCGCCAAGAACGGGCTGGTGCAACTCGACGGCACGCTCACCGACGCTCCGGACAGCACCGCCGCGCAGGCCACCGTCGACCGGGTGCGCGACGCCGTGCACGCGGTGCCGGGCGCCGAGGCCAAGGTCGGTGGCGCGACCGCGATGGTGGTCGACATCAACACGGCCAACCGGCACGACAACCGGCTGATCATCCCGCTCGTGCTGCTGGTGGTGCTGATCATCCTGGCCCTGCTGCTGCGGGCGATCGTGGCGCCGCTGATCCTCATGCTCACCGTGGTGCTGTCGTTCGCGGCGGCGCTCGGGGTGAGCGCCCTGGTGTTCCGGCACGTGTTCGGCTGGGGCGGCGAGGACACGTCGTTCCCGCTGTTCGTCTTCGTCTTCCTGGTCGCGCTCGGCATCGACTACAACATCTTCCTGATGACCCGGGTGCGCGAGGAGACGCAAACCCACGGCACCCGGCGCGGGGCGCTCATCGGCCTCGGTGCCACCGGCGGGGTGATCACCTCGGCCGGCATCGTGCTCGCCGGTACGTTCGCCGCGCTCGGCAGTCTGCCGCTGGTGGCGTTCGCCGAGATCGGCTTCGCGGTCGCGTTCGGCGTGCTGCTCGACACGCTCATCGTGCGGTCGGTGCTGGTCACCGCGCTCAACCTGGACATCGGCCGGCACATGTGGTGGCCCAGCAAGCTGCGGCACGTCCCGGACGAGCCGCAGCCGGAGAAGGCGCCGTTGTCGCCGGCCGAACCCGAACTGACCCACTGAAAGCCCCTTCCTCGCCGGGCCGGTCGTCGGGGGACGACCGACCCGGCGAGGTCATGGTGCGCCGCTTCAGTCCAGATCGGTCGAGCGGCTGACCTTCTCCCAGCGGGTCAGGTCGGCGCGGAGCAACTCGTGATGGGCGGCGATGGCGTCGACCGCGTCGTTGCCCAGCGCCAGCCGCAGCGGCGGCTCCGGGTGCTCCAGCGCCGCCAGGATGGCTCGGGCCGCCTTGCGTGGATCGCCCGGCTGGCTGCCGTCCATCGCGTCGACCGCCGCGCGGGTCGGCCCGACCGACGCGGTGTAGGCGTCGATCACCCGGGAGCGGTGCATGCGGTTGCCGCCGAACTCGGTGCGGAAGGCCCCCGGCTCCACGATCACGACGCGTACGCCGAACGGCGCGACCTCGGCCGCCAGCGCCTCCGACATCCCCTCCAGGGCGAACTTCGCGGCGCAGTAGGCCCCGAAGCCGGGCCTGCTCAACTGCCCGCCCATCGAGCTCATCTGCACGATCGTGCCGCCGCCCTGGGCGCGCAGGTGGGGCAGGGCCGCCTTGGTCACCGCCACCGCACCGAAGAACATCACGTCGAACAGGGCCCGAAGCTCGCCCGTCGTCAGCTCCTCGACGGCGCCCACGCTGCCGTGGCCGGCGTTGTTGACCACGACGTCGATCCGGCCCAACTCCGCCACCGTTCGCGCCACCACCGCGTCCACCTGATGTTCGTCGGTGACGTCGAGGGCCGCCGCGCTCGTCGCGAAGCCGAGCTCGCGCGGATCGCGGGCGGTGGCCATCACCAGGTCCCCGGCCGCCATCGCGGCCAGGGCCAGCTCGCGCCCGAATCCCGAGGAACAACCGGTGATCAGCCAATTTCTCATGGGGTCCAGCCTGCCGAGACGCGGACGTCCGAGGCCAACACAGGCTCCCGGTGGCGGTTACAGTCTGAGGCTGTGACCATCGAGCTGCGCCAGGTGCGTTACTTCGTGGCCGTCGCGGAGCAGCTCAGCTTCACCCGCGCCGCCCGCGACCTGCACCTCGCCCAGCAGTCGCTGTCGCAGCAGATCGGTGCGCTGGAACGGCAGCTCGGGGTGCGGCTGTTCGACCGGGACACCCGCGGCACCCGGCTCACCCCGGCCGGGGCGGCGTTCCTGCCGTCGGCACGGGACCTGCTTGACCGGGCCGAGGCGGCCGTCGCGGCGGTCCGCCGGGCCGGGCACTCCCACCTCGAACTGGGGTTTCTCTCGTCGACCGCGAACTACATGCTGCCCGCGATCGTGCGGGCGGTCCGTGCGCGGCTGCCGCAGGTCACCGTCACCACCCACGACCTGGCCGTCGCCGACCTCGTCGCCGGGCTGCGCGACGGCCGCCTCGACGCGGCGTTCACCCGGCCGCCGCTGGTTGCCGACCTGGTCACCACGACGATCGCCGACGAGCCGGTGTGCGCGGTGCTCCCGGCCGGGCACCGCCTGGCCGGCCGGGACTCGCTGCGGCTGGCCGAGTTGGCCGGTGAGGACTGGGTGCTGAGCCCGCGGGAGTCGTGGCCGCCGTGGCACGAGAAGTACGACCGCGACTTCGCCGCCGCCGGTTTCGAGCCCCGGGTGGTGCACCGGGCGGCCGGCGTGCCCAACCTGCTCGGACTGGTCGCCGCCGGGGTCGGGGTGACCCGGCTGGCCCGGTCGGCCCGCAGCATCCGGCGCTCCGGTGTGGCGTTCGTGCCGCTCGCCGGCGAGCACGCCGAGACGGTGCTGGCGTGGCACCCCGGCCGGGTGCCCGCCGCGCTCCGTGAGGTGGTCGCCGACCTGGCCGCCACGGTCGAGCTCACCGAGCTGGGCTGAGCTCGAAGAACTCGGTCATCAGGGTGGCCGTGTCCACCTCGTGGCTGGTGCGGCCCAGGATCGCCGGTTGCTTGCGGGGTCCCGGAATGGTGTGCCCGCCGCCGTGGATCGTGTAGAGCACGGCCCGGCCGTAGTCGCTGCGCTCCACCCGCTCGGTCAGCATCGTGGAGGTCGGCGTGGCGGTGCTCCCGAAATAGGCCGCGGTCTCGGGCGCCGACAGATTGCGGCCGCCGACCTTGAACAGGGCCCGCGCCCACCAGCTGTACTCGCCACCGGCGTACGCGTTGATCGGATCTTCGGTGCCGTGGATCAGCAGCGTCGGCAGGGTCGGCCGGGCGGCGCCGGCCAGCAGGAAGTTCTCCGGGGCGGGCATGGTCGCGGCGATCACCACCGCCCCGGCGAGGAGGGTGGGCGCCTCGTGGGCCAGGCGCATCACCATCTGCCCGCCGTTGGAGTAGCCGACCGCGAAGACCCGTTCCGGCTGGAGCTTGTCAACGACCGTGCGCACGAAGCCGACGTCGTCGATGTTGTCGCGGCGGGCCGGGAAGGCGCTGGCCGTACGCGCGTCGTTCCAGTTGCCCCGGTAGCCGTCCAGGTAGGCGACCCGGGCCGGCAGCGAGTCGAACATCCGGCCGGTGAACTCGCGGTGCTTGCGACCGTTCTGCCGCGAGCCGTGGAAGACCAGCACCAGGTCGCGGGATGGCGTCTCGGTAAGGGTGTATGTGCGTTCGGCGGTCATGGCATCTCCCGTCAAGCGGATGGACTATCCGCTTTGAGCGTACCGAATCGGATAGCCCATCCGGTTATCCTGGTGACCATGACCACGGTTCCGCTGCGCAAGGACGCCGCCCGCAACTGGCACCGCATCCTCGAGGTGGGCCGCGGACTCGTCGACGAGGGCGCGCCGATCCAGCTCAACGACGTCGCGCGGGCGGCGTCGGTGGGCGTGGCCACCGTCTACCGGCACTTCCCGACGCCGGAGGCGCTCGTCGAGACGATCGCCGGGCCCGGGATCGAGGCACTGATCGAGCACGCCGAGAGCGCCCTGCCCGAGTCGGCGCCGGACCGCGACGAATCCTGGGCGGCGCTGCGGGACTTCCTGTTCGCCGGGGTCGACGCGCAGGCCCGGGATGCCTCGCTGCAGCCGGTCTTCGCGGCCCCGCGAAGCGCTCTGCCCCGCACCGCCGAGCTCAAGGAGCGGCTGGCCGCCCGCTACGGCGAGTTGTTCGACCGGGCGCGCGCGGCCGGTGCGGTCGACCCGGGCGTGGCCCGGGAGGACCTCGTCCCGCTCATGTGCGGGGTCATCTTCGCGGCGAGCGTGCACCCCACCGCCGACCGCGCCGCTACCGCCCGGCGTTACCTGGCGGTCCTGCTGGACGGGGTCAGGCGGCGGTGATGACCGGGGCCGCGTTCCACTCCGGGCACCTGATGATCATCTTGCTGATCTCGGCGGCGTCCACCGGCCGGGTGAAGAGGTAGCCCTGGGCGGCATCGCAGCCCAGCTCGCGCAGCTTCGTCAGGGTCGGCTCGTCCTCGACACCCTCGGCGATCGCCCGCAGGTGCAGGGCGTGGGCCAGGGCGATCATCGCGTGCACGACACCCTCCCGGGCGACGTCCTCGTTGATGCCGGCGACGAAGCTGCGGTCGATCTTCAAGGCGTCCCAGTGCCGGTCGGCCAGGCGGGACACCGACGAATAGCCGGTGCCGAAGTCGTCGACCGCGACGGCCACGCCGTGCCGGCGCAGCTCGGCCAGGGTGCCGGTCATCACCGAGTCGTCGACCAGGGCGGTCTCGGTCACCTCCAGGATGAGGGCCGAGGCCGGGGCGTCGTGCGCCTCCAGAGCGGTCAGCACCACCTGGACGAGACGGGCGTTGGTCAGCTGGCGGGGGGAGACGTTGACCGCGACCGTGGGGCGCCAGCCGAACTCGTCGAGCCACTTGTCCTGCGCGGTCAGCACCTGATCGAGAACCTGCTCGAACAGGATGCCGATCAGGCCGACCGTCTCGGCGTGCGGCACGAAGTCGTCCGGCGAGAGCATCCCGCGCGACGGGTGCTGCCAGCGGACCAGGGCCTCCAGGGCGTAGAGGCCGCCGGTGGCCAGGTCGATCTCCGGGTGGTAGACGCAGATCAGCTCGTCGTTGGCGAGGGCGTGCCGCAGCTCGGCGTCCAGTCGCAGCCGGGCGCTCGCCTCCGCCGCGTACTGGTCGTCGAACCGTTCGGCCCGGCCGCGGCCACCGCTCTTCGCCCGGTACATCGCGGCGTCCGCCTCGCGCAGCAGCGCGGCCGGCTCGGCGCGGTAGTCGTCGGTGGTACGCACGCCGACCGACACCGACGGGAAGACCTCGGTGCCGTCGATCATGATCGGCTCGGTGAACGTGGTGACCAGGCGCTCGGCGACCAGGTCGGTGGCCTCGTCGGTGGCGTCCGGCATGAGGATCACGAACTCGTCGCCGCCCAGGCGGGCCACCACGTCGCGGTCGTCGCGCACCGAGTCGACGATGCGCTGGGCGATCGTCACCAGCATCCGGTCGCCCGCCTCGTGGCCGAGGCTGTCGTTGACGTCCTTGAACCGGTCGAGGTCGCAGAACAGCAGGGCGACCTTGTTGCTCCCGTCGGCCGGCAACTCGGCGAGGGCGAAGGTGAGCCGGCGGATCAGCTCGGTGCGGTTGGGCAGGCCGGTGAGGCCGTCGCGGGTGGCGCGCTGGCCCATGTCGCGGAGCGGGCGGCGGATGCGGACCGCCGCCAGCAGCCCGGAGACCAGCACGGCCAGCGCGACCAGGCGGTCCGGGCCGTGCGTGGTGACGGCGGCGTAGGCGTCGACGGTCAGCACGCCCGCGATCACCACGAGGTAGCGGCGCACGCTGAGAATGTTCGTGGAGACGTGCAGCGGGACGTTGAGCTGCGGCATCTGCGGGTGCAGGGCGGCCGCGCCGAGCAGCAGCGGCATCAGCATCCAGCCCAGATCCATCCAGCCGCCGGCGTTGTAGGTGCCGTTCAGGCTGGCCGCCGCGTAGTAGGCGTCCGGGATGAACCAGGCCACCATGCCGGCCACCAGCAGCCGGGCGGGCCACTTGCGCATCTCCATGGACAGGCCGGCGCGCAACGCGCCGAACAGCACGATCAGGGTGCCGACCGGGGTCACGACGGCGACGAGCACGGCGAGACCGTTCGCGCCGTCCTGATCGCGCAGCGTCGGGCTGATGATGTGGATCCAGTACTGCAGGGCGAGCGGCACCGTCAGCACGCCCGCCTCGAGCATGCTGTCCCGCCCGGCGTGATGGCTGAGCCGCACCACCGAGGCCGCGGCGAGCAGGTGCGCCGCGATGTAGAGGACGTCGGCGATCGACGGGAACGGCGGAGCCGCGTGGAACAGGTCGTACCCGGCGAAGATGATGTCGCCGGCGGCCGAGAGCGACAGCGCGACGGCGAGCATCCACCAGGCCGACCGGTTGCGGGGCCGGTTGCGGCGCACGCCGATGATCGCGGCGACGGCGCCGCTGGTGTTGACCGCCGGGAAGATCCAGTTGGTGAGCTGGTTGTCGGGGAGCAGGATGTAGGCCACCGCGACCACGGTCCCGGCGATCAGGAACCACAGCCACGCACGGCTCGGCCGCGAGGCGGCGCTGATGGGACGTACTGCTGCGGGCATCAAGGGGATCTCCAGTCCGACCGGGACGAGGTGGAGATCGGCGCGCGCGACCGTGATCTGAAGAGTTCCGCGCTGTGAGGTACGGGACGGGACAAATCCCGCCCCGTACCGTGGGTCAGTTGATCGCCGCCGTGACCGAGGGATACCAGCGGTTGGCGATCTTGGTGTTGCCGGCGTCGTTGGGGTGCACGCCGTCGTAGGTGTCGGTGGCGGTGTCGAAGCCGGTCCACTGGTCGACGACGGTGACCGGCGAGGTGGCGGTGCTCAGGCCGGCCGCCCATGCCGGGATGGCCGCGTCGAGGGCGACCACCCGGGCCGCGCACTCGGCGCAGGTGCCCGGTTTCATCGGGATGAGCTGCGCGACCAGGATCTTCATCGTCGGCTTCGAGGCGCGCATCTGCGCGACGAGCTTGGTGTACGCGGCGAGGATCGACTCCGTGGACAGGTTCGACCAGACGTCGTTCGTGCCGAAGTGCATCAGCACCACGTCGGGGTGGGTGGCCGCGAGCCAGTCGACGAGCAGGTTCTGGTCGGCGACGTTGGTGACCAGGTAACCGCCGTGCCCCTCGTTCTCGCCGTCGTAGCCGAAGCCGCAGCCCTGACCGGGCAGCGTGCCGACGAAGTCGACCCGGGCGGCGGGCAGTTTCTGCCAGAGCAGCGCTCGCCAGCAGCCGGGCGAACCGGTTATCGAGTCACCGAGTGCCATGATCTTGACGGGCGCGCCGGCCGGTGGCGTGCTTGGCGGCACCGAGGTCGGCGCCGAGGTCGGGCCGGTGGTCGGGGCTGTGGTCGGGCCGGGCGACAGCGGGGTCGGGGGCGTCGGGATGGTGGTCGCGCCCGTGCACGCCACGCCGTTGAGGGTGAACGCGGCCGGCACCGGGTTGCTGCCGGTCCACGAGCCGTTGAAGCCGAACGACGCGGTGGCACCGCTCGCGAGGGCCGGGTTCCAGGCGGCGTTGCGCACCGTGACCGCGCCGCCGGACTGGCTGACCGTGCCGTTCCACAGTTGGGTGATGCTCTGCCCGGCCCCGAAGGTGAAGGTCAGGGCCCAGCCGTCGAGGGGGTCGCCGAGGTTGGTGACGTCGACCGCGGCGCCGAAGCCGCCCGGCCACGAACTGGAGACGGTGTATTTCACGGTGCAGCCGGCCGCCGCGTCGGCGCGCCCGGCGGTGGCGAGGCCGGCCGCGGTGAGGACAGTGGCCGCGGCGGCGAGAAGAGCGGTTCTTCGTCGATGCATCTGGACGGTCCTTCGGGGTGTGGGTGGTGGGCGAAGCGCTTGACGAACGCGGTGGACACGCCTCAGTCTGGGAGCGCTCCCAATCCATGACTGTAAATGTAAGGGGCCGCACGTGGCCAGAAGGAAGCAGCTCGCCGCCGCCCTCGCCGTCGCCACCGCCGGCGCGGGGCTCCTGGTCGCGGCGACCCGGGCCGAGGCAGCCGCCGGCTGCACGGTGAAGTACACGGTCACCAACACCTGGCAGGACGGATTCGGCGTCAGCGTCGACCTCACCAACCTCGGCGACGCCGTCAACGGCTGGACCCTGGCGTTCGCGTTCCCGGGCGGCCAGACGGTCGCCCAGCTCTGGAACGGCGTCGTCACCCAGACCGGGGCGAACGTCTCGGTCAAGGACGCCGGTTACAACGCCGCCCTCGGCACCGGCGCGACCACCTCGTTCGGCTTCAACGGCAGCGGGACGGCCGCGACGCCGGCCTCGTTCAGCCTCAACGGGACCGCGTGCACCGGGGGGACGACCACGCCCACCTCGTCTCCCACGACCTCGCCGACCACCGCACCGACCACCTCGCCCACGCCGTCTCCCACGATCCCGCCGACCACCTCGCCGCCGCCGACCCCGAGCGGCCCCGTCACGGTCAAGGGCAAGCAGGTCGAGCGGCTCGACCGGGGACTGATCAGCGTCCATTCGGGCAGCGGCAACCTGATCAGCTGGCGGCTGCTCGGCACCGACCCGAGCGGCATCGCGTTCAACGTCTACCGCGGCGGCACCAAACTCACCGCCGCCCCCGTCACGAACTCCACGAACTACCTGGACTCCGGGGCGGCGGCCGGTCAGACGTACACGATCAAGCCGGTTCTCGACGGTTCCGAACAGGCCGCCGACGGGCCGGCGCGCAACTTCGCCGACGGCTACCTCGACGTGCCGATCCAGAACCCGAACAGCTCGCTCTACGTCGCCAACGACGCCAGCACCGGTGACCTCGACGGCGACGGCAAACTCGACATCGTCCTGAAATGGGACCCGACGAACTCCAAGGACAACTCGCAGAGCGGCGTCACCGACCCGGTCTACGTCGACGGCTACAAACTCGACGGCACCCGCCTCTGGCGGATCAACCTCGGGCGCAACATCCGGGCCGGCGCGCATTACACCCAATTCCAGGTGTACGACTACGACGGTGACGGCGACGCGGAAGTCGCCATGAAGACGGCCGACGCGACCGTCGACGGCACCGGCCGGGTCATCGGCAACGCGAGCGCCGACTACCGCAACTCCGCCGGTTACATCCTCACCGGTCCCGAATACCTGACCATGTTCGACGGCCGGACCGGCGCCGCCGTCTCCACCGTCAACTACGAACCGGCCCGCGGCACCGTGTCGAGCTGGGGTGACTCGTACGGCAACCGGGTCGATCGTTTCCTGGCCGGCACGGCCTACCTCGACGGCAGCCGGCCCAGCCTGATCATGGCGCGCGGCTACTACACCCGCAGCGTGATCGTCGCCTGGGACTTCCGCAACGGCGCACTGACCCGGCGCTGGACGTTCGACTCCAACAACTCGGGCAACAGCGCCTACGCCGGCCAGGGCAATCACCAACTCGCCGTGGCCGACGTCGACCAGGACGGCCGCGACGAGATCGTCTACGGCGCGATGGCGATCGACGACACCGGCGCCAGGCTGTGGAACACCGGAAACGGTCACGGCGACGCCTTGCACGTCGGCGACCTCGACCCGGCCCGTCCCGGCCTGGAAGAGTTCAAGGTCGACGAGGACGGCAGCAAGCCGTCGTCCTGGTTCGCCGACGCCCGCACCGGCCAGGTCCTCTGGTCCACCCCGGCCAACGGCGACAACGGCCGCGGTGTCTCGGACGACATCTGGGCCGGCAGCCCCGGCGCCGAATCCTGGTCGTCCGCGGCCGACGGCGTGCGCAGCCCGTCCGGCGCGGTCGTCGCCAGTCGCAAGCCCGGCTCCACCAACTTCGTGATCTGGTGGGACGGCGACCCGACCCGGGAACTGCTCGACGGCACCCACATCGACAAATACGGCACCTCGGCCGACACCCGGCTGCTGACCGCGGCCGACGTCCACGCCAACAACGGCACCAAATCCACCCCGTCGCTGTCCGGCGACATCCTCGGCGACTGGCGCGAGGAAGTGATCTGGCCGACGTCCGCGAACAACGCGCTGCGCATCTACAGCACGCCCACGCCGACCGACCGCCGGATCGTCACCCTCCTGCACGACGTCCAGTACCGCGAGGCGATCGCCTGGCAGAACACCGCCTACAACCAGCCGCCGCACCCGTCCTTCGCCATCCGGTAGCTCCGGACCGGCTGCCGGGGAGTCCACGTGGCGGGCTCCCCGGCAGCGACTAGGGTCAGGAAAGCGTCTTCGGCATCGGAGTCGGAGCGGGAGCTTGGAGAAGTGATGACGAACTCGCCAGTCACTGTCACCGTGACCGGCGCGGCCGGCCAGATCGGCTACGCCCTGCTCTTCCGGATCGCCTCGGGACAACTGCTCGGCGCGGACACCCCGGTGCGGCTGCGCCTGCTGGAGATCCCGGCCGCCGTCCGAGCCGCCGAAGGCACCGCGATGGAGCTCGACGACGCCGCGTTCCCGCTGCTCACCGGCGTCGACGTGGTCGACGACGCGAAGCACGCGTTCGACGGCGTCAACGTGGCCCTGCTCGTCGGCGCCCGCCCCCGCAGCAAAGGCATGGAGCGCGGCGACCTGCTGGAGGCCAACGGCGGCATCTTCGCCCCGCAGGGCGCGGCCATCAACGCCGGTGCCGCCGATGACGTACGCGTGCTGGTCGTCGGCAACCCCGCCAACACCAACGCCCTCATCGCCCGCAGCCACGCCCCCGACGTGCCCGCCGAACGGTTCACCGCGATGACCCGGCTCGACCACAACCGGGCCAAGGCCCAGCTGGCCCGCAAACTCGACGTGCCCGTCGCCGACCTGCGCAAGCTGGCCATCTGGGGCAACCACTCGGCCACCCAGTACCCGGACGTCTCGCACGCCGAGGCCGGCGGCCGCCCGGTGCCCGGCCTCGTCGACCAGAGCTGGCTGGCCGACGAGTTCATCCCCCGGGTGGCCAAGCGAGGCGCCGAGATCATCGACGTCCGCGGCGCGTCCTCCGCCGCCTCCGCCGCGTCCGCCGCCATCGACCACATCCACGACTGGGTCAACGGCACCCCCGCCGACGACTGGACCTCCGCCGCCGTCGCGTCGGACGGCTCCTACGGCGTACCCGAAGGCCTGGTCTCCTCCTTCCCCGTCGTCGCCCGCGGCGGCCGCTACGAGATCGTCCAGGGCTTGGACGTCGACGCCTTCTCCCGCTCCCGCATCGACGCCTCCGTCGCCGAACTGCGCGAAGAGCAGGAAGCCGTCCAGCGCCTCGGCCTGATCTGACCTCCGCCCTGTTCGTCCCGAACGCGGGGTCGCCACCAGCCGGTGCGGCCCCGCGTCCGCCTGCCCTGTTCGGTTGGTCCTTCGCCGTGACGTCTCTTTTGTCGGGCATTCGTGATCCGGCAGGGCCTCCGTCAAGGGAGTTGCGCTGATCATCGGCCCCGTGTCGGATCGGGCTCAGCCTTCGGTGGGTGTGGAGGCGTCGGGAGAGCCAGGGGTCGTCAGCGGGCGTTGAGCAAGGCCTCGGGGCCCAGGTTGCGGATGGCGGCGTCCAGGACCTGGGCGGTGTGGGCCAAGGCGATCCGGCCGCCCTGGCGCTGGGCGGCCGCGGCGATCTGCATGAGGCAACCCGGGTTGGCGGTGACCAGTAAGGAGGCGCCGGTGGACAAGACGTTCGCGGCTTTTCGGGCGCCCAGTTCGGCGGCCGGTTCGGGGTTGAGGACGTTCCAGATGCCGGCGGAGCCGCAGCAGAGCTCGGGGTCGGCGATCTCGCGCAGGGTCAGGCCGGGGATGTCGCGCAGCAGGGAGCGGGGCTGGGTGCGGATGCCCTGGGCGTGCGCCAGGTGGCAGGCGTCGTGGTAGGCGACGGTCAGGTCGAGGGGGTGGCGTTCGGCGACCGGGCCCAGGGTGTGCAGCAGTTCGGCGAGGTCGCGGACCTTCGCGGTGAAGGCGGCGGCTCGGGAGGCGTACGCGGGGTCGTCGGCCAGCAGGGTGTCGTACTCCTTGAGGGACGAACCGCAACCGGCGGCGTTGACCACGAAATAGTCCATGCCGGTCTGTTCGAAGGTGTCGATCAGCTTGCGGGCGAAGCGCTGCGCCTCCGCCTTGCGGCCGTTGTGCACCGACAGCGCGCCGCAACAGCCCTGCGACGGGGGGATGAGGACGTCGCAACCTTCGGCGGCCAGCACGCGTACCGTTGCTGAATTCACGTCGGGGAAGAACGCGCTCTGCACGCAGCCGGTGAGCATCCCGACGACCGCCCGCCGGGGGCCGCGGGCCGGCACCCGCTGCGGCGGCCGCGGCACGGTGCGCAGCCTGGGGGCCAGCGAGTCGAGTGTGGCCAGGGTCGGGGCCAGGCGTTCCAGCAGGCCGCTGCGGGTGATCAGTCGCTGCAGGCCGGTGGCCTGGTAGGCGCGGAGCGGGCCGCGCAGCAGGCGCAGGCGGCGTGGGTAGGGGAAGAGCGCGAAGATCGCGCCGCGGAGGGCTTTCTCCTTCGGTGTACGCGGGTGCCGGCGCTCGACCTGCGCGCGGGTGTCCTCGATCAGCCGATCGTACTTGACGCCCGACGGGCAGGCGGTGACGCAGGACATGCAGCCTAGGCAGGTGTCGTAATGCTCCACCATGGAGTCGGTCAGCGGTTCGCCGTTGACGCCCTGGTTCATCAGATGGATGCGGCCCCGCGGCGAGTCGGCCTCGGCTCCCCACAGCACGTAGGTGGGGCAGGTGGGCAGGCAGAAGCCGCAGTGCACGCAGTCGGCGATCAGTTCCTTCGCGGGCGGGTGGTCGTCGTCGAAGGCGGGGCCGCCGCCCGCGACCGGTCCGAGCACGTCGCGGGGTGGCTCGCCGGTGCCCCACGTGGCGTCGACCATCAGATGCCTCCCACGAAACGGCCGGGCGCGAAGCGGTGGTCCGGGTCGAACTGGTCCTTCACCCGCCGCATCAGCGACAGGCCCGGTACCGGGCCCCACATGTCCAGGATGTCGCGTACGTCGGGCGGGGCGGTCAGCACGACGGCGTGGCCGCCGAGCCGGACGGAGCGGGCCCGGAGGCGTTCGACCTCGGTGCGGCCGGCCGCGGCGGCGTAGAGCACGCCGGTTCCGGCCGAGCCGCGCACGGGGTCGGGGCCGGCGGCCAGTTCCGGCACGGCGGAGAGCGGCACCGAGACCTTCACGCCGATGCCGCCGGCCGGCCAGGGCGGCACACCCCACCAGCTTGGCGACATTTCAGAAATGTCGCCAGAGAGCAGCTTTTCCAAGGCGACTGCTCTTTCGTGTACGCCGTCGGCAGTGCCCTCGAGCAGGACGGCCAGTTCGCCGGAGGCCGAGTCGATCTCGACCGCCGCCGGCACCACCGCGGCGCCACGGATCCGGGCGGGTGCGTCCGGGGTGAACGCGGCCCGGACGAACAGGGCGTGTCGCGGGCGCGGGTGCAGGCGGAAGGCGCACTCCGTGATCAGGCCCAGCGTCCCGTACGAGCCGGTGTAGAGCTTGCCCAGGTCGTACCCCGCGACGTTCTTCACGACCTTGCCGCCCGCCTTCGCGATCTTGCCGTCGGCCCGGACCACGGTGATGCCGATGAGCAGGTCGCGCACCCCGCCGTAGTGCAGCCGCCGCGGGCCGCTGGTCGCGGTCGCGACCGTTCCGCCGACGGTGGCCCCGGCCGGGCCGTCCAGGGCCAGCAGTTGATCGGGCAGGTCGATGCCGGCCAGCGGGGTACCGGCCCGGACGATCGTGATCAGGTCACCGGCGGCGTGCTCGACGATGCCGGACAGGTGGCGGGTGTCGATGATCAGGTCGAGCGTGCGCGGCGGTGGACCCCAGTCGAGCTTGGTGCCGGCACCGCGTACGACGACGGTCAGGCCTCGCGTCGCGGCCAGCAGGGCCGACGCCTCGGCGGTGCTCCGCGGGGTGGCGACCAGGCGCGCCGGCACCCCGCCCACCGCGTCGTCGTCGTTCGCGGGCCGGGTCAGTTCGTCGATGGCGGTCATCAGAAGACCTCCGCGCCGTCCCGGTCGGCGGTCTCGCCGGCTCGGTGCCGGCCGGGGCGCTCACCGCAGAGCCGGGGCGTCGGGTAGATCTTGCCCGGGTTGGCCAGGCCGGCCGGGTCGAAGGCGCAGCGCAGCAGTTGCATCGTGTCGAGGTCGTCGGGGCCGAACATCCGCGGCATGTATTTCGCCTTGTCGGCACCGACCCCGTGCTCGCCGGTGATCGAACCGCCGTACTCGATGCACAGGTCGATGATCGCGCCCGAGGTCGTCTCGGCCCGGTCCGCCTCGCCCGGGTTGGTGTCGTCGAAGAGCACGAGCGGATGCAGGTTGCCGTCCCCGGCGTGGAAGACGTTGGCGACGCGGACGCCGTTCGCCGCCGCCAGCTCGTCGATGCGGCGCAGCACCTCGGGCAGCGCGGTTCGCGGGATCACGCCGTCCTGCACGATGTAGTCGGGACTGATCCGGCCGACCGCGGCGAACGCCGATTTGCGGCCCCGCCAGAACAGCGCCCGCTCGGCGTCGTCGGCCGCGATCCGGATCTCGAACGCGCCGGCCGCCTCGCACCGGCCCACGACCTCGTCGAACTGCGCGGCCACCTCGGCGCCCGGGCCGTCCAGCTCGACGATCAGCACCGCCGCGGCGCCGGCCGGATAGCCGCAGGCGACGGCGGCCTCGGCGGCCTCGATGGCGAGCGCGTCCATCATCTCGATCGCCGCCGGCACCACCCCGGCCGCGATGATGGCGCTGGTCGCGGCGCCGGCTTCGGCGATCGAGGGGAAGGCGGCGAGCAGGGTACGCACCGTCTCGGGCAGCCGGGTCAGTTTGACCGTCACCTCGGTGGCCACCCCGAGCGTCCCCTCCGAGCCGACGAACGCGCCGATCAGGTCGTAGCCGGGCGGATCGAGAGCACGCCCGCCGAGCCGGGTCACCGCGCCGTCCGGCGTGACGACCTCCAGCCCGGTCACGTGGTTGACGGTGAATCCGTACTTCAGGCAATGGGCGCCGCCCGAGTTCTCCGCGACGTTGCCGCCGATCGAGCAGATCTGCTGGCTGGACGGGTCGGGCGCGTAGTAGTAGCCGGCCGGCGTCGAGGCCCGGGTGAGCTGCAGGTTGATCACGCCGGGCTGGACCACGGCCCGCTCGTCGCCGGCCGAGATCTCGAGGATGTCGCGCATCTGCGCGGTCACGATCAGCACCCCGTCGGCGTGCGGGAGCGCCCCGCCCGACAGCCCGGTCCCGGAGCCCCGGGCGACGAACGGAACACCCGCCTCGGCGCAGGCCCGGACGACGTCCGCGACCTGGGCGGTGTTCTGCGGGAGGACGACGACCGCGGGCACCACCTTGTGGTGGGCGAGACCGTCGCACTCGTACGTCCGGAGCTCCTGCCGGTCGGTGATCACCAGCTCCGGCCCGAGCGCCGACCGCAGCCGAGCGGCCAGCCCATCGATCTCGGTCACCGCGGCCTCCTCGCCGATCGACCCCTCCCGTCAAACTAACCGCTGACGGTCCGCCGGTCACCAGGTCACCCTGGGTACTGCTGGTCGGCGGGGAACGGATCTTCTGCAAAGATGGCCCGATGTTCGTGACCGGGAGAGTTGCCATCACCGCCGCCTGCGTCCTCGCGTTGGCCGCCGGGTGCAGCTCCGACGACGGTGAGAAGCCCGACGACTCACTGATCTCCGAGACCACCATGCGTGGTGCTCTGCTGCAGGCCACCGACGTCGGGCCGACCTGGCGGGCGCCCGACGAGAGCGCCGACCCCAACCAGCTCGTCAGCATCTGCGGCGGTTCCACCCCGCCGCCGACCGTGCCGCCGGGCGCCAGTGTCGTCGCCGCACCGCTGGCCGACGAGGGGGAGAAGGGGGCGCAGACGCTCGAGCAGATCGCCCTCGTCTACGGCGACAAGTCGGGCGCCGACGCGGCCCTGGCCGGGCTCAAGGCGGTCGCCGACGGGTGCCCGGCCAACCAGTCGGTGGCGGCGGTCAGCAACGACCAGCGCAACGAGCCGGCCTACACCGAGACGGTGCAGCAGCAGACGGTCAACGAGCAGGGCTGGAGCGGATTCGTGGTGATCCGGCACAAGAAGTACGAAGCCTCACACCCGGGCACGGCCGACACCGCCGTGACGATCGTGCAGCGGGCCAACGTGGTGCTCGTCGACGCGTACGCGCTCTACCAGCTGAGTGACGCGAGCGCCGCACCGCAGTTCGACGCCGACTGGAAGAAACTGGTCGGCTCGGTCGTGCAGCGCGTGGGATAGACAGCCGCCTCCAGTTCGTCTAATGTTCGCGGTGCGCCGTTGCGAGTTCTTCCCCCGTGGAATTCGCAGCGGCGCTCTAATTTTCCGGAGCTGATTTTCCCCGCTCTGATGGACCGAGCCCTGGGTGGCTCACTTCTCGAAAGCCACCGGCAGCGACGTGTAGCCCCGGATGGTCAGGCTGTTCCGCCGCACCGGTGCGCCGTCGAGGCGCAAGCCGGGAAAGCGGGACAGCAGCGCCGGAAAAGCCACCTGGGCCTCGAGCCGCGCCAGCGGCGCACCGAGGCAGTAATGGATTCCGCCGCCGAACGACAGCGGTCCGTTGTCCGGCCGGGTGAGATCGAGCCGATCCGGATCGGTGAAGCGTTCCGGGTCGCGGTTGCCGGCGCCGAGGTAGGCGACGATCCGGTCGCCCGCGTCGACCGGCACCCCGCCGATCGACGTCTGCTCCCAGGCCACCCGGGCGAGGAGTTGCACCGGCGAGTCGAACCGCAGCAGCTCCTCGACCGCCCGGCCCGGGTCGGCGAGCAACGCCGGGATCTCAGCGGGGTTGTCCAGCAGCGCCACGAGCCCGTTGCCGAGCAGGTTGGTGGTGGTCTCGAAACCGGCCGCGAACAGCAGCGCCGCCATGGTGAGCAGCTCGTCCTCGGTGAGCCGGTCGCCCTCCTCCTCGGCCGCGACCAGGGCGCTGAGCAGGTCGTCCTGCGGAGCTTTGCGGCGCTCCGCCGCCAGATCCGACAGATAGGAGCGCATCTTGGCCGCGGCCGGGTCGGCGGTGGCGATCACCTCGGGCGTGATCACGTCGAGCACCTGCGACCAGTCCCGCACCAGCGACTGGAACTGGGCACGATCCGGTTCCGGCACGCCGAGCAGTTCGCCGATCACGTTGCACGGCAACGGAAAGGCGAACGCGGAGATGAAGTCGGCCGGCCCGTCCACCCGGTCGAGCAACTCGTGCACCATCCGCTCGATCGCCGGTCGCAGCGCCTGCACCCGGCGGGGCGTGAAACCTGAGCTGACGAGCCGGCGCAGGCGCGTGTGGTCGGGCGGGTTGAGCGCGAGCAGGCTGGTGAACAACTGGTAGAGAGCCGGGTGGTCGGCCCAGTCGGGCAGGCCGATGAACGCCAGCATGTGCGCCGGCAGGTGGCCCAGCTTGGCGTCGCGGGTCACGGCCGCGCAGTCCGCGTGCCTGGTCACGACGAGGGCGCTGTCGTCCGCGCGGACCACCGGGGAGATCTCGCGCATCCGGCGGTAACGGGGGTAGGGATCGTCGCGGCCGACCAGGGTGGTCAACTCGGCGAGCAGATTCGAGACCTCGGGTCCATCCACAATGTCCACCACGAGGCTGACCCTACCCGTTAAGGGGTTGAGCGGCGGGAACCCTTCACTTAGGCTCAGCTCGGTCTCATCAACCACAGTTTATGACGTCCTACATCGGGGGATGTGCATGGACGCGGGGTCGCGTGCCAAGCTCATGGACGTCAGAATGTGGCGCACAGTGGCCGAAACACGGGGAGGGAGGCGTGGTGGGCGCCTTCTCCATCGCCGGCAAGCTCGACACGTTGTTCCGCCGGGTCCGCTCCGTGGGCCAGGCGGAGCCGAGCTACATGGCGGTCTCCGAGACGATCCGCGCGACGCAGGGCGTGCCGATCTCACACACATACATCTGGCAGCTGCGCACCGGCCGCCGTGACAATCCCACGGTCGCCCATCTGACCGCCCTGGCCACCTACTTCGGTGTTCCGGTCGCCTATTTCCTCGACGACGAGCAGACCCGCCGGGTCGACGCCCAGCTCGCGCTGCTGCAGAGCATCCGCGACGCCGGGGTCACCGAGATCGCGTTGCGGGCGGCGGACGTCTCGCCGCGCGGGCGCGAGACCATCAACGAGCTGATCCGGAAGGTCTGGGAGTCGGAGCAGCGGTCCGGAGCCTTCGATAGGCCCCGCTGACCCGGCTCAGCCAGGCCACCTCGTCGGACATCTCCGGACCCACCGGTGCGAACTCGACGCCGTGCGCGTTCGGCGCACCGGCGGCGTGACGCCGTAGCGCCAGGGCGATCGCGGCGGCCTCCGCTTCGGCGGGATCCGCGTTCTCCGGCGATTCGTCCGACAGGTACGGGCGGAGCGCCATCATCCCGTCCCGGATCTCGATCACGCGCCGGTAGACCCGCAGGTGGACGTCGTCGACGCCGGCCAGCTCGATCACCGCCCGCCGCGGGGTGAACAGGATGACCTCGGGGAACGCGTCCCGCATCGCCTTCCAGAGCGGCCGGAGCGCGAGCAGCGACCAGTACGCCCGGATGATCTCCCGGGACCGCCGGGCGGCCGGGACACAGGCCCCCGCCACCGCGATGAGGGTGCCGCCGGCCTGCAGATAGACCGCCTTGCGGTGGAAGTCGGCGAAGTCGGTGCGCGGCGCGGCGACGATCAGGGCCGTCTTGAACGCCGCGTAGAGCGCGACCATCGCGCAGCCCACCGAGATCGCTCTCAGCCCGAGGCGGGGGAGACCGGCGGGCGCTTGCGGGGCCACCGACCAGAAGAGCACGGTGGTGGTGCCGAGCACCCAGCCGAGGAAGCCCTCGAGGACCACCCAGTAGGCGATCGTGAGCGGTTCGAGATCGCCGTCGAGCCCGACGTCCCCGGACACCACGGCAAGGGTCGCCAAGGCGACGAGGACGATGGCGGTCAGGGCGAGATGCCGGCGCCTGCTGCCGTGCCCGGCCAGCAGGGACAGGAACCGCAGGAGAAAGTACGCGGCCAGCACGCCGAGCAGGTTCGGTGCGATCGTCGGTGTCCCCGGAATCAGCACTGTCGTCTTGACCAGGGCCAGCACGAATACCGTCGCCCAGAACGCCCGCTGCCGCGCATCGCGCCACAGGGTCGGCACTCGCGCCACGACCACGCCCCAGAGCAGGACGAGCAGCACGACCCGAAGAACCATCAGCCGTCCGCGCCGACCGCCCCGGGGCCGGCCGCCGGACCGGTGGTGGTGGGCTCGTGGTCGACGAAGCCGAAGGCGTCGGCGACCCGGGCGAGCGTGGTGGTGGCCCGCCGCGGTGCGGTGGAACGGCCGCGGATCAGCGAGGCCATCATCTCTGCCTCGCGCTCCTGGGCGGTGGGGTAGCCGGCCCGCCCCAGCATCCGGCGCACGGTGGCCGGGTCGAGGTCGGGGAAGAGCCGGGCGATCGAACCGTCCACTCCGGAATGACCGCTCAGGATGTGGGCGAGCTCGTGCAGGACGATGTGCTCGGCGTGCAGCGGTGAGGTGCCCGGATCGTAGAAGACGTGATCGGCCCGGTCGGTTGCGATCCAGAGACCGCAGGGCGCTTCGGCGCTCAGGCCGGCGACCGGGCGGCGGATCAGCGGACGACCCCGTCGCGCGGCCACCTCGCCGCAGAATGCATCGAGGTCGAAGGGCATGGGAACCCGGATGCCGCGCAGGCGATGCTCGCTGCGACGCCGAAGTCCCATCATTGCCGTCAGGCTACCCGCCGGTGGGTTTGCGCGTAACTGCGCGGAGAGAGCGCTTCCCGAGCACGAGGTCACGGAGCCCTGTGGAAAACCCCACGCACCGTTAACTATTCGGCGAATGTCTGCTTAGCCTTACGAATCGCGGGGCGGGAACCAGTTGGACCGCGGAATCAAAACCGAAGGTGGCTGGCATGGCTAAGCTCGTGTACGACTTCGCCGAGGGCAACAGGGACATGAAGGACCTGCTCGGCGGGAAGGGCGCGAATCTCGCCGAGATGACCAACCTCGGTCTGCCCGTGCCGGGCGGCTTCACCATCACCACCGAGGCGTGCCAGCGCTACCTCGCCGACGGGCGGCACGCCGACGGACTCGCGGCCGAACTGGGCGAGCACCTCGAAGCGCTCGAGGCCACCATGGGCCGCAAACTCGGCGACCCGGCCGACCCGCTGCTCGTGTCCGTCCGATCCGGGGCGAAGTTCTCGATGCCCGGCATGATGGAGACGGTGCTCAACGTCGGCCTCAACGACGAGAGCGTCGACGGCCTGTCCCGCCAGGCGGGCGGCAACGACCGGTTCGCGTGGGACTCCTACCGCCGGCTCATCCAGATGTTCGGCAAGACCGTGTGCGACGTGCCCGGCGAGGAGTTCGAGCACGCACTGCACCATGCGAAGGTGGCCAAGGGTGTCAAGGACGACGTCCAGCTCGACGCCGATGATCTGCGGGCGCTGGTCACGGCGTACAAGAAGGTCTTCTTGAAGCACACCGGCCACGACTTCCCGCAGGAACCGCGGGAGCAGTTGGATCTGGCGATCGAGGCCGTGTTCCGGTCGTGGAACGCCGATCGGGCCATCCTCTACCGACGTCAGGAGCGCATTCCGGCCGACCTCGGGACGGCCGTCAACGTCGTCGCGATGGTCTTCGGCAACCTCGGACCCGACTCCGGCACCGGCGTCGCCTTCACCCGTGACCCGGCCACCGGCGAGCGCGGCGTCTACGGTGACTACCTGCAGAACGCGCAGGGCGAGGACGTCGTGGCCGGTATCCGCAACACCCTCGCGCTGGCCGAGCTCGCCGACCTCGACGAGAAGTCGTACGCCGAACTGCTCGACATCATGACCCGCCTCGAAGGCCACTACCACGACCTGTGCGACATCGAGTTCACCATCGAGCGCGGGAAGCTGTGGATGCTGCAGACCCGGGTCGGCAAACGCACCGCCGCCGCGGCCTTCACCATCGCCGCCCAACTGGTCGACGAGGGCGTGATCGACCTCGACGAAGCGCTCACCCGGGTCTCCGGCGCCCAACTCGCCCAGCTGATGTTCCCGCGCTTCGACCTGGCCGGCGACCCGGCCGTACTGACCCGCGGCGTCGGTGCCTCGCCCGGTGCCGCCGTCGGCGAGGTCGTCTTCTCGGCGGCCGACGCGGTGGCGGCGGCCGCCACCGGCCGATCGGTGATCCTGGTGCGCCGGGAGACCAACCCCGACGACCTGTCCGGCATGATCGCCGCTCAGGGCATCCTCACCTCGCGCGGCGGCAAGACCTCGCACGCGGCCGTGGTCGCTCGCGGCATGGGCAAGACCTGCGTGTGCGGGGCCGACGCGCTGGAGATCGGGCGCGACCGGTTCACCGTCGGCGGCCGGACCGTACGCGAAGGCGACGTCATCTCGATCGACGGCACCACCGGCCGCGTCTACCCGGGTGAGGTGCCGGTGCGACCGTCCGAAGTGGTGCAGTACTTCGAAGGTCACCTCGACCCGGCCCTTGCCAACGAGCCGCTCGTCGCCGCCGTACACCAGCTCATGACCCATGCCGACGCCGCCGCGGCGCTGACCGTGCGCACCAATGCCGACACCGGCCCCGACGCCGCCCGCGCCCGCCGCTTCGGCGCGCAGGGCATCGGCCTGTGCCGTACCGAGCACATGTTCCTCGGCGACCGCCGCGAACTGGTCGAACGCCTCATCCTCGCGCACACCGCAGCCGAGCGCGACGACGCGCTCGGCGCCCTGCAGCCCCTGCAACGGGCGGACTTCCTGGAGATCTTCCGCGAGATGAACGGCCTGCCCGTCACGGTCCGGCTCATCGACCCGCCGCTGCACGAGTTCCTGCCCTCCCTGGAGGACCTCGCGGTGCAGGTCGCGGTGGCCAAGGCACGCGGCGAACAGGCCGACCGGGACGAGCGGATGCTCGCGGCGGTACGGCGCATGCACGAGTCCAACCCGATGCTCGGCCTGCGCGGTGTACGTCTCGGCCTGGTGATCCCCGGCCTCTTCGCGATGCAGGTGCGGGCCATCGCCGAGGCGGCGGTCGCGCTGGCCGCCGAGGGCGGCCGGCCCCGCCCGGAGATCATGGTTCCGCTGGTCGGCGCGGTGCAGGAGCTCGAGACGGTACGCGCGGAGGCCGAGAAGATCATCGCCGAGGTGGTCGCCGGCTCCGACGTGCAAGTCCTGGTCGGCACCATGATCGAGGTACCGCGAGCAGCCCTGACCGCGGGCCAGATCGCCGAGGCGGCCGAGTTCTTCTCCTTCGGCACCAACGACCTGACCCAGATGGGCTGGGGCTTCTCCCGCGACGACGTCGAGGGCGCGTTCTTCTGGCGCTACCTCGAACTCGGCATCTTCGGCATCAGCCCGTTCGAGTCGATCGACCGCGAAGGCGTCGGCCGCCTGGTCCGCATCGCCGCCGCCGAAGGCCGGGCGACCCGCCCCGACCTGAAACTGGGCGTCTGCGGCGAACACGGCGGTGACCCGGAGTCCGTCCACTTCTTCCACGAGGTCGGCCTGGACTACGTCTCCTGCTCCCCGTTCCGGGTCCCGGTCGCCCGCCTGGAAGCCGGCCGCGCCGCCATCGAGTCCACCGGTTCCGACCACCGCTGACCTCCCGGCCCCGGTCGCACTCGACCGGGGCAATGGTGGCGCGACAGCCGATTTTTGTCGGTGGGTGGGTCTAAATTCGGGCGTGACAAGGACCAGTCACAGCCAAGGGAGCCTGCGATGGCGTCTCAACTCAACCCCTATCTGACCTTCGGCGGCAACGCTCGCGAAGCCATGGAGTTCTACCATTCGGTCCTCGGCGGCGAGCTGAAGGTCAACACGTTCGGCGACCTCGGCAACCCCGATCCGGCAGTGGCCGACCTCGTGATGCACGCCAACCTGTTGTCGCCCAAGGGTTATCACCTGATGGCCTCCGACACGGCACCCGGCATGACTCTCCACCCGGGCAACAATGTCACGGTCAGCCTCAGCGGCGATCCCGGTGAGGGGCTCGAGGAGGTCTGGGCAAAGCTCGCCGACGGTGGCGAGGTGCATGTGCCGTTCGAGAAGCAGATGTGGGGCGACACGTTCGGCCAGCTGAAGGACAAGTTCGGCGTTCAGTGGATGGTCGACGTGCTCGGCTCCTGACGCCCCGGGGTGGGCCGGGCGGCAAGCGCCCGGCCCACGCTTCAGGAGACCGGCGTGTTCTGGTCGTGCAACAGCAGCCACGTGCCGTCGGTGCGGGCGAACGTGAGGCCCAGCAGGTAGCGCATCGAATAGGGCTTTCCGGAGTGGTCGACGTCGTGGTAGTCGACGGTGAACAGCGCTATCCCCGTGTCCCCCGACTCGCTGCTGTGCTGTTTGCTCAGCTGCCAGCTCCAGTCCGGGTCGACGAACCAGTTCTCGTGGAACGCGCCCACCTCCCGCCGGCCCCGGACGACGCGGCCGTTGAGCATCACCAGAGTGACGTCCTCGTGCACCGATGCGAGGTAGGTCTCCAGGTCGCGCTCGGTCACCGCGGCCAGATGCCGATCCACCGCCTGTGCGAAGTCCAATTCAGCTGCCCCTGTCTCGTGATGTGTGTGCGGAGCATCCCATCGGTCGGGGCCGCGCCGCACCCCCGATTCGGACGCCGATGCCCCGGTGCCGGGACAGAAGGGACTTCCGGTCCGGTCGGTCGGGACTGAACGCTCTGCCGGTTCGGGGCCGGTCGGCGGACGCTCGGGGTGAGCGCAAAGGAGCGGGCCATGAGAGTCAATCCGGTCATCGTCGGTGCGGACGGCACCGACTGCAGCAAGACGGCGGTTCGGTGGGCGGCGCGGGAGGCTCGGCGGTTGGGGCTTCCTCTGCGGGTCACGCATGCCTTCGACTGGGAGTGGCGCGAGGCCCGCGACGGGGTCGGCTACGACGATGTCGACAACGCCCGGAAGATCGCGGACGGGATCACCGCCAACGCCGTCTACGAGGCCCACGTCGTGGCCGGCGACCTCGAGGTGGAGGGCGACGCGGTGGTGGGTAACCCGGCGCCCCGGCTGCTCGCGGACAGCGAGGCGGCCCGGCTCGTGGTGCTCGGCAGCCGGGGACGTGGCGGGTTCGGCGGTCTGCTGCTCGGCTCGGTCAGTCAGCGCGTCGCCACGCACGCGAAGTGTTCCGTGGTGGTGGTGCGGGGGCGCGGGGAGAGCGCGGCCGGGCCGGTCGTGGCCGGAGTGGACGATTCGCCGGTGGCCGAGACAGTGCTGGAGTCGGCGTTCGAGGCGGCTGCCGGGCGCGGGAGCGGGCTCGAGGTGGTTCGCGGGTTCGCGTCGCCGCTCCCGCTGTGGATGGCCGGCATGGCGGCGGTGGACCTGAGCACGCCGCCGATGGCCGAGCTCGACGAATACCGCGAGCTCGAGGAGCAGCTGGCGCCGTGGCGCGACAAATTCCCGGACGTGCCGGTCCGGCTGCTGGTGACCGAGCAGAACATCGCGTCCGTACTGGTCGCGGCGTCGGCCAAGGCCCAGCTGGTGGTCGTGGGAAGCCGTGGGCACGGGGTGGTCGCGGGCACGCTGCTCGGCTCGACCGGCCTGCAGCTGCTGCACCACGCGGACTGCCCGGTCTACATCGTGCGGCGGGCCGAGCGGTGAACCGCCGTACCGGCGGGGTGATGCGGCAGTTGACCGTCCAGGAGGTCCGGCATTCGCTGGAGCACGCCTCGTTCGCGGTGCTCAGCCACGTCAACCGGGAGGGCGAGCCGAGGTCGAGCGGGGTCCTCCACCGGATGTCCGGCGGCCGGATGTCCGTGGTGGTCGCCAAGGACAGCTGGAAGGCCCGGCACATCGCGGCGTGCGGCGCGGTCGCGGTGACTGTCCCGGTGCACCGGGGTGGGGTCCGGCTGTGCCCGCCGGACGTGCGCGCCGACTGCTCGGTCGTGGAGATCACCCCGGCGGGGCACTTCGGCACGTACGGCATCGGCTCACCCCCGTCGAAGATGCGCGACCGGGCCGCCTCGTACGCCCGGCTACCGGTGAGGAGTACGCGATGACCACCACGATCGTCCGGCCAGCCCGGAAAGTCCTCACCGGCTGCGTGCGAGCGGCCACCGCCGCGCCGTCGCTGCACAACAGCCAGCCGTGGCGGTTCCGGATCGACGGCCCCACCATCGAGGTGTACGCCGATCCGGGGCGCCGCCTGCACGTCATCGACCCGTTCGGCCGGGAGCAGCTGATGAGTGTCGGCGCCGCGATCTTCACGTTGCGGCTGGCGATCCGGCAGGCCGGCTACCGGACGGACTCGGTACTGTTCCCCTGGGACGACGTGGTGGCACGGGTGACCGCCGTGCAGCCGGCCGACCCCAACCCGGCGGTCGAGGCGCTGTGCGCGGCGATCGAGCACCGGCACACCAACCGCTGGCCGTTCGCGCGGAGCCCGGTCCCGCTGGACGCCCTGGATCGCCTGGTCGACGCCGCCCGGCGGGAGGGCACCGCGCTGCGGGTGGCCGGCCCGGTGGCGCGCGACGCGATCCTCGGCCTGGCCCAGGAAGCCGACCGCAGACTGCACGACCGGCCGGGCTACCGCGCGGAGCTGGCCCGCTGGACGGGTGACGTGGTGCGCGACGACGGCGTGCCGGCCCGGGTGGCGGGACCGTGGGACGCGCTCCGGTCGATGCCGGTGCGCGACTTCCCGCACGCGGGCCGGGCCGAGAGCTTCGAGCCGCACCCGACGCTGCTGGTTCTCGCGACCCGCGACGACAACCCAGCCGATTGGGTACGCGCTGGTCAGGCCCTGCAACGGGTGCTGCTGACCGCCACCTGGCTCGGTCTCGCCACCGCCCCGATCAGTCAGCCGGTGGAGGTCCCGGCCGTGCGCGAGGTGCTCGGCCGGAACGCCCAGCTGGTGTTGCGGGTCGGCTACGGCCGGCGGCTCACCGGCTCGGCACCCCGCCGGCCGGTCTCCGACGTGCTCGATCCGGCCCACTGACCCGAGCCGGCCCCATTGACCCCGCCGGCCCAACGACCCGGCCGGCCACGGAGAGGACGAGGGCATGCGTGCCAGGGACATCATGAGCAGCCCGGTGCACACCGTGCTGGAGACGGCTTCGATCGAGGAGGCCGCCGGCCTGCTCACCAGCCGGGCGGTGACGGCCCTTCCGGTGCTCGATCCGGCCGGTCAGCCGGTCGGCATGGTCAGTGAGGGCGATCTGCTGCGGCACCGGGTGCCGGCCGATCCGACCGCGCACATCCGGCGGCTGCCGGACCCCGATCCGGCGCAACGGCCGGGGATCGTCGTCGAGGTCATGTCCCCGTACCCGATAGTCACCCGCCCGGACGCCGACGTGGCCGAGGTCGCCGAAACCATGCTCGCGCACGACGTGCGCAGCATGCCGGTGGTTCAGGGGGGCCGGGTGGTCGGCATCGTCAGCCGCCGCGACATCCTGCGCGCGATGGTGCGCGGCGACGACATGCTGGCCGCCGAGATCCAGCACCGGCTCGACGAGTACGGCGGACACCGGCGCTGGACCGCGACCGTGGAAAGCGGGATCGCGCACGTCACCGGCGCTTTCACCGACGAGACCGAGCAGGGGATCGTGCTGGTCCTGGCGCGGACCGTGCCGGGAATCGCCGGCGTGAAACTCGGACAGTCCCGGCCGGGCGGGACGAAAGTCCCTGCCCAGGGGCGAGCCGACTGGGAAGAGTGAGCAGGGGAGGCGATGAGATGTTTTTCCTGATCCTGTTCGGCGTGGTGGTCCTCGCGGTGCTGGCCCTGGCCGCGTGGACGTGGCCCGGCCTCGAGCAGGAGGTCGAGCAGGCGGCCGCCGCCGCGAGGTTGGGCGTGCCCCGCAGCGGCCGGGAGCCCCGAAGCGACCGCCGGCCGGAGCCGAAGCCGCTGCTCAGCCTGGAGGGTGTGCTCGTCGCGCAGCGGGTCGCCGGCGAGATCACCGCCGATCAGTACCGCCGGGCGGTCGAGGGTCTGGCCGCCCGCGACGAGGACCGGCACCCGATGGCGGTGCCACCGGAGAACGGGACAGCGGACGCCTGACCGGCGTGCCCAGCGTGGGGAGCAGAACGATGAATCCGCGGAACAGGCCCGTAGTGGTGGGAGTCGACGGCTCCCGGAACACGACCGCGACCGTCGACCTCGCGGTCGCCGAGGCGGTCCGGCACCGGGCTCCACTGCGGATAGTCCACGTCTGGCCGGGCCGCTACACCGGGGCCTTCCGGGGCCGGGGCGTGGTGCCGGCCCCGGCCGACGCGCGCCGCCTGCTCGAGGTGACCGCGCGGCGGGCCGAGCTCGCCGCCCCCGGGCTGACGATCACCACCGACCTGATCGAGGGCGGCGCCGCGAACGCGCTGACCCAGTGCTCGGGGCGGGCCGAGCTGCTCGTTGTCGGCCACCGCGACCACCCGTTCACCCGGCCGAGCTGGGGTTCGACAGCCGCCTATCTGGCCCACCACAGCGCCTGCCCGCTCCTGGTCAACCGCGGTTCCGCGCACGACGGGCCGGTGGTGGTCGCCTCGTCGGCGCGCGCGTCCGGTTCGGCCACGCTCGGCTTCGGGTTCACCGAGGCGGCACTGCGGGGGGCGCGGCTGGTGGCGGTGCACATGTGGACTCGTCCCGGCGGGTCGGACGGCGCGGTCCCGGTGGTGCGGGCGGGTGGTTACGCGACCGAGCGCGCAGCAGCCGGCGAACGCCTGACGGAGGCGTTGCGGAGCTGGTCCGGCCAGTTCCCGGAGGTGGCGGTGGAACGGCTGGTGGTCTCGGATCTGGATCTCCCGTACACCATCGAACGCGCCTCCCTGCGCAGCCGCCTGCTCGTCGCCGGGATCGGTCGGAGCGGCCGGTTCGCCGAACTGCTCTACGGTTCGGTCGGCCCGGCGCCGGTCGGGCCGCGCTCCGCGACCTGCCCGGCGCTGCTGGTGCCGGCGGGCTGGCCGGTCGCCCCGGAGCCGGTCGCCGCCGGCCGCTGAGACACCAAAGGCCCGGTCGGAGCGAGGCTCCGGCCGGGCCCTTTCTCTATGGGGTGAAAAGCTCGACCCGTCAGCTCAGCACTTGGTCGACGGTACGCCGTCCGGTGGGGTGCCCGGGGGTGCCGTGGCCGAACCGGAGCACGATCTGCGGATAACCGCCGCGGCCGAGCGCGCGCCGCAGCATCTCCCGGCCCGCCGGCACCTCGATCGGCTGGCTGATCATCGAGGTGTCCAGCCCGGCCATGGTCGGCCCGCAACCTATTGACAAGCTTGAAACTCGCGGGCAAAGTCCTGTTAACGTTCACATCAGGGTGACTCCCCAGCAGTGTCCAGCCGATCTGGCGCTGTTTCGCCGTGTCATGCGAAAGGCACCCCATGCGTCTGCGATCCCCCTGGCGCGCGGCACTCGCCGTCGGCGCCACCGTCCTGGTCGCGGCGGCGACGTTCTTCGCCGTCACCGTCCCGGCGAGCGCCGCCACCACCGGTCCCTGCGACATCTACTCGAGCGGTGGCACCCCCTGCGTCGCCGCGCACAGCACCACCCGCGCCCTGTTCGGCACCTACAACGGCTCGCTCTACCAGGTGCGCCGCTGGTCGGACGGGGCCACCAGCAACATCGGCCTGCTCGCCGCGGGCGGTTACGCCAACGCGGCCGCGCAGGACTCGTTCTGCGCCGGCACGTACTGCACGATCGTGCGGATCTACGACCAGACGTCGCGGCACAACGACCTGACGATCGCTCCCGGCGGCGGCGCCAACCCCACCGCCGACCAGGGCGCGAACGCCGCGGCTCTGCCGATCACGGCGGGCGGGCACAAGGTGTACGGCGTGTACATCTCGGCCGGTAACGGCTACCGGAACAACGCGACCAACGGCATCGCCACCGGCAGCGCCCCCGAGAGCATGTACATGGTCACCGAAGGCACCCATTACAACGACCGGTGCTGTTTCGACTACGGCAACGCCGAGACCAACAACCTGGACACCGGCAACGGCGACATGGACGCGATCTACTTCGGCACCCTGTGCTGGTTCTCGCCGTGCAGCGGTTCGAACCCGAAGGTGATGGCCGACCTGGAGAACGGCCTGTTCGCCGGTGGCAACGGCTCGAACACCGCGAACACCGGCCGCAACAGCGCGTTCGTGACGGCCATGACCAAGAACAACGGCACCTCGACGTACGCGATCAAGGATGGCAACGCCCAGTCGGGTGGTCTCGCCACCCGCTACGACGGGGGTCTGCCCACCCAGTCGGGCTACAAGCCGATGACCAAGCAGGGCGCGATCATCCTCGGCATCGGCGGCGACAACAGCAACGGCTCGGTCGGCTCGTTCTTCGAGGGCGTGATGACCACCGGTTACCCGAGCGACGCCACCGAGAACTCGGTGCAGTCCAACATCGTGTCGGTCGGCTACGCCAAGAACGTGACCTTCCCGGCGAACGGCGGCACCTACCGGCTGACCAACCTGGCCAGCGGCAAGGTCCTCGACGCGGTCAACTGCGGCACCGCCAACGGCACCGCCATCCAGCAGTGGAACAACCTGGGCAACTCCTGCCAGCAGTGGCGGTTCAACAGCGTCGGCGCCAACAAATGGACGATCACGAACGTGAACGCCAACAAGACGCTCGACGCGGTCAACTGCGGCCTCGCCCTCGGCACCGCCGTCAACCTGTGGCAGTCGCTCGGCAACCTGTGCCAGCAGTGGGCGGTCATCCCGGCCGGCAACGGCCGCTACGAACTGGTCGTCGAGAACAGCGGCATGGTGCTGGACAACCAGAACTGCGGCACCGCCAACGGCACCAAGGCCCAGCTGTGGATGTGGCTGAACAACACCTGCCAGCTCTGGTCGTTCTCGTCCTGACGGCCCCTACCGGTGGTTCGGCTACGGCTTGCGGGCCGTGGCCGTCCACACGTTGATGTCGGACCGGGCCGGGATCTCCGCGCCCGGCTCCGGCCGCCACTCGCTGGGCGGGACGATGCCCGGTTCGACGATCTCGAGGCCCTCGAAGAGCTCGGCGAACTCCTCCTTGGGGCGGGTCCACACGTCGGACTTCCCCTCGTCGATCAGCTGCTGATAGAGCCTCTGCTGCTCGGGCGTGCCGAAGTCGCTGGTGGCGTGCGTGGCGCACAGGTAACTGCCGGCGGGCAGCGCGTCGACCAACTCGCGCACGATCGCCTTGGCGGCGCCGTGACCGTGCACGAAGTGGAGCACGGCGATCAGCATCAGCGCGACCGGCTCGTCGAAGTCGATGGTCTCCCGCACGACCGGGTCGGCCAGGATCCGGCCGGGCTCGGTCAGGTCGGCCTCGATGTACGCGGTGCGACCCTGCGGGCTGCTGGTGAGCAGGGCCCGCGCGTGCACCAGCACCATCGGGTCATTGTCGACATAGACGATCCGGCTCTCGGGTGCCACCGACTGGGCGACCTCGTGCGTGTTGTCGGCGGTGGGCAGGCCGGTGCCGATGTCGAGGAACTGGCGGATGCCCGCCTCGGCGGCCAGGAAACGGGTCGCCCGCTGCAACAACGCCCGGTTGGCGAGAGCGCCGAGCCGGACCTTGGGGAAGAGTGCCTGGAGCTGGTCGCCGGACTCGCGGTCGGCGGCGAAGTTGTCCTTGCCGCCGAGCCAGTAGTTGTAGCGGCGGGCCGGGTGCGCGACGGTGGTGTCGAGTTCGTCCACGCCGCGATCATAGTGGGCGAAACGCCGGTCCCTCCGGCCGCGGCCGGAGGGACCGGAACGACTAGCCGTTCACCTGGTCACGCCACGCGACCCAGTCACGGAGCTCGCTGAAGTCGTAGTCGGGGCCGCCGGTGCCGACGGTGAACAGGGTGACGCCCAGATCGAGCAGGGCCTGTCCCTTCTCGGCCGGCTTGCCGCCCACGCCCGCCGAGATCTCGATCTCCGAGGCGTCCCGGCCCACGGCGGCACAGTGCTCGCGCAGGATGCCGGTCTTGCGCTCGACCGTCTCGGCGTCGCCGAAGCTGTGCCAGATGTCGGCGTGCTTGGCGACCAGGCGCAGCGTCTTCTTCTCGCCACCGCCGCCGATCAGCACCGGGATCTTGCGGGTCGGCGGCGGGTTGAGCTTGGCCAGCCGGGACTCGATACGCGGCAGGGCCTCGGCGAGGTCGTCGAGACGCCCGCCGGCGGTGCCGAACTCGTACCCGTACTCCTGGTAGTCCTTCTCGAACCAGCCGGAGCCGATGCCCAGGATGAGCCGCCCGTCGCCGATGTGGTCGACGGTGCGCGCCATGTCGGCGAGCAGTTCCGGGTTGCGGTAGCTGTTGCAGCTCACCAGGGCGCCGATCTCGACGCGCGAGGTCTGCTCGGCCCAGGCGGCGAGCATGGTCCAGCACTCGAAGTGCAGGCCCTCGGGCTCGCCGTAGAGCGGGTAGAAGTGGTCCCAGTTGAACAGGATGTCCGCACCGATGTCCTCCGCCTCGGCGGCGGCGCGGCGGATGGCTTTGTAGTCGGCGTGCTGCGGCTGGATCTGCACACCGATTCGGACCGGCCTCGAAGTCATGATCTCCAGCCTAGCCCGCTTCCGCGGCGGCCCTGATCAACTGGGCGGTCTCGGTCAGGTGCGGGACGGCATGCAGGGCCCGTCCTGCCGCTCGAGCACGTGCCGCAGCCGGGCCGTGTCGTCGGCGAACGAGGTGAGCCCGAACTGCGGTGCGGTGACCCGGTGACCGTCGGCCCACGCGCCGTGGACGAGAACGATGTTCGGTCGTGCGCTCATCGTCGTACTTCCTTCCGTGCGGATCACCGGGACCACCTCATCCTTCCCGGGCCGCCGGTGGCCGCGGCGATCCGAGTACCGACTGCGACTCACGTCCGGGGCCATTGATCACCGGGTCTCCCGGAGTAGTGGCCCACCGGCGGGGCGGCTCCGGGCCGACGGCGTCGAGGGCGGAATCGATCGCATTCGTGTGGTTCAATGTCGGACTGCCGCGCCGACCTCGGTGAGCGGCACCAGCATCACGGGGAGACAGTTGTGATACGTAGGGAAGTTCTGGCGGCTGCGGCCGCTGTCACGGTGGGCGCTCTGCTCGCGCCGTCCCGGGCCCTGGCGGCTCAGGGCTTGGCGGCTCAGGGCTTGGCGGCTCAGGCCGTGCCGACCATCGTGGCGGATCCGGAGTTGGCGGACCGGGAGTTCGTTCGCTGGCTGTCGGTGCACGACCCGCGGGCGGCCGTGCGCTCGGCGGCGCGCTCGGCCCTGATCAGCAGCGGCGGCGCGGCGGCGAGCACCGCGTTCCTCACCGCGGGGTACAAGTCCGCGGCCGATCGGGCGGCGCAGACCCGGGCCCGTCAGCTCGACTATGCGAATCGGATGGCGGACACCCACGCGGTGCAGTTCTACCCCTGGGTGAACGCGTCCGCCGTGCGGGCGGTGAACGGCACCGACGCGGAACTGGCCGAGTTCTCCAGCACCGGCTATGCGGCGGCATTGGCCAAGGACAAGGCCAAGACGCCGTACGACGACGGGGCGGCCCTGGTGACCGAGGCCGACCGTAGCTTCGTGGTGCGCCTGGCGGTCTCCGGCCAGATCCCCGCGGTCACCTCGCGTGCCCTCCGCGTGGAGACCGACGCCGAGGTGGCGGAGTTCCTGCGCTACGGCTGGTTCAGCGCGGCCGGCATCGACCTCGACAGTTTCCGCGGCGGCTACGTCGACGACGAGTGGCAGCGGTGGCACGATGCCCGGCAGATGACCGCCGCGGGCGCCTGGACCGTTCTGCTCTCCCGGCTCGCCCGGCAGCCGACTCTGTGGGCCGAGCGGCAGCGTTTCGCGCTGGACCGGGTCGACGCCTGGACCCGGGCCCTGCAGCTGGCCGGCTCGGCCGGGACCCCGCTGCTGACCGCCGCGACGACGAAGGGTTCGCCCGTCCGCACCCAGTGGACCTCGGAGGCCTCGGACGCCGCCGAGCAGACTGTCTGGTGGAGCGACCTGATCGCGTACGCGGAGACCGGTGGGGAGGACCTCGACGGCTGAGTCGCGCTCTGAACGGCCCGGTCGCCCTCCGCGGCCGGGCCGTCGGGCCGTCGGGCCGTCGGGCCGTCGGGCCGCCGGTCAGTAAGGCAGCCGGTCAGGAGGGCGGCGGGGGAGCGGCGACCCGGGCGGCGAGCGACTTCGGGGCCATCCGGCAGTAGCTGTCGGTGATCAGCTCGGCGATCTCGGTCCAGTCGGTGTGGTCCCCGAGGATGACGGCGGCGACGTCGGTGCCCCAGGGGGCGCGGAAGAACGGGAAGTCGGCGGTCAGGCCGAACAGGTCGTCGACCGGGACGCGGAACGTCATCACGGTCGGTGCCGCACCGTCGATCGCATGCTCGGCGTAGAACGGATTACGTGCCAAGTCGGGGGTGTAGACATGGGCGACGGTGCGCGCACGGATGCGCCACCGGACGCCGATCCAGGCCGGCTCCTCGTACGCCTCCGGCAGTCGCCGGCAGATCGGCCGCAGCCGGTCGAGAATTTCCGGCGGCACGTCCCCGGGACCAGACATGGCCCGACGATATCGGTTGCCGGCATCATGATCATGTCCCGGCCCGGCCGGGTAGGCTCCCGGCGTGAGATCCAAGCCGGCGGGGCGGCGCGGTCGGCTGCTCGCCGTCGCGGCCGGCATCGCGCTCGTCGTGACGGCCGGCGGCGCGGTTCCGGCCGGCCCGACGGGTGGACATGCGATCAGGTCCGAAGGTCTGCCCAGCCCGATCGTCACGACAAGTCCGACAAATCCGCTAAGTTTGGCGAGCCCGGACGGGTCGGCTGACCCGCGGCGGGGCGGGAGCGGCGATGAGGCGGCTGTCCGGTTCGGCTGGGGAGTTCCGGTTGCCGGTCAGTCGGACGAATTCAACGGCACGTCGGTCGACCTCAACAAATGGGGCCTTTTCGGCGTCGGGCCCGGCGAAGCGACCGGCTGCTCGCCCGGCTTTCACGGGCACGGCGAGCGGTGCGCCTCGCAGACCACCGCGGGCGGCGGCTATCTCAGCGTGACCGGCACGGCCGACGGGAAGACCGGCGGCCTGTGGGGGCGGATGGCCGCTTTCCGGTACGGGCGGGTGGAAGTACGCGAACGAGCGGTCCCGTTGAGCGACAACGGTGGACGGCCCTACAACGCCGTACCCCTGCTGTGGCCGCTGCAGGAGGAGGCGTGGGCGAACGCCGAGATCGACTTCGCCGAGCGCAGTGTCGCGGCCCCGTCGGTCAGCCTGTACGTGCACCACGACGACACCCAGACCCAGTGCACGGTCGTCATCGACTCGACCGAGTTCCACAACTATGCCGTCGACTGGCAGCCGGGCTCGATCTCCTGGTTCGTCGACGGCGTACGCGAATGCACGGTTTCCGCCTCGATCGATTCCTTCAGCCGGTCCAACGGCGGCGCGCAGATGGACATGTTCCCGGCAACCGGCGTGCTGATGCGCCCGGCCCGCCAGGACATCGACTGGGTCCGGATGTACGCCGCGCCCGCCACCGAGTTCCAGATGCTCCCTTGACCCGGACGAGGTCACTGGTTCAGGGGTGAGGCCGTTGTCCGCAGCCCGATCGTCGAACCACACCAGCCGGTAGAAGGCGCGGGTGCGCATGGCAGTCAGCCGAGCTCGGCTGCCGTCAGCGTCCCATCGGCCCGGCCGCTCCGCTTCGGAGGAAACTCATCGATACACCGGGAAGGGTGGCACACCCAACTGAAGCCACGAGCAAACGCGCGCGGCGCTGTCAGTCCCGGGGCACTTCGGCGAGGAAGGCCAGGTGGGCGGGCTCGCCGTGGGCGGTGGCGGCGGTGTAGACGGCGTCGATGACGGCGGCCAGCGGGTCGTCGTCGGCAAGGGCCAGCAGGGCGGGGAAGGCGACCGACTGCTGCCGGAAGTTCGACGGGCCACCCGGGAATTTGATCACGGTGTGCGGGATGGCGGGGTCGGCGTACAGGCGGCGGGAAACCGCCTGGCCGTGGTCGTCGGTGAACGCGGCCGGGAGCCGTTCACCGGCCTCGACCGCCGCGAGGGCCTCGGCGATCCACCCGATCTGCTCCATTCCGGCCACCCGCATCGCCCGGCGGGCCGCCCACACGGCGATCTGCCGTTGCCGGTCGGCCGGCAGCTCGGCCAGCCGGTCCAGCAGGGGCCGGTCGAGCCGGGCGAACGACAGCGCCTGCCCGGTCAGCGCGCGCAGGCGGTCGGTGGGCGGGGTGCCACCCCACGAGTTCGCCTCGTGCTCGGCGCGCAGCCGGCGGTTCCGCTCGGCCCGTTCGGCTTTCTCCGCCGCCTGCGCCCGCAGCACGGGCTCCCAGGCCGGCCGGCCGGCCGGGTCGTCGAGCAGGTGGTCCCAGACGAGGCCGAGCAAGATGGCGTGCCGGCCGGTCACGCCCTCGTGGCGGAGCGTGAGCTCGCCGTCCACGACCGCCAGCCGCACGGTGCTCGCCTCCTGGTCCGGAAGCTCTTCGGTGGTCGACGCCCATCGCCAGCTCAGGGTGCCCTCGGCGGTCGGGGTCAGGTGGACCTCGAGGTCGCCGACCGGCAGCCGGTCGGGGAGAACCGGCACGGCCTCGGCGGGTCGGCGGCGGACGACGGCGACGCGGGGCAGGTCGTCGGGATCGCGTTCCTCGTGAGTGTCGTAGGGCCGGATCACGTCGAGCATCGCGTACTCGGCGGCCTTCGCGCGTTTCTGCTCCCACTCGCGGCGGGTGCCGGCGGCGCGCCGGGTGCGCGGGCCGACGTCCTCGGTGACCGGCCACACCAGAAGTTGGTGCTGCTCCGGCGGGTCGTCATCGGTGCGCACGCTCTCGTGGATGAGGTTGCGGGCGTGGGCACGAAGTCGGATGAGGCCGGGCGGCACGCTCAGGCCGGCGAATTCCTCGGCCGTGCTGCCCATCATGCTGTGCACGGAGAGTACGCCTTGCGGGCTCCAGAGCGTGGTTTCGCTGATGGCGTCCCAGTCGTCGGCATCGCCGACCGGGTCGCCCTCCGCCGGCGGGGCGTCCCGAACCACGACGCGCATCTCGATCCAGCCGGTGTGGGTGGCGGCGAACCCGGTGCACTCGGTGGGGCTGCTGACGTGCAGCAGCTCATCGCCGACCAGGTAGATCGGCATGCCGGTGCGCCAGTAGGGCGCCGAGCGCACCTGATATTGGCAGTAGTCGACGAACTGCCGCACGAAGTCATCCACGGTCGTCATTCTGCCGCGCTCAGGGGATGTAGTCCGCCAGGCGGGCGGGTGTCAGGCCGGCGTCATGAATTGCTTTGAGTACGGCGAGGAAGTCGTCCACGAAGCGGGGGCGGAAGTGCATCAGGATGATGTCCCCCGGCTGGACCGTGTTGCCCTGCTGGAAGAAGACCTTGCCGTGGTCCGTCGTCTCGGTCCAGAAGAACGCCGCTTTCATGCCGCAGTCGTGCACCGCCTTCAGCGTGTTGGCGTCGTGCGTGCCGCCGGGCGGACGGAACAGCACCGGGCGGCGGCCGTAGTACTGCGCGAGTTGGTCGGCGCCGCCACAGATCTCCTGCTTCTGGAAGGCGTACGGCCGTCCTTTGAGGTTGGGGTGGCTGATCGTGTGGTTCTCGATCACGGCGCCGGCGCTCTGCAGCGGCGTGAAGAAGCCCGGGTCCGCCTTGATCGCGTTGATCTCCAGAAACAGGGTGATCGGCACCCGTGCCGCCTGGAAGAGCTTCAGCGCGAGCGGGTTCTTCTCCCAGCCGTCGTCGATCGTGATGAAGGCGATCTTCTGGGTGGTCGGGATGCGGCTGAACCAGCCGGCCGTCCCGTCCGTCGGCAGGGTCACCGGGGTCGGTGCGGCCGGCGGCGGCGGAAACCGCGGAATCCTGGGCCGCAAGGACGCGGGCAGTTCGTTCAACGGGTCCGGCGTCGCCTCCGCGGGTCCGGCGAGCTTCTGCGGACCGGCCTGCCAGTGGCCGACATCGCTGGTGGGCCGGCTGCCGCAACCGGTGACCACTGCCAGAACTGTGCACACCGCGGCCATGACCGATGCTGCCCTCATCCGCGTACGTCCTCGCCGTCGACTGATCTTGCTGACACAGACGGCTCAGGCGGACCGGAAAGTTGCGGCCGCACAAGAATCAAACAGGAACCTCACATTTCCGCGCGCCGACCGGCAGTCCACGTACGACTGAAGAGTTCGACCTTTCGGGGGTTGGTGACCGCTTCCCCGGCCCGGTATCTCTATGCGGCCGGCGTTGCGTGAGAAGCTCGGGTGGGCTTCTCGTTTCGGCTCAGGAGAGGCGCTCAAGTGCAGGAACTGGTGGACGTGGCGAGTACTGGTAAACAGGCGAAACCGTGCTGCCTGCATTGCTCGGCGGAGCTGATCCTCGACGACCTGTGGGGCTGGGTGCACCGCAACGGCGAATACCTCTGCCGCGACCGGGAGAGCGGCGAACCCCTCTGCCAGCCCGCCACCCTCATCTGACCCGGTCCGCCTCTGCGCCGCGCTGCTCGAGGTCGGCGCCGCCTCCACGTCGGCGATTGAGGCCGGCGGTCGCGGTGGGCCGGTTCGGGGCGGAAGGTCAATCCAGCCGGGGGCTAGATGCCCCAAATTCTTGCGGGTCGTCCGCGCCGCCCGTTGATCAAGGGAACATCGGGTTCGGCGAGGGCCATCCGGGAGTGCGTTGCGGTTCTCTCCGAGGGCGACGTGCGCTTTGGCGCTGCGGAGCGGTTCCGGCCGACACTCGAGGATGGTGGGCGCTGACGTCGGGCCGTTCGATGTCCAGCTGCCGGCACATGGTCTTCCGGTCGGGGTAGAGCAGCACCAGCCCGTCGTCGGCAAGGAACTCGTCGCGCGCCCCGTCGAAGTTCCCACCCCAGATCGGGTAACCGGCGCGTCCGGGCAGCACGAGCTTCACCGGAAAGAACGGTTGTCGGATCCGGCGGGCCAGCACCCCAGATCAAGCGGCCCGCCCCGTTGCTCCCCCCGCCGCGCGGTGCGCGGCGGGGG
>NZ_BOMM01000044.1 GCF_016862195.1 Paractinoplanes ferrugineus | reverse complement strand
GGTGCGCGGCGGGGGGCGGTTCAGCTGTCGTAGTAGGGGTCGTAGGGCGGTTCCTCGTCCGGGGGTTCCTCGTCGGCGAAGAACTGGGGCTCGTCGGCGCGGCGCTGCGCGGGCGGGGTGGGGGTGGAGTCGCCGAAGCGGGAGAGGTCGACGCGGGCGCCGGTCGGTGGTGGGGCGGCTGCGCGGGCGGGCGCGGACGCCGAGGTGGGGTTGGGTGCGGAGTCGAAGAGGTCCAGGACCTGCTGGCCGAACTTGGTGAGTTTGCTCTGGCCCACGCCGCTGATCGTGCCCAGCTGGGTCAGGGTGGCCGGGCGCAGGGTGGCGATCGCCTTGAGGGTGGCGTCGTGGAAGATCACGTAGGCGGGGACGCCCTGGTCCTTGGCGGTCGCGGCGCGCCACGCGCGGAGGCGTTCGAAGTCGGCGGCGGCGGTGGCGGGCAGGTCGGCGGCGGGGGTGGTGGCCTTGGTGGTGCGGCCCGGCTTGGTCTTCTGCTGGGGGGCCTCGCGGCGCATCATCACCTTGGTGTCGCCGCGCAGGACCTCGGTGCTCCGGTCGGTCAGGGCCAGCGTGCCGTATTCACCTTCGACGGCCAGGTAGCCGCTGGCCAGCAGCTTGCGGACGACGCCGCGCCACTCCTGGTCGCGCAGGTCCTTGCCGATGCCGAAGACCTTCAGCTCGTCGTGGCGGAACTGGGTGACCTTGTCGGTCTGCTTGCCCAGCAGGATGTCGATGGACTGGCCGGCGCCGAATTTCTGGCCTCGCTCGCGCTGCAGGCGCAGGACGGTGGACAGCAGTTTCTGGGCCGGGACCGTGCCGTCCCACGACTCGGGTGGGGCCAGACACGTGTCGCAGTTGCCGCAGGCGCCGCCGCCGGGCTGGCCGAAGTAGGCCAGGAGCTCGGCCCGGCGGCAGGAGACCGTCTCGCAGAGCGCCAGCATCGCGTCGAGGTGCTGGGCGGCGTTGCGGCGGAAGGCCATGTCGCCGTCGGAGCTTTCGATCATCTTGCGTTGCTGCACCACGTCCTGCAGGCCGTAGGCGAGCCAGGCGGTGGACGGCTGGCCGTCGCGGCCGGCCCGGCCGGTTTCCTGGTAGTAGCCCTCCACCGACTTGGGCAGGTCGAGGTGGGCCACGAACCGGACGTCGGGTTTGTCGATGCCCATGCCGAAGGCGATCGTCGCGACCATGACCAGGCCCTCCTCCCGGAGGAAGCGGGACTGGTTGGCGGCGCGCACCCGGGCGTCGAGGCCGGCGTGGTAGGGCAGCGCCGGGATGCCGTTGTCGGACAGGAACTCGGCGGTCTTGTCCACCGAGGCGCGGGACAGGCAGTAGACGATGCCGGAGTCGCCGGCGTGCTCGGCGCGCAGCAGGGAGAGGAGCTGGCGGCGCGGCTCGTTCTTCGGGACGATCCGGTACTGGATGTTGGGGCGGTCGAAACTCTGGGTGAAATGCCGGGCATCGTCCAGCCGCAGCCGGGTGGCGATCTCGGCCCGGGTGGCGCTGGTGGCGGTGGCCGTCAGCGCGATGCGCGGCACGTCGGGCCAGCGCTCGTGCAGCATCGACAGGCCGAGGTAGTCGGGGCGGAAGTCGTGGCCCCACTGGGAGACGCAGTGGGCCTCGTCGATGGCGAACAGCGAGATCTTGCCGCGGTCGAGGAGGCGCTGCGTGTTGTGCACGCCCAGGCCCTCGGGGGCGACGTAGAGCAGGTCGAGCTCGCCGTTGACGAAATCCTCCTCGACCGCCCGCCGCTGGGACATGTCCTGGGTGGAGTTGATGAAGCCGGCGTTGACCCCGAGGGTGCGCAGCGCGTCGACCTGATCCTGCATGAGGGCGATCAGGGGCGAGATCACGACACCGGTGCCCGCCCGTACCAAAGCTGGAATCTGATAGCACAGCGACTTGCCGCCGCCGGTGGGCATCAGCACCAGGGCGTCGCCGCCGCCGATCACGTGCTCGATGATGTCGCGCTGGCTGCCGCGGAAATCGGGGTACCCGAACACGCGGTTGAGGACGTCCATGGCGGGGGAGAGGGCCGAAGTCACCCCGCGAGTTTAGAGAGCGGGGCCGACATCCTGTTCGGGGCTGTGCACAACCTCGGTCACCGGGAGGGACACCAGGTCGAGAATCATCCGTGCGGGCGTCCCCGCGGCCGCGTGCAGCGTGAGCGGGACCTTCTGCTCGGCGTGTTTCGCCGCGACGTGATGCAGGGCGGAGACCCCGGCGCTGGCGAGGTGGGTGACGGCCGACAGGTCGACCTCGAGCGGCACGGTGCCGCCCCGGCCGTGCCGCAACAGCTCGGTGCGCACCCGGTCGGCGGAGGTCGCGTCGACGTCCCCCGCGACGACCACCCGGCCATCGCCGGCCGAGATTCCGAACGAATGCGACATTTCCGACGTACGCGACGGGGTGTCGGCGTCGAGCAGCCGCGCCGGGCGCATCAGCGTGTGCCGCAGCAGCGCCCGCGTCCCCTCCGCCGACGGCTCCACCTTGACGGTCTCCACCAGCTGCGAGGCCATGGCCAGGCCGCGGCCGCGATGCTCGGCGCCGGACGCGGGCGGGCGCCAGGTGCCATGGTCACGCACGGAGATGTCCAGCTGCCCGGCTGCGCCGAGCATCCCCCGGACCTCGACCATCGACGTGTACGGGGTGGCCGAGTGCTCGATGGCATTGGTCAGGAGCTCGCCCAGGGCATGCTGGACGTTGAAGGCGTCATCCGTCGTCGCCCCGAGCCCGGCGAGCCAGGCCTCGATCTTCTTCCGGGCCTCGCGCAGCACCGTGGGATCGGCCGGCAGGTCGAGCACGAGCGGCGCCGGGTGCGGCACCCGCTGCACCGCGAGCAGCGTGATGTCGTCCTGATGGCCGGTGGCCCGGGTGAGCAGCTCGACGGTGTTGGTGCAGACCCGCTCGGCCGGGGTGGTGCCCGGATCGCGAAGCGCCCGCCCGGCCACGCTGTCCGCCGCGACCTGGGCCAGCTCGGCCGAACCCGACGCGTGATCGCGGCCGGGCCGCTCGAGGATGCCGTCGGTGAACAGCAGCAGCAGCTCCGCGGGGGCGAGCCGGTCGGTGGCGATCGGGAAGGATCCACCGGTGGCGAGGGGTCGCCCGCCCGTACCGGACAGGTAGCGGGTCCGGCCGCCGGGCGTGACCACCAGCGGGGCCGGATGGCCCGCCGTGCAGTAGGCCAGGTCCCCGGTGACCGGATCGAGCACCACCATGCAGATGGTGGCCGCGTGGGCGCCCGCCGAGCGCGCCGCGAAGCGGTCGGCGGCGGCCAGCGCCTCGGTGATGCCGGCCCCGTCGTCGAGCCGGTCGCGCAGCACCGCCCGCAGCTGACCCATCACGCCCGAGGCGGCGACGCCGTGCCCGACCACGTCGCCGACGATCAGCGCGACCCGGCCGTCCCGCTGCGCGACCACGTCGAACCAGTCGCCGCCGGCGGCCGTGTCGGCGTCGGCGAGCAGGTAGCTGGCCGCGACCTGGAGTCCGGGCAGAACCGGCAGCCCGGCCGGCAGCAGCTCCCGCTGGAGGGCCGTGATGACGTCCCGGGTCGCCTTGTAACGTTGTTCCAGCAGCTCGGCGGCCTGCCGCTGGCGGACCGTCGCGGTGACGTCGAAGCCGACCCCGATGACCCCCCGCAGGACCCCGTCGGAATACCACGGCGAGATGGTGAAGTTGGCGAACATCTCGTGGACGGAGCCGTCGGGCATGTCCAGATGGACCCGCCACTCCTGCCCGGTGATCGGCGTCCCGGAGCGATAGACCTGGTAGTAGGCGTCCGTGATCTGCTGGCCGATCAGGTCTCTGATCACCTCGCGGATGGGCAGCCCCGACCAGGGCCGTCCGGGCAGGACGGCCCTGGTCGCAGCGCTCAGCGCACGCACCCGCAGCTCGGGCCCCTCGCACACGGCCAGGATGAACGGCACCTGGTCGAAGGCCGTCAGCAGCCGGTGCGGGTCGTCGGTCATCGTCTCATCGTGCCGTACATCCTGGTCCCGGCCCTACTCGGCGAGCGGTAGCTCGATGGTGTGTGACGTGTGCGACGCCTTCGTGGCCAGGTAGCGGACGTTGGCGGGGGACATGTGCACGCCGGTCGGGACCCGTTGGGTGACCTCGATCCCGCACGCCTCCAGCTGGACCGCCTTGTCGGGGTTGTTGGACAGCAGCCGCACCCGGTCGGCACCGACGGCGAGCAGCATCTGCGCCGCCGCGGTGTAGTCCCGCTCGTCCTCGCCGTGGCCGAGCGCGACGTTCGCCTCGTAGGTGTCGAGCCCGGAATCCTGTAGGGCGTACGCGTCGAGCTTGGCGTACAGGCCGATGCCCCGTCCCTCCTGCCGCAGGTAGAGGACGAAACCGCCCTGTTCGGCGATCCGCTCCACCGCCTCGCGCAGCTGCGGACCGCAGTCGCAGCGCTGAGATCCGAACACGTCGCCGGTCATGCACTCGCTGTGCGGCCGCACCAGGGGCGCCCGGCCACCGGCCGCCGACTTGGTGAGCGCGCGCCGCCAGTCGCCGAGGCCAAGAGCGATGTGCTCCTTGCCGTCCACCAGACCGTCGAAGGTCATCACTTGAGCCGGAGTGGTGTATCCGTCGGTGAAGCGCAGCGGAACAGTGACCTGTTGGCGCACCGTGGCCTCGATCATCGGTATCGGTCCTCCCTGTTGAATCCCCGCTGATTCGCTATGCCCGCCAGCAAGGTCACTGCAACGCAACAGACTGCGAATGTGCCAGTAATCGTGTCCCGGATTATCTTGGACGCAAATGTTCGACCGGGGTGACGATCGTCGCTCGGCTGGAGGCGTCATCAGTGGTTGATCGTCCCTACACGTTGTTGAGCTGCGGCATGTCGATCGACGGCTACCTCGACGACACTGAGCCGGAGCGGTTGCTCCTGTCCAACGACGCCGACTTCGACCGGGTCGACGACGTCCGAGCGGGTTGCGACGCTATCCTGGTCGGCTCGAACACGATCCGGCAGGACGACCCGCGGCTGCTGATCCGCTCGCCCGCCCGCCAGCAGGCGCGCGTGGCGCGCGGCGAGCGGCCACACCCACTTAAGGTGACGGTCACCGGCTCCTGCACCATCGATCCCCAGGCCCGGTTCTTCGCGCACGGTGCGGTCGAGAAGCTCGTCTACTGCGGGAGCTCGTCGATCGCGTCGGCGCACGAACGGCTGGGCAAGGTGGCCACCGTCATCGACGGCGGTGAGCCGGTCGATCTGTCGTTCGTGGTCGACGACCTCGGTGCCCGGGGCGTACGACGGCTCATGGTCGAGGGCGGCGGCTCCATGCACACCCAGTTCCTCACGGCCGGGCTCGTCGACGAGTTGCAGCTGGTCGTGGCGCCGTTCTTCGTCGGCGACTCGAGGGCGCCCCGCTTCGTCGGCGACGGCGACTTCCCGTGGGGACCGAGCCGCCGGGCCACCCTGGCCGGGGTGCGCCAGATCGGGGACGTCGTACTTCTGCGGTACGCCCTCTCGGAGCGCTTCCAGCACGGGTAACTGCCAGTACACCACCAGGGATCACGCGCCGGTGCGGACGAGCTCTTTGCGCACCGCGTAGCCGACGGCGGGCGAGACCGGGGCCACCGCGCGTACGGCCTGGGCGGTGGCCGCGAGCTTGACCCGCGTCGCCGCCCGGAGCAGCACCACGAGCGCGCCCGGCAGGGCCGCGACGAAGGCGAACACGCCGTAGACCACCGCGATCGTCAGGCCCTGGGTGGCGCTGAGGCCGGCGGCGCCGAACGCCCACGCGGTGACCGCCTCGCGCGGGCCCCAGCCGCCGATGTTCAGCGGGAGCGACATCGCGAGCAGGGCGAGCAGCATGAGCGGGACGAGTTTGGTGATCGTGGCGGTGGAGCCGGCGGAGCGGGCGGCCACCACGAACGTCGCCAGGTGGCCGGCCAGCACGACGGTCGAGGCGAGCGTGATGCCCGGCCAGTTGCGGCGGGCGAGCAGGCCGGTGCGGATCTCACCAAGCGTGGTCCGCAGGGCGCCGGCGATCCGGGAACCGCCCTGGCGCAGCTTGCGGAAGGCGAGAAGAACGAGCACGCCGGCGGCGGCGACAGCCAAGGTGACCGTCGCGGCCACCAGGCCGTGCTTTTGCAACAGGGCCAGGACCGGCGAGGGTACGGTCACCAGCACCGTCACGCCGACCCCGACCAGGACGATCTGTCCCGCCGTGCGCTCCAGGACCACGGCCCGGACACTCTTGGCGACGTCACCCTCGTCACGGCCGTGCTTGACGGCCCGGTCGACGTCGCCGAGCACCCCGCCGGGCAGCGCCGCGTTGAGGAACAGCGCCTTGTAGTAGTCGGCGATCGCGGTCCTCAGCCCGAGCGTCAGGCCCATGCCGCGGGCGACGAGGCACCAGCGCCACGCACTGAACACGGTGGTGGTGACCCCGATCAGGAACGCCGCCGCGAGGGCGGGCGTGTCGATGACCCGGAGCCCGTCGAGGAACGCACCGGTGCCGAGCCGCCACAGCAGCACGGCGATGATCACGGCCCCGCCGAGCAGGCGCATCCATGGCCAGATCGATCGCGTCACGTCCGAGTCCCCTCTTGTTGCCCGTCTTTCCCCTAATACGCCGGGACAGGCCAAAAGGGTTCAGCCGAAGGTCGCCAAAAGATCGACATGTCCGACCGTGGCCGTCGGCAGGTCACCGAGCCGCTCCGCCAGGTAGTCGTCGAGCCGCAGATCAGGGCGCTGTTCCTGGGCCGCAGCCACCCATCCGCGCAGCCATTCGGCGGTCAGATCCGGCATCTGCGGCCCGATCCGCCAGACGCTCGGGCGGGTGACGACGGTCGCACCGGCCTTCTCGAACGCGATCCGGGCGGCGGCCGGGGCGTCCGGCCCCAGCAGTTGGCGGCCACCCTCCGCGCGGCGCTGATGCTCGTTGAACGCCGCCTTGACCTCGTCGTCCTCGGGCCGGGCCGGCTCCAGGGTGACCTCGCCCGCCACCGACAGGGTGAACAGCGCCGCCGTCCGGGAGGCCGCGCAGGCCGCCGCCAGGTCGCCGATCTCCGCCTCGGTGAGCAGGTCGAGCAGCGCCGAGCAGGTGACCAGATCGGTGTCCCGGAGGTCGTCCGCGGTCAGGTCGGTGACGTCGCCGAACGCCACCTCCACCGTGACCCCGTCGAACGGCATGTGCGCCGACGCGTACCGCAGCAGCGCCGGGTCGCGGTCGGCCATCACCCAGTGCTGCGGCGTCGGCAGCTGGGGGGCGAGCCAGCGGCCCAGCGACCCGGTGCCGCATCCGAGATCCCGGATCACCCGCACCGGTTGCGGCACCAGCGCCACCAGGTCACGGGCCCGCGCGTCGGCGTCGGCCGGTTCCCGAAGCCCCAGCCAGCTCTCACTGAACTCCCCGGTCATGCGGTGCCTCCTCGTTCGTCCAATACGTCGCAGATGCGGTGTGCGGTCGCCGCCCAGGTCGGGAGGGTCTCGCGGCGTGCCCGGGCCGACGCGCGCAGGCGCTCGCGCAGCTCGGGGTCGGTGAGCCACCGGCGCAGGGCGGCGGCCAGGGCGTCCGGGTCGTCCGGGGGGATCAGCAGGCCGGGGCGGGAGCCGTCGGGGGCGAGGCCGAGAGCCTCGGAGACACCCCCGACGTCGGTCGCGACGACCGGCAGGGCGCGGGCGAGCGCCTCGGTGACGACCATGCCGTACGTCTCGGCCCGCGACGGGAGCACGAAGAGATCCGCGTCCGCGTAGGCGGCGTCCAGCTCGGCGCCCGCTTTCGGCCCGGCGAAGTGGATGTTCGAGCTGCGGTACGGCACCGGCCGGGTGAGCGCGCCGACGAAGGTGCAGCTCCAGCCGAGGTCGGCCAGGTCCCGTTCGAGGGCGGTGACCAGCAGGTCCTGCCCCTTGCGGGGCGTCACGGAGGCGACGCAGAGCAGCCGGTTCCCGCTCGGTGAGGGGGCCGCCGGGGGAGCGGGGTCGACGCCGGGCACCGCCGCGGTCACTCCGGTCAGGTCGTGCATCGCGGAGATGCGCCGGGCGGCGGCCTCGCTGGTGGCGATCACTTCGTCGGCCAGGTGGAGGGCGGCGCGTTCCTTGGCGCGCAGCCGGGCGGCGTCACTGTCGCCGAGCCCGGTCTCGTCGCTGAGCGGCAGGTGCACGAGCACGACCAGCCGGAGCCGGTGCCGGTGCGGTTCGAGGATCTCCGGCACCCCGCAGGCCACCAGCCCATCAACCAGCACATCCGACTTTTCCGGAATGTCGCCCAGGGCGCGATCGAGCGCCCGGCGAGTGGCCTCGTCGGGCTCCGGCCAGGTCCCGGCGATCGCGATCTCGTGCACGTCCCGCCCGGCGATCTCCCACCCTTCGCCTGCGGCGAGGCCGGTATCCCGCGGGTCCGGCCCGGCGGCGGCCGGGTGCGCGGCGGGGTGGGCGATCAGGTCGAGGATCGTACGGTCGTAGCGGTTGCCGCCGCTGGGGGCCGCCGGGTCGTCAATGCCACCCGGCAGCACCGCCCAGAGGGGTCTTGTCACAGGGTGCGCTCGTAGCTCGCCCAGGCCACATGGGACTCGTGCAGGGTGACCGAGATGCCCGACAGGCCCGCGGCACCGGGGCCGAGGTCACCCGAGGCGACCTTGTCGGCGAGGCGGTCGGCGATCACCTTGGCCAGGAACTCCGTGGACGTGTTGACGCCCTTGAAGGTGGGCTCGTCGTCGAGGTTGCGGTAGCTCAGGGTGCCGCAGATCGCGCGCAGCTCCTCCAGGGCGCGGCCGATGTCGACCACGATGTTGTCGTCGTCCAGTTCGGGGCGGCGGAACGTGGCGTCGACCACGAACGTCGCGCCGTGGAGTTTCTGGGCCGGGCCGAAGACCTCGCCGGTGAAGCTGTGGGCGACCATGATGTGGTCGCGGACGGTGACGCTGAACAAGACTGCTACTCCTCGGGATAGTCGATCACGTGGCAGAGGGCGGGAAGGCTACCGTCCGCGAGGCGGGGCATCACCTCGGGCAGCTCGGAGAACGGCGATCTCCCGGTGATCAATGTCTCGAACGCCGGGTTCCTCAGAAGGTCAAGGGACAGGGCGAGCCGATCCGCGTACGTGCGGCGCCGCCCCGGCACGATGTTCCCCACCTGGCTGCTTCGAATCTTCAGGCGGCGGGCGTGAAAGAACTCACCCAACGGCACGCTGACCTGCTTGTCGCCGTACCAGCTGAGTTCGACCACGGTGCCCTCCGGAGCCAGCAACTCCAGCGAGCGGGTCAGGCCGGCGGAGGTGGCACTGGCGTGGATCACGATGTCGCAGTCACCCGAGGCGTCGTCGGGATGCGCGTACGAGGCACCCAGTCGCGCGGCGATCGGCTCACGCGCGGGATCGACGTCGACGAGCTCCACGCGTACACCCGGAAGCGTCGCCGCGATCGCCGCGACCGAACAGCCCACCATGCCGCCCCCGACCACCGCGATCCGGTCGCCGATCAGCGGGGCGGCGTCCCAGAGCGCGTTGACCGCGGTCTCCACCGTGCCCGCCAGAACCGCGCGATGGGCCGGCACGCCGTCCGGGACGACAGTGACGGCCGATACCGGAACGACATATCTCGTCTGGTGGGGGTAAAGGGAGAAGATGGTTCGCCCGAGAAGGTCGTCCGGGCCCTGCTCGACGACGCCGACGTTGAGGTACCCGTACTTGACCGGCGCCGGGAAGTCGCCCACCTGGTACGGCGCCCGCATCTCGGCCCGCTGGCTGGCCGGGACCCGTCCGGTGAAGACGAGCGTCTCCGTTCCGCGGCTCACCCCGGTGTGCAAAGTGCGCACCAGTACCTCGTCCGCGGCCGGAGCCGGCACCTGTTCCGGACGGATCTCACCGTTTCCTGGGGCGGCGAGCCAGAACGCCCGTGCGTCACCCGACATGGGCTGTCTCCTCAAAAGCTGAACCGAAAGCCGCCGGCCGCCGTGTTACCCCACAGCGGCAACGATACGCAGCCGATCTTGCACTGGAGGCATGGTGACACTCGCAGCGACCCCGTCGGCGCCCCCGCGTGGCCCGATGACCGGCCTGGCCGTCCAGCTCGCCCTGCTGGCCGTGCTCGCCGTTGCGCTCGGGCTCACCCCGGCCGGTCTCGCCGCCGGCGTCATCTACGGGCTGGTGCTGTGCACGCTGCTCGCCGCCGGCCTGATCCGGGCCGGCCGCACCCGGATGGGCGCCGCGAACGTCGTGACGTTCAGCCGCGCGATCCTCGTCGGTGGCGTCACCGCCCTGGTCGTGACGTCGTTCTCGCACGACATCAGCATCCCGGCCCTGGTCACGATCGCCGGCGTGGCACTGGCCCTGGACGGCGTCGACGGCCAGGTGGCCCGCCGCACCGGCACCACCAGCGCGCTGGGCGCGCGCTTCGACATGGAGATCGACGCGTTCCTGATCCTTGTGCTGTCGGTCTACGCCGGCGACCGTTTCGGCTGGTGGACCGTGGCCCTGGGGGCCTACCGCTACCTGTTCGTGGCCGCCTCCTGGGCGCTGCCCTGGCTCAACGCCGCCCTGCCGCCCCGGTTCTCCCGCAAGGTGGTCGCCGCCCTGCAGGGCATCGTGCTCGCCCTGGTGACCGCCGGCCTGCTCCCGCACTACGCCGCGCTCGCCGCGCTCGCCCTGGCCCTGGCCACCCTGACCTGGTCGTTCGGCCGGGACGCGAGCTGGCTCTACAAGGCGTCGCGGAGCCGGGCGGCGGCCCGCGAGCGTTCGTCGACCCCGCCCCGGCACACAGTCCTGGCGAGCTGAGCGACCCGTTGGCCCGCCGGGCGAACTGAGCGACAAGAGGCTGGTCAGGCGACCCGGGCGATCGAGTCCGGCGGCGCCGGGGGGACCGCGCCGGGGTGGAAGATGGCGGCCAGGGCCTCGACGCCGTCGACCAGGCGAGGTCCGGGACGCACGATCAGCCCGTCGCCGTCGACCGCCCACACCTGGGCGCCGGGGAAGTGCGGCACGACGGCCCGCGCCTGCTCGGCGGCGCCGGCCAGGTGAAAACCGCACGGGGTGACGAGCACGATGTCGGGTTCCGGGGCGGCCAGATCGGCGTACGCGACCCGCACCGACCGCTCGCCCGCCCGGGCCGCAACCGGATCGCCGCCCGCCGCCGTCACCAGATCGGGCACCCAGTGCCCGGCGGTGAACGGCGGATCCACCCATTCCACCACCGCGACCTTGGGCCGGGGCCGGCCCCGCACCGCCGCCGCGACCGCGTCCAGCCGCCGGCGCAGGGCGGCGAGCAGCTCGGCGGCCCGATCGGGGACGCCGGCCGCCTCACCCACCCGGCGGAACGTGTCGAGGACCTCGTCGAGCGAGTACGGATCGAGCGACAGCACCTCCGACCGGCACCCCAGGTGGTCGAGCGCCTCGTCGACGTGGTCGGACGGCAGGGCGCACACCCGGCACAGGTCCTGCGTCAGGATCAGGTCGGGCTCGAGGCCGGCCAGCGCGTTCGCGTGCAGCGTGTAGAGGTCGCCGCCGGACGACATCTGCTCGGTCACATAGGAGTCGATCTCGGCGGGGGACATGCCGCTGGTGTCACGGCCACCGACCACCACGGTCTTCTCGGCGCGGGCCCGCGGTGGCTCGTCGCACTCGAAGGTCACCCCGACCAGGTCGTCGCCGAGGCCGAGGGCATAGACGATCTCGGTCGCGGAGGGAAGCAGGGAGACGAGTCGCATGCTCCTACTAAACCCGACGGCGACCGCGGCCCCCACCGCGATCGCCGTCGACGTTGCCGTACGCCCGCAAGACATCGCCCGGCCCAGGCCGGTCATGAGCGGAATCGGCCAAAAGTTGCAGTCCGGGTCGCGGATTCCGCCCCGCGGCAGATGTGCCGGCGAACGCCCGCCCACGATGCTGTGTCCACCCGCCGGACCAGCATGGGGGAGAACGAAACATGACCACGGCACCGCTCGCCCACACCGACATCGTCGTCCTCGACTATCTGGCCGCGCTGTGGGCCCAGAGCGACGATCTTCTGCCCGACCAGCGCGACGAACTGATGACCACGGTGGCCGACTACATCTCCGCCCGCCGGGTGGCGGCGGTCGACCCCCTCGAGGACGCCGCCGCCATCGTGCGGCGGTTAGGGCCGCCCGAGGACCTGGTCGCGGCGATGCGCCGAGGAGCGCTTCCGCCACACGTACGTCTGCCGGTCCTGCTGCCGCCCCCGCCCGCGGCGCTTGCCCGGCCGGTGCGCGACGGCGGTGGCCCCGCCGAGTACACCGCGATCGGCATGCTGTCGGCGGGTGCGTTCCTGCTTCCGGGCATCGCGCCGGTGGCCGGGATGCTGCTCGCCACAGCGTCGCCGCACTGGACGCCGGCGCAGAAGTCGGCCGGCTGGGTGCTGACGCTCGGCTCGGTCGCCGGCGCGTTCGTCTTCGGGCTGCTGCTCGCCGCGGTCGCGCCGTTCTCCGACACGCCCAGCCTGTTCCTCGTCTACCTGGTGATGCTGGCCGGGTCACTGGGCGCGAGCGGGGTGCTGCTCGCCGGCCTGCGCAGTCGGTCGGCCTGAGGCCACGGGGGTTCGGCCGGGCCCGGCCGCGGCGGCCGCCGGGAGTCGGTTCAGGCCGGCTGCCGGCCGCGCACCGGCTCGTGGCCGATGATCTCGTCGATCACCTGTTGCCAGACGGCCGCCGGCGGGAACTCGTGGCCGACGCCCTCCAGCCAGACCAGGCGCGAGCCGGGGATCTCGGCGGCGAGGGCGTGCGCGTGTTCGGCCCCGAACATCGGGTCGGCCGTGCCGTGCAGGATCAAGGTGGGCGCGCTGATGCCGCACAGCGGCTTGCGCGTCGGCGGGCCGGCCGGGCAGAGCCAGTGATTCTGCTGGGTGGCGGCCATGTCCTCGGTGCGGTCGTAGACCCGCTCGGCGAGCCGGCGCAGGTGGGCCTCGTCGGCGGTGAACAGCCCGCCGAGGTCCTTGATGTCCTTGATCATGCGCCGGACCGCGGACTTGCGGTCGGACCAGTCCGGCGCGGTGAGATCCCCGGGGGCGGTTCCTTCGGCGGGCGGAAGCGCGGCGGCGGTCGCCTCGGGGGCCGGCGGGTCGTCGTGGATCGCCTCGGGGGCCGCCGAGGCGGCGTCGCCGTCGAGGTCCGCACCGGAGATCGCGGTGGTGGACATCAAGGTCAGGGACAGGACGCGGTGCGGGCGCTCGACGGCGATGCGCTGAGCCAGGGCGCCGCCCATCGACAGGCCGACCACGTGCGCCCGGTGGATGCCGAGACCGTCCAGCACGCCCAGGGCGTCGTGGGCCAGATCGGCACCGGAATAGGGCGGCGCACCGGGCGGGAACGCCGTCGAGCGGCCGGTGTCGCGATGGTCGTAGCGGATGACGTGCCGTCCGCCGGCGGCCAGGCGGCGGCAGAACTCGTCCTCCCACCAGTCCATGGAACTGGCGCCGCCGGCGATGAGCAGCAGGGCGGGATCGGCCGGTTCGCCGAACGTCTCGACACAGATGTCGATTCCGTTGACCGGCAGGGTCTCGACCACCATCACGCCATTGTCCGGTATCGCATTTGACGGGCAGGTTAAAACTGGACTACCGGTTCGCTACAGCGATCTTGCGACGAAGGCGAACGCGTCCGGCACGCAGCGGGACCAGAAGCCGAAGTTGTGCCGCCCGTCCCCGTACGATCCGGCGGCTTTGCCCTCCGGCAGTTCCTTCTCCAGGGTGCGCACGTCGTAGTAGAGGCCGTCCTGCTTGCCGCACCACAGTCCGACCCGGGTGCCGCGCAGCAGGCCGGCCTGCCGGGTGACGTCGTCGTCCGGCCGGACCGCGGGGGAGAAGGCGGCGACCGCGCGGACGAACCCGGGGTAGGCCTCGGCCAGCAGCAGCGAGCCGTAACCGCCCAGCGACCAGCCCCAGGCGGCCATCCGGCCGGTGTCGTAGCCGAACCTGCGGCACCACGCCGGGATCTCCTCGTGGACCATGCGCTGCGGGTCGTCGGCTCCGGCCGGGCGCCACGCCAGACCGCCGCCGTCCGCGCCGACCAGGACGAACGGGGGCGCGCCCCGGCGTACCGCATCGGTCAGGAACCGGCCGAGGCCGAGGCCGGCGTAGTCGGCCGGCCGTTTGGTCCCGCCGTGCAGGATCAGGCAGACCGGCAGGCCCCGGCCGTCCCCGTGGCCCTGCGGAACGGCGGTGTAGACATCGACCGTGCGCCCGCGGGCGGCCGACGGGAGTTGCCGCAGCCGCTGCTCACCGGCGGGCGCGGCCGGCATCACGGGCTCTTCCTCGGCCGTTCGGCGGCGGTACCCGGCCACTGTGGCGAGGGTGGCCACCGTCGCGCCGGCGCCGAGCAGTGTTCGTCGTCTCATCCCCTCCACAACGTCGATATGTCCGTTGGCGTGACGTTCCTAGGCTCACGGCATGCGCCGGTCGGGGATTTTCGTCATGCTGATGGCGATGCTCGCCGGTTGCGGGGGATCGGCCGCCGCGGATGCCGCCGCCCAGGCCCCGGCGGGGGTGCTGACCCGTGTCGTCAGCCTGGCCCGGGGCGCGGCACGTCCACTGCCGACGACGGTCTGGTCTCTCGCCGGGCTGACCGGCAAGCACCCGGTGGTGTTGTTCTCGCACGGTCTCGGTGGACTGCCGGCCCAGTTCGCGCCGATCGCGACGACGTGGGCGCGGGCCGGTTTCATCGTGCTCGCGCCGGCCTATCCGCACACCAACGCACGGGTCCGGGTCGACCGGGCGGACATCGGCAACCAGCCGGCCGACGCCGTCCATGTGCTGCACGCGATGGAACGACGCGATCCGCGCCTCGACGCGACCCGGGTCGCGGTCGTCGGGTTCTCCGCCGGCGGCACGACCACGCTGGGCATGCTCGGGGCCGGGCACGATCCGGGGATCCGGGCCGCGATCACGGTGTCCGGCCGCCGGCCGCCTTCGGCGTTCGGCGGGCCCGAGATCCCGGTGCTCTTCGTGCACGGCGATCGCGATCCGACGGTTCCGCTCCGCGCGGGCAGGATGGCGTACGAGTCCCTGCCGTGGCCGAAGACCTGGCTGACCGTTGCGGGCGGGCGGCACGGCGAGTTCCTCATTCCGGGGCGCCCGGGTTACCCGATGGTGTCCGGGCGGATCCTCACCTTCCTCCGGCAGGCGGTTTAGAACTTTCACGCAGAGTGGTACCCGAGGGTGGTCTTCTCGGCCGATCGGGCAGGTCTGCACTTGGAGTGATCTTGATTAGGCTGCATATGTGCACCTCATTCACGTCACAACGGCCGCAGCAGTAACTCTCAGTGTTGCTGGAGTCTCTTACGCAGCGTTAGATCCGGCGAAACTGGAGGCGTCGGCGCGCGTCGTCGCCGACCAGGCCACCTGCCGTACGGTCGACTCGGCCATCGTCGCCTACGCGGGGGTGCACGGCGCCGCCCCGCGTACGGTCGCCGACCTGGCCGGCTATGTGAAGGGCGACATCACCGCGTACCGCATCGTCGACGGCCTGGCCGCCGGTCCCGGCTGCTGACCGGTCCGCCGGGTGTTCTTGTCGAGGACATCTGCTCGTCGTCCGGTTGCGGTGTCCTGAGAGACACGCGGTGATCGAGGAGGGCGACATGCCGGTAGAGCTCGGCCAAAACATGCAGGATGACCTGGTGGAGACCGATCTCGAGCTGGCCCACCGCGCCGTCCTCACCGGCGCCGCGGTGGCGTTGCCGCACTTCGCCGCCCTGGCCGACCTACCGCGGGAACTGAAGGCCGACGGCAGCGTGGTCACCGCCGCCGACCGCGCCGTCGAGACCGCGATCCGCGAGGTGCTCGCCGCGGCCCGCCCGCACGACGCCGTCCTCGGCGAGGAGCACGGCGAGAGCGCCGGGCCGGACGCCTCCCGCCGCTGGATCATCGACCCGATCGACGGCACCGCCCTGTTCGTCAAGGGCGACGACCGCTGGCTGATCCTGATGGCCCTCGAGGAGGACGGCGAAGTGGTGGTCGGCGTCGCCGCCCACCCGGCCCAGGGCAGCATCTTCTGGGCCGTCCGCGGCGCCGGCGCCTTCGAGGGCCGAGTCGTCGGCGGCCGCGTCGTCGCCGCCACACCCCTGCACGTCGCCGCCGGCCCGGACGAGGGTGGGACGGACGAGGGTGGGACGGACGAGGGTGGGACGGGCGAGGGTGGGGCGGACGAGGGTGGACTGGTGGGGGCGCGGTTCGCGGCGGTGCCGGAGACGTGGGCGCCGCATCTGGTCGGGCCGATCAATGAGATCGCGCCGGCGCTGCCCTGGTCGATCCATCCGGGGCTGCTGGTCGCCCGCGGCGACCTCGACCTGGCGATCCAGACCGGCGGGCAGATCTGGGACTTCGCGGCCACGTCGCTCATCCTGACCGAGGCGGGCGGTTCGTTCAGTGGGCTGAACGGGCGCACCCGCCCCGGTCCCGGCGCGTCGCTCTATGCGCGCAGTGCGGCGCTGCGGCTGGCGACACTCGATCTTCTGGGCGACGCCCGGCACGCCGGGGCAACATCGTGATTCGCGAACTCACGTCGGCCGTGTTCGTGCTGGTTCTCGCGGTGCCCGTGGCCGGGTGCCGGCAGGCACCGCCCGCGGCCACAGCCGCGGTCGTGGACAACCAGGCCCAGCAGGCCTGTGACACGCTGGCGGCCGGCTACCCGAAGTCCTCGACGGCGGGCAAGCGCCTCAACCTGGCCGACGACGTCTTCCGGTGGTCCGGCCGCAGCGACAACCCGGCAATCGTCAAGCAGGGCTCGGTCGTGGGCAAGGCCGCCAACGACAGCACCGAGGCGTGGGACCGGGCCGCGGCGGACTTCCTGCAGATCTGCCGGCGAGCGGGTTGGGTCAAGAAGTAGGGGCGTGCAGGGTGATGGTCGTCCAGGCGCCCACGTGCACCTGGTCGCCGTCCTTGAGCTGGCGGGTCTGCCCGGCGCTCAACTGCTGCTGCTCGTCGTTGACCCAGGTGCCGTTGGTCGAGCCCAGGTCGGACACCAGCCACACGCCGTCGACGCTCAGCGTCAGCAACGCGTGGCTGTGCGAGACACCCGGATCGTCGTCGGCCAGGTCGATCTCCGGGTCGGTGCCCTTCGACGAGCTGCGCCGGCCGATCCGCACCTGGGGGGCGGGCAGGTCGACCTCGCGGGACGGGGCGGTCGCCGGGAACTCGACGCCCTCGATCGCGTTCTCCTCGAAATAGGCCCGGTCGGCGGCGATCGTCGCCCGCCACCGACCGGCCACCGGCGTCGCCACGGCCGGGGGAGCGGTGAGCGTCGGCACCTTGCCGGTGCTGTGGTCGTAGCCGCAGTCCTCGCAGAAGCGCAGGCCGCTGGCGTGCGGAGCCCCGCAGTTGGGGCACGCCGCGGCCGGGCCGGCGGCGGGGGTGGCGGCGGGGGTGGCCGGGCTCGAGGCGGCGGGCAGCGGAGCCGCCGCCACGCCGCCGATCTTGGCGCCGCACTCGTCGCAGAAGTCGTCGGTGCCGGACGCGTGGCCCTTCGGGCAGGCGTAGGTGGTCACTGGCCCCGCCCGACCCGGACCGTCTTGGTCGAGCGGGTGTCCAGGGCCATCTCGTCGGCGGCCTCGACCTTGCGCCGCAGCCGCACGGTGCCGGTGGCGGCGTCCTCGATGTCGACCACCGTCGCGAGCAGCTCCTCGGTGGCGGTGTTGCCGCTGGCGTGGGCGAGCTGCGCGGCCCGGCCGAACTTGATGGTGGCGGTGCGGTCGTCGCCGGACTTGCGCGCCTCGATGCCGGCCTGGATCGCGTCGGCCAGCTCGGCCTGCCCGGTGTAGTGGGCGACCTGCCGGTTGATCCGGGTGGACAGCGCGGTGTCCTCCGTCCACACCGCCCGGACCAGCGACTGGGCGTGCACGGTGTCGCCCTCGACGATCGAGATCCGGGCGGCGAGCATCTCGTCGCCGGCCGCTCCGGGCGCGACGTCGATGCAGACGTGGTAGTCGCGGCTCTCCGCGCCCCACGAGCCGAGCGGGTAGCGCGCGGCGCGCGGGCCGTCCTCGACGCGCTTGCCGGTCAGGTCCCTCACCTCGGGCTCGACCTGCTTGACGAAACGGACCGTCGAGTTGACCGGCGTCCACACCTTGAGCTGCACGTCGGCGCTGGTCTTGCCCATCGACTTGGTCATCATCTCCTCGAACGCGGCGGTCAGGCCGGCCGGCTGGGCGACGATGTCGACGGTGCCGAGGAGAGCGTTCGCGATCTTGCGGAGCTCCGGGACCTTCCAGTTGACCCCGACGCCGCGGCAGTCGCAGGTGAACTTGCCGCCGATCGAGGCGAGCACCTGCTCGAGGTAGCCGGCGCGCTCGCCGTTGTCGCCGTCGGTGAGCAGGATGGCGTGCGCGATGTCGCCCGGCCGCTGGCTGAACAGCTGCGCCGCGAGCAGCAGCCAGGCGCCCATCGCGGTGCCGCCGCTGGCCTGGAGCCGGTCGATGTTGCTGATCGCGTCGGCGCGCGAGGCCGGCGACGACACGGCCAGTTGGCCGGGCGCGGGGTAGAGCTGCTGGGCGGTGCTGACCCCGGCGATGATCGCGAAGTGGACCCCGTCGTCGATGCACTCGATGGCCGCCTTGGCCGCCTGCCGGGCGGCGCTCATCCGGCCCTCGGCCTGCATCGACCCGGACGCGTCGACGATGATGATCTCGGTGGCGCCGGAGGTGCGCCGGCCGCCCTCGGAGCCCGACGACGTGACCGTGACGATCGCGTTGACCTCGGTCGCGCCCAGCGCGAGAAACTCGTTCTGGAAGGCCTCGGCGGTGTACGGCATCCCTACTCCTTGACGCTAGACAGCGAAAGCACGGGCACGACGGCGACGGTGATGTTGTCGGCGCCACCCGCGGCGTTGGCGAAGTCGACCAGACCACGCGCGGCATCGACCAGAGTGCCGCCCGTGCGCAAGTTCTCGCGTATGGTCTCGGCGAGCGCGGCCGGGTCGGTGAGGTAGTTCCACAGCCCGTCGCTGCACAGGATCAGGTGGCCGGGGTCCTTGACGGTGAACGCGCCGACCCGCGGCGTCACCGGCCCGGCGTCGGCACCGAGCCACGCGGTGATCGCGTGCGCCTTCGGGTCGCGCATCGCGGCCTGCGGGTCGGCACCCATCGCGATGGCGTGGGTGGCCCACGAGTCGTCCTCGGTGAGCTGCTCGGCCGGCCCGGCGGCGGGCAGCCAGTAGGCCCGGCTGTCGCCCAGCCAACCGACGTTGATCTCGGCGCCGCGGACCGTCGCGGCCACGATCGTGCAGGCCGGGTTGGACGAGCCGCGGCGCGGGTCACCGCTCTTGACGAGCTCGGCCACCGCGTCCTTGGCGCTCAGGATCGCCTTGGCGACGTCCGGATCGTCGGCCAGCAGCGCCCCCGCCACCCCGGCGGCCGTCTCCGAGGCCACATCCGGGTCGAACGACGCCGACACGCCGTCGCAGACCACCACGTCGACGTCGGTGCCGCGGACCGCGAGCCACGCCGCGTCCTCGTTGCGGTGATGCCGGCGGCCACGGTCGGTGACGGCGGCGGCGACCGAACCGTAGTCGGCCTCGACGTGGTCCCGCGGCCGGCTGGCCAGCATGCCGCAGTGCTCGCAGTAGCCGTCCGCGCCGATCCCACCCGGCACGCCGCAGTGCGGGCACGCCTTGGCCGAGCTCAGCGCCCGCCCGCAGGCCTCGCAGAACGCCGCGCCGGCGGCCCGCTCGTCGGCGCACGAGGCGCAATCGGTAGTGGTCATGCTGCCTCGTTCCGTCATGTGCGCGTCCGTGGGCGGGACGCGTTCGCGAGATCCACCAGGCGGATCCGTTCCGGGCCGTGGGCGGCCTGGGCCATCTCGCGGTAGGCGTGCTCCAGGGCGAACCGTACGTCGCGTTCACCCACCTGGCCGCCACGGGTGGCACCCAGGACCGTCCCCGGCAGGGTGCCGCCACCGGCCAGCGATTGCAAGGCCTGTTCGAGCAGTTCGGCCCGGAGCGCGGCCAGTTGTGCCGCCTCGATCTCCAGGCGCTCGATCAGCGCCGCCGCGGCCGCGAGCGAGGTCACGTCGGCGGCGGCGGACGGGTGCGCCCGCACCAGGGCCCGCACCGCGCCGACCTGCGAGCTGCGAAAGGCCGAGGAGGTGCCGGGCACCCGGTTGTACGCCTCGACGGCGCCGTTGCGGTCGCCCGCGACGAGACGGCAGCGGGCCAGCCCGGCGGCCGCGGTGGTGTACGCCGGGTCGGTGCGGCTGACCACGTCGTAGTAGCCGGCCGCCCCCGGGTCGCCGGCCAGTTCCAGGGTCAGGCCGAGCGCGAGCTGCGGGGCGAGCTCGCCGGGCAGTGCCGAATAGACCGCGTCGAACTGCTGGCGGGCGTCGTCGAACCGCTCGGTGGCGAGCGACAGCAGACCGTCGTACCAGGCGATCCGCCAGTCCGACCCGTCGGCGGCGAGGAGGGCGTCACGCGCTTGCTCGGCCGGGGCGAAGTCGTCGTCGCGTACCCCCAGATCGATCTGCGCGCGCAACGCGCGCAGCTTGACCTCGACCGTCTCCTCGGGCGCGTTCTTCAGCAGCGCCAGGACCTCGGCCGGGTCGGTGACCGTGACCGACGCCAGGAAGGCGGCCGACGGGTCGGCCAGGTCGATCATCGGGGTCGGCAGGTCCTGCCAGCGGGGCGCGTCGGCCTTGAGGTCGGTGCGCAGCTCGCCGGTGAACATCCGGGAGGTGGCCGGTCGGGGCTGCCCGTCCCCGGCCGACAGCACCTGACGCAGCACGCCGAGCATCTGGCTGGTCATCTCGTCGGAGTCGACGAACCGGTCGGCCGCGTTGAGCGCGGTGGCCCGCAGCAGCAGCCGGTAGAACGACTCGTGGCGGCGGTAGACCTCGAACTCGCCGCGGTCGGGCAGGCTGTCCTTGAACGTGCTCTGGTAGCCGCGGAAGTCGGTGGTCAGCACGGCCAGCGTGCGGCCGATGGTGAACAGGTCGGACGCGATCGACGGGCCCTCGGTGGCCATCTCCGGCGCCTGGTAACCGACGGTGCCGTAGAGCGCCGCGTCCAGGTCGTCGATGTGCACGACGCCGCCGAGGTCGATCAGCTTCATCTGGTCACCGGACTGGATCACGTTGTCCGGCTTGAAGTCACAGAAGATCAGACCGCGGTCGTGCAGGTAGCCGAACGCCGGCATGATCTCCAGGACGTACGCCAGGGCCTGGTCCACCGGCAGCGGGTCGACGTTGCCGGCGTTGGCCAACCGGCGCTTCTTGAGGATGTCCTTGAGGGACTGGCCACCGACGTACTCCATCACGATGTAACCGGCGCCGTCGTGCTCGACGAAGTTGTAGATCTTGACGATGTTCGGGTGCTCGACCTCGGCCAGGAAGCGCTGCTCGGCCACCGCCGCCGCGAGGGCGTCCTCGTCGCCGGAGTTGAGCAGGCCCTTGAGCACCACCCAGCGGTTCGAGACGTTCCGGTCGACGGCCAGGTAGATCCAGCCGAGACCGCCGTGCGCGATCGCGCCGACCACCTCGTACTGTCCGCCGACCAGATCGCCCTTGACCAGCTTCGGGGTGAAGTTGAACTGCTCACCGCACGCCGGGCAGAAGCCGGAGGTGCGCCCCGCGCGGTCACCCCGCGCCCGGCCGACCGCGTTTCCGCACTTCGCGCAGTACCGCTTGTCCTCCGGAACCTCGGCCTCGGCCATGATGGCGGTCGCCGGGTCGGCCTGCACGATCGGCACGACCTCGACGAGGCCGCCGCCGAACCGGCGGCGCCGGGACCCGGTGCGGGAGCTGCCGGTCCGGCCACTTCCGCCGGTACGGGTGGAGAGCGCACTCGTCCGCTGCGAGGGTGAGGTCGCCCGGGTGCGCTGGGAGGGCGTGGTGTTCGCCGGTTTCGCCGAGGCGGCCGGGGCCATGCCGCAGGTGTCGCAGTAGCCGTCCTCGATGGTGCCGGGACAGTTACGTTCGCACTTCATTTGCCGTCCCTCGCGATCGTGGCGGTGAGCGCATCCTGGTAGGCGTCGACGGCCACGCGGGCCGCCTCGAGATCACATGGTGCCGTGAACAGCATCGTCCGGGCCTTCTCGGCCAGCTCGGTCAGGTCGGTGCTCTCACCGAGACCCCGCCGCAGCGCCTTGGCCCGGTAGGCGTCGAGGCGGCCGCGCAGCTCGTTGCGGGTGGTGAGCAGGCCCGCGTTGTGCGCTGTCGCGTTCTCCAGGGTGGCCAGCCGCTCCCGGGCCCGGCGGGTCCAGTCGGCCAGCTTCGGGCTGATCAGCGGCCAGTGGCCGGCCGCCGCGAGCGCCTCGACGGCTCGCAGGTCGGGCGTCAGGTCGGGACCCCGTACCGATCTGATGTCCTGGTCGCGGAAACGGTCCAGGGCCTGGTCCGCGGCGTGCTGCAAGGCCGTCTGGGCGACGCTGAGCTTCGCGGCGAGCGCGCGGGCGTCGGCCAGGCGCTGGGTGAGTGCCTCTCTCAGCTCGGCGGCCGAGGTGCGCTCCGCGTCGGCCCGCCTGATCAGCTCCCGTACGGGGTCGAGATCGCGGCCGTCGGCCCCGAGCGGGTCGGATGCCAGCTGGGCGGTGAAGCGGCCGAGCCGGCGGTCGGCCTCGTCGATCGTCGCCGTGCTGGCGCCGGCCTGACGGGTCAGGGCGCGCACGTTGTCGACAGCGGCGGCGGCGTCGGCGGCGGCCGGCAGCAACCGCTGCCACGCCTCGCCGGCCCGGGTGGCCACCGTGGCCGCGACGGTGAACGCGGCCTCCATCGCCGACAGCAGCTCGGCCGGGGAACAGGTGGTGTGGATCTGGCTGGTGCCGAGCAGCCCGCGCTGAGCCAGCGGGACCGTGGTGGTGGACAGCATGATCGACTTGCCGAGGAGCTGGTGGCTGACCGCCGCCCGGTCGGCGTCGCTGAGCTTGCGCTGGTCGCGGGTCTGGCGCGCCTTGGTCACCACGTCGGTCAGCAGACGATAACCGTCCCAGAGCTCGGTGAGCGCGTCGGTGGCGTCCGCCCACCTCGCCTTGGTCACGCCGGTCAGCTGCGTCTTGTCCAGATCCTTGCGAGCCGGGTTGTCGTCGAGGTCGACCAGGTTGGCGGCGATCGCGGTCAAGGCGGTCTCGAGGCGGAACAACTCGGCGTCGGCCGGCGCGAGGTCGGTCATCTCCACTGCGCCACGGGCGGCTGCGGGGCCTTGCCGAACGAGCCCAGCCATTTCTCGTACGTCTTCGTCCAGGTGCCGTCGGCCTTGTTCCTCTCCAGCACCGCGTTCACGAACTGGGTGAACTCCGGGTGCTGCGAGGAGATCGCCATGCCGTACGGCTCCTCGGTGAACTTGTTCCCGACGACCTTCGCGTACGGGTCCTGCGCCGCCATGCCGGCCAGGATCGTGTCATCGGTGGAGACCGCGTCCACCTCGTTCTGCTGGAAAGCCACCAGGCAATCGCCGAACGAGGGTCGCGAGACGGCAATCGGTTTCGGCTTCACGGCGCCGATATTGGTGTACGAGGTCGAGCCCTCGGCCGCGCACACCTTCTTGCCGCCGAGGTCCTCGATCCTCGTGGCCGTCGAGTCCTTCGACACCAGCACCCGCTGCCCGGCCTCGTAGTAGATCGTCGAGAAGTCGACCTGCTTCCAGCGGTCGCAGTTGGCGGTCATGGTGTCGGCGACGATGTCCACGCCGCCCTTGTCCGGGCCGTCCTGCACGGAGCTGACCCGTTTGTCGTACGCGATGACCTTGATCTGCAGCTTGCCGGGATCGCCGAAGATGGCCTCGGCGATCTGCCTGCCCATGTCGACGTCGAAGCCCTCGACCTTGCCGGTGAACGGGTTGCGCGCCGAGAACAGCAGGGTGTCCTGGCTGGTGCCGAGCACCAACCGGCCCTTCTTCTGGATCTCCGCCATGTAGGAGCCGGCCGGCATCCGGCCCGGCTGGGGGAGCGCCCCGGCCGGCTTGCGGCTGGCCCGCGCGTTGCACGAGGTGTCCGCCGGGGCGGCCTTGGTGGTGGAGGAGCTGGGCTGCGGCACGGCCTTCGGCATCGACGTCGTCGTCGGGGTGCAGCCGGTCAGGGCGACGGTCAGCACGACGGCGGCGATCGCTCGCTTGATCATCGGTACTCCTCGAGGCGGGTGCGGATGCCCGCGTAGGCGAGCCCGCAGATCACCAGGGCCGCGAGCGGGCCGAGGATCAGCAGCGCGGTCAGGCCCGTACCGGCCGCTTCGATCTCCTCCGTGAATTTGACCTTGCGTTGCTCGAGGGCCGTGCCGATGTCGTCGGTGACCTGCTCGAACTTGCCGGTGGTGGCGGTGCCGACAGCCAGCGCGACCGCCCCGTCGTAGTTGCCGTCCTGCGCGTCCAGCTTGCGGATCTGCTGGTGGGCCTGCCGGTAGGCCGCGTAGGCCGCGCCGGTGCCGTCGGGCAGGAACTCGTTGCCCAGGGCCGCCGACAGTTGCGGGTCGGCCGCCACCCAGCGTTTCTCCGGCTCGTCGCTGCTGCCGTGCAGGGCCAGGGTGAGGGCCTCGTCACCGCGCTCCTGCAGGGCCAGGATGCGGGCCTCGGCCAGCTGCGCGATCGGGGTGGAACCGGCGTCCTCGGCATCGGCGAGATGGAACTGCTGCGACCGGAGGAGCCCGAGCGAGCCGAGTGCCAGCAGGACGGTCACGACGGTGGCCGCCACCAGCGGGACGTTGAAGGTGCGGTGGGTGGAGCGGCTCAGGTAGCGCTGGGTGAGCAACAACGCGCCGGCCAGGGCCAGCAGCGAGAGCGCGAAGAAGGTGACCCACCACCAGCTCTTCGCGTTGCGGTAGCCGTCCTGAACCTGCTGCTGGGCGATCGTGAACAAGCTCTGCGCCTGGGGGAGAAGGGTCTCCCGGTTCAACGTCGAGGCTGCCGACAGATAGGACGAACCGACCGGGAGGCCCTGCCGGTTGTCGGCGCGGGCCGTCGCCACCAGTGCGGTGTAACGCGCCACGCCGTTCGCGATCTCGTGGATCGCCTTCGACGCCTCGCTGTCGGCCGGGGCCAGCCGGGCCGCCTCGGTGAGCGCCGTGGTCGCCTTGGCGATCTTCTCGTTGTAGCGGTCGGTGAGCGCGGCCGGTTCCAGGCCACCGGCCAGGAACGCCTGCGCGGCCGTGGTGTCGGCGTCGGCCAGCCCCTCGTAGATCGCCTCCGCCTGCACCAGCAGCGGTTGCGCTCGCTCGCCCAGGTCACCGGTGCCGGACTTGGTCTCGGCGGCGGCGAGGCCGGCCAGCAGCCCGGTCAGAACACCCAGGACGACGAGCGCGGCCAGGCGCATCTGAAGCCGGCCCGGCGACGTACGCCGCAGGTGTGCCCACCGTTCCGCTTTCGTCGTTGCCGGCGTGGGCCGGGCCTCCAAAGCTGTGCTCAAGCTTCCTCCGTCGAGGCATGGATACCGCCGGTCCTACTGTGCGGTATCCACGCAAGTGATCATCCTCCGGGGTGGCTCAGCTCAACTCTCGCTTGAGGAGCTTGCCGGTCGCCGTCATCGGCAGGGACTCGACGATCGCGACCAGACGCGGGTATTTGTAGGCCGCCATCTGCTCCCGGCCCCACGCGATGAGCTCGTCCTCGGTCGCCGACACGCCGTCCTTGAGGATCACGAACGCCTTGACCTCCTCGCCGTGACTGTCGTGCGGCACCCCGATGACCGCCGCGAGCGAGACGGCCGGGTGCGTCATCAGCACCTCCTCGATCTCCCGCGGGTAGACGTTGAACCCACCCCGGATGATCATGTCCTTGGCCCGGTCGACGACGTAGTACCAGCCGTCCTTGTCCCGGCGCCCCAGGTCCCCGCTGCGGAACCAGCCGTCGCGGATCACCTCGGCGGTCGCCTCCGGCCGCCCCAGGTAACCGCGCATGATGTTGTGCCCGCGGATCGCGATCTCGCCGATCTCGTCGGCGCCCTCGATCGTGTTCCACTGCTCGTCGATCAACTTCACCTCGACGCCCCAGATCGGCACCCCGATCGAGCCCGGCCGCGGATCGGCTTCCGGCTGACTGAAGGTGGCCACCGGCGACGTCTCGGACAGCCCGTACCCCTCCAGGATGGTCAGGCCGAGCCGCTCCTTGACCGCCCGGATGATCTCCACCGGCAAACTCGACCCACCGGACACCGCCACCCGCATGTTGGCCGCGATCCGGGCCACGTCGACGTCGTCGGTGAGCGCGTTGAGCAGCCCCCAGTACATCGTCGGAACCCCCGCGAAGAACGTGACGTTCTCGCTCTCCAGCAGCTTGACCGCCGCCGCCGCGTCGAACCGGGGCAGCAGCACGAGCGTCGCCCCGACCGAGAAGCCGGCGTTCATGTTGACGGTCGACCCGAAGGAATGGAACAACGGCAGCACCAGCAGGTGCGTGTCCGTCCCCGGCTTGCTCCCGAACAGCCGATTGCAGGTGAGCGCGTTCAGCACCAGGTTGGAGTGGCTGAGCTCGGCGCCCTTGGACTGGCCCGTGGTGCCACTGGTGTAGAGCACGACGGCGGGGTCGGTCTCCGGCAGCAACACCGGCTCGAACACCGGCGCCTGCCCGGCCAGAGCCTGCCCCAGCGTCTCCACCCCGTCGATCGGCGACGCCGCCGCCGGGTCCGCGGTGATCAGGACGAAGTGCTCACACCCGGCACTCTGCCCGAACCCGGCGTGCCCCTGCGCGCCCATCGGCAGCTCAGCCGTGCCCTCGAAGCAGAAGTAGGCCTTGGCCTGCGAATCCGCGAGGTGGTAGGCGATCTCCCGCCCCTTGAGCAACACGTTCAGCGGCACCACCACCGCGCCGGCCTTCAGAATGCCGTAATAGACCACCGGAAAATACGGCAGATTCGGGCACGAGAGCGCCACCTTGTCCCCGGGCCGGATGCCCCGCTCGACCAGAAGGTTGGCCACCTGATTGGCCGCCGCGTCGACCTGTGCATAGGTGAGCCGCTGCCCGCCGAGAACGACCGCCGCCCGCTCCGGATAGTTGCGAGCGCTGTCCTCCAGCAAAATGGAGAGGTTAAGCATGCGTCGTTCCCCTTCATGATCGTCCTGCGGCCCCGCCCCCCATCCCAGCACGCCACCCCCCTTGTGCGAACCCTCCGTTTCGCTCTTGTTTCCCCTTCGTTGCCCACTCGCCGGCCCAGCCGGGCGCTCCTTTCCCGCCCCCAGCCGCCCCGTTCTTCCCTCCCGGCTCGCCGCCCCTCACCCGCATCGACGACCGGCCCCGGTCCCTGCCCGGCCACCGCGTTCGCCCGGCCACCGCGTTCGCCCGGCCGCCGCGCTGCCCCTCGCCACCACTTGGCCTGATCTGCCCCATCCGCCCACCCTCACCGGTCGGCCCCGCCCCGGTCCGCCTTCTGCAGCCGGCTGTCGGTGCGGCGCATCGCGAGGTGCGGCGCACCGCGCTTGGTCGGCACCGGTCGCGGCCTCGGTCGATCTTGGTTTACCTGGCCCGCCGCCTCGACGGCGGTGGGCGCCGTTCCCGGCATAGGTCGGCACTCATTGACGTCCGCGCCTTCGAGGGCCACCACGCGCGGTGGCACGTAGCGGTAGGCGGGCACAGCTACTCCCGCTGTGCCTGTGCCGGTCGCGCCCCCGCCCGGCTCGGGGCGGGGGCGCGGCTGGATTCGCGGGGCGGGGCTGGGGTGGCTTCGCGGTCAGGTGGCGCTGCGGGATCGGCGTAGGACCGGGAGGGTGGTGGCGGCCAGGGCTACCACGGTGCACGTCGCGATGACTGCGGCGGCTGTGCCCCAGGGGACGACCAAGGCGACTGCGCGGTCGAGTTCGGCTTCCACGGCGGCGCGGACACCGCTCAGCGAGGCCACCGCGACCCCGGCTCCCAGGAGCGTGCCGACGGCGACGGCGAGCAGGGCTTCGGCTGAGGTGACGCGCAGGATCTGAGCCTCGGTCGCGCCGGCCAGGCGCAGTGTGCGGAACTCCGGGCGCCGGGCGGAGGTGGCCATCAGCAGCGTGTTGGCGACGGCCAGGCCGGTGTAGCCGACCGTGAGACCGATCAGCACCAGCAGGAACAGGTCGATCAGTTCGCCCTCCTCGTCGATCTCGATCTGCACGTAATCGCGCGCCGACATCGGCCGCGCCCCGACCGAGGCGACCGGTGGACCGTTGAGCAGCACCGCGCTGGTGAGCGCGGCGGGGTCGTGCTGACGGGCGAGCTCCCGCGGAACCAGGATGCCGGCTCCCGCGGCGGCCCTGATCGCCCGGACGGGCAGCGCCGCCGTGGAGCCGTCCGCCCATCGCACGTCGAGGGTCGTCCCGACGGAGGCGTGCAGATCCTTGGCCCGGGTCTTGTCGAGCACGACGCCGCCGGAGCTGCCGGCCGGGCCGGGGCCGAGCTCGGAAGGCGGGGCGCCCTCCGCGTCGTAGCCGGCCGTGGTCGCCCCTCGGGTCACCAGAAGCCGGGTCGGCAGGTGGGAGGTGCCGGCCTGGGCCTGCACGGCGGTCTCGGCCAGGCCGGGGACGCCGTCGGGGGCGAGCACGACCGTGGCCGGGATGTTGTCGGCGTCGTGCTGGCCCTGTACGTCGTCGATCGTGGCGACCGTGCCGGTGAGCAGCACGGTGAAGCCGACGGTCAGGAGAACGGGCGCCGCTGTCGAGGCCACCCGGCGGACCGCGATCAGGGTGCCCTCGCGCACCAGCATGCCGGTTGCCGCGCCGCGCCACGGCCAGGTCACCAGGCGGACCAGCGGGACGATCACGATCGGGGCCAGCGCCGCGGCCGCGGTCAGCAGGAGCATCGCGGCGCCCAGGCCGGCGCTCGACTGGTCGGTGGTCGCCATCATCGGCATCGTCACCAGCAACAGGGTGCCGAGGGCGGCCGTGGCGGCACCGGCGATCCACCGGAGGGGAGTCATCGCGCGGCGTTCGACGGCCGCCTCCCGCAACGCGTCGAGCGCCGGGGCGCGGCTCGCCCGCCGGGCCGCGACGGCGACGCCGGCCAGCGCGACCACGACGCCGAGAACGAAGGACCCGGCCAGCGCCGCCGGCTGCATGGTCACCGTGAACCCGGCCGGCTCCAGACCGGTGTCGACCAGCGGACCAGTGAGCAGGGGCGCGGTGAGCGCGCCGAGCGGCAGACCGGCGAGAGCGGCCATGGTCGAGATGACGAGCGTTTCCGCGTACATCAATCGGCGCACCTGACCCGGAGTCGCGCCGACCGCTCGCAGCAGGCCGATCTCACGCCGCCGCTGTGCGGCGCCGAGAGCGCAGGTCGAAGCCACGACGAAGACCGCGACGAAGCCGCCCAGCACGACCATCGCGATCAGCAGTTGCGCACCGAGCCAGCGGGTCCGCGTCACGCTCACCGGTTCGAGGGAGTCGCGCGCCCCGCCCGAGACGACCTCGCCGGCCGGACCGACCACGCCCCGGGCCGCCCCCGCGACCGCCTCGGCGTCGCCGTCCACGGTCAGGCCGATGACCCGGACGCCGGCGGACATGCGCAGCGCCTCGCGGTCCGCGACGTAGAACCCGGGGCCGTCGACCGTGCCGGTGACGGTCCACGTGGCCGGGCCGGCGGCGGTGAGCACCGGCATGCGGCTGCCGGGTGCGACCCCAGCGACCACGACCTCCCCGGGCCCTCGCGGTGCGGTGCCGGCGGCGAGCCGGTAGCCGCCGAGCGCGGCTGAGGACCAGGCGTGCCCGGCCAGCAGGGCATCCTGGGGATCGCCGGCCGGGCGGCCGGCGATCACCCGCTGCGCGTAGAAGACGGGGTCGACGGCCGCGGCCGTGACTCCGGGCAGCTTGGCCAGCTCGCCGGACAACCTGATCGCCTCGCCGGCCGTCCACGACTGGTATTCCGGCTCGCCGAAGGCGTTGTCGCCGACCGAGGGGGAGCGGACCAGCACCGGTGCGGAGTTGTATCGCTCCGGCGCCTCGGGCCGGGACGACAGGTAGATCGTGGTGGCGCCGGCGACGACCGCCACGCCCAGCGCGACGGCGACGAACGTGCCCGCGAAAGCGGCGAACCGATGCCGCACCATCGCCCAGGCGAGCCTCACGACAGCACCTCCGCCGGGCGGCCCTCCTCGAGGCGGGCCGTGCGGAGCGCGATCTCCTGCGCTCCGCACGGCCCGGTCAGGAAGTCGACCACCCGGCCGTCGGCCAGGAACAGCACCCGGTCGGCGTGCGCGGCCGCGAACGGGTCGTGAGTGACCATCACGACGGTCTGGCCGTGCCGGTCGACCGACGCGCGCAGCAGCCGCAGCACCTCGCGGCCGGACGCCGCGTCGAGCGCCCCGGTCGGTTCGTCGGCGAACAGCACCGCGGGGCGGGTGACCAGGGCCCGCGCGATCGCCACCCGCTGCTGCTGACCGCCGGACAGCTCGCTGGGCCGATGGTCGGCGCGCTTGGCCAGACCCACCTCGCCGAGCATCGCGGTGACCTCGCCGGCCGCCGGCTTGCGACCGGCCAGCCGCAGCGGCAGCGCGACATTCTGCGCCGCGGTCAACGCCGCGACCAGGTTGAACGCCTGGAAGACGAACCCCACCCGCTCGCGGCGCAGCCTGGTCAGCACCCGCTCGGACAAGCCGGCCACAGGCGTGCCGTCGATGATCACCTCGCCGCCGGTGGCCCGGTCGAGGCCGGCCGCGCAGTGCAGCAGAGTCGACTTGCCGGAGCCGGACGGCCCCATCACCGCGGTGAACGTGCCCGCGGGGAAGATCAGGTCGAGATCGTCGAGCGCGGTCACGGTGCGCTCGCCCGAACCGTAGGTCTTGGTGACACCCCGCAGCTCGACGGCCGGTGGATTGTTCGCCGTTGTCATGGCGATCAGCTAACCGGTCCGGAGCAGTGGGCACAGTAGAGCTGGATGTAGTTCCGAGGTATATCCAGCACTACCGACAAACGAGTCCGCCACCGGTAGCGTCGCCCCATGCCGGTTCGCAACGCGCTCGAAGCGCTCACGATGCGGCCGACGGAGTTCCTGCGGTCGGCCTGGCCCTGGCGGTCCCTGGCCTACCTGGCCGGCGGAGCGATGCTGGGGATCGCGACGTTCCTCGCCGTCCTGGGGCTGCTGGTCGCGGGCCTCGTGCTGTCGGTGGTGGTGATCGGCATCGCCGGCTATGTGGCCACCGCGCTGTCCGGGGTGGCGGTCGGCCGGCTCGAGCGGCGGCGCATGCGTCTGGTCGACCAGGTCGCGCTGCCCGACCCGCACCGGCCGGCCCCGCACGCGGGCGTCCGGGCGTGGGTGACGCTGCGGTTGCGGGAGCAGGCGACGTGGCGCGAGCTGGGTTACACGATGCTGTCGGCGCTGATGCTGTGCTGGATGGACGCGGTCGTGGTCGCCGCCGCTGTCTACCTGCCCCTGATGTTTCTCGCCGGCCCGATCTACATCGACGACGAGCCGTTGTCCCGGACGCTGCCGATGGCCCTGGTGGGGGTGCCGCTGGCGATCGTCGCGGCCTACCCGGTGACCGCCTGGGCGGGGGCGCGGGCGGCCATGGCGCGGGCGATCCTGGCGCCGCGGGTCCATGACGCCGACGCCAAGCTGGTCGAGGTGACCCAGTCCCGGGCGCGCCTGGTCGACGCGTTCGAGCTGGAACGGCGGCGCATCGAGCGCGACCTGCACGACGGTGCCCAGCAGCGGCTCGTCGCGCTGACCATCCAGCTCGGCCTGGCCCGCCTGGAGCTGCCGGCCGGCTCGGCGGCCTCCGAGCAGGTGTCGCACGCCCATGAGCTGGCCAAGCAGGCCCTGACCGAGGTGCGCGAGCTGATCCGCGGGGTCCATCCGAAGGTGCTTACCGACAGGGGCCTGGCGGCGGCGGTGAACGAGGTCGCGGCGGCCGCCCCGCTGCCGGTCGAGGTGTGCGTCCGCCTGTCCGGCCGGCTGCCGTCGCAGGTCGAGGTAACGGCCTATTTCGTCGTCACCGAGGCACTGACCAACGTGGCCAAGCACAGTTCGGCCCAGCGTGCCGTGGTCAGCGCCGAGGTGGTGGCCGGCCGCATCGTCCTCGAGGTTCGGGACGACGGGCGGGGCGGCGCGGATCCGTCGCGGGGGTCGGGCTTGATCGGACTCGCCGACCGGGTTGCCGCGGTCGACGGCGCGGTGGCCCTGTCCAGCCCGCCGGGCGGTCCCACACTGCTGCGAGTGGAGATTCCCGTGCCGCCCTGACCCCCGGGCCCGCACCGGAGCTTCGCCCGCAGGGAAATGAAGCGCTCGCCACCCGCCGGGGCGGCGGGTGACGAGCGCGGAGGCGGCGGGTGACGAGCGTGCGGGGTGACGAGCGCGGGCGGGCCGGAGCGGGTCAGCTGACCGTGGCCGGGAACCGTTCCCAGACGCGGTGCGCCGGGAGCAGCTGCTGGAGGGCGGCCAGGGCGGCCTCGCCGGAGTTCTCGGACAGCACGCCCGGGGTTCCGACGACGCCGGCCGCGTCCAGGACGGCCGCGCCGGAGCCCCACGCGCAGATCGCCTTGGCGTGCCGCCAGCTCTCTTCGATCAGCAGGAGCACCCGCGGGTCGACCAGGGAAGCCGGGCCGCTGCCGGAGCCGGCCTTCGCGTCCCGGGCCGGGAGGGCGTCCGGCGCCGGGGCGGGAGCGCCGGCGATGAGCAGGGCGTCGAACTCCACCGAGCGGGCGGTGGCGAACGTGCGCTGGACGTCGAGGCCGTCCACCTTGCCGCCGTGGGCGGCGATCACCAGGGGCAGCATGCCGGCGGCGAAGATGGCGGTGCGGACCTCGTCCACGTCCGGGTCGGGGGCCTCGGCGTCGACCACGATGCCGATGACGCGGCCATCGGCCGGCCACAGCTGGCCCACCTGGGAGAGAGCGGCGCTCGGCTCGACCTCGGCCAGCGGCTGGGTCGGGGACGGGGCGGGCAGGCCCAGGCCGGTCGCCACCTCCGAACACAGCACGGGGTCGATGTTGGCCAGGCACTGGAGCTGGCGTTCCTTGATCACCTGCTCGTAGCACTTGCCCAGCTCGAAGGTGTACGCCCGGATGATGTGTTCCTTCTCGACCGGGGTCATGCTCTGCCAGAACAGGCGCACCTGGCTGTAGTGGTCGTCGAAGGAGGCCGGGTTCTCGCGGATCTTGGGCGCGGCCGCCACCACCACCGGGACGTCGAGGAACGCGTGCGAGGCGTCGTCGGCCTCGAACGGGTTGCCGCCGTCCAGGGAGTTCGGGCGGTACGGGGCCACGCCGGCGTGCACGGCCTGCTGGTGGAAGCCGTCCCGGAGCATGTCGTTGACCGGCGCGTGCGGGCGGTTGATCGGGATCTGCGAGAAGTTCGGGCCGGCCAGCCGGGTCAACTGGGTGTCCAGGTAGGAGAACAGCCGGCCCTGCAGCAGCGGGTCGTTGGTGACGTCGATGCCGGGGACCAGGTTGCCCAGGTGGAAGGCGACCTGCTCGGTCTCGGCGAAGAAGTTGGTGGGGGTCCGGTTCAGGACCAGCTTGCCGACGGCCTGAACCGGGGCCAGCTCCTCGGGCACGATCTTGGTGGGGTCGAGCAGGTCGATGCCGGCGAACGTCTCGTCCGGGGTGTCCGGGAAGACCTGCAGGCCCAGTTCCCACTCGGGGTAGGCGCCGGCCTCGATGGCGTCGTAGAGGTCACGGCGGTGGAAGTCGGGGTCGACACCCGCGGCGATCTGCGCCTCCTCCCATTCGAGGGAGTGCACGCCGAGCTTGGGCTTCCAGTGGAACTTCGCCAGCGCCGTCTCGCCGGCCTCGTTGACCAGGCGGAAGGTGTGGACGCCGAAGCCCTCCATGGTGCGGTACGAACGCGGGATGCCTCGGTCCGACATGTTCCAGATCGTGTGGTGCTGGGCCTCGGTGTGCAACGAGACGAAGTCCCAGAACGTGTCGTGTGCGCTCTGCGCCTGCGGGATCTCGCGGTCCGGGTGCGGCTTGCCGGCGTGGATGACGTCCGGGAACTTGATCGCGTCCTGGATGAAGAACACCGGAATGTTGTTGCCGACCAGGTCGAACGTGCCCTCGTCGGTGTAGAACTTGGTGGCGAAGCCGCGGGTGTCACGGACTGTGTCGGCCGAGCCGCGCGAGCCGAGCACGGTCGAGAACCGGACGAAGACCTGGGTCTCCTTGCCCTTGGCGAGGAACCCGGCCCGGCTCACGCCCTCGGCGGTGCCGTAACCGGTGAACGTGCCGTGCGCGCCGGTGCCGCGGGCGTGCACGACCCGCTCGGGGATCCGTTCGTGGTCGAAGTGCGTGATCTTCTCGCGGAAGTGGTGGTCCTGCAGCAGGATCGGGCCGCGCGGGCCGGCCTTCAGCGAGTGGTCGGTGTCCCGCAGCCGCGCGCCGTTGGCGGTGGTCAGGAACGCGCCCTGCTGACCCTTGGCGGTCGGCGGGACGTCGGTGGGGGCACCCGTGGGCGTACGCGTGTCGGGGGTGCCCTGCTCGCTTTTCGGCGGCAGCGGGTCCTGCGGGGTGGTCGGCTCCGCCAGCGAGGGAACACCGCTGCCCGGGGATCCTGGAACTTGATCGGGCCGCGCGTCGGCAACCTTCGCCGCCGCCGCCTCGACGACGTCCTTGAGCACGCGCCCCGGCTTGGAGCTGTCCATCTGGGTGTCCTCCATCATGTCGGCAGTGGTGGACCGCGTACCCCGGTTCGGGCGTCACTAACGGTAGATCAATCGAGTATTTCGTCCCTTTCGTGGAGCCGGCCGCGTCCGGAAGGCTCAGGGCTTGCCAAGTTCGTGCCAGCTCGTCTCGGTCATCTCGACGCCGAACTTGGCCGCCGCCTTCTCGATCCGCCGGAAGGCCTCGTCCCGCTCGGTGTCGGAGACGTCCTTGACCTGGTCGAAGCGGGCGATCGCGTTCCGTACGTGGCGGGCGTCGCTGAGCGGCTCCTTGCGTAGCCGGGGAAACGCGAAGGCGCTGTCCGGCATGGCGCTGCGCTCGTCGGCGTCGAGTTCGTTCGAGGTCTGCTTCTTCGTGGCCATGTGCGGCGCGTACCCCGCCGGGCCGCGGTCAATCGTCCGGGCCGGTAGCTTGACGGGGCATCCGAGGAGGGGAGCGCGCGTTGCGGGTCGTGATCGCCGAGGACGGCATCCTCGTCCGGGAGGGTGTCGCGGGTCTGCTGCGGCGGTTCGGCCATGACGTGGTCGCGGCCGTGGGTGACGCGCAGGCGCTGCTTCGGGCGGTTGCCGAGCACCGCCCCGACATCGTGGTGACCGACGTGCGGATGCCGCCCGGGTTCAGCGACGAGGGCCTGCGGGCGGCGATCGCGTTGCGCGCCACCGATCCGGCCCTGCCGGTGGTGGTGCTCAGCCAGTTCGTGGCGCCCACCTACGCGGCCGAGCTGCTCGACTCCGGCAAGGAGGCCGGCATCGGCTATCTGCTGAAGGACCGGGTCGGCGACGTGACCGAGTTCGTCGGCGCGCTCGAGGCGGTCGGGCGGGGGCGCACGGTGGTGGATCCGGAGGTGGTCCGCCAGCTGCTGGGCCGGCGCAAGGATCCGCTGAGCCTGCTGACCGCGCGGGAGCGGGAGGTGCTCGCGCTGATGGCGGAGGGCCGCTCGAACACGGCGATCGCCCGCTCGCTGGTGGTGAGCGAGGCAGCGGTGGCCAAGCACATCGGCAGCGTGCTCACCAAGCTCGACCTGCCCCCGGACGGCGAGGATCACCGGCGGGTGCGGGCGGTCCTCGCCTACCTGCGGGGCTGACCGTGGCGAGCAGGAAGAAGATCCACATCAGCCGGTGGTCGTAGTAGTCGCCGGAGAACAGGCTCGCGCCGAGGATGTAGATCGCGCAGTAGGCGGCGGCCCGGGCCGGCCGGGACCGCTCCGGCTTGGGGGTCCGGGCGTATTCCGCGCGGATCGACCAGAACGCCAGGAGCAGCAGGAGTACGCCCACCGCCCCGCCCTCGGCCGCGACCGCCAGGGGCAGGTTGTGCACGTACTTCTCGCCCGGCCCGAGATTGGTGATGGCGTAGAAGCCGTGCACGCCGACGCCGAAGACCGGACTCTCGACGAACAACCAGAAGCCCTTCTCGTAGAGCACGTCCCGGTCCGAGGTGTGCCGCTGTTGCAGGGTGGTGGCCAGGTAACGGTTGTTGATCAGCAGCATGATCTGGTCGCCGAACAGCAGCCAGACCACGGCGCCGACCATCGGCAGCGTGGACAGCGGCTTGAGCGCGCCGTGCCGCCGCATGAACCGGACCAGGCTGGGAAACGCCGGCACCACGATGATGCCGAGCGCGACCAGGCCGCCCCGGGAGCCCGAGGCGATCGCGCCGACCAGGAACAGCGGTGCGGCGGCCAGCCAGGCGAACTTGCCGCCGCTGCGGAAGTAGAAGTACGCCGCCGCGATCATGCCGAGCACCTCGACGCGTACGTAGACGTTGGGTCCGCCGCCGAAGGCCGCCCACCGGCCGGCCGCCGTGCGACCGTGCCCGGACGCCGAGTAGACGAAGTACAGCCAGGCAGCGGCGTACTGGAGGTACATGGTGACGACCACGACGCGGTCGCGGTCCCATTCGGCGAGGGCGGTGTAGACGACGACCAGCACGACCATCGCGATCAGGTCACCCATCACGTCGTTGATGACCGCGTTGGGCGGCGCCCACGCGGCCGACATCAGCTGGTAGCCGAACAGCAGGAGGACGGGCTGCAGGGTGCGCCGGGCCGAGTCGGTGTGCAGCGGGTGGAAGCCGGCGTGGTGGATCTCCAGGGCGAACGCCATCAGGACGGCGGAGAAGAACAGCACGCGTACGTCGTTGAGGACCGGCACCGACAGGCCGATCCGGGTGAGGGTGAAGTGCCCGGCCAGGGTGGCGACGAAGGCGGCCGTGACGATGATCGGGCTGGGCCGCGGCCGGTCGATCACGGTTGCGACTTCCGGGCCGTGGTCGGGAACGCGTACAGCAGCGTGACGTAGGAGGACCCGGCGAGCAGCAGGGCCGCCACCCAGAAGCCGACGAGCGCGGCCGGCAGGGCCGGCAGCACCAGGGACGCGCCCAGGGTGCACAGGACCTCGGCGGCCAGGCAGCCGACGAGCAGCCCGGCGGTCACCGGCGCCTCCCGCAGCGCGTCGATGGTGGGCCGCGCCGCGTAGAACATGGCGAGCGGGATGGACACCGGCACCCCGAAGCGCACGACGTCCTCGCCGCCGACGAACGAGGCGCCGAGGAACGAGCGCAGCACCGGGGTGGCCGCGACCACGAACACCAGGCTGATCACCGCCGCCACGCCGGCCGCGGCGAACGGCAGCAGTCGTAGCCCGCGGGCCAGTTCGGCGCCGAACCCGCGCCCGGCCGCGGCGGTGGCGTCGGCGTGGCCGCTGAGACGGGGCAGCAGGACCGGCGAGAGCATGCCGAAGAGCGAGCAGATCAGCGTGATCGCCGATCCGGCGAAGCCGATGTAGCCGACGTCGGCGGGGCTGGGTGACGTGCTCGCCACGAAGAACGTCGGGAAGGCGAACAGCCCCGGCAGCGCGATGTCGCCGGGCGTACGGCGCAGGCCGTAGCGGACCAGCACGCGCAGGGGCGGCGCGGGCCGGGGGTTGGTCCCGACCGGGTCGCCGGCCATCCCGACGACCCACCAGGCCAGGGCGGCCATGGCCGCGCCCTGCACGATGAGGAAGACGTCGATGCGGGTGGTGACGGCGAAGGCGAGGATCGGCACGAGGCCGTAGCCGGCCAGCGAGGCGAGGTTCGAGCGGCCGGCCCGGCCGGTGCCGCGCAGGGCCGCCACCGCCGCGGTGAGCAGGCAGTTCCCGGCGGTCATCACCAGCACGGCGCGCACCTCGGCACCGCCGCCGATGCGGAACAGCCGGCCGATGTCGTCGGCGAGCGCGATGGTGAGCAGACCGAGCACGTTGAGGGTGGCGACCTCGAGCAGGAACGCCTGGCGGGCCAGCAGGCCGACCCGCCGGCCGGCCCGGGGGAGGTATCGGTGCAGTGCCTGGGCCAGTCCGAACAGCGCGAGCGGCTGCACGGTGGAGACGACGCCGCGGGCGATCTGGTAGTAGGCGAAGCCGAGCACCCCGGCGCGGACCGCGACGAGGTGGAACAGCAGCAGGCCGGAGGCGAGCGTCAGCCAGTGGGCGAGGAACGTGGCGAGGTAGTCCTGCCGCACCTTGGCGGGCACGCGGGCCAGGAGGCGGGGCGCCGGCACGGTCTCAGACGCGGGCCCGGACCGAGGTCACCATGCGTTGCAGCAGTTCGTCGGTGCGCGGGTGGCGCAGCAGGGCCAGGGCGGTCAACCCGAGAATCCCAAGATCAACGACGTAACTTCGGTTCTGCACGTACGCCATGGCGAGGTCCAGCTTGCCGGGGCGGATCATCTCGAAGTACGCGACGTGCGGATCGGCCCGCCCCTCGATCAGCATGTCCTGGTTGCGGTAGCGGATGGACGCCCAGTCGGTGATCCCCGGCCGTACGTCAAGCAGGTGTTTCTGCTGTTCGTCGTAGTGCTCGGCGTCCCAGACCGTGGGCGGCCGCGGCCCGACGAGACTCATCTCGCCGCGCAGCACGTTCACCAGCTGGGGCAGCTCGTCGAGCTTCCACCGGCGCAGGAACCGGCCGGTGGGGGTGAGGCTCGGGTCGTCGCCCGGGGTGACGTGCAGGCCGAGCTGGTCGGCGCCGATCGCCATGCTGCGGAACTTCAGGATGCGGAAGGTACGGCCGTGGCGACCGACCCGCAGGCCGCGGAAGATGACCGGGCCGTAGTCCTCGCGACGGACCCGCCAGGCGATGGCCGCGCCCAGCGGGGCGACGGCGAGCAGGCCGACCGCGGACACCACGATGTCGGTCGCGCGTTTCGCGGCCTCGTAGACCGGTGCCTCGCGGACCGGCCTCGTGCGCACCGACGTCGTCATCGGCGCCGGCCGGCCGGATCGAGCAGGCCCACGGCGGACCCGAGGCCGTAGCTGACATGGGTGGCGAAGAAGACCACCGGCATGACGACGAGCAGCCGGGGCTCGCGTTCGCGCGCCGCGATCCGGCCGGCGGAGCCGACGACCAGCACCCCGTACGTGCCGAGGACGGTGCCGGCGACGCGGCGGACCAGCTTCGAGTGCGGACCGAGGACGGCCGCCCCGGCGAGTCCGGCGACGAAGCCGAGCGGCACGCAGTTGCGCCACGACCCGATCCACCGGCCGACCGTGCGGCTGCCCTTGAACGCCCAGTACGCCGAGTTGTAGGTCCACGTGACGAACTGCTTCCAGTCGCCGCGCGGGTAGTAGGTGCAGACGATGTCCGGGATCAGCAGGATCTTGCCGCCGGCCGCCCGGAGCCGCTGGTTGAACTCGAGGTCCTGGGTGCGGTCGAGCCGCTCGTCGAACAGCCCGATCCGGTCGAAGACCGCCCGGCGGTAGCACCCGCCGAAGACGGTGTCGACCCACTTGGGCCCGGCCGCGCCGATCCGGTATTTCGCGTTCCCGGCCGCCAGCGGATGGGTGTTGGCCAGCGAGACGGCCCGGCTGAGCAGCCGTTCGTCGCGGGGCTCGGCCCGGCGCACGCCGCCGACGTTGTCCGCGTCCGGGTGCGCGACCAGGCCCTGCACGCAGCGGCGCAGGTAGTCCTTCTGGTAGACGGCGTGCACGTCGAGCCGGATGATCACGTCGCCGCGGGACTCGAGGATGCCGAGGTTGAGAGCGACCGGCTTGCTGTGGCCGGGGTTGTCGACGACTCGCAGGCGGGGTTCGCGGGCCTCGTACTTGGCCGCGATCTCCCGGGTGCCGTCGGTGCTCATCCCGTCGACCAGCAGGACCTCCATCCGGTCCGCCGGGTAGTCGTTGGCCAGCACCGAGTCGAGGAACGCGGCCACGAAACCGGCCTCGTTCCAGCACGGGATGACCACGCTGAGGAACGGCAGGCGGCTCATAGCGCACCGCTCAGCACGGCCAGGTTCCAGCCGCCGGGGCGCGGCGCCGGGGGCAGCGGCGGGCCCGAGGTGTCGGCGCTGACCGGCAGCCCGAGTCGCTTACGCGGGGCGGCGACCATGTTGAAGACCGGGCCGAGCAGCCGGGCGTCGACCGCGGCCAGGGCGCGGACGGCCGCGGTGACCTGGGTGGCGGTGGTCTTGCGGGCGCGGACGAGCAGGAGTGCCCCGTCGGCGCGGGCCGCCACCACCGCGCCGTCGGTGACCGGCAGCAGCGGCGGCGAGTCAAAGATGATCTTGTCGAAGCGGTCGCGGAGCTCGTCGATCAGCTCGCCCATCCGGGCCGAGCCGAGCAGCTCGCTGGGGTTGGGCGGCCGGTGCCCGCTGGCCAGCAGCCACAGTCCCGCGCCCCACGGCTGGAGCACCTGGTCGAGCGAGGCCGCCCCGACGAGCACGGTGGTCAGCCCGGCCGAGCCCTCCCGGCCCAGGAACCCGGCGAGCCGGGGGCGGCGCAACTCGGCGTCGACGATCAGCACCTTCTGGCCCGCCTCGGCGAACAGGATCGCCAGCCCGCACGCCGTCGACGAGCGGCCCTCGCCGGGCATCGCGCTGGTCACGGCCAGGATCTTCACCGGGTGCTCGCGGTCCGCGTACTGCACGTTGGTGCGTAGCTGGCGCAACGCCTCGGCGCGTGGCGAGCGGCTGTCCGAGACGAACGGGCCCGCCTCCCCGCGGGCCTTGCGGTCGATCGGGATCAGCGCCAGCACCGGCGTGCCGGTCAGGTCGGGCAGCACCCCGGCGAGCCGGATCGAGTTGTCGCAGACCTCGCGGATCACCCCGATCGCGGCGCCGATCAGCAGCCCGACCGCGACCGCGAGGGCGTCGTTGTGCAGCGGCCGCGGCGACACCGGCTCGGGGTCGAGCAGCACCGGCTGGACGATCTCGGCGACGATCGCCGGTCCGGCCGGGTCGGCGCGCTGCTCGAGTTCTTTCACCAGCGGCGGAAAGCGGGCGACAATGGCGTTCGCGATTGCCGAAGCGCGGGCCGGAACGCTGTCGGTGACCGTTACCGTCAGCAATACGCTACCGCCGTCGGTGATCACCGCAATGCGGTCCTCGATTTCCTCCGTGGTCAGTCCGGAATTCGTCGCCGACGCAATTTCCCGGACCATTTGATCGCCGGTCAGCAGCTCCGTGTAGGTTTTCAGGCGAGCCGAGACGAACAGCGATCCCTCGAGCACCGAGGAGGTCCCGTCCCGGGCGCTGGACAGGAAGAAGACGGCTGACGCCGCATACTCCGGGGTGGTCCGCTTGTTGATCACCTGGGTGACACCGAGCGCGACCAGAATCGTGGCGGCAACCACCCACCACTGTCGTTGCACCACCCGGAGGTAGTCGCGTATCTCCACGCGCGCTCCCCTCCGACGATCACGCCTTCACGATCAAACTAGGCGCCCTCGGCAGCGGCACGCGGCGATATCCCAAACTTCTTCCGGGGGACATCAGGTCGATTACGCTTCGCAATTGGGAAGACGGTCCGGGAGGTGCCGCTGTGACCGATGTGAAAAGGCATGCGCGGCGCTTCCCGTGGTGGGTGGCGGCGCCCGCGGTCGACTGCCTCGCCTGGGTGACCGGCCTCTACACCGCCATGCTCGCCCGGTACGAGTTCGACCTCGAAACCCGGCACCTGGCCGGGCTCGCCCCGGTCCTGGTGGTCGCGGTCGCCATGCAGATCGTCGCCGGTCAGGTCCTGCACCTCTACCGCGGCCGGCACGCGTTCGGCTCGATCGAGGAGATCCGCGTCCTGATCCGGATCGCCCTGCTCAACACCGCGGTGCTGCTGCTGGCCGACATGTGGGCGACCGACGTGACCGTGCCGGCCGGGGCGCCGGTCGTCGGCGGGTTCGCCGCGATCGTGCTGATGCTCGGGGTGCGGCTGCTGTGGCGGCTGCGCGAGGACGCCCGCTCCCGTCCCGACGCGCGCGTCGCCGCCCGGGTCCTGGTGTTCGGGGCCGGCTCGGCGGGGCGCCGGCTGCTCCAGTCGATGCTCACCGACCCCAACGGGCGGTACCTGCCGATCGGGGTGGTCGACGACGATCGCGGCAAGCGGCGGCTGCATCCGCACGGCGTACCCGTGCTCGGCAACCAGGCCGACATCCCGGCGCTCCTCGAACGTACCGGCGCGACCACCGTGGTCTTCGCCGTGGCCAACTCGAACGCCGAACTCGTGCGCGCCATCCGGGACATCACCACCTCGGCCGGCGCGCGGTTCCTCGTCGTGCCGTCGGTGGCGGAGCTGCTGGACCACGAGGTCGGCGTGCGTGACCTGCGCGAGCCCGACGTCACCGACCTGCTCGGCCGGCACCAGATCGACACCGACCTCGACGCCATCGCCGGCTACCTGACCGGCAAGCGGGTGCTTGTCACCGGGGCGGGCGGCTCGATCGGCTCCGAGCTGTGCCGGCAGATCCACCGTTTCCAGCCGGCCGAGCTGATCATGCTGGACCGCGACGAGTCGGCCCTGCACGCCGTGCTGCTCACGCTCGACCCGCAGGCCCAGCTCACCGACCCGGGACTGGTGCTGGCGTCGGTGCGCGACGCCGACCGGATGCGGCAGATCTTCCGCACCCGGAAACCGGAGGTGGTCTTCCACTCGGCCGCGCTGAAACACCTCTCGTTGCTCCAGCGCTACCCGGGCGAGGCGGTGAAGAGCAACATCTGGGGCACGCTCGCCGTCCTCGAGGCGGCCGGCGAGGTGGAGCGGTTCGTCAACATCTCCACCGACAAGGCGGCCGACCCGGTGAGCGTGCTCGGCTACACCAAACGCGTCACCGAACGGCTCACCGCCGATCAGGCACGGCGAAGTGCGGGAACCTTCCTCTCCGTACGCTTCGGCAACGTGCTCGGCAGCCGCGGGTCGGTGCTGACCACGTTCGCCGCACAGATCGCCGGCGGCGGCCCGATCACCGTTACCCACCCGGACGTCACCCGCTACCTGATGACCATCCAGGAGGCCGTGCAGCTGGTCATCCAGGCCGCCGCGATCGGGCGCGACGGTGAGGCGCTCGTGCTGGAGATGGGTGAGCCGGTGCGGATCGCCGAGCTCGCCAAGCAGATGAACCAGCTCGCGCCGAAACCGGTGGAGATCACTTACAGCGGGTTGCGGCCGGGGGAGAAGCTGAGCGAGGTGCTGTTCGGGGCGGGCGAGGTCGACCGGCGGCCGTACCATCCGTTGATCTCGCACGTCGGGGTGCCGCCGTTGGACCCGGCGTCGGTGCTGAACCTGGACGCGGACGCCGATCCCGTGCGCCTCGCCGCCGATCTGGCCGAACTGTGCGCGCTGCCGACCCTCAAACGCGCCGCCTGAGAAAGGCCGCGGGCGGGCCCGGTCGCGGCAACCACCGGGTCGCCGCCCGCGGCACTTGCGGAACCGGGCGCCGAGATCGGCGTTCAGTCCCTGGTCGGCGCTCCGCCGAGGGCGGCGGCGGGCGCGACTGCATCTTGGAAACGTCGGAGAACCCGGCGCAGGTTCACCCCGAGCAGATCGGCGCGCACGTGCAGCTCGTCACGCATGCGCAGCGGCAGACCGGGCAACCGCAGTGTTCGCTGCAGTTCGAGGTCCTCGGTCAGCACCGCCTCCTCGAAAGCGAGCTCGGAACGCAGCACGTCGGGCGTGGGATCGGCCACCCCGCCGATCCCGTGGAACAGCATCTTCGTGTAGATCCGGGTGCTGGACCGCGATTCCGGCTGGGCGAAGAACAGAATCGTCTTCACCGCGCCCGCGTCCAGCTCCTCGAGGCGCAGCATAAGCTGGAACGGCGCTCTGTACACATAGGTCGCTCGGCGCCTTTGTCGGGACGACCGCCGGCCGGCGAGCACCTCGGGATCCGCCGGATTGTCGAACCACTGCTCCTGCACGCTGCGGCAGCCCCACGGCTCCTCGGTCACCTCGTACCGTTCGACCAGTTTCTCCGCCGCCGCACCGAAGGTCCTGGCGTGCACGAACGGGAAATGGGCCACATCGAGGAAGTTGTCGGCGACGATGCCCGCCGACGCCTTGCTCCGCGCGGGTGGGAGCCAAGCTCCGACGTAGTTCTCGTCGTCGTGATCGGGATCGTCGAACAGCTCAGTGAGCGGCTTCTCCGGCGCGAGCCAGAGCAGCCCCCAGCGTTCCTGGGTGTGCTCCCGGTCCGGCCGGTAACGGCGCCCCAGCAGCTCCACCTCGGACACGTCGTCGACCCCGGCGATGCCGATCGGATGCCACGCGTACGCCAGCGACGGGTCCTCGTTGGTGAACAGATCGGCCGGATCGCCGCCCGGCAGGTCGTCCGTCGCGACCTGCACCATGCCGTCCCGCACCCGGATCCGCGGCCCCGTCGGCAGGTCGGCCCGCGGCGGCGGGTTCCCCTCCTGCGACGGCAGCGCCACACAGCTCCCGGCCGCGTCGAACTCCCAGCCGTGATAGGCGCACCGCAGCCGGCCGCCCTCGACGGTCGCGGCGGACAGCGGAACAAGGCGATGCGGGCACCGGTCCGCGAACACCACCGGCTCGGCGCCGGCCCGCGGCCGCAACACCACGAGGGGTACGCCGTGCGCCGTCACCGCCAGCGGCCGGGTGCTCACCTCAGCGTCCGATGCGATCGCCAGCCAGTCCATGCGCGCCAGTCTGCGCCTCCGGTGTTACAAAATGCGCCATGACCTTTTCGATCGTGGCCCGCTCCGCCGACGCCACCGCCCACGGGGTAGCCGTGGCCAGCAAGTTCCTCGGGGTGGGCGCGGCCGTCCCGGCCGCCCTCGCGTCGGTCGGCGCGGTGGCCACCCAGTCGTACGCCAATCTCGCCTACCGCCCGCAGGCCCTCGCCCTGCTGGCGACCGGCGTCACCGCCGCCTCGACAGTCACCGCGCTGACCGCCGCCGACGACGGCCCGATCGAACAACGGCAGGTCGGCGTGGTCGGCGTGACCGGTGCCGGCGGCACGTTCACCGGCGGCGAGTGCCACCCGTGGGCCGGCGGCACGGCCGGCGACGGTTACGCCATCCAGGGCAACATGCTCGCCGGCCCGCAGGTGGTGGACGGCATGGAGGTGGCCTGGCAGGCGTCGGCGGCGGAGACCCGGCTGGCCTACCGGCTGCTCGCGGCGCTGCGGGCGGGCGATCTCGCCGGCGGCGACCGCCGGGGCCGGCAGAGCGCGGCGCTGCTGGTGGTGGCGAAGGGCATGGGGTACGGCGGCACCAGTGACGTCTGGGTGGACCTGCGCGTGGACGACCACCCCGACCCGGTCGCCGAACTGCAGCGGCTGCTGGAGATGCACTCGCTGTACTTCGAACGCCCCGACCCGGACACCCTGATCCCGCTTACCGGCGTGGTCGCCGAGGAGGTGCGCGACCGGCTGTCCCGGGCCGGCCACACCGCCACCGACCTCGACGCCGCCCTGGCCGACTGGGCCGGTATCGAGAACCTGGAGGAACGCCTGGTCGCCGGGGCCATCGACCCCCTCGTGCTGGATCAGCTCCGGGTGTCCTGATCCCGGATGCGGGCGTGCAGGTGCATGTCGTGCCGCCCGTCGGCGTGCACGGCGTCGCTGCGCTTGGTGCCCTCCAGCCCGAAGCCGGCCTTGGTGGCGACCCGGCAGGACGCCGCGTTACGGGTGGAATGCTCGAGGTAGAGCCGGTGGAAGCCGGCCTCGCCCAGCCCCCACTCGCTGAGGGCGGTCAACGCTCGCGGTGCCAGCCCGGCGCCGCGAGCGTTCGGCAGCACCCAGTAGGCGCAGCCGGCGACACCGTCGGAGAAGTCGAACCCGCGCATCGTGATCCGCCCGAGCACCTCGTCCCCGTCGCGGGTGATCGCCCAGTGGCCGCCGGTCTCCGAACTCCAGTCCCGCCGATACTGCTCGAACCAGGCGAGCACGCCGTCGAGCCCGACCGGCTGCCGCGTGTGCCACCGCGTGATGTCCGCATCCTGATAGGCGCCGAGGAACGTCTCGGCGTCCTCGTCCGCCCACGGCCGCAGCACCAGGCCCGGGGTGGTGAGCACCGGTTGCGGCCGGCCGCTGAGGGTCCCGGCGACGATCGTGGGGGCGGTGGTCATGCCGTCGGTCATGACACGATCCTCGCCGAAGGGAGAACGATGGACATCATCGAGGCACCCGCCGTCGTCACCAAGGCGGCGCGGCCTTACCTGGGCATCCGAGTCGTCACGCCGTTCAAGGGCATGTTCGCCGTGCGTGACGAATTGATGAAAGAGCTTTACGCGTACGGCGACGGCATCCTGTTGTTCCGCCTGCACGTGGTCGACATGGCCGGCCCGATGGACATCGAGGTGGGTCTGCTGCCCGACCACCCCGCCGGGCCGGGCCCGGTTGCCGCCGGGCCTGCTGAGGATCGGGGCCGGGTTCGCGCCGGTGTCCGGCCGGCCGGCCGCTACGCGACGATGACCTACGTCAATCACGGCCGCCGCGCCCACGGCATGCTCATCGACTGGATCCGGGCCGCCGACCTCGAGCCGGACGTCACCGAGACCCCAGCCGGCGACCGGTTCGGCTGCCGCTACGAGGCCTACCTGACCGACCCCCGCACCGAGCGCATGAAGACCCGCTGGCAGATCGAACTCGCCATCCGCCTCGCCGACTGACCGCCCCCGCCGGCCTACGGCCACGCCCCGCTGATGCCACTCCCGCGCCGCCGCAGCCGTGCCTTCACGCGCCGGTTTTGGTCGGGTCGTGGCGGGTGGCGGCGTCGCGCAGGTGCGTCAGGAAGGCGAGCACCGCGGGGGACGGCGGGCGGCCCGCGGGTGTGGCCGCGAAGACCTGGCGGGTCGGCTCGTCGGCCGGGTCGAGGCGCAGCAGCACCACGTCGGCGGGTGCCGCCCGCAGCGCCAGCGCCGGGACCAGGGCCACGCCCAGCTGGGCGGCCACGCAGCCGAGCTTGCCGGTCCAGTCGGCCACCACGATGTCGATCTTCGGTGTGAACCCGTCCGGCAGGTTCGCGTGCAGCAGGGCGCTCTCGTCGGTGGCCGAGCCGACGATGAACGGATCGTCGGCCAGCTCCGCCAGGCCCACCGTCTCGCGACCGGCCAGCCGATGGTGCACCGACACCGCCACCAGCAGGTGTTCGTCGAGCAGGTGGCGCAGGGCGAACCGGCTCGCGTCGAGCGGAGCCGCGGGCGAGGCGCTGACCACGGCGATGTCGGCCGTACCCGCCGCCACCCGGTCCAGCAGGGTCGGGGTCAGCCCTTCCACCAGGGTCAGCCCCGCCTCGGGATAGGCCGCCCGGAACGTCGCCAGCGCGCGCGGGACCAGCTCGGCCACCGCGGTGGGAAAGGCGCCGACCCGAAGGCGGGCACGGCCGACGGTACGCAGGGCGTCGACCGCCTGCCGCGCCTCGGTGAGCCGGTCGAGGATGCCCTCCGCGTACGGCAGGAGTCGGCGCCCCGCCTCGGTGAGCGTGACTCCTCGCGGCACCCGGTCGAACAGTCGCGCGCCGAGCTCCGCCTCCAGCGCCGCCACCTGCCGGGACACCGCCGACTGGGTGAACCGCAACGGCCGGGCGGCCGACGTGATCGAGCCCAGGTGGGCAACGGTCCGGAAGACGTGCAACAGCTGCGTTTCCACCGACCCATGCTAGAGCCGCATGCCAACCAGGCGAAGCAGTCGTTGGTGGCATGCCGACATCGCCCCTACGTTGGCGGACATGACCGCAGACCTGGCCAACCCGCCCACCGCCGCCGCGCCGTTCGGCGATCGATTCGCCCACCTCGCCCGCGTCGGCGACACGCTTTTCCTGTCCGGGCAGGTCGCGGTCGACGACGCCGGGCGGGTGATCGCCCCGGGCGACGCCGAGGCCCAGGCCGAGCGCATCTTCGAGATCATCCGGGACGTCCTGACCGGCTACGGCGCGACCCTGGCCGACGTCGCCCACATCCGTACCTTCATGACCAGCCTCGACGACCTCCCGGCCTATGCCATCGTGCGCCGCCGCCTGTTCCCCGCCCCGGGCCAGACCCTCTCCCCGGCCAGCACCACGGTCGAGGTGAGCCGCCTGTTCCTGCCCGGCGCCGTCCTGGAGATCGAAGTCACGGCGGCGCTGCCCCGAGGTCGGCGCCCGCGCCCGCATGATCGGGGTGGCTGGGGGTAGGCGTTGGCGGGCGGACGAGGAAGAGGGCGTCATGACGGTTGCTGTGCTGGGTACGGGGATCATGGGTGCGGCGATGGCGCGCAGTCTGGTGCGGGACGGGCAGGCGGTTCGGTGCTGGAACCGGACGCGGGCCAGAGCGGAACCGCTCGCGGCAGACGGGATCGAGGTCTCGGACACGCCGGCGGAGGCGGTTCGGGATGCCGACGTCGTTGTGACGATGCTGTTCGACGGGGCGGCTGTGCTGGCAGTGATGGCCGAGGCCGGGCCGGCGGCGCGGGCGGGGGCGTGCTGGGTCCAGTCGACGACGGTGGGGCTCGACACGGTGGCGGAGCTGGGTGTGCTGGCGGCCGAGCACGAGCTGGTCCTGTTCGACGCGCCGGTGCTCGGCACCCGGGAGCCGGCCGAAGCGGGGCAACTCATCGTGCTGGCGTCCGGGCCGGAGGACCATCGGGAAACGGTTGCGCCGGTCTTCGACGCGGTCGGAGCGCGCACGGTGTGGGCGGGGGAGGCGGGCGCCGGCACGCGGCTGAAGCTGGTGGCCAATACCTGGCTGCTGGCCGCCACGCACGGGGCGGTGGAGGCGCTGGCGCTGGCCGAGGCACTCGGCGTGAACCCGGACGACTTCCTCGGGGTGATCAGAGGCGGTCCGCTGGACATGCCGTACCTGCATCTCAAGACCGGGCTGGTTCGCTCCGACCGGCTTTCGCCGACGAGCTTCGCGCTGGTCACGGCGGCGAAGGACGCCCGGCTGATCGTCGACGCGGCCGAGGCCCATGGGGTACGGCTGGACCAGACCGTCGCCGGCCTCGAGCGGTTCCGGCGCGCGGCGGAGAAGGGCCACGGTGACGAGGACATGGCCGCCTCGTACTTCGCCTGAGTCTGTCGGAAAGGTGACAACTACATTGGTTTGACCTTGTTTGCTGTGCGAACCGTGGAGGGGCCGGCCCACCCCACCGCGAGGAGGCACCCGCAGGTGAGCACGACCAGCGACGAGATGCGGGCCGGCGACAGCCCGGCCCCGACCCGGTCCGACCAGCTAGCACCCGACATGGTGCTGCCCGAGCTGCGGCCCTCCTGGTGGGAGACGGGCCTGCGGGCCCGGGCGTCCAGCGGGCTGATCGCCGTGTTCACCGAGCTTCCCGGCCTGGCCGGCCGGGCGGTGCGGGTGGCCTGGCGAGCCGACCGATGGCGTACGTCAGTGGTCGCCCTGGCCACCGTGGGAGCCGGCGCCATGGCGGCGTTCGGCCTGCTCGCCACCCAGCGGATCTTGATCGAGCTCTTCGCCGGCGGACCCACGCCGGACCGGGTGCGGGCCGCGCTGCCCGCCCTGGTGTGGCTGGCCGCGGCGACCGCCGTCCGGGGCGTGCTCGGCATGGCGGTCGGCTATGCGCTCAACGGGCTGACGCCGCGGGTGCACCAGGTCGCCGAGCGGGAACTGTTCGAGCGGACCACCACTGTGGAGCTGGCCGCGTTCGACGACGACGCCTTCAACGAGGACATGGAACGCGCCACCCGGGGCAGCGAGGCGGCGATCGAACTCGTGCAGGACACGATGAACCTGTTCGCCGGCGTGGTCAGCCTGCTCGCGGTGACGGTGGCGGTGGTCGCGATCAACCCGCTGCTGCTGCTCGCGCTCCTGGTCGCGACCGTCCCGACGGCCTATGCCGCGCTGCGCGCCGGACACGAGCAGTTCAAGAGCTACCTCGCCAGCTCCACCCGGCGGCGCCGGCGATGGGTGCTGCAGACACTCATGGCGGAGCGGCGCTCGGCGGCGGAGCTCCGATCGTACGGTCTCCGGCGCTTTGTCCTCGGCCTTTACGACCAGGTCATGCGGGCGCAGACGGGGGTCGAGCTGGCCGTCGCCCGCCGGGTCACCACGACCATGAGCATCGGCGCGGCGGTCGGCGGAATCGCGCTCACCGGGGTGTACGTGCTGCTCGGCACTCTGCTGCTGCAGGGGCAGATCCCGCTCGCCGCCGCGGCGACCTGCGTGGTGGCCGTGCAGGCCGCGCAACGCTCACTGTCGCAGGTGACGTTCCAGGTCGACCGGGTCTATGTCTCGGGGCAGTTCTTCAGCGAGTACGTCAAGTTCCTGGGCACCGCCGCGGACTACCTGCCGGCCGGCACGTCGGCCTCGGCGCACCCGGACGGATTCACCGAGCTGGGCGTGCACGGCGTGTCGCTGAGCTTCCCGAACCGCGACAGGCCGGCCGTCGACGAGATGACGCTGACCATCCGGGCCGGGCAGACGATCGCGTTCGTCGGCGAGAACGGCTCCGGCAAGACCACCCTGGCCGCGATGATCGCCGGCCTGCGCGAACCGACCGCCGGGCATCTGACCTGGAACGGCCGCCCCTATGCCGGCTGGGACAACGAGGGGCTGCGCAACCAGATCGCGGTCGTCCAGCAGGAGCACCACAAGTGGCCGTTCAGCGCGGCCACCAACATCGCGATGGGCGACATCGGCGCCGACACCGACCCGGCCCGCATCGAACGAGCGGCCGCCCTCGCCGCCGCCCACGAGATGATCCAGGAGCTGCCGCACGGCTATGACACGCTGCTCGACCGTACGTTCAAAGACGGACAGGACCTGTCCGGCGGCCAGTGGCAGCGAATCACCGCGGCCCGCGGCTTCTACCGCGACGCACCCTTGCTGATCATGGACGAGCCGTCCTCGGCACTCGACCCGCGCGCCGAGGACGCCCTGTTCCAGGCGCTGCGCAGCCGCCAGGGCCGGCGCACCACCATCCTGATCACGCACCGGCTCGCCAACATCATCCACGCCGACCAGATATACGTGATGCACCAGGGCTCTCTGATCGAATCCGGCACCCACGCCGCCCTGATGGATGTCGGTGGCCGCTACGCCGAGTTGTTCACCCTGCAGGCGGCCGGCTATCGGTCCACATAGGTCTAGGCTGATCTCCGTGCGACGACCGGCCCTCATCCCGGTGCCCCTCATCCCGGTGCCCCTCATCCCGCCCCTGACCGTGGTGGCGCTGCTGCTCGCGGGATGCGCCCGGCCGGGCACCGCGCCGCGCGACGTCCCCCCGAGCACCGTCGTCGTGGACGCCAGCGTGCTGGCGGTCGAGCCGGGCTCCGCGACCGATTCGTCGCGTTTCCTCCACCCCGGTGCCACGCTGACCTGTGCCGCCGGCGCGGGGGCGCCGCCGATAGCGAAGTCGCCGCGTGCTGCCGCCTCGCGTGCGGTCGCGCCGCCTGCTGTGGCGGTGCCGGGAGTGGCGGTGTCCGGTGCGTCGCTGCCTGCCCCGCCGCCGGCCTCCCCGGGCGTCGGCGACGCGCGGGAGCGGGCTCGGCGTGCTCTCCTCGAGCAGCGGAAGCCGGTCCCGCGGCGCGGCGTGGTGCCGGCAGCCGCCGTGCCGCGCGCTGAGGATTGCGTCCACGTCTTGCGTTTGCAGGTCAGCCTGCTGACCGCCGGCTCGGCGCAGCCGCCCGGCGAGGCGGCGCTGAAACGGGCGCTCAGCTCGGCCGGTCTCAGTGGCATCGTCGTGCGCCCGGGGCCGTCGTTCGGCGCATCGACCGGTGCCGTCTGCGTCTACGGCACGTTCACCGGCCCCGACCCGTCCTTCGAGATCGGGCCGCCGGCCGTCCCCTGCGCTCCTTGACCGGCTGAGCTTTTCGACCGCGACAACGGGGTCTCGGCGAGTCCGGAGGCCTCTTCTTCCGGGAGTTGCGAGCAAGCGAGCCGGCACCGGCGCGGGACGTGCCGGCCGGCCGGCGGACATGCTCAAGCAGGAGCCGACCGAACGCCTCGCCCGGGCCCGGGCGGCGCGTCGGGGAGGGGTCAGGCGACCTCGGAGACGGTGCGTAGGGTGCGGCGGCGCATGACGAGCCAGCTGATCCAGCCGAGACCGATGATGAAGCCGAAGCTGATCAGCCGGTAGAGGACCACGGCGGCGATCGCCGCCGAGGTCGGGACGCCGCCCGCGAGCAGGCCCAGGACCAGGGCGCTGTCGATGATGCCGAGGCCGCCGGGGATGATCGTGATGGTGCCGGCCGCCATCGCCGCGCAGAACGCCAGCAGCACCGGGGCCAGATTGACGTGGTCGCCGATCGCCCGGCAGCACAGCCACAGGCAGACGGCGTCGAACACCCAGTTCAGCACGGCGAAGACGGCTGCGGCCATGCCGTGTCCCGGGTGCAGCCGGGCCGACCGCAACTGCTCGACGAACGACCTGACGCGGTCGCCACCGTCGGCGGCGGGCCGGCGGCGCAGGCGGTTGAGCCAGGTGACCGGGACGCTCACCAGGGCCGGCCGGTGGATCACCTGACGGATGCCGAGCACCAGGAGCACCGTCGCCACGCCCAGCGCGGCCAGGTGACGCCAGTGCGTGGCACCGCCCGCGGCCAGGGCGCCGGCCGTCGTCACCGCGGCCAGGGCGGTCGCCGACAGGATGCCGCTCAGCGCGATGCACCAGGACGCGATCGCCGGGGTCGCGCCGAACCTGATCATCTGCTGGTAGTTGAAGCGGGTGGAGAACGCCGGGCCGCCGGGCAGCGTCACGCTCAGCGAGTGGGCGGCGTAGGCGAGGGCCAGGTGGTCGGTGATCGGCCGGTTGATTCCGGCGGACAGCAGCAAGCGGCGCTGCATCCGGGCGTACGCGCCCATCGAGGCGATCTCGGCGAGCACCGCGATGGTGAGCCAGCCGGGATGGGGCGCGCGCAGGTGTCCGACCGCGCCGGCGAGGGAGTGCCAGCCGAGGGCCAGTTCGGTACCGAAAAGGCCGCCGAGCGCGACCAGGCCGACCCGGCGTGACCAGCGGCTTCTATCGAGAGCCATGTCCCCCTCTGTTCGGTCACCGGGCGGGGTTGCTGAGGCGGTTCGAGATCTGGAAGCGCAACCGAGTTCAAACCGTCAACCCGGCCCCGGAGATGCCGATCACTGACGGCAACAACACCGAGAGGTCAGTGAAGGGCAACAGATGGGCGCAAAAGCACTCCCGCGAACCGTGCAGATCACCGCGAGGCGTAACCCGCTGGCCGGTAAGCTCGCCGACCTCCGGGTCGGCACCAAGATCTACATGTCGGTCCTGATCGTCGCGGTCGCGGCCCTCGGCATCGGGGTGTTCGGCATCAGCCGGATGAACTCGCTCAACCACGACATCCAGGAGATGAAGACGCGGCACGTCGACGCCCTCGTGCAGATCAGCACGATGCGCGGCGCGTCCAGCGACAGTTTCCAGGGCATGTGGCTCTACGCCCTGCTGCCCACCAACAAGGCCGACTACCTGAAGCGGACCCGCGACGCCGAGGTCGGCTTCGAGAACGCGCTCGCCGCCTATCGCAAGGTGGCGGCCGGCTCGGCCGCCGGCACCGCCGCGGCGACGAAGCTCGCGAGCACCTTCGAGTACTACCAGACGCTGCGCGACGTGCTCGTCTTCCGCCAGGCCCCGCCGGCCGGTTTCCAGACCCCGGCCGCCGACCAGATCGGCCCGGTCTGGCAGCAGACCCAGACCGACCTGCGCTCGGCCATCGAAAGCCTGCAGCGGACCGAGGAAACCGAGTCGACGGCCATGACGGCCGCCGCCGAGAAGTCCTACCAGGACGCCCGTACCCAGCTCATCGTGATCATGGCGGTGGCCATGCTGGTCGCGCTCGGGCTCGCCGTGTTCGTCTGCCGGCTCATCCTGCGCCAGCTCGCCACCGTCTCCGAGTCGCTCGCCGCGGTCGCCAAGGGCGACCTGTCGGTGGCCGCCGATGTGCAGGGCCGCGACGAGATCGGCGCCATGGCGGTCGCCGTCAACCAGGCCCGCGACGGCCTGCGCGACGTCGTCAGCCACCTCAGCGACAGCTCGCGGGCCCTGGGCGCCAGCAGCAGCCGCCTGATCAGTACCACCGAGCGCATCGGCGTCTCGGCCCAGGAGGCCTCGAACCGGGCCGACGCCGTCGCGGTCGCGGCCGGCACCGTCTCCACCAACGTCACCACGGTGGCGGCCGGCAGCGACGAGATGGGCCTGTCCATCCGCGAGATCGCGGAGAGCGCCAACGAGGCGGCCCGGGTGGCCTCCGAGGCGGTCGGCGTCGCCGAGCACACCAACGCGACGGTCACCAAGCTGGGCGCGTCCAGCGCCGAGATCGGCAACGTGGTCAAGGCGATCACCGCGATCGCCGAGCAGACCAACCTGCTCGCGCTCAACGCCACCATCGAGGCGGCCCGCGCCGGCGAGGCCGGCAAGGGCTTCGCCGTGGTCGCCAGCGAGGTCAAGGACCTGGCCCAGGAGACGGCGAAGGCCACCGAGGACATCTCCCGCCGGGTCGAGGCCATCCAGGCCGACACCGCCAACGCGGTCGTCGCGATCGGCGAGATCTCGGGCATCATCACCCGCATCAACGACTACCAGCTGACCATCGCCTCGGCGGTGGAGGAGCAGACCGCCACCACCGGCGAGATGAGCCGCAGCGTCAGCGACGCGGCCGCCGGCAGCACCGAGATCGCCGGCACCATCGCCGGCGTGGCCAGCGCCACCCAGACCACCACGTCCACCCTGGTCGAGGCCAACGGCGCGGTGGCCGAGCTGGCCGGCATCAGCTCGGAGCTGCAGCAGGTGATCGGCCGCTTCAAGCTCTGATCCACCCTGAACGACGGCCCGCCGGCAGATGCCGAGCGGGCCGCCGTGCGTTCCGGCGGCGGGAACGGGTGCGGGTCGTCGGACGTCCTAGTGCCGGACGTGAAGCGCTTCGGACGACTGGGGGAGCAATGGCCGTACGCGGATGGGGCTTGGTCCTGATCTTGTTGGTGGGTGGCTGTGGCGCGGCGGCGCCGGTAGCCGGCGGCGGGTCGCCCGAAGTGCATGACCGGTGGGAATCGTGTGCCGTGTCGGGGCCGCGGGACAGCGACGCGCTGGTCGGCTCCGCGGAACCGTTCGGGCTGGCGAAGCTCGACGACAGCTTCGCGCCGGTGTCCGCCGTGCTCTGCCGGAGCACCCCGGTCCGCCGACCCGCCGGCGGGGAGGACATGGTGGCCGCGGAGGACCGGGCCACCGACATCACATCCCTGGTCAAAGCGTTGCGGTTACCCGATGAGAGGCGCACCGACGGAGCGTGCACGGCGGATCTCGTGCTGGCGCCGTGGCTCGCGCTGGTGGACGCGTCCGGGCGGTGGATCCGGCCCGGTGTCCCGGTGAACTCCTGCGGCAAGCCCCGCCCGGAATTCCGCGACGCGCTCGCTGAACTGCGGACCCAGCGGGTCTCCGGCCGCACGCTGAGCACCACCTTGACGGACGGTGCCGCGGCCGCCGGTTGCGAGCAGACCTGGGCCGACATGGTGTGGGCGGTCGGTCTGACGGGCGGCGGCAAAGGCACACCGGACCGCACCCTCGCGGCCGACGACGCCTCGGTGCGCGTCTGCGTCTTCCAGGTGCCGCCCGAGGAGCGGGGCAGCGGGAAGCCGGCCGGGCAGTTCAAGTCGGGCGGCAAGCTCGCGCCGGGCGAGTGGGCAGCCGTCAAGAAGGAACTGGCGGCCGCCGGCACCCCGGCCGAATGCACCACGCCGGCCAGCCGCTTCGCGGTGCTGTACGCCCCGGACGTGGAGCTTTACGTCGAGGCCGACGGGTGCAGGCGGGTCCTGAACGACAACGCCTTGCGGACGGGGTCGCCCAAGTTGCTGTCGATCGTCTTCTAGTCAGGGCCTTCGACGATAGTGGTCGGCGATCAGGGCGACCGCCGCGAGCACCACGACCGTGCAGGTCAGTGCGACTCCGGTGGCGCCCCAGGCGACCATGGCCACCGACAGCAGGCCCCACAGCACGCCGCCCACGCACAGCACCGGAATGAGTATCGCCCGCGGCCACTGCCGGGGCACCCGGCGCAGCGACGGGTAGTCGTCGGTAAGCCGTTCGACGATCTGATCGAACTGGCGTTGCTTGTCCTCGGTGGCCATCCGCTCGCCCTTCGTTCCGGCAAGTGTGTTGCGCGTCGCAGCCTACTTCGGAAACCTGTAATTCCCACAGGAACCGTAAGCCGGATCCGCAATGAGCCAATCGGTGACCGGTTCTGTCCGCTCAGGCGGGGCCGTCGCCGAGCTGTTCGCGCACGTACCGCCAGCCGACCGCCAGCACCGCGGCGACCGGCACCGCCAGCAGGCTCCCGACGATGCCGGCCAGGCTTCCGCCGAGCGTCACCGCCAGCAGCACCACCGCGGCGTGCAGGCCCAGTCCCCGGCTCTGCACCATCGGCTGGAAGACGTTGCCCTCCAGCTGCTGCACCAGCACGATGATGCCGAGCACGACCAGGGCGGCGGTCAACCCCTTGAAGACCAGGGCGATGAGTACGGCGACGAGACCGGCGAACAGCGCGCCCACGATCGGCACGAACGCGGTCACGAAGGTGAGCACGGCCAGGGGCAGCACGAGCGGGACCCCGACGATCCACAGGCCGAGCCCGATGAAGACGGCGTCGAGCATGCCCACGAACGCCTGCGAGCGCACGAACGCGCCGAGCGTGGCCCACGAGCGGCCGGCCACCTCGGGCACGTCGGTGGCGAGCCGGCCGGGCAGCTGACGGGACAGCCACGGCAGGAAACCCGGGCCGTCCTTGAGGAAGAAGAACATCAGGAACAGCGCGAGTACGATCGTCACGACCGCGTTCACGACGGAGCCCACGCCCGTGACGGTGGCGGTCACGACGCTGCCGATGGAGCTCTGGAGCTTCGCCACCGCGGTGTCGATGGCCGACGTGATCTGGTCGTCGCCGATGTTCAGCGGCGGGCCGGCCGCCCAGTCGCGCAGTTGCTGGATGCCGTCGACCACGCCGTCGGTCAGCTCGTCCGACTGGGCCGCGACCGGCACCGCGATGCCCACCAGGATGCCGCCCGCCAGCAGCAGGAACCCCACCGTGACGGCGGAGGCGGCCAGGGCCGGCTTCCAGCCGTGCTTGCGCAGCCAGCGGGCCGGTGGCCAGGTGAGCGTCGTGATCAGCAGCGCGACCGTGAGCGGCCACACCACCGACCACATCCGGCCCAGGATCCACAGCGCCACCCCGGTCAGCAGCAGGATCAGCAGCATCTCCGCCGACAACCGGGCCGTCGCCCGCACCGCCGCCCGGGTCCGCGCCGTGTTCAGCCCACCGGGTCCCGACGCTTGCGAAACGGCCATAAAGTCACCCTAGGAGCACGACCGGGCGCGGCACGCAGGATCATGTCGGTATGCAGACTTTTGATGTGGTGGTCGTCGGGGCCGGACCGGGCGGCGAGGTCGCCGCGGGCCGGCTGGCCGAGGCGGGACTTTCGGTGGCGATCGTCGAGGCCGACCTGGTCGGGGGCGAGTGCTCGTTCTACGCGTGCATGCCGTCGAAGTCGCTGCTGCGGCCGGGTGCGCTGCTCACCGAGGCGCGCCGGGTCCCGGGCGTACGCGAGGCGGTCACCGGGCAGCTCGACGTGCCGGCGGTGCTGCGCCACCGCGACGAGGTGATCAACAACCTCGACGACGGCGGTCAGGTGCCGTGGCTGGTCGAGCGGGGGGTCAAGCTGTTCCGCGGCTGGGGCCGCCTCGACGGCGACAAGCGGGTCGTGGTGGGTGACGAGGTGCTCGAGGCGCGGCGGGCGGTGATCCTGGCCGGCGGCACCACGCCGACGATCCCCGCCATCGACGGCCTCGCCGAGGCGAACCCGTGGACCAACCGCGAGGCGACCACCGCCAAGGAGATCCCGGCCTCGCTCATCGTGATCGGCGGCGGCGTGGTGGGGGCCGAGATGACCCAGGCGTACGCGTCGTTCGGCACCCGTGTCACCCTCGTCGAGGGGGAGCACCGGCTGCTGTCCCGCGAGGAGGAGTTCGCCTGCGTGCAGGTCACCGAGTCGCTGACCGAGCAGGGCGTCGACATCCGCACCGGGCAGACCGCGAAGTCGGTGCGCCGGGACGGCGACCAGGTGAGCGTGACGCTGGCCGACGGCTCGACGGTCACCGCCGACCGGGTGCTGGTGGCGGCCGGGCGTACCCCGCAGTCGGCCGGCCTCGGCCTCGACACCGACGGCTACGTGCAGGTCGACGACCGGATGCGGGTGCCCGGCAAGGACTGGCTCTATGTGATCGGCGACCTCAACGGCCGCGCCCTGTTCACCCACATGGCGAAATACCAGGCCGCGATCGCCGCCACCGACATCCTCGGCGGCGACATGGTCGAGAAGCACCTGGCCGACGGACCCGGTTCACCCCGGGTGATCTTCACCGAGCCGCAGGTGGCGGCGGTCGGCTACACCGCCGCGGCGGCCGAGAAGGCCGGTCTCAAGGTGCGCGTGGTCGACGTCGGCACCGAGGCCAACGCGGGCGGGGCGTTCACCGGCACCAGCCGTGGCACCTGCCGGTTCGTCCTCGACGAGGACAAGGGCGTGCTGGTCGGGGCCACCTTCGTGGGCACCGAGGTGGCCGACTTCCTGCAGGCCGCGACGATCGCCGTGGTCGGCGAGGTCCCGCTGCACCGGCTCCGGCATGCCATCCCGTCGTTCCCGACGCGCAGCGAGATCTGGCTCTACCTGTTCAACTCCCTGGGGATCTGAGCAGGGGCGGCCCGGCCGTCCGCGCGGCGGCCGGGCATAGGCTGACCGGCATGAGCCAGCGGATCTTGATAACCGGTGCGCGGCGCGGGATCGGGGCGGCCCTCGCCGTCGGGCTGGCCCGCCCCGGCAACACCCTCCTGCTCCACCACCTCGACGCGGCCGGTGAATGCGAGAACGTGGCCGGTCTGTGCCGCGATCTCGGGGCGACGGCCGAGATGCTGGAGGCCGACCTCACCGACCCCGATGCGGTGGGCCGCCTCGCCGAGCAGGCCGGCCCGGTCGACGTACTGATCAACAACGCGGCTCGGGCCTCGAACGTCCCGTTCGGCGAACTCCCGCTGGGCGAATGGCACCAGACCTTCGCGGTGAACGTGACCGCACCGATGCTGCTCGCCCAGGCGTTGAGCGCCGGCATGGCCGAGCGGGGCTGGGGCCGCATCGTCAACGTGGTCTCGCCGACCGTCCGGATGGGCGGCCCGTCCGGCCCGTCCTACGTGGCGAGCAAGGCCGCCCTGATCGGCCTCACCCGGTCGCTCGCGCGCAGCCTGGGCCCGCACGGCATCACCGTGAACGCACTCTCCCCGGGTGCCATCCGCACCGAGGGCGAGGCCGAGCTGGCCGGCGGCCGCGACGTCGAGTCCCACGCGCCGCTGGTGGCCACCCAGGCGATCCCGCGCTCGCTGCTGCCCGAGGACCTGGTGGCCACCGTCCGCCTGCTCGTCTCGGCCGGCGCGGGCGCCTTGACCGGCCAGGTCATCGAGGTCGGCGGCGGCCTCGTCTTCCGCTGACCGACCATGGGATCGATACGACCGCCGCGCCGGCCCGGTCCCGTTGATCAACTTCTCTCGAGACGGGCCGGCGCCGGTCCGGCCCCGTCGTTCCCGGGCCTGCGCGCCCCGCCGGTCAGCCGTTCAGGGACTGGACTCGTCACTCCTGCGCCGGGACAGGTGATCGGCAAGCGTCGCCGGCCGGCGCGGGGCGGCACCGTCGCCCGCCTCCCCCGCCGGTGCCCCCGTCGTCTCCGCGCCCGGGGCCGGGCGGGCCGGAGCCGGAGAGCTCGGGCCGATCGCGGGCAGGTTGGACGGGACGCCGTCGGCCGGGCGACGGGTGCGAGGAACCTTGCCCGCGGTGTAGTCGCTCAGATCGGCCGGCCGCGATTCCCGCAGATGGTCGGCCAGGTCGGCGGGGCGGCGGAGCACCGGCTCGGCAGCGCCCGACGGCCGCGGCTCGGACCCGGTCCAGGGCTGCGGCTCCAGCTCGCTCTGCGTCTGCCACTCGGTCTGCGTCTGCCACTCGGTCGGCGGCTGCGGGCCGGTCTGTGACTGCGGCTCGGCTTGGGTCTGCGACTGCCACTCGGTCGGCGGCTGCGGCTCCGTCTGGGGCTGTGGCTCTGCGTGCGGCTGCGGCTCCGAGAAGGAGGAGATCGGTCGCCGGGGGAACGGCCGGTCGCCGAGCGTTGCCGGGCGGCGTGGCGGTGCCGTGCCGTCCTTCGGGTACGTGCCGAGGTCGGTAGGCCGATTCGAGGACCGTCGGGCCGGTGGCTGATCGGCAAGCGTGGCCGGCCGCCCGGCCCGCGCCCCCAGGTCCACCGTCGGCCCGGCCTCCACCTGTGCCGCCGGGGCGTAGGCGTAGTCGCTCTGAGTCGGCTCCGGCCCGAACAGCGTCGCCGCCGCCCGCGCGTAGAACTCCGCACCCAGCTGCTGGTCCCCACCGTCCCGCCGAGCGGACTCGGCCGGGGTGTCCTCGCTGTACGCACCCCGATCCCGTTGCTCCTGCGCCACCGGCTCAGCCGCCCCGGCGACGACCTGCTCCGCCTCGGCCGGCGTACCCGACCCCGGCGCCACGAACTCATCCAGCTCGTTTGCGTGCGGCTCGTGCGCGGTCGGCTCGTGCGCGTCCGAATCGTGCGCGGTCGGCTCCGTGGCCGCGGGTTCGGCGAACGCAACCGGCTGCACCGGCCGGTATGCGGCCGGCTCCGGCGTGCCGAGCGGGGCGGGCTGCCCGAACGCAACCGGCTGAGCCGAATCGAACACCGCCGGCTCCGGCATGGTGGCGGCCGCCGACCGGGGCGTGGCGAAGACGTCGAACTCAGGCACCTCAGCGGCCGCCGGCGCGGCGAAGATGTCCGGCTCCGGCGCCTCGGGAGAGGCCGGTTCAGCAAACCGGACCGGCTCGGCCACGCCGGAGGCACCCGGTGCTGACGTGGAGGTGGTGGGCTCGGCCGGATGGAACGCGGCGGACTCCGGCGTCGCGGCGGGCTCGGCCGTGTCGGGTGCGGTGTGCTCCGGCATGGCGGCGAAGGGTGCGGTTGTGTCGAGGTCCGTCGGCTCCGGCGCCGAGGCGGGCGCGGCCTCCGGCTCGGGGGCGGTGACAAGCTCGGCCTCGGTGACCGACTCAGACTTGGCGACCGGCTCCGGCTCGAGGACAAGCTCGGGCTCGGGCTCGGCGACCGGCTCGGGCTCGGCGACCGGCTCGGGCTCGGCGATCGGCTCGGCGATCGGCTCCGGTTCGGCGACAAGCTCGGGCTCGGCGACCGGCTCCGGTTCGGCGACAAGCTCCGGCTCGGCGGCCGGCTCGGGCTCGGCGAGCGACGCAGAGGCGGTGACCGGCTCAGGCTCGGCGAAAATCGACGGCTCGCTGTAAGAGGACGGCTCGCTGTAAGAGGACGGCTCGCTGTAAGGGGACGGCTCGCTGTGGGCGGAGGGCTCGCTGTGGGCCGGCCGCTCGGTGGCGACAGCGGCCTCGTCCGAACCTTCGTCGGCGGCCGGCGAAGCTGGGGAGGAGACCGGCGAGGCAGTGGTGGCCGGGGAGGAGTCGGCTTCGTCCCGAGCGGCGCGGGTGGTGGGGGAGAGGGCGGCTTCGTCCCCGGAGACCTCGGCGGCGGGGGTGTCGGCGACCGCCGGGGCCGGGGTAGGGGCGGTGGAGGGCTCGGGGGTGGCCGACGACCGGGTGAGGGCGGTCCACTGCGGGTTCTCGGTCGGGGACTCGGTGGCTGGGGTGGCGGCGGGGATGGGGTCGGGGTCCGTGCCGGGGGGCAGCGGGAGGGACATTCCGGGAATTACCGGAATGGCGGCGGAAGGGCCAGGGCGGGTGGGGGTGCGGCCCGGGGGGAGGGCCAGGGGGCCGGGTTCCGGGGCGGCCGGGGAGCCGAAGAAGTAGGAGTCCTCGGGGGACTTCGGTGGGGTGGGGGCCTCGTAGCTCGGGACGGCGGGGAGGAAGCCGGAGAGCTCGGCCAGGCGGGTGGCGGTCTGTTCGGGGTCGAACTCGCGCAGCGCCGGCACGTCGTCGGGGGCGGTGAAGGCGGCGTCGGCCTCGACGATCTCGGCGTCCACCGGGTCCTCGTCGGCCACCACCCGGGCGTCGGGGGCCGCGGGCAGGCTCAGGACCTGGGTCTCCTCGAAGCGGGAGAAGACCTGGGTGGCGTCGTTGCTGCCGGCGGGCAGGGCGAGCGGGGCGTCGGGGGCGGGGAGGGCGAGGATCTCGCCGGAGACCTCGTCGAGGGCGGTGGCCCCCTTGGCGCCGCGGATCTCTTCCATGCTGCGCAGGTCGGTTCGGGCGAAGGGCAGCGCGTACGCCGGGGCGGCGTAGCTGAGCACCTGGGTGTCGTCGGGCAGGGCGTGCCGGCCGGAGCTGGGCGACGGCGGGGGCGGCGGGGTCTCGTACTCGGCCAGGCCGGCTCGTTCCTGAAGGCGCCGCAGCGGGCCCGGTGCCCACCAGGCCGCGTCGCCCAGCAGGCGCAGGACCGCCGGGACCAGCAGCATGCGCACCACCGTCGCGTCGAGGAGCAAGGCGATGATCATGCCGACGCCGACGAAGCGCATGGTGGTGATCGAGGACATCGCGAAGGCGCCGGTGACGACGATCAGGAGCAGGGCGGCGGCGCTGATCACGCGGCCGGTTCGGGCCAGACCGGTGGTGACCGCCTCGACGGTGGAGGCGCCGCGGGTGCGTGCCTCGACCATCCGGGAGAGCAGGAACACCTCGTAGTCGGTGGACAGGCCGAACACGACCGCCGCCATCAGGACGACGATGCCGACTTCCAACGGGGCGGGGGAGACGTTCAGCAGGCCGGCGCCGTGGCCGTCCTGGAAGATCCAGACCAGCGAGCCGAACGTGGCGCCGAGGCTGAGCGCGCTCATCAGCACCGCCTTGATCGGCAGCAGGATCGAGCCGAACGCCAGGAACATCAGCAGCAGGGTGGCGCCGGCCAGCAGGCCGACCATGAGCGGCAGACGGTCGGCGGTGGCTTGCAGGCTGTCGACGTTGCGCGCGGTGGTGCCGCCGACCAGTACGGTCGCCCCGGCCGGGACCGGTAGCGCGCGGATGGCGTCGACGACGTCGCGGGCCTCGTCGCTGAACGCGTCGGGGGTCTTGAGCGTGGCGGTGAAGACGGCGACGTCGGCGGTCCGGCGCGGGACGCCGAGCTCGGCGATGCCGGGGACCTGCCGCAGGCCGACGGCGAACGAGGCGGTGTCCTTGGCGCCGGTCAGCACGATCTGCACGCTGTCGCCGGTGAACTGCGGGTAGTCCGATTTCAGGGTCTCGATCGCGACCCGGGCCGGGTCGCCGGCTGGCAGCATGCGCTCGTCGGCGTCGCCGAACTTGACGTTGCGCACCGGCGCGGCCAGCAGCAGCAGGATGGCCAGGATCGGGAGCGCGACGAGCAGCGGGCGGCGCAGCACGAAACCGGCGAGCCGGGCCCAGCCGTTGCCGCCCTTGAACCGGGGCAGCCGCACCGGGAGTTTGTCGACGCGCGGGCCGAGCACGGCGAGCATCGCGGGCAGCAGCGTCAGCGAGAGGAACGCGGCCAGGAAGACCGCGGCCAGACCGCCGTAGGCCAGCGACTTGAGGAAGCCCTGCGGGAACAGCAGCAGCCCGGACAGGGCGATCATCAGCATGGTGGCGGAGAAGACCACGGTGCGTCCGGCGGTGCCGACGGTGCGGGCCACGGCCTCGGCGGGCGTACGCCCCTCGGCCTGCTCCTCGCGGAACCGGCCGACCATGAACAGGCCGTAGTCGATCGCCATCCCGAGCCCGAGCAGGCTGGCCACGTTGACCGCGAACGAGTTGACGTCGTGCACCCCGGCGACCGCGTGCAGGATGCCCAGCGAGCCGAGCACCGAGGCGCCACCGACGAGCACCGGCAGCGACGCGGCGACCAGCGAGCCGAAGATGAACACGAGCAGGATCAGGGTGATCGGCACACTGATCGCCTCGGCCTTGCCGAGATCCTCGGTGGAACGGCTGGACGAGGCTTCGGCGAGCACGGTGGCGCCGGACAGCTGCACGTCGGCACCGTCGACCGCGAACTTGTCGTCGACCTCGCGGTAGGCCTCGAGTTTCGCGGAGTCGTCCGGGCCGGCCAGGTTGATCAGCGCGATCGCGCTTGATTTGTCCTTGGCGGTGTACGCCGGGGACTTCGTCGACCAGTACGAGCTGGACGCCGTGACCGCCGACTTGGGCAGTGCCGCCAGCGAGTCCTTGACCGCCTTGCCGAGCGCGGCGTCGTCGATCTTGCCCTTGGTCGGGGTGTAGATGACGACGAGGTCGCCGCCCTGCGCGCCGAACGCCTGCGTTATCGCTTCCGAGGCGTGCGCGGACTCGCTGTCGGGGTCGGTGTAGCCGCCCTCGGTCAACTGCGAGAAAAGACCCAGCCCCCAGATGCCGGCGCTGATCACCGCGACGAGCGCGACGGAGAGCACCGGCCATCGGAAGCGGGCAACCCACGATCCCCAGCCCGCGAACACTAGATCCCCTTTTTCCGCTTATTTCAAAGTTTCAGTATCTCAGCGCAGGGTCGCGGCCTGAAGCGCGACCCCACCGCAGCCGTCCCCTAACGCCTGCACGGTATTCCACTTGAAGTTGATTCTGGTCGCCGCCGGTGCCCGATAGGTAACCGTGTAGACCAGTGTGCGGAAAGTACCGTCGCGCTGCTGGACCGAACGCGCCGCCTTGGCCGATCCGGCCGACAGGGAGGCCGACAGCTCTCCCTTGGCGTCGATCACGCCGACGTACAGCCGTAGCGTGCGGGCCGTGGTCGAGGCCGGGGCGCTGATGCTGAACGCGTTGCCGGTGCCGCAGGTGCGGATGCCGGTGGTGGTGCCGTCGCTGCGGTCGACCGGGTCGCCGCCGGTCCAGCGGAAGAACTCCGGGCTCAGGGCGTGCTTGAACCGGGGCGCGGTCGGCGTGCCCTCGAGGATCTTGAAGCCGCCGCTCTTCCTGCGTTCCAGCGAGAACGTGCCGTTCAGGCCCCAGTGGACCCAGTCCGAGGTGCCTTCGGCGGTCAGATCCACCGAGCCGGGCACCGCCGAGGCGTCGATCTGGATGCTGCCCGGGAACGGCGGCTTGGTCGTCGGCTTGCTCGTCGCGGGTGGCGGAGTCACCGAGCGCGACGGACTTGGCGGGACGGAGGGTGACGGGCTGCCGATCGGGATCGGGGCGGGGCTGCCCGAGGGCAGGTCGGCACCGCCGAGCGCGGCGGTGGGCGGCGGATCGGGCAACGGGTTGCCGCCCTCGCCGTTGATGACCCGGCTGGCCACGAAGCCGAACCCGACCACCACGATGACCCCGGCCAGGATGACCGAGGCCGAGGACAGGATCTCGTTACGCCTGCCCTGGTCGCGGGGGGCGGTGCCGGGAGTCGACTCCGCCGCTCGGCGGAATCCGATGTGCGCGGTCCGGCGGAACGGACCACGGCGGCGCGCGGGCTCGCGACCAATACCGGTCGACGGCAAACGGACCCTCCCCTGGTCGTTCTGTGGCCCCGCCCGGCCGTGAAAGCGTTCTCACGTGTTTTCAATTGGTGAGACCGGTAAACGATCTCATTTCGATCAGTGACGGTGAAGAACGATTTGAGTGACGATCCGGATGGACGATCACCCGCCTCGGCGGTTCGGTGGAGGTTTCGTGAGGGGTGCGTCACCGCTACGGGTACCGTGTCGGAAGTTTCCGCCCAAGCCCGTCACAGGAGAGTCGACAGCATATGAGCACCCAGACTGATTCGAAGCGTCGCGGACAGGCGTTCGCCGGCGCCTTCGCGGGGGTGGCGATCGTCGTCGTCCTGGCCGTGGTCTTCTTCGTGGTCCGGAACAGCGACGACTCCGACAAGACCTCGGCGGCCGCCCCGCCGCCCGTCGCGACCCAGCCGTCGGCGGCGCCGGCCCAGCCCACCGACGCGGCACCGCAGCCGTCCGAGGCGGCGCCCCAACCGACCGCGGCGCAGGTGAACACCCCGCCCGCGCTGAGCAAGGAGCCGGACGTCAAGGGCGGCACCGGCAGGCTCACCAAGCTGGTCAAGACCACCCTCGTGCCCGGCACCGGCCCGGCGGTCCAGAAGGGCCAGACCGTCACCGCCAACTACAAGCTGGTCAAGTACGCCACCGGTGAGGTCATGGACTCGTCGTGGTCGCGGGGCGAGCCGTTCAGCACCCAGATCGGCGTCGGCGCCGTCATCAAGGGCTGGGACGAGGGCATCGTCGGCCTCAAGGTCGGCAGCCGCACCCAGCTCGACGTGCCCGAGGCGCTGGCCTACCCGGGCCAGGGTGACCTGCGCTTCGTCGTGGACGTCCTCGCCGCGAAGTGAAGAAGTGCTGATCCTGCTCCCGCCGTCGGAGGGTAAGACGCCGGCCGTCCGCGGTGCACCGGTCGATCTCGGCCGGCTGTGGCGGCCCGAGCTGGCCACCGCGCGGCGGCGGGTGCTCGGCAAGCTGGTGGCGATGTGCAAGCGCAGCAGCGCCCGCTCGGTGGCCGACTCGCTGACGGTGCTCGGGCTCAGCGACGGTCAGAAGGGCGAGATCGCCCGCAACGCCACGCTGCTCGAGGCGCCGGCGGCGCCGGCCGCCGAGGTCTACACCGGGGTTCTGTACGAGGCACTCGACGCCCCCACCCTGTCGGCGGCCGCGCACCAGTGGCTGTCGGACCGCGCGCTGATCTTCTCCGGACTGTGGGGCGCGGTGCGGCTCGACGACCGGATCCCGGCCTACCGGTGCTCGATCGGTGTCTCCCTCCCGGGGCTGGGCGGGCTCACCGCGTACTGGAAGAAGCGGTTGGTCGTCGACGGACCGGTCCTGGATCTGCGCTCCGGCGCCTATGCGGCCATGTCGGTGCCGACCGGCGAGGCGGCGAGCATGCGGGTGCTGCACGAGCGACCGGTCGGCGGGGTGCCGAAGCGGACCGTGGTCAGCCACTTCAACAAGGCCACCAAGGGGCGGATCGTGCGCGCGCTGGCCGAGTCGGGGGCGGCGCCCACCTCGATCGGTGAGGTGGTGGGCACGTTGCGTGACCTGAAGTACACCGTGGAGGAACCGGCACCCGGCCGGCTGGACGTGATCGTCACCGAGCTATAGGTCGGTGAGCGCCGCGGTGACGGTGGCGTAGACGCCCAGCCGCTCGGTCAGCCCGACCGTGTCGAGCAGGCGCTTCAAGAACGCGGGCGGGCAGGCCAGCCGCAGCCAGCCATCGGTCGCGACGGCCCGGTTGTGACCGACGACGAAGCTGCTCAGACCCATCGAGTCGCAGAACTCGACGCTCGACAGGTCGACCACGATCCGCGGCGCCGGGCGGTCGAGGACCTGGTCGAGCGTGTTCGTCAGCACGGAGACGCTGTCCACGTCGAGGTTGCCGCGGACCGAGACCACGACCGTGTCATCAGGATTACCGACCACGGAGACATGCATGGCCGTACTTCTGCCCAGAAGGTGACCGGAAGTCACCTCGACGGGGAACCTGCCGGTACCGAAACTGTGGTCTTGACGGTGGCCTGGTTCAACTCACCGATCCGCACGGTGAATTTGATCTCGTAGTCGCCCGGGTAGGGGAACGTGATCGCGCCGGCCGCGTGGTGGCGCGGGTTCAACGGCAGCAGCGGCTCGGTCACCGGCTCGAGATTCTTGCCCAGCAACTGCGACGTGACGGTCCACTCGTCGGCCGGCAGCGGCGCCCCGGCCGGCGTGTAGACGAACGCGTGGATGGTGTTGTTGTCGCCGAGCTGGGCCGGGAAGATGTTGAACTGCAGCGTGTACAGCGGGCAGGTGAGGGTCTGGGAGACGCCCTGTTCGCGTACCGCGCCCTGGTCGACCGAGGCGCTGCGACCCGGGTTGACCTGCACCAGCACCGCGCTGAGGCCCAGGATGACCACCGTCGCGGCGACCTCGATGCCGACGGCGCGGCGCAGCGGGCCGGCGCCGGCGGCCGGCACCTGCCGGCGATTGACCAGCCTGCGGGCATACCAGGCGGCGGCCAGCGTGGCGGCCAGGATCACCACCTTGGCGATCAGCAGCCTGCCGTAGTCGGTCTCCCACAGCGCCCGGATCGTGCCGACCTGCACGACCGCCTGCACGATGCCGCCCGCCACCAGCCACACCACGGCCAGCGCCGCCCAGCGCGACCAGACCGGCAGCAGCACGCCGAGCACCCGCGGGTGGGTGCGGCGCAGCAGGAAGACGGTGAGCGTGAGCAGGCCGCCCAGCCAGACCGCCATCGCCGCCATGTGCACGACGTCGGCGGCGACGATCGCGGCCGACAGCGGCGAGGCCGCCGCGTGCCCGGTCAGCGGCCAGGTGACCAGGGTCCCGAGGGCGACCGCGACCGCCGCGAGCCCACGCCACCGGGGGGCGGTGCCGCGCAGCACCGGCCGCAGCAGGACGCCGACGACCCCCAACAAGATCAAACGACAGCTCAAGATGATTCCGTACGAGCTGGTCAGCACCTGACCCAGCTCGGTGCCGCTGACGTCCCACAGGGCCGCGCCGCTGCTGGCCGGCGCCTGCACCCAGAGCGAGGCGAGCGTCGCCACCGCGACCAGGCCGAGACCGGCGTAGGCGGTGCGGGTGGCCGCCACCCGGGACCGGCGCCTCGGCCACAGCAGCGCCAGGAACAGGGCCGGTCCGGCGGTGAGCGTCAGACCCGCGTACCCCAGGAAGCGAGTGACCGGCGTCGCCAGCGTGACCGACCGGTGGATGCCGGCCTCGCCGGCCTTGGGCGGCTCGGCCGAGGGTGCGCCCACCGAGAACGTGATCGCGCCGCCGACCGGATGGCTGTCGGCGGAGATGACCCGATAGCTCACCAGGTAGGTGCCGAGCGGCTGGGCCGCCCGGCGCACCGGGATCCGCAGCGTCGCCCCGGACACCGTGGGAGTCCCGGAGATGCGCTTGCCATCCGGATCGAGCACCTGCACGCGCCCCGCCACCGCCGTGATGCCCTCGCTGAAGGTCACCACGATCTCGCTGGGGGAGGAGCCGATCACACTGCCCGGCGCCGGCGTGGACCCGATGAGCGCGGCGTGTGCGAAAGCCGGGCTCGCGGGTATCAGGAGAACACCGAGGGCGATGAGCGCGGCCGCCAGCAATCGTGCCGCTCGTGTCACTTCGGCCCTCTCGTCACGACAGGTAGTTCGGATAGCGGAGCGGGAAGGTTCAACCGGCGCCGCTATCGATAGGCTCCAGGCAGGTTACATGCCCCGAAGGAGGCCCCCATGTCCGTTGATCCCCGAGCCGGGACCCCCGCCGAACCGAGGGACCTCATCGACGTGCCGCGGGTCATCTCGCGCTACTACACCGAGCACCCCGACCCGGACGCCGTGGGCGAGCGGGTCGCGTTCGGCACGTCGGGGCACCGCGGCTCGTCGCTCAAGAACGCGTTCAACGAGGACCACATCGCCGCGACCAGTCAGGCGATCGTCGAATACCGCAAGGCGCAGGGCACCGACGGCCCGCTCTTCCTCGGCCGTGACACGCACGCGCTCAGCGAGCCGGCGATGATCACCGCGCTCGAGGTGTTCGCCGCCAACGACGTCACCACGCTGATCGACAGCCGGGACGGCTACACGCCGACCCCGTCGGTCTCGCGGGCGATCCTCGCCCACAACAAGGGCCGCACCGGCGGACTGGCCGACGGCGTCGTGGTCACCCCGTCGCACAACCCGCCGGCCGACGGCGGCTTCAAGTACAACCCGCCCAACGGCGGCCCCGCCGACACCGACGCCACCCGCTGGATCCAGGACCGGGCGAACGCGCTGATCGCGGGCGGTCTGAAGGAGGTGCGCCGGGTGCCGGCCGCCCGGGCCCGCTCGTCGGCGCTGGTCACCGGCTACGACTTCCTCGACGGTTACGTCGCCGACCTGGCCGGGGTGATCAACCTCGACGCCGTCCGCGACGCCGGGGTGCGCATCGGCGCCGACCCGCTGGGCGGGGCCAGCGTCGCCTACTGGGGTGCCATCGGCGAACGGTACGGCCTGGACCTCACGGTGGTGAACCCGCTCGTCGACCCGACGTTCGGCTTCATGACGCTGGACTGGGACGGCAAGATCCGGATGGACTGCTCCTCGCCGCACGCGATGGCCTCCCTGATCTCGCAGAAGGACCGGTTCCAGCTCGCCACCGGCAACGACGCCGACGCCGACCGGCACGGCATCGTCACGCCCGACGCCGGGCTGATGAACCCCAACCACTACCTGGCCGTCGCCATCTCCTACCTGTTCGCCAACCGGCCGGGCTGGCCGGCCGGCGCCGCGATCGGCAAGACCCTGGTCTCCTCCTCGATGATCGACCGGGTGGCGGGCGACCTGGGCCGCCGCCTCGACGAGGTGCCGGTGGGCTTCAAGTGGTTCGTGTCCGGCCTGGTCGACGGTTCGATCGGGTTCGGCGGCGAGGAGAGCGCGGGCGCGTCCTTCCTGCGCCTCGACGGCTCGGTGTGGACCACCGACAAGGACGGCATCATCCTCGACCTGCTCGCCTCGGAGATCATCGCGGTGACCGGCCGGACGCCGTCGGAGCACTACGCCGACCTGACCGCCCGCTTCGGGTCGCCGGCCTACGCCCGCATCGACGCGCCCGCCAGCCGCGAGGAGAAGGCGATCCTGGGCGCCCTGTCGCCCGAGCAGGTCAGCGCGAAGGAACTGGCCGGCGAGCCGATCACCGGGGTGCTCACCAACGCACCCGGCAACGGCGCGGCCATCGGTGGTCTCAAGGTCGTCACCGAGAGCGGCTGGTTCGCCGCCCGCCCCTCCGGCACCGAGGACGTCTACAAGATCTACGCCGAGTCGTTCCAGGGCGCTGACCACCTCGCCCGCATCCAGGAGGAGGCTCGCGGCGTGGTCTCCGCCGCACTGAAGGGCTGATCTTCTCAGCTCCACCCCCTGGTAGCCGACAGGTATGCCGCACAGACATATCTGCCCAGGGGGGCGCATGACCGCCAGCACCGTGCGCCGCGCGTCCGCCGGCCTCGTCCCGATGCTCGTCGCATCGGCGGCCGGCCTCGCGGTGTGCGTGTGGCTCGCGGTGCATACCGGCAGCAGTGTGCTTCTCGGCTACCTGGGTGGCCCGATCGCGCTCGCGGCGGCCGTCCTCGGATGCTGGAAGATCGGTTCCAACATCCGGGTCGACCGCCCGGTCCGCTCGTTCTGGCGGTCCATGTCCCATGCCGGGGTGCTGCTGTTCATCGGTCAGTGCGTCTCGCTGTCGCTGTCGAACAACAACGCCGGACTGTCCCTGGTCGCGGCCGCCCCCAACGTCCTCGGCATCGTCTGGGTGGTCGGCGCCATGGCGCGGCTGCCGCTCGGCGACTCCAGCGCCGCCGGCTGGGCCCGCATCCTTCTCGACTTCGTCACGGTCTGCGTGGCCGGCGCCCTCGTCTTCTGGTACGTCGTGCTCAGCTACGCCCCGCCCGGCACCGACCAGGACACGATGATCGCGGCCGGCACCGTCGGCGTCCTCGGCCTGCTCGCCCTGGCGATCATCGGCAAGGCGGCGGTCATCCCGCACCCGCCGGTCGACTCGTTGTCCCTGCGGATCCTCTCGGTCGCCCCGATCGTCGGCGCGATCACCGCCGTCCTGCTGATCGCCGGCACGGACGGACCCCGGCTGGCCATCTCGGTGCTGACCGGCCCGCTCGTCGCGCTGTCCTTCACCGTGGCCGCCTGGCGGCAGCGGCACGTGCTCGCCCGCCCGGCGGCCGAACCGGCCCGGCACCACCGCACCATGTGGGGCCTGATCCCGATGCTGGCCTCGGTCGCCACCGCCGCCATGGTCATCTCGGTGTCCGCCCGCGAGATGAACGGCCGCGAACGGGCCGTGATCATCGGCGCCGTGCTGATCGTGGTCTGCGTGGTCGCCCGCCAGCTGCTCGGCCTGCGCGAGAACAAGCGCCTGCTCACCGGGCTGCGCACGCAGCAGGTGCAGCTGGAACGGCTCGCGATGACCGACCCGCTGACCGGGCTGGCCAACCGCACCCGGTTCGGCTCCGCGCTGGAGGAACGGCTCGCCTCGCACCGGCCGGCCACCGTGCTGCTCATCGACATCGACGACTTCAAGATGATCAACGACTCGATGGGGCCGGCGCTCGGCGACCAACTGCTCTACCAGGTCGCCCAGCGGCTGCGGAACAACAGCGCGACCGCCTCGCTCTCGGCCCGCCTCGGCGGCGACGAGTTCGCGGTCCTGCTCGACGACGAGGAGATCGACGTCGCCGAGGACGCGGCCGGCCGCATCCAGAGGGCGCTCGCCGAGCCGTTCAAGGTCGGCGAGGAGCGCCTGCTGGCGCACGCCAGCATCGGGGTGGCCATCGCCGGGGCCGGGGACGGCGCCGACGAGGTGTTGCGCAACGCCGACATCGCCATGTACGCGGCGAAGGAGGGCGGCAAGGCGGCCTGGGTGCGGTTCGAGCCGCGGATGCGCCAGGACGTCGTCAACCACGCCCGGCTCGGCAGCGAGCTGCACAACGCGATCATCCGCAACGAGCTGTTCCTGCTCTACCAGCCGGTCTTCGACATCGTCACCGGCCGGCTGCACGGCGCCGAGGCGCTGGTGCGCTGGAAACACCCGGTACGCGGGCTCGTCTCGCCGGGCGACTTCGTCCCGGTGGCCGAGCGCTCCGGACTCATCGTGCGGCTCGGCTCGTGGGTGCTGCGCGAGGCCTGCCGGCAGCTGTCGGTGTGGAAAGCCGAGCACGGGCCCGGGGCGATCAAGGCGATAAACGTCAACGTCGCCGTACGGCAGCTGCGCGAACCCGGCTTCGTCGACGAGGTCGCCGCCGTGCTCGCCGAGTACGACCTGCTGCCCGGCAACCTGGTCATCGAGATCACCGAGTCGTCGGTGGCCGACGGCCGGCAGGTGCGCGAGACCCTGCAGGCCCTGCACGAGATGGGGATCCGGCTGGCGCTCGACGACTTCGGCACCGGCCAGTCGTCGCTCTCGCTGCTGCGGGCCTTCCCGGTCGACGTGCTCAAGCTCGACAAGTCGTTCGTCGACGGCATCGCCGACGGCGAGGACCGCGGCCGCCTCGCGATCGCGGCGGCGGTGGCCCAGCTGGCCGAGTACCTCCAGCTGTCGGCGGTTGCCGAGGGCATCGAGAGCGAGGCCCAGCTCGACCGCCTCCGCGACATGGGTTACCGCCTCGGCCAGGGCTTCTTCATGGCGAAGCCGCTCCCGCCCGACGAGGCCGGCGCCCTGATGGCCGCCGACCCCGTGACGGTCAACAACTAGGCCTCGACCTCGGTGCGGTCGTCGGTCGCCCAGAGGGTGTGGAACGAACCCTCCTTGTCGACCCGGCGGTAGGTGTGCGCCCCGAAGAAGTCACGCTGACCCTGGATCAGGGCGGCCGGCAGACGCTTCGCCCGCAGGCCGTCGTAATAGGCCAGCGCCGACGCGAAGCCCGGCGCCGGGATGCCCTGCTGCGCGGCCGTCGCCACGACCCGCCGCCACGCGTCCTGGGCGCCGCTCACCGCGTCCAGGAAGTAGTCGTCGACCAGCAGCGTCGACAGCGTCGGCTGCTTGTCGTACGCCTGCTTGATGTAGTCGAGGAACTTGGCGCGGATGATGCAGCCCGCGCGCCAGATCTTCGCCATCGCGCCCGGGTCGATCTCCCAGTCGTACTCCTTGCTGGCCGCCTGGATCTGCTGGAAGCCCTGCGCGTACGCCACGATCTTGGACGCGAACAGGGCCTGCTCGACATCCGCCTGCAGATCGCCACCGTGCGCCCCGGCCGACGGCGACGGGCCGGGCAGACCCGCGTCGGCGGCCGCCTTGCGCACGTCCGCGCCACCCGACAGGGCGCGGGCGAACACCGACTCGGCGATGCCGCTGACCGGAACACCGAGGTCCAGAGCCGCCTGTACGGTCCAGCGACCGGTGCCCTTCTGCTCGGCCTGGTCCTGCACCACGTCCACGAACGGCTTGCCGCTGGACGCGTCGACCTGCTTGAGCACCTCGGCGGTGATCTCGATCAGGTACGAGCCCAGGCGGCCCTCGTTCCAGCCCTTGAAGATCTCCGCGATCTCCGCCGGCTGGTGGCCACCCACCTGCCGGAGCAGGTCGTACGCCTCGGCGATGAGCTGCATGTCGGCGTACTCGATGCCGTTGTGCACCATCTTGACGAAGTGCCCGGCACCGTCGGGGCCGACGTGCACGCAGCACGGCTCCCCGTCGACCTTGGCCGAGATGTCCTCCAGCAGCGGACCCAGCGCGTCGTACGACTCCTTGGGGCCACCCGGCATGATGCTCGGTCCGTGCAGCGCGCCCTCCTCGCCACCCGAGACGCCGGCGCCCACGAAGTGCAGGCCCTTCTCCTTGAGCGCCGCCTCACGCCGCCGGGTGTCCAGGTAATGCGCGTTGCCCGCGTCGATGAGCATGTCCCCGGGCTCGAGCAGGGGAGCGAACTCGTCGATCACGGCGTCCGTCGGCCCACCGGCCTTGACCATGATCACGACACGGCGAGGGCGCTCCAGGCTGGCCACGAAGTCCGCGGCGCTCTCCGACGGAATGAACTTGCCCTCGTGGCCGAATTCCTCCACGAGCTCCTTGGTGCGTCCGTAGGAGCGGTTGTGCAGGGCCACGGTGTGCCCGTGCCGGGCGAAGTTGCGCGCCAGGTTGCGCCCCATCACCGCCAGACCGGTAACCCCGATCTGTGCCTTCTCCGACATTATTGACGTCCTTCCCTAGCTGCTTGCAACGCCCTCATTCTTACCTACGGGACCCGACCGATCTTGGTTCGATCCTTGTCGTTTCCGGCGCGCCGTTGCCCGCGCGTCTCGTAAGATCCGAACAGCGGTACCCTCGTGCGCATGCCTTCGCCAGCCGTGCCCGGGATGCGCTGACATGCGGCGCGGCGAGATCTGGACCATCGGCGACCGCACCGACCTGCGCTATCGGGTGCTGGTGCTGTCCGCCGACAGCTACAACGAGCGCAAGAACGCCGCCCCGTTCTGCGCCCCGATCGTCCGGCAGCGCGGAGCCCTCGAACTCCCGCCCTACGCCGTTCCCTTGATGGAACAGGACCCGATCACCGGCGTCGTGGTGGTCAACCGGATGCGCCGGCTCCCGGCCTCGATCGGGGCCGAACGGCTCGGCATGGTCACCGGCTCCTCCATGGTCCGCCTCACCGAGGCGATGCGTGACCTGTTCGAGCTCGGCACCCCGTTCGAGATCTGAGCCCGGTTCGCGAAAATCGCCCTTCTCGATCTTTCCCCTTCTCGATCAGGCCCCGTTCGGGTGAAGTGCGGCCCGGAGCAACCGCTGGTCGACGCGGTCCGGATGAACGGCCGATGACGATGGGTCCGTCACCGACGTACTAAAGAGACCTGTCGTTTTTCTGGGGAGGGCGTGGGTGACGTTAGCCGCCGGCACCGTGGTCGCCGCCGATCGATTCTTGATCGAGCGGGCCGTCGGCCTGCTCGCCGGACGGTCCCGGTGCCGCCTCGCCGAGGCCCACGACCACCTCCTCCGGATGGCCGCTGACCAGCAACGCGACGTCACCGAGGTGGCGGCCGGAGTGATCCGCGTCCTCGACGTCGCGATCACCTCGGCGGGATCGGTGCCGCAGATGGTGGCCGCCGCCCTGACCACCCCGGTCGTTCCCCGCCCGGCCCGCCGTTACGCGCCGTGGGTGTCCCTTGTGCAGCGAGTGCTCGACTCGACTCCGGGGATGAGTGGCTACCTGACCGCGGAGCGTGACCGCAACGGCCGCATCATCGACCTCGTCTGGCAGGCCGCCAGCCCCGGCGCGGCCACCCCCGACGGCCGCCGCGGACGTCAGCTCCTCGGGCAGCGCGCCAGCGGCCAGTTCCCCTCCGGCTGGGACGTCTACCAGGACGTCCTCGAGTCCGGTTGCCCGGCCGCGGTCGGCCCGTTCCGCTACGCCGACGGCCACTACACGGTGCGGGCCCAGCGGCTCGGTCACGGCCTGTTGCTCCAGTGGTCCAAACTCGACGAGCTCGACCGCTTCGCCAACCTCGGCTGGGCCGAGTGGGACCTGATGAGCGGCGACATCATCTGGTCCGACAACATGTACCGCCTCTACGACCGCGACCCGCAGCTCGGCCCGCTCACCCCGGCCGAGATCGACGCACTCGTCGACCCGCTCTTCCCCCCGTCCCGCCCCGTTCCTGGTCTTGCCGGCCCTGGTCTTGCCGGGCCGGCTCTTGGGGGCCCAGGTCCGGGCGGGAGCGGTGCCCAGGCCGACGTCACGACCCGGGTGATGCTCGGCGGCCGGGTCCGGCACCTGCGCACGGTGAGCGACGCGATCCGCGACGCCGACGGCCGCCCGCTGCGGGTGTTCGCGATCGTGCAGGACGTCACCGGCCGGCGCAACGACTCCCAGCACTTCCCCGAGGTGGACCAGCCCCAGCTCGCCGGCCGCCTCCAGCGCGTCGTCCAGCCCATCCCCGAGGAACCGATCGAACTGCCCGGCCTCAAGGTGGCGCTGCGCTACCTGCCGGCCGGTCAGGAGAGCTTCGTCGGCGGCGACTGGTATCAAGCGACCCGGCTGCGCGACGGATCGGTGCTGCTCGCCGTGGGCGACGTGGCCGGTCACGGCACCCACGCCGCCACCATGATGGCGCAGCTGCGGCACGCCCTGCGCGCCCTCGCCGTCACCACCGGCGACCCCGGTGTCCTGCTCGGACACCTCAACCGGCTGACCTTCGACCTCGAACGGGAGAATCCGGAACTGTCGGCCACCGCCGTCGTCGCCCGCTTCGACCCGGCCATCGGCGAGATCACCTGGGCCCAGGCCGGCCACCCGCCACCGCTGCTCAGCCGTGGCGGCCGCACCACCCCCCTGGAACGCCCGCCCGGCCCGATGCTCGGCGTCGTCAACGACGCCGTCTACCCGACGGCCCGCCTGCAGTTCCGCATCGGCGACGTCCTGCTGCTCTACACCGACGGCCTGGTCGAACACCGGCACGGCGGCCCCGACGACGGCCTCGCCCAGGTCATCCGCACCGTCGACGAGGCCGTGCACGCCTCCCCGCAGCAGCCGCTGGCCCAACTCCTGGCCCGCCTCCAGCAGGCCAACCCCGACGACGACACGTGCATCCTGGCCGCCCGTCCGGTGTCCGGCGAAACCCGCGACCTGCGCCGTCACCTGGCGAAGCGCTGACCCGCGTGCCGGCGCGCACCAGACCCCGTCTTCCGGGAAAAAGGGGTGTTCGAAGGCCGCGGAGCCCCCCTCTCCGGTGAAGAAGGGGCCTCCGGTCGGCTGCCGCTTCACCACCCGGGCGGCACGGACGACCGGACCGCCGATCCCGCCTAGCCGGTTCGGCGGTGCCGTCGTCGGAGGAGACCGAGATGACGCCGGCCAGGTCGGCCAGCGAAGCGGCCACGTCGCCGCGGCCCGGCACGGTCGGCCGGAGCGCCAGCGCGTCGTTCTGGTGCTCGACGGCGGTGTCCACGATCGTGAAACCACAGGCGGTCAGCACGTTTCGCCCGGTCCGTCCAGTGGACCGACCGCAGCCGGGAGCGGGGGGAGCCGGGAGTGGGCCGGGCGGGAGTGGGCCGGGCGGGAGCGGGGGAGCCAGGCGGCGAGCGGGGTGAGTCCAGGATGGCGAGCCGCCACGGACGGCGCCGGCGGCCATGCGGATGGCGGCGGCGAGCCGATGCCGGAGACGATCCGCGCGGCCATCCGGGACGGTCGAGGGCCGGCTCGCGGATCGGCAAGCCGGCCCCGCCCGGTCGGTTCGCCCCGGCTCATCGGAGCGCGAGTATCCCGTAGCCGAAACCCGCCACCCGCAGGCCGTCGGCGGTGGTGGTGACGCCCTCGGCGAGCAGCGGCGTCGCGGGCGGGACGGCGAGCGACGCGGCCTCCCGGCGCGGGTTGACGACGACCAGGTGGGTGCCGCCCCGGACGTACGCAAGGGGATAGCCCTCGCTGAGAACCTCGATCGACGCCCGGGCCCGCAGGGCCGGATGGGCCTGGCGCAGGCTGATCAGGCCGCGGACGAAGTTGAGTGTCGACGCCGGGTCGTCGTTCTGGGCGGCTACGGTCGGTCGCTGCGGGTCGGGGTCGATCGGCAGGTAGAGCTTCGCCGCGGCGGCGGCGGAGAAGCCGGCGTTGGCGGTGGAGTCCCACTGCATCGGGGTGCGGCAGCCGGCCCGGTTGTAGAGCGGGTTGCACACCGCACCCTCCACGTTCGGCAGATCCGGCAGATAGCGCATGCCGATCTCGTCGCCGTAGTAGAGGCAAGGCACGCTGCCCCAGGTGAACAGGAAGACCAGCGCCGAGCGCATCTGCTCCGCGGTGCGCCCGCCCACCCGCAGCCGGGCGTAGTCGTGGTCGGCGGTGGACAGCACGATCGGCCGGCCCGGGTCGACCGCCTTCGCCGCCGTCCAGGCGTCGAGGAACGGCCGGGTGCTGCCCCGGCCCTCGGCGTCGAAGAACGGCTCGCGTGGCGCCTGGAAAGGCAGGATCCCCGCGGCGTGGTTGTCGAACAGGCTCGCGTGCGCCTCCTTGATCACCAGGAAGAAATCGGCGTCGAAGGCGAGCGATTCACCCACCCTCGGTTCTGCGCCCTCCGGGATCAGAACAGCTTGCGGGTACGCGTCGTCCAGCCATCGCCGGATCTCGCCCCACAGCGACACCGTCTCGGCCCGACCCTCGTCCGACAGCTCGTCCTTGACCAGCGAGAACGCCATGTCGACCCGGAACCCGGCGACGCCCTTGGCGAGCCAGAACCCGATGATGTCCTTGAGTGCCTGCCGGTTGCGCAGCGGCCCGGGGGCGTCGACCGCGTCCCGCCACGGCTGGTCGGCACCACCCGGCCGGGCCCAGCCGAAGTTCAGTGCCGGCTGCTCGTCGTAGAAGTTCTTCAGGTAGTAGCCACGCCGCGGGCCGGGGGACTCGACCCAGGCCGGGGTGCCGGGCATGGCGCGGGCCCAGGTGCTCGCCGGCAGCTGCTCGCACCAGATGTACCGGTCGCCCTTCGGGTCGGGCCCGTCGGCGTGCAGCTCCTTGCGGAACCAGGGGTGCTCGATCGACGTGTGCCCGGCCACCAGGTCGAGCATGATGCGGATGCCGCGCTTGCCGGCCGCCTCGACGAGCTCCACCAGGTCGTCGTTGGTGCCGTAGCGCGGCGCGATCGTCAGATAATCGGACACGTCGTAACCGGCGTCGACGAACGGCGACGCGAAGCACGGGTTGAACCAGATGACGTCGACGCCGAGCGACGCGATGTGGTCGAGCCGGTCGATGACCCCGCGCAGGTCGCCGATCCCGTCGCCGTTCGAGTCGGCGAACGACTGCGGGTAGATCTCGTACATCACCGCGTCGGCGAACCAGTCCCCAGCCATGCTCCCGATGCTAGCCACGCCCGGCGGCCCGGCGGGGCACCGGATACTGGGAAGATGAACGTCTCGGAGCGGGACACGTGCGGAGTTTTCGTCTACGGATCGGTGGTTTCGGCCGCGGCGCTGGCGGCGACGCTCGGCGAGGGCGCCCGGGACGGTGTCCACTTCGGCAAGGCCACCCTCGCGGGCTGGCGGCGCCGATGGAACGTGTGCACCGACAACACCGTGTCACGGGCCGTTCGTTACCACACGCCGGGGACCACCGAGCGCCCGCCGGTGCAGGTCCTCTTCCTGAACATCGTCCCGGCCGACCCTCGGACGGTGCTCACCGGCTATCTGCTGCTGGGTGGACCGGACCTGGTCGCGGCGCTGGACGCGCGGGAGGGGAACTACGACCGGGCCGACGTCACGCACGCGGTCGTCGGCTGGGGCGGGCTGCCGCGCCCGGCGACGGTGTGGGCGTACGTCGGGAAGCCCGCCAGTGTCCGGACGGCGGAGGCCGGCCTCTCTCGCGGCTCGGCCCGGATCCGGCGGGAGTACCTCGACGTGGTGGCGGCGGCCTTCGCCCCGCACAGTGACCTGACGGCCGAGCTGCGCGCCAGCCTGACGCCGTTACCGGCCCGGATCGAGCCGCTCACCCGCGTCGTGGCGGGCTGACCGCCAGACCTCCAGCGCCTTCTCGACCAGGGCCGCGTTGCCGGGTGCCGGGCTGCCGTCCGGCAACACCAGGGTGTCCTCGAGGCCGACCCGGGTGGGCAGGCCGAGCCGGCCGGCGTGGGCGATCAGCGGCCAGCACGCGTCCTGTTCACCGTGCAGCAGGCGTTCGCCGGTCCAGCCGGCCTCGTCGAGGGCGGCCAGGATCGCGTCGGCGGCCGGGACCGCCGCGGCCGCCGGGGTGTCGAGCACCTCAATAAGCACCCGTTCCAGGGCGAGTCCGGCCACGGCCTGGGCCTCGGCCGGGCGCCACACCCCGGCTTCCACGCCGACGCCGCGGGCGGTGAGGAGGCGTACCAGATCGGTGAAGCCCTCCTCACCGACATTCACCGACGTGAAATCGGGCAGTGCGCGCCAGGCGGCGATGTGCGCCGCCCGGCGGGGCGCGTCGCCGCCGGTGATCCAGAGGCCGGTGGAGACACCCACCCGCAGGCCGGGGACGGCTCGCCGGATCGCCACCAGCGCCGCGCCGATGTCCTCGGCCGCCAGCGACTCGCGGCCGGCCGGGTCGCGCGGATGGACGTGCACGGCCTCGGCGCCCGCCGCCACGGCGGCGGCGGCCTCGGCGGCCAGATCGGTGGGGGAGGCGGGGGCGGGACGGCCGCCGTTGAGACACGCTTTAATGCTTTTCATGACTCGTACGCCCTCGGTCTCCGTGGTTTTCGTCTGTCACGACGGGGCGGGGCGCATCCTGCTCGCGCGGCGCTCCACCCGGGCCCGGGACGAGCCCGGCACCTGGGACTGCGGGGCGGGCGCGCTGGAGTTCGGGGAGACCTTCGAGCAGGCGGTCGCGCGCGAGGTCATCGAGGAGTACGGGACCGGGCCGGAGAAGATCGAGCTGCTCGGCGTACGCAATGTGCTGCGTCCCGGCTCGCACTGGGTGGCGATCGTCTTCGCGGTGCGCCTGGACCCGGCCGAGGCCCGCATCGGTGAGCCGCACAAGTTCGACGAGCTCGGTTGGTTCGACCCGGCGGAGCTCCCGTCCCCGGCACATTCGCAGCTGCCGGAGACGGTCGCTCTGTTCACCTAGGCGTGCCCGGCCTCGCGGCTGGCCAGCACCTGCCGGCCGTGGGCTTCCCAGCGCTCCCGGGCGTCGGAGTATTGCTGCTCCCAGGTCTCGCGCTGCTCATCGAACCCGTCGAGCCACTCGCCGGTCTCGGCGTCGAAGCCCTCGGGGTAGATGTAGTTGCCGTCGTTGTCGTACGTGGCGGCCATGCCGTACATCGTCGGGTCGAAGTTCTCGTCCCCGTCGACGTAGCTCTCGTTGGACTGGCGCAGCGACAGCGAGATGCGACGCCGGTCCAGATCGATGTCAATGATCTTGACAAGCACGGTGTCACCGGTCTGGACGATCTGCTCGGGCGACTCGATGTGCCCGCCGGCCAGCTCGGAGATGTGCACCAGACCCTCGATGCCGTGCTCGACCTGGACGAACGCGCCGAACGGCACCAGCTTGGTGACCTGGCCGGGCACGATCTGGCCGATCGTGTGGATCCGAGCGAACTGACGCCACGGGTCTTCCTGGGTCGCCTTGAGCGACAGGGACACCCGCTTGCGTTCCTGGCTGACCTCGAGCACCTCGACCTCGACCTCCTGGCCGACGCGAACCACCTCGGAGGGGTGGTCGACGTGCCGCCAGGAAAGCTCGGAGACGTGCACCAGACCGTCGACCCCGCCGAGGTCGACGAACGCACCGAAGGCGACGATCGACGAGACCACGCCCTTGCGCACCTGACCCTTGGCGAGCCGATCGAACAGACCGGTGCGCGCCTCGGTGCGGTGCTGCTCGAGCCAGGCCCGGCGGGACAGGACCACGTTGTTGCGGTTCTTGTCCAGCTCGATGATCTTGGCTTCGAGCTCACGACCCACGTAGGGCCGCAGGTCGCGGACGCGACGCATCTCCACCAGCGACGCGGGCAGGAAGCCCCGCACGCCGATGTCGAGGATCAGGCCGCCCTTGACGGCCTCGGTGACCGGGCCCTTGACGACCCCGTCCTCGTCCTTCAGCTTCTCGATCGCCGCCCAGGCCTGCTCGCGCGCGCGAGCGGCGGGATCGGGCGCGGCCGACGCCGCGTCGTCAGCGGCGGGAGCCGCGTCGTCTGCAGCCGGTGCCGCGTCGTCCACGGCGGGTGCCGCGTCGTCCACGGCGGGTGCCGCGTCGTCGGCGACCGGGGTCGCCTCAGCGACGGCTGGTGCCGCCTCGCCGGCGGCCGGGGCCGCTTCCTCGGCGCCGGGTGCCGTTTGCTCAACGGCGGGAGTGTCGGGCTCGGGAGCAGCGGATTCAAGCGTAGGGGCGGCTGCTGCATCCGCTTCGTCAGAAGCGGGCAGCACGGACTCGGGCGCCTCGGTTTCGGGCACCACGGCATCGGGCGAGCTCATCGACAATCCCACCTGTTCGTCGAACATCAGAGCTTACCAATCCGCAGTGGCGCCTCGGAAGGCGACGTGACCGGCCGGAATACGCCGTCGAGAGCCAGGTCGATGGAACGACCCGCGGCAGCCACGGCCTCGGCATGGCTGCCTGCTCCCTCGACGACGCCCTCGACCATACCGAACAACAGAATCACGTCGTCAGGGACCAGATCGGGCCGAACTTCACCCGCCTCCTGCGCGCGGCGCAGCGGTTCGGCCAGAACACCGGCGATGCGGCGCAGGAACCGGCCCCGGGTGGCGGCGTCGAGCCGGCGGGCCAACTGCACCAGCGGCCGCATGTTGACCTGTGCGCGCAGGATCTCGTGCAGCGCCGCCCGGAACATGGTGGGCTGCTCGAGTCCGGCCGCCACGCACCGCTCGAGGCCGTCGATCAGGTAGCCGATGACCGCCGTGGTCAGCGCTTCCCGGTCGGGGAAGTGGCGGTACAGGGTGGCCTGGCCGATCCCGGCCCGCCGGGCGATCTCCGGCATCCCGACCCGGGGCTGCGAACTCGACATCAGCTCGCAGGCGGCGGTCAGGATGGCGAGCCGGTTGCGTTGCGCGTCCCGGCGGCGTGCGGGCTGAGCACCGTAGAGCACCGCGCCCTCCCCTCGCACCCGCCGTCTCGGTACCGGCCCAGTCGGTTCGCTACCGCCCGGCTCGTTACCGTCCGGTTCGCTACCGCCCGGCTCGTTACCCGTCGGTAAAGTGACCAACGTTACTGGCAAGTAACGATAATGTCATGAAGTTCAAATTCTCGGTACCCGCTCCTACGCTCGCCGGACCTTCCGTCCCGTCGAGGAGTGCGCATGGTGCCACGGCGCTCATCCCTGCTTGCCTTCCTGCTATCGGTGCTGACCGCGGTCCTGGTGATCGGGGCCGCCCCGAGCCCGGCCCACGCCGCGTCCACCACCACCAAGTTCGTGGACATCCCCGGCGATGGCGGCGTGGTCCTCAAGGCCAACGTGGTCGCCCCGGCCGCCGCCGGCCGCTACCCCGCCGTCGTCTTCTCCTCCAGCTGGGGCCTCAACGACCTCGAATACGTCGCGCAGGCCGCGAGCATGGCCGCGGCCGGCTACGTCGTGGTCTCGTACACGCCGCGCGGCTGGTGGGCCAGCGGCGGTGCGATCGACACCGCCGGGCCGAAAGACCTGGCCGACCTGTCCAAGGTGCTCGACTGGACGATCGCCAACACGCCGACCGACCCGGCGCGCATCGGGGCGGCCGGGGTCTCGTACGGCGCCGGCATCAGCCTGCTCGGCTCGGCCTTCGACAACCGGATCCGGGCGGTCGCGATGCTCAGCGGCTGGACCGACCTGGTCGCCTCGCTCTACGCCGACCAGACCCGGCACCTCCAGTCGACCGGCCTGCTCGGCCTGGCCGCGCAACTCGTCGGCCACCCCGGTACCGAACTGACGACCATGCTCGACGACTTCAGCGCCGACCGGAACGTACCCAAGGTGATGGATTGGGCGAAGGTCCGCTCGGCCGCCACCTACCTCGACCGGATCAACGCCAACAACCCGGCCGTCATGATCGCGAACTCCTGGGGCGACACGTTCTTCCCGCCCAACCAGCTCGTCGACTTCTACGGCCGGCTCACCACCCCGAAGCGCCTCGAACTGCGCCCCGGCGACCATGCGATCGCCGAGCTGACCGGCCTCGTCGGCCTGCCCAACGAGGTGTGGGCGAGCACCCGCGGCTGGTTCGACCGCTACCTCAAGAACGACACCGCCGGCACGGCGCCGGGCAAGGTCTACCTCAAACCCGACAACGCGAGCGCCGAGATCTGGGACAGCTGGGCTGCCCAGACCACCAGCACCAGGAGGTACGGGCTGGGCGAGATCCGCTGGTACGACGGCACCGGCCGGCTCGGCGGCAGCCCCACCACCGGCTGGTCCAAGACCCTGCCCACCGACCTCGACACGGTCGCCAACGGTGGCGTGGTGCTGCTGACCAACGGCGTCTCCGCGTTCACCGGCCGGCGCCCGTCGATCTGGCTGCCGTTCGTCGACCGCACCCGGGCCGGCGTGTGGGCGGCGGACCGGCCCTCGACCGTCACCAAGATCCGCGGCATCCCGAAGGTGCACCTCGACCTGACCGGCACCGCCGCCGACGGCTCCCTGGTCGCGTACCTCTATGACCTCGACAGCGTGGGCAACGCCGCCCTGCTCACCCACAACCCGGTCAGCTGGTCGTCGAGCGGCGGCGGTAGCCGCACGATCGACCTGTCGCTCTCCGCCGTCAACTACGACCTGCCCGCCGGGCACTCGCTCACCCTGGTGATCGACACCGTCGATCCGCTCTACTACGACGCCAACGACCCCGGCTCGATCACCGTGGCCGGCGGCTCCTACCTGGATCTACCGATCAAGTAGCGCAGGGGACCGGCTACCCATGGTGGCCGGTCCTCCATGCATCCTCACCCGGACGAGGTGCGGCCATCGCGCGGCCCATGCGCGACCCGGGAGACCTGGACATCCTGCTCGACCGGGCGGCCGGCGCCCGCGTGGTGCTGATCGGCGAGGCCGGCCAAGGCACCCACGAGTTCCACCGGCGGCGGGCGGCGCTCACCCGCCGGCTGATCGACTTCGTCGCCGTTGCGGGAAACTGGCCCGACTGCGCCCGGGTCGACTCCGCGGTCCGCGGGTTCCCGGCCCCCGGGAGGCGTTGCCCGTCTACGACCGGCGGCCGACCTGGATGTGGGTCAACCAGGAGACCGCCGACTCCACCAATGGCTGCGCGCCCCCAACGACCAGCCCGGCCGAGGCCAACGCGTCCGCGACCCGGTTCACTTCGGCGCCGACCGGGTGCCGCTCATCGGCCTGGCCACCCACTGCGGCACCGCGGTCGCCGCCCCCCGGTGGGGCGCTCCCATGCGGGTGAGGCGAGTGCCCACGGCCAGCCCGGCTCGATCGAGGACCTCCTGCACGCCGAGGGGCCCCACAGGCCCTGTTCGTCTTCCCGCCCCGACCGGCCCCGCCCCACCATCCTGGTCGACGAGACCACCGCCGTGCACCCCGTCCACATCGACACCCTGGAGCCCGAAACCTATCTCAGCGGCGTCTGACCTTCCGCCATTTCCGGCCTTCCTGTTTCCGGTCGCCCGCAAGCCATGGAAAGTTGTTCGAAAATGGCATGATCCAACCTTGGCGGGGCGCATTCCGGGTGCGGGAAAATGTTCTTATGCGGCACCAGCAGCTCTCATTATTCTCTCGCGCAGTGACCATTGCGCTGCGGGATCGCACCAGAGCGCGTAATTGGTCGCCGGGCAATGACGAGTTCCGCCGCGAACACGAGCGTCACCGGCCCTGGGGCCTCGCCCGCCGCCACGGTTCGAAGTTGTGCCGCCTGCGCGGTTGCTCCCGCGAATGCGGCGAACTCGGCCTGCACGACCCCACCGACGCCCTCCCACCCCTGATCTGGCCCCCGGACGCGACCTTGACCCAGCGCCCGTCCTCCCCAGCGCCAGTTGCCACTGCTCCGCCCGCGCCCGCCGTCTCCACCCCCGAGCCAGCCCCCGGCACGCCTTTCCGCTCGCTCCCCGCCGCCCAGCCCTCCACCCCACCCGAGGCTGTGCCTGCGCCCCGGTCCGTGCCTGCGCCCGGGTCCGTGCCTGCGCCCGGGTCCGTGCCTGCGCCCGGGTCCGTGCCTGCGCCCGGGTCCGTGCCCGTTCCCCTGGTCGTGCCTGCGCCCCGTGTTGTGCCTGCGCGGCAGGTTGAGCTTGCGGTTCGGGTCATGCCTGCCTTCGGGGTCATGCCTGTCGCCTGGGGTTCGCCTGCTCCCCGGGTTTCGCCTGCTTCTCGGGTTGGGCTTGCTCTGCGGATCGAGCCCGATCGTCAGGTTGGGCTTGACCCCGAAGCTGTGCCCGCCTCTCAGGTGGAGCTCTTGTTTCAGGTGGATCCAGTAGCCCGGATGAGCATCGCTGCATGGCCCGCACTTCTCGGGCGGATCGGGAATTTTGCGAGGTTTGGGCTCCCTGATCGAGCGGGAACCGTGTCGAGAGTTGGTCCCGCACCTGGGGCTGATCCTCCACCTCCCTCCGGCGCTGTTCTTAGGGCTGGGCCTGCTTCGCGGGTGGAGCGTGCTTTCCGGCATGGGCGTGCCGCCGGGGTTGCGCTTGGTCGCTGGGCTGGGCCTTTGCCTCGAGCCGATCCTGATCCTCGAGCCGATCCTGATCCTCGGGCCGGTCCTGTTCTCGGTGCCGGCCTTGCTCGAGGGGCTGGGCTTGCTCCCCGGGCGTTGCCTTCTTCATGGGAGCGGACGTGCTGGGCGAGGCTCACTCTCTGGGTTGAAACTCCGCGTGAGAGGCAAACCGCATCCAGGCCGGGCGCATCCGGGCCGGCCTCGTGCAAGGCCGGGTCAGCCGGTCGACCATGTGGCGCCGGTCGAACCGCTGCAACGACGGTTCGGTCGAGCCGGCCCGCCCGAACCAGAGCGAGCCGGCCCGCCCGAACCAGAGCGAGCCGGCCGGGATCCACCCGTGGGGCACCGACAACATCGATCGTGCGACCCCGTCATACCGCCCGGCCTCGGTCGCCGCCGTATGTTCGTTTTACTGGGCGGCATCGATCGCCGGCTGCCGCCATCGAAGGCCGCCAGCGCTCCAGGGTCGCCGACACCACCGTGCTGCCGCCACGGAACTAGCCCTGGTACCCAGGGCTGCCGGTCAACCAGGGCTGCCGTCGACCAGGCCTGCCTACACCCGAGGTCGCCAACTCCGCAGCGCTGCCTCTGCATCCCAGGGTCGCCGGCATCGCAGGGCTGCGGGAGATCCAGGGTCGCGGGAAATCCAGGGCTGCGGGAACCCAGGACTGCGGGAACCCGGGGCTGCCAACGGCACGAAGCTGCCGGCCCCGAAGGCCACCAATCCCCAGGAGGGTCACCGGCGTCACGCAGCTGCCGACCTCCGATGTGCTGCCGAAACTCCGAGGCTGCCGAAACCCTGGGGCGGCGGACACCCCAAGGCCGCCGACATCCGAGGCTGCCGACATCCGGGGGCTGCTGACGTCCGCAGGCTGCCGACACCCAAGGGGCTGCTGACGTCCGCAGGCTGCCTACACCCAAGGGGCTGCTGACCCCACTGCCTCGGCGAATTGCGCTACGGCTGAGGTCTGTCCGGGTCGGGTGGGCGGTAATCGACTCGGAATTAGCAAGGGCTGGGAAGCTTCGAGCCCGATCACGCACTTCAGTTCAGGTGTTTTGGATGGCCCGGGAAAGGCGAGAACTGAAAAGCGGCTGAACGGTGGCGCGCCAGGCCAGGAATGGAGTCGGACGATCGATGATTCAAGGAATTTCAGGGGACTGCGCGAATACCAATATCTCGGCGAAGGAGGGGTGGTAGCCGGAGGTGGTGTCCACGACGAGGGTGGGGAGGGTGGAGGCGATGGGCTTCCAGTCGGGGACGGGTAGGGGGGTGCCGGGGTGGGCGGCTCGGAGGACTACGCGGGCGGTGGCGACCGGGGGGTCGGCGGTGCAATGGAGGATGCGGGTGGGGCCCAGGTCGAGCAGTGGGCGCCACGGGGCGTTCTGGAAAGCGGCCTCCGCGACGACTGTGACGCCGGCGTTCACCAGGGAGGTCACGGTCGCGATGAAGGTTCGGTAGGAGTGGGTCAGGTCGGGGTCGGGGGTTCCGGCGTGGACGATTCCTTCGCGGATCTCGTCACGGCTCACCACCGGGCAGCCGATCTCGCGGGCCAGCCGGTGGGCCAGGGTGCTCTTGCCGGTGCCCGGGGCACCGCTGATCACGATCAGCAACGGACCGCGATCAGCAACTGATGAAGATCAGAAAGGATCACGGGGTGCGATGAGCGACCACGATCCGGATGCGGGTGGTGAAGTCGAGCGGTTCGGGGATCTCCGAGGCCAGATGCGAGATGGCGACGGAGCGGCGGGAGATCGGGATGCGGTCGACCATCTCTCGGCCGCCGTGCGAGCCGATCCACTCGTACAGGTGGGCGGCGTCGTTGAATTCGCTGCGTACCGTCGCCTCGCTGACCTCGGCCGAGGCGAAGCCGGCGGTCAGCGCGGCGGCGTGCAGGCTCTCCGCCGAGTCGAACATCGGGTGCAGTTTGCGCTCCGGCGGCGCGTCGTCCGCGAAGCGGGCCAGGATCTTCATGGCCTGGCCATAGCGGGGGTCATGCTGGGCGAAACAGCTGAAGGCCAGGCGGCCCCGCGGGGTCAACAGCTTGCGGTACGCGGTGAGCGCGGCCGGCGGGTCGGGCAGGAAGAAGAGTACGAGCCCGGACGTGATCACGTCGAAGGAACCGTCCGGGAAGTCCGGCTGCTGGGCGTCGCCGGACTGGACGACCACCTGGTCGAGTCCGGTGGCCGTGGCCTGGCTGCGGGCCACCATGCCGGGCGCCAGATCGATGCCGACCACATATCCGCCGGACCCGACCGCCTCGGCGACCGGCACGAGCACCGCCCCCGTCCCGCAGCCCGCGTCGAGCACCCGCTCCCCGGGTTTCGGCTCGACCGCCCGCACCAGTTCGACCCCGAGCGGCCGGAAGAATTCCACGCCGACGTTGTCGTAGGCGTCCGAGGCTTCGTCGAAGATGCGAACTATCGGGGAGGGATCACTCATCGAACAAGCATGTCAGCCTCGCGCACCCCGGGCTCGTCCGGTGCCCGCCAGGGCGTACCGATCGTCACCGAGGCGAAGAAGTTGTCCAGATAATCGACGGTGATCGGCACCGTCCGCGGGTCGCCGAGCGGCAACCACCAGCGCACCGGCGCGGCCAGCCAGTAGGCGGCGTAGTCGCTGAAGTCGAAATGTCGGCTCTGCACCAGGGTGTAGGCCCGCGCCTGTTTCGAGTCGGCCCGGAACAGTTGCCGCGCCGACTCGTCGGTGGCCGCCCCGCCGGTGCCCGAGCTGATCAGCAGCAGTGGTTTGCCCACGCCGTCCGTCACGACCGGGCCGAACGGCGTGCCGTCCAGGTCGGCGGCCCCCCGGCAGCTCCCGTCGGTGCGGCAGGCCTCGAGCGCGGCCGCCCCGCCGAACGAGTGCCCGGCGTAGATCACCTGGTCGGCGCGGGCGTGCGGGCCGAGCAGCACAGCCACCCGGCCGGCCGCGAACCGGGCGTCGGCCGCCCACACGCTGAGCAGCCGGTTCCCGGCCGGGCCGGCGAGGTCGGTGGGCCGGCCGGCCGCCGACCCGGGCACCGGTTTGCCGCCGAGCACGCTCAGGTCGGCGCTGTAGGTCGGGGTCACCCCCGCGACCAGGTAACCGCGCGCGGCGATCCGGGCGGCCAGATTCGCGTACTGCGGTGCCGAGAAACCGAGGCCGGGCATCAGCACCACGATCGGGAAGGTGCCGTCGGCGAGCGGGGCGTCGTCGTACGTGCCGGTATCGACGTTTTTGAAGTCGGTTTCGGCCGGGCCGAAGTGGTGCAGGTCGGACCAGGCGCCCGGGGCGTACTCCGAGGGTTTTCCGCTGTTGCTCGCGGCCGGGTACCAGAGCGTGATCGACAGGACGCGCGGGTTGCCGCCGACCGGGGCCAGTTCGTCGGTGCGGGCCCGATCGGCGACCTCGTGCACCGCCCGGCCCACCGGGAACCGGCCGTCCGGGGCGAGCGACACGACCAGGCGTGACCGGTGGCCCAGGAAACCGGCGTACGCGCCGGCGAGAAGAAGGACCGCGGCCGCCGCGACCGAAAGAGCCCGCTTGATCGTCACCGCGCTATTTTGGCCGCTACCGGCGACTCGGCCGCAACCGCCGCCCGCGCTACCGTCGAGCGCGCCCACCGCCCGGTCGTGACCAGGCCCAGCACCAGCACCGACGCACCGAGCCCGGTGATGATCCACCAGCCCGCGTGGCTCGCCTCGGCGAAACCGACGGAGGTGGAGGCGACCGCCGCCCCGATCACCGCGACGCCGAGCGCCCCGCCGACCTGCCGGCTCGTCGACGCGATCGCGGCCGCCACCCCGGCCTGCTCACGCGGCATGCCGGAGACGGCGGTATTGGTGATCGGCGAGTTGACCATGGCGAACCCGACGCCGAACAGGACGTAACACGTCATCAGCAACCAGATCGGGGTGGTCGCGGTCAGCCGGGTCATCGGCAGCATGCCGGCGACGAACGCGACCCCGGCGACGGTCAGCGGCAGCCGGGTGCCGCGCGCCGCGACGAGCCGGCCCGAGACGGGGGAGAGCAGGGCGGTGGTGGCGGCCATCGGCAGCGTCCACAGGCCGGCGTGCAGTGGTTCCAGCCCGCGTACGTCCTGCAGGTATATCGAATTGAGGAAGAGGAACCCGGCCAGCGAGCCGAACGCGCACACGGCGATCAGGGTGGCGCCGCTGAACGGCACGCTGCGGAAGAACCGCAGCTCCAACAACGGTTCCGGCTGTCGCGGCTCATGGCGCAGAAGGGCGGCCAGGGCCGCCGCGCCGACCACGAAACACCCGACGATCCGCGGCGAGCTCCAGCCGGCGGTGGGTCCCTCGATGATGCCGTACGTGACTCCGGCCAGCACCAGGAACACGAGCACCTGCCCGACGGGGTCGAGCCGGCGTGGGTGCGGCGCCCGTGACTCGGGCACGAACCTGGCCGCGAGCAGGAACGCCGCGATGCCGACCGGCACGTTCACCCAGAAGATCGACCGCCACCCGAGCGTGTCGACGAGAAACCCGCCGAGCAGCGGCCCGAGCGCCATGCTGAACCCGATCACGCCACCCCACACGCCGATCGCGCGGGCCCGCTCGCGGGGCTCGGTGAAGGTGTTCGTGATGATCGACATCGCCACCGGGTTGAGCATGCTGCCGCCGATCGCCTGCACCGCCCGGAACGCGATCAGCCAGCCCAGGCTCGGCGCCACGCTGCAGAGCAGCGACCCGGCACTGAACAGCGCGAGCCCGGTCTGGAACACCCGCCGGCGGCCCACTCGGTCGGCCGTCGACCCGCTGAGCACGAGAAGGCTGGCCAGCACAAGCGTGTACGCGTCGATGGTCCACTGCAGCCCCGAGATGCTCGCGCCGAGATCCTCGCGCAGAGCCGGCAGCGCGATGTTCATGATCGTGACGTCGAGTCCGACGATGAACAGGCTCATGCAGCAGATAGCCAGGACGAGGTAGGGGCGGCGCATCCCTCAGTTCTACCCGCTGGCTGCATCATGCAGCTGTTAACTGGATCTCGGCGTGGCCTAGGCTCGGCTGATGGCACATGTCGGCGTGATGTTGCCGCGGGACCTGCCCGCGGCTCAGGTCCTGACCTACGCCCGCCGGGCCGAGGAGCTCGGCTTCGACGAACTGTGGGTCGTCGAGGACCTCGGCTTCCGCGGCGGCGTCGCCCAGGCCGGCGCGGTCCTCGCCGCCACCTCCCGGATCGTCGTCGGCATCGGCATCCTGCCGGCCGGCGCCCGCAACGCCGCCTTCGCCGCGATGGAACTCGCCACCCTGGCCCAACTCTTCCCGGACCGGCTGATCGCCGGCCTCGGGCACGGCATGCCCGACTGGATGCGGTCGGCCGGTGCCTGGCCGGCGAGCCCGCTGACGCTCCTTCGCGAGTACGCAACCGCCCTCCGAACCCTGCTGCGCGGCGAGCCGGGCCCACCCGCCGGCCGCTACGTCGACGTCGCCGGCGTCCGGATCGGCGAGATCCCGGCCACGCCGCCGCCCGTGGTCCTGGGCGTGCGCGGCCCGAAATCGATAGCCCTCGCCGGCGAGGTCGCCGACGGCCTCCTGCTGGCCGAGCCGGCCACTCCGCCCTACATCGCCGATTCCCGCCGCCGCCTGACCCCGGCCGCTGTCCCTGCTGGCGCAGCCGTAGCCGGTGCCGGGTCGGCGATGGCCGGGCCCGCCGGGTCGGCGATGGCCGGGCCCGCCGGCGCGGCGATGGCCGGGCCCAATGGCGCGGCGGCCGGGTCCGGTGCCGGGGCGGCGGAGCGGCCGCTGGTCATCACCTACGACGCGGCGGTGGTCGCGGACGACGGGCGGGCGGCTCGCGACCTGGCGCGGCCCGGTCTCGCCTGGATCGGCGAACCGGACTGGGCCCCGCACCTCGCCCCGCTGCCTTTCGCCGCCGACCTGGCCCGGCATCGCGAGGCGGCGGCGGGCCCGACCGAGTTCGCGGCGACCATGCCCGACGAGTGGGTCGGCGAGCTCGCCCTGGCCGGCACCCCCGACGAGGTACGCGCCCGGATCGCGGCCCGGCACGCCGCCGGCGCGACGAGCGTCGTGCTGATCCCGGCCGAGCCCGACCCGCTCACCGCCTTGACCGCCCTGGCGCGGGCCCGGCCCTGACGCCGGCTGGCGGCGAGTGCGGCGGCTGGCGGTGAGGGCGGCGGCTGGCGGTGAGGGCGGCGGCTGGCGGTGAGGGCGGCGGCTGGCGGTGAGGGCGGCGGCTGGCGGCGAGGGCGGCGG
>NZ_BOMM01000043.1 GCF_016862195.1 Paractinoplanes ferrugineus | reverse complement strand
GGGCGGCGGCTGGCGGTGAGGGCGGCGGCTGGCGGTGAGGGCGGCGGCTGGCGGCGAGGGCGGCGGCTGGCGGCGAGGGCGGCGGCTGGCGGCGTGGCTCAGCGAGGGCGGCGGCTGATGGCGCGGCTCAGCCGAGGGTGGCGCTGGCCGCGCGTAGCTCGTCGAGCGCGCTCACGGCGTACCGGGCGAAGTCGTCCTTCGCATTGCTCTCGGACCATGCGGTGAAGGCTCGTTTGAAGGCCAGCACGCCCAGTTCGCTGGCCAGGGCCGCGGTCGCGCCGGGCACGCCCCGGGCGACCAGGGCCTCGGTCATCGCGGCGGCGAGGCTCACGCTTTTCAGGGCGTCCCGTTCCCGCAGTTCGGTGCTGGCGGCGACGGCGGCCTTGATGCGCGGCGCGATCTCGTGGTTCATCGGGCCCATCGCGCTCGAGGCCCGTTCGAGGCCGGCGGCGACCGCACCGAGCGGGGTGGCGTCGGCCGGTGCCTCGGTGATGCCCTCGGCGAGCAGCCGGCTCAGCGTCTCCTGACCGGCCACCAGCAGCTCGCGCTTGTCCGGGAAGTGCCGGAAGAACGTGCTCTTGGTGACGCCGGCGCGGTCGGCGATCTGCGCGACGGTCGTGGCGTCGTAGCCCTGCTCGGTGAACAGGTCGACGGCAGCGAGGACTAGGCGTTCGCGCGCACCTGGTTCCCAACGAGCCATGCCGACATCATATGTGATGGGACTGTTGTCCCATCACCGTGGTACGTTGACGGGACAACAGTCCCATCACTTCGGGGAGAACCCATGCGCGTCTTTGTCACCGGAGGCACCGGCCTCATCGGCACCGCCGTCGTCGCCGAGCTCCTCGGTCACGGCCACACCGTTCTCGCTCTCGCCCGCTCGGACGCCTCCGCCGAGGCCGCCGAGAAGGCCGGCGCCGAAACCGTCCGGGGCCGGCTCGCCGACCTCGACGTCCTGCGCGCCGCGACCCGCGACTCCGACGCGGTGATCCACCTGGCTTTCAGCAACGACTTCAGCAGCGCCGAGGCACTGGCCCGCGCGGTCGCCGAGGAGAGTGCCGCGCAGGCCGCCATGAGCGAGGCGCTGATCGGCAGCGACCGGCCCATGGTCACGGTGTCCGGCACGCCGTGGGTGCCCGGCCGGCTCTCCACCGAGGCCGACCCGCTGCCCACCGACGGTCCGGTCGGCGGGCGCGGCCTCGCCGTCAACGCGGTCCTCGGGATGGCCTCGCGGGGCGTACGCAGCTCCTCGGTCCGCCTGCCACGCACAGTGCACAACAACGGCGACGGCGGCTTCGCCGGGCTGCTGACCGGGATCGCCCGGCAGAGCGGCGTGTCCGGCTACGCCGGCGACGGCACCCAGCGCTGGCCGGCCGTGCACGCGCTCGACGCCGCGACACTCTTCCGCCTTGCCCTGGAGCAGGCGCCGGCCGGCACCGCCTGGCACGCGGTGGCCGACGAGGGCGACCAGGTGCGCGACATCGCCGCCGTCATCGGCCGCCGGCTGGGCCTGCCGGTGCAGTCGGTGCCGGCCGAGACCTACGGCCCGCTCGGCCCGATCTTCGCCACCGACCAGCCCTCGTCGAGCGCCCGCACCCAGCAGGAACTCGGCTGGAAACCGCAGCACCCGAGCCTGCTCGACGACCTCGAGAACATCTCATAGCCAGGGCAGCACGGGGCCGGTGTCCGGGGCGGACAACCGTGCCAGCCAACCGGCCACACCGGCGCTGCCCTGCATGAACCCCGGCTCCGGGGCAAGGTCGGGCGGGGTGGCGGTGTGCTCGAAGTTCGACCACGTCATCCCGGCCGGCGTGGTGACGGTGCGGCCCAGCACGTCGTCGGCGAGGCGCTGCGACCACTCCAGCATCGAGACGTCCCCGGTGGCCCGGTAACGGTCGATCAGCATCTGCCCCACACCCGCGGTCCCGCAGCAGCGCGCCACGTTGTCCCAGTAGCCCGGGTGGAGCCGCGCCGGGATCCGCCCGTCCCGCAACCCTTGCAGACACGCGTCGATGCCCCGCTGCCAGCGCGGATCCGGTCGCAGCCGGTCAAGCAGCTCGAACAACCGCACCGTGCCGGTCGGCCCGTGACACCACCCGAAGTTCACGGCCGGCCGGTCCGGCATCGGCGGGATCAGCAACGGCACCGCCCACCCACCGCCGGGCTGAAGCCCGAGCGACAACAGCCCGTCCGCCGCGCGGACGGCGACATCGACCAGATCGGTACGGCCGAGCGTCTCACCCACCCGGCCGAGGGCGTACGCGACCCCGGCCGTCCCGTGCGAGAACCCCGGCATCAGCCGCTCGTGCGCCGGATCCATCTGCCAGTGCAGACCTTCCGGCCGGTCCTGCCCGAGCGCCACCAGCCCGTCCGCCAGCTTCCGGGCGGCCCCCGCCGCAGCCGGGTCGTCCACCAGGGCCAGCAGGATCCCGGCGTCCCCCGAGATGATGTCGGTGCACCGCCCCGGATCGTCCACCCGGCGCAGCACCCGCTCGGCAATCCGGGCCGTAACCTTCGCGGCGGCCTCCTGCTCTCCCCAGGCGCGCAGGGCCACCGCGATGCCCGCCCACCCCCCGAACATCCCGTCGTCCGCTTGTCCGGCGGCGGCTTCTTCTTCGGCGGCGACCAGATGCAGGAGCCGATCCCGCGCCCCGCGCGCCACCCGGTTCACCGCGCCGTCCACCCCGGCGGCCACCGCTTCCGCACACCCGAGCAGCACACCCGCCGTACCCGCGTAAAGATCGTCGGCAGCCCGCCCGTCCTCCGCCCACCGAAGCCCGCCCTCGGCCGCCAGAGCCTCCGCTTCGATCCAGGCGAAAGCCCGCCCCGCGACGTCCCCCGTCACCTTCTCCACCCCGAATTCCGCCGGCCCTCGGAGGCGGGCGCGCCCCGAGCTTCGCACCCGCCATGCTCGCACGGTCCCGCGCCGCGCGTTGTCCGTCCCGACTGGACACTCGGCTGCGCCCCCGCGTCGGCGGCTGGGGAGTCTGTGGCCGATCGGTCTGGGGCCGGCCCGCCTGGGGCCGGCGGGTCTGTGGCTGGGCGGCGCGCGAGGTCGGGACGGAACCGGCGGAGGGCCGGCCGGGGAATCCGCAACATTCCCCGGCCGGCTCGCCCCATCGTAGGCAGCGCTGGTATCCGATCCCGCCGGACTCCTCGGCACGCTTGCCGGCGTACCGTCGGCCTTGGATCTGTGTGCGTGATGGATCCGCAGGTCGCCGACGGAAGGACCCCTCCACCATGCCGGGATTCGCCGCTCGCCTCCGCAAGGCCACGATGGCCGAGCACCGCGAGGCCGAGACCAGGTCGTTCATCTCGCGCCTGATGGCCGGCGCGGTGCCGCGGGCGGGGTTCGCCGCACTCACCGCCCAATACTTGATCGTCTATCGCGAACTCGAACTGGCCGCCGACACCATGCGCGCCGACCCGACCGCCGCCCCGTTCGCCGATCCGGCCCTGTCCCGCGTACCGGCCCTGACCGCCGACCTGACCCACCTCTACGGTCCCGGCTTCCCGCAGCGGATCCCGGTGACGAGTGCCGCCCAGCGCTACGCCGATCGGCTGCGCGAGTACTGCCACAGCTCACCGGAACACTTCATCGCTCACCACTACGTGCGTTACCTCGGCGACCTCTCCGGCGGACTGATGGTCGGACGCAAGGTCGCCGCCACGTACGGGCTGCGGGACGGCGGCGTTGCGTTCTATGCGTTCGACCAGATCGGCGACCCGCGGGCGTACAAGGCTGCCTACCGGGAACGGCTGGACCGGCTGAGCTTGGCCGAGGAACAGTTGGCGGCGTTGGTCGAGGAGGCGCAGCTCGCGTTCGGGCTCAACGGCGCCGTCTTCCAGGAGTTGGACTCGGCGTACCCGGAGGAGATCTCCACCGCGGCCTGACCCCGTCTTTCCCGGGCAGGACTCCGACGCCTTCGACGTGAGCGGCTCCACCATTGTCCGGCTCAACGGGCGGCCTGGACGACCCCGATGTGCGGAGGAAGGGGTCTCGGAAGCTCCGGAGACGGGATCTTGGAAGCGCTGCCAGTGACGGGCTGGGGCGACTGCCGACGGGGGCGAGCCCGGCAGCGGGGGCGGGCCTGGGGGCGGGGCGGAGCGGGCGCTGGGAGAGGCTGGGCGCGATGCGGCGGCGAGGGCTGGAACCGCCGGCGCCGGCGTGCCGGGGAAGCGACCAGGAGGACCCGGCGCAGGCGCAACGTCGGCCCTGCTTGGGGTGGGGAACCACGGGCGGAAATGCCCGGGTGGGCGAGATCGGGCAGGGTTCGGCGAGGATCGGGCACGGTTGCGGGGGAGGTTCGGGCTTCCCGGCGGACGGTGCCGGGAAGCCCGGGTCTGTTATGCCTTCTCGACCTCGACCGGGGTCAGCAGGACCCGGTTCCGTCCGGTCTCGCGGGTGGCGCCGGTCAGGGTGACGGTGCCGCGCAAAGGCAGGTGCTGGGCGGAGGTGCCGACCAAGACTTCCAGTTGGCCGGGTTCGACGATGCGGCGCAGGTCGCGGCCGGTGAAGGCGGTGCGGTCGGTGTGGACCAGGAAGCGCACGTCCTTGGCCTCGCCCGGCTCGAGCGGGACGCGGGCGAAGCCGGTCAGCTGCTTGACCGGCCGGGTGACCTGGGCGATCACGTCGCGCAGATAGAGCTGGACGACCTCGTCGCCGGGGCGTTCGCCGGTGTTGCGCACCCGGGCGGTCACCGTGAACTCCCCGTCGGTGGGCACCGAGTCGGAGCTTATCCGCAGGTCGTCGACCTCGAACGTGGTGTAGGAGCGGCCGTGGCCGAACGGGAACAGCGGGGTCGGGTCGAGGTTGCTGACACCGCTGTTCTCGGCGCCGAGCACCGGCTGCAGGTAGGTGCCGGGCTGGCCGCCGGGGGTGCGCGGGATCTGCACCGGGAGTTTCGCGCCGGGCTGGACGCGGCCGGTCAGCACGCCGGCGATGGCGGAGCCGCCCTCCTCGCCGGGCATGAAGGCCTGCACCAGGCCGGCGGCGCGGTCGGCGAAGTCGCCGAGCGCGTAGGGGCGCCCGGAGACCACGACGATCACCACCGGCGTACCCGTCTCGATGAGCGCGGTGAGCAACTCGCCCTGCAGGCCCGGGAGCCGCAGTTCGTCCGCGTCGCAGCCTTCGCCCGACGTGCCGTGACCGAACAGCCCGGCCAGGTCGCCGACCATCGCCACGCAGATGTCCGCGTCGCGGGTGGCGGCCACGGCGGCCTCGAAGCCCGAGCGGTCGTCGCCGGTCACGGCGCAGCCGGGCTCGTACACCACGGTGCCGGCGAGCTCCTGGCGGAGCGCGTCGACGGCGGTGGGGACCTCGATGCCGAGGCCGGCCTCCGGGTAGCGGGGGAGGACGTGGTTGGGGAAGGCGTAACAACCCATGAACGTACGCGGATCGGCAGCGCACGGGCCGACCACCGCGACCGTGCCCAGGGCCGGGTCGAGCGGCAGCGCGGATCCGGGGTCGAGCAGGATGATCGACTTCTCGGCCATCTCCTTGGCGAGCGCCCGGTTGGCGGGGGAGTCGAGGTCGACCCGGGCGGCGCCGGCGACCGAGCCCTCGGGCGTCCAGCCGGGGTCGAGCAGGCCGAGCTCGATCTTCTGGGTGAGCAGCCGGGCGGCGGCCCGGTCGATCAGCTCGTCCGGCACCTTGCCGATCAGGCCGGGGCCGAAGCCCAGCGTGTCGGGCAGTTCGACGTCGATGCCGGCGGTCAGCGCCTGGACCCCGGCGTCGTCCATGTCGGCGGCGACGCGGTGCATGCTCGCCAGGAACGGTACGGCCCAGTAGTCGGAGACGACGGTGCCGGTGAAGCCCCACTCGTCCCGCAGGAGCTCGGTGAGCAGCCACGGGTCGGCGCCGGCCGGCACGCCGTCGACGTCGGAGTAGGAGTTCATCACCGAGCCGACGCCCGCCTCGCGGACCGCGGTCTCGAAGGTCGGCAGGATGACGTCGAGCAGTTCGCGCCGGCCCATCGACACCGGGCCGTGGTTGCGGGCGCCGCGGGAGGCCGAGTAGCCGGCGAAGTGTTTCAGTGTCGCGATGACGCCGGCGCTCTGCAGTCCGCGCACGTAGCCGGCGCCGAGCAGGGCGACCAGGTAGGGATCTTCGCCGATGGTCTCCTCGACCCGGCCCCAGCGGTAGTCGCGGACCACGTCGAGCACCGGGGACAGTCCCTGGTGGATGCCGAGCGCGGCCATGTCCCGTCCGATGGACGCGGCCATCCGCTCGACGAGTTCCGGGTCGAACGTCGCTCCCCACGCTATCGCGGCCGGGTAGACGGTGGCGCCGAAAGACGTGAAGCCGGTCAGGCACTCCTCGTGGACCAGCGCGGGAATGCCCAGTCTGGAGTTCTCCAGCACGACGCGCTGTTGTCTGACTATTTCGGCGGCGCCCTGCTCGGCGGTGAGCGGGACACTCCCATAGACGCGTGTCAAGTGCCCTAAGCCGTTCCGGCTGGCCTCGGACAGCGGTACGGTGCCGGAAGCGGCGAAAACGTCCTGCATCGGGGCGACGTTCAACGTCTCCTCGGGATCGGTGCTGGGCTTCTCGTCGCCGGACTCCTGCATGTCGTTACCGACCCACCGGCTGCCGAGCTGAGCGACCTTCTCCTCGGTGGTCATCGCGGCGAGCAGGAGTCGGACGCGCTCCGGAACCGGTACCGCCGGATCCTGCCAGGGCTGGGGGGCCTGTCCTTCGGTCACAGTGTCACTCCTAAAAACGTGCCTCATAAGTTCCGAAACTTTCAGTGGTTTCACAGCATGCGTTATCGGTCGTCCAAGGCTTGACGCAGGGGTGCACACTGGCGTCCACTCTTGCGCTGGGAGCGCTACCACGGCAAGACCCTTGACATGATCAAGCTGAAACCCTACGTTAACGAAACCTCACGTTAACTTGCAGTCGTCGTTCGAAAGTTGCAGGCTTTGTGACGGCGGCTACCCCATCCCCACGACGATTCACTCGCCGCGGCAGGGCGCGGCATCTCGAGTACGGAGATCAGCGTGTTCAATAGCAATGTTTCCCGGCGGAACTTCCTTGGTCTGACCGCGGGGGCCGCCGGCGCCGCGGCCCTAGCGGCATGTGGAAGTTCCGGCCCAAGCGACAAGGGCGGCAGCAGTTCGAGCGGCGGCAAGGCGGTGGCGACCTACTGGTCGCTCAGCGGCGTGCCGGGCGAGCCGATCCGTCAGGCGGCCATCGACCGCTTCAACAAGGCCAACTCGGACGGCAAGATCACGCCGTTCTTCTACCAGAACGACGCCTACAAGCAGAAGATCAAGACTGCTATCGGCGCCGGCCAGGGCCCGACCATGATCTGGGGCTGGGGCGGTGGCACGCTCAAGGAGTACGTCAAGTCCGGCCAGGTCGAGGACCTGACCAGCTGGCTCAGCCAGAACGCCGCCGTCAAGGACAAGATCCTCCCGTCCTCGTTCGGTGCGGGCACCGTGGACGGCAAGGTCTACGCCCTGCCGGTCGAGACCGTGCAGCCGATCGTGCTGTTCTACAACAAGAAGGTCTTCGACCAGGTCGGCGTCAAGCCGCCGACCAGCTACAACGAGATGGTCGCCCTGATCCCGCAGTTCAAGGCCAAGGGCATCGCGCCGTTCTCGCTCGCCGGTCAGTCCCGGTGGACCAACATGATGTGGCTCGAGTTCATGCTCGACCGCAACGCCGGCTCCGAGGTGTTCAACAACGTCTTCGCGGGCAAGCCCAACGCCTGGTCCGACCCGGCCGTGCTGGACATGCTCACCAAGATCCAGTCCCTCGTGGACCAGGGCGCCTTCCAGAAGGGCTTCTCGTCGACGACTGCCGACTCGAACGCCGACCAGGCGCTGCTCTACACGGGCAAGGCCGCGATGATGGTGCACGGCTCGTGGTCCTACGGCATCCAGAAGGACAAGGGCGGCAACTTCGTCAAGGACGGCGGCCTGGGCTGGATGAACTTCCCGCCGATCGAGGGCGGCAAGGGCGACCCGAGCAACACCGTCGGCAACCCCGGCCAGTACCTCTCGATCTCGTCGAAGGCGACGCCCGAGGCCAAGGCCGCGGCGCAGAAGTTCTTCTCGACCACGCTGGTCGACGACGATGAGAAGGCCGGCTGGGTGAAGTCCGGTGGTGTGCCGGTGCTCAAGGGTGCCGACAGCCTGTTCACCGGTGACGACGCGCAGTTCCTCAAGGACATGGCGTCGATCGCGCAGAACGCCAAGAGCTTCGCCCAGTCGTGGGACCAGGCGCTCAGCCCGGTCGCCGCGGAGACGCTGCTCAACAACATCGCCAAGCTGTTCCAGAAGCAGATCTCCCCGCAGGCATGGGTCGACAGCATGAACGGGGTCATTGGCAAATGACGACGCTCGCTCCGCCCGCCGTACGCGTGCCGGAGACCTCCCGAACCACTGGCGGGCGGGGCGGCTCCGTCACCTGGATGGCGCTCCCGGCGTTCCTGATGTTCTTCGCCTTCGGCATCATCCCCCTGGTCGGTGTACTGTTCCTCAGCTTCACCACCTTCGACATCATCGGCACCGTCGTGCCGTCTGGCCTGACCAGCTGGAAGGCGGCCCTGACCGACCCGGGCCTGATGAACTCGCTGTGGGTGACGTTCCTGATCATGGCGTTGTCGTGGCTGTTCCAGACCCCGGTGTCGATTCTGCTCGGGGTGTTCCTGGCGGCCCGGTTCCGCTATCGCGGGTTCCTCGCGGTGTTCTTCTTCATCCCCTTGATGATCAGCGCGGCCGCCATCTCGATCACCTTCAAGGCGCTGCTCGACCCCAGCTTCGGGCTCGGCAACGGCCTGCACATCGACGCGCTCAACCAGGACTGGCTGGGCAAGTCCAACCTGGCGATCGGCGTGCTGATCTTCATCGTCTCCTGGCAGTGGATCCCGTTCCACACGCTGATCTACCAAGGCGCGGTGCGGCAGATCCCGACGTCGATGTACGAGGCGTCGCAGATCGACGGTGCGGGGCGGCTCCGGCAGTTCTTCAGCATCACGCTGCCGCAGCTGAAATACACGATCATCACGTCCTCGACGTTGATGGTGGTCGGGTCACTGACCTTCTTCGACCTCATCTACGTGCTGACCGGCGGCGGCCCCGGGGACGCCACCAACGCCCTGGCCCTGCAGATGTACCGGCTCGGCTTCCAGTCCAACCTGATGGGGCCGGCCAGCGCCATCGCCGTGATCCTGGTCCTGGTCGGACTCAGCCTGTCGCTGTTGCTGCGCCGGCTCGGCGGGCGCGCCGACGAGAGCCAGCTGGAAGGAGCCTGAGGTGGTAGCCACAACTTCGCACCAGGCGCCGGGTTCGCACGCTGTGCGGCGTCAACCGTCCCCTCGTCCCAAGCCGTCGCTCGGCCGCCGGCTGAAGCAGCTGAACTGGATCGGTGGCGGTTTCAGCTGGATCTGGCTGCTCGTCGTCATGCTCCCGCTCTACTGGATCGTGATCACCAGCTTCAAGACGCAGGACAGCTACTTCATCTCCAACCCGCTCGCGCCACCGACGTCGTTGACGTTCGAGAACTACAAGACGGTGCTCGAGCAACACTTCGTCCAGTACTTCCTGAACAGCGTCATCGTCACCGTCGGGGCGATCGTGCCGGCCGTGACGATCTCGTTCATGGCGGCGTTCGCGATCGTCCGCGGGGCCGGCAGCCGGGTGCTCAAGACGATCAACGGCGTGTTCCTGATGGGCCTCGCCATCCCGCTGCAGGCGGTGATCATCCCGGTCTACCTGATGGTCATCAAGCTCCAGCTGTACGACACGCTGCTGGCGATCATCCTGCCGTCGATCGCCTTCGCCATCCCGCTGTCGGTGCTGGTGCTGTCGAACTTCATCCGTGACGTCCCGAAGGAACTCTTCGAGTCGATGCGGATGGACGGCGCCACCGAGTGGGGCACGATGTGGCGGCTCGCGTTCCCGCTGACCCGTCCGGCGCTGGTCACCGTGACCATCTACAACGCGCTGGGCATCTGGAACGGCTTCCTGTTGCCGCTGATCCTGACCCAGAACCCGGACAGGCGCACGATGCCGCTTGCTCTGGTCAACTTCCAGGGCCAGTTCGGCGTCAACTTCCCGGCCATCGCCGCGTCGGTCACCCTGACGACGATCCCGCTCGTCCTGCTCTACGCGATCGGGCGCCGACAGCTACTTAGCGGTCTGACCGCCGGCTTCGGTAAGTAGGGCGGTGCTTTCCCGGACCACCAGCTCGGTAGCGAGCTCGACCCGGGGAGTTTCGATGGGCTCGCCGCGTGACAACCGCAAGACGGTTCGCGCGGCGAGCCCACCCATATCCGCGAGCGGCTGGCGCACGGTGGTGAGCGGGGGCGCCGACCAGCGGGCCTCGGGCAGGTCGTCGAAGCCGATCACGCTGAGGTCGTCGGGGATGCGGATGCCCCGCAACCGGGCCGCCTCGTAGAGCCCCAGCGCCATCTGGTCACTGGACGCGAAGATCGCGGTCGGCGGGTCCTCCCGGTCGAGCAGCCGCTGTCCGGCGTGGAACCCGGACTCGTGGGTGAACTCGCCCGGTTCGATCAGCCGGCGGTCGAGGCGAAGGCCGGCCTCCTCGAGGGCGGCGCGGTAGCCGTCGAGCCGTGCACGTGAACACAGGAGGTTCTTCGGGCCCTCGACCAGGCCGATGTTGGTGTGCCCCAGCGAGATCAGGTGCTCGGTGGCGCTGCGGCCGCCGGACCAGTTGGTCGCGCCGATCGTGGGCACGTCGGCGGCCACGCCCCCGGCCGGATCGATGATCACCATCGGGACGTTGAGCCGGTGCAGCTCGGTGCTTATCGGCCCGGCCCCGTCGGAGATCACCAGGATCACGCCGTCGGACTGGCGGGCGCGCAGGTTCTGCAGCCACTGCCGGGTCGACGCGGTGCGCCGGTGCACGGCCGAGACGACGGAACCGACGCCGGCCGCGTGGGTGACCTCCTCGACGCCGCGGATCAGCTCGACCGCCCACGGACTGTCCAGATCCTGGAACACGAGGTCGATCAGGCCGGCGCGCAGCGGCTGCCGAGAGTTGCGGGGCCGATAGTCGTGTTCTCGGAGGAGGTGCTCGATGCGGTCCCGCGTCTCGGGAGACACGTCCGTGCGCCCGTTCAGCACCCTCGAGACCGTGGGAACCGACACTCCGGCCGCTTCCGCGATGGTCGCGATAGTCACCCGGCGTCCGCTCGCGGCCATCCGTCTCTCCTTGCCCGCCGCGGGGGATAGGACTGAAACTTTCGTCCGCGGTGCCGGAAGTATTGCACATCCCGGACGCTCTGGCCTCTACCCGTTCGCGTGGAAATCGGCAAGCACCAGCTCGTCTGCCAGGACAGTTGTCAGTCGCGCACGCTGCGTCAGGAGTTAACAACGTCGCGTGGATGCTTGTCTATCCCCTGAGCGGGTCAGCGCGGGGCGGTGAGGGCCGGAGCGGTGGCGGCCGCGGCGAGCCGGCCGGCCACCGCGGCGTGACCGGTGGCGATCAGGCCGACGGTGATGCGCAGGTGCGGTGGGCCACCGGCGGGCAGGAACGTGGCGCCGGCCGCCGCGGCGATGCCCGCGCTGGCCAGGCTGATCAGGGCGGACTGCTCGTCGGCGACCGGGAGCCAGATGTTCAGGCCATCGCCCGCGGGCAGGTCGAGGCCGTGCTCGCGCAGACCGGAGACGACAAGGGCGCGGCGCCGGGCGTACTCGGCGCGGGCGTGCCGCACGGCGGCGACCGACGACGGGTCGGTCAGCAGTGTCAGGAGCAGGTGCTGCAGGAGGCGGCTGGTCCAGCCCTGGCCGAGCAGGCGGCGTTCGAGGATCGGGTCGAGCACCGCGGCCGGGCCACCCACGGCGGCCAGGCGCAGGTCGGGGCCGTGCGACTTGGAGAAGCTGCGGACGTGGACGGTCTGGCTCGGCAGGTGGGCGCCGAGGGAGAACAGTGGGCGCGAGGACACGTCCGCGTTCGAGTCGTCTTCCACGGCGTACACCCGCGGGTGTCGCGCAAGCACCTCGGACAGCGCCGTGGCGCGCTCGCCGGACCACGACGCACCGGTCGGGTTGAGGGCTCGGGGCTGCAGGAACACCGCGGCGGCGCGCGCCCGCAGCGCGAGATCCAAGGCGCCGGGGAGCATGCCCTCGTCGTCGGTGTCGACGCCGACCGGCTCGACCCCGAGCGTCTCGAGCAGGTCGAGCAGGGGCGGGAAGCACGGATTCTCGACGAGGGCGCGATCACCCAGCCGTAACAGAGCCGAGGCGATCTGGTCTATCGCGTCCATCGCGCCGTCGAGGACGGTCAGCCGCTCGGGCGGGAAGGGCCAGGTGTCCCGGAGGACGGCGGCGAGGTCGGGCAGGACCGGTTCGTCGAGGTAACTGGTGGGTGCGGGGGAAAGGCCGGCCAGGGCCGGCAACCGCGGGAGAAGAGCCGGATCCGGTACGCCGGTGGAGAGGTCCAGGGTGAAGCCGGTCCGGCCGCGCAGCGCCGCCCGGTAGCGGCCCGGTCCGCCGGTGCGTGAGCCGGCGATGATCGTGCCGCGGCGCCCGTCGGTGCGGATGGTGCCGGAGCGGCGCAGCAGTTGCCACGCGGCGCTGACCGTGGTGGGGGAGAGCTGCAGTTCGGCCGCGACGGTGCGGACCGGCGGGAGTTTGCTGCCCGGTGCGATGGCGCCCTGGCCGACGGCCCGGCCCACGGCCGAGGCCAGACCTCGGGCGGTGAGATCGGTGAGGTTTGATCGCACGGCGTCGAGCATTTTGTGACAGTACGTTTCAAGCATTGTTCGGTCCAGAGCTGGTACGTAATCTCGGCCTCATGATTCGTATCTCGCACTGGGTCGGCGGCGCAGCGCACGCCGGCACCTCGGGCCGGGTCGGCCCCGTCTTCAACCCCGCCACCGGCGAGCAGACCGGCGAGGTCGACCTGGCCTCCGCGGCCGAGGTCGGCGCCGCCGTCGCGACCGCGAAAGAGGCCGCCGCCGGCTGGCGCTCCGCGTCGCTGTCCAAGCGGTCCGCGGTGCTGTTCAAGTTCCGGGAGCTGCTCGCCGAGCGGTCCGGCGAGCTCGCCGCCGTGATCACCGGCGAGCACGGCAAGGTGCTGTCCGACGCGGCCGGCGAGGTGGCCCGCGGCCTGGAGAACGCGGAGTTCGCCACCGGCATCCCGCACCTGATGAAGGGTTCCTACTCGGAGCAGGCCTCGACCGGCGTCGACGTCTACTCGATCCGGCAGCCGCTCGGGGTCGTGGCCGGCATCACGCCGTTCAACTTCCCGGCCATGGTGCCGCTGTGGATGTGCACGACGGCGATCGCGGCCGGCAACGCGTTCGTGCTCAAGCCCAGCGAGAAGGACCCGTCGGCGGCCCTGTTCCTGGCCGGGCTCTGGGCCGAGGCCGGGTTGCCGGCGGGCGTGTTCACCGTGGTCAACGGTGACGTGGAGGCGGTCAACGCGATCCTCACCCACCCGGACATCGCGGCGGTCAGCTTCGTCGGGTCGACCCCGGTCGCGAAGTACATCTACGAGACCGGCACCGCCCACGGCAAGCGCGTGCAGGCCCTCGGCGGCGCCAAGAACCACATGGTGGTGCTGCCGGACGCCGAACTCGACGCGGCCGCCGACGCCGCCGTGTCCGCCGCCTACGGGTCGGCCGGTGAGCGCTGCATGGCCGTCTCGGTGGTCGTCGCCGTCGGCGAGATCGCCGACCCGCTCGTCGCGGCGATCGCCGCCCGGCTGCCGAAGCTGCGGATCGGCGCCGGCACCGACCCCAACGCCGAGATGGGCCCGCTGATCAGCGCACAGCACCGGGAGAAGGTGCTCGGCTACGTCGCCGCGGGGGCCGAGGCCGGGGCCACCGTGGTCGCCGACGGGCGCGACGCCGACCTCCCGGACGCCGGCTACTTCCTGGGCGTCACGCTGCTCGACAACGTCACCCCGGACATGTCGGTATACCGGGACGAGATCTTCGGGCCGGTGCTCGGGGTGGTGCGGGTGGACACCTACGCCGAGGCGCTGGAGCTGATCAACGACAACAAGTACGGCAACGGAACCGCCATCTTCACCCGCGACGGCGGGGCGGCGCGGCAGTTCCAGTTCGACGTCGACGCCGGCATGGTCGGCGTCAACGTGCCGATCCCGGTGCCGGTGGCCTACTACTCCTTCGGCGGCTGGAAGGCGTCGCTGTTCGGCGACACCCACATGTACGGGCCGGACGGCATCCACTTCTTCACCCGTACCAAGGTCGTCACGTCGCGCTGGCCCGACCCGGGCACGTCGTCGGTCGACCTCGGCTTCCCGCAGACTCGATGAGGGTGATCCCGTGACCTCCGACGCCGAAGTGCGTGCCGACGACCGCGCCCATGTCTTCCACTCCTGGTCGGCCCAGGGGCTGATCGACCCGCTGCCGATCGAGGGCGCGGCCGGCTCCTATTTCTGGGACTACGCGGGGAAGAAGTACCTCGACTTCTCCTCCCAGCTGGTCAACATGAACATCGGCCACCAGCACCCGCGCCTGGTCGCGGCCATTCAGGAACAAGCGGCCAAGCTGTGCACGATCCAGCCCGCGTTCGCCAACGACAAGCGGGGCGAGGCCGCCCGACTGATCGCCGAACTGGCCCCGGGCTCGCTCAACAAGGTGTTCTTCACCAACGGCGGGGCCGAGGCCACCGAGAACGCGATCCGGCTCGCCCGCGGGCACACCGGCCGGCACAAGGTGCTGTCGACCTACCGCAGTTACCACGGCTCCACCGCCACCGCGATCACGGCGACGGGCGATCCGCGCCGCTGGGCCAACGAGCCGGTCTCCGTCGGGGTCGTGCACTTCTGGGGCCCGTACCCGTACCGGTCGCCGTTCTTCTCCTCCTCGCCGGAGCAGGAGTCGCAGCGTGCGCTGGCGCACCTGCGCGACACCATCGTTTTCGAAGGCCCCGGCACCGTCGCCGCGGTCCTGCTCGAGACGGTGGTCGGCACCAACGGCATCCTGGTGCCGCCGCCCGGTTACCTCGCCGGAGTGCGCGAGATCTGCGACGAGTTCGGGATCGTGTTCATCGCCGACGAGGTGATGGCCGGCTTCGGCCGGTGCGGTGAGTGGTTCGCGGTCGACCACTGGGGCGTGACCCCCGACTTGATCACCTTTGCCAAGGGGGTCAACTCCGGTTACCTGCCGCTGGGCGGCGTGGTCATCTCGGACGAGATCGCCGAGACGTTCCGGGAGCGACCGTTCCCCGGCGGGCTCACCTATTCCGGGCATCCGCTCGCCTGCGCCTCCGCGGTCGCCTCCATCCAGATCTTCAAGGAGGAGGGGATCATCGAGCACGCCCGCGCGCTCGGCGAGGACGTGCTCGCCCCGGGCCTCGCCGAGCTGGCGGCGAAGCATCCGAGCGTGGGCGAGGTGCGGGGCCTGGGCGTCTTCTGGGCGCTGGAGCTCGTCCGGGACCGGGCGACCCGCGAGCCGTTGGTGCCTTTCAATGCCTCGGGCGCGGCCGCCGGACCGATGAACGAACTGGCCGCGGCCTGCAAGGAGCGGGGTCTCTGGCCGTTCACGCACTTCAACCGGGTGCACGTGGTGCCGCCCTGCACGGCGAGCGTCGACGAGGTGCGCGAAGGTCTGTCGATCCTCGACGAGGCGCTCGAGGTGGCCGACCGGTATTACGCGGGTTGACTCCGGATTACGTACGTGCAAGGGATAGGCACGCCTGATTCCGTTTCAGTTTTGAAAATTGCTTCGGATTCCCTTGTCTGGAGTCCTTCGCATGTGACAAGGTCCCTGACGTCGATCTGTGGGGGCTGTCACAGGCCCCAGCTTGGAGGTCCACCTCGTGCGCAAGGCCCTTCCCGAGCTGCGGAACTTCGTCGGCGGCGACTACACCGGCACGCTTGACGGGGCGACGTCCGAGGTCGTCGACCCGAGCACGGGGGAGGCCTACGCGCTGGCTCCCCTCTCCTCGGATCGGGACGTCGACGCGGCGATGACCGCGGCCGAGGCGGGTTTCGAGGTGTGGCGCGACGCCACCCCGGCCGAGCGGCAACGCGCCCTGCTGCGCATCGCCGACGCGGTCGAGGCCCGCACCGACGAGCTGATCGACGCCGAGTGCCGCAACACCGGCAAGCCGGTCGCGGCCACCCGGGCCGAGGAGATCGGGCCGATGCTCGACGAGCTGCGCTTCTTCGCGGGCGCGGCACGTGTCCTCGAGGGCAAGAGCGCCGGCGAATACCTCCGCGACCACACGTCCTACGTGCGGCGCGAGCCGATCGGCGTGTGCGCGCAGATCACCCCGTGGAACTACCCGATGGTGATGGCCGTCTGGAAGTTCGCGCCGGCGATCGCGGCCGGCAACTCGGTGGTGCTCAAACCCTCCGACACCACCCCGGTGAGCACCCTGCTGCTCGCCGAGATCGCCGCCGAGTTCCTGCCGCCCGGCGTGCTCAACGTGGTCTGCGGCGACCGGGACACCGGCCGGGCCGTCGTCGCCCATCCGGCGCCGCAGCTCGTCTCGATCACCGGCTCGACCCGAGCCGGCATGGAGGTCGCCGTGGCGGCGGCGGCCGACCTGAAGAAGGCCCACCTCGAACTGGGCGGCAAGGCGCCGGTGATCGTCTTCGACGACGTCGACATCCCGGCGGTGGCCGAGGCGATCGCCGGCGCCGGCTATTTCAACGCCGGTCAGGACTGCACGGCCGCGACCCGGGTGCTGGTGCACTCGCGGATCGCGGCCGAGTTCACCGCCGCGCTGGCCGCGGCGGCGAACGCGCTGCGCGCCGGGCCGCCGCAGGACACCGAGGCCTTCTTCGGGCCGGTGAACAACGCCTCGCAGCTGGCCCGGGTGCAGGGCTTCCTGGAGCGCGCGCCGGAACACGCCTCGGTGGTCGCCGGCGGCAAGCGGATCGGTGACCGGGGTTACTTCCTCGAACCGACGGTTGTCGCGGGCCTGAAACAGAACGACGAGATGATCCAGGACGAGATCTTCGGCCCGGTCGTCACCGTCCAGTCCTTCGACGCCGAGGCGCAGGCGGTGCGCTGGGCCAACGATGTCCGGTTCGGCCTGTCGGCGAGCGTCTGGACGCAGAACCACGGTGTCGCGATGCGGGTGTCACGCCGGCTCGACTTCGGCGCCGTCTGGATCAACACCCATCTGCCGTTCGTCTCGGAGATGCCGCACGGCGGCTACGGTCACTCGGGTTACGGCAAGGATCTTTCGATGTACGGGTTCGAGGAGTACACCCGGATCAAGCACGTGATGAGCTACTTAGGCTGACGCCCCTGTAGGTACGTCCCCCCGCGAAGAGGTAGACATGACCACCCCCCAGCACGCCGCATTCTCCGGTCAGCCACCGGGCGTGACAGCCAACGGGACGCCGGCCATCCGGTTCGCCGGAGTACACAAGAACTATCTGTCGCACGGCGAATCGGTCCCCGCGGTCAAGCCCATGGACCTGGCGATCGGCCAGGGTGAGTTCTTCTCGTTGCTCGGGCCCTCGGGCTGCGGCAAGACCACCACCATGCGGATGATCGCCGGGTTCGAGGAGCCGTCCGGCGGCAAGGTCTACCTCGACGGCCAGGACGTCACCGGGGTCGCACCCAACAAACGCGACGTCAACATGGTGTTCCAGTCGTACGCCCTCTTCCCGCACCTCAACACATACCAGAACGTGGCCTTCGGTCTCGAGCGCAAGAAGGTCGGCAAGGCCGACATCAAGCGGCGCGTCGGCGAGATGCTGGACATCGTGTCGCTGACCGGCATGGAGAAGCGTCAGCCCCGGGAGATGTCCGGCGGCCAGCAGCAGCGGGTGGCACTCGCGCGCGCCCTGGTCAACCACCCCCGGGCGCTGCTGCTCGACGAGCCGCTCGGCGCGCTCGACCTCAAGCTGCGCCAGCAGATGCAGATCGAGCTCAAGCGCATCCAGCGCGAGGTCGGCATCACCTTCGTCTACGTCACGCACGACCAGGGCGAGGCGCTCACCATGAGCGACCGGATCGCGGTCATGAACGCGGGCGTCATCGAACAGCTCGGCTCGCCGCGGGAGATCTACGAGCGGCCGGCCACCCGGTTCGTGGCCGGCTTCATCGGCACCTCGAACCTCGTCGACGGCCACGTCGACCGCTGCGAGAACGGTCACGCGCTGCTCAGCTACACCGCGCAGGACCGCGTCGTGGTGCCGGTCGGCAGCTCGGTGCGACCCGGCGACAAGATCGAGGTGTCGGTCCGCCCCGAGAAGATCGACCTGCACCGCGGCGTGCCGCCGGTGGCGTCGACCGGGGGAAGCGTTCTCAGCGGCGTCGTCAACGAGGTCGTCTATCACGGGACCTCGACCAACTACACCGTGGCCACGGCGGCGGGCGCCGACTTCACGGTCTTCGATCAAAACGCCTCGAACGCCGAGGATCTGGCGGACCGCGGCGATCGGGTCTTCCTGACCTGGGCCCCCCAGCACTCATACATGATCGGAGTCTGACGAGATGTCTGCGAATATTTCCGACCCGTCCCTGCTGCGTGGCCTGACCCAGCGCCGCCTCGGCCGCCGGGACGCGCTTCGCCTCTCCGGTCTCGCCGGTCTGGGTGCCGCCCTCGCCGCCTGCGGCGTGCAGGGCAAGGGCAAGCCGTCGGCCAGCGTCGCCCCCGACGCCGTCGCCAAGTTCTGGACCGGCAAGGCGTCGACCAAGCACGTCGACTTCGCCGGCTGGCCGCTGTACATGGACCCGAAGAAGCCCGAGCTGAAGAAGTTCACCGCCGAGACCGGCATCTCGGTGAACTACCAGGAGGTCATCCAGGAGATGGCCCCGTGGTTCGCGAAGGTGCAGCCGCAACTGGCCGCCGGCCAGTCGATCGGCTACGACCTGATGGTCATCACCAACTCGTACCAGTTCACCCAGTTCCGCGAGTCCGGCTTCCTCGCCCCGCTCGACCACTCGAAGCTGCCGAACTTCACCAAGAACGCCGCACCGGCGTACACCAAGGAGGCGTTCGACCCGGGCAACGTCTACAGCGTGCCGTGGGCGTCCGGCATGACCGGCATCGCGTACGACCCGGCCAAGCTCGGCGGTCGCAAGATCACGAAGCTCGCGGACCTGTGGGACCCCGCGTTCAAGGGCAAGGTCGGCATGTTCTCCGACACCCAGGAACTCGCCAACTTCGGCCTCATGGCGCTCGGCATCGACCCGGCCAAGTCCACCCAGGACGACTGGAAGAAGGCGGCCGACCACCTCAAGAAGCAGAAGTCGGACGGGATCGTCCGCAACTACTACGACCAGAGCTACGTCGACGCGCTCGGCAAGGGCGAAGTCTGGATCACCCAGGCCTGGTCCGGCGACATCTTCCAGAAGAACGTCTCCGAGGGTCGCAACCTGCAGTTCGTGCTCCCCGAGGAGGGCGCCACGATCTGGACCGACAACATGACGATCCCGATCACCGCCAAGTCGCCGCTGGACGCGATCGCGCTGATGGACTTCTTCTACAAGCCGGAGATCGCCGGCTCGCTCGCCGAATACATCAACTACGTCACCCCGGTCCCCGGCGCGCAGGCGGTCATCAAGGCCGACGCGGCCAAGCTCAGCGGCGACGAGAAGAAGTCCATGGAGGAGATCGCCAACTCCAACCTGGTGTTCCCGACCGACGCCGACTACGCGAAGCTGCACTACTACGTGTCGTTCGAGACGGCCGAGGAGAACCAGAACTTCCAGAAGACCTTCGAGCCGATCGTGCTGGGCTGATCTATGGATCGAGTGAAACGCCAGCTCGCGCCGTACCTTCTGATCCTGCCCGGCGGGCTGTGGCTGCTGCTGTTCTTCGTCGTCCCGATGGTCGCGATGCTGTCGCTGTCGCTGCAACAGGGCGACGTGGTCAACGGCTACCGGTTCACCTTCCACTGGCAGAACTACACCGAGGCGATCGAGGCCTACAACACCCAGCTGATCCGGTCGCTGATCTACGGCGTCATCGCCACGATCATCCTGATCATCCTGGCGTTCCCGGTCGCGTACTGGATCGCCTTCTACGGCGGCAAGCGCAAATCGACGTACCTCTTCCTTCTGCTCCTGCCGTTCTTCGTGTCGTTCGTGCTCCGGACCATCTCGTGGCGCCAGATCCTGACCGACGACGGGCCGGTGCTGTCGCCGCTGAAGAGCATCGGGCTGCTGCCCGAGTCCTACCACATCCTCGGCACGGCGCCGGCCGTCATCTGCGGCCTGGTCTACAACTTCCTGCCGTTCATGGTGCTGCCGGTCTACGTGGCCCTCGAGCGCATCGACCCCCGGGTCGTCGAGGCGGCGCGTGACCTGTACGCCAACCCGGCCACCTCGTTCCGCAAAGTGATCCTGCCGCTCGCCCTGCCCGGCGTCTTCGCCGGCGTGCTGATGTCGTTCGTGCCGGTGAGCTCGGACTACGTCAACTCGGAGGTGCTGGGCAGCTCGTCCACCACCATGATCGGCCAGGTCATCCAGAAGCAGTACCTCAACAACTCGGACTATCCGACGGCCTCGGCGCTCTCGTTCATCCTGATGGCGGTGCTGCTCGTCGGCATCTTCGCCTACGCCCGAGCACTCGGCACCGAGGACGTGATGAAGGTGGCGGCCCGATGAGCCAGGCTGTGCTGGACCGCAAGACGGTGCACCTGGCCAAGCCGAGGCGCAAGCTCGGCGGCGGCACGCTGCTGTTCGCCTACACCTGGCTGGTGATCATCTGGCTGATCGTCCCGATCGCCGTGATGGTCCTGTTCAGCTTCAACAACACCAAGGGCCGCTACAACCAGGAGTGGGAGGGCCCCACGCTCAAGTGGTACCTCCCGAAGAATCTGTTCGCGATCGACACCCTGACCACCGCCCTGTGGACCACCCTGATCATCGCCGTGGTCTCGAGCATCGTCTCGGCCGCCCTCGGCACCGGCATCGGTTACGCCCTCGGCCGTTACCGCTTCCGCGGCCACGGCACGCTGAACCTGGTCATGTTCAGCACCATCTCGTCCCCCGAGCTGATCATGGGCGCCTCCCTGCTCAGCCTGTTCGTGTCCCTCAACCTCGGCCTCGGCGCCGTGACGATCACGATCGCGCACATCATGTTCTCGATCTCGTTCGTCGCCACCATCGTGCGGGCCCGCGTCATCACCCTGGACCGCTCCATCGAGGAGGCCGCCGCCGACCTGGGCGCCTCCGCCTGGGTGACGTTCTGGAAAGTGACGTTCCCGATCATCCTGCCGGCTGTCTTCTCCGGCTTCCTGCTCGCGTTCGCCCTCTCCATCGACGACTTCGTGGTCACCAACTTCACCTCCGGCACCACCACGACGACGTTCCCGCTGTGGATCTGGGGCTCCACCCGGGTCGGCCTGCCCCCGCAGGTGAACGTGATGGGCACCCTGATCTTCGCCGCCGGCGTCCTGATCGCCGTCATCACCAACATCCGCTCCCGCCGAGCCGACAAGGCCCCAGCCGAATAGCCCTCGTTCCGGTGGCGGAGGCGCCCACCTCCGCCGCCGGGGCTCGCCCTTCGTTGCGAGGAGTCGCACCCGTGCGGATCGGTCGCGGCCGCTTCCGGTGGCGGACCCGGCTCCGGCGTCATCTCCCGTGGTTCCTGCTCAACCGCGGCGTAGCCGCCCGCGGCCGAACCGATTGCGGCAATCACGAGTGGTACAAATCCACCAGCGACGTCGATCGCTGCTACCACTGTTCCGCTGGCCGGCGACCCCGCGCCCTCTGACACCCGCTTTCCGCCGTGCCGCTTTCCGCCGTGCCGCTTTCCGCCGTGCCGCTTTCCGCCGTGCCGCTTTCCGCCGTGCCGCTTTCCGCC
>NZ_BOMM01000042.1 GCF_016862195.1 Paractinoplanes ferrugineus | reverse complement strand
TTTCCGCCGTGCCGCTTTCCGCCGTGCCGCTTTCCGCCGTGCCGCTTTCCGCCGTGCCGCTTTCCGCCGTGCCGCTTTCCGCCGCGCCGCGCCGCGCAACTTCCTGAAAAAGGGGCCTTACCGGCTTCGGAGACCCCTTTCTCAAGGATGCCGGCGGGAGCCGGCCGTTTGTCCGGCTCCCGCCGACATCCGAGGGCGGATTTGCCCGATAAGTGATGTCGGCTCCGATTCGCCTAGCCCCGGCCGGTCGGTATCGGCCTTTGCGGACGTGTCGCGCTCGTGCAGCGGCGCAGTTCGGTGCGCCGACCCGACGGAAGCGCGGGGGTCCGAGAGCGGGCCGGCGCCTGACTCTGGGCGCTCGGCAGGCCCTGGGGTCCGGACCGGTGAGCCGGTGCGCCCGTGGGGTAGCCGGGCGGCCGGCTTGCGGGGTGGCCGGGCTGCGGGGTGGCCGGGCTGCGGGGTGGCCGGGTGGCTGGCTTGCGAGGCGGTTGTGCTGCGGGGTGGCCGGCTTGCGCGGTGGCCGGGTTCGTGCGGGGTGGCCGGGCTTGCGAGGGGTCGGCATGCGCGGCGGCCGGGCTCGCGGGGGGCGGGCGGCACGGGCCGGGGCGGGCGGCGCGGGCGGGGCGGGGCGGCGGCGCTGAGGGCTGGCGATGTGGTCACGGGTTGCGGGGTGGGAGCAGGGTGGGGAAGGGCTGTCGCGGACCTGGGCAGGGACGCGGAAATAGTTGTGCTGACTATTGCAAACGACGGAATCGGTGAAATGATCGGGGTTCGAAGCTTGAAGGAGTTGAGGTCCCGTCGTGAAGGAGTCTGACGTGTCGTCTTCCGGTGAGCTGCACCGGCGGCGCAGTGCGGCCGTCGCGCGGGGGGTGTCGAGCATGATCCCGGCGTATGTGAGCAGCGCGGGGGGCGGCACGATGACCGATGTGGACGGGCGGGAGTGGATCGACTTCGCGGCCGGGATCGCGGTCACCAACGTCGGCAACTCGGCGCCCAAGGTGGTGGCGGCGGTCAAGGCGCAGGTGGAGCGGTTTACGCACAGCTGCTTCATGATCGCGCCGTACGAGCAATATGTCGCGGTCTGTGAGGAGTTGGCGGTCCGCACGCCTGGCGAGTTCGACAAGCGCACTGCGCTGTTCAACTCCGGGGCCGAGGCGGTCGAGAACGCGGTGAAGATCGCCCGGCACGCGACCGGGCGACAGGCGATCGTGGTGTTCGACCACGCCTATCACGGCCGGACCAACCTGACGATGGCGCTGACCGCCAAGGTCATGCCGTACAAGCAGGGGTTCGGGCCGTTCGCCCCGGAGATCTACCGGGTGCCGATGTCCTATCCGTTCCGCGACGGCGGTCGCAGCGGGACGGAGGCCGCGGCGTACGCCATCGGGCAGATCGAGAAGCACGTCGGCGCGAGCAACGTCGCGGCCGTGCTCATCGAGCCCGTTCAGGGCGAGGGTGGTTTCGTGGTGCCGGCCGCCGGGTTCCTGCCGGCGCTGGCCGCCTGGAGCAAGCAGGCCGGCGCGGTGTTCATCGCCGACGAGATCCAAACCGGCTTCTGCCGTACGGGGTCGTGGTTCGCCAGCGAGCACGAGGGTGTGGAGCCCGACCTGATCACGACGGCCAAGGGCATCGCGGGCGGGTTGCCGCTCGCCGCGGTGACCGGGCGCGCCGAGATCATGGACGCGGTACACCCGGGTGGGCTGGGTGGCACCTACGGCGGCAACCCGATCGCCTGCGCCGCGGCCCTCGCCAGCATCGAGACCATGCGCGAGCTCGACCTGGCCGCCGCGGCCCGGCACATCGAGTCGGTGGCCCGGCCCCGCCTCGAGGCCCTCGCCGCCAAGCATCCGTCGATCGGGGAGATCCGGGGGCGCGGCGCCATGCTCGCCGTCGAGCTGGTCGTGCCGGGTTCGATCGAGCCGGAGGCCGCCGGCACCGCCGCCGTGGCCCGGGCCGCGCACGAGTCCGGGTTGCTGCTGCTGACCTGCGGCACCTACGGCAACGTGATCCGGCTGCTGCCGCCGCTGGTGATCAGCGACGACGAGCTCGACCGCGGGCTCACCCTCCTCGAACAAGCCTTCGCCACCCTCTGAGTCCTGGAGTTTCACCTTGAGCGACCTGCAGAACCCCGATTACGAGAAGCTGGCCGGCGCGGCACGCGACCACCTGTGGATGCACTTCACCCGGCTGTCGTCGTACCAGAAGAACGATGTGCCGTTGATCGTTCGCGGCGACGGCTGCTACGTGTGGGACAGCACCGGCCGCAAATACCTCGACGGCCTGTCCGCGCTGTTCGTCGTGCAGACCGGGCACGGCCGGCAGGAGCTCGCCGAGGCGGCCGCCAAGCAGGCGGGGGAGCTTGCCTACTTCCCGATCTGGTCGTACGCGCACCCGAAGGCGGTCGAGCTCGCCGCCCGCCTCGCGTCGCTGACCCCGGGCGACCTCAACCGGGTCTTCTTCACCACCGGTGGTTCCGAGGCGGTCGAGTCGGCGTGGAAGCTGGCCCGCTCCTACTTCCGCAAGGTCGGCAAGCCGCTCAAGACCAAGGTGATCTCCCGGCAGATCGCCTACCACGGCACCTCGATGGGCGCCCTGTCGATCACCGGCATTCCGGCCCTGAAGCAGGACTTCGAGCCGCTCGTGCCGTCGACGTTCCGGGTGCCGAACACCAACTACTACCGCCGGCCGGACGAGAACATGACGCCGGAGCAGTTCGGCATCTGGGCCGCCGACCGCATCGCCGAGGCCATCGAGTTCGAGGGCCCCGACACGGTGGCCGCCGTCTTCCTGGAACCGGTGCAGAACGCGGGTGGCTGCTTCCCGCCGCCGCCCGGTTACTTCCAGCGCGTGCGGGAGATCTGCGACCGGTACGACGTACTCATGGTTTCCGATGATGTGATCTGCGGTTTCGGTCGTCTCGGCGAGTACTTCGGTGGCCTGAAGTACGGCTACACCCCCGACATCATCACCGTGGCCAAGGGGCTCACCAGTGGCTATGTGCCGCTCGGCGCGATGATCGCCTCGGACCGGCTGGCCGAGCCGTTCCTCGAGGGCACCAACTGGTTCGCCCACGGCATCACCTACGGCGGCCACCCGGTCGGCTCCGCGGTGGCACTGGCCAACCTGGACATCATGGAGCGCGAGAACCTCAACGGTCACGTACGCGAGAACAGCGACCTGTTCCGCTCCTACCTGCAGCGCCTGGCCGATCTGCCGATCGTCGGCGACGTCCGCGGCGACGGCTACTTCTTCGGCATCGAGCTGGTGAAGGACAAGGCCACCAAGGAGACGTTCAACGAGGACGAGTCCGAGCGCCTGCTGCGTGGGTTCCTGTCGAGCGCGCTGTTCGAGGCCGGCCTGTACTGCCGCGCCGACGACCGCGGCGACCCGGTCATCCAACTGGCGCCGCCGCTGATCGCCGGCGAGGAGCAGTTCATCGAGATCGAGCAGATCCTGCGCTCGGTGTTGACGGAGGCGTCCAACCGGCTCTGATCCGTGCTGCCGGCAACCGGCCTCGGCGATCGCGCCGGGGCCGGTGCCGGTGCCGCCGGGCTACTTCGGCTCCCAGGCCGCCGACGACCAGACCGCCGACGACCAGGCCGCCGACGACCAGGCCGGCGGCGGCGGAGCGGATCGGGCCCGCCGTGCGCCGGAAGCCGGCCGCCGGTGCCGTGTCGCTCACCTCGACATGCCACCAGCCGCCGTCCCCGGTGTGCCACAGCAGCATGCGGCGGGCGGCCATGGCCGCCGCGAAGTGCTCCATCACCGAGTCGTAATCCCAGTCCTCGGCCACGAAACCGGGGTAGGTGTCGGGGTCGATCAGGGCCAGGAAACCGGAGTCGTCCGGCACTCGAAGACCCGCGGCATCAGGCTCGGCCCGCGTCCCGGCCGGAGCGGGCGATGAGGTCACGCAGCGCATCGATGAGGGCGTTCACTGTCTCCACGCCGGACAGGCTACGCAAGGGGTCCGACAGCCGGCGCCCCGTCGATGCGTACGCGGAGAGTCACCGGCCCCGTGGAACCCCGCCCGCGTACCGGAGTCAGTCATGTTTTGGCAGGCGAGACGGGTCGGATTCTGTGCTATTTTGGCCGCGTTGCAGTTTTGATTTCCAAAGACGTACTCGACGCCTGACGGGCATCTCAGCCCCCAGGCGTTTTTTGCTTCGTCGGTGAACCGGGATCAACGCGGCGACGCGAGCGTCCCGTAAGGTGCGGGGCCTCACGGTCTTCAAGGAGAATCATGGCTACCGGCATCGTCAAGTGGTTCAACGCCGACAAGGGCTTCGGGTTCATCACGCAGGACAACGGCGACGGCGACGTCTTCGCCCACTTCTCGGCCATCGCCACCTCGGGTTTCCGCACCCTCGAGGAGAACCAGCGGGTCGAGTTCGACGTTGCCCAGGGCGCCAAGGGCCTGCAGGCCGAGAACATCCGTCCGCTCTGACGGCATAGCAGTGCACGGCCGGCCACCCCTCAGGTGGCCGGCCGTCGTGCTTTCCTGGGCGCTCACCGGTGCCGCGCCGGTCCGCCACCCCCGGGACGAGCACTGCTCAGCCCTTGCCAGATCCGGTCGCGCAGCTCGTTCGCCAGGTGGCCGGGGATGGTCGCGTGCGGGTCCCGCAGGATCACCCGCAGCAGCACGTTCACCTCGCCGTCGCGGATGCCGAGCCGGGCGCGCGACGCGGGCGGCAACGCGGCCGGCGGCGTGGCCGCGAGGATCGAGATCTCCTCGACCAGCGCGGCGTCCGGGCCGAGCAGCTCGCGGATGCGGTCGCCCACCTCCTCGGCGGTGACGCCGGCCGGCATCGCCACCGACAGGTCGCGCCGGGCGGCGGGCTGGGACGGCACCGGACGGTACGGCTCCAGCGTCGTCATCTGAGCCGCCACCCGAGGGTCGGCCGAGCGCAGCAACCGGATGTCGGCGATGCCCTTGCGCAGCATGAGCAGGCGGTCCAGGCCGAGCCCGAGGGCCAGGCCGGCGGTTCCCGGACGGGGCAGCACGTGCGCGGCCGCCCATCCGCACTCGCCGATCTCCACCCAGGATGTTCCCGACCAGGCTTGGATCTCGAGGCCGCCGGTGGTGTAGGGATGCGAGGCCGGCCGGGTGCGCCACGGCGTGCCCGGAAGTGCGGCGGTCACCGCCACCGCGACGAGCTCGGCGAGCGCGTCGTCACCGAGCGGCGTGGCGCTGATCCGCCACAGGTCCAGCTGGTGCGGCGTCCCGGTGTGGAGCCGGTCGATGGTGTCCCGCCGGTAGACGATCCCCGGGCAGGCGAGCAGGGCATCGGCCTCGGGGTGAGCGCGCAGGGCGCCCGGGACCAGGGCGGAGGTCTGGGAGCGCAGCATGTGGGTGGCCGAGACGTAGCGGGTGTAGCGGGCGTCGCGGGCCGCCGCGTCGGGGGAGTAGCCGAGCCGGTCGTAGTTGTCGGCCACCTCGACGACCCGGGCGCCGCGATGCAGCACCAGCGGAACTGCCGGGTGGCGGGCGGCCGCGGCGTGCAGCACCGCGTCGAGTACCAGTTGGATGGCGTGCCGGCCCTCGGCCGGGTCGGTCAGGTCACGAATCGCAAGGTCGGCAAGCATCGGAACCACCTTCGAAGTGGGTACGGAAATGCCCACTCGGAAGGCCGGAAAGACAACTGGCCGCCCAGTGGGCGGCCAGGACGTGTCACGCGGAAGTCAGCAGGCCACCGACGGGGGCCGCGTAAAAGTCGTCATCAGGCAAGGGTGTCACCGGAGGTCTCGGCGAACCACCGGTTTTCCGCTCAGGACGCTCTCGGGCGTTCCAGCGCGTCCCGCAGGCTGGTGGCGCGCAGCGCGGCGTTGATGCCGAGCCAGCGGATCGGTTCCGGCTCCCAGCGCCGGGAGCGATGGCCCACCCACGGCAGGGCGGTCAGGTCACTGCGGGTGCCGGAGATCAGATCCGCGAGGGTACGCCCGGCGAGGTTCGCGGCCGCGACGCCGTCGCCCACGTAGCCGCCGGCCCACGCGATGCCGTCCTCCAGCCCGACGGACGGCATCCAGTCGCGGGGGATGCCGAGCGGCCCGCCCCAGCGGTAGGCGATGTCCGGCTCGATCCCGAACATCTCGGTGAGTGTGTTGCGCAGGTTGTCGAACACGGCCGGCACCCGGTCGTACGACGGGTCGATCCGGGAGCCGAAGTGGTAGGGCGCGCCCCGGCCTCCGAAGGCGAGCCGGTCGTCGGCGGTCCGCTGACCATAGATGATCATGTGACGCTCGTCGGCGAAGGTCTCCCGCCGCCGGAGACCGATGCGCTCCCAGTCGCCGGCGGCGAGCGGCTCGGTGGCGATCATCAGCGAGTAGACCGGAGCGAGCGAGCGGCGGTGCCCGGCGAGCCGGACCGTGTATCCCTCGAGCGCGCGGACCACCGTGCCGGCTCGCACGGTCCCGGCTGAGGTCTCGACCAGGCCGCGGGCGATGCGGCGTACGCGGGTGCCCTCGTAGATCTGGACGCCTCGGGCGGCGACCGCGTCGGCGAGTCCACGGACCAGCTTGGCCGGATGCAGGGCGGCGCAGTCGGGACTGTAGACACCGCCGAGCACGCCGGCCGCGCCACAGATGGCGGACGCCTCGGCGGCGTCGAGGAAACCGGCCGAACCCTGCTGGCGGCGTACCTGCGCGGGCGTACGCGCGAGGGTGATGGTTCCGCCCTTGGCGTAGTCGCAGTCGATGCCCTCGGCCGCGGCGGCGCGGCCCACCTCGTCGACCGCCCCGGCCAATGCGGCATGCATCGCGGCCGCGCGGGACGGCCCGTAACGGCTGGTGAGTTTGGCCTCCGGCACCGGGAACAGCCCGGACGCCCAGCCGCCGTTGCGCCCGGAGGCGCCGAACCCGCAGTATTCGGCCTCGATGACGGCGACGGCGAGGTGCGGGGCGGTCTGCGCGAGGTAGTACGCCGTCCAGAGGCCGGTGTAGCCGCCCCCGACGATGGCCACGTCCACGTCGATCGAGCCGGCGAGCGGCGGCCGTGGCGTGATCGGGCCGAGGGAGTCCAGCCAGAAGGACGGTGCGGTCATCTCGTTCCCCACGCGTAGGTCTGTTTCGCCAGCTTCAGGTACATGAAGGTCTCGCACGAGGTGACCCCCTTGATCGGGCGGACCTTCTCGTTGAGCAGGTCGAGCAGGTGCTCGTCGTCGGTGCAGACCAGCTCGACGAGCAGGTCGAACCCGCCCGCGCAGATCACCACGTAGTCGACCTCGGGGATGGCCGCGATCTCGTCGGCGATGGCCCGCAGATCACCGTTGACCTTGAGGCCCACCATGGCCTGCCGGGCGAAGCCCAGGGTGAGCGGGTCGGTGACCGCCACGATCTGCATGAGCCCGCCGTCGAGCAGGCGTTGCACCCGCTGGCGGACGGCCGCCTCGGAGAGCCCGATCTCCTTGGCGAGCGTCGCGTAGGACATCCGGCCGTCCCGCTGCAGGTGCTCGATGATCTGCTTGTTGATCTGATCCAAAGCCAGGTCGCCCGTCACGCCGCGATTCTTCCCCGGCGGCGACCGGACAGCAATGGAATCGCTCGTCCGGTTTGCGGTGATCGATGGAATCCGTACCGGACAAGCACCTGGAATCCTTTCGCGGCGAACTTCGTAGATGCGTTTATCGCAGAGTTGATCGCTCTTGACAAGGGTTTCCGTGGTGTAGAGGCTCGTGAGACACGGTTTCAGTGATCGAAAGGTCGTCCCTTATGCGCGTCCTGGTTGTCGGTGCGGGCGGTGTCGGATCCGCCGCGGCCGGCATCGCGTGTCGCCGCGATTTCTTCACCCGCTATGTGGTCGCCGACTACGAGCTCGCCCGCGCGAACCGCGTCGTCGACTCGGTCGCGGACGACCGGTTCGTGGCGGCCCGCATCGACGCCTCCGACGCCGGGGCGGTGGCCGAGCTGTGCCGGGCGCACGGCATCACCCACGTACTCAATGCCGTGGATCCTCGGTTCGTCCTGCCGGTCTTCGAAGGCGCGCACGCGGCCGGCGCCGACTACCTCGACATGGCGATGTCGCTGTCCCACCCGCACCCCGACGAGCCCTACCGCAAGACCGGGGTGAAGCTGGGCGACGACCAGTTCGCCGCCGCGGCCGCCTGGGCGGCGGCCGGGCGCCTCGCGCTCGTCGGCATCGGCGTCGAGCCGGGACTTTCCGACATCTTCGCCAAGTACGCGGCGGAGCACCTGTTCGCCCGCATCGACGAGGTCGGCGTGCGCGACGGCGGGAACCTCGAGGTCGAAGGGTACGAGTTCGCGCCCAGCTTCTCGGTGTGGACCACGATCGAGGAGTGCCTGAACCCGCCGGTGATCTACGAGAGGGGCCGCGGCTGGTTCACCACCGAGCCGCTCAGCGAGCCGGAGATGTTCGACTTCCCCGGCGGCATCGGCCCGGTCGAGTGCGTGCACGTGGAGCACGAGGAGGTGCTGCTCATCCCGCGCTGGGTCGACGCCGGCCGGGTCACCTTCAAGTACGGTCTGGGCCGCGAGTTCATCGAGGTCCTCCGCACGCTGCACAAACTGGGCCTGGACCGCACCGAGCCGGTGCAGGTCGGAAACGCGCGCGTGTCCCCGCGCGACGTGGTCGCGGCCGTCCTGCCCGACCCGGCCACGCTGGGCGACAAGATGACCGGCAAAACCTGCGCCGGGACGCTGGTCCGGGGGCTGGGCAAGGATTTCAAGCCCCGCGAGGTCTACCTCTACCACCTCGTCGACAACGAATGGTCGATGCGCGAGTACGGCTCCCAGGCGGTGGTCTGGCAGACCGCCGTCAACCCGGTGATCGCCCTGGAACTGCTGGCCGCCGGCACCTGGCACGGCACCGGCGTGCTCGGCCCCGAGGCGTTCGACCCGCAGCCGTTCCTGGACAAGCTGATCGAGTATGGCTCTCCGTGGGAGATGCGCGAACAATAACGGCGTGCGGACACTGCGCTCGGTCAATGTCGGACTGCCCAAGGACATTCGGTGGCGCGGCCGGACCGTGCACACCGGCATCTGGAAGTCGCCGGTGGACGGACCGGTCACCGCGCGCCGGCTCAACCTCGACGGCGACGGCCAGGGCGACCTCGGCGGTCACGGCGGCGAGATGCGCGCGGTGCCGGCGACCGCTACCGGATCGGGGAGGGCCTGTTCGAGGTGACCCAGCCCCGGGTCACCTGCTACCGGGTCGGCCTCCGGCTGGCCGACCCGCGGATGCCCGCCCTGCTCGTGCAGCACCACCGGCCCGGCTTCTACCTGCGGGTGCTGCGGGAGGGCCCGGTCCGGGCCGGCGACGAGATCGTCAAGGTCGCCGACGGCCCGCAAGCCCTCACCGTGGCCGAGACCGACGCCCTGCTCTACCTGCCCGGCCACCCGCGCGAGCAGCTCGAGCGGGCGTTGCGCATGCCCGCCCTGAGCCCCGGCTGGCAGGCCTCGTTCCGGGCGATGCTCGCCGAACCGGCGTCCGCGAGCGGCAACGCCGGCCTGACCGACGCCACCCGGCCACCGGCATGGACCGGGTTCCGGCCACTCCGGGTGACCGCGGTCGAGCCGGAGAGCACCACGATCACCTCGATCCGACTGGCCGACCCCGACGGCGCCCCGTTACCGGCCGCCCAGCCCGGCCAGTTCCTGACCGTCCGCACCGCCCCGGCCGTCGTCGGCCGCGACGCTCCGGCCGGCCCGGCCGTCGTTGTCCGCGACCCGCCGGCCGGCCAGTTCGGCCCGGCGGTCGCCGGCCGCGACCCGCTGGCCGGTCCGGCGCGGCCGGCGGTCGTGCGGAGCTACTCCCTGTCCGGCCGGCCCGGTGATGCCGGCTACCGGATCAGCGTCAAGCACGAGCCGCACGGCCGGGGCAGCGGTTACCTGTCCACGAAGGTCCGGCCCGGCGACCTGCTCGATGTCGCCGCGCCCCGCGGCTCGTTCGTCCTGCGCCCCGCGGCGTCGCCGGTCCTGCTGATCAGCGGCGGCGTCGGGGCGACCCCGGTGCTGGCCATGCTGCACGCGCTGGCCGCCGAGAGGTCCACCCGCGAGATCTGGTGGTTTCAGGCAGCCCGCAACGCCGCGGAGCGCCCGTTCGCTTCGGAAGTGGTCGAGCTGCTGGCCGCCCTGCCGTCGGCCCGGTCCTTCATCTGTCTCAGCCACCCCACCCCGGCCGACCGCGGCTACGACGCCACCGGTCGACTGTCGGCGGCGGCGTTTCGCTCGCTCGGGCTGTCGGCGGACGCCGACGCCTACCTCTGCGGTCCCGCCGCGTTCCTGACCGACGTCACCGCGGCGCTCGTCGAAACCGGCCTTTCGCCCAGCCGGCTCCACACCGAGATCTTCGGCGCGCGCCCCGGTCTGACCCCCGGCATCAGCGCGGCGCCGTCCAGGCCGCCCCACCCGCCCACCGGCGAACCCGGCAACGGCCCTTCGGTGTCCTTCGCGCGCAGCGGCTTGACCGTCCCGTGGCCCACCGACGAGCCGAGCCTGCTCGAGCTGGCTGAGGCGTGCGACGTCCCGGTCCGCTGGTCATGCCGCACCGGCGTGTGCCACAACTGCGAGTCCGGTCTGCTGTCCGGCGACGTCACCTACACACTCGACCCCGTCGACCCACCCGCCGCCGGCAACGCCCTGATCTGCTGCAGCCGCCCGAACGGCCCCATCGTCCTGGACCTGTGACCCGCCGCGTCCCGCTGCCGCGCCGCCGCCCGTCGTCCGGCCGCCCGGCGTCCGGCGATCTGCCGCGCCGGCCGCCCCGAGATCAGCCCACCTCCCCGGACTCGCCTTCGAGGTCGGGGCCGGCATCAGCGCCCACCATCCTTTAACCCCGCCGGACACGCCCGCAGCGCGAAAGCGCACGTCGGCCTCGGCGAAACCCAGATGGCCCGCTCCGAGCCCGATGGAGCTCTTGATCAACGGGCGCGGACGACCGGTCCTGGGTCACCGAGGCGATGCTGAGGCTGCGTCAGAGCGCGTGCATGACGTGCTTGATGCGGGTGTAGTCCTCCAGGCCGTACACGGAAAGGTCCTTGCCGTGGCCGGAGTGCTTGAAGCCGCCGTGGGGCATCTCCGCGACCAGCGGGATGTGGCAGTTGACCCAGACGCAGCCGAAGTCGAGGCGCTGGGTCATGCGCATCGCGCGGGCGTGGTCCTTGGTCCAGACGCTGGAGGCGAGGCCGTATTCGACGCCGTTGGCCCAGCGGACCGCTTCGTCCTCGTCGGTGAACTGCTGGACGGTGATGACCGGGCCGAAGATCTCGTCCTGGACCACCTCGTCGGTCTGCTTGAGGCCGGAGACGACGGTGGGGGAGTAGAAGTAGCCGCGGTCGCCGATCCGGGCGCCGCCGGCGGACAGGGTGGCGTGGTCGGGGAGACGGTCGACGAAACCGGCGACCCGCTCGAGCTGGCGGGCGTTGTTCAGCGGGCCGTAGAGCACGTCCTCGTCGTCGGCGGCGCCGGTCTTGGTGCCCTTGGCCTGTTCGGCGAGGGCGGCCACGAAGTCGGAGTAGACGCGCGGGGAGGCGAGCACCCGGGTGGCGGCGGTGCAGTCCTGGCCGGCGTTGAAGTAGCCGCCGATCGCGATGGCCTCGGCCGCCGCTTCGATGTCGGCGTCGTCGAACACCACGACCGGGGCCTTGCCGCCCAGCTCCAGGTGGGTGCGCTTGAGGTCGGCGGAGGCGGCCTGGGCGACCTCCATGCCGGCCCGCACGCTGCCGGTGATCGACACCATTTGCGGGGTGGGGTGGCTGACCAGTCGGCGGCCGGTGTCGCGGTCGCCGACGACCACGTTGAACACGCCGGCCGGCAGGAACTCGGCGGCGATCTCGGCGAGCATCACCGAGGTGACCGGGGTGGTGTCGGACGGCTTGAGCACTACCGTGTTGCCGGCGGCGAGCGCCGGCGCGATCTTCCAGACGGCCATCATGAGCGGGTAGTTCCACGGTGTGACCTGCGCGCACACGCCCACCGGCTCGCGCCGGACGTAGCTTTCGTAACCGTTGAGGTATTGCCCGGCCGAGCGACCCTCCAGCAGGCGGGCGGCGCCGGCGAAGAAGCGGATCTGGTCGATCGCGGGCGGCAGTTCCTCGCTGCGGGTCAGGCCGAGCGGCTTGCCGGTGTTCTGCGACTCGGCGGCGACCAGTTCGTCGGTGCGGGCCTCGATCGCGTCGGCGAACTTGAGCAGGGCCTGCTGCCGTTCGCTCGGGGTCGTGTTGCGCCACTTCTCGAACGCCGACGACGCCGCCTCGAACGCCCGGTCGACGTCCGGTTTGCCGGAGACCGGGGCGGAGGCGAACACCTCGCCGGTGGCCGGGTCGAGGAGATCTTCGTAGCGGCCCTCGGCGGGCGCGGCCGAGGCGCCACCGATGAAGTTGTGCAGCACGTTCTTGGCGGTCACGAGATCTCCAGACGCAGGATCGGACACTTTCCGGCCCATCTTTCCACCGATTCCGTAGCTGACAAGAGGTTGAAGCGTCGACTTCCATGCGGCGGCTCAGCGATTCGTCAAGGCGACCGAACGTGGGGGAGTGGGGGTTACGACGGGGACGAACGGCGCCGGCGGGAGGCTGAGCGACGCGCGCCCCGCACCGGACGGCGGGCTGTCCGACAGCGCCCGTAGCCCGTCGATGGACCGGCTCGCCCGCGCCGCCGCCCACCAGCTTCGCACCTCGCGCGCCCAGCTGTCGCTGGTCACGGACGATCGGCCGGTGATCGCCGGGTCGGCCGGGCCGCCCGCCTCGCACACCTTCTGCCGTCTCGTCGTCGACACCGACGCGCCGCTGATGGTCACCGACGCGCGCGTCGACGACCGGGTGGCGGGGCATCCGGCGATCGAGGACGGCGTGATCGCGTACGCCGGCTTCCCGATCCGTGATCCGGCCGGCCGGCCGATCGGCGCGTTCTGCGTGCTGCACGACGAACCCCGCGACTGGGAGCCCCGGGACCTGCTGCTGGTCGAGGATCTGGCCGCCGTCGCGGAGACCGAGATCGCGCTGCGGGCCGAGGCGCGCGGGCAGGCCGGCACCGCCCGGCGCTTGCAGGGTGTGCTTGATGCCTGCCAGGACGCGTACGTCTCGATCGACACCGCCGGGGCCGTGCTCGCCTGGAACGCCGCCGCCGAGCGCTTGTTCGGGTATTCCGCGCCGGAGGCGCTCGGCGGCCAGGTCGCCAACCTGATCATCCCGACCCGGTTCCGCGCCGCGCACGCCGCCGGGATGGCCCGGATCAACGCCGGCGGGCCCTCCCACCTGTCCGGGCACCGGATCGAGCTGGCCGCGCGCAACCGCGCCGGCCAGGAGTTCCCGATCGAGATGACGCTGCAGATCGACCAGCACGCCTTCCACGCGTTCCTGCACGACATCAGTGGCCGGGCCGCCGCCCGCCGGCAGCTCGAACACGAGCGCACCTTCCTGCAGGCGCTGCTGGACAGCCTCGACGTCGGCGTCGCCGCCTGCGACGCCGACGGCCGCCTGACGCTTTTCAACCACGCGATGCGGGAGATCCATCGCAGCGACGCGCGGCCGCTTCCGCCCGGCGATTGGTCTGATGAGTACGATCTGTACGGTCCCGACGGCGCCCTGCTTGCCGAGCCCGAGCTGCCGCTGATCCGCGCGTTCCGGGGGGAATTCGTCGACCGGCAGCACGTGCAGGTCGCCCCGCGCGGCGGCACCCCGCACCATTACCACGCGAACGCCCGGCCGATCGATACCCGGGACGGCCGCCGCCTCGGTGCCGTGGTCGCCCTGCACGACATCACCGACCAGCGGATCGCCGAGCGGTCCCGGGAGGTCCGGTACGCGGTGGCCCGCGCCCTCGCCGACTCGGCAAGTGCCGAGGAGGCCGCCGCGCGTACGCTCGCCGCCGTCGCCCGTGCCCTGGGCTGGGTGTACGGCGAGTTCTGGCAGACCGACGAGGCGGCCGGCACGATCCACCGGGTCGGGCACTGGGCCGAACCCGGGCACGACCTGAGCGGGGTCACCGAGGAGCGGCCGTTCGTCGTCGAGCGGGGGGTCGGCCTGGCCGGGCACATCTGGCTGTCCGAGGCCGAGCTGTACGCCGCCGAGGTCGCCGACGACCCCCGCCTGCTCACCCGGGCCGAACAGATCCGCGAGGCCGGCCTGCACAGTGCCCTCGGTGTGCCGGTGCGCTCCGGTGACCGGGTCCTCGGGGTGCTGCTGCTGTTCAGCGCGACCGTGGAGGACTACGACCCGGGGATCACCGACCTGCTCGAACTGATCGGTGCCCAACTGGGCCGGTTCGTCGAGCGGCGCGGCGCCGAGGACCTCGCCCTGGCGCTGGCGTCCGCCCGCCGCGACTTCGACCGGGTCATCGAGCAGGTGAACGACTACGTGTGGACGGTCGAGGTCCGGCCCGACCAGACGCTCGGCTCGGTCTACGCGAGCCCCGACGGCAGTGGCGTGTTCGGCGAGCGGCTCGCCGTCCAATGGGACATGGCGGCCGCCATGGCGGGCCGGGTCCACCCCGACGACCAGGAGACGTACGACCAGTTCCTGGTCAAGCTCCGGGCCGGCCGCCCGGCCGAGAACGAGGTCCGGCTCATCGGCGCCGACGGGGTGACCCGGTGGATCTGGACCCGGTCCGTCCCGCGGCGCGAGGGCGACCGGCTGTTCACCGACGGCATCAGCACCAACGTCACCGACCGGCACCTGCTGACCGAGCAGCGCGAGCGGTTGCTGAGCGACCAGCGCGCGCAGAACGAGACGCTGCGCCGCGTCGACCGGCTCAAGGACGAACTGGTCGCCCTGGTCAGTCACGAACTGCGCAACCCGCTCGGGGCGATCCGCAGCTACACCGAGACGCTGCTCGACGACACCGGCCTGACCGGCGAGCAGCGGCACCTGGCCGAGGTGATCGACCGGCGCAGCGCCCACATGCAGTCCCTCGTCGACGACCTGCTCGACATGGCCCGCCTGGAAGCCGGTCAGCTGCATCTGGAACCGCGCCCGCTGTCGGCGACCCGGATGATCCGCGATGTGGTGGCGGTCCTCAAGCCGGTCGCCGAGGAGAAGAAACTGGTGATCGAGGTTGCCGGCCCGCCGGAACCGCTGGTGAGTGCCGGCCCGCCGGAGCTGCTGGTGAACGCGGATCCGACGAGGTTGCGCCAGGTGCTCGACAACCTGGTGTCCAACGCCATCAAATACACCCCGGCCGGCGGCCGGGTCACCGTGGGCGTCCGGTACGAGGCACCCACCGGCATGGGGGACGGCGACGTGGTGATCGAGGTGTGCGACACCGGCATCGGCATCCCGGCCGACCAGTACCCGCACCTGTTCGACCGGTTCTTCCGGGCCAGCAACGCGGTGCAGCAGGGCATCAAGGGCACCGGCCTCGGCCTGGCCATCACCAAGGCCATCGTGGACGCCCACGGCGGAACGCTGGCCGCCCATCCGGCGGACGCCGGCGGTTGCACCTTCACGGTCAAACTGCCGGCCGTCTGAGCCCGCGGCCGCTGATTACGGTTGCCGGCAGCGGGCAACAAAGGGCGATGATGCGCAGCGTGGTGGTGTGCGGTCCCCGCGGCGACGAAGACGTCTGGGACCGCTACGTGCGGCCCGCGCGCTGGCCGGAGTGGTCCCCGCAGATCCGGTCGGTCGACTACCCGGCCGAGACGCTCGCCGCCTCGACCAGTGGCATCGTCCACGGTCCGGCCGGACTCCGCGTCGAGTTCGAAGTGCTCGACGTGGTCGAGCAGGCCGCCGTCCGCAGCTGGTCCTGGTCGGTGTCCGCAGCCGGCCTGCGAATGCACCTGCGCCACACCGTCGAGGCCGCCGGCACCGGCACGAAGACCGGCCTGACCGTGTCGGGCTTCGCCCCCGCCGTGCTGGGTTACCTCCCGATCGCCCGGCTCGCCCTGCACCGGCTGGTCAGCTAGGCCCTGCCCCACCGTCGTCTCTGTCCGCCCCACCGTCGTGGCCTCAGTTTGCTGGGCCGTCGTGGCCTTTGTTTGCCCCACCGTCGTGGTCTCTGTTTGTTCGGCTGTCGTGGTCTCTGTTTGTTCGGCTGTCGTGGTCTCTGTTTGTTCGGCCGTCGTGGCCTCAGCTTGTTCGGCCGTCGTGGCCTCAGTGTGCTCGGCCGTCATGGCCGGCGTCCGCTTCGCTGTCGTGGTCGGTCAGGACCTCGGTTATCAGCCGTTGCTGGACGGCCTCCTGCGCCGGGTCGGTGCCGAGAATCTCGGACAGCACGAGCAGCGACTTCCACAGGAGCCAGCCGCGGGCGCGCGCCCACGTGCCCGCGTCCTGCGCCACCTCGGACCGGAAGACGCGGCGGCTCTCCCCGGCGAAGTCCGTCCAAGCGATCACCAGGTCACAGGCCGGGTCTCCGACCCCCGACGTGCCGAAGTCGATGACGGCGACCAGCTCACCCCCGGACACCAGAAGGTTGCCGGCGGCGATGTCACCGTGGAACCACACCGGCGACCCCCGCCACTCGGCGGCCAGAGCCGCCTCCCACACCCGGGTCGCACGCTCGGTGTCGACCACACCGGCCAAGGCCGCCAGGCACCTGCGTGTCTCGTCGTCGTAGTGCTCCGGTGACGCCCCCCTGTACCAACTGTGCCGCCCCGCGACCGGCGCCCCGCTCGTGTCGCACCGTTGCAGAGCCCGGAGAAACCCGGCCACCGAGGCCGCGAACTTCGCCCGGTCAGCGACACGCCCCCGGCTCGCCGTCTCACCGGCAAGCCAACCCCGAACCGACCACGGGTACGGGTATCCCTCGCCCGGCTGCCCCTGTCCGAGGATTCGTGGCACGGCCACCGGCAGCTGCGGAGCCAGCCGCGGAAGCCACTCGTTCTCCTTGGCGACCGCCGCCACATAGCCCTCCGCCGTCGGCAACCGCACCGTCATCGTCGTGCCCAGCCGATAGGTGCGGTTGTCCCACCCGTCCACCTCGACCGGCGCCACCGGCAACCCGGCCCACTGCGGAAACTGCCCCGCGACCAGCCGCTCCACCAACGCCACGTCGATGCCCGCACGCCCGTCCGGCCCGTGCTCCACCATGTCGCCGACCCTCCACCCCGCGCCGCCCCCGTCCTGCTGCGCCCCGTCATCGTACTTTTGGCCGCCCGTCCCGTGCCCGCCCCGCGGCATGAGAATCTTCTGGGAATTCTCTCCTTAATTGCTCACGCAAACGCTTCCCTGCCATTTTCGGGTTGGCATCTCCGAGCGCTTCCGGGGGTTCTTCAGGCGCGGGAGAATGTTCTTATGCGGAACCAGCAGCTGTCATTCTTCTCCCGGCCGACGACGGCCGCTTTGCGGGACCGCACAAAGGCGCGAAATTGGTCACCCGACAGAGACGAATTCCGCCGCGACCACGCGCGCCGTCGCCGTTGGGGTCTCGCCCGCCGCCACGGGCTGAAGTTGTGCCGGTCGCGCGGTTGCTCTCGCGAGTGCGGCGAACTGGGCCTGCACGACGAGACCGAGCCGATCCCACCCCTGATCTGGCCGGCCGAAGCCACCCTCACCGAACGCCCGCCGCCGGCGCCGCCAAGCCCGGCCGCCGAGACCGGGGGCGATGTGTCACCTGAGTCGCCCGAGCCCGCCGCCGGCGTCGCCGTTCCGAACGTCGCCGGCCCTGTCGCTACCGGTTCCGGCCGCAGCGGTCCTGGCCTGAGCGGCCCTGGCTTCGCCGGTCCGGGGGTCGTTGGTCCTGGCCTGAGTGGCCCTGGCTTCGCATGGCCGGGGGTCGTCCGTCCTGACGTCGCTGGTCCTGACGTTGCTGGTCTTGACGTTGCTGGTCTTGACGTTGCTGGTCTTGACGTTGCTGGTCTTGACGTTGCTGGTCTTGACGTTGCTGGTCCTGACGTCGCTGGTTCGAGGGTTGCCGGTCCGGGTGTCGTCGGACCAGATGCCGTCAGGCCTTATGCTGCCGCGCTGGCCTTGGATGTGCGCGCGGCGGAGCCTGAACTCCGGGTGGAGCCCGACGGCCAGACCGCGCCCACCTTCCGGGCCGAGGCCGCCCCGACGCAAGCTGCTGCCCGGTCCTTCCCCGAAGTCTTGCCCGCGCTGACCTTGGCCCGCGCGGCTGTCCTCGCCTATGCCGTGGTCCTCGCTCGTGCACCCGTCGGTCTGTCTTCGCGCACCGGCCTACGCTCGCGCTGGCCCAGTTCTCGCGCGCCGGCCTGTGCCAGGTCGAGCTTGGCCAATGCCGGTGGAGCGGTCGGTGTCATGGTTCCGGCGAGCGATGCCGGCAGCGATGGCCTGAGCCTGCGCTGGACCGGGCTCTCGGGTGAGCTTGCTCGGCTACCGGCCGGAGCCCGTGCGCCACCCGGAGCCCGTGCGCTGGTCGGAACCCGTGCGCCGTCCAGAACCGGGGCGCTGGCCGGAACATGAGCGCTGGCCGGAACTCGTGCGCCGTCCAGAACCGGGGCGCTGGCCGGAACATGAGCGCTGGTCGGAACCCGTGCGCCGTCCAGAACCGGGGCGCTGGCCGGAACATGAGCGCTGGCCGGAACTCGTGCGCCGTCCCGGAACCTGAGCGCCGTCCGGAACCGGTGCGCTGGCCGGAACCCGTGCGTCGTCCGGAACGGGTGCGCTGGCCGGAACCCGTGCGCTGGCTGGGACCGACGCTCAGCGGCGTGAGCGGGAATTTGCGTTCTGGGGGCGGCCCGCGGCCTGCGGTCCGCGCCCCTGGGGCCGGTAAGGCCTGTCGCCAGGCGGGACTGTGCACATGCCTCGGGCGGGGACTCGGCGCCAGGCGGGAGTCTGGCGGGGCCTGGGTGCCTGGCGGGAGTCTGGCGGGGCCTGGGTGCCTGGCGGGAGTCTGGCGGGGCCTGGGTGCCTGGCGGGGGTTTGGCGCCGGGCGAGGACTGGCTGCCTGGCCGGGGCCTGGGTGCGTGGCGGGGAATGGAGCCTGGCGGAGAATGGTGCGCCGGGTGGGTTTGGGCGTCCGCGAGGGCGAGGGCACTTGTGCGAGCAAACGGGGTCTGCGTTTGTGGGTCGGGTCGCCTGGCTCGGGTTTCGTCATTTGTCGGATTGGTATCCGGGGAGCGATGACAAGATGCGTGGAAAGGGCCTGGAATGGCGGGCTTACCGCCACGGAGGGACGCCTGTCAATGGGCGGTCCGTGGCGCTGGGTCGAGGCCGTGGAAAAGGATCGGCCGCCTCCCCCTGGAGGGAAGCGGCCGACAAAAGATTACTTGGTGAACTTGGCGTACTTGGCCCGGAACTTCTCGATGCGGCCGGCGGTGTCCAGTACTCGGGTGCGGCCGGTCCAGAAGGGGTGGCTGGCGGCGGAAATCTGCACGTCGATTACCGGGTAGGTCTGGCCGTCGGTCCACTCGACTGTTTTCGGGCTGGTCTCCGTCGAGTGGGTCAGGAACGCGTAGTCGGCGTTCCGGTCGCGGTAGACGACGGAGTGGTAGTCCGGGTGGATTCCGGTTTTCATGGTGACCTCCAAGTTGGTCGACCACCACAACCAGGCTGCCGGCCCCGGTATTTCGGGGCCGGCTGTGTCGAGCGAGACAGCGGTCAGAGGAATTGCGGGACCACTTCGGCGGCGAAGCGCTGCAGCGGCTCGTGGTCGTAGGCGACCCGCGGGATGTAGAAGATGACGTAGTCGGCGCCCGCTTCGACGACCTGCTCGACCCGTTCGACGGCCTGGGCCGTGGTCCAGGTCAGGTCGACCTCGAGGGTGGTGGACTTGGCGATCGTGGAGTAGTCGCGGCCCTGCCGGTCGCAGTGTTCGCGCAGCACGGCCAGCTTCTGCCGGATGATCTCGGGGTTGCCGTTGCCGACGTTGCTGCCGTCGGCGTACTGGGCGACCAGTTTGAGCGTCACCTTCTCGCCGCCACCGCCCAGCCACAGTTTCGGGCCGGTGCCGCCGGCGCCCTTCGGCTCGTTTATCGGGCCGTCGATCCGGTAGTGCTTGCCCTCGAAGGTGGGGCGTTCCGAGTTCCACATCTGGTGGACGATCTCGACGGCCTCGCGGAAGGCGGCCATCCGCTGCGGCACCTCGGCCCACTCGTAGCCGTACGCCTTCCACTCGTTCTCGTACCAGCCGGCGCCCAGACCGGCGTACAGCCGCCCGTGACTGGCCACGTCCACGGTCGAGGCGATCTTGGCGTACAGGGACGGCTGGCGGTAGCCGTTGCAGCCGACCATCTGACCGATGTTCACCCGGGAGGTGTCCCGGGCGAGGGTCGCGGTGGCCGTCCAGACCTCGAACACCGAGTTGATCGTCGGTTCCGGGACGGTGTGGAAATGGTCGTAGAGCCAGATGGAATCCCACGGGCCGGCGTCGGCGAGCTTGGCGACCGCCGTCATCGCCTCGTACTGCTCGACCGGGTCGGCGATCTCCACCAGGTCCATCTTCCAGCCCTGCGGCACGAAAACTCCGAAGCGCACACTCATACGGCGAACTTAATCCATCCGAGGATGTCGAGCTCGGTGGAACGGCTTCGTCCGAGGGGTGCACGTTCCGACCAAGGAGGAAACAGATGCCGCGTTACCTGCTGATCGTCGACTACCGGCCGGGCGACGACGACACGCCGATGGACAAGTGGCAACCGGCCGAGATCACGGCGCACATGGACTACTACAACGTGCTCAACGCCGCGCTGCGGGACAGCGGCGAGCTGGTCGGCGGGGAGGCGCTCACCGAGCCGCGGTTCGGGCTCGACGTGGTCTCCGACGGCAAGTCGGCGCCGGTGGTCACCGACGGACCGTACGCCGAGAGCAAGGAGATCCTGGCCGGCTTCCAGATCGTGGAGGTGGCGGACGAGGCGCGGGCGGTCGAGATCGCCGCGCTGGTCTCGGCGGTCCCGGGGCCGGGCGGGGTGCCGCTGCGCCAGCCGGTCACGATCCGCCGGGTGATGGACAGCGGTGACTTCCAGGTGATGACCGGCCAGTGATCACCCACCTGTTGCGCGAGCACGCCCCGACGGTGCTCGGCGTGCTCGCGCGGCGGTGCGGGTCGTTCGACGACGCCGAGGACGCGGTGCAGGAGGCGCTGATCGCCGCCCACCTGAGCTGGCCCGAGCACGGTGTCCCGGACAATCCGCGGGGCTGGCTGCTGCAGACCGCGACCCGCAAGCTGATCGACCAGATCCGCAACGAGCGGGCCCGCCGCCGCCGGGAGGAGCTGGTCGCGCGGCTCGACGAGCCGGGCGACGCCTACGAGCAGGACGACACCCTGCACGTCCTGATGATGTGCTGTCATCCCGAGCTGACCGAGGCGTCGCAGGTCGCGCTCACCCTGCGCGCGGCGGGCGGGCTGAGAACCGCGGAGATCGCGGCGGCTTTCCTGGTGCCGGAGGCGACGATGGCGCAGCGGATCAGCCGGGCCAAGCAGAAGCTGCGCGGGCGGCCCTTCGGGCCGGGCGGGGACGGGACGGCCCTGCGCCGGGTGCTCTACCTGATCTTCAACGAGGGGTACGCGTCGAGCACCGGCCCCGCCCTGCACCGGCGGGAACTGTCCGCCGAAGCGATCCGGCTCGCTCGCAAGATCAGTCATGTCGACTCGGAGAGCGCCGCCCTGCTGGCGTTGATGCTGCTCACCGATGCGCGCCGGCCCGCCCGCACGAACCCGGACGGCGATCTGGTGCCGCTCGACGAGCAGGACCGTACGCGATGGGACCGGTCCTTGATCTTCGAGGGGACGGCGATCCTGGACGCGGCCGTCGGGCGCGGCACCGTCGGCGAGTACCAGTTGCAGGCGGCCGTCGCGGCCCTGCACTGCCGGGCGGTGTCGTTCGAGACCACCGACTGGCCGCAGATCAGCGCGCTCTACGGGCTGCTCGAACGGCTCACCGGCAATCCGGTGGTCTCGCTCAACCGGGCGGTCGCGGTGGCGATGGTCGATGGCCCGGCGGCCGGTCTCGCCGTGCTCGACGACCTGGGTGACCGGCTGGCCGGCAGTCACCGCATCGACGCCGTCCGCGCCCACCTGCTCGAACGGGCAGGCGAGCCGGAACAGGCCGCGCGGTTGTACGCTGCCGCGGCGGCCCGAACGACCAGCCTGCCCGAGCGGCGGTACCTGACCACCCGGGCGGCGCGGTTGCGGTGAGCCACGGGGGAGCGGGGGCCGATGTATTTCGTCAGCTGGGGCGCGGTGCGACGGCGTACCACTCAGGCGGTCCTGTTGACCCTGCTGGCCGCGCTCGCCGCGGCCGCCGCCACCGCCGGCACGTGGTACGGCCTGACCGTCGCCTCGCGTGCGGCCGGTGCCGAGGTCGCCGCCCGGCCCGCCGCCGAGCGCGTCATCACCGTCCACCAGCGGGCCGACTCGGACGGTGATCCGCGGCGGGCGCTCGACGAGCTCGCCGCCACCACCCGTGGCCTGCTCCCGCTGCCCGGGGTCGGCCCGGTCCTGGGTGTCGAGCACGAGACGATCTACACCGACAAGCTGCACGGCTACGCACCGTCCGGCCTGCCGGTCGCCTACCGGGACGACCTCTGCGCGCACGTGCGGATCACCGGTGCCTGCCCGAGCACCCCCGGCACCGTGCTCATCAGTGCCGACGTGTCGCGCCGGGTCGGGCTGCGAACCGGCGACTTCTTCGAGGTGCGGCCCGAGGGCGCGGTCGGCACGCTGCGGCTCGGCGTCTCCGGCGTCTACACGATCACCGACACCGACGGTCCCTATTGGACCGACGAGCTGTTCACCGCGCGGGGCGAGCTGGACCCGGCCTTCACCACCCTGGACACGTTCCGCCAGCCGCAGCTGGGCAAGCCGACCCTCGCCGTCGCTGTGCCGGTGCCCCTCGCACTGCTGCGCGGCGACAACAACTACGACCTCAACGGCGTGCTCAACGCGGCGGGGCCGAAGTTCGCCTCGGCCCAGCTCGAGCTGGACAACCCGACAGGTGAGCTGTTCGACGCCGTGCTCGCCGACCGCCGTACCGTACTCGTCGGGGTGCTCGCCGCCCTCGTCCAGGTCCTGCTGCTGGCGTGGTTCGCGCTCGGCCTCGCCGGCCGGCTCACCGGGCGTGACCGGCGGGCCGACGCCGGGTTGCTCAAGCTGCGCGGCGCCACCGGCGGCGGGCTGCTGCGCCTTGCCGCCGGGCAGCATCTGGTGCCGCTCGGCGCCGGCGCGGTGCTCGGCCTGCCCCTCGGCATCGGCGCGTCGTGGCTGGTCGCGGGGGAGCTGCCGGTGCGCTCGGAATGGTGGCTGGCGCTGCTCGTCGCGGTCGGGGTGATCCTGCTCGTCGAACTGGTCGGCCTTGCCGTGCTCGTCGGGGTCGACGGGCTGGCCCAGCGCGCGCCGGTCGTCGCGCTCCTGCGGCGGGTCGCCGG
>NZ_BOMM01000041.1 GCF_016862195.1 Paractinoplanes ferrugineus | reverse complement strand
CCGGCGCCCGCCGCGACCGGCGGTCGCGTTTCGTCGACGTGTTCTTCGTGGCCCTCGCCGCCGGAGCGGTCTACCAGGCCCGCAGCGGTGGCCCGGACAGCCCGCTCGGGATCGCCGCCCCCGGACTCGTCGCGCTGGCGGTCGGGCTCATGCTCGCCCGCTTCCTGCGGTGGGCCGCCGATCGGGTCGGCGGGGTGGCCCTGCGGGCGGGCCGGCTGCGGCTCGGGCTCACCGCCGTACAGGTGTCCCGGCAACCCGGCACGGACCGCGTCTTCGCCCTGCTCGTCGTCGCCGTCGCGGTGCTCGCGCTGACCACCGGCGGGCTTGCCGCCGGCCGCGCGGAACGCGCGGCGCGGGCCGGCGTCGAACTCGGGGCCGCCCGGGTGCTCACGGTGGGCGCGCCGTCGCGCACCGCCCTCGAGTACGCGGTACGCCAGGCCGACCCGGGCGGGAAGCAGGCGATGGCAGTCGTGGTGGACACCGGGGCCGCCCCCGCCGTCCTCGCCGTGGACAGCCCCCGGCTCGCCGCGGTGGCCACGTGGCGCCCCGAGTACGGCCCGGTGGGGGCGCTGGCCGCGGCCGTTTCCGCGGTCCGGCAGCCGTCGGCGACCCCGATCACCGGCCGGACGCTGGCCGTCACCTTGAACCGGGACGCGGCCGGGCCCGCGCTGCTCGGCGCGATCCTGCAGCACGAGGGCACCGGGGACGGTTTCCGGGTCGAGTTCCGGGGCCTGCGTACCGGGCCGCAGACGGCGGTGGCCGACGTGTCGCCCTGCGCGGTGGCGCCGGGCTGCCGTCTCGTCGGCTGGCAGCTCTTCCCCGCGGCCGGGGGGCTCACTGTCCGCTCGGTCGCGCAGCGGTCCCCGGCCGGCCCGGTGCTCTCGGGTGCGCAACTCGCCGAGGTGAGCCGGTGGCGGGCGGGATTCACCGGCGTCGTCGCCCGCATCGGCGTCTCCGCCGACGGCCTCGCGCTGCGCGCCTCGGGAAGTTCCGGCACCGAGGTGTACGCGGTGGACGCGCCCCTGCCGGTGCCGGTCGTGCTGGCCGGCACCCGCCCCGAGCCGTGGCGTTTCGACGACGCCATGTCCGGCCGGTTCGGCGGGACGGCCACCCCGGTGCGGGTCGTCGGCACCGCCCCGGTGCTGCCGGTGCTCGGCCGCGAGGGCCTGCTCACCGATCTCGACACGGCCCGGCGGGTGGCGGGCGACGCCGACCTCGGTGGGACGTTCCAGGTCTGGCTCGCCCCCGGCGTCCCGTCGTCGCTCGTCGACGCGCTGCGCGACCGCGGCCTGCAAGTCCTCTCCGATCGCACCGCCGCCGCCCGCACCACCGCCCTGGCCACCGAGGGGCGGGTGATCACCTCGTCGTTCGGTCTGTTCGCGGCCGGCCTGGCGGTGCTCGTCGCGGCCGTGATGATCGGCGTGCTGGCCGCGGCCGAGCGCGAGCCGCAGCGGGCCTTGCTGCGCAACCTCGGCGTCCAGGGGCTGGACGCGTCCCGCTCGGTCTCCGCCGGGGCCGTCCTGCTGGTGGTCTCCGGCGTGGCCGGTGGCCTGCTCGCGGCACTCGTGGCGCGCCCGATCGCGAACGTCACCGCGCCCCCGTTCCCGGACGGCTGGCGGGTGATCCCGCCCCCCGGCGTGCTCGGCGGCCCGGCCCTCGCCGTCGCCGCCGTCGTCGGGCTCGTCGTCTTCGGGATCGCCGGCGGGCTGTCCGTGCGCGGGCTGCGTGGAGGCGTCAAGTGATCGCCCTCGTCCTCGCCATGGTGTGGAACCGCCGCGGGCAGGCCGCCGCCCTGGCCCTGCTGACCATGTTCGGGGTGGCCGCCGCCGTGGCCGCCCCGGCCTACCTGCGCGCGGCCGACCGGGCGGTGGCCGCCGGTCAGGTCGCCACCGCCGACGCCCGGTCGCGCAGCCTCACCCTGATCGCCCGCCAGCACGACCCCCGTCCCGGCCGGGGCAACCCGGCCGCGCTCAAGGCCGACGTCAAGCTCACCGAGAGCGGCGCGACCCTGGCCGGCATGCCCGGCTTCGATTACACGTACGCGGCCGAATACCCGACCGTCGGCCTGGAGAACACCGACAAGATCCGCACCCGGTTCGTCTACCGCCAGGACGTCTGCGCGCATCTGACGGTCACCGCCGGGCGCTGCGTGATCGGCGAGTCCGACCTCGTCATCGGCGAGCAGACGGCCCGGCGCGCCGGGCTGCGACCCGGCGACGAGGTCACGCTGACGTGGGCGTACTACAACGCGGACCCGGCCGTCCTGGCGTTCGTCCCGGACGGCACCGCCAAGCGGTTCCTGATCAGTGGCGTCTACCGCGCCACCGAGCCGGGCGACGCCTACTGGGGTGCGCACAACTACTTCGGTGCCGACACCGGCGGCCGGGCGGGCGAGCCGGCCTTCGTCACCAACGCCTCGCTGACCGGGATGGATCACGGTGGTGTCGAGCTCAGCCTGGACGGCAGCGCCCCACCCGGCGCCCTCACCGTCGACCGCCTCGACGCGGTGCGGTCCGCCCTCGCCGGTCTGCAGGCCCGTACCTCCGTGCTCGGCCCCGGCATCGAGCTCGAGACCGCCATCCCCGACCTGCTCACCCGCATCGACGCCGGCCGGTCCGCCGCCCACCGTATCGTGCCGGTCCTGGCCGTCAGCCTGGTGCTGCTCGCCTGCCTGACGATCTTCCTGGCCGTCGGTTACGGCACCGAGGGCCGCCGCCCCGAACTCGCCGTGGTCGCGTTGCGGGGCGCCCGCTGGGGCCGGCGCTGGTGGCTCGCCACCGGCGAGAACCTGGTCGCCATCCTGGCCGGCACCGTCCTCGGCAGCGTCGCCGGGCAATTGCTCGTCGACGCGTTCGCGGCCTGGCGCTTCCCCGGCGTCGGTGCCGACCCCGGCCTGTCCGCGCTGCGCTGGGTGCCGTTCGCGGCGCTGGCCGCCGTCGTCACCGCCCTGCTCGCCGAACGCCGCCAGCTCGGCCGCCCGGTCGCCGAACTGCTGCGCCGCGTCCCGCCCGCCCCACGGCCGGCCGCGGCCATCGCGGCCGAGGCCATCGTCGTGGTGCTCGCCGCCGTCGCGGTCCTGCAACTCGCGCTCAGCGACGGCGGCCTCGACGGCGTCGGCACGTTCGCCACCGGACTCGTCCTGATCGCGGTGGCCCTCGTCGCCGCCCGGCTGCTGCTGCCCTGGGCCACGGTCTTCGCCCGCCGCCAGCTTCGCGACGGGCGGCTCGCCGCCGCCGTCGCGGCCTTCCAACTTTCCCGGCGGCCCGGTGGGGCACGGTTGTTCGCGCTGCTCACGGCCGCGGTCGCGATCGTCGGGTACGCGGCGGCCGCGGTCGACGTCGGAGCCCGGGGCCGCGAGGTCCAGGCCGGGATCGGCACCGGTGCCGCCCGCGTGGTCACGGTCGGGCCGATCAGCCGGCAGGGCCTGCTCGCCGGGGTGCGCGCGATCGACCCGGCGGGCCGGTTCGCGATGGCCGCCGTCCGGCTGCCGGCCGGCCCGGGACAGCCACCGGTCCTGGCCGTCGACACCCCCCGCCTCGCCTCCGTCGCCGAGTGGGGCGGCGCCTCGCCCGACCTGCGGGCACTTCGACCGGCCGAGGTCGCACCGGTCGTCCTGCGCGGCTCCCGGCTGTCGGTCGACCTGACCACCACCGGGCTGACCATCGGGAAGCCGCTGCTCGCGACCGTGGTACTGGCGCCGGTGTCGGGCCCGGCCGACGAGGTGGTCGAGCTGGGCGAGCTGCGGGCGGGCCGGCAGGCGTACGCGTTCGACGCCCCCGCCTGCGCCGACGGCTGCCGCCTCAAGGCCCTGCAGTTCGCCGGCCGGGCGGGTTCGCTCGACCTGACCGGCCGGATCTCCGTCGACGCGCTCACCGGCGTACCGTCCTCGGCGCTCGCCGACGCCGGCGGCTGGCGGGTCAGCGACGGCGGCAAGCTGACCGGTGGCCTGCGGGTCGAGGTGACCTCGCTGAACGGCCTGGCGAGTGGCATGTTCGTGCAGCCCGCGGACATCCCGTACCCGTTGCCGGTAGCCGTCGCCGGGGACGTCGCCCAGCCCGGCGTGACCGGTTTCGACGGCCGCGCCCTGCCGATCGCCGGCGCCGCGAGCCTGCCCGCCGTGCCCGGCGTGGGCGCGCCCGCCGTGCTCACCGACCTCGACTACGCCGACCGGGCCGCCACCGACGCGACCCCGGTCACCGCCGCCCAGGTGTGGTTGTCGTCGTCGGCCCCGGCGGACGTCCTGACCCGACTGCGCGAGCACGGCCTGGTGGTGACGTCCGACCTGCGGGCCGGCGAGGTGCGCGCGGAACTCGACAAGCAGGGCCCGGCGCTGGCGCTGTGGTTCTACGTCCTCGTGGCCGGGCTGGCCGTGGCCCTGGCCGCGGGCGCCCTGATCCTGGCCGCCGCCGTGGACCGCGCCCGTCGCGTCGAGGACCTGACCGCCCTGCGCGCCCAGGGCCTGGGACGGGCCGCCGTGCGCCGGGCCACCCTGTGGACCTACCCGGTCCTGGTCGCCGCCGCGGTCCTGGCCGGAACCGCCACCGCCCTGCTCGCGTGGCGGCTGACCGGGTGGGCGTTGCCGCTGGCCGGGCTCGACCCACCGGCCGTCCCGCTGCCGTCCCGCCCCCGCCTGACCACGCTGCTGAGCACGGCTGTGGCGTCCTTCGTCATCCTCGCCGGCGTGGCCGTCCTGGCCGGCCGCCGCACGTTACGAGCCATCCGTTGACCCCGCCCCACTCGGCCCGGCCCGGCCCGGCTCGGCCCGGCCCGGCCCGGCTCGGCCCGGCCCGGCTCGGCTCGGCCCGCGCGCACCGCACCGGCCGGGCCGGCTTCGACCAGGCGGCCCGGCGCGGCGGCTGTCCACGCCGGATAGTCGCCGGCCGGGAAACGGGTCCGCGGGTAGACCTGGAGTCAGGCGAACTCGAAGTGGTGCTGCCAGCCGAATGCGGTCGCCCGGTCCGCTCGTAGGCGACAGAATGGCTGCGATCATCGGGACCGGCGGTGGGGATGGAGGCGTCGGTGGCCGCGATGTCGCTGGGCCAGTCCGGCATCGGTGGCTGCTGGGCCTGACGGTCGGCACGAGCGAGCTTGCCCGAGCGCGACTGTCTGCCCGAGCTGCCGGCGGAGCGGATCGAAGTGTCCGCCCGGAGGAGTTCACCGCCGTGGTCAGCGCGACGACGATCCCGAGCCGGGTTCACGCTCGAGCGCAACCAGCGCGCAGGATCGCACCTCCGCTCGAGAGCCGCGTAGCGCATGCCGGCCCGCAGCGTCACTCGCCCCTCGGACCCGGCGGTGCCTCCTCGATGATCCCCGGACCCGTAGATCATCTGAGTATCGGACGGCGGGTGCGATGGAGGAGGATGGGCGGGCGTCAGTGGTCCGAGGAAGGGAACGGCTGTGGCTGAGGTTCGCGCCAACGGGATCGACATCTGGTACGAGACCGCCGGCAACCCGCAGGATCCGGCACTTCTGCTCATCATGGGACTCGGCGCGCAACTGATCGACTGGCCGGCCGGCTTCGTCGAGCAGCTCACCGGGCACGGCTTGCACGTGGTCCTCTTCGACAACCGTGACTCGGGCCTGTCGTCCGGTTTCGACGAGGTCGGCCTGCCCGACCTCCCGGCCGTCCTGGCGGGCGACCGGTCCTCGGTGCCCTACCTGATCCCCGACCTGGCCGCCGACGCCGCCGGTCTGCTCAAGGAGCTGGGCATCGAGCGTGCGCACGTCGTCGGCGTCTCGATGGGCGGCATGATCGCCCAGCAGCTCACGCTCGACCACCCGGAGCTGGTCGCCAGCCTCACCTCGATCATGTCGACCACGGGCGCGCGCGGGGTCGGCCGGCCCCGGCCGGAGGCCGCCGCCGTCCTGATGCGGCCGCCCGCCGCCGACCGGGCCGCGGCGATCGCGGGCGCGGTCGCCGGTTCGCGGGTGATCGGCTCGCCGGGATACCCGGCACCGCAGGCCGAGCTGGAGCGCCGGGCCGCGGCCAAGTACGACCGGGGCTACCGCCCGCAGGGCACGATGCGGCAATACGCGGCCATCGTCGCCTCGCCCGACCGCACGGCCGGCCTGCGCGAGGTGAGCGCTCCCACCCTGGTGATCCACGGCGCCGACGACCCGCTGATCCCTGTCGACGGGGGCGAGGCCACCGCCGCCGCCGTCCCGGGCGCCGAGCTGCTTGTCATCCCCGGCATGGGCCACGACCTGCCGGCCCCGCTGTGGAGCCGGATCGCGGACGCGATCGCCGCCAACACCCGGCGCGCGCAAGACCCGCCTCAGCACTGAGGCGGGGCCGGGGTCGCCGGAAATCAGCCGCGCAGGGGCTTCAGGGCCGCGGCGACCTTGGCGAGCTCGTCGAGCATCAGAGCGGAGGCCCGCTCGGTGTTCTCGGTCGGGTCGAACTTGCCGTCGACGATCTGGTTGCCGACGAACGGGATGTTCACCGCCTGAGCGATCATGAAGACGTTCAGCGCGTACGTCACGCCGTGGACCGCGACCGCCGAGCGCGTTCCGGCCGAGACGCCGCCATAACTCACGACGCTTGCCGCCTTGTAGCGCCACTCGTTGTGCAGGTAGTCGAAGGCGTTCTTCAGCGGCGCGCTCAGGCCGTAGTTGTACTCGGGGATCACGAACACGAACGCGTCGGCGGCCGCCACCTTCTCGGCCCAGCGCTTGGTGTGGTCGTGCTGGTAGTTCGCCATCCGCGGGTGGTGCGGCTCGTCCATGAGCGGGAGGTTCTCCTCCGCCAGGTCGGCCACCGACACCTGGAAACCGCCGTGGGCCTTGGCCGAGTCCACGAACCACTGCGACACCGGCAGTCCGGTGCGGCCGGGGCGGGTGCTCGCGACGACTACCAGCAGGTTCAGATCACTCACCGGGCAGATCCGTTCATTGAGGAAAGTTGCTGACGCAAGCATCATACGCCTGCCCTGATTTGACCGTGGCTTATATAAGCAAGACCTGATAACGTACGGCCGGTGCACGCGTTCGACGTTCTCGGCGACCCGGTTCGCCGCCGCATCCTGGAACTGCTCGCCGACGGTGAGCAGTCCTCGGGCGCGGTGACCGAAGTGATCCGGAGCGAGTTCGGCATCTCCCAGCCCGCCGTCTCCCAGCACCTGAAAGTGTTGCGGGACAACGGTTTCGCCACGGTGCGGCCGGCCGGCGCCCGTCGTCTCTACGCGGTCGACGACACCGCCCTGCGCGAGGCCGACGCCTGGCTGGCTCGGTTCCGCCGGTTCTGGACGCCGCACCTCGCCGCCATGACCACCGAGGTGGCCCGCGGCAAACGCCAGCGCCGCCTCGCCGACGAGGGGAAATAACCCATGGCAATGCCCGACGTCCGACAGCAGATCAGCGATGTGCGCCGTGCTCTCGGCCGCCGCACCCTGGAAGCGGGGGAGGCCCGGGTCTCCACCATCAGCCAGGTCTACGACACCGACCTCGACGACCTCTGGACGGTGGTCACCGACGCCGAGCGCATCGGCCGGTGGTTCCTGCCGATCAGCGGCGAGCTCAAGGAGGGCGGCCACTACCAGTTCGAGGGCAACGCCGGCGGCACGATAACGGCGTGCGACAAGCCGAACGGTTACGACGCCACCTGGGAGATGGGCGACCAGGTCAGCTGGATCACGGTCCGGCTCACCCCGGTCGACGGCGGCACCCGGTTCGAGCTCGAGCACGTGGCGCACGTCAAGGACGAGTGGTGGGAGCGGTTCGGCCCGGGCGCGACCGGCATCGGCTGGGACTCGGGCCTGCTCGGTCTCGCGTCCCACCTGCGGGACCCCGCCACCGAGCGGCTGACCCCGGAGCAGCTCGTCGACTGGGTCCTCAACGGTGACGGCAAGCTGTTCATGCGGTTGAGCGCCGACGCTTGGGCGCAGGCCGCGATCGCCGACGGGGCGGACCCGGCCTCGGCCCAGGGTCAGGCCGACCGCTCGTTCGAGGCGTTCACCGCGTACTGAGACACCCGGCCCAGGGACACGAGCCCGCTGCCGGCCGAGACCTCGTGCCGGGCCGGCCACAGCGCCGCCCCGGCGCGGCGCACGGTCGCCTGATCGTCCAGCTGCGTCGCGGCCCGGGCGGTCAGGCACCACAGCACCTCGGCCATCAGATCCGGGGGCGGCGCGGGGAGATCCAGGAGCGCCTGTCGCGCTTGCTCGGTGCGGCCTTCGGCGAGGAGTACGTACGGGCGCGCCCACGGCTCGTACGGTCCGAAGTCGCCGGGCCGCGCCGGCCGGCCGGCCCGGACCCGCACGGTGAGCAGGGCGAGGTCGCGAAGCCCGCCGGCCAGTCCGGGCATGCCCGAGTCGTCGAGCTGTCCGGCGGCCTGCCGGTAGGCGTGCTCCGGGTCCTCGGCGCGCATCGCCCGGAACCACGTCGTGAAGACCGCCACCAGCGGCAGCTCGTGCCGCCCGGCCAGGTCGTCGGCGGCGGCCGCGTGGCCCTCGGCGGCCGCCGGATCGCCCAGCGCCGCGCACGCCTGCAGGCGGATCAGCCGCCCGAGCACCTCGTAGGTGACGAGCCCGTGCCGACCGGCCAGCTCGACGAGTTCGGCGCCGATGCGGTCCCGCTCGCCCGCCAGCCCCGTCCGGTGGGCGGTCTGCATGAACAGCCCGTTGAGCGCGAACGCCAGCAGCCCCGGATCGTCCTGGCCGCGCGCGGTCGCGACGGCCTCCTCGGCGAACGCCCGCGGGCCGGCGCCCGCGGCCGCCCCGCGCGACTCGATCGCGATGGTCGCCATCAGCCGGGCCCGGAGGCGATCGTCCGCCGGGACCAGCCGCAGCGCCCGCCGGGCCGCCGCCACCACCGTCGCGGCCTGGCCGGGATCGTCGGAACGGGTCCAGATCGCCGGTACGTCGTAGGCGCCGATCACCCGGGCGGTCAGCACCGGGTCGCCGAGCTCCTCGGCCGCGGCGATCGCGGCGGTGCGATGGCGGCGGGCCGCGACCAGGCCCCCGCCGCCGGTGACCGCCAGCGTCCGCAACATCTCGACGGTCGAGTCCAGCCGCGCCCGTGCCCCGGCCGCCACGATCCGGTCGTAGTCGGCCGCCGCCTGCGCCCACACCTGCCCCGCCGTCGGGTCGCCGGATGCGGTCCGGGTGGTCTGCGCCAGCGTCAGGTGCGGGGCCTGGCGCAGGATGTCCTGTTCCAGGTGGCGTAGTTCGGGGGTGGGATCGAGGCCCAACTGGCCGGCCAGGAGCGCTCGGGCCCGGCGCAGCACCGCGAGTGCCTCGGGCTGGCGGCCGGTCCGGTAGAGGGCCAGGGCCAGCAGGCGCCAGGCCTGTTCGCGCCACGGGTGTTCGGTGGCGTGGGCGTCCAGGTCGGGGATCGCCGAGGCCGGGTCACCGGCGGCCAGCCGGGCCTCGCCGAGCTGTTCGACGGCGCGCAGGCGCAGTTCGGCCAGCCGGGCACGTTCCGCGCCGGTCCACGGGTCGGCGGCGAAATCGGCGTACGCCGGGCCGCGCCACCACGACAGGGCCTCGGCCAGCCGGCGGGCGTCGGTGGTGCGGACCGCCGCCTCGAAACGCCAGGCGTCGACCGTGTCGGGATCGGCGCGCAACGCGTAGCCCGGACCCTCGGTGACAAGCAGCCGGGCCGGGGCGCGTGGCGGTCTGGACGGCTCGATCGCCCGGCGGAGGGCCGCGACGAATGTGCGTACCGCTGCATCCGCTTTTGCCGGAGGCGCCACCCACAGGTCGGTGACCAGGTCGCCGAGCGGAACCACCCGCCCCCGCGCGGCGACGAGCCGGGCCAGCACGGCGCGGTGCCGGGGACCGCGCAGCGCGATCGGCCCGGTGTCGTCCCAGGCCATCACCGGTCCCAGCACCCCGAACGTCACCCGCACCCGGCCAATTTACTCATCGGCTGCTCATCGGGGGCGGCGAGCCTTGACCTCATGACCAAGTTCGAAATCTCGCGCGTGCCGGTGGCCGACGGTGTCCGGCTGAACGTCTCGGTGGGCGGGGCCGGCTCGCCGATCGTGCTGCTGCACGGCTTCCCGCAGACCCACCTGATGTGGCGCCACGTCGCCGCCGACCTCGCCGCCGGCCACACCGTGATCTGTCCCGACCTGCGCGGCTACGGCGCCAGCGACAAGCCGGTGGCCACGACCGCGGACACCTACTCGAAGCGGACGATGGCCGCCGACATCGTCGCGCTCGCCCGCACCCTGGGACACGACCGCTTCGCGCTGGCCGGGCACGACCGCGGGGCGCTGGTGGCGATCCGCGCCGCCCTGGACCACCCCACCGCGGTCACCCATCTGGCGTCGCTCGACGTGCTGCCCACCCTCGACATGTGGGACGTCCTGCACGGCACCTCCGCCGCGGTCGGTTTCCACCTGTACCTGATGGCGCAGCCGCCCGGCCTGCCGGAGAAGATGATCGCCGCCAGCGCCGACGAGTTCTTCGGCTACTTCCTGGACCTGTGGACGTCGTCGCCGGAAGCGATCCCGCCCGCGGTCCGCGCCGCCTACCTGGACGCCTGCCGGGCGGCGGTGCCCTCGATCGTGGCCGACTACCGGGCGTCGGCGGGCATCGACGTCGAGCACGACGCCGCCGACCGCGCGGCCGGTCGCCGCCTGACGATGCCGGTCACCGTCCTGCAGCAGGACTGGGGCGCGGCGCTCGGCTTCGACGCCGCCGCGCTCTGGCGGGCGTGGGCTCCCGACCTGGTGCATCAGCCGGTCACGTGCGGGCATTTCCTGGCCGAGGAGGCACCCGACCAGGTGACCGCCGCCATCCGGGAACTGCTGACCCGCTGAGTGATGAGTTGGCGTGCCCGCACCCGTCATACCTGGCGACGGGACACGATGAGACGGAAGGATCGACGTCATGGGTGCGGACACGCTGCTCGACGGATTCTCGGGACACGCCGAGCAACATCGGCGGGAACTGCACGTGCACTGCTACCGGATGCTCGGCTCGTTCGAGGACGCCGAGGACACCGTGCAGGAGACGTTCCTGCGGGCCTGGCGCGGCCGGGAGACCTTCGAGGGACGCTCGACGTTCCGCGCCTGGCTCTACCGGATCGCCACCAACGCCTGCCTCGACCTGCTCGCCAAGCGCCGCCCGGAGCCGGCGACCGGCGGCGAGGTGCCGTGGTTGCAGCCCTACCCGGACCGGCTGCTCGACGAACTGCCGGCGGGCGCCGCCGACGAGCCGGAAACGGCGACCCTCGGGCGGGAGACGATCGAGCTGGCCTACCTGGTCGCGGTCCAGCACCTGGCGCCCCGCCCGCGGGCCGTGCTGATCCTGCGGGACGTGCTCGGCTGGCCCGCCAAGGACGTCGCGGAACTGCTCGGCGACACGGTCAACTCGGTGAACAGCGCCCTGCAGCGGGCCCGCGCCGGCATGCGTGCGCACCTGCCCGCGGAACGGCAGGACTGGACCGGCGGCGACGAGGACGCCGGAACCCGCGACCTGGTGCGCCGCTTCACCGACGCCAGCGTGGCCACCGACATCCCGGCGCTCACCGCGATGCTGCGCGCCGACGTACGCTCCTCGATGCCGCCGACCCCGGGCGCCTATTTCGGCCGGGAGGCGGTCCTGCACAGCTGGCTCGCCGACGGCTACGAGGGCATGACCGGCCTGCGCGCCGTCCCCACCGCGGTGAACCGGCAGCCGGCCGTCGCCTACTACCACTGGCGCAAGTCGGAAGGCGCCTACCTGCCACTGACGATGGACGTCCTGCGCATCACCGGCGGCCGGATCACCGAGATCTACATCTTCGACGCCGACCAGTTCCCCCGGCTCGGTCTGCCGGCCGGCCTGCCCGCCGACGGCACGGAGTGACCCCGATGCCGACCACGACCACCGGACCCCGCCCGCGCGGGCTCGCCCGCACCGGCCTGCTCGCCACCCTCACCGCGATGGCCGCCACCACCCTCACCGCCGCGCTCGCCCACCTGCTCGGCGTCAACTTCGAGGTCCCCGACGGCGGCGCGGCCATCCCGCTGCCCGGCATCACTGTGGTGACCGCCTTCTTCTCCACCCTGGGCGTCTTCATCGCCGCCGCCCTGCGCCGCTGGAGCACCCGCCCGGCCGAGCGCTTCGCGTGGACGGCTGCCTCCTTGACCGGCCTCTCGCTCCTACCACCCCTGCTCGTCGGCGCCGATCCGGCCGCTGCCGGCACACTCATCACGCTGCACCTGATCGCGGCCGCGGTGATGGGTCCCGCTCTGCTGCGGCCGTTGGTCGCCCACGCCGGCTCTCCCGCCCGCGCGGCGTGAGGGGTTCGCGTCGTTCGGGGGCCGGCCGGGCTTCGGACATCGGCTCGGCTGCGGGTTGCTGGATTTGATCTCGGGCGGGGCTGACCGCCGGGCCGGGCTGGGTTGGACCGACGCGCGCGCTGGTTCGATTCGCGGTGCGATCCGGCCAGGGACCCGATCCTGGTCGCGCCCGCCGTCGCCGGGCGGTTCGCCGGTCCGGCGCACGGCCCCGGGGACCGGCAAGTTCGCGGTGGAGGCGCGGGTTCAGGGGTGGCCCAGTCGCGCGGGCCGGGCGGAAGGCGGGTCGGAGTTCAGACGCCTACGGAGTCGCCGGCCATGAAGTCGGTCACGCCGCGCAGGCGGGTGCGCAGCAGGGACTCCGCGAGGTCGGTGGTCAGGCGGATGTCGGCGGGGACGGTCACGCCCATGTCGGCGGCCCGGCCGGACGGGATCAGGGACGGGTCCAGGCCGTCTCGTTCGGCGACCAGGACGCCGAGGTCGTAGCGGCTGATCGGGTCGGGGCCGGCCAGGTTGAGGATGCCGTGGTAGTCGTTGGCGGCCAGTTCCAGGAGGGCGTCGGCCAGGTCGTCGACGTGGATCGGCTTGCGGATCTGGTCGGTGAAGAGCATGCCGGTGCTGCGCCCGGCGATCAGGTTGTGGGTCAGGGTCTCGTGGGCGCCTCGGCCGTCACCGACGATCAGCGAGGTACGGACCACGGCGGCGGTGGGGTCGATCGCTCGTACGGCTGTCTCGGCGGCTGCTTTCGCCGCGCCGTACCGATAAATGGGGTCCGGTTGGGCGGACTCGTCGTAGTGGACGTCGCGTCCGGAGAAGACGGCCTCGCTCGACATGTGCACCATGCGCGCGCCGACCGAGTAGGCCGCCACCGCGACGTGGGCGGCGCCGTCGGCGATCACCCGCCAGTCCTCGCGGCCCGCGGCGGCGTGGATGACGACGCTGGGGAAGACGCGGCGCATCAGTTCACGGACGGCGGCCGGGTCGCGGATGTCGAGGCGTAACTCGCCCAGTTCGCCCGCGGAGCTGAAGCAGGTGCCGACGACCATCCAGCCGGCCGCCATGGCGCGGGCGGCGACCTTGCGGCCCAGGTGGCCGCTCGCCCCCACGACGAGCATCCGATCCGTCATGGGAGCGCACCTTACCGACTCAGCACACTGGATCGGCACCCCTGGTTCGGATCCAATTACGGTGCGACCAGGCGAGCGGGATGCCACCCGTGTGACCGTTGTCGATCGGAGGTTGGTTAGATCCACGCATCCGACCCGTACCGAGGAGACGCCATGCCCGACCAACCCGACGTCTCCCCGCCCCCGCCCGCGCCCCCGCCGCCCCCGTCGCCGGAGGAGGCAGCTGCTTCCGGGATCCCGGCCCAGCGTCAGCCCGGCCACGACACCCTCGAACCCGACCGGCCCGCCCCGGTCGCGGCTGCGAGCGTGCCGTCCGCCCAGGTCGCGGACGAGGGCCCGGCGGGCGCCCGGGAAAACGGGCCGGGGGAGATCGTGCCGGCTTCGGGGGTTGCGGCTGGGACGCAGGCGGCGGCTGTGGGAGAGGCCGCTACGGACGCGGATCTGGCCAGCGGGACCGTCGGGGCCGGCGAGGGAGATGGCAGGGGAGATGTCGAGGGGGTGCGCGCCCGGCGGTGGGTGAAGGGCGGCGTCGCGGTCGTGGCGGCTCTCGGCGTACTCGTGCTCGGGGTTGTTCTGCTCAAGCCGCAGCCGAAAGGCGCGGCGATAGCGGCGCCCAGCGTGCCGCCGGCATCGTCCGGTGCCGAGCCGGCGACGCCCTATGACCGGGCCGTGGCGGTTCTCGAGGCGCAGGCGAAAGCGCTTCTGGCCGGGGATGAGAGCGGGTGGCTCGCGGCGGTCGATGCGAGCAAGGCACCGCTGGTGGCGAAATACCGCGGTCTATTCCGGAATCTGCGCGGACTGGGGGTGACGCGATTCGAGTACGAGCCGGGGCTGGGCCGGGCCGTCAAGGGCGATGCGACGGCGCTTTCGATCCGGGTCGAATCGCTCTACTGCTTCGGGGAGCAGATGTGCCCGGCGGACGCGGCCACCGAATGGGCGAAGCCGCCGCACATCTCGCAGACGGTCACCATGCGGCCGGTCGGCGGTAGATTCGTGATCAGCGCGCTCGGTGCGTCGCCGAATCCGGATTTCCATCAGCCGTTGCCGTGGGAGAGCACCGACCTGGTGTTCGCCACCGGCAAACGGGTCGTCGTCGCGGCGGCCACGGGGCAGGAGAAATATCTGCCGGTGGTGCTGCCGGTGGCCGAGCAGGCGGCGGTGGTCGCCGACCGCTATGCGGCGCTGAACGGGACCCCGCAGCGGGACTACCGCATTTTTCTGGCCGGCGAGAAGCAGTGGAAATCCTGGTACGGCGGGGAGCCCGACGAATGGGCGATCGGACTGGCGATGCCGCTCAACCGGCGCGGGATCGACGTCATCGTGCGGATGTCGGAGATGGACGACGCGTTGACGCTGCGGACCACCGTGCAGCACGAGCTCGGGCATGTGGTGACGTTGACCGGCGCCTTTCAGATGGACGCGGTCGAGGACACCTGGCTCAGTGAGGGCATCGCCGAATACATCGGGTGGAAACCGAAGGGTGCCGCCGGCAGTTTCCGGAAGTACAGCGTGAAATGGCAGTTCGACCGGGCCGCCCCGAAATCCATCGTGCCGGTCCGGCCGGGGCCGAAAGCCCCGGCGCGGGCGGGTGACGCGTTCTACGGGTTGAGCCACTGGGCGGCCGACTGCATGGCGGCGAAGTACGGCGAGACGAAGCTGTTCACCTTTGTGCGGCTGGTTCTCACCGAGGACAACAGCTACGACCAGGCCTCCCGGGACGCGTACGGGGTGCCGTTCGCGACCGTGGACAAGGCCTGCGTCTCGTGGATCAGGAAGCAGGCGTCCTGAGGACTGTGGCCAGCCGTCCCATGCCTTCGGTGATCTCGGCCGGGGTATGGGTGGTGAACGACAGCCGCATGGTCGCGGTGTCGGGCGGCCCGGCGTAGAACGGCGCGCCCGGCACGAAGGCGACGTCGCGGGCGAGGGCGGCCGGCAGCATCGTGGCCGTGTCGACCTCGCCGGGCAGGCGCACCCAGGTGAACATGCCGCCGTCCGGGTCGGTCCAGGTGCTGCCGGCCGGCGCGGTCGACGGCATGGCGGCCATCATCGCGTCCCGCCGGGCGCGGTAGGCGTCCCGCAGGCCGGCGACGTGCGCGGTCATGTCGGTGGCCTCGAGCCACGCCGCGGCGGCGGCCTGGTCGATCGTGGAGGTGTGCAGGTCGGCCGCCTGCTTGGCGACGGTCAGGGCCGGGCGCAGCGTGGCGGGCGTGCGCACCCAGCCGAGCCGCAGGCCGGGCACCGCGATCTTGGAGAAGCTGCCGAGGTGGAGGACCCGGTCGCCGGCGTCGGGCTGGGCCGCGAGGGCGGCGACCGGCTCACCGCGGTACCGGAGTTCGCCGTACGGGTCGTCCTCGACCACCCACATGCCGTGGGCCGCCGCGAGCGAGGCGATCTCGGCCCGCCGGGCGACCGGGAGGGTGCGGCCGGTCGGGTTGGCGAAGGTCGGCACGAGGTAGAGCAGCTTGGGCCGGGCGGTGGCGAGCACGTCGGCGAGCGCGGCCGGGTCGATTCCGGAGTCGTCGGACGGGACGGTCACGATGCGGCAGCCGGCCAGCTGGAAGCATTGCAGGGCGGCCAGATATGTCGGTTCCTCGGCGGCGACGACGTCACCCGGGTCGAGCAGGGCGGCCGCGATCAGGGTGAGGGCCTGCTGCGAACCGGTGGTGACCAGCAGGTCGGCGGCCGAGGTGGGCAGGCCGCGGGCGGTCATCCGGGCGGCCACCAGCGTACGCAGATCGGGGTTGCCCTCGGTCGGCGCGTATTGCAGGTGACGCCGTCCGCCGGGGGAGGACAGCACGTGGTCGAAGGCGGCCCGCATCCCGTCGACGTCGAAGAGCTCGGGTGCGGGCAGACCGCCGGCGAACGAGATCACGTCCGGGCGGTCGATCAGGGCGAGCAGGTCACGCACGGGCGAGCTGGCGACACCGGTGAGGCGTTGGGCGGGCAGCGCGGGGTGAACGGCGAACTGAGACATGAGGAAACTCCTGGTCAGGCGGAACTGAGCGGGTGCGCACGGCGGGTTGGCCGAAATGGCGCGGGGGAGCTGCCTGATCGAGGAGCTACGCACACCTTAGCGGATGTTAAGCACTGAACGACGGTTAAGGGGAGTGGTGACCGCGCCAGGATTCGCCAGAAAAGTGGACGTTCATTCATCGGCGTGCGGGGATGCGCGATCAGGCCGGTTACACCGCAGCCCACGTGGCGTTTTCCGCGCTCTTGAGCCGACACGCCGCACCGGGCGTCTGTTCGACGACCGGTACGCCGCGTGGTTCCTGCCGCGGTGGCCGGCCCGCCCGCGCGCCTCCGCGATCGTGCGTACCCGGCTCATCGACGACCTGGTCCTCGACGCGGTCGCCGCCGGCGCCACCCGGGTGGTCCTGCTCGGCGCCGGGTACGACAACCGCGCCTACCGGCTGCCTGCCCTGGCCACCACGCCGGTGGTGGAGACCGACCACCCGGCCACGCAGCAAGCGAAGATGCGCGTGGTGAAGGCACGGATCCGGGCCGACCGGCGCGCTCATGTGCGCTTCGGGCCAGTCGATCCGAGCCGGCAAGAATTGCCTGCGGCGGCGCTCGACACCGCTGCGCCGACCGTCGTCACCGCTGCGCCCACCGTCGTCATCTGGGAAGCCGGTCCGCGCTCGAGCCGACCGCCGAGTTCTACCATCGCGCAGGCGGAGGTCAAGCATGCCCAAGGTCAGTGATGCGCACCGCGCCCGACGGCGGCAACAGATCCTCGCCGCCGCCGCGGCCTGCTTCGCCCGGCACGGATTCCACCGCACGTCGATGCAGGACATCGTCACGGAGTCCGGAGTCAGCGCCGGTCTGCCCTACCGCTGTCTCGCAGGCAAGGACGACATCATCGCGGCCATCGTCTCGGACTGGCATCAGCAACGTCAGCCGCCCTCGCCGACAACCCGGTCCCGGCGTACTTGACGCTGTTGCGCTCCATCGGCGACCCCGACGCTCGCGAACGCCGGCAGATCGGCGTGCAGACCTGGGCCGAGGCCGTACGATCACCGCGAATCCGGGATCTCGTCCGTGGCGGTGTCGACGAAGCACGCACAGCCGCCGCCGCGTTCATCATCCGGCAGGCGCCGGACACCGACGCCGCCGCGCTCGCCCGCGTGCTCATCGCGATATACCAAGGGCTGCTCCCGCAGACCGTCTGGGACGACAGCGTCGACAATGCCGCCCTACGTGGCGGCCGTCGAATTCCTGCTCGCACGACTCGACTGAGCCGCCTCGCTCATGCGCACGCCGCCAACCGCCCGAGCGGGCGCCTGGAAGGACCGAATGTGCCACACCCAACCGGTGTGCCATCGCCACCCTCCCGACGATCATCAACGGTCGATACCTGAACGGATGATCGACCCATCCCGCCGATAGCTGCACCCTGAAGCGATGTCCTCACCTGTCCCACCGCTCGGCTGGCAACCACCACCGCCCCCGCCGAAGAAGATATCCACCCTGCGCATCGCGCTGATCACGTTCACCGCAATGATCGTGCTGTGTGTCGGAGGGCTCGTCACCCTCGGCCTGATCGTCGGAGACCCCAACCCGGGCAAGACGAAAGAGGCAGCCGACCAACAGGCCCGTCCGGCAGTGGCCCTGCCGGCCAGCAGCAGCCCCGCGGCGGAGTCCGTCCCGACGGTTGAGTCCACCACCGCTGCACCCGCCACCACCGCGGCGGCAACGGTCGCGCCGGCAGCCGAGCCCACCACCGGCAAACCCACCACAGCCAGGCCGACGCCGCGTAGGACCACCGCCCAACCCACCCGCGCGCCCAAGCCGAAACCGACGACGACGCGGCCCAAGCCGAGACCCACCACCAAGGCGCCCACAGCGGGCACCGTCCACCCGGGCGCGTTCTGCTCCCCGGAGGGTGCCCGCGGGGTCACGTCGAAGGGCACAGCTATGCGGTGCACGTTCAAGTCGGGTGACAAGCAGCCCCGCTGGCGTGCGGCCTGACCCAGGAAGGCGGTGAACCCCGGCGCCGGTCGACCGCCGGGGTCCTCGATGGCTGGGGCGTTTCGACACGGCGCGCGGCCCGGCGACGACCAAGCCAGTCCCCGATCCGTCCCGCGAGCAGACCTACAGTGCCGTCGATCAGGAACTCGAGCCCGATGAGGACCGTGCCGAGGACGAGAACCTGCAGCCAGACCCGACCCAGCCCGGGATCGACGAACTGTGGCAGGAATGCCATCGTGAAGGTGATCATCTTCGGGGTTCACCAGGTTCGTCAGCAGGCCGCGGAGAAACGCGCGCCGGCCCGACATGCTCGTGGCGGCCCGTTCGACAAGCTCGTGCCCGCGGTGACGGATGGCCTGCACGCCGAGACAGACGAGGTAGCCGGCGCCGGCCAAGCGCATCGCGGTAAACGCCGTCGGCGCTGCCGCGAAGAACGCCGACAGGCCACGGCGGCCAACCCGATGTGCACGATTTCGCTGGTCGCAAACCCTGCGGTAGCCGACAGCCCGGCGCGCGCGCCGCCAGCATCCCGCAACCAAGGATAAAGAGCATGCGGGGCCCCGGACTGATCATCGCGACGAACGTGGTGACGAGGAAGAGGACAAAGGGGTGCTGCTCGACGGGCATACGCCAATGCTCGTACCGGTGTGACACCCCACAACCTCTTCATCTAGTAGGTCTGCCGTGATGATTGCGGGCAAGGTGTCGAGCGCAGCGACCGGGCGTCGATGCCCCAGGGATCATCGGCGACGGGAAGGCTTCGGTGGGCGGATCTGAAGTGCGGGGCCCCGGTCATCCGAAGATCAGCGGGGAAGGCTCGCGTACGACGCGTCGTGACGGTGGGCGCGACCTGCGGGGACGATATTGTGCCTGGCTATGACGTACTCATCCAAACAGATCGACTTCTGATGCTGGTCGACTTCGCGGCCGGGGTGGCGGCGTCGCCGCTCGAGGTGGAAGAGGCGGCGGCTCAGGCCGAGCGCGCCGGCTACGACGGGTTCGGGGCGGCGGAGACCCGGCACGACGTCTTCGGGTCGCTGCTGCTGGCGGCTCGGCGGACGCAGACGATCACTTTGCAGTCGGGGATCGCGGTGGCGCTCGCGCGCAACCCGATGACCCTCGCGATCCAGGCCAACGACGTGCAACTGGTCAGCCGGGGGCGGTTCCAGCTCGGGCTCGGTTCGCAGGTGCGGCCGCACATCGAGCGGCGCTTCGCGATGCCGTGGAGCAAGCCGGCCGCTCGCCTGGAGGAGTTCGTCGCGGCGGTACGCGCCATCTGGGCGGCCTGGGCGACGGGGGAGCGGCTCAACTTCCGGGGCGAGTTCTACCGCCACACGCTGATGACCGACTTCTTCAGTCCCGGGCCCAACCCGTACGGTAATCCGCCGATCCTGCTCGCCGCGGTGGGGGAGCGGATGACCGCGGCGGCCGGCCGGGCCGCCGACGGCATGCTGGTGCACCCGTTGACCAGCCCCGCCTACCTGCGTGAGCGCACCTTGCCGATCCTGCGGGCGGCGCGCGGCGGTTCCCTCGACGGCTTCCGGCTCGGGCTCTCCGCGTTCGTCGTGACCGGCGCCGACGAGAACGCCCGCGCCCGGGCCGAGCAGGCGGTCAAGGCGCAGATCGCGTTCTACGCGTCCACGCCTTCCTACCGGCCCGTGCTCGAACTGCACGGCTGGGGCGAGCTGGCCGACCGGCTCAACGGGCTGTCCCGGCGGCAGGCCTGGGACGAGATGACCGCCCTGGTCACCGACGAGGTGCTGGACACGTTCGCGGTGGCCGGCGACGTCGGCCGGGGCCTGCGCGACCGGTTCGGTGATCTGGTCGACCGGATCTCGTTCTACACGCCGTACGAGGTCGCTCCGGAGGTGTTGGACGACCTCCGGGCCGTTATCAAGCTGTAAACACAGCTTTGAGGGATTGCGTCCGTAATGCGGCGTGCGTTGCTTTGATGGCGGAGTGCGCCTGCCCACCGATCGCCCGATCTTCGTCGTCGGCTGTCCCCGCTCGGGGACCACGATGTTGCAGCTGATGCTGCACGCCCACCCGCGGATCGCGCTGCCCCCGGAGAACCGCTTCGTGCTGCCCGCCTACCAGCGCCGACACGAGTTCGGCGACCTACGCCATCCGGGGCGGCGCGCCGAACTGGCCCGCTGGATGATCGGTACGCGGCAGTTCGCCGACCTGGGGCTGGCCGAGCAGCAGGTGATCGACGCGGTCGTGGCCGCCCCGCCCACGCTCGGCTCGGCGCTGGGCACCGTGTTCCGCCTCTACGCGCAGCGGTTCGGCAAGCCGCGCTGGGGCGACAAGCGCCCGGCCTATCTGCGCAGCCTGCCCACCCTGCTGCGGTTGTTCCCGGACGCCCAGATCGTCAACATCATGCGCGACGGGCGCGACTGCGTGGCCTCCCTCAAGGAGGCGCCGTGGAGCTCGGCCGACCTCGGCGACCACATCACCGCCTGGTCGCGGGCGGCGGACGCGTCGCTGCGCGCCGCCCGGCGCTGTCCGCCGGACACCTACTTCATGATCCGGTACGAGGATCTGACCGCCGACCCGCCGACCCAGCTGCGCCGACTGTGCGAGTTCCTCGGGGAGGACTACGACCCGGCCATGGCCCACCCGGACGAGGTGGCCCGGGTGGCCGTCCCGCGTTACAAGACGTGGCACACCCGCACCCACCAGAGCGTCACCACCGAACGGGTGCGCAGCTGGCAGCACCGGCTCACGGCGGCCGAGATCGAACGCTGCGAGGCGGTGTTCGGCAGCCGGTTGAACCGTTTCGGATATGAGCAGTCGACCTTCAGCCCGCCGACCCCCGCCGACCGGCTGGACCGGGCCCGGCTCGCCGTCCGCGACCGGCTCGCACCGGTGCGCGGGCTGGTCGACGACGCGCGGGCGGTACTGCGCACGCACCGGCTGGAGCCGGCCGTCGCCGCCCTGCTGACCAGCGGTCAGTGCCTGCGCTGAGCCGGTGCCCCGGCTGGGCCGCGGCGGACCGCCGCGGCCGTCACCGTGCGGGACCTCAGTGGTCCTGGACCTCGATGGAGTCGACCCGGCCGTCCCAGAACGCGACGTGACCGGCGATCTCGGACACCGCGTCGTGCGGCTTGGGGTATTCCCACACCGAGTCGACGGCCTTGTCGCCGCCGGCCGGGATCGAGTAGTAACTGGCGTCGCCCTTGAAGGGGCAGTAGCTCTCCGTCTCCGTACGCCGCAGAAGGGTTTGATCGACGTCGGCCAGCGGGATGTACTGCACCGGCGGGTAGGTCGACTCCTGCAGGGTCAGGGCGTTGTGCGAGTCGGCGACGACCTTGCCGCCGGCGGTCACCACGACCCGGCCGGTCGTGGGCGTGATGGTGATCGGGTGGTTCGGCCCGGGCTGTAGAACCGGCTTGTCAGACATACGTGAAACGTACTCCGCCGGTATGACGGTTATTGTTGATCACATGCCGTCGCCAGCCGAACAGGCCGCTGCCGAACTCGGGGTCGCCCACCGGGTTCTCGCGCACGGACCGGTGTCGAGTGTCGCCGAGGCCGCCGCCGCGCAGGGTGTCGAGATCCGCGACCTCGTCAAGACCATCGTGGTGCGGCGGGCCGCCGACGACTACGTTTTCGTGCTGGTCCCGGGTGATCGGCAGATCTCCTGGCCCAAGCTGCGCGCGCTGCTCGGCGTCAACCGGCTCTCGATGCCCGACGCGGCCACCGCGAAGCAGGCCACCGGTTACGAGCGCGGCACGATCACCCCGTTCGGCTCGGCGACGGCGTGGCCGGTGATCGCCGACGCGCTCACCCGGGGCCGCACGATCAACCTCGGCGCCGGGGTGCGCGGCGTCGGACTCCAGGTCGCGGCGGACGACGCGGTCACCGCTTTGCGGGGTACGTTCGCCGATGTCACCGAGCCAATGTAGGTTTCGCCTGTGACGAGCGAAGACCCGATCCAGCCCGACGTCCCCCCGTCCGGCACCGGCTGCGTGGAGTGCCTCGACGGCGGTGGCTGGTGGTTCCACCTGCGCCGCTGCGCGCAGTGCGGCCACGTCGGCTGCTGCGACAGCTCACCGGCGCAGCACGCCACCGCCCACTGGAAGGCCACCGGTCATCCGGTCATCCAGTCCTTCGAGCCGGGCGAGGACTGGTTCTGGGACTTCTCGACCGAACAGGCCGGCAGCGGTCCGCAGCTGGCACCCGCCCACAGCCACCCGGCCGACCAGCCCGCCCCCGGCCCGGCCGGCGCGGTGCCCGCCGACTGGAAACATCACCTGCACCGCTGAGGCGGTTATCCGGTTTGCGTCCGGCGCCCCGTGCGACTGTCCTAAAGTCGGCACGGGGAGCCTGACGCGCGGGGGTGTGTGGTGTCCGATCCGTTGCTCGATTCACTGGCGAGCCGGTCCGACTGGAGCGAACCGGACAGCGTCCTGGGCACGTACGTGGCTCAGATGGACCGGTTGATCAAGCCGGTGGATCCCGGGGTGCCGTTGATGTTGACGGTGCACGGCCTGCTGGTCAGCGGTGACCTGATCCCGCAGTGGCAGTGGTTCGCCGAGGTCAGCGAGATGAACGACTATTCCGACGCCTTCTACACCGGCATGGCCGAGCACATGAAGGAGCAGTCGGACCTCGCCCACGACGCGATCCGGGCGCGCGACACCGGCGGTGAGGTGACCCACCGCCAGATGAGCGCGTTGCTGGCCCCGACGAAGTACATCCACCTGCGCAATACGCGCATCTACTCGCCGGACAGCACCCCGGGTGACGGCCGGCTGTGGCGCGGCCGGCTCTGCGACGTGTCGGGCTGGACGCCGGGACTCGCGTCCGCCTGATCGCCCGCCATCAGGTCGTCGAGCCCTGGCCCGGCGGTGTTCTCGGCCGGCGGCTCCGCCTCCGGCTCGGGCTCGGGCTCGGCCGGGTATTCGGCCCGGTATTTGTCGGGCGACCAGGCGAATGCCAGGGCGCTGCCGACCACGCCCAGCACCAGGCCGACGATGAAGCCGCCCAGGTTGGACGTCAGCCACGAGGCGAGCGTGAGCACGGCCGCGACCAGCGAGTAGAAGAGGTGCTGCGCCGGGTTGAGCAGCAGCAGCACGCCGAGCACGGCGATCAGGATCGGCAGCAGGTAGCCGATGAAGCCCTGCATGCCGACGTGCACGATGACCGGCAGCGGCGCCCAGACCGTCAGGAAGATCTCGGCACCGGACAGAAAGACGAACAGCCCGCCCCAGAAGGGGCGGGCGTGCCGCCAATGCCAAAAGGCAGAGCGTTGACGCATTGTGTTCAGCAGCCGTCCGCGCTGAACGACATACGCAGGTGCGGCAGGGTGAACTTGGCGGCCGTGGTCGCGTAGTTGTTCTGCCGCAAATTCTTGATCTGGACCGCGTCGGCCTGCTGGCCGAATACGTAATCCGGGCCGGTCACCTGCTGGCCGGTGTTCGGGTTCTTCACCTTGTCGAACAATCCGGCGTCGCCCCCGACCTCGATGTTGGTGAAGTCGGCGTTACCGTTGATCTGGTCGGAGTCCACGACGAGTGCCTTGGCCGAGACCGGGGTGCCGGCGTCACCGGCGGTGATCTTCAGGTAGGCCCCGCCGAGCGACACGCTCTGGCACAGGTTGGTGAGCGTCGCCGTGTTGATGGCGGAGACGATGAGCACCTTCTGCCCACCCTCGTCGGCCAGGTTGGGGTTGTCCTCGCGGGTCGTGTCCAGCGTCGCGAACTGCTCGAACCCCTGACCGTTGAGCTCGTCCGCGACGACCACGAACGGCATGCCGGAGATCGAGAAGTTGGCGGCGAGAACGCCGGTGGCGGTCAGCGCGATGAGACCGCCGGCGGCCACCCCGGTGAAGGCGAGCATGCCGGCGAACTTCCGCCAGCGGACTCCGCCGGCGGCAACGTCGTCCGGTTTCGTCATTGGATTACTCCCTGGTTGTGGCTCGTGAACAAAATCGGGAATTCGATTTGTCGGTCATCGACAACGGCATTTGACAATGGTCGAAGTCTATGTAGCGCACGAAGTTACCGCTCGGTATGCAAGTGGTCAAGTGGCTTGACGAGTCCGATTCGGACGGCTATACATCGACAGCGTCAAGTGTCGCTTTTGTTCGCACTATTTTCCATTGCCGACCCTTGGCGCCCGAATATCCGGACCGGTTGCCGCATTCCCCCGCGGGTGGCCGTTCCGGGTGCTCCGTCCCGCAGTTGCCCAATCGCAAGGAGAACGCCCATGCGTGCGTCCCGCAGCCTCACCGTCGCCGCGGTCTCGATGCTGGCAATGGCCCTGACGGCCGGCCCGGCTCTCGCCGACGACCCGGTCGCCGTGCTCACCAGTGGCAGTGCCGCCGGTGCCGACGTCGCGACCGGTGACGTGCTCAACGCCGCCGTCGCGGCCGGCACCACCGCCGACTTCGCCACCGCGTCCGGGGGCAGCACCGGCGTCAAGTGCGCCGAGTCGGCGTTCAGCACCACGGTCGTCGACAACCCGGCCGCGCCCGGCGTGGCCACCCAGTCGACCACGGCGCACACGTTCGCCTCGTGCACGGCCAACATCCTGGGCGTCACCAGGGTCACCAGCGTCAAGGTGAACAACCTGCCGTTCGCCACCACGATCAGCAGCGACGGCGTGGTCACGGTCAGCGGAACCGACGCCGCGCCGATCCGCACCACGCTGGTGCTCGGCACCCTGCTGGGCACGGTCACCTGCGTGTTCCAGGCCGGCGGCAACGCGATCACCGGCACCGTGGCGAACGCCGACCAGTCGATCAACTTCGTGAACCAGGCGTTCGCCAAGGTGACCGGCCCGGCCACCTGCCCTGGTGCCGGCTTCTTCACCGCGAAGTACGCCCCGGTCGTCGACACCTCGGTCGCCGGCTCACCCGCCGTCTTCACCAACTGATTCAGCGGCGCCGCCGGTCGGAACCCTCATGCCGGGGGGCTCCGGCCGGCAGCGCGCTGTTTCCAGGTCGTTGACAGCAGGTCAACACCTCGATTCAATCCTTTACATGTCTCTATGGGAGCGCTCCCGAACGGTCGCTGTCCTGACCGTTCTTCTCGTCGGCGGTGCGGCCGCCCCGGCCCTCGCCGACGAGGTCGAACAGGTCCGCAACGGCGGATTCGACGGCACCACCGATCCTTTCTGGTCCACCTCCGGCATGCCTATGACGCTCACCGGCGGGCAGGCCTGCGTGGACGTACCCGGCGGCACGACCAACCGCTGGGATGTGGCGATCGGGCAGAACGATGTGCCCCTGGTCGCCGGCCAGAGCTACCGATTCAGCTTCGACGCGTCCGGCGACGCCGGCCACGTCGTGCGAGCAATCGTCGGTCTGGCCGTCTCGCCCTACGACACCTATTTCGAGCAGTCGCCGGTCCTCGGCGGCCTGACGCACTACTCCTCCACGTTCACCGCCTCGGCCGACACGGCCCAGGGCCAGGTGGGTTTCCAGCTCGGTGGCAGCGCCGATCCGTGGCACTTCTGCCTCGACAACGTCTCGCTCGTCGGCGGCGTGCCGCCCGAGGTGTACGTGCCGGACACCGGCCCGCGCGTGCGGGTCAACCAGGTCGCCTACCTGCCCGCCGGGCCGAAGACGGCGACCGTCGTCACCACCGTCACCACACCGCTGCCCTGGAAGCTGCTCGACTCCGCCGGGCGGGCGGTCGCTCGCGGCACCTCGACCCCGCGCGGTGTCGACGTGTCGTCCGGGCAGAACGTCCAGACCATCGACTTCGGCCGGTACCGCCGGCCGGGCACCGGCTACACGGTGGTGGCGGACGGCCAGACCAGCCGGCCCTTCGACATCGGGACGGCGGCCTACGACAAGTTGCGGGCCGACGCGCTGAAGTTCTACTACACCCAGCGCAGCGGCATCGCGATCGACGACGCCCTGCGCCCGGGTTACGGCCGCGCGGCCGGACACGTGGACGTGGCGCCCAACCAGGGTGACGGCAAGGTGCCCTGCCAGGCCGGCGTCTGCGACTACACCCTCGACGTACGCGGCGGCTGGTACGACGCCGGCGACCACGGCAAGTACGTGGTGAACGGCGGCATCACGACGTGGGAGATCCTCAGCGAGTACGAACGGTCGCACGCCGTCCGTACGGTGTCGTTGAAGATCCCGGAGAGCGGCAACCGCGTCCCGGACATCCTGGACGAGGCCCGCTGGGAGCTCGACTTCCTGCTCCGCATGCAGGTGCCGGCCGGTAAGCCGCTGGCCGGGATGGTCCACCACAAGATCCACGACCAGGCGTGGACCGGCCTGCCGCTGCTGCCCGACCAGGACCCGCAGCCGCGCGAGCTGCACCCGGTCTCGACCGCGGCGACGCTCAACCTCGCCGCCGTGGCCGCGCAGGCCGCCCGGATCTACCAGCCCTACGACCCGGCCTTCGCCAAGCGCGCCCTCGCGGCCGCCAAGACCGCCTACACCGCGGCCAAGGCCAACCCGGCCCTGCTCGCGCCCGAGTCGGACGGGGTGGGTGGCGGTGCCTACAACGACACCAAGGTCAGCGACGAGTTCTACTGGGCGGCGGCCGAGCTCTACCTGACCACCGGGGAGCGCTCCTACCAGCAGGACGTGCTCGCTTCGCCGGAGCACACGGCTGACGTGTTCGGTCCGGGTGCGTTCGACTGGGCCTCCACGGCCGCGGCCGGCCGCCTCGACCTGGCCACGGTGCCGAACCGGCTGCCCGGTCTGCCGGCGGTCAAGGCGTCGGTGGTCAAGGGGGCGGAGAAGTACCTGGCCATCGCCAAGGCCCAGGCGTACGGCGTGCCCTACGCGCCCACCAACAACTCGTGGGACTGGGGGTCGAACAGCACGATCCTGAACAACATCGTGGTGCTCGCCACCGGTTACCGGCTCACCGGCCGGCCGGCGTTCCGCGACGCCGTGCTCACCGGGTTCGACTACGTGCTGGGGCGCAACGCGCTCAACCAGTCCTACGTGACCGGTTACGGCGAGGTCAGCTCGCAGAACCAGCACAGCCGGTGGTATGCCCACGAGCTCGACCCGGCACTGCCCAACCCGCCGGCCGGGACCCTCGCCGGTGGCCCGAACTCGTCCATCCAGGACCCGTTCGCGCAGGGCAAGCTGACCGGGTGCGTCGGCCAGTTCTGCTACATCGACGACATCCAGTCGTGGTCCACCAACGAGGAAGCGATCAACTGGAACTCGGCCCTGGCCTGGGTTTCCGGCTTCATCGCCGATCTCCGACCGTAAGTCCCGCGCCGGGTGCGTCACGAAATCAGATGCACCCGGCGTGCCGGGCCCCCTACGGTGGGCGGATGTCCGCCGATGCCGCCCGCGCCGCCGAATTCCTGTCGCAGCTCGCCGTCCCCGCCCGGCTCGCGGCCTTCGCCGAGCTCGTGCGCCGGGGCCAGGAGGGCGCCACCCTCGCCGAGCTGGCCTACACGCTCGACGTCCCGATCCAGGAGGCCGGCAACCTGCTGGCCCGGCTCGCCGGTGCCGGGCTGGCCACCGGCACGGGCAACGGCGTCTACCGGGCCGACGCGTCGGTGCTGCGCGAGGCGGCCCAGGCGGTCGACCGGGCCCAGCCGATCGCTCCCCTGCTGGCCGATTTCCCGCAGCTGCGCGGCAACTTCGCGCACGGCCGGCTGAGCAGCCTGCCGCCCACCATGAGCGAGCGCTATCACCAGGTCGGCGAGTTGTTCGCGCGGTTCCTCGCGCTCGACGGCCCGCACACCGAGGCCGAGATCAACGGCCGGTTGTCCGCGGTCACCGACGACGTGGCGGGCGTGCGCCGGATGCTGGTCGAGACCGGGTGGCTGGAGCGCGACCGGGCCGGCACGACGTACGGCCCGGGAAACCGCTCACCGAGCTGACGTGATCAGTGGGTGTCCTGATAGGCGCGCAGCGTGCGCGGGCCGAACGCGTCGGGCAGCACCTCGTCGATGGTCTTGACGCCGCTGACGGTGTTCAGCAGCATGCCCTCGGCGGAGTGCTCGAAGAGCAACTGCCGGCACCGACCGCACGGCATCAGCGTGTTCCCGTCACCGTCGACGCACACGAAGGCCACCAGCGTCCCGCCGCCGGTCATGACCAGGTCGGTGAGCAGCGAGCATTCCGCGCACAGGCCCAGGCCGTAGGAAGCGTTCTCGATGTTCGCACCGCTGACGATCCGCCCGTCGTCGACCAGGGCGGCGGCGCCGACCGGGAAGTTCGAGTACGGGGCGTACGCCTTGGCCATCGCCTCGCGGGCCCGGTCGCGCAGGGTCTGCCAGGTCTGGTCGGTGATGGTGGTCATCGGGGGTCTCCTCCGGGCTGGATGGGCGTGATCAGCTCCTGCGCGACCCATCGTGCTACGCCGGGCGGGTAGGGCGCGGGCAGGCTCAGCACGATGTGACCGAAACCGCCGCCGACCGCCTCCGCGATCGTGTCGCGGGTGGTGGCGGGGGATTCGTAGGACACCGGCACGTTGAACGAGCGGACGATCTCGGCGGGATCGCGGCCGATCTCGGTGCAGTAGCGATCCAGCCGGGCACTGCGAGCCTGGATGTCAGCCATGCTCTCGCCGCCCGGAATGTTCCAGATGTCGGCGTGCTCGGCCGCGATGCGGAGCACCGCGTTCGACCGACCGGCGATCAGGAACGGCGGCTTGCGTACCGGCTTCGGGTTGCCGAAAGCGCCGGTCAGCCGCACGAAATCGCCGTGGAAGTCGAACGGTTCAGGGGCGCTCCAGAGCCGTTTGATGACTGTGCAGGCCTCGGCGAACCGGCCCACGGCGACCGGTGTCTCGTCGAAGGGCAGGCCGTGGGCGTCGTACTCCCGCTTTGCCAGGGGGTGTCCCGGCCGTGACCCGACGCCCAGGCCGAACACCATGCGGCCGTGCGAGACGACGTCGACAGTGGTGGCGATCTTGGCGAGCAGCGCCGGCGGCCGCACCCGATTGCTCGTCACGAGCAGACCCAGGTCGAGTCGCGACGTCCGGGCGGCGAGCGCCGACAGCAGGGTCCAGCCCTCGAGGGCGGGTCCGTCCGGGTCGCCGGCGATCGGCATCAGGTGGTCGAACAGCCACGCGTGCTCGATCTCCGCCACCTCGTCGGCCTCCTGCCAGACCCGCGCGATGTCGTCGTAGCCGACCTGCATCGGCGGCGTCATGATGCCGAAGCTGACCCTGGTCATCGGACCCCCTGAGAGTAATCGGAGCGTCGTTCCGCTTCAACGATACGGAGCGCGGTTCCATTTACCAAATCAAGGGTCGTGCACCTCAACAGCGGAAGGCGCCGACCAGCGCGGTGAGGTCGCTCGACAACTGCGTCAAGTTGGCCGCCGCCTGCTGGGTCGTGCCCGCGATGCCGGCGGTCGAGGACGCCACGTCGGCCACCCCGGTGATCGTGGTGGCGACGTCCCCGCTGTTCTGGGCCGCCTCCGTCACCGTACGGCTCATCTCCGCGGTCGTCGCCGTCTGCTCCTCGACGGCCGAGGCGATCGTCGTGGTGTAGTCGCCGATCTGCGTGATGACCTGCGCGATCTCGCCGATCGCCGCCGCCGCGGACGCGCTCGACAACTGAATCGCGCCGATCCGGGCGGTGATCTGCTCGGTGGCCTTGGCCGTCTCCTGCGCCAGATCCTTGACCTCCGACGCCACCACCGCGAAGCCCTTGCCCATGTCCCCGGCGCGGGCCGCCTCGATCGTCGCGTTGAGGGCCAGCAGATTCGTCTGCTCGGCGATCGCGTTGATCAGCCGGACCACCTCGCTGACCTCGGCGCTGGCCGCACCCAGCTCGGCGACCTGCTCGTTGGTGCGCTCGGCGACCCGCATCGCCTGGTTGGCCACCTGCGCCGCCTGCGAGGCGTTGGTGGAGATCTCGCCGATCGAGGCGGTCATCTGCTCGGCGCCGGCGGCGATCGAGTGCACGCCCGCGTTGACCTGCTCGCTGGCCGCGCGGGCGGACACCGCCCGGTCGGACGCGGTCGCGGCACCCGCCTGCAGCTGGGCGCTCACCGAGTTGAGGTCGCGGGCCGCCGCCGAGAGCAGGCCGGTCGACTCGCCGATGCCGCGGATGGTGACCGCGACCTTCTCGACGAACGTGTTGAACGCGTCGGCGAGCTGGCCGGCCTCGTCGTCGCGGGTCACCGAGACCCGCTGGGTCAGGTCGCCGTCGCCGTGCGAGATCTCCCGCATCCGGTCGCGCAGGCGCTCGATCGGCCGCAGTATGGTGCGGGCCAGGAAGAGGGCAACCACCGCGGCGAAGAGTACGGCCACCACGGTGATGAGCAGGCTGACGTGCCGCGTGGTGTTCGCGGCGGCCAGGATCGTGGCGGTCGGCACCGTGACGATCAGGGTCCACGTGTCGCTGCTGCCCAGGGAGACCGGCGTGGCGATCCGGAGGGTCTCCTCCCCGTTCAGCTCGGAAACTTGCTGGGTGCTCTTGCCGGCCCGCACCGCCGACGTCGCGAAGGCGAGGGCGTCCGCCGGAGCCGCCTTGCCGGCCAGGGCGGGGTCACCGCCCCCGATCACGGCTCCGGCCGTGCTGAGCAGGACGGCGCTGCCGGTGCCGAACGGCTTGATCCCGTCGACCATGGCCTGCAGGGTGTCCAGCTTCATGTCGAGGCCGGTCACCCCGACCGCCTTGCCGCCGCGGACCATCGGCACGGCCAGGGAGGTCATCAGGACCTCCGTGCCACCGACTTTGTACGCGTACGGCTCGATCACCTTCTCGGCGCCGGAATTCCTCGGCACCTGGTAGTAGTCGCCCGTACCCGCGACGGTGTAGTCGGTGAGCGGAGACAGACTGATCTTGTCGCCGTCCCGGAACCAGTACGGCACGAACCGGCCCGTACCGTCATGGCCCTCCGCTTTTTTGTACCGGTTGTCCTGCCCGTCGAAGGCGTCGGGTTCCCATCCGGTCCACACACCGAGGTAGTTGTCGTGCACGGTCAGCACCGCGCGCAGTTCGGCGGAGGCGACCTTGCGGCTCCCGTCGGTCGACGACACCGCGAGCATCGACTGGGCCAGGTCCTGCGCGGTGCCGAGGCCCCCGAGCACCACCTGTCGCACCGCGGCGGCGTTGCGCTGGGCAACCTCACCGGCATAGGCGAAACCGGTGTCGCGCGCATCGTCGGCGGTCCGGGCGGTGATGTACCAGACCACCGCACTCATCGCGATAACCAGCATCACCACCATGGAGGCGATGATCCGCACCTTGATCGTGAACCGGAACCGGCGCACTCAAACCCCCTCAGGACCCGACAGACCGCACCAACCTGTTCGGCCGAAACGCCAACGGGCTGAGATGTGCCGCCCCGGGGGTGCCCCGGGGGAGGCCGTGCGCGGTGTGGGCCGAGGGCGTGCGGGCCGGATGGGAGGACGTGCGGGGGGCGGGGAAGGTCGCACCGGGCCGGGGAGGAGGGCATGCGAGCGGGGGGAGGCCGCGCCGCGCCGGGGAGGGGCGAGGTGGTCAGCGGCGGGCGAACAGGAAGGCGCCGGTTGTGTCGGGTTCGGGGTGGTGGAGCAGTTCGGCCTCGGCGGTGAAGCCGGCCTCGGTCAGCCGGGCGACGACTGCGGCCGGGCGGCGGCGGTGGACGTGGAGGTTCATCGGGTGACCGCCGTACCCCTCGGTCTTGTGGTGGACGCTGTCGCCGGCCTTGATCGCCAGCAGCAGGGCGCCGCCGGGTCTGAGGACGCGGTGGAACTCGGCCAGGACCGTGCGCACCTCGTCGTCCGGGATGTGGATCAGGGAGAACCAGGCCAGCAGGCCGGTGAGCGACTCGTCGGCGAGGTCGAGGGCGGTCATTCCGGCAGACCGTCCCGCCATGCCGGCGGCCGGGTTCGCGTCCGGGGCGGAAGGCGGCGGGGGCGGTCAGCCGTCGGCGTGCCGCAGCAGGGAGTCGGCGATCTCGGCGACGGCGAGGAGCAGCGGCTGGGCGAAGATGAGCAGCGTCAGCGCGCCGGCCATGAGGAGGACCGCGGCCACGACGAGCAGTGTCATGTGGGTGGTGGCGTAACGCCACGCGCTGATCGGCTTGTCGGCCGCCAGCTCCAGGCCGTCGCCGTCCTCGAAGAAGATCACAGCGTGACTGTACGTCAGAGGTGGGCAGACATTCATGCTTATGAACGATGTGGGCTGCGCTACGAAATGACGGAAAGTCAACGGCTGTACTTGTCGAGGTCGTCTTTGCGCCATCAAGCACTTTCATGATCCACCCAGCGCGCACCGGACTCGGGGCGCCTGAAGGAGGATCTCAAGTGCGCACCCCTATCGGCCGTACCCTGGCCGTCGTCGTCGCTGCCACGACGGCCGTCGCGATCGCGGCCTGCTCGCCGCCGGAGAAGGACGACACCGCGGCCGCGGGTGGCGCGGCCACCGCCACCAGCGCCGCCGACCTCGGTGGCGTCGACGCGCTCGTTGCCGCGGCCAAGAAGGAGGGCCGGCTCAACGTCATCGCGCTGCCGCCGACCTGGGCCAACTACGGCGAGATCATCAAGGCGTTCGGCGACAAGTACGGCATCCAGGTGAACTCGGCGCAGCCGGACGGGTCGAGCCAGGACGAGATCAACGCCGCCAAGACGCTCAAGGGCCAGGACAAGGCGCCCGACGTGTTCGACCTCGGCGGCTCGGTGGCGTCGGCCAACACGACGATGTTCGCGCCGTACAAGGTGGCCACGTTCGGCGACATCCCGGACTCGCTCAAGGAGGCCGCCGGCACCTGGGTCAACGACTACGGCGGTTACATGTCGATCGGCTACGACAGCGCCAAGGTGCCGGCCCCGACAAGCGTGGCCGACCTGCTGAAGCTGGACTACAAGGGCAAGGTCGCGCTCAACGGCGACCCGACGCAGGCCGGCGCGGCGTTCGGCGGGGTGCAGATGGCCGCGATCGCGGACGGTGGCACCGCCGACGACATCACCAAGGGTGTCGGTTTCTTCGGCGACCTCAAGAAGGCCGGCAACTTCCTGCCGATCGACCCGACCGCGGCCACCATCGAATCGGGCCAGACCCCTGTCGTGTTCGACTGGGACTACCTGAATGTCGCTGAGGCCGCCAAGCTCAAGACCTGGAAGACCTTCATCCCGACGGGCGCGGTGCTCGGTTCGTACTATGTGCAGGCGATCAGCAAGGACGCCCCGCACCCGGCGGCCGCCCGCCTGTGGGAGGAGTTCCTCTACTCTGACGAGGGTCAGAACCTGTGGCTCAAGGGGGGCGCCCGCCCGGTCCGCGCCGACGCGATGCAGAAGGCCGGCACGCTCGACACGGCCGCCTTCGCGGCGCTGCCCAAGGTCGACGGCACCCCGGTCCTGCCGACCGAGGCGCAGAACACCAAGGCCAAGGAATACCTGACGGCGAACTGGGCCAAGGCCGTTGCCTGAGAAAGCTCTCGCGGCCCCGCGGCGAAAGCCGCGGGGCACCGCCCTGCTGGGCGCGGTCCCGTTCTTCGGGTACGTGGCGATCTTCCTGATCGTGCCCACTCTCGTGGTGGTGATCGGGGCGTTCGCCGGGACCGACGGCGCAGTCAGTTCCGCCAATGTCGAAGCGCTCACCAACGGCTACCTCCTGGACGCGTTCGGCCGCAGCATCGTGCTGTCCGCGGTGAGCGCGCTGGTCGGCGCGGTACTCGGCGCCCTGCTGGCCTATGCGCTGGTCACCGCGTCGGGGCTGGTGCGGCGGATCGCCACCTCGGCGGCCGGCGTGCTCGCCCAGTTCGGCGGCGTCACCCTGGCCTTCGCCTTTCTGGCGACGATCGGGCTCAGCGGTTTCGTCACGGTCTGGCTGCACGACCATCTGAGCATCGATCTGTACGCGAACGGGGTGTGGCTCTTCGAGCTACCGGGATTGATCCTGGTCTACACGTATTTCCAGATCCCGCTGATGGTGATCGTGTTCCTGCCCGCCCTCGACGGCGTCCGGCCGCAGTGGCGCGAAGCCACCGAAAGCCTCGGCGGCTCCACCTGGCAGTACTGGACCCGCGTCGCCGGGCCGTTGCTCGCCCCCGCATTCCTCGGTTCCACGTTGCTGCTTTTCGCCAACGCCTTTTCCGCGTACGCGACCGCGGCCGCCCTCGTCAGCCAGGGCAGCCCGATCATTCCGCTGCAGATCCGCGGCGCCCTCACCAGTGAGGTCGTGCTCGGCCAGCAGAACGTCGGCAAGGCGATGGCGCTCGGCATGGTCGTCGTGGTGGCCGTCGTCATGGGCCTCTATTCGCTGCTGGAGAGGAGAACCGCGAAATGGCTGGGGTGATCGCCCGCCGGCGGCGCAACCAGCGGGCCTTCCGGTGGGTCGTATTCGTCGTGCTCGGCGTCTTCTTCCTGCTCCCCCTGGCCGCGATGGTGGAATTCAGTGCTCGCGACTCGCAGACGTGGCCGCTCCTGGTGAACTGGCCGAAGCTCAGCGACACCTATCCCGATCTGGCCGACGGCATCGTCGCCTCGCTCGAACAGGCCGGGCTCACTGCCGTGCTGATGCTGGTGCTGCTCGTACCGACCGCCATCTGGGTGCGCCTGCGGCTTCCCCGGTTGCGCCGGACGGTCGAATTCCTGTGCCTGCTGCCGCTGACGATTCCGGCCATCGTGCTGGTCGTGGGGCTGGCACCGGTCTACGCCTGGGTCACGTACTTCCTCGGTGACTCTTCGTCGACGCTCGTTTTCGCGTACACCATCCTGGTCCTGCCTTATGCCTATCGCGCGATCGACGCGGGGCTTTCGGCAATCGACGTGCGGACCCTCGCCGAAGCCTCCCGGAGCCTCGGCGCCGGGTGGTCGACAGTCATCGTCCGCGTGGTGTTGCCGAACATCCGGTCGGCCGTTCTGTCCGCGGCATTCCTGACCGTCGCCCTGGTTCTCGGTGAATACACCATCGCGTCGTTGCTGAACCGCACGAATCTGCAGGTCTCCATCGCCCTGCTCGGAAAGAGCAGCGCCACCATGTCGGTGGCGGTCTCGCTGGCCGCGTTGCTTCTGGCCTTCGCTTTGCTGTTGCTTCTGTCGCTGGCCGGACGTTCCCGGAAGGACTCGAAATGAGCGGCGTCGCCGTGCACCTGGAAGGGTTGCGCCGCGCTTTCGGTTCGGTGCACGCCCTCGACGATCTCGACCTCGAAATCGCCGCGGGGGAGCTGATCGCGCTTCTCGGGCCGTCCGGCTGCGGCAAGACGACCGCGCTGCGCGTGCTGGCCGGCCTCGAGGACGCGGACAGCGGGCGGGTGCTGGTCGGCGGCAAGGACGTCACCGCACTGCCGGCCAACCGCCGCGACATGGGCATGGTGTTCCAGGCGTACAGCCTGTTCCCGCACCTCACCGCGCTGGAGAACGTCTCCTTCGGGCTGCGGTTGCGGGGTCGCCGGCGTGACCCGGGCCGGGCCGCCGCGATGCTCGACCTGGTCGGGCTGAGCGCGCACGGCCGGCGTTATCCCCACCAGATGTCCGGTGGGCAGCAGCAGCGGGTGGCGTTGGCCCGCGCGCTCGCGATCGAACCGGCCGTGCTGCTGCTCGACGAGCCGCTGTCGGCGCTCGACGCCAAGGTGCGGGTGCAGCTGCGTGAGGAGATCCGGCGGATCCAGACCGAGGTCGGGACCACCACCCTGTTCGTCACCCATGATCAGGAAGAGGCGCTCGCGGTCGCCGACCGGGTCGGGGTCATGCGGGCCGGGCGGCTCGAGCAGCTGGCCCCGCCCGCCGTCGTCTACCAGCAGCCGGCCGGCGCGTTCGTCGCCGACTTCGTCGGCTTGAGCAACCGGCTGCCCGGCGTCGTCTCCGGGCCGGTGGTGGCGGTGCTCGGCACGGAACTTCCGCTCATCACGCCGGCCGCGGCCGGCCGGGTCACCGCTCTGGTACGACCGGAAGCCGTCGACGTGACACCCGACCCCGACGGCTCGGGAAGGGTACTGACCAGCAGTTTCCTCGGCTCGACAAGCCGGGTGACGGTGGCCGTCGCAGAGACGCTCGTCGTTGCCCAGGTGGCGAGCGGCCAGTTGCCGTCGCTCACCCCGGGAACCGCGGTGCGGCTGACGCTCCAGCCCGTACCCGTCGCCCTCGATCCTGGGAACTGAGAAAAGTTTCGCGTTTCGCCCACGACACGTGAGACGCCTTCGTACGGTCGGTAACCGTGCGCCTGAAACGACTGCTAGCCGCCCTGCTCGTCCTGGTCGTCCCGGCATCCGTCCTGCCGGGGCGACCTGCTTCGGCAGCGTCCCGCCCCGGCGCGGTCTGGCACGTGGTGGCCCCCGGCGACACCATGGACAGCATCGCCCGGGCCGCCCGCCTGCGGGTCGCGGACATCGGCCGCTGGAACCAGATCGTCCCGCCCTACCCGGTGCACGTCGACGAGACGTTGCGCCTGACCCCGCCCCGGGTGCAGCTGCGGGACTGGCGCACGAGCGTGGAAGCCGTCACGCCCGCGATGGTCAACTGGAACCCGGCCGTCGGCTGCCCGGTCCCGCCGGCCGCCCTCCGCCGGGTCTGGGTGTCCTACATCGACCTGCAGGGCGACTACCACGACGGCAGCATCATCGTGCACCGCGACGTCGTCACCCGGATCCAGAAGATCTTCTTCACCCTGTTCCGCTGGCGCTACCGCATCATGGCCATGGCCCCGATGTCGGTGAACATGCCCGGCGAGACCGACATGGGCATCGTCACGGCCGGCTACAACTGCCGCCCGGTCGGCGGCACCGACGTCTGGTCCGAGCACGCCTACGGCGTCGCCATCGACATCAACCCGCTGCAGAACCCGATGATGCGCAACGGCTCGGTGTCACCGGCCGGCGGCCACGCCTACCTGAACCGCCGTTCCTACAAGATCGGCATGATCCACCCCGAGGGCGCCGGCCGCGCGTTCACCACGAACGGCTACTTCTGGGGCGGCAACTGGCGAAGTCTGAAGGACTACATGCACTTCAGCCTCACCAACAAGTGAGACCTGGTCATCTGTAGATCAACTCGCGCTCTGGGCCGGGCCGGGCCGCAGAACGGTCCAACCCGTTTCGCCCGGGGTCGCCGCGCCGGTGGGGCGGCGGCACAGAGCAGGGCGATCGCTTCCCGGACGTGGGCGGGTGCAGATGTCGCCGTCGCGCCAATGGGCCAGGGCGGGCAGGACCTGGCGGCCCGGATTCAGCCGCCGCCCTCGGGATCTGCGCTGCCGGCGGCCGGGGATCCGGTCGGCAAGGTGGTTCGGAGTCCGGCGTAACAGAAACGGTTGCTTTTGAGACGCGTGTCGGCGAGGCTGTCGGGATGACCGCCAACAGCAAGTTGACGATCGCCGCCCACGCCCTCGCATGGCTGGAACTGGCCAGGCGCCGGGGTCGGGAAGTGCTCACCTCCGAGGAGGTGGCGGCCAGCGTCAACACCAACGCGGTCATCGTCCGACGCAGCCTCGGCGACCTGCAACGGGCCGGCCTGGTGCGGGCGCGTCGCGGAAATGGCGCGGGTTTCTCGCTGGGTCGCTCAGCGGCCGAGATCAGCCTGCTGGACATCTGGCTCGCCGTCTCGGCGGAGCCTCTCCTCGCCCTCCACCGTTCCGAGCCGAACCTGGAATGCCCGGTCGGGCGCGGAATCCGTCCGGTGCTCACCGACCTCTACGACGAAGCGACCAACGCGTTCCGGGCGGCGCTGGCGCGCTCGACCGTCGACGACGTACTGGAAAGGATCCTCCGATGATCGTCGAGTTGCGCCGATACACCCTGCGCGAGGGCCGCCGCGACGAACTCATCGACCTGTTCGACCGCGAGTTCATCGAGTCCCAGGAGGATCTGGGGATGGCCGTGCTGGGCCAGTTCCGCGACCGCGACCGACCCGACCAATTCGTGTGGCTGCGCGGATTCGCCGACATGCCATCGCGCCGGACCGCCCTGACGGCCTTCTACACCGGCCCGGTGTGGGCCGAGCACGGACCGGCGGCCAATGCGACGATGCTCGACTCGGACGACGTCATGCTGCTCCGCGAGATCGTCGCGGTTCCGGTATTCGACCGTGGTGCCGCCGAACCCGAAGCAATTCTGTACGCGACAGTTTGGTATTCGGCCGACCCGTTCCCCGACCCCGTACCGACCCCGGAGGACACCCTTGCGGTACTGCGGACCGAGTACGCGGCGAACAACTTCCCCCGGCTCCCGGTTCGGGAAGGGGAACACGCGCTGGTCTGGCTCACCCGCGCACCCTTGCAGGGGGAGGTCCCCGCGGAGGTCGTGAAGACCGAGAGCTTCCGACTCGGCCCAACCCACCGCTCCACCCTCTACTGAGTCCGGCGGGCCCGCAGCCGGCGGAGCGCGACCACAGATCTGGTACCTCGACTGCGCTGTCCTGCACTGGGCTCTGCCCTTACGTTCGCGATTTTCCGGTGGGTCAATCAGGTGCCGGCGAGAGAAGCGAGGAGGGCGAGCTTCTCCGCGCTCTCACTTCCGGCCTCGGCGTAGTAGAGGACGAGGAGCAGCCCATGGACGGGGAGCTTGTCGCGATGCAGTACCAACTCGCCCACCATCGGGTGCAGCACGGTGGTGCTGCCGCCCTCGAGCCGGCGCACGTCATGGCGGCCCCAGAGCTCCCGGAATCGCCCGCTTTCCAGCGACAACTCGCCGATCAGCTCGACGAACCGGCGGTCGTCGGGGTTCGTCCCGGCCTGCTCTCGGAACGCGGCGACGAACCCGGCGGCCGACGTGGCCCAGTCCTTCTGGAAGGCTTGCTCCTCGGGGTCGAGCAAGAGCGAGCGTAGCCGGTTCTGCCCTGGCTGCAGGCGGGGTGAGAGGGCGATTGCCAGCTTGTTGGCGGCGAGCACGTCGAAGGCGCGTCCCTCGACAAATGCCGGTACGCCGACTGCCGACAGCAGGTGGTGCAGCCGTGCGGGTACCCGCTCCGGCGACGTACGCGTCTTGCGCAGTCGTGGCAGCGGCTGGACGAGACCGGACAGGTAACGGCGTTCGGTCTCGTCCAGTTGCAGCACCCGGGCGAGCGCGTCGAGCACCTGGGGTGACGGACGGGTGTCCCGGCCACGTTCGAGGCGCAGGTAATAGTCGGTGCTGATGCCGGCCAGCATCGCGACCTCCTCGCGACGCAGGCCGGGCACCCGACGGATCGGTCCCGGCGGGATGCCGGCCTGTTCCGGGCGAATCAGCGCCCGCCGGGCCTTGAGGTAGGAACCGAGCCGGTTCGTCGGCGTGTCGTCGGCCATCCCTGATCGTCAGCCCTTGGTGCGGCTGGGCAGCGCGGCGAGCGCCTGCGAACGCTGCGCCACGAGGTCGTGGTAGGTGCCGTCGCGCTCGGCCCATCGATGCATGAGTACGCCCTCCACGAGAATCTCCCGAGGCGTCGGGTCCTGCGCGAGCAAGCTCATGACTTCGGCGCCGAACGCATCCAGAGCGAGTGCGTGGGGATTGCTGCTGCCGATGCGGGTGGCGACCGCCGGTGGCACCAGTTCCGCTACCTCGACGCCGGTGCCGGCGAGTTGGGCGCGCAGCGCCTCGCTGTAGGCGTGCACGCCGGCCTTCGACGCGCCGTAGGTGGGCATCAGCGGGAAAGGAAGGAAGCCGATTCCGGAGCTGACGGTGACGACCGTTGCGGCGCGACGGGCGACGAGATGGGAAATGAAGGCGTCGATGACGCGGATGGTGCCGAGCAGGTTGACGTCGATGATGGTTCGAGCGGTGGCGAAGTGCGCCGGGTCCTGGAGGTCTTCCGCTGCTCCGGTGCCGGCCATCGTGACGATCACGTCGAGGTCGGGGTGTGACCGCAGCACGTCGTCACGGGCGCGGGCCACCGAAGCGGCATCAGTGACATCGATTTCGACGGCACCGAACCCCTCCGCGGTGAGCTTCTCCAGTAGCTCGGTGGTGCGTCCTCCGACGACCACGTCGCTGCCGGCTGCCCGGAAGCGGCGCGCCAGCTCGAGCCCGATGCCTGAAGTGCCGCCGACCACGAATACGGAACGTGACTCGATGTTCATGTCTCCCACGCTAAGCCGCTGAAGCCCCAGCAGGGGAGGCCCCGCCAGGACCCCGGCACGGACACCCCTCCCCCCTGCTGATGACAAAGTCATCTGAAGCTGCCTGGGCGGCGCCGTCATCTCGCGTGGTTTCAGGCCCTGCGGCAGTCGGCATTCGTGACCGGCGAGCACCTCGCCCGCCGATCAGACCCGGGGAAGCGCCACGGAAGCGGCGCGCGACTCCTGACGCGTTCCTCTCTCGCGCAGTTCCGATTCCGGGCCCGGGCCCGGGCCGGTGCTCAGCGAGGTCGGCCCGGTCGAGATCACCGAGCCTCACGACGACGCAGGTTATGCGGGGAAGTCGTACATGTAAATATCTTGACGGGCGTGATTGTTATCGTTAACAATCTGCGGCAACCTGGCGCCGGATACGACCGCGGTGCCTCCGCCCCCTGATTGAGGCCGCCGTGGTTGCCGCCGTTCGCCGTCCCCTCGTTCACCTCCTCGTCGCCCTGCTCACCGCGGCCGTCGCGCTCACCGTGCCGCCGGCCGCCGCGGCCGCGGCCACCGACGACGGGCTGGTGCTGCGCTACGACCTCGACCAGACCACCGGCACCGCCGTCACCGACGCCTCCGGCCACGGCCGCACCGGCACCCTGGTGGGCGGCGCCGCCTGGTCCGGCGGCGCCCTCAAGTTCGCCGGCACCGACGGCTACGTGCGGCTGCCGGGCAACGTCCTCGCCGGACTGGCCCAGCTCACCGTCACGGTCGACGTGCTCGTCGACCCGGCGCAGGCCACGCCGTACATGATCTGGGCGATGGGCAACACCGACGCCGCCGGCGTCGGCAACGGCTACCTCTTCAGCACCGGCGACACCTATCGCGCGTCGATCGCGAGCGGCAACTGGTCGACCGAGCAGACCGTGCAGTCGACGGCGGCGCTCCCGCGCGGGGTGTGGCAGAGCCTCGCCTACACGCTGAACGGCTCCGGGGTGGCCACCGCGTACCTCAACGGCCGGCCGGTCGCCACGCGCAGCGGCGTCACGCTGACTCCGGCGAGCCTCGGCGGTGGCGTCACCGCCGCCAACTACCTGGGCCGGTCCGTCTACACCGCCGACGCCTACCTGCGCGGGCAGGTCCGCAACTTCCGGATCTACGACCGGGCGCTGTCCGCCACCGAGACGGCCGGCCTGGCCATCAGCGACAGCGTCCGGGTCGCGGCCGACGCGGCGACGCTGACGCTCGGCGACACCGGCGCGGTGACCGGCGATCTCACCCTGCCGGCGACCGGGCCGGCCTACGGCAGCGCGATCACCTGGACGTCGTCCGACCCGTCGGTGATCAGCGAGAGCGGGGTGGTCACCCGGCCGGCCACCGACGAGCAGGTCACCCTGACCGCGACGATCAGCAGCGGCGACGTGCGCGACACCCGCACCTTCACGGTCACCGTACGGGCCGACCTGTCCGACCCCGAGAAGGCCGCCAGAGCCGCCGAGGCGCTCACCGTGGCCAACCTCGACGACGCCCGCGGTAACCTCACCCTGCCCGCGACCGGCGGCTACGGCAGCCGGATCGCCTGGGCGTCGGCCGACCCGGCGACCGTGACCGCCACCGGCGAGGTGCGGCGCCCGGCGGCCGGCAGCGCGGCCCGCAAGGTGGCGCTGACCGCGACGATCCGCGTCGGAGCGGCCGAGACCAGCCGCACGTTCACCGCGACCGTGCCCGCGCTGCCCGCCCCGTCGCCGCCGGCCGGCTACGCGTTCGCCTACTTCACCGGCAACACCGTCGCCGGCGAGAAGATCTACTTCGCGGCCAGCGAGGGCAACGACGCGCTGAAGTGGAAGGAGCTCAACGGCGGCAACCCGGCTCTCGCCTCCACACTGGGCACCAAGGGCCTGCGCGACCCGTTCCTGATCCGCTCCCCGGAGGGCGACAAGTTCTACCTCATCGCCACCGACCTGTCGATCGGCGGCGGCACCTCCTGGGACTCCTCGCAGCGTCAGGGCAGCCGTTACCTCGAGGTCTGGGAATCCACCGACCTGGTCAACTGGGGGCAACAGCGGCACGTGCTGGTGTCGCCGCCGACGGCCGGCAACACCTGGGCGCCCGAGGCGTTCTGGTCGGCCGAACTCGGCTCGTACGTCGTCTACTGGGCCTCGAAGATCTATGCCGGGTCGGACCCCGGGCACACCGGCAACACCTACAACAAGATGCTGTACGCGACCACGCGTGACTTCGTGACCTTCAGCGACGCCAAGGTGTGGCAGGACTTCGGCTCCTCCCGCATCGACAGCACGGTCATCGCCGAGGGCGGTGCCTACCACCGGTTCACCAAGGACGAGGGCGGGGTCACCGGCTGCAGCGACATCATCCAGGAGCGGGCCGACTCGCTGGTGGCGGTCGACGACGTGGCCGACCCGGCCTGGGACCCCAAGAACCCGAAGTGGACGATCGTCACCTCCTGCATCGGCAAAGCCGCCGGTACCTCGGCCGTGGAGGGACCGACCGCGTTCAAGGCCAACCCCGGCGACACCTCCGGCTCGAAGTACTACCTGTTCGTCGACGAGTACGGCGGCCGCGGCTACATCCCGCTCGGCACCGACGACCTGAACCACCCGCAGTGGCGGGTGCCGGCCTCCTACAAGCTGCCGGCCAGCCCCCGGCACGGCACGGTCCTGCCGGTCACCAAGGCCGAACTCGACCGGCTCACCGGCGTGCCGCAGCCGCTGCCGGCCGGTGCCGACGGGCTGATCGCCCGGTACCCGCTGGACACCGGAACCGCCGACGCCTCCGGCAACGGCAACGACGCCAAACTCAGCGGCGGCGCCACCTTCACCGGCGGCAGCCTCTCCTTCGGCGGCACCGACGGCTACGTCAAGCTCCCGGACAACGCCCTCGCCGGGCTGGCCGCCATGACGGTCTCGGCCGAGGTGTGGGTGGACCCGGCCCAGCAGACCCCCTACTTCCTGTGGGGGATGGGCAACACGACGTCCGCGGGCGCCGGCAACGGCTACGTCTTCAGCACCGGCGACAGCGCCTACCGCGCGGCGATCGCCTCGGGTAACTGGACCACCGAACAGAACGCCACGAGCGGCGCTCCACTGCCGCGGGGCGCGTGGCACACCATCACGTACACCCTGGGCGGCGGAGCCGCGACGCTCTACCTCGACGGCCGGCAGGTCGCGGTCAACCCGGCGGTCGCGCTGACCCCCGGCTCGATCGGCGGCGGCGTCACCACCGCCAACTACCTCGGACGCTCGGCCTACACCGCGGACAAGTACTTCAAGGGCAAGATGCGCGACTTCCGCCTCTACAACCGGGCCCTCCCGGCCGGCGAGGTGGCCGGGATCGGCCCGAACGCGACAATGGTGACCGCGGTGACGCTGGACAGCCTCAAGGCGCCGGCGCTCATCGACGCCGACGCGGGCACCATCGTGCTGCCGGTCAAGCCCGGCACCGACACACGTGCCCTCGCCCCGCGGTTCACCGTCGCCGCCGGTTCCACGGTCGCCGGCGCCGAGGCCGGGGACTGGTCGCGGCCGCGGCCGATCACCGTGACCGGCCCGGCCGGGGCGAAGCGCACCTACACGGTGACGACCCGGGTGATGCGCTCGCCGGTCCTGCCCGGCCTGTACGCCGACCCGAACATCGTGCGCTTCGGCGACACCTACTACATCTACGCGACCACCGACGGCTTCGACGGGTGGAGCGGCACCACGTTCACCGTCTGGTCGTCCACCGACCTGGCCACCTGGACCCGCCACGGCACGATCCTCGATCTGGCCGACGTGAGCTGGGCGCACACCAACGCCTGGGCGCCGACCGCGGCGTACGCGAACGGGAAGTACTACTTCTACTTCTGCGCCGCCGGCAACATCGGGGTGGCCACCGCGGACTCGCCGACCGGACCGTTCACCGACTCCGGCGCCCCGCTCGTCGACCGCGCCGACTTCGGCGGCGCCCAGCAGATCGACCCGGCGGTGTTCACCGACGACTCCGGGCAGAGCTACCTGTACTGGGGCAACGGCACCGCGTACGTGGCGCCGCTGAACGCGGACATGACCTCGCTGGGCCAGCGCCGGCCGATCACCGGGCTCCCCGACTTCCGCGAGGGCCTGTTCATGAACAAGCGCAGCGGGCTTTACCACCTGACCTACTCGATCGACGACACCCGCAGCCCGGACTACCGGGTCGGCTACGCCACCGCGACCAGCCCGTACGGTCCGTTCACCGCTCGTGGCGTCATCCTGGCCAAGGACCCGGTGCTGGGCATCCTGGGCACCGGGCACAGCTCGATCGTGCAGGTGGCCGGGACCGACGAGTGGTACATCGCGTACCACCGGTTCGCGATCCCGGGTGGTGACGGCACCCACCGCGAGACCACCCTGGACCGGGTCTACTTCGACACCGACGGCCTGCTCAAGCCGGTGGTACCGACGCTGGAGAGCGTCGACCCGCTCACCTACGACGGTGTGCCGCCGACGTCCAACCTGCCGGCCTCCGGGTGGCTGGGCGCCGGCGCGACCCTCACGCTCACCGGTGGTTCCGGCAACAGCGAGCTGCAGTACGCGCTGACCCCGGGCACCTGGCTGCCGTACACCGGGCCGGTCACCCTGCCCGCGGGCAGTTACCCGGTGTCCTACCGGGCCCGGGGCGCCAACCTGAGGTACAGCGCCCCGGTGGAGACACGGGTGCAGGTCGACGTGGAGGCGCCGATGACCGGGGCGCGGGTCGCCACGGCCGGTACCCGGTCGACGGTGACGCTGAGCGCGCAGGACGCCGACTCCGGGGTGGCGTCGATCAGCTACCGGACCGGCGCCGGCGGATGGCTCACCTACACCGCACCGTTCACCGTCACCGGGGTGCAGCGCATCGAGTTCACGGCCGTCGACCGGGCCGGGAACACCGCCGCGCCGCAGGCCGTCACCGTGCCCCTGAGCCGGGACACCACCGGCCCGACGGTGGTCGCCGGCACCAGCCCGGCGCGGGCCACCGGGGCGAACGGCTGGTTCACCACCGGCGTCGTGGTGTTCGCGGTGGCCGTCGATCCATCCGGCATCGCGTCGCGGGAGTACCGCGTCGGCAGCGGCGGGTGGCGCGCCTACACCGGGCCGATCCCGGTGCGCGACGGCGTGACGACGATCCGGATCCGGGCCACCGACAGCTGGGGCAACCGGTCGGCGGAACGGGTCGTCACCGTCAAACGGGACATCGCCCGGCCGACGGCGAGCGCGCGGACGGCGGCCACGAAGCGGTCCGTGACGGTCCGGCTGTCCGGCTCCGACGCCACCTCCGGGGTACGCGGCGTGCAGTACCGGGCGGACGGCGGCCGCACCTGGCGCACCTACCAGAAGCCGGTGAAGGTCACCGGCAAGGGCCGGCACGTGATCACCTACCGGGCGATCGACAAGGCCGGCAACGTCGGCGGCACGCGAACGGTCAGCTTCCGGATCCGCTGACCGTCCACGGTGGCGGGCCGGGTCGTCGACCCCGGCCCGCCACCGCCCGGCCGCGGGTGATGCCACCGGCCTCGACGGTCAGCTCGCGACGACCGCGGTCACCAGGAGGCCGCGGTCGGCGACGAACCGGCCGTGCAGGACGCTCAGGGGCGCCCCGCCGTCGACCCGGCTCCCGTCCACCAGCAGGGTCGCGGCGAACGTACCCCGGTCCGGGTCGATGGCCAGGCGCGCTTCCTCGAAGCCCAGCCAGCGGCGGGTCACCGGGAACCACGCCTTGTAGACCGACTCCTTGGCGCTGAACAGCAACCGTCCCCATTGCACGTCCGGATGCGAGCGGGCGAGCCGGTCCAGCATCTCCGGCTCGCCGGGCACCGTGATCGACAGGGCGACACCGTCGGGCAGTGGGCCGTTCGGTTCGGCGTCGATGCCGAGCAGGGACGCGTCGACGGTGCGGGCCACAGCCGCCGCGCGATAGCCGGCGCAGTGCGTGATGCTGCCGGTCATGCCGGCCGGCCACCGCGGCTCCCGTTTCGGACCGGGTCGGATCGGTGCGTCCGGATGGCCGAACGCCCGCAACGCCGCCCGGGCGCAGCGGCGCGCGGTGATGAACTCACGCCGGCGGCCCTCGACCGCTTTGTCGATCAGGTCTTCCTCGCCGGGGAACGGCGCCTCGCCCGGCACGTCCTCGAACTCCTCGACAGCCACCACCGTCGGCGGCAACAGCGCCTCGATCACGCCTCGTCCCTTCATGTCGTCGAACAAGGTCAGGGCAGGATCCTGCGCATCGGGGCCGGGGTGTCGCCGCGCCGGCGCCACTCCCGCGGGTAGCCGAGCGAGACCTCCTGGAACGGCACGCCGTCGTACTCGGTGCGGCGGGGGATGTGCAGGTGACCGTAGACCGCGACCTTGGCGCGGTAGCGCAGGTGCCACTCCGCGGTCCGTACGGTGCCGCACCACTGGGCGAACTCCGGGTACCACATCACGTCGGTCGGCTCCCGGCGCAGCGGCCAATGACTGACCAGCACCGTCGACGCGTCGGGGGCGAGAGCGTCGAGCCGGCGCGTCGTCTCGGCCAGTCGGGCCCAGCACCACTGCTCGCGGCTCGGGAACGGGTCGGGGTGCAGCAGCGCCTCGTCCGAGCACACCACACCCGACTCGTACGCGACCTTCAGCGACTCCTCCTTGGTGGTGGTGCCGGGCGCGTGGAAGGAGTAGTCGTACAGCAGGAACAGCGGCACCACCACGACCGGACCGCCGCCGCCGGTCCACACCGGGTACTCGTCCTCCGGGGTGATGACGCCGTTGTCCCGGCACATCCGCACCAGCGCCCGGTAGCGTTCCTCGCCGCGCAGCGTGACCACATCGGACGGATGCGTCCAGAGCTCGTGGTTGCCCGGCGCCCAGATCACCGCCGCGAACCGTTCGCGAAGCAGTCGCAACGTATGCTCGATGTCGGCGAAGACCTCCCCGACGTCACCGGCGACGATCAGCCAGTCGTCCGCCGACTCGGGCCGCAGGCGATCCGCCACGGCCTTGTTCTCCGAATATGAGACGTGCAGGTCGCTGACCGCGAACAAGGAGCCATTCACCCGTCGATCGTGCCACCTCGCGGCCGCGGGTGCCCGCCCCGCCCCGCCGCGGCGGGCGCGTTCACGCCGCGATGCGAGCCTTCTACCGGGCGGCGGTGGATCCCGCGACTCGCGACCATTGCCCCGGCCGCCCGGGTTCTGCGTTACTCGCCGAGCCAGGCGAGGGAGGGCGCCGGGCGTTCGTCCAGGGTGCCGTTGCGGATCCGCCACTGGGTCGCGCCTGCGCGTTCGTCGGTGATCAGGAACAAGCCGGCGGGCCGGTCGCCGTCGTCGTCGATCGGCGGCATCGCCGCCAGTTCGGCGACCGTTTCGCGGAGCCAATCGAGCTCCTGCTCCCGGACGTCACCACCGTAGAAGAGGTACAGGGTCCAGTTGAACGGCGCGGTCGGGAAGGCCCAGCCGCCCGAATAGAGCTCGTGATGGTGCCGCGTGATGATTTCCTGAGCGGTGCTGCGCTGCTCGAACTTCATCTCCAGCCAGCCGCGAGCTGAGGCGTACATTCCCATGACATCAGACTTTAGGTACGGAGGGTGCGGCACCCTCGGCCGGCGCCCGCGCCATGGCCGGGTGCTTCAAGGGCGAGGTCGCCCGGTTGCGCGGTCTTCGTCATGATGATCCGGTGCGCGAACACGACGCGGAGATGCTCGATGGCCATGGATCTGACCCGTTGACGTGGCTTCAGGCTTGGTACGCGATGCAGTGCGACGGGGATTGGGAGCACGAGTTCGGTGTCCAGGTCGGGACGCTCGACAACCCCGGCTGGACGCTGGCGATAGATCTGCAGGGCACCGCCATGGCCGGACTGACGTACGCCGGTCAGGAGATCCACCGTAGCGAGCACGACTGGTTCGTCGCCCGGGTGCTGGCTGAACGATTCGACGTCGCCTGCGGTCCGCTCAATCTCGGCGAGGCGATCCACGAGTTTCGTATGTGGGTTGCCGACAGCGCCCGGCGCAAATCCTGATCGTGGAGAGTCCTCACGCGTCAGAGCCCGAACTTGATTCCGGTCAGGTCCTCGGACACCGTCCACAAGCGGCGGGCGAGTTCCGGGTTCTTGGAGTGCTTGGAGCGGCCGATGAGCTCGGCGCCGCCGCGCATATGCATCGCGTGTTCGGGGCCGGTGAACGAGCCCGGGGGGATGTCGGCGGTGGCGGCGAACAGCACGGGGAGCGCGCCCTGCGCCGGGCTCTGGGCCAGGTGGCGGACGATGAGCCGGGTCAGGGTGCCGCCGCTTCCCGTGGTCATTGGGGTGGCGACGAGGCCCGGGTGCGCGGCGGCGGCCAGGACCGGCGAGCCGGCTTCGGTGAGGCGGCGCTGCAGTTCGGTGATGAAGAGCAGGTTCGCGAGCTTGGCCGCCGCGTAGGCCCGGGACTCCTGGTAGGGGGTCCGCTCGAAGTTGAGGTCGTCGAAGTTGATCCGTCCGGTCCGCTCCGCTTGGGAGGAGAGCGCGACGACGCGTCCGGTGACGTGCGGGAGCAGCAGGTTGGTGAGCGCGAACGGGCCGAGGTGGTTGGTGCCGAACTGCAGCTCGAAGCCGTCCCTGGTTTGTTGCCGGGTCGGCGAGGAGACGCCGGCGTTGTTGACCAGGATGTGGATCGGGTCGGACCAGCGGTCGGCGAAGCGGCGCACCGAGTCGAGGTCGGCGAGGTCGAGATGGCGTACGTCGGTCTCGCCGGGGATGGACGCCGCCGCCGCCGTCCCCTTCGCCGTGTCGCGGACGGCGAGAACGACGCGGGCGTGGGCGGCTCCGAAGGCGTGCGCGGTGGCCAGGCCGATGCCGCTGGACGCGCCGGTGATGACGACGGTGCGCCCGGTCAGGTCAGGCAAAGTGATCATGTATCTAAGCTAGGCAGTGTCTATAAAATAGTCAATGTCTAGAAAGTAGGCAGTGACTATCGTTACGGTATGCTCGGATCATGAGGCGGCCCTTCCACCACGGCAATCTGCGTGCGGTCCTGCTCGATCAGGCGGAGGTCATGCTGCGTGCCGGGGGCGTGGACGGCCTGTCGCTGCGAGAGCTCGCCCGGCAGGCCGGGGTCAGCCACGGCGCGCCCCGCAGTCACTTCATCGACCGGCAGGCCCTGCTGGACGCGCTCGCCGTTCAGGGCTTCGAGCGGATGGCCGAGAAGATCGGAGTGGCACTGCATGTGCCGGCCCCGGTCCGTGAGCGGTTCCGCCTGGTCGGGCGGGCGTACGTGGACTTCGCCGTGGACAACGCGGCGCTCATGGAGTTGATGTTCGCGGCGAAGTCGAACGAGGTGCCCGGGCCGGTCACCGACGCCGCGGTGCGCCTGTTCACGCTGCTCGACGACGGGCTGGTGGCTAACTCGAACGCCGGTGCCGGCGGCCAGCACCGGGAACGGTTCAAGCTGCTGTTCGCGGCGGCGATGCAGGGGACCGCCGCCCTCATCACGTCTCGGCGCATCACCCGGGAGCAGGGCGAAGTCCTCGTCGACGACGCGATGGACGCCCTACTCGCGTCGCAACTGGGCACGGGAATTCTCGCCGACGAGAGATGAACCGGGCGCGAAGGCGGCATCCACGCCGTCCGGAACGGGCGGCCGTGCCCGAACCCGCGCCCGTCCGTGACCGGACGGTTGCGCCGACGGGGAATGCTGATCCGATGGCACGCCGATCGATGATCCTCACGCTGGCCGCCGTCCTCGCCGTGTCCGCCGGATGCATGGGGTCGCGCGAGTCGAGCCTCGCCGACGACGGGCCGCTGACCGAGAAGTGGCGGCTCCCCGCACCGCTGCCCGCGACGAGCGGTCCGGCCTGGCAGTTCACCGATACCCAGGCGGGCTTGATCGGGCAGGGCCGGCGGCTCGTCTCGATCGACGTGGCCCGGGGCATTCAGCGCTGGGTGATCGACCTGCCGCCCGGCCACCCGGCCGTGGCCGGTTCGCTGACCGTCACCGACCAGGCCGTGGTGGCGCGGGGCACGAGCTCCGTGCTCGCCTTGTCGCTCTTCGACGGGCACACCCTCTGGGCGCGGCCGGGCCGGCAGGCGGCCGCGGTCACCGACGAGGGCGTCGTGGCGAACTGCTCCGCCGAGGGCTGCGACCTGACCGGGGTCGACATGCTCACCGGCACTGCCCGGTGGACCCGGCGGATGAGCGCCGGCGGCACCCTGACCGGCACCGACCGCAACTGCGGCTGTGTCTACTTCCTCGCCGGCCGCACCCTCACCATGCTCGACGCGGCGACCGGCAGCAGCCGCTGGACGCTGACCACGCCGGCCGGCGCCGGGACGCGCGTCCTCCCCAGCCTCTACCGGGCCATGCTCTTCACCCCGCCCACGCCGCCGTCGTGCACGGCCACCTTCCGCGGCGTCGCCGACGGCACGATCCTCTGGACCCGCGCCTTCCACTGGCGCGACCCGGCCCGCCCCGCCGCCGCCTGCACCTACGACCCGGCTCGCCTGCTGACCGCCTACGACAACCCGCGGATACCCGTCGACGGGGCGCTCGAGACGCTCGACTCGTACTCGGGGATGGTCTCCCCGCGCGCCCTCGACCCCGGCGAATATCTACTCACCGGCGATTACGGCACGCTGACCTGGACGCCCGGGGCCGGATACCGCTCCCGGGAGGGCACCGACGTCCGATCCGCGGCGATCGCGCCGCCCGACGACAACCGCCCGTGGGGCACCGTCTCCGGCTCCCTGTGGCTGGTCCGCTCCGGAGCGGGACTGACGCTCTACAGCCCGTTCGGCGGAGTCCGCTGGACCAAGCCCACCCCGGGCCCCGCGCTGATCAGCCACGACCGGCTCGTCTACCTCGACGGCACCGATCTGGTCGCCCTCGGCCCGCCCGCCCGCACCGATTGACGGCACCCGCACCACTGGACCGCCGGCGCCGGGGGACGCTCAGGTGTGCGGCTTCAGGTGCGCGGACAGGGCGGTGAGGAAGTCCGGGGCGTCGAAGACCGCACCGGCGGACACGATCCCGCCCGCGCCCGGGTGCGCCCGGTGAGGATCCGGTCGACTGCTTCCACCGCGAGCGGCCCGCTGATGGCGTAGACGTCGCGGCCGGCGCCGGTCAGGCGGCGTTCGGTGTCGCCGGAGCGGACCCGGGCGCCGACGACGAAGAGCTGCGCCGAGCGACCCCGCTCGTCGACCGCCGTAGGTGCCGACGGGTCGGGGGAGAGCAGGTCCGCGATGACGCCGCGAATCCCGAGCGGGGCGGGAAGGGACCAGCGCACCGTCGGGAGCGCGGCGTCGTGGTGTCGCAACCTGCCGCCGGTGAAGCGAACCCGGCGACCGCCGCGCCGAGACGGCATCCGTGGCGAGGGTGCCGCCGGTGGGGGGCCGGACGGGTTGCCGGATGTCCGCTGCGACTGGAAGCCCGCGCGGCGGGCATCCGGACCGACGCCGGCGGTGAGTTCCTCGTCGTCGAGGCCCACGTCGTCGCGGTGCACGCCGATTCCCGCATCGTCGTACCCGGCACCGATCACATCGACCCGGCGGCCTGGAACCCTTTGATTTACAACTTCCGCCCCTACTGCGGCCTCGGCGAGCAGCGCGGTCACAGCTTCCGCGCCGAGACGCCGTTGGTCACCGGACAGCCGCCGTGAATCCGAACCGCGCGAATCCACCTCGGTGCGGGCGAAGCTCGACCGGCTCCAGCACCGACGGCCGCGGCTGACGTTCCGGGCCCGGTCCGGCGGGGCGGCCAGGCCGGGTCGGTTCACCAGGTGACGGGCAGACTCCTGACACCCTGGACGTCGAGGCTGCCGGAGAACGGGACGTCCTCGAACGGGACCGCCAGCCGCAGGCCCGGCAACCGGCGGAACAGCGCGCCGTAGACGACCTCCAGCTCCATCCGGGCCAGGGTGTGCCCCACGCAGAGATCGACCCCGAAGCCGAAGGCCAGGTGCTTGCGGGCGGCCTGATCGATGTTGAGCACGTCCGGGTGCTCATAGACGGCCTCGTCACGGTTGGCTGAGCTGATCAGGCAGATGATGCCCTCGCCGGCCTTTATCACCTGGCCGCCGATCTCGAGGTCGGCGGTGGCCACCCGCTTGGGCGCGAACTCGGCGACGGTGAGATAACGCAGCAGTTCCTCGGTCGCGTCCTCGGCCCGCTCCGGCCCGGCCGTCAGCAGGGCGGCCTGCTCGGGGTGGCAGAGCAGGGCGAGTACTCCGGTCGAGATCATCTTGACCGTGGTGTCGTAGCCGGCCGCGACCAGAAGGGTGATCTGCAGGAGCAGCGACGGCCGCGACAGCCTGCCCTCGGCAGTGAACCCGATCAGCCGACTGACCAGGCCGTCGTCCGGCTCCCTGGACCGGAATTCGACCAGGTCGACCAGCTGGGCGACGAAGTCGTTGCGGGCGGCCAGGGCCGTCTCCGGGGTGCCGTTCCCGTCGAACAGCCGGGCCGTGGCCGCGTCGAAGCTCGCCCGCCGATCCGGCGGCAGACCCAGCACCCAGCCGACCACTGTGGATGGCACGGGTTTCGCCAGGGCCGGCACCAGGTCGACCGGCCGTGGCCCGGCCAGTAGCTGATCGATCAGGCCGTCGACCAGTTCCTCGGTTGCCGGACGCAGCGCGCGAACCCGCTTGACCAGGAAGTGGGGGGCCAGCATCCGGCGCATCTCGGTGTGTTCGGGCGGGTCCATCCGGCCGGGGGACCGCTGCCCGTCGGCGGCGCTGCAGACCGCCTTCGACAGCTCGCTGAGCCAGGGGAAGCCCGGACTGAGAGCGTCGACAACGACCCGTGAGTCGGACAGGAGCGCGCGGATGTCGTCCTGCCGGCTGATCAGCCAAGCCGAGGTGCCGTCCCAGAGGGTGGCCCGGGAGACCGGCTCCTTGGCCCGTAGCTCGGCGTACCGCGGGGGCGGGTCCATCGGGCAGCCGGGTGCTCTGCTCATCGGATAGGTAGTCGGCCGGGTGGTCGGGGTCATGCGTTCGCTCCTTCGACCCTGTCGTTCTGCGGCACCTGTGGTCGAGGGCTCAGGAGGGTGAGCACCAGGGCGACCAGGACCAGAGCGGCCCCGGCGGCGACCGCTGCCGCGGGCCCGGACCGGTCGATCAGCACCCCGGCCAGCGGGAGGCTCGACGCGGCGCCGCCGGTGCTGGCGGTGGCCAGCCAGCCGAACGCCTCCGCCCGGCGTTCGCGGGGCGCGGACTCGGCCACCTCCTCGAAGTTGGCCGCCAGGGTGGGCGCGATGGCGGTGCCGCCGAGGAACAGCACCACGGCGATGACCCCGATCGGTGACGTGGTCACGACCGGCGGCAACAGGACGGCCAGCACGGCCATCCCGATCGTGAGCCCGGCCACCCTCGGCGCCCGGGGCACTCGCCGGGCGAAGGTGCTCACCGCGATGCCGCCGGCCAGGGAACCCCCGGTCCAGCCGGCGATCAGCACCCCGGACAGGGCGGGACGGCCGATGTTCTGCGTCCAGGCCACCACCGACAGGTTGACGGTGAAGATCGCGGCCATCACCAGCATCGAGATGACGACCACCTGGACGAAGCGCCGCTCGGTGAGCAGGGACCGCTGGGCGGCCGATTCGGTGCGGGACGGCAGGCGTTCCGCACCGAGACCGGCCCGGCCGAGCGCAGCGGCGAACAGGAGCGCCGAGAGCAGGGCGACGAGGGCCGTGACGAGGACCGCCCAGGCCGGCCCGGCAACGCCGATGATCAGGGCGGCGAGCAGTGGCCCGGTGGTGGTGATCACCTCGGAGGCGGTCGCCTCGGCCGTGTAGAGCGTGCGGGTCAGCTCCGGCCCCACCACTCTGGGCCACGTCGCCCGGCTGATCTGCGATACCGGGACCGCGGTCAACCCGGTGACGACCGCGACGGCGACGACCACCGGCCAGCCGCCCGCGGGCAACGTCGCCACCAGCGTCACGATCACGGCGAGGCCGATCGCGTACGCGATGCCGGTGATCACCAGAAGCCGGCGGGTGGAGCCGCGATCCGCGGCCCGGCCGCGCAGCGGGCCCGCTACCGCCTGTCCCAGGGTGAGGGCGCCGCCGACCACCCCGACTATGCCGTACGAGCCGTTCCAGCGCACCAGCATCAGTGACAGCCCGACCGGCAGGAGCGAGACGTTGAGCCGGCCCAGCATCGACCAGAGGAAGAGTTGGGGCAGACGGGGAACTCTCGCCAGGTCCCGGACGCCGCTCACCGCGGGTCACCCGGTCCGGAAAGGAGTGCCGTCACCGTCGGGTTCCCCACCGGACGGGGAAGTCCTCGACAAGCAGCTTTGGCACGCTGGGTCCTTTTCGGAGGGAGACGGCGAATCCCCCTCAGTCAACAAGAGGGCAACGCCGGTCCAGAACCCCTACGCACCCCTAACGACGAGCGATCTCGTGCGCGGCCCGCAGCCCTTCAGCGGTGGCCCGGACGGCGTTCAGCGCGGTCACGGCGGCCGCCCCGCCGGCCGCGACGAACGGGACCCCGGCGCCGCTCAACAGCTCGCTGACGGCGGTGTCACCGACCTGCCCGGCGGCCATCACGACATGGTCCGCGGGGATCGTGAACTCGGCGCCCGCGCCGTCCACGACGCTCACGCCGGCGGTGGTGATCTCCCGGTACGCCAGGCCGGTCAGCATCCGTACGCCCGCGGCCCGGAGCTCGGCCAGCACCACCCAGCGGGTGGACGCGCCGACCCCGGCCCCGATCCGGCCGGAGCGGCGCATGATCGTGACGTCGACCTTGGACCGCTCGGCCGTCGCCCAGCCGGCTGGGAAATCGCCGGCCGTGAGCGGGTCCCGGCCGGAGCCGGTCAGCAGGTGAGCGAGGTCGACCGCGATGCCGCCCCCGCCGATGACCGCGACCCGCGGGCCGAGCACCGCCGGGTCGGCGAAGGCCGCCGGGTAGTCCAGCACGTGGGGCAGCTCGGCCCCGGACAGCCGCGGGCGCCGGGGAAGGACCCCGGTCGTGACCACGACGCCGTCCAGCGCGGCCAGGGCGGGCACGTCGCCGGCGTCGACCCGGTGGCCGAGCCGGAGGGTGACGCCGAGCTCGGTCAGTTCCCCGACCCGCCGCCGGATGGCTTCGCCGAAGGCGGCTTTGCCGGGCACCATCGCGGCGAACCGGAACTGGCCGCCGGGTCCCTCCGCGGCCTCGAAGACCTCGACCTGGTGGCCGGCCCGGGCCAGCGTGCGGGCGGCCTCCAGCCCGGCCGGCCCGGCGCCGATCACCGCGTAACGCCGGGCCGGCCGGCTGGTGCGGTGGGCCGGAAATTCCAGTTCGTGTCCCGACCGCGGGTTGACCAGGCAGGAGACGACCTCGTCGCCGAACGAGCGGTCGATGCAGGCCTCGTTGCAAGCGATGCACAGCTCGACGGCGCCGGCCCGCCCGGCCCGGGACTTGGCGACGATCGCGGGGTCGGCGAGGAACGGCCGGGCCATCGCCACGAAATCGGCCTGTCCGGCGGCCAGCACGGTGTCCGCCTGCTCGAGCCGGTCGAAGCGGTTGGCGGCGATCACGGCCACCCCGGTCCGGCCGGCCGCCGCCAACGCGTGTTTGACCGTGGCCGCGTGCCGGGCCCAGGCGCCCGCCGGGACCTGCGCCTGGACCGTCGGCACCGGGGACTCGTGCCAGCCGACTCCGACCGCCAGGGCGTCGGCCTCGTCGGCGAGGGCGATGGCCAGGTCGAGCACCTCGAGCTCGGGGGTGCCCCCGGTGATCAGGTCGGCCACCGAGATCCGGAACAGCACGGGGAAGTCCGGACCGACGGCTTCGCGCACGGCCCGCAGGACGGCCAGGGGGAACCGGCGCCGCCGTCCGGCGTCACCACCCCAGTCGTCGGTACGCCGGTTGGTCAGCGGCGCCGTGAACTGGTTGATCAGGTAGCCCTCGGAGCCCATCACCTCGACCGCGTCGAAGCCGAGCGCGCGGGCGGTGGCCGCCCCGCGGGCGAAATCCGCGATCGTGCCGGTGATCTCCTCCGGGGTCATCTCCCGGGGAGTGCTGCGGGCGAAGCGGCTGGGCACGGCCGAGGGGGCGAGGGGCGGGCCGTCCACTCCACGCACACCCGGCAGCGCGTACCGCCCGGCGTGGAAGAGCTGCGAGGCGATGGCGCCGCCGGCCTCGTGGACCGCGCGGACGGCGGTGCCCAGCGCCGATCGATGAGCGGGGTCGGTGAGAACCCCGTAGCCGGGACCGCCGGCTCCGGCCGGGCTGACCGCACTGCCACCGGTGACGATGAGACCGGCTCCGCCCTGGACCCGTTCCGCGTAGAACGCCGCCAGGGCGGCGCCGTCGTCGTCGCGGGTCTCCAGGTTGAGGTGCATCGCCCCCATGACGATCCGGTGCGGCAGCCGCAGGCGGCCGATCGTCCCCGGACGGAAAACGTGGTCGAGCATCCGCTCAGGCTGTCTGCGGCGTGCGTGTCGGCCTGGGCGGCAGTGCCAGGTCGTCGTCCGCGTCCGCGAAGAACGGCGGGGCGACCACGCTGAGACCACCGTCGACCACCAGGGTCTGCCCAGTGATGTAGCTGGCCCCCCGGCCGAGCAGGAAAGCGATCGTGTCGGCGACCTCGCCCACGGTGCCCGCCCGGCGGGCCGGGATCCGGTCCAGGACACCCTGCATGGCGGGCATGCCCTTGACGTTGTAGAAGAACTCCAGCGAATCGGAGTCGATCAGGCCGCCGTTGACCGCGTTGACATTGATCCCGTACGGGGCGAACTCCAGCGCCATGTAGCGCACCCAGGACTCGATCGCCGCCTTCATCCCGCCCAGCGTCGCGTAGGTCGGGTAGGCGCGGATCGAGCCGTACGAGGACAGCGCGACGATCCGGCCGCCGTTGTCCATCAGCTTCACCGCCTCCTTCGCGCCGAGCACGAAAGGGCGCAGGTTCATCGCGTACGACCGGTCCAGATGCTTGGGGCCGAGGTCGATAATGTTCTTGAACGCGCTGGCGGCCGCGTTGGAGACGAAGTGGTCGAGGCGCCCGCACCGGTTGGCGACCTCGTCGAAGAGCGCGGTGACGCCCTCGGTGGTCTCCACGTCGGCCTGCACGGCGAAACCGTGCCCGCCGGCCAGCGCGATCTCGGCCACCACCTGTTTGGCCAGGTCCTCGTTGCGCTTGTAGTTGACCACGACGGTGCCGCCCCGCCGGGCCAGCCGGATGGCCAGGGCCCGGCCGATGCCGCGGGACGAGCCGGTGATCAGCGAAACCTGTTTGTGCTCGGGCATCTGCTCGTTCTCCTGACTGTTCATCGGGTCTGCCCCTCGCTCGCCGCCGCGAGCTGGAGCAGTTCCCGGAAGACCACGGTCTTCTGGATCTCGTTGGTGCCTTCCTCGAAGCGCTGCGCCCGAGCGTCGCGGTACACGCGCTCGATCTTCTGCGACTTCCAGTAGCCGAGGCCGCCGTGCACCTGCAGGGCCTTGTCGGTCACCGCGGTCAGCATCGTCACGGCGTGCATCTTGGCCATCGACGACTGCAGGGAGGCGTCGGCCTCGCCGGCCTCGAACCGCCGCGCCGCGTGCAGCACCAGCTGCCGGGCGGCCTCGATGTCGGCCGCGTTCTCGGCCAGCATGAACTGGATGGCCTGGCGCTGGGTCAGCGCCTTGCCGAAGGTGACCCGGTTGCGGGCGTAGTCGACCGCGAGCTGCTGGGCCCGGGTCGCCAGGCCGACGCAGCTCATCGCCACGGAGATCCGCGACGGGGTGAGGAAGCCGCCGAGGAAGACGTCGAGGCCCTCGCCCTCGGCCCCGAGCCGGTGGTCGACCGGGACCGGGGTGCGATCGAAGGTCAGCGAGGCGTGGTCGGTGCCGACGACGCCCATCGTGTTGGAGGTGTCCTCGACCGTCACGCCGGGGGCGTCGCGCGGTACCAGCAGGGCGACGGTGCCGTTCTTGCCGGTGCTGCCCTCGAGACGGGCCGCCAGCAGGTAGTAGTCGCACCGTACGCCGAAGGTGATCAGGTGTTTGCGACCGGAGAGATAGTAGGTTTCGTCTTCCCGGACCACCGACGTGGTGATGTCGGCACCGGTGCCGTTGCCCGGCTCGGTGAGGGTGAACGCGATCTTGATCTCGCCGGTGATCGACGGGATGACGAAGCGCTTGCGCTGCTCGTCGTCGGCGTGGCCGTCCATCGAGCGCCAGATGCCGTTGACGACGTGCACGATCATCCGGATCGAGCCGTGCGAGCGGGAGAAGATCTCCATCAGTTCCATCCAGCGGGCGAAGCCGAGGCCCTGGCCGCCGTACTCCTCGGGGGCGGCGATGCGCAGGAAGCCGAGGTCGCTGAGCTCGGCCCACAGCTGCTCGGGCACCTCACCGGTCTCCTCGATGCGCTCGGCCCACAGCTCGCCCGGCCCCCGCACCCACTGCTCGACCTGTGCCCTCAGGACGCCGAACTGCTGATCATCCATCATCTGTGTCACTGCTTTCCTCGGGCGCGAAAGTCGCGCGCCAACGCTCTGAGCTCGAACTTCTGCACCTTGCCGATCGGGTTGCGGGGCAGCGCGGCGACCGGCTCCAGCCGCTCCGGCCAGTACTGCTTGGCCACCCGATGCTCGTCGAGATAGGCCGTCACCTGCACCAGCGACAGCTCGGTGCCGGGGCGCAGCACGACGAAGGCGCAGGCGCGCTCGCCGAGGCGCTCGTCGGGCATGGCGGCGATGGCGACGTCGGCCACCGCGGGATGCTCGAACAGCAACTGCTCGATCTCGGCCACCGGGATCTTCTCCCCGCCCCGGTTGATCACGTCCTTGATCCGGCCGGTGATCCGCAGCGCGCCGGCGGCGTCCAGGGTGGCCAGGTCGCCGGTGCGGTACCAGCCGTCGGCGGTGAACACCTCGGCGGTCAGGTCGGGCCGGTCCAGATAGCCGTCGAACATCGTCTGCGAGCGCAGCTCGAAGTTGCCCTCCGCACCGGCCGGCAGCAGGGTGCCGGCGTCGTCGACGATGCGCAGCTCGATGCCGTCCAGCGCGCGCCCGTCGGAGCCCCAGCGCCGGCTCGGCTCGTCGCCGGGGGCCGACAGGGTGCCGAGGCACGTCTCGGTGGTACCGAAAGCGCCGCAGACGGCGGTGCCCAGCACCCGGCCGGCCCGGTCGGCCAGGCCGCGTGGGACGGTGGCCCCGGTGGCCACGAAGATCCGCAGGTGTTCCGGGACCTCGCCGGTCAGCTCGACCGCGTCGACCAGGTCGGACAGGAACGGCGTGGCCGCCTGGACGAACGTGCCCTCGTGCTGGTTGAGAGACTGCAGGGCGCGCTTGGCGTCCCATTCGGACTGCACGATCTGCGGCACGCCGAGGACCAGCGCCAGCACCATGCCGTACAGGAAACCGGTCTGGTGGGCCAGCGGGGACGGCGCCCAGATCGTGTCCCCGGCGGTGAGGCCGAGGTGCCGGATCTCCATGGCGGCGGCCCGGGTCAGGTTGCGCGAGGGCTGCATGACGCCCTTGGGTTCCCCGGTCGTGCCCGAGGTGAAGAGCAGCTGGGCGGTGGCGGCGGGGCTCGGCACGAAGGCGTCGAGCGCCGCCCGGTCGACGGTGGCCTCAGCCAGCGATTGCGACCAGTCGCGCACGGCCGGCCCGCTGCCGTCCGCGGCCGGCAGGTCGGCCGGGCCGCCCGAATCGGCCACGACGACGACGTGCTCGAGCCGTCCCCGGTCCTCGGCGGCCAGCGCCAGCACCTCGCGGGCGGGCTCCCGCGAGCGGTAGCGGTCGGCGACGACCAGCACCCTGGCGTGGGCGCGGCGCAGTACGAAGGCGACCTCGCGCTCGCGGAAGAACGGGATGATCGGGCAGCAGACGGCGCCGATCCGCAGCGCGGCCAACGACAGCACCACGAACTCGACCCGGTTGGGAAGCTGATAGGCCAGGTTCTCGCCCGGCCGGACACCGAGCCGCAGCAGCAGAGCGGCGGCCTGCTCGACGCGCTGGGCCAGTTCGGCCCAGCTCACTTCGAGGTCGCCGTCCGGGCGGACGTCGACCAGCGCGGTGTCCGCCGGCCGGTCGGCGGCGCGGCGGCGCAGCCACTCGGGCAGGGTGACCTCGGCCGCCCGGTCCGGGTCGAGGACCTCCGGTTCCAGTCGCCGGGCCGGGCCGGCGGCCGGTGGGCGAGTCCGCACGGACATCGAGGCGCCGAGCGCGGTCATCGCGTCGAGGAAGCCGGGGTAGGAAATCCGGTAGGCGTTCGGGTAGGTGAGCGTCGTCGATCCGGCGGCCCGGGTCGAGGCCACCGCGAGCGACATCAGCACCCGGTGGTCGTTGTACGACTTGAGTCGCGTGCCCCGCAGCCGTTCCACCCCACGGATCCGCAGCTCGTCGGGGCCCAGGTCGAGGTTGCCGCCCATGGCCGCGAGCTGGGTCATCGCGGCCGCCCGGTCCGATTCCTTGAGCCGGGTGTGGGCGACGTTGCGGAAGACCGACTCGCCGTCGGCGAAGACCGCCATCGTGGACAGGATCGGCAGCATGTCGGGCATGTCACGGCAGTCCAGATCGATCGCGCGCAGCCGGGGCGCGTCCTGCCGGATGCGCAGGCCGCCGGCGGCCAGGTCGAGCTCCAGCGGCACGCCCATCGCCCGGGCGGCGTCGACGAAGTGGAATTCCGGGTGGTCGGCGGCCCTGCCCTCGAGACTCGTCATACCGCGCAACAGCACGTCGCAGGGGTGCAGGGCGGACAGTGCGATGCCGAAGGCGGCCGAGCCGATGTCCGGTGGCAGCGTCAGCTCGACCGGCTGGGCCCGCTGGCCGGGCTCGATGTCGAAGCGGCGCCAGTCGTCGGAGACCGTCACCCGCAGCCCGAACTGACGCATCATCGCGACCGTCAGCTCCAGGTAGGTCCGCTCGTTGAGCTCGCCCTCGACCTCGATGGTGGTCGGCCCGGTCGCGAACGGCGCCAGCAGGATCAGCCCCGAGATCCACTGCGACAGCGTCCCGGCGATCCTCACCCGCCCGCCGGTGGGCCGGCGGCCCCGCACGTGTACGGGCGGGCAGTCATCGGCCGACGACAGCTCCACACCCATGTGCTCGAGCGCCCGCAACAGCGGCGCGACCGGCCGGCGGCGGAAGTACTTCTGGCCGGTGACCGAGACCGCACGGTCGGACAGCGAGGTCAGTCCGATCATGAAGTACAGCGTGGTGCCGGAACTGCCGGCCGAGACCGTCTCCCGGCGGGGCTGGTAGCAGCCGCCGAGCCCCTGGACTACGTAGGTGTCGCCGGCGCGCGTGATGCGTACCCCGAGGCCGCGCAGCAACTGGACGGTGTACTCGACGTGCCGGGCGTCCGACAGGCCGTGGACGACGCTGACTCCATCGGCCAGAGAGGCCAGGATCAGGGCCCGGTGGGCGTGGTATTTCGACCGCGGGACGACGATTTCGCCGGTGACCCGATGCCGCGTTTCATTGACCAGAAGGTGCATTGTCAGTCGCTGCTCTCTCCGCGGCCGGAAATGCCGGAGCGATCGATCGACGACCGCATTTCCCAGGGGCGATCGCGCTCGATGAGAACCATTTCTCGCAGCCGATCACTGGTAACGATTAGTCCAGTCGGCGCCGGGACGCGGAACCCCTACACGGCCCTGCTCCCAGCGGATTCAGGGGATTGAGGGGAGACTAGGGGTGCCCGCGATCCCCGGTCCGTCGCCCAGTCCGCTCAGCCATTTCTCGACGGCCTCGCCGGTCGCCTCCGCGTACTCGCCGATCATCGTGCAGTGGTCGCCGGGCACGTTCGCCTCCGCGTGCGGCAGCGGCCACACGGCCCGCCAGTCGTCGCCGGTCATCGGTTCCTCCGGTGCGCCGGGGATGCACTCGTCGGGCCGGACGAACAGCGTCGGGCGATCGATCGGGTCGGGCCGCCAGCCGCGGAACATGCCGCGGTAGGTGCCCAGCGCGGTGATCCCCTCGTAGTGCATCGAGGTGAAGCGCATCCGGCGTTCGACCACCTCGTACGTCATCGCCTTGCGCATCTGGAGGGTCATCCCGTCCGGCAGGTACGTGTCCAGCAGGACCACCGCCACCGGCCCGTGTCCTTGCCGTTCCAGGTGCACCGCGGTGGCCTGGGCCAGCCAGCCGCTGGACGAGTAGCCCAGCACCGCGTAGGGGCGGCCACCGGCGGCCCGCAGCACCGCGTCGGCGAGCACCTCGATCAGCACCTCGGCCGACCCGGCCAGCGGCTCGCCCGGCAGGAAACCGGGCACTGTGACCACCGAGACCTTGCGGCGCCCCCGGAAGTAGGCCGCCAGCCGGGCGAACTGCAACGAGCCGTCGACCGGCGCGAACGGCGGGAAGCAGACGATCTGCGGCCCGCCTTCGCCCTGCGCCAGGGTGCTGACGTGGGCGCCGTGGCCCAGCTCGGCCAGGCTGCCGAACCGCTCCCGCAGGGCTGAGGCACCGGTCAGCAACGACTCGACGTCCTGCATCTTGCCGAGCAGCCCGAGCTTGCGGTAAAGGCCGACGAGGGTGTCGTTGGAGTCGCTCGGCAGCGCGGCCGGGGAAGCGGCGGGGGCCCGCTCGCCGGTGCTCTTCTCCAGCAGGTGGGTGACCAGTTCGCCGACCACCGGATAGTCGAAGACCAGCGAGCTGGGCAGGCCGAGACCGGTCAGCTTGGTGAGCCGGTTGCGCAGGTCCACCGCGGTCAGCGAGTCGAAGCCCAGGGACAGGAACTCCCGGTCCTCGGTGACCTCATTGCCGTCCGCATGCCCGAGCACGTCGGCCACCTCGCGGCGGACCAGCTCGGTCAGGTGCGGCCGCTGGTCGGCGACCGGGAGTCGCCGGAAGTCGGCCGGTGCGGTCTTTTCCGGGACGGTGACCAGGTGCTGGATCAGCGGGCTGGGCCGGTTGACGGTGAAGAAGTCCGCGAACGTGTCCCAGGCGATCAGCGCTACCGCGGCCGGGCCGGTGTGCCGCAGGGCGGCCGTGGCGTACTGCGGGGTCAGCGCGGTGATCCCGCGCCGGCCGAGCCGGCGCAGATAGTCGTCGTCGGCCATCCCGCCGCCGGCCCACGGACCCCAGGCGATCGAGGTTCCGGTCCGCCGCCGGCGAACGAGGGCGTCCAGGTGGGCATTGGCCGCGGCGTACGCGCCGGAGTAGGCGCTGCCCCAGGTCGCCGAGATCGACGAGTAGACGACGAAGGCGTCGAGATCGTCGGGCAGCAGTTCGTCGAGCAGTTCGGCCCCGACGACCTTGGCGGCCGTGGTGGCGGTGTAGGCGGCGACGTCGAGATCGGCCACCGGTAGTTCGGTCGTGGTCGTCCCGGCGGCGTGCACCACGGCCCGGATGTTCGGGTGCTCGGCGATGAGCCGGGCCACCTGGGCCCGGTCGGTGATGTCGCAGGCGACGATGCTGACCGTGGCACCGAGTTCGGCTTGCAGTTCGGCTGCGCCGGGCGCTTCCGGTCCCCGCCGGCTGGTCAGGATGAGTTCGGGTGCGCCCTGACCGGCGAGCCAGCGGGCGGTGTGGCGGCCGAGGGCGCCGGTACCGCCGGTGATCAGGGTGGCGCCTCCGGTCCACCACGGGCGGCCGGGCGCGACGGCGACCCGGCGCAGCCGGCGGCCGTGGATCTGGTCGCCGTTCAGCCGGATCTGGTCCTCGCCGGCCGTGGTGGTCAGCGCGGTGTGCAGGGCGGCGGGGTCGAGGTCGCCGTTGAGGTCGATGAGCCCGCCCCAGGTGGTGGGGTGTTCGAGGGCGGCGACCCGGCCGAGTCCCCAGGTCTGGGCCTGCCACGGATCGGTCTCGGCGGCCCGCGTGAGTGTCCACAAGCGACCCTGATGCTGAGCCTGGACCAGCGAGACGGTGGCGAGGGCGCCGGTGGAGGTGCCGGGATGGTCGGGGTGTTCGGTGGCGTCCAGGGCGAGCAGGGAGATGATCCCGGTCGTTCCGGTGGGGATCTCGGCCCCGGCGGTTATCACCCGCAGCTGGGCGCGGGAGTTCTTGAGAGCATCCAGGATCTCCGGTTCGTCCTGGCCCTCGTGCATGACGACGACCCAGTCGCCC
>NZ_BOMM01000040.1 GCF_016862195.1 Paractinoplanes ferrugineus | reverse complement strand
GGCCGCCCTGCCGACTGAACTCCACGAACGCGTACGGGGTGGCCAGCACGGTCACGCCGCCGGCCAGGGCGAGCGAGCATTCGCCCGAGCGCAGTGCCTGCACGGCTAGGTGCAGGGCGACCAGCGACGACGAGCAGGCCGTGTCCACGCTGGCCGCCGGGCCCTCCAGCCCGAGGGCGTACGAGATCCGCCCGGACAGCACCGACGCCGAGTTCCCGGTGATCAGGAAGCCGGCCGCCTCCTTCACCTTGGCCTCGCGCAGGTGCCCCAGGTAGTCGAGCATGCCGGTGCCGACGAAGACGCCGGTGTCCCCACCACGCAGCGTCGCCGGGACTATTCCGGCCCGCTCCAGCGACTCCCACGACACCTCCAGCAGCAACCGTTGCTGCGGGTCCATCGCCGCCGCTTCGCGCGGGGAGAGGCCGAAGAAACCCGGATCGAACTCGGTCGCGTCGTCCAGGAAGCCGCCGCCGCCGGTGAACTCCTTCCCGGACTCGGCGTCGCGCAGGCTCTCCCGGCTCCAGCCCCGGTCGACCGGGAAGTCGCCGATGGCGTCGCGGCCCTCGGCCACCAGCTGCCACAGCTCCTCCGGCGACGAGACGCCGCCCGGGAACCGGCAGCCGATCCCGACGACGGCAATGGGCTCGCGGGCGGCCTCCTCGACGTCCTGCAGCCGCTCACGGGTCTCGTGCAGTTCGGCACTGACCCGCTTGAGGTAACCCAACAGTTCATTCTCGGACGGCATCTCTTACCCACATCTCCCGACGGAACCCACTGACCGTTGATCGACACGCACCGGTTACGCGATGCCGAGTTGCTGGTTGATGAACGCGATGACCTCGTCGCCACTCGCCTCGTCCAGGGCCGGGCCGCCCGCCGCTCGCCCGGCCGGCCGCGGCTCGTCCCACCGGGCGGCCATCGACCGCAGCCGGGCGGCCAGGGTGCCCCGCCCAGCGGCATCCGGCGTCAGCCGCCCGAGTGCCGCCTCCAGCTCGTCCAATGTGGAGTCGACGGTGACCGCCGCCTCGGGCAGCAGCTCCCGGCCCAGGTGGGCGGCGAGCGCCGTCGGTGTCGGGTGGTCGAACACCAGGGTGGCCGGCAGGGCCAGCCCGGTCGCCTTCTGCATCCGGTTCCGCAGCTCCATCGCCGTCAACGAGTCGAAGCCCAGGTCCTTGAACTGCCGGTCACCGGCGATCGTGCCGGCCTGGGCGTAACCGAGGATCGCCCCGATGTGTCGGCGTACGAGGTCGATCAGCAGCCGCTGGCGCTCGGCCTCCGGCAGCGGCCGTAGCCGCCGGGCCAGAACCGCTCCGGTCGGCTCGGCGGCGGCCGGGCCGGCCACCTCGACGGTCGCGAAGTCGGCCAGCAGCGGGCTGGGCCGCACCGCGGTGAACGAGCCGGTGAAACGCGACCAGTCCACGTCGGCCAGCACCAGGCCGGCCGGGCCGTCCTGGGCCACCGCCAGCATCAGCGCGGTGACCGCGGCCTCGGGCTCGAGGGCCGGCAGGCCGGTGCGCTCGAGGCGCTGCTCGACGGCGTCGTCGACCAGTCCGCCGCCGGCCCACGGGCCCCAGGCCACCGAGACGGCCGGCAACCCGGTCGCGCGACGCTGCTCGGCCAGCGCGTCCAGATAGGCGTTCGCGGCGGCGTACCCGCCCTGGCCGGTGCTGCCGACCGTGCCCGCGAAGCCGGAGTAGAGCACGAACGACGCCAGCTCGGCGTCGGCGGTGAGCTCGTGCAGATGCCGGGCGGCCAGGGCCTTGGGCGCCAGCACGGTCTCGAGCCGATCGGCGGTGACCGTGTCGACGAAGCCGTCGTCCAGCACCGCCGCGGCGTGCACGACGGAGACCAGCGGAGCCCGCGAATCGACGGAGTCCAGCAAGCCCCGAACCGCTTCGCGGTCGGTGAGGTCACAGGCGGCGATCGTCACCGACGCGCCCAGCCCGGCCAGTTCGGCCCGTAGGTCGGCGGCGCCCGGTGCGTCCGGCCCTCGACGGCTGGTCAGCAGTAGGTGCCGGACCCCCTGACCGGCCAGTCGCCGGGCCAGCCGGGCGCCCAGCGCCCCGGTGCCGCCGGTGATCAGCACGGTGCCGTGCGCGGGCCAGGCCGACGAGCCGGTCCCGTCCGCCACGGTGGCCGGGTCGGGCAGGTCGGTGGCGGCCCGGGTCAGCCGCCGGGCCAGGGCGCCGGTCGGGCGCAACGCGATCTGGTCCTCGCCGCCCGGCGCGCTGAGCACCTGGGCCAGCCGGCCGTCCAGGCTCGCGTCCAACGCGGCCGGCAGGTCGATCAGGCCGCCCCAGCGCTCCGGGTGCTCCAGCGCGGCCACCCGGCCGAGCCCCCAGACCGTGGCCTGGGCCGGATCGGTGGTCGGATCGCCCGGCCCGGTGCCGACCGCGCCCTGGGTCACGGCCCAGACCGGAGCGGTGACGCCGGTGTCGCCGAGGGCTTGGATCAGCTGGACGGTTCCGGCCAGCCCGCCGGTGACCGCGGCCCGGTCCGGCAGCGGCCGGGTGTCCAGGGCGAGGAGGGACAGCACGCCGCGCAGTGGCGGCAGGCCGGCGAGCTGCCCGGCCCAGCCGGCTCGGTCCGCCACCCGCGGGTCCAGCTCCACGACGACCACCCGGGCGCCGGCCGTCTCGAGCGATTCCCGGGCCCAGTGGATCACCGGGTCCCGACCCGGTCCCGCCGGTACCGCCACCAGCCAGTCCCCGTCGAGGGTGGCGCTCGCCGCCGGGTCCAGGAGCATCGGCTCCCAGCGGATGCCGTAACGCCAGCAGTTCAGCCGGGCCCGCTCCACATGGCCCCGGCGCCACGCGGCCAGCGCCGGGAGCACGGCGTCGGCCGGTTCGTCCGGCTTGAGCCCGAGCGTGCCGGTCAGCGTCTCACCGCCGGCCGCGAGGACGTCCCAGAGGAGCGAGTCGGTGCCGGTGCCGCCGTCGCTCTGTCCGGCGACGGTGGTCACCTCGCGGGGACCGGGCCAGTAGCGGCTGCGCTGGAAGGCGTACGTCGGCAGGTCGATTCGCCGTCCGCCGCTGTCGCGCAGCACTGCGGCCCAGTCGACGGTCAGGCCGCGGACCCAGCCCTCGCCGAGCGAGGTCAGGAACCGGGCCGGCCCGCCGGAGTCACGGCGCAGTGTGGGCACCAGCGGCGTGTCCAGGCCGAGCGACTCGGTGGTCCGGCCGATCGCCATGATCAGCAAAGGGTGCGGGCTGACCTCGACGAAGACGGCGTCGCCGGGCTCGGCCAGCTTGCGCACGGCGGCCTCGAACTCCACCGGCTCACGCAGGTTGCGGAACCAGTACGAGCCGGTCAGTTCGCCCGCCCGGACCAGTTCCCCGGTAAGGGTGGAGAGCATGTCCACAGTGGTCGGCCGCGGGTCGAGATCGGCCAGCTCGGTCCGGATCCGGTCCTCGATCGCGTCGACGAACGGCGAGTGCGACGCGTAGTCCACCGCGACCCGCTTGGCCCGGATCCCGCGGCTCTCGCAGGTGGCCAGCAGCTCGTCCAGGGCGGCCGCGTCGCCGGAGACCACCGTCGAGGCCGGTCCGTTGGCCACGGCCAGGAAGAGCCGGCCCGCATAGCCGGACACCAGCGCGGCCGTGTCGGCCCGGCTCAGCGGCAGCGACATCATGCCGCCGGTGCCGGCGATCCCGGCCAGCGCCCGGCTGCGCAGGGCCACCACCTTGGCCGCGTCCGCCAGCGACAACGCGCCGGAGACGCAGGCGGCGGCGGCCTCGCCCTGGGAGTGCCCGATCACCACCGAGGGCCTGACTCCGGCCGAGCGCCACAGCTCGGCCAGCGACACCATCATCGCGAACAGGACGGGCTGGACCACGTCGACCCGGTCCAGCGACGGCGCGCCCGGTTCCCCGCGCAGAACGGCCAGCAGCGACCAGTCCACGTACGGGGCCAGCGCCACCTCGCACTCGCGCAGCCGGGCGGCGAAGACCGGCGCGGTGTCGAGCAACTCCTGGGCCATCCCGGCCCACTGGCCGCCCTGGCCGGGGAAGACGAACACGACCCGGCGGCGTGGGGCGGCCGTTCCGTCGATGCGGCCCTGCTCCGGTTCGCCGGCGGCGAGCGCGTCGAGTTCGCTCAGCAGCGCCGGCCGGTCCGGGCCGACCAGGACCGAGCGGTACTCGAAGGCTGAGCGGGTGGTGGCCAGTGAGACGGCCACGTCGGCCGGGTCCGGCTCCTCGGCGGCGACCTGCCGGCTGAGTCGCCGGGCCTGCGCCCGCAGGGCCTCGGGGCTGCGCGCACTGAGCAGCCACGGCAGCGCTGCGGCCGGAGTGCCGGAGGTGCGCTCCGGCACCGAGACCGGCGCCTGCTCGATGATGACGTGCGCATTGGTGCCGCTCACCCCGAAGGCGGACACGGCGGCCCGGCGCGGCCGCCCGGTCTCGGGCCAGGCCTGCGGCTCGGTGATCAGCCGTACGGCGCCTCCGGACCAGTCGGCGCGCGTGGTCGGCTCGTCGACGTGCAGGGTCGGCGGCAGCGTCCCGGTGCGGATGGCCATCACCATCTTGATGATCCCGCCGACCCCGGCCGCGGCCTGGGTGTGCCCGACGTTGGACTTGAACGAGCCGAGCCACAGCGGCCGGTCGGCCGGGTGCTCCTGCCCGTACGTGGCCAGCAGCGCCCGCGCCTCGATCGGATCGCCGAGCGTGGTGCCGGTGCCGTGCGCCTCGACGACGTCCACGTCGCAAGCCGACAGCTGGGCGTCGCGCAGCGCCCGCCAGATCACCTTCTCCTGGGCCGGCCCGCTCGGCGCGGCGATGCCGTTGGAAGCGCCGTCCTGGTTCAGGGCGGAACCCCGGACGACCGCCAGCACGTGGTGGCCGTTGCGGTCCGCGTCGGACAACCTTTCCAGCACCAGCATCCCGGCGCCCTCGCCCCACGAGGTGCCGTCGGCGGCCTCGGCGAACGACTTGGCCCGCCCGTCCGGGGCCAGGCCGCGCTGGCGGCTGAACTCGGTGAAGGTCAGCGGGGTGGCCATCACCGTCACCCCGCCGGCCAGGGCCAGGGCGCACTCACCGCGTCGCAGCGCCTGGCTGGCCAGGTGCAGCGACACCAGCGACGACGAGCACGCGGTGTCGACGGTCACCGCGGGCCCGGTCAGGCCCAGCGTGTAGGCGATCCGGCCGGATACCACCGAGCCGCTGTTGCCGGTGGTGAGGAAGCCGGTGAAGTCTTCCGCCGAGGCCTGCAGCGGCACGTCGTAGTACTGGTACATCGCCCCGGCGAAGACCCCGGTGTCGCTGTCGCGCAGCGAGAGCGGGGAGATCCCGGCCCGTTCCAGTGCCTCCCAGGTCACCTCGAGCAGCAGACGCTGCTGCGGGTCGATGGTCACCGCCTCACGCGGCGAGATGCCGAAGAAACCGGCGTCCCACCAGGCGGCGCCGCGCAGGAACCCGCCGTCGCGGACGTACGAGGTGCCCTTGCGCTCGGGATCCCGGTCGAACAGGGCGGCCAGATCCCAGCCGCGGTCGGTGGGCACCCCCGCGATCGCGTCCCGGCCCTCGCTGACCAGATCCCACAGTGCCTCGGGGGAGTCGGCATCGCCCGGGTACCGGCAGCCCATCCCGACGATGGCGATCGGCTCGCGCTCGCGGGCCTGCGCCTCCCGCAGGCGCGTACGGGTGTCCTGCAGGTCGCCGGTCACCTTGCGCAATGCCTGCAGCAGCTGGTCCTGGGTCACGTCACCGGGCATGGGTCTGTTCCCTCTCCATCAGTCGAGGTCCTGGTCGATGAGCTTCAGGAGCTCCGCCGCGCTCGCGGTGGCGAGCGTGGTCGTGCCGCCGGCGGGTGCCGCGTCGCCGGCCGGCCGGTCGAGCTTGGCCAGCAGGGCGCCGAGCCGGGCGGTGAACCGGGTCCGGGTGCCGTCGCCGGGATCGAGCGCCAGTAGCGTGCTCTCCAGCTGGTCGAAGTTGGCCAGCACGAGCCCGGTCAGCTCGTCGCGGCCGGGGGTGATCTCCTGGCACAGAAACTCGGTGACCGCTTCCGGGGTCGGGTGGTCGAAGACCAGAGTGGCGGGCAGCCGCAGCCCGGTCGCCCGATTGAGCCGGGTCCGCAGGTCGACGGACATCATCGAGTCGAAGCGCAGCTCCTGGAAGGCCCGGTAGGGGTCGACGTCGCGCGCGGACTCGTGGCCGAGTACCGAGGCGACCTCGGCGCAGACCAGCTCCAGCACGACGCCGTGCCGCTCGTCGGAGCCGAGCCCGGCCACCCGGCGGGCCAGGGCGCTCCGCTCCGAGCCGGGTTCCTCCCGGGTGCTGACCAGGTGCTTGAGCAGCGGGCTCGGCCGCTGGGCGGTGAAGACGTCCGCGAACCGGTCCCAGTCCATGTCGCTGACGGTGGCGGCGGCCGGGTCCGCGTACCGGAGGGTCTCGACCGCCTGCCGCGGCGGGAGCGCGCGGATGCCGCGCTCTCGCAGATGGCGGCGGAACTCCGGGTCGGCCAGGCCGCCGCCGGCCCACGGGCCCCAGGCGATCGAGGTTCCGGTCCGCCGCCGGCGGATGAGGGCGTCCAGGTGGGCGTTGGCCGCGGCGTACGCGCCGGAATGGGCGCTGCCCCAAGTGCCGGCGATCGAGGAGTAGACGACGAACGCGTCGAGGTCGCCGGGCAACAGTTCGTCCAGCAGTTCGGCCCCGGCGACCTTCGCGGCCGTGGTGGCCGCGTAGGAGGCCGGGTCGAGGTCGGCCAGTGCCTGCTCGGTGGTGGTTCCGGCGGCGTGGACGACCGCGCGGATGTCCGGGTGGTCGGCGACGAGCCGGGCCACCTGACCCCGGTCGGTGATGTCGCAGGCGATGATGCTGACCGTGTCTCCGAGTTCGGTTCGGAGTTCGGCGGCGCCGGGTGCGTCGGGTCCCTGCCGGCTGGTCAGGATGAGTTTCGGCGCGCCGTGGGTGGTGAGCCAGCGGGCGGTGTGGGCGCCGAGAGCGCCGGTACCGCCGGTGATGAGGGTGGTGCCCCCGGTCCACCACGGGCCGGTCGCCGGGGCCGTGGTCCGGCTGAGCCGCCGGCCCTGGACCCGGTCGCCGACGATGCGGATCTGGTCCTCGCCGGCCGTGTTGGTCAGCGCGACGTGCAGAGCGGGCGGGCTGAAGTCACCGTCCAGGTCGATGAGGCCGCCCCAGGTGGTGGGGTGTTCCAGGGCGGCGACCCGGCCCAGGCCCCAGGTTTGGGCCTGCCAGGCGTCGGTCTCGGCGCCGCGGGTCAGGGTCCACAGGCGGCTGTCCCGCTGCGCCTGGATCAGCGAGAGGGTGGCCAGGGCTCCGGTGGAGGTGCCGGGGTGGTCGGGGTGTTCGGCGGCGTCGAGGGCGAGTAGGGAGATGATCCCGGTCGTCCCGGTGGGGATCTCGGTGCCGGCGGTCATCACGTGGAGGTGGGCGCGGGAGTTCTTGAGGGCGTCGAGGATCTCGGGTTCGTCCTGGCCCTCGTGCATGACGACGACCCAGTCGCCCTCGATCGTGCCGGTCGCCGGGGGGATCTCGTCCCAGGTGACCTCGTACCGGTCGACGGTCGCCGGGACGACCGCGCCGTCGATCCAGAAGCGTTCGTGCTGGAAGGCATAGGTGGGCAGCGGGACCCGCGCACCCACCGGGAGCAGCGCGGACCAGTCGATGACGACGCCGCGGCCGACGAGCGCCCCGGCCGCGGCCAGCACCGTCCGGGTCTCGTCCCGGTCCCGGCGGCTCGACGCGACCGCCTCGTCGAGCATGGGCGTCAGCGCCGCGTCCGGGCCGATCTCCAGCAGCACGTCGACGGCCGGCAGCCCGCCGACCGCGTCGGCGAAGAGCACCGCCCGGCGCACGTGATCGACCCAGTAGGCCGCGCCGTCGATCGGGTGTTCGGTGTCGGCGGAGGTGCTGATCGGGATGCGTGGCTGGTGGAAGGTGAGGCCGTCGAGCTCGGCGCGGAACGCGGCCAGCATCGGCTCCATCAGGGGGGAGTGGAAGGCGTGGCTGACCCGCAATCGGGTCGCCGGCCGGCCGCGAGCCTTGAATTCCGCCACGATCCGCTCCACGTCGGCCTCGGGCCCGGAGACGACGACGCTCTGCGGGCCGTTGACGGCGGCGATGACGACGTCCCCGCCGGTCTTGACGTCGGCTGCGGCGGCGTTGACAGCGGCCATCGCACCGCCGGCCGGCAGGGCGCCCATCAGCCGGCCGCGGGCGACCACGAGACGGGCCGCGTCCGGGAGCGTGAGCACCCCGGCCACGACCGCCGCGGCGATCTCCCCGACCGAATGCCCGGCCAGCGCCGTGAAGGTGACCCCCCACGACTGCCAGAGCCGGGCCAGCGCCACCTCGAAGGCGAACAGAGCCGGTTGGGCGTACTCGGTGCGGTTGACCAGTTCGGAGTCCATGACGTCGCGCAACGGCCGGCCGAGCAGTGGATCGACGACGGCGCCGACCTCGGCGAGGGCGGCGGCGAAGACGGGGAAGTCGGCGGCGAGCTTCCGGCCCATGCCGGGGTGCTGGGCGCCCTGCCCGGAGAAGACGGCGGCCACCCGGCCGGGACCGGCCACGCCCGGCGTGACGGCGGTCAGCGCGGACAGCACCTCCGCCCGGTCGGCGGCCACCACCGATGACCGGTGCGGGAAGGCGGAACGGGTGTTCGCCAGCGACCACGCGACGTCGGCCAACGGCAGTTCCGGGTGGGCCAGCAGGTGATCGCGCAAGGCGAGAGCTTGGGCGCGGACCCCGCCCGGCGTACGCGCGGACAGCGGGAACAGCAGCGGGGTGGTGACCGGGCGGGGTGGCGGGACCCGGATCGGGTCGCCTTCCTCGAGGATGACGTGGGCGTTGGTGCCGCTGATCCCGAACGACGACACGCCGGCCCGGCGCGGGTGGCTGCCCCGCGGCCACGCCCGCCCGGTGGTGAGCAGCTCGACCGTGCCGGCCGACCAGTCCACTTCGGGCGAGGGCACCGCGGCGTGCAGGGTCGGCGGCAGCGTCTCGTGCCGCAGCGCCTGAGTCATCTTGATGATCCCGGCGACGCCCGCGGCCGCCTGGGTGTGCCCGATGTTCGATTTGAGCGAGCCGAGATACAGCGGACCGGCCGGGCTGTGGGCGTCGCCGTACGTGGCGATCAGGGCCTGCGCCTCGATCGGGTCACCCAGCCGGGTGCCGGTGCCGTGCGCCTCGACCGCGTCGACCTGCCCGGCGGTGAGTCCGGCCCGGTCGAGCGCGGCCCGGATCACCCGCTGCTGGGACGGCCCGTTGGGGGCGGTCATCCCGTTCGACGCGCCGTCCTGGTTGACCGCCGAGCCGCGGACCACGGCGAGGACCTCATGGCCGAGCCGCCGGGCGTCGGAGAGCCGCTCCAGCACCAGCATGCCGGCGCCTTCGGACCAGCCGGTGCCGTCGGCCCCGGCCGAGAAGGACTTCGATCGGCCGTCGGGGGACAGGCCGCCCTGCCGGGCGAACTCGATGAAGATGTTCGGCGAGGCCATCACGGTCGCGCCGCCCGCCAGGGCCAGATCACACTCGCCGGCCCGCAGCGCCTGGCCGGCCAGGTGCAGGGTGACCAGCGAGGTGGAGCAGGCGGTGTCGACGGTGATCGCCGGGCCCTCCAGGCCGAGCAGGTAGGAGATCCGCCCGGACATCACGCTGTTGCTGTTGGCCAGGCCGAGGATGCCCTCGAGACCGTCCGGGATGCCGTCCAGCCGGGTGTAGTAGTCGTTGTACATCACCCCGGCGAAGACGCCGGTGCGGCTGCCGCGCAGCGACGCCGGGGTGATCCCGGCGTGCTCGATCGCCGACCAGGAGGTCTCCAGCAGCAGGCGCTGCTGTGGATCCATCGCCAGCGCCTCGCGCGGCGGGATGTCGAAGAAGGCCGCGTCGAAGCCGGCCGGATCGGCCAGGAAACCCCCCTCCTTGGTGTACGTGTGCCCGGTGCGGTTCTGATCCGGGTCGTACAGCCCGGCCAGGTCCCAGCCACGGTCGGCCGGGAACTCGGTCACCGCGTCACGTCCCTCGGCGACCAGCCGCCACAAGTCGTCCGGCGACGTCACGTCGCCGGGATAGCGGCAAGCCATACCGACGATGGCGATGGGGTCGTCCCCGGTCGCGGTGGCCGTCGCGGCCGCCGCAGCGGGGGCGGCCCGGCCGGAGGCCTCCAGGTGGGCGGCGAGCGCGGCGGCGGTCGGGTAGTCGAACACCAGCGTCGCGGGCAGTTTCACCCCGGTGGCGGCCGACAGCCGGTTGCGCAGCTGCACCGACATCAGGGAGTCGAAGCCCAGCTCCCGCAGCGGCCGGTCGGCGGCGATCCGGGTGGCGTCGGCGTGCCCGACAGCCGCGGCGATCTCCGCGCGGACCAGGTCGACCATGCTCTCGGTCCGGACCGCCGGAGTGGCCGCCGCGGTGCCGACCGGGCGGGGAGCGAAGGCGGCGAACAGGGGCGCCGGGCGGGAGGCGGTGAACAACGGCAGGAAGCGGGACCACGCGACCTCGGCCAGCACGCTGTCGGTGCCGAGCGCGACCGACCGGGCCAGCGCGGTGATCGCGTCGGCCGTCGGCAGCGGGACGAGACCCTGCCGCCGCAGCCGCGGCTCCCGGTCCGCGTCGACCATGCCGCCACCGGCCCACGGGCCCCAGGCAAGTGCGGTCCCGGCCAGCCCTCGGGCCCGGCGGGCGGCGGCCAGCGCGTGCAGGCCGGCGTTGCCCGCGCCGTAGGCGGACTGCCCGGCGGCCCCCCAGATCCCGGAGACCGACGAGAACAGCACGAAGGCGTCCAGTTCGGAGTCGCCGAGGACGGCGTCCAGCACGCGCGCACCTTCGAGTTTGCCGTCCAGGACGGCCCGGAACCGGTCCGGGTCGGTACGCAGCATCGGTGACTCGGCGGCCACTCCGGCGGCATGGAACACGCCGCGGACCGGCACTCCGGCGTCGGCGGCCTCCCGAACCAGCTGGGTCATGGCCGCCCGGTCGGCCGCGTCGGCGGCGACGATCCGGGCCGGGGTGCCGGCGGCGGTCAGCTCGGCCAGCAGCTCGCTCGCACCGGGGGCCTGCGGTCCGCGCCGGGAGATCAGCACCAGCGAGGCACCGCCGAGTCCGGCCAGCCAGCGGGCGACGCTGCCGCCCAGGGCGCCGGTCCCACCGGTGATGAGGACGGTGCCGGACGGCGACCAAGGGGGAAGGTCGCGCACGGGAGCGGCCTTGACCAGCCGCCGGGCGTACGCGCCGGCGGGGGTGATCCGGATCTGATCCTCGCCGGCCGAGTCGGCCAGCAGGGCGGCGAGGCGGCCGATCGCCGTCGCGTCCGGCGGGGCGGGCAGGTCGACCAGCCCACCCCAGCGCCCGGGGAGTTCCAGGGCCGCGGCCCGGCCGGCGCCCCAGATCGCGGCGGCGTCCGGGTCGGTTTCGCAGTCGTGGGTGACACACCAGATCGGCGCGGCCACGCCGGCCTCGGTGAGCGATCGGACGGTGGTCAGCAGATCCTCCGGGCCGGTGGGGAAGCAGAGCACGCCCACCGGCGTGGCGGCGAGGTCGGTGGTCCGGCTCTCGAGCAGGGCCGGGATCCACGGGACTTCGGCCGGGGCGAGGACCAGCCAGGTGCCCGCCAGCGGGCCGGCCGTCGCGTCCGGCAGCCGCTCCCAGGTCACCTCGTGGCGCCAGCGGTCGACCTGTGCCCCGGCCCGCGCGGCCAGGGTGGTCGGATCCACAGCCCGCAGGACCAGCTCGTCGACGGTCAGCACCGCGTCACCGGTCGGGGAAGCCACGTCGAGCCGGGCGGCGCCGGCCGTGGTGCGCAGGCGGACCCGGACGTCGGCGGCGCTGCTGGAGTGCATGGTGCTGCGGTTGAAGGCGAACGGCAGGCGTACCTCGGTGGAGTCGCCGGTCAGGGCCAGTGCGTGCAGGGCGGCGTCGAGCAGGGCCGGGTGCAGGCCGAAGCGGCGGTCCTGGTCGGCCTCGGCCAGGGCCACCTCGGCGTACAGGTCGTGGCCGTCCTGCCAGGCGGCACGCAGGCCGCGGAAGACCGGCCCGTAGGCGTAGCCGCGGCTGTCGAGATCGTCGTAGAGGGCCGCGACGTCCACCGCGGTGGCGCCCGGCGGTGGCCAGGCGATCGCCCAATCGGTGCCGGCGGGGGCCTCGGCCGGCTCGGCGAGGCTGCCGGTGGCGTGCACGTGCCAGCCGCCGTCCTCGTCCCGGCTGCGGATCGTCAGGCCCCGGTCGGCCGCGACCGACACCTGGATGTCGACACCGGTGGGGCTGAGCACCAGGGGCGCTTGGACGACCAGGTCACTCACCTGGCCGGCGCCGGTCCGCCGGGCGGCCAGCAGGGCCAGCTCGAGGAAGCCGGTGCCGGGCAGCAGGACGGTGCCGGAGACGGCGTGCCCGTCGAGCCAGGGGTCGGTGGAGGGGGAGATCCGGCCGGTGAGGATCAGGCCACCGTCGTCGGGCAGCTCGACCGAACCGGTCAGGAACGGGTGGCCGGCGGGCTGGTCCAGCCAGTAGCGCTGGTGCTGGAAAGCATGGTGGGGCAGGGCGACGGGCCGCCCGGCCGGGACGACGGCGGCCCAGTCGATCGGCAGGGTGGTGGCCGCCGCGAGAAGGGTGCGGGTCTCGTCCCGGTCGCGGCGACTCGACGGGATCGCGTCGTCGAGCATCGGGGTCAGGGCGGCGTCGGGACCGATCTCCAACAGCGCGTCGACGGTGGGCAGGCCGGCGACCGCGTGGGCGAAGAGAACGGCCTTGCGGGCATGGTCGAGCCAGTACGCCGCGGTCGTGATGGGGTGGGCGGTGTCCGCCGAGGCGCTGATGGTGATGGCCGGTTCGTGGAACGTGATGGTGGCGAGCTCGGCGCCGAACGCGGCGAGCATCGGCTCAATCAGCGCCGAGTGGAAGGCGTGGCTGACCCGCAGCCGGGCGGCCCGGTGGCCGCGCGACCTCCAGTCGGCGACGACGCGGTCCACGTCGGCCTCGGGCCCGGAGACCACCACGCTGTCAGGCCCGTTGACGGCCGCGACGGCGACGTCCCCGCCGATCGTCACCTCGGCGGCGGGGGCGTTGATGGCGGCCATGGCGCCACCCGCCGGAAGGGCGCCCATCAAACGGCCGCGGGTCACCGCCAGCCGGGCCGCGTCCTCGAGGCGGAGAACTCCGGCGATGACGGCGGCGGCGATCTCCCCGACCGAGTGCCCGGCGACGGCGGTGAAGGTGAGGCCCCAGGACTGCCAGAGCCGGGCCAGGGCCACCTCGAAGGCGAACAGGGCCGGCTGGGCGTACTCGGTGCGGTTGACGGCCTCGGAGTCGATGACCTCGCGCAGCGGCCGGCCCAGGAGCGGGTCGACGACGGCGCAGACCTCGGCGAAAGCGGCGGCGAAGACCGGGAAGTCGGCGGCGAGTTGCCGGCCCATGCCGGGATGCTGGGCGCCCTGACCGGAGAAGACGGCGGCGATTCGTCCACCGGGGAGCGCGACGGCGGGTGCGGTCGTGGTGAGCCCGTCCACGATCCCGGCCCGGTCACCACCGGCCACGATCCGGTGCGGGAAGAGACTGCGGCGGTGGGCGAGGGTCCCGGCGACATCGGCCAGCGGCTGCTCCGGGTGGGCGAGCAGGTGCTCGCGCAGGGTCTGCGCCTGCGCCCGGGCGGCTTCGGCGGTCTTGCCGGAGACGATCAGCGGGGTGATGCCGCTCGGGCTCGCCGGTGCGACGGCCGGTTCGGGGACGTACTCCTCGAGGATCACGTGCGCGTTAGTGCCGCTCATCCCGAACGACGACACCGCGGCCCGGCGGGGCCGGTCTCCGCGTTCCCACGGCCGGGACTCGGCCAGCAGCTCGACGGTGCGCGCCGACCAGTCGACCTCGGTCGTCGGGTTGTCGGCGTACAGGCTGCGGGGAAGGACGCCGTGCCGCATGGCTTGGACCATCTTGATCACGCCGGCGACGCCCGCGGCCGCCTGGGTGTGCCCGATGTTCGACTTCAGCGAGCCCAGGTAGAGCGGGTCACCCGCGCTGTGGGCCTTGCCGTAGGTCGCGATCAGGGCTTGCGCCTCGATCGGGTCGCCCAGCCGGGTGCCGGTGCCGTGCGCCTCCACCACGTCGACGCCGTCGGCCGACAGCCGGGCGTGCCGCAGGGCGGCCTCGATGACGCGCTGCTGGGCCGGGCCGCTCGGGGCGGTCATCCCGTTCGACGCGCCGTCCTGGTTGACCGCCGAGCCGCGGACGACGGCGAGTACCCGGTGGCCGAGGCGCCGCGCGTCCGACAGCCGTTCCACGGCCAGCACCCCGACGCCCTCGGACCAGCCGGTCCCGTCGCCGTCGTCGGCGAACGAGTGGCATCGACCGTCGGTCGAGAGCACCCGCATCCGGCTGTACTCGACGAAGAAGTTCGGGGTGGCCATCACGGCGACGCCGCCGGCCAGGGCCAGATCGCATTCGCCGCCGCGCAGTGCGCTGACGGCCTGGTGCAGTGCCACCAGCGACGACGAGCAGGCGGTGTCGACGGTGACCGCGGGGCCTTCCAGCCCGTACAGATAGGAGACCCGACCGACCGCCATGCTGCCGGCGCTGCCGGTGTGGAGGTAGCCCTCGAAGCCGTCCGGCGCCTCGTGGAAGCGGCTGCCGTAGTCGTGGTGCATGACCCCGGTGAACACGCCGGTACGACTGCCGCGCAGCGTCTCCGGCCGGATACCCGCGTCTTCCAGGGCCTCCCAGGTGGTTTCCAGCAGCAGCCGTTGCTGCGGGTCCATCGACAGCGCCTCGCGCGGGCTCAGCCCGAAGAACTCGGCGTCGAACAGCTCGATGCCGTCGAGGAAGCCACCCTCGCGGGTGTACGACTTGCCCTTGGCCGCCGGGTCCGCGTCATAGAGGTTGGCGACGTCCCAGCCGCGGTCGGTGGGGAACTCGCTGATCTCGTCGCGGCCCTCGGCGACCAGCCGCCACAGGTCCTCGGCCGAGCGCACCCCGCCGGGATAGCGGCAACCCATCCCGACGATGGCGATCGGCTCGGTGCCGCGTGTCTCGGCTTCCCGCAGTTGCGAGCGGGTCCGCTGCAGGTCGGTCGTGACCTTGCGCAGGTACTCGACGAGCTGGCTTTCCTCGGTCATGTCAGGTGGCACCCATCGGCTGTGGCGGATCAGGGGTTGCCGAACTCGGCATCGATGAAATTCATCAGCTCGGCGACACTGGCGTGCTCGAGGCCGGCGGTGCCGGTGTCGGCCGGGCGGTCCGGTCGCTCGTCCAGCAGCTCGAGCTGGTCGAGCAGGCCGCGCAGTCGGGCGGTCAGCTCGAGCCGGTCGGCGGTGGCGGTCAACGGGGAGAGCGCCTTGGCCTCGATCCGCCCGTACTCCTCCAGCAGCGGCACGTCGGCGCCGGTGGCGGCGCCCAGATCGAGCTCGGTGAGCAGATGATCGGCCAGCGCGTGGGGCGTCGGGAAGTCGAAGACCAAGGTCGCCGAGAGCCGGATGCCGAGCAGCGCGGCGAACTTGTTGCGCAGCTCGACCGAGGTCAGCGAGTCGAATCCGAGGTCCTTGAGCGCCCGGCCCGGATCGATGCGACCCACCTCGGACTGTCCGATCAGGGCGGCCACGTTGGCGCAGACCACCTCGAGCAACGCGGGCCGGCGTTCGGCAACCGGCAGGGCGGCCAGCCGCTCGGTGAGCGACCCCGCGCCGGTGGCCGCGACCGGCTCCGGCGTGGCCGCGGGCTCGAAACCGACGAGCAGGCGGCTCGGCCGGGAGGCGGTGAAGGCGGGCAGGAAGCGCGGCCAGGCCACGTTGACCACGACGCTCTCGACGGCGCGGGCCGCCACGACCTGCTCGAGAGCCAGGATCGCGCTCGGTACGGCCAGCGGCGCCAGCCCGCGGCGGCGCAGCTCGCGCTCGTCGCGGTCGGTCAGCATGCCGCCGCCCAGCCACGGGCCCCAGGCGATCGCCGTGGCCGGCCGACCGCTCGCGTGCCGCCGCCGGGCCAGGGCGTCCAGCTGGGCGTTGCCGGCCGCGTAGGCCGCCTGCCCGGCCGCACCCCAGGTCCCGGAGATCGACGAGAAGAGCACGAAGTCGTCCAGGTCCGCCAGCAGCTCGTCGAGCACCAACGCGCCCTGCACCTTGGCCGCCGTCTCGGCGGCCAGCGCCTCGGGCCCGAGGTCGGCGATCCGGGTCTCGCTGACCACTCCGGCGGTGTGCACGACGGTGCTCACCGGGGTGCCCTCGGCGGCCAGCCGGTCGATCAGCTCACCGACCGACCGGCGGTCGGTGATGTCGGCCGCCACCAGGAGCGGGTTGGCCCCGGCGGCGACGAGTTCCTCGGTCAGCTGGGCGGCCCCGGGCGCGTCGGCCCCGCGCCGGGAGAGCAGGACGAGCCGGCCGGTGGTGCCGAGCGCGGCCAGCCGCCGGGCTACCTGACCGCCCAGTCCGCCGGTCCCGCCGGTGATCAGAACGGTGCCCTTGGGGGTCCAGGTCTCGGTGCCCGCCGGCGGGGCGGCCACCAGCCGGCGGGCCCATACCGCGCCGTCCCGGATCGCCAGCTGGTCCTCGTCGCCGGCGCCGGACAGGATGCCCGCCAGCAGCCGCGCGCCGGCCGCGTCGACGCCGGCCGGGAGGTCGATCAGGCCGCCCCACCGGCCGGGCAGCTCCAGCGCGGCGACCCGGCCCAGGCCCCAGGCGCCGGCCGCACGCACGTCGGCGGCCGGATCGCCAGTGCCGACGCCGACCGCTCCACTGGTCACGCACCACACCGGCGCGACGTCGCCGACCTCGTGCAGGGCGGCCAGCAAATCCTCGGCGCCGCCCGCGCCGACCAGCACACCGTCCGGCACGGCCCCGGCCGGGACCGGCGAGAGCAGAGCGGTGAGCTGCGGGTCCACGGCGCCCAGGACGAGCCAGTTCCCGGGTACGCGGTCAGCGCCGGCCGCCGTCGCGAGTCGTTCCCACCCGACGGCGAAGCGCCCGGCCGGCTCGATCGCACCGGCCGACTCCAGCTGGGAGCGCTGCACCGAACGGATGATCAGCGACTCCATGGCCAGCACCGGGCGGCCGTCCGGGTCGGTGGCGTAGGCGGCGGCGGAGCCGGTGGCGTCGTCCACCCGGATCCGCATCCGCACCCGCCGCGCGTCGGCCGACAGCAGCGAGACGCCGTTGAACGAGAACGGCAGCCGGACGTCGTCGGCACCGTCGTAGAGCCGGCCGGTGATCGGCAGGGCGTGCAGCGCGGCGTCGAGCAGGGCCGGGTGGATGCCGAAGCCGGTCGGCTGTCCTTCCGGCAGGACCACGTCGGCGAAGAGGTCGTCACCGCGGATCCAGAGGGCTTTGACGCCGTGGAAAGCCGGACCGTACTCGTAACCGCGGGCGGCGAGGTCGGGGTAGAAGCTCGCGCCCGGTACCTCGGTGGCGCCGGCCGGCGGCCAGACCGGTCCGGCCCAGTCGGCGCCGAGTGCACTGGTGTCGGCCCTGCGGGTGCCGAGCAGCCCGGTCGCGTGCAGGGTCCACTCGCCGGCCGGCTCCCGCGTACGGATCTGCAGGTCCTGGCCGTCGCCCTGGTCCGGGGCGATCCACACCTGGAGCTCGCGGGCCCGGCCGGCGGGGAAGACCATCGGAGCGCGCAGGACCAGTTCCTCGACCGTACCGGCGCCGACGGCCCGGCCCGCCTCGACCGCCAGCTCCACGAAGCCGGTGCCGGGCAGCAGGATCGTGTCCATGACCACGTGATGCGACAGCCACGGGTCGGTGCCCGGGGTGAGCTTGCCGGAGAGCAGGACGCCACCGGTGCCGGGCAGGTCGGTGCGCTGGGTGAGCATCGGATGGGTCTGCGGATCGGACCCGTACGCTGCCCCGGACACGTCCGGCCCGCCGAGCCAGTAGCGCTGGTGCTGGAAGGGGTAGCCGGGCAGCGGCGTCGGGCCACCCGCCGGGACGATCCGCCGCCAGTCGACGGGGAGGCCGGCGGCCGCGGTGAGGATCGCCGGGGTCTCGTCCTGGTTGCGGCGGGTCGAGGGGATGCCGTTGTCGACCAACGGGGTGAGGGTGGCGCCGGGCCCGATCTCGAGCAGGACGTCGACCTCGGGCAGGTTGGTCACGGCCCGGTGGAAGAGCACGGCGTTGCGGGCGTGGTCGGTCCAGTAGGCCGCGGTGGTGATCGGGTGGCCGGTGTCGGCCGACGAACTGATCGCGATGGTGGGCCGGTGGAAGGTGAGGGTGTCCAGCTCGGCGGCGAAGGCGGCGAGCATCGGCTCCATGAGCGGGGAATGGAAGGCATGGCTGACGCGGAGCACGGTGGCGCGGTGGCCGCGGTCCTTCCAGCCGGCGACGGCGGCGCCGACCTCGGCCTCGGGGCCGGAGACGACCACGGATCGGGGGCCGTTGATCGCGGCGATCGCCATGCCGCCGCCGACCTCGACCTCGGCGGCGGGGGCGTCGACGGCGGCCATGGCCCCGCCGGCCGGCAGAGCGCCCATGAGCCGTCCGCGGGTGACGGCCAGCCGGGCGGCGTCGGGCAGGGTGAGCACGCCGGCGATGTGGGCGACGGCGATCTCACCGACGGAGTGCCCGGCCAGGGCGGCGAAGGTGAGACCCCAGGACTGCCAGAGCCGGGCCAGGGCGACCTGGAAGGCGAACAGGGCGGGCTGGGTGTACTCGGTCCGGTCGATCAGTGCCGGGCCGCCGGACCACATGACCTCGCGCAGGGGCCGGCCGAGCAGCGGGTCGAGGTGGGCGCAGGCCTCGTCGAGGGCGGCCGCGAAGACCGGGAAGTCGGCCGCCAGCTGCCGGCCCATGCCGAGGTGCTGGGCACCCTGGCCGGAGAAGACGGCGGCCACCCGGGTGGCGACGGGGACCGGGGTCACCGTGGTGAGGGCGGTGCGGATCTGCTCGCGGTCCCCGGAGACGACGGCGCGGTGGGCGAAGACGGCGCGGTGCGCCAGGGTCCCGGCGACGTCGCCCAGGGGCAGGTCGGGGTGGGCGGTGAGGTGCCGGTGCAGGGCCAGCGCGTGGTCCCGGACGGCCTCCGGGCTCTTGCCGGACAGGATCAGCGGGGTGACGCCGCCGAGCTCGGCCGCCGGCGGCCCGGCGACGAACTCCTCGAGGATCACGTGCGCGTTCGTGCCGCTGATCCCGAAGGAGGACACCCCGGCGCGGCGCGGGTGCTCGTCGTTCGGCCACTCGCGGTTCTCGGCCAGCAGCTCGATGGTCCCGGCCGACCAGTCGACCTCGGGCGTCGGATTCTCGGCGTGCAGGCTGCGGGGCATCACCCCGTGCCGCATCGCCTCGACCATCTTGATCACGCCGGCGATGCCGGACGCGGACTGGGTGTGCCCGATGTTCGATTTCACCGAGCCCAGCCGGATCGGCCGGTCCGCCGGCCGGCCGCGCCCGTACGTGGCGATCAGGGCCTGCGCCTCGATCGGGTCGCCGACCTTGGTGCCGGTGCCGTGGGCCTCGATGACGTCCACGTCCACCGGTCCGAGCCCGGCGTCGCGCAGCGCGGCCCGGATCACCCGCTGCTGGGCCGGGCCACTCGGCGCGGTCATCCCGTTCGACGCACCGTCCTGGTTGATCGCCGAACCGCGCACGAGCGCGAGGACCGGGTGGCCGAGGCGTTGCGCGTCCGACAGCCGCTCGGCCACGAGGACCGCGACGCCCTCGGCCATGCCGAAGCCGTCGGCCGCGGCCGAGAACGGCTTGGAACGGCCGTCCGCCGCGAGCCCGCGCAGCCGGCTGAACTCGATGAACAGGCCGGGCTCGGCCATCACTGTGGCCCCGCCGACCAGGGCCAGGTCACTCTCGCCCCGCTGCAGGGACTGGGCGGCCAGGTGGAGCGCCACCAGCGAGGATGAGCAGGCCGTGTCCAGGGTGAGGGCCGGCCCCTCCAGCCCCAGGACGTACGCGACCCGGCCGGAGGCGACGCTGGCCAGCGTGCCGGTCACCACGTAGCCCTCCAGTTCGGGCTGCGCCTGGTGCGGCGGGCTGCCGTAGGGCAGGTTCATGATGCCGGTGAAGACGCCGGTCCGGCTGCCACGCAGGGCGGTGCCGTCGATACCGCCGTCCTCCAGGGCCGCCCAGGTGGTCTCCAGCAGCAGCCGCTGCTGCGGGTCCATCGCCAGCGCCTCGCGCGGCGAGATGCCGAAGAAGTCGGCGTCGAAGCCGGCCACGTCCTCGAGCATGCCGGCCTCGCGCGGATAGAAAGTGCCGGCCGTGGCGGCGTCCGGATCGTAGAGCGCGCCCAGGTCCCAGCCCCGGTCGCCGGGGAAGGCGGTGATGCCGTCGCGGCCGTCGTGCACCATCCGCCACAGATCGGCGGGGGAGTCGACCCGGCCGGGGAAGCGGCAGGCCATGCCGACGATGGCGATCGGCTCCCGCGGGTCCGGCGGGCCGTCGGTCGGGCCGCCGGTGTCCTCCTGCTCGGTGCCGCCGAAGAAGGCCCGGACGACCTCCGCGGCGACCGCCCGCGGGGTGGGGTGGTCGAAGAGCAGCGTGACGCTCAGCCGGAGCCCGGTGAGCTCGTTCAGCCGGTTGCGCAGGGCGAGCGCGCCGACCGAGTCGACTCCCAGCGACCGGAAGTCCTGGTCCGCACCCTCGCCGGCCGGTAGCAGACCGCTGACGAGCCGGACGACCTCTTCGAGGCGCGCGTCGGGGTTCAGGGGCAGCAGCCGGTCACGCAGGCTGTCGCCGTCGTCGCCGGTGGTGTCCCGGTCGGGCCGGTAGGCCGGCAAGGGGATCTTCCGGGCGCCGGACAGGACCGTCGACCAGTCCGGGGCCGCGCCGTTCAGATGTGACTCGGCCAGGGCCCGGACGTACCGGTCGTAGCCCGCGTCGTCGCGCCGCATGGTGTCGAGCACGACCGCTTCCCGGCCGGCCCGGGCCGCGGTCTCGGTGATGGACATGGCCAGCACGGGGTGGGGACTCATCTCGATGAACAAGCGGTGCCCCGAGCCCAGCAGGGTCTCGGTGACCCGCTGGAACTCGGCGGTGTCGCGCAGGCTGGCGAACCAGTGCTCGGCATCCAGCACGGCGGTGTCCAGCGGCTCGGGCGCGGTGGAGCTGTGCACCGGCACGGTGCTGGCCCGCGGCCGGATGGGGGCCACCTCGCCGATCAGGTACTCGTGGATCGGCTCCATGTGCCGCGTGTGTCCGGCGATGTTGATCGGCAGGATCCGGGCCCGGTCGCCGCGTTCCCGCAGCCGGGCAACCAGCTCGGCGGCGGCCTCGCCGGGCCCGGCGACCACCGTGGAGCTCGGACCGTTGACGACGGCGATCTCGAGGTCGAGACCCCACTCGGCGATCAGCGCGCCCAGCCGGTCGGCCGGCAGGGCGACGGCGACCATGTCGCCGTTGCCCTGCAGCCGGGCGAGGGCCTGGCTGACGGCGGCCACCAGACGGCAACCGTCCGCCAGGGACAACCCGCCGGCGGCGGTCACCGCGGCGATCTCGCCGAAGCTGTGCCCGACGACGGCGGCGGGGGTGATCCCGTTCGACTGCCACAGCCGGGTCAGCGCCACCATCACGGCGAACAGGGCGGGCTGGATCACCTCGACCCGGTCCATCGGCACGGCGCCGCTTAGCGCGTCGGCGAGTTCGAAGTCGACGTACGGGCGTAGCTCGCGGGCGCACTCCGCGAGCGCGTCGGCGAAGACCGGAGCGGTGGCGGCCAGTTCGGTGGCCATCCCGGCCCACTGCGCACCCTGTCCCGGATAGACGAACACCGGGCCGGGTCCGGGGTCGGTGGCACCGCGGACGAGTCCTTCGCCGGGGACACCCGTCGCCAGCCGCTCGAGCGCGGCGACGACGGCCGCCCGCTCCGATGCGGCGATCACCGCGCGCTGCGGCCAGATCGTCCGGGTCATGGCGAGCGTGTAGGCGGTGTCGGCGATCGACGCCTGCGGCGTCCGCTCGAGATAGGTGGCCAGCTCCTTGGCGTACGCGCGGAATCCCGCCTCGGTGCGGCCGGAGACCAGCAGCGGCGCCGTGAACGGCAACTCGGCACCCGGCGCACTCGCCTTCGCCGAGAGCCGCGAGATCGTCGACCGGTCGGCCGGTAGCGGGCCGTAGCCGTCGTCAGCGGAAGAACCGAGCGCCAGCGCGACGGCCGGGTGGTCCGGGCCTTGCGGCACGACGACCAGAGCGGCCGTCTCTTCGAGGAGACACGCTTCGGCGGCGGCGAAGGGGTCGTCGGCGGAATGGACCAGCACACCCTCGATGCCGTCGAGGTCGGGGACCGCGACCGTGGTGAGGACCACGATCGGCTGCGCGGCCGACGCGATGGCCCCCGCGTCCTCGATCGCGCTCCAGACGGCGGCGGCGGGCGGGATCGGGCCCGTGGCCGGACGGTGGCCGATGCCGACGACGAGGACGACGCGGTGAACACCTTGGGTCATGGGCGAATATCCCTTGGAGGTAAAGGCTCGACAGGCAAAATCAGCCTGCGGATCTGGAGTCCCAGCAAACAAGCAACGGGCAGGCACAGCCACCCCTGGAGACCCCTAGCGCCCCCCTACCGCGTTCGCGCCTGTCGGGTAGGGGCGCAGGGTGGTCGAGCGGCAATCCGGGGGATCCGTGCCGGCCCGGTCTGCTAGGCCTTCGTGATGCTGCCGCCGGCGGCGATGAGGGTGCGAATGGTCTCGGCCCGCCTGGCGGGCTCCGCCGGAACCGCGGTCGACAAGGCGCCGCAGGCGTGTGCCGTCGCATCGCGTATCACCACGGCGGCCGCGACCATGTCTCCGACCCGGCACGTGGAATAACCCTGCTGTACGGACCTCAGCAGGTCCGCGTCCGACCAGGCCTGTGCCGAGGCGAGCCGAGCGGTGTCGGGGATCCGGAGGACGGGCTCGGTGGGCCGGAAGCGCCACGAAGCCAGGGCGATCTTCGACGCCGCGGCGATGCAGGCCGGCCAGGGCTGGTCCAGCGCGAGGTCGTTGTCCATGACCCGGCGTTCCCGCCTGGTGTCGAAGTGGGTCACGCTCTGCTCGGTGAAGACCGACAGCAGAACCGGCTCCGGCAGGCTCGTCGGAAGGCGCTGGGCTGAGGCGAGCAGGTGATAGGCGACCGCGGTGTCCTCGGAGAGCCGCGCGTTGAGTGCCGCGATGCTGCGTCCGAGGCTGTAGGCGCTGCCGTTGCGATCGAGCATGCCCCAGTCGAGCAACTCGCCGATCAGCCGATGTGCCGTGGTCTTGGGCAGACCCGTACGGCGGGCGATGTCGGACAACGCGTAGCTCGCGCCGGGCTCGTCGAAGCAGTTGAGGATGCGGATCCCGCGGGACAGCATGGTGGGCCGCTCGGGCGAAGCGAGCACCGAGCCGACCGCCTGGCCACCTGTTCGACTCCGCACCGGCATGGTGTCGCCCCGAACTTTTCGACTTGGACCAGAAGGCCGGAGGTCAGTGGTCGTCACCGAGCATCCTTCCGAAGGCCGGCGGGCGGCAGCCGGGCGTCATCTGCGTGGCAGATGATTCCACCGGTTTGTCGAGGATTACCAGACGAACCCGAGACTTTAGGGGGGCCGGTGGCCGCTTCCATCGGGGTTGAGGGGGGACCGCGGACAGCCCGCCGAACGCTCGGTGAGCGGGGGACGGGCTGACGGTTGCCGCCTCTTCCGGTCAGGGCTCGGAGAAGCACAGACTGACGTTCTGGCCTCCGAACCCGAAGGCGTTGACCAGAGAGACCTGCTTACGGTCGACGGACAGGTACCGGGGACTACCGTGCACGATGTCCAGTTCGACGCCGGGGTCGGATTCGTGGAAGCCCAGGACCGGCGCGACCACGCGCTCCTGCAGGCCGCAGCAGGCCAGCACCGCGGCGAGGGCTCCGGACGCGCCGATCGTGTGGCCGATCGCGCTCTTGGTGGCGGTGACCGCGATTCCGCCGGTGTGTGCCCCGAACAGCCGGGTGATCGCGGTGGATTCCGCCGCGTCACCGACCGGCGTGCCGGTGCAGTGCGCGCTGATCGCGGTCACCTCGTGCCGGCCGACACCGGCACGCTCCAGCGCCTTACGCATGGCGGAGGAGGCCGCCACTCCGCCGGGGTGGGGTGCGACAAGGTGGTGGCCGTCCGAGGTGGCACCGAAGCCACGCAACATCGCCATCGGCTTGGCCTGCCGGCTCCGGGCGAAGTCCAGTGCTTCGAGCACCAGCACGCCGGCCCCCTCGCCCATGACGAAACCATCCCGCCGACGGTCGAGCGGCCGGCTGGCGAGATGCGGTTCGCCGATGTTCCCGGACAGCGCCCGCATGGCCTGGAACCCCGCGAGCATGACCGGGTGCAGGGGTGCGTCGGCACCCCCGACGACCACGACATCGGCCTCGCCGGAGACGATGAGTCGATAACCCAGAGCGATCGCGTCGGACGCCGAGGCGCAGGCGCTGTTCGGAGCGTAGGACCCGCCCCGGGCACCGAGCTCGATGGCGATGTTCACGGCTTGGGCGTTGACCATCGTGCGGGGTATGGATGCCGCGGTGAGAGCGAAGCTTCCCTTGGCGGCGAAGTCCTCGACTATCCGCATCAGCGACAGATATCCGGGGAAGGCGCCGGAGACGGCGACCGCCAGACGTTCCGGGTCGACCGCCGGAGCCCCGGCCATCGCCCATGCGCCGCGCGCGGCGTGCATGGCGAAGGCGGTCGCCCGGTCCCACTTGCGCTGCTCCAGCCGGGTCGCCCCGATCGCTGATCCGTCGCCGATCGCGGCCTGCAGCGTCGGCCGGGCACCGGCGACGTCCGTCCCCGGCCGGACCTGGATGCCGCATCTGCCGGCGACCAGGGCGTCATGGGATGCGGCGGCGTCATCGCCGATCGCGCTGATGGCTCCGACCCCGGTGACGACGACCTCGACAGTCACGCATCCTCTTTGATCGGGGTTCCGGTGAGCAGGAGGAACATGTCGCGGCCACTGTCGATCTTCTGGAGCATCGAGTCGTCGACCCGGGTCTGAAGCCGCCCCTCGAGGATCGTCATGACCTCGAGGCGGGACAGCGAATCGATTTTCAGGTCGCTGAACCTCGAGTCGAACCCCACGCCGTCGGGGATTTCCCCGAGGACCTCCAGCAGGGCTTCCTCGAACATCTTCGTGAATGTCTCCTCGGTCAACGAAATCATCCTCAGCTCCTCCTGGGTCCGATGAGAACGCCGACGGTAACAATGTTCATACCCGCCGACCCGGGCGTTCCGTGTGGCGGAACACCGGTGCCGAGGACAGCCCGCGGATGGAGTATTTCGGCTCATGGCACGCGACGGCGACGTAACGCGTGTATGGAGAGGCGAGGGTGGACATGCCGGAATCCGTTGTGCGCCGGGGCGGTATCGGTCTTCGGGCGGAGCAGCTCGAGCTCGGCCTGGGCGACCCGAACGACACGGCCAACATATTCAACTACCGGCAGCAGGTCGAGTGCGACGAGGCTTCGGAATTGCCGGAGCAGGCGATGTCGTTGATGCGGAAATTCGGTTTTCCGGCGTTCATGATCCCGGCGAGTCTCGGCGGTGCGCTGGACCGGCCCGAGGATGTCCTGTGGGCGGGCCGGGTCGCGGCCCGCCGTGACCTGACGGTGACCCTGTCGTTCGGCAGCACCCTGCTGGCGGCCATGCCGGTGTGGCTCTGGGGTACCGCCGAGCAGCGCACCCGGCTCGCTCAGGCGCTGGTCAGTGGCTCGCTCGGCGGATTCGCCATCTCCGAGGCCGAGCACGGCAGCGATCTCATGGCGTCGGACGCGGTTCTGGTGAGCAGCGCCGGGAAAGTCTTTCTGAGTGGTGCGAAGTGGCCCATCGGGAATGCGACCCGAGGTGACTTCATCACGGTGCTGGCCAGGTCCCCCGGCGCGAGCGGTGACGGGTTCTCGATCGTCTGCCTGTTCAAGGCGGACCTGCCGGCCGACGGCTGGACGAATATTCCCGCTGTGCGGCTGCACGGTCTGCGTGGCTTCGATCTGTCCGGCGTGAAGTTCAGCGACTGCGAGATCCCGCCGTCGGCCCAGATCGGCCGGGACGGCCTGAAACAGACGATGAAGACGCTTCAGGTGACGCGGACGATGCTGGCCACATTTTCCCTCGGCAGCGGGGACAGTGCACTGCGCCTGGCGCTCGCCCATCTTCGATCGCGTGAGCTCTATGCGAAGACGGCATACGACATCCCCCCGATTCGCCGGCAGTTGGTCGGTTCCTATCTCGACCTTCTGATCGCCGAATGTGTCGCCCGTCCGGCCTTCCGGGCGATGTCCGCGTTGCCCGGAAGACTCAGCCTGTGGTCGGCGATTTCGAAGTACCTGGTTCCCACGTTGGTCGAGGACGTCATGGCCGATGTCGGCGAGATCCTCGGCGCTCGCAAATTCATGCGGGAAGGCCCTTGGTACGGAATGTTCCAGAAGTTACTCCGAGACAACTCGGTGGTCAGCGTCTTCGACGGCACCACCCATGTCTGCGTTCGCGCGATCGCCGCCCAGCTGTCGGTGGTCCTGGAGCGCTCGCCCAAGGGCATCGACGAGGCGGGGGACGCCATGGCCGCGGTGTTCTCGTTCTCGAAAGGTGCCGTGCGATGGGAACCGGACGGTGAGAAACTCCAGCTGACCAACCGGGGCGTCGACGAGGTCGGTCAGAACTGGCGGCACGCCGTCACGATGCTGGGGGCCGGCTCCTCCGCGGCCGTGACGAGCACCACCGCAGCGGCGATCGAGCTCCTGGTCCGGGAGCTCGACGAGGAATGGGGCGCGCTCAGAAAACGGGTGGCGGGCCTTCGCGCCGCCGACCCCGCCTTCGCCTCCTCGGCCGAGATGGACGACGCGTCACGGATGTTCAGCCTGTTGTGGGCGGCTTCCGCCTGCCTGCAGACCTGGCTGGTCAATCGCGAGGAGACCGGCGGTGACTTCGGTGCCGGGGACTGGCTGCTGGGCTGTCTGCAGCGCATCATGCACCGGATCAGGCCGTTCGACCACGTCCAGGGGTTGGCGGCGGAGGCCGACATGCTGCGTCGCTACGACGAGGGCCTGATGTTCTCCCTGGAGGACTTCCCGATCGCCCGGTGAGACCGGCCATGTCCCGGCTCACCCAGGGATGGAAGTCATCGAACGCGGTCGCTGATGTAGCGGACGGTCAGGGCGCCGAGCAGAGCGGCGATCATCATCGTGACGAAGCCCGGCCGGAAGGAGCCCGTCAGGGCGACCAGCCCACCGGCCACGGCCGGTCCGAGGACGTTCGGCAGCGTACTCGCGACGTTGATCAGACCGAGGTCGCCACCCGTCCGGCTCTCGCTGGGCAGAACCGCGGTCACCAGGGCCTGGTCGATGGCGAGATAGGTGCCGAAGGCCAGCCCGAGGAGGCCGGCGCACACATAGACAGCCGCGAGGGTGGCCGACAGGAACAGGATGAGACCGACCGGGACGATCATCAGGCTGGAGATCACCACGAAGATCTTGAGCCGGCCGAGCCGGTCGGCCAGATAGCCACTGCAGGCGGCCGAGAGCAGAGTGGCGGCCCCGTTGACCGCTGAAAGGGGCACCAGCGCGGCGGTCGCATCGGCCAAGGAGCCGTCCCCGACGCGGACGTAGTCGCGCAGCGTGTAAAGCAGAAAGCCGAGCACCACCTGGGTCCCGAACAGGACCAGGAAGCGGCCCAGCGCCGCGAGGTAGAAATCGCGCGCACCGGTGAACGAGGGCAGTCCCCATCGCCGGGCCGGAGCTGGTGGCGGCTCAGGCAGCTCGTGGTGGGTCTCGGGGGCGAGCGCGGCGAACAGGATCATGGTGAGCACGTAAACGGCGCCCACGGCCAGATAGCCGAACAGGATGCTGCTCAGACCGCCGAGGACGAGGCCGGCCAGGAGCCCTGATACCTGGGAGAGACCGAGCAACCCGGACATGGTCGCGCGCTTCGCGGCCGGAACCCGCTCGGGCAGGGCCGTGGACAGGTTCACCGAGGCGGCGTTGAGAGGAAAGGCCGCCAGGCACCACAGCAGGGTGATCAGGACGACGTTGCCGGCCAGTGCGGTCGCCACCACGAACGGAATGATCGCGAACGCCGAACCGAGGACCCAGATATTACGGCGGCGGGGGCGCCCTCGCCGGCCACGATCGCTGAGGGCTCCGAAGATCGGCTGAGTCACGACGGTCGGGATCGAAGTCACGGCGAGCACCAGGCCCAGGACGCCGGCGGCATCGGTGTCGGAGTAGTGCATGGCCACCTGACGGCCGAGCAGGACCGAGGTGACGCCGCCGATCAACGTGAATGTCGCAAAGGCCGACAGCGGGAGCAGGAACCAGATCCGGCGGGACGCCGCCGGGTCGGCGGCTACGCCCGGCCCGGACGCGACGGGCGCGACCACGTCAGAGACTGGCGTCGACGGCGAGGGCGCGGCTGGGTTGTTCGATCGGCGTGAGGAAGTCCAGTCCCTGCAGCGATTCGCCGGAGAAGAACCGGCGTAGCGTCTCGGCCCAGTCCGCTCCGCGCTCCTGGAAGGCCAGGTGGTCGGTCTCCCGGATCGTGGTGAACAGAGCACCGTCGATCTCGGCGGCGAGGGCGCGGGCATCGTCCGGTACCGCGATCGTGTCGTGCTCGCCGGTCAGGCACAGAGTGCGGACCCCGGAGATGCCGCCCGGCCGGGTCGGCAGGTGTTCCACGGCGCGCCGGCTCAGGTTGAGGTACCGCGGCAGTTCCTCGATCGGGACGTTGGTGAACTTCGCCATCAGGGCCCGGTGGAGCAGCTCCCGGTTGCGAACGGTCACCTCCGGGTCCTGGCACATGAAGAGCCCGACCGTTCCGCGGGCCCATTCCATCACGTTCCCCGACTCGAGGAACTGCATGCCGTCGACCATGGTCCGGCGCACGTCCGGCGGGAAATCCGCGGCGGCACCGCTCAGCACCAGGTTGCTGATCCGCTCGGGGGACTTCTGGGCGAACAGGTGGGCCGGGCCGAACCCATAACTGATCGCGACCAGGTTGACCCGTTCGAGCCCCAGCTCGTCCAGGGCGTGGCCGAGCGCGCCGGCGTGGACGTCGTAGCCCTCGTCGGCCGGCACCGGGTCGGTGGTGTGCGAGCCGGGCAGATCCAGGCTGATCGTGGTCGCCACGTGGTTCCAGTACTTGTCGAACCGGCGCCAGGTGTAGACGTCCTGGTACGCGCCGCACAGCACGAGAATAGGATCGATATCCGGGTTCTCGCACCACGAGATCCGGCAGGTGTACCGCAGCCCCTGGTACGTCAGTTCCCTGATCTCTTCCCGTGCCGCAACTGTCATTACCACTCCTGTATGGCCGGTCTCCGGCGCTTCTGGCATCCGGGCTGGAAAGACGTGAGGTCGATATTCGGCCGGGGCCGCGTCTTTTCCAATCCCCTATCACCCCCTATTTGCGGCCACGATGACCGGAATCGTTGCGGGTACGCCGGCCGGGTCGCTTGAATGAGCTCTCGACATCCGCCGCCGGACAGGACGACGAACAATGGCAGTCATCGAGCTCGCGGCTCTCGGGCCGGACTTCATCGAGAACCCATTCCCGTATTACGCGAAGTGGCGCGCGGACGGTCCGGTCCACGAGCTGCGCGCCGGGGACGGCGGCCGCAGCTGGATCGTCGTGGACTACGGCGAAGGCCGCAGCGCGCTGGCCGATCCGCGGCTGTCGAAATCTCGGAGCACCGCGGGACTGGCCGAGCGTTTCGTCGACGGGCACCTGCTGGTGGTCGATCCGCCGGATCACACCCGGCTGCGGCGGCTGGTCGGTCGTGACTTCACCCCCCACCGGGTCGAGGCGCTCGGCCCCCGGATCCAGCAGCTGGTCGACGGCCTGCTCGATGCGGCCATGCCGGAGGGCCGCGCCGATCTCGTGGATGCGCTCGCGTTTCCGCTGTCGATGACGATCCTGTGTGATCTGCTGGGCGTCCCGGAGTCGGACAGCGAGGACTTCCGGCGCTGGACGATCGACATGCTGGCGCCGGCCGACCCGGCGGTGGCCATGGCCGGCAGCCGAGCCCTGCACGACTACCTCGGCCGGTTGATCGAGAGCCGGCGGGGTGCGGCCGAGGGGCCCGATCTGGTCTCCGCCCTCTTGCGCACCGCCGAGCAGGACCGGGACCGGCTGTCGGAGAGCGAGGTCCGCGCGATGGCGTTCCTGCTCGTCCTCGCCGGGCACGAGACAAGCGTGAACATGGTCGCCAACGGCATCCGGGCGCTGCTGGCCCATCCGGACCAGCTCGCCCTGCTGCGCTCCGACATGTCCCTGCTCGACTCGGCGATCGAGGAGATGCTGCGCTTCGAGGGGTCGGTGGAGACCAGCACCAAACGGTATGCGAGGGAGCCGGTCGAGCTCGGCGGCGTGTCCGTTCCGGCCGGCGGGCTGGTCGTGGTCAGCCTGCTGTCGGCGAACCGGGACGACCGCCGGTTCGAGGACGCCGACCGCTTCGACATCACCCGCGCGTCGGGCGGTGCCGGCCGCCATCTCGCCTTCGGGCACGGCATCCATTTCTGTCTCGGCGCGCCGCTCGCCCGGCTGGAGGCCCGGATCACGATCGGGACGCTGCTGCGGCGCTGCCCCGACCTGCGGCTCGACCCGGACGCCGAGCCGTTGCGGTTCTTCCCCGGTCTGGTGATGCGCGGCGTCCGGCACCTGCCTGTGCGCTGGTGAGTGACCGGCTCAGCGAAGGAAGTGGTCCGGGGCCAGCGCCTCGGCGGCAAGGTAGCGCCCCCGGGCCAGCTGCACGATCTCGGCGTTGGTGTACGAGCTGTCGCCCAGCTCGATGCCGAACGCGTCCCGGCTCGCGAAGATCCAGCCCTCGATCGCCGCCCTGATCTTCATCATCTCCGGGAGGTAGGCGAACTCGGCCGCCTTGACCGGTGCCGCGCTCAGATACGCGGCGAGAAGCGGCTCCGGGTCGACCCCCGCGCCCAGGGTGCTGAGCAGGATGCCCAGATCGAAGACGTACGGGGCGTGCAGCACCTCGGCCCAGTCGATGAGCCCGGTCGCCTCCGGACCTACCCGGAAGTCGTTGATCTGCGGGTCGCCGTGAATAAGCCCGGTCGACAGGTCGGCCGGCATCGCGGCGAAGCCGGCCTCGATGGCCGCCGGGATCCACGCGTTGTCGCCGACCAGGAACGGTTGTTCCATGGTGAGCCAGTCCCGCTGCGTGAACACCGAGGTCTCCGGGGTCTCGGGGACGTCCGACAGGGCGGTGTGGACACGGCCCAGCACCCGGCCGGCCAGCGCCAGGTCGTCGTGGTCGGCGGCCGAGGCGGAGCGGCCCGGCACGTACCGCAGGAGAACCCAGGTCCAGTCGTCGGCGTCGGCGGCGACGTCCCCGCCGGTCGTCCGGTACGGCGCGCCGGCCGGGATGCCGGCCGCCTCGACGATCTCGGCGGCCTCGAGACCGGGCCGCAGCCGGGTCGGCAGATGCTCCGGTACGGCCTTGAGGACCGCTCGTTCGCCGTCTCGCTCCAGCAGCCAGACCCGCGAATTCCACCCGGCGTGCCAGTCCTGCTCGGGCCAGGACACCACGGTGAAGTCCTCGGCGCCCCACGGCTGCAGGGGTAGCGACTCCGGTGACGGCTGCGACATGTGATCCACTCCCGACGGTTCCGGTAAATGGCACCGAGTATCCGCTTCCGGGACTGTGTCCGCTATGCCGGCGGCCCGACCTAGGGGGTATTAGGGGTGATCCGCCGCCTACCCCAGAAACGACCCCTGAAATGTCATCCGGGCGGCTTCCGGACGGCATTCGTGGCGTTATGTTGGCCGAGTTTGAGTGCTACTCGAAATCATGTCGATGAGTCCTTCGGAGGCCCCATTCATGTCCGTCGACGAGGCTGTTGCGACCGAGGCGCCGATCGAACCCATCCCGGTCGTCGACGTCTCCCAGATGACGCTCGACGTCCGTAGTCCGATCGAATTGTCGCTGCGGCTGGCCTTGCAGAACGGTGGCGTGTACATCCGCCGCTACCACGGCTTCGACATCATCTCCGCGAGCTCGCTCGAGGCGGCCATCGACCTTTCCGACGAGGACCGTTTCGAGAAGTACATGTCCATCGGGCAGCAGACCGTGCGGGGCTTCACCGGCGACGGGCTGTTCACCGCGTTCAACGACGAACCGAACTGGCAGAAGGCGCACGACATCCTGTTGCCGGCCTTCTCCGGCAGTGCCCTGCGCCGCTACCACACGACGATGGTGAAGGTGGCGAAGCGACTGATCGGTGCGTGGGACGCGGCGGACGACGAGTTCGTCGACGTCGCCGACGACATGACCCGGATGACGCTGGACACGATCGGCCTCACCGGCTTCGGGTACGACTTCTCCTCGTTCGAGCGGGCCGAGCCGCACCCCTTCGTCTCCGCCATGGTCCGTGGGCTCGCCTACAGCCAGTCCCTCGAGATGCGACGGCCCGACGACGGCCTGGACCACAGCGCGGCGGACGCCGAGTTCAAGGCCGACTGCGACTTCATCGCCTCCGTGGTCGACGAGGTGATCGAGGCGCGGACGACGGCCGGCACGCCGACCGAGGACGACATGCTGAGCCTCATGCTGGAGACGCCGCATCCGGTCAGCGGCGAGAAGCTCGATCCGGTCAACGCGCGCTACCAGGTCGTCACGTTCCTCGCCGCCGGCCACGAGACGACTTCGGGCTCGCTCGCCTTCGCGATGTACTTCCTGGTGAACCACCCGGAGGTGCTCCGGCGCGCGCGGGCCGAGGTGGACGCGCTGTGGGGCGACACCGACGAAGTGACCCCGTCGTACGAGGACATCGGCAACCTGACGTACGTCCGCCAGGTGTTCAACGAATCGCTGCGGCTGTGGCCGGCCGCCGCGGGCTTCAGCCGGCAGGCCAAGGTCGACACGACCCTGCTCGGCCGGCACCCGATGAACAAGGGCGACTGGGCGGTCGTACTGGCGCCGGTGCTGCACCGCGACCCGACCGTCTGGGGAGACAACCCCAATGCCTTCGATCCCGACCATTTCAGCCCCGAACGCGAGGCCGCCCGTTCGGTGCACGCGTTCAAGCCGTTCGGCACCGGCGAACGGGCGTGCATCGGCCGCCAGTTCGCGATGCACGAGGCCGTGCTGGTTCTCGGCCTGCTGATCCACCGCTACCGCTTCCTCGACCCCGAGTCCTACCAGCTGCGGATCGCCCAGCGACTCACGATGAAGCCCGCCGACTTCCGGCTCAAGGTGCGCCGCCGGGTCCCGGCCGAGCGGCGAGCCGTCCGGGCGGCCGTCGCGGCCCCGGGGGCCGACGTCACCGCGGCGCCGGAGGCCACCGGGGACGTGCGCGGGCTGCCACGTCGGGTACGGGCCGGCAACACTCTGCACGTGCTGCACGGCTCCAACCTCGGTAACAGCCTCGAACTGGCCGAGCAGGTCGCCGAGCTGGGTGCGGCCATCGGTTTCCAGACGGTGCTCTCGCCTCTGGACGACTACGCCACGGCGGACCTGCCCCGCGATGAGCCGGTGGTGGTGGTCGCCTCGTCCTACAACGGACGACCGACCGACGACGCGGCCCGGTTCGTCGAGCGCCTGGCCGGCGCCGAGGCCGAGCGTTTCGCTGACGGCGTGCGCTTCTGTGTGCTCGGCGTGGGCGACCGGAACTGGCCGACCACGTACCAGCGGGTGCCGACGCTGATCGACGACCGGCTGGCGGCGGCCGGTGGCCGGCGGCTGCTGGAGCGGGTGGCGGTCGATGTGAGCACCGGTCAGCAGCAGGCGGCCCGCCGGTTCACCGACCAGCTACGGCAGGCGCTGCTCACCGAGTACGGTGACCCCGGCTCGACCGGCGAGGAATCCACCGGCGACACCGGTTACCAGGTCGAGATCATCCCGCCCGATCCGTGGGCCGCACTCGCCGCCCGCCACGATCTGCGGGCGATGACAGTCGTCGCCACGGGCGACCTGGCCGATCCGGCCCGGCCCGAGGGCCGGGCCAAGCGCTCGGTCAGCCTGCGCCTGCCGGACGGTCAGGCCTACCGCACGGGCGACCATCTGGTGGTCCTGCCGGTGAACGAGGCGGGGCTGGTGGACCGGGCGGCCGGGCTGCTCGGTGCCGGCCTGGACACGCTACTGGCCATCCGGCCCGGTGCCCCGCTGCGGCATGCCCTGCCGGCCGACCGGCCGTTGACCGTGCGCGACCTGCTCGCCCGGCACCTGGAGCTGCAGGATCCGGCGACCGCCGAGCAGATCGCCCGGCTGGCCGAGCTGAACCCATGCCCACCCGAGCAGGTTCAGCTGGCCGTCCGGGCGCCGGGCCACGCATCGGTGCTCGATCTGATCGAGCGGTTCCCGGCCCTGGCCGGGCGGCTGGACTGGGCAACCGTGCTCGAGCTCTTCCCGCCGATGCGGATCCGGTACTACTCGGTGTCGTCGTCGGCGTTCGTATCGCCCGGGGTGGTGGATCTGATGGTGTCCCGGCTGGACCAGCCGCACCGCTCCGGAAGAGGGCGCTACCAGGGCACCGGTTCCGGCTATCTGAACCGGGTCGAGGTGGGCGACGTCGTGCTGGCCCGGGTCTCACCCCGCCGGGACGTGCTGGGCGTGCACCACGAGCGCCCGACGATTCTGGTCTCGGCCGGTACCGGGCTGGCCCCGTTCCGGGGTGCGATCGCCGACCGGATGGTGCGCCGCACGGCGGGGGGTGAGCTGGCTCCGTCGCTGTGCTACTTCGGCTGCACCGATCCGGAGGTCGACTTCCTGTACTCGGCCGAGCTGACCGCCGCCGACCGGGCCGGCGTGGTGAGCCTGCGGCCGGCCTTCTCCCGGGTGTCCGGATCGGAGCGTGGCTACGTACAGGACCGTATCGCCGCGGACGGCGACGAGGTGTGGCAGCTGCTCGAGGACGGGGCGACCGTCTACGTCTGCGGTGACGCCACCGGTATGGGAGTGGGCGTCCGCCGGGCTTTCGAGCAGCTGCACGGCCGGAAGACCGGTTCCTCGAGCGAGAAGTCGGCGGCCTGGCTGGCCGATCTGATGGTGGACGACCGGTACGTGGAGGACATCTACGCGGCTGGCTGAGACCGTACGGGCCCGGGGCGTCCCGGGCCCGTACGCCTCACCCGGCGTGGACCGATCGCAGAGCTGTGGTCACCGGCTCCGAGCCGGCGCCGACGGCCAGCAGACCGGTCACCGGTGGGTCGGCGGTCAGCACCTCGACGATGACCGCGGCCAGGTCGGCGCGCGGGATCGTACCGTCGGGTCGGGGATCTTCGCCGCCGCGGACCGAGACGAGCCCGGTGGCCGGCTCGTCGGTCAGGCGGCCGGGACGCACGACGCACCAGGACAGGGCACGCTCCCGGAGCTCCTGCTCGGCGGCCCGCTTGGCCGACAGGTACGCCGGCAGACCGTCGCCGAGTGACTCCCGCAGCGCCCGGCCCGGGAGCAAGCTGCTGATCAGCACGAACCGGGCGACGCCGGCCGCTTCGGCGGCCATCATGAGCAGCCCGGACGCGCCGGCCCGGCCGGCCGACGGCCCGGCCGTCTCCGTGCCGCTGCCGGTGGCCAGCACCACGCCGCCGGCCCCGGTCAGAGCGCCCCACAGCTCGGCGTGGCCCTCCCCGCTCTCGTTGACGACCAGGGCGTCCACCCCGGAGGCACGCAGGTCGTCGCGCTGCTCCAGCCGGTGCACCAGGCCGATCGGGCGATCCCCCCGGGCCCGGAGCTGGTCGGCCAGGCGTGCGCCGAGACCGGTGGTGATACCCATGACAAGAACATCCAACGTGAGCTCCTCGGTGATCGGGCGGTTGGTCGGGCAAAGGGCGGCGGGCTCAGCGAAGATGAGCGGCCACGTCGTCGGTGATCTGAGCTATGTCGCGTCGTGAGCAATCGACCCGATGGACCGGGATCGAGGTCGCCAGATCGGACAACACCCGTTCGTACGCCGCCTCCACGGCCCTCAGCGCGGCGGTCGTCTCGTGCAGCTCGGTGCCGGACGACCGCCGTCGGGTGCGGCTCAGGGCCTCTTCGACCGGCAGTGCCAGCATGACGATCTGGTCCGGTGGGTCCACCTCGAGCCGCTGGACCAGCTCGCGGGTCAGCTCTTCGCCGGCCAGGGTGGCCAGGCCTAGTAGCTCGGTGCCGAGCGCCCAGATGTCCTCGCCGCCGCCGCACTCCCACAGCCAGTCGCGGACCACGCGGGCCGTCTCCGGTTCCTGAGCGGCCCACCAACGACCGACGTCCGGACCCGGGCCGCCGGTGGTCGCCATGCGGGCGTACATCGGCAGGTAGACCAGCGGATCGACGAGCGGATGCCGATCGGACACCAGAACCGGAACGGTGTTGCGGCGCTCTTGCGGTCCGTAGAGGTTGAGCTGCAGATAGAGCAACGCGACCTTGAGCTGCGGGTGGCCGACGGAGTCGGCGGCGGCCGAGGCCGCCGTCAGATGCCGGGAGAGCTCCGCGTACGGGCTGGTGGGGTCGTCGTGCGGGCGGATGGCGTGGATGACCGCCACTCCGTGGAGCTTCCGTAGGCGGGTGGCCACGGTGGTCTTCCCGCTGCCGTCCAGGCCGACCAGTGCCGTGCGCATCACTCGGCGTCCCGCCGCGCCTCGATCTCCCACAGGTGGAAGGCCGAGTCGAGTACCGCCGGGAGGAACGCGAACTCGCGGTGGGCGTGGGCGGCCGTGTACAGCTGCAGGCGGCTCAGTAGCAGCTTGCGCAGGGACAGGTGGTACCCGCGACGCCAGTCGGCTCCGGCCACCAGCCCGGTTGCCGCGGGGGACACCGCCGCCACGGCGTCGCGGTGCACCTCGAGGTGGTGCTCGACCGCCGCCTCGGACGCGTCCGGGCCGAGGGTGAAGGCCAGCAGCTCGGCGACGTCGCGCTGGGGCACGTCGACGGTGGCAAGCTCCCAGTCGTAGGCGATGAGCCGGCCGTCGGCCACCGTGACGTTGCGCTGGTTGAAATCGTTGTGTACCAGCGTCCGCGGCATCGCCTCGAGTTCCTGGTCCCAGAAGCCGACGCTGCCGGCTGCCCCCAGGAGCAGATCGCGGCGTTCGGCCCCGATCAGGCCGGGGTGCTCGGCGGCGTTGTACCGGGCCAGTGCCTCCCACAGCTCACCGGCCTTGGCCAGGTGCGAGCCACCCGCGCCCCGGTGCAGCCAGCCCTCCGCGATCAGCTGCTGGTCCCGGCCGAGCCAATGCCCGTGGACGGCGCCGATGCCGCGTAACGCCCGATCGATGCGCTCGGAGTCCCATGGTCCGGGCGTGTGGACCAGCCGCTCCATCAGGATCACGTAGGCCTCGCGGCTGTCGTCCTCGACGATGCCGAAACAGCGGGGCAGCAGCGCGGTCAGCGGAGGCTCGCGGCGCCGGTAGACGGCCGGCTCGCGGCGGTGGGTGCCGGCGAAGTCGCTCTCGCCGCCCCACTGGTCCCAGGCCTGGGCGACCTCCCGACCGCACCGGGACGCGACCATCGCGATGCCGGCGATGAGGTCCTCGCCACGCGGTTTGATCTTCGCCACCAGGTCGGCCGTGACCGGCGTGCCGTCACCCGCGGTCCAGTGCACGGTCATCGGGAGCAGGCCCGTGAGCTTGCGCCGCTCGCCGAGCGCGCCCAGTTCGCTCGCGATGCCGTCGCCGTGCAGTTCGGGGGCCAGCGTCACCGACTCGACCACCAGCCCCGGATCGGCGAGGCACCGGGCGAGGGGTGGGCGCAGGTAAGCGGCATTCAGGTCGGCCTTGAGCAGCCACTCGACCGGGCGGGCGCGGCCCAGCCGCCGGTGGGCGTCGGCGAACTGGCCGCTGACCATGGCCGCCGCGGTCGACACGTCGAGGGCGAGGGCGAAGCCCGCGACGATCTCGGCGAATCGCTCGGCCCCGCCGTCGCCCGCGCAGCCCAGCGCGGTCAGCCACTCCCGCTGATGGGGAAGGGCGGTCCCGCCGCCGACGGTGCCGATCACCAGGTTGGGCAACAGGATGGTGGCCAGCAGGTCGGGCCCGTCCAGCTCGAGCGAGAGGATCGACACGCCGGACTCGTGCACGCTGGCGATGTCCTGGCCGGTCGCCACGAACAGCGCGGCGACGATGTTGACGGCGTTGATGCCGTAGCCGACCATGCCGGCCTGCTGGGCGCCCATCACCGTCGCGGTGTGGGCCCGCACCATCACGGCCGGGTCGCTCTTCAGCACCGCCGCCACGACGTCGGCGCTGATCCGGGTCTCGGCGGTGACGCGGCTGCCGCGACCGGCCAGCATGGAGACCGCGCTGACCTTCTTGTCGCTGCTCAGGTTGCCGTCCAGCATCATGCGCTCGGGACGCAACGAGTCCTGGTCGTGCAGCGCCTCGGTCAGCCAGCGGCAGATCTGCCAGGTAGCGGCGGTGGTCATGTTCTGCCCGGCCGCGTCCGCGGTCTCGAAGACGCACCGGACGTGCAGGTAACGACCGATCTGGTACGGGTCGACGTCGATCAGGCGGGCGTGCCGTGACACCAGGGCGACCTGCTCGTCGAGCTGCGGGCGCACCGATCGCAGCCAGTCGGCGAATCGCAGCGCGGTGGCCATGTCGGCGAACTCGAACACCGGCGCCCGGCTCATTCGCTGGGAGAGGACCCGGGTCGTCACGCCGCCGGAGTCGGTGATCGCCCGGGCCCCGCGCGAGGCGGAGGCGATCAGGGCGCCCTCGGTGGTGGCCAGTGGGGCCACGATGCCGCCCTGGGCGGCCCGGCCGTCGAACAGCAGCGGGCCCGCCAGGCCGACCGGCACTTCGACCGAGCCGACGAAGTTCTCCAGGTTGCCGGTCAGGGCCCGGGCGTCGAAACCGGTCTTCTCCGCCGAGGGCATCGCCGCTCCGGTCCGGCCGCGCAGCCACTCCAGGCGGCGCAGCCGGGCCTCCTCGGTGTACTGGCCCCGGCCGGGGATGACGTCGGTCATGCGGCAACCTCCTGGTCGGTGACGATCCGCGCCCAGGTCTCGGTACCGGGCAGGAAGATCCGGTCCTTCACCCGGGATGGTCGCTGCCCGGCCCGGATACTCCGTTCCCACTCGTGCAGGAACGCGTCGTGGTGTACGCGCACGACTTGCACCGGGGCCAGGGTCCCGGCCGTACGGGCCGCCCGATAACCGTCCGCGGTCTCACCGAGCCGGGCGTCGAGCGCCGCGGCGAAGCCTTCGGGGAGGTCGCCGGCCACCGCGACCTGATAGCGGTCCCCGGCCGGCTTGACGGTGGCATTGCGCAGCCGGGCGCCGGTGTCGGCGACGGCGGCGGCCAGGGCGCGGATCACGCTGGGCTCGGTCAGCCGGATCCCGGCCAACGGCCGTTCGACCCCGCGACCGGCGTACCGGATGCGCGGGGTCCGCCCGAGGTGACCGGTCACCTCGACCACGTCGGTGATCGCGCAGCGGTAGAGACCACCGAGGTGGCTGACCACCAGGTGGTAGTCGCGGCCGACCTCGAGCTCGTGGGCCAGCACGGTCTCGGCGTCCTCGGTCAGGCGCCGGTCGGCCGGGACGAATTCGTAGAAGCAGCCGGGGAGGTAGAGCGGCGCTCCGAGCGGGCTGCGGTCGACCGGCACGGCTGCGGGACCCTCGGACGAGGCGATCGGTGCGTCGATCAACTCGACCCCCGGGCCGTACGATTCGCTCAGGTTCGGCAGATAGAGCGAGCCCAGCGCGCTGTTCCACACGACGATGGCCGACAGCTCCGGCCACAGATCGCGGGGCCGGAGGGTGCCGTGTTCGGCCGCGTGCCGGGCGATCTCGTCGGCGCGTACGGGATCGGGGGTGCCGTGGGGCCGGCCGCCCAGAGTGCCGGCCCGGATCTCCTCCACCAGCCGCGGCCACACCTGGGCCAGCTGGTAGGGCAGGCCCGCGGCCAGGGCCGGGTTGACGGCGATGAGCAGGCGGATGTTCTGCTCCGCGGCCAGCCGCAGCTTGAAGTAGGCGCGTTCGTAGGGGTCCGCATCGGCCAGCTCCGGCGGGATCCGGCTCCACGACGCGTTCCCGCCCGGGGCGGCCGCGCTGCTCTCCCCGAACTGCTGGTAGTCGACCTGGCTCGGGCCGATGTGCTGCTGGCCGCCGCGGGTGCTGCCCTTCGGCGAGCCCGGGTCCTGCCAGAGGTTGAGCACCTCGTCGGCGGAGCTCAGGAGCTGTGGCATCGACCGGACCAGCACGCCGAACGAGGCGTAGTAGAACGGTAGGAAGACCTCGCGCATGTAGCTCGGTGTCACCGGGATGTGTTTCTCCCGGCCGGTGCTGCCGCTCGAGGAGAAGTACATGACCGGGTCCTCGGCGGTCAGCACGCGGGATTCGCCCGCCAGCATCCGGTCGATCCACGGCATCAGATCCTCGTGGGTCCGGATCGGCACGGCCCGGCGGTACTCGTCCGCATCGCCCACCTTGGACAATGCGTGTACGCGGCTGTAGTCGGTGTCCTGGTTGGTCGCGAGGATGCCGGCGAGCAGCTCGCTCTGTACCTGCTCGGGGCGTTCCAGCGTGCTCAGGAGCCGTTGCTGTTCCGTCAGGACGCGGTCGGCTTGCATGGCTCGTCTCCTTTTCTCCCCGCGACGAGCACCGCGTACAAGCGGAGCCGGTCGGGGTCGCGGCCGTCATGGGTGATCCGGGTCTGCACGCCGGGTGCGAGCGCCGGATCCAGCGCGGTCCGGATCAGCGGGCCGTCGAGCTCGCCGCGGTGCTCGACGCGGATGGTGTCGCCGGGGCGGATCAGCCCCCGCAAGGTCGCCTCGGCGAACAGGTGGTGGGTGTGCACCAGGTAGCCGGCGAAGCTGACGTCCCTGGTCGCGATCGTCGCCGTGTGCTCGGTCCCGCTCGGCGGTCCGGGCGCTCGCACGAGGACACTCCCCGGTGGCGGAAGAACCGGTGCGTCGCCCTGGAAGGCGCGCAGCATCCGCGACAGGTTACGCAGCTGCTTCTCCCGGGCCGGTCCGTACCAGGCGACGGACCCCGCCGGACCGTTCAGGTCGGCGGTGAAGCGCTGCGCCAGGCTGTCGGGCCGGCCGGCCAGGAAGATGGTCCGGGTGAAGGCCCGTTGCCAGGCTTCGCCCTCCGCCTTCGGTACGGCCAGGGCGAACTGGATCACCGAGCGGAAGAAGGGTTCCGCCTCGAAGTCCTGGACCACCACCGCGACGCTCAGCCCGGGTCCTGCGGTGCCGCTGCCGGCGGCGTCCTCCAGCCGGGCGACGGCGGCGGCCGCGAGCAACTCCTGCGGGGATCCGCTCATCCGAATATCCCTCGTATCCCGGGGGAGAGCGCCCGCGGCCGCGGCCCGAAGACCGCGGTGGTGAGCCGGTGGGGGTCGACGTAGCCGGCCGGCCGGCCGAGATCGGGCAGCCACTCGGCGGAGGCCGGCCCGAGGGCAAGGATCCGGGCGGCTCGGCCGACGCGGCGGCGCAGCAGATCGATGCGGAAGGACTGGGTCGAGCCGCGATCGAGGGATCCGACGAAGTACATGCGCATGCCCAGCCGGTACGCGGCCCGGTCGGCTGAGCCCTCGGTGGCGGCGATGTCGCCCAGAGTGGAACCGGCCCAGCCGCCGTACTTGCTGGACACCACCCGGCCGCCGATCGGCACCCGGCTCAGCGGCAGACGGGTGACCGTCGCCCCGAACTCGGCCAACACCCGCTCCAGCATGGTGTAGTCGGCGTTGAGCCCGTCGTCGTAGAGCAGGACGAACAGCCGCCCGGGCCGGATCGCCGGCAGTAGCTCACGCAGGATGGGTAGCAGATAGTTGGCGTGTCCGGCCGTGCTGACCAGTTGCCGGACGGGCATGCCCCAGCGGGCTGCGTCGAGCAGGATCGGGCCGCCGTAACGCCGGTGGTCGATCAGCAGGCGCCGGTCGGCGAGCCGGTCGAGCGTCTCGCCGGTGCCGGCGGCCAGCGGCCGTTGGTCGGTGAGGCCGGGATCCGCCACGTTGAGCTGGCCGAGCTGGGCTTTCCAGATTCCGAGCAGTCGGCGAGCGGCCGGATGGATCCACCCGGTCTGTTCGACCCGCTCGAAATACGGGTCGAGCTGCCGCGGCTCGACGACGGGACGGCCCTGGTGGAAGCGGACGTAGCGGCCGCCGATCGAGGCCTCGGACTCCGTGCCCCAATCGGTCTCCGGCTCGGTCCGGTCGAGATGCCACCAGAAGGCGGTGGTCTGAGTGGTCAGGTGAGCCATCCGCGGATTCCAGACCAGCCGGGTGCGGCCGATCCGGCGGCTCGCCTTGGTCAGCACGTCCGTCCACAAAAGACCTTTGACGTGGGTGGGTGTCAAGGGCTTGGTCGGCGTGATGGTCACTGGCGCGACCACCAACTCGTCCCAGTGCGTATTCATGGCCGCGCCACGATGATGAATCCCTCCTCGACCCGGTAATGCCGATTTCATTCACGCACTGTTGTTCCGGCGATTGCAGCCCCTTAGGGGTGCCGTTGCCGGAGGTAGGGGGTGATAGGGGCATCGGTCGCGGCGGCGACGGGCGGGCATCCGGCCGGGTGGTAGCGCCCGGACCGGCCGGTCACGGGTGAACTCCCGGTGAACGGCCTTTTCCCGACGAGGGGCACCCCTAGTACCCCCCTAATGCCCCGGTCGCCTATGCGACGCCGGTTCGACGACAGTGGTAAAAGTTAATCGGTGTCTATTCAAGATTCTCCGGCGGACGATTCCGGCAAGGGGGTTTCAGGGCATTGTCAATGGCCGGTTACGCATTCGTGCTCGTCTAGATGTCGGCGACGGGTGAGGACGGGTCATCCGGCCGAGCCGCTATATACGTAACGTTCGCCGGTGTCAAGGTGGAGTGAGCGTGCACGGGCAGGCGCCTCGGGGCTTCCGGGTATAATTTTCGGATTAAATAGGTCTTTTCGGCGGCCCTGCTGAGCCGCTGGACAGCTACCGGCAGCGACTGTCGGCCGGCCGGCGCCGTCCGGACGCGAGTGGCATCACCTCGTCGGACCGGCTGGAAATGCGCGTTCAGCTGGCCATTTGTCGGCTGTTTGCCGGATGGGGAGAGGGGCTGATGTTGCGGCCGTCACGTATGTGGGCGTCGCCGAGGGTGAGCGTCCCGGCGTGCTTCGTGATCCCGCCTGGTCGCATTCTCGGCGAGTCGACTACGGTTCCCGAGAGGCGGAATTTTTTCCGTCGGGCCCGTCACACACTTGAAACAAGAACAATAATAAGGTGTACACGAAGGACCTTTTCCCGTTCGTGAGGAAGTCGAATGGTCTTACGGTGCATGAATCCTGAGCTGACACCCGCTCCCGAAATGCAGAGGGGTAAGTTGCTGCAGATGGTCGGGGAACCGGCCACACCGTTCGAGCCCAAGCTGGCCGAGCGGGAGGCCGAGCTGTTGGTGATCGCGGACTCCATCGCGCAGGGCAGTGTCGGCACCGGCGGGATGACAGTGGTGACCGGCCCGGCCGGCTTCGGGCGCTCGGCGTTGCTGCGCGCGGCCAGCCGGATGGCCCGTGACCGCGGCCTGCAGGTCCTGTTCGCCTCCGGTGACCGCGCAGACGATTCCAGCACCCTGCTGGGTACCGCTCGGCGCCTGATCACCGACCGGATCGGCGATGTACCGCACGACGATCCCGCCGAACTGGCGGCGATGCTGGCCAGGATGAGCCGGCTGACCCCGGTGGCGGTCATCGCGGACGACGCCAATCTTCTTGACCCGGCGTGCCGCCGCTTTCTCGAGGAGCTGTCCCGCCTCGCGGGCTCCGGCGCGGTCCTCGGGGTTGTCGCCTGGCGCAGCAGCGTCTTGACCGGCAGGGCGCCGTCGTTGAGTTTGCGGGGGCCGTACCGGCGCGTGCAGCTGCGGCCGTTGTCAGCCGGCGGGGTCTCCGAATTGTTCCGCAGCCGGCTCCCTGATGACCTCTACAACTCCCTGATCGGGCAGGTCTATCCGTCGATCGGTGGTAACGCGAGTCTGCTGGCGGCGTCGCTGGACGACCTGGTCACGGCGGCCTCGGCGGCGCAGTGGCAGGCGGGGGTGGGGCCGGAGTTCAGCCGGGCCGTGCAACATCTGCTCTATCTGCACGACAGCCCCGAACTGCTGGAGGTCGCCCAGGGGCTGGCAGTGCTCGGCGACCACTGTGATCCGGCGACGCTGAGCCGGGTGCTCGGTTTTTCCGTGGCCCGGTTGAGCGAATTGTTCGACGAGCTCATCGCGATCGGCCTGCTCGCACCCGGTCACTTCCTGCGCTCGCGTGTGCAGGCGGCGGTCCAGGCCGCCGCGGAGCCCGCTGTGGTGCGGCGGTTGAATCTGCGCGCCGCGGAAGTGCTTCACGAGGACGGCGCTTCGGCGACGGTGGTCGCCCGGCATCTGATGGCCAACGCGGAGGCGTCGCAGTCCTGGGCGCCCGACGTGTTGTGCGAGGCGGCGGAGGAGGCGCTGCGAGAGCGTGACTTCGAGGCCGCCGCGGCGTTGCTCAACGTCGCGCTGGACTGGTCCACCGCGCCGGATGCCCGGGGCGCGATCCGGGCTCGACTGCTTGACGTGCGGTGGTTGTCCGAACCGGGCCGCATCGGGGATCTGCTGGCGTCGCTGGCCGGCAACGTGCGCGAGAGCGGCCTCGCGGGCGAGGTGCCGGCCCGGCTGGCTCGGATGATGGCCTGGCAGGTGCGAGCCGAAGACGCCCGGAGCCTTCTTGCCCTGTCCGGCGGCGATGGCACCGGACCGCGGGAAAGGACCGAGCACGCGATCAGTGACATGTGGATCCGGCACGTCTTTCCCGGCACCCCGGCCGGCGCGCCCGTCGAGCTGGCCCCGGAGCAGGTCATCGGCCGCTCCCCGTGGCTGCTCCAGGCGGTCACCCTGCCTCGTCTGCTCGCCGGCGGAAGCCCCGAGCAGGCGGCTGCCCGGGCGATCGAGGTGCTGCAACGGATCGTCGCCCGGGCGTCCGACCTGGAAGCGGGTCAGGTCGCCATCTTCACCATGCTGGCCTTGGAGTGCTTCGAGCAGTCCCAGCCGTGGTACGAGTCGTTCGTCCGCGAGGCGGGCTCATCCGATCTGCCGCAGTGGCATTTGCTGCTGGACGCGGCTCAGGCGACCGCAGCCCTGTGGCGTGGCGACTTCGTCCAGGCCGAGACTCTCGCCCAGCAGGCGATCGAGGCGGCCCGGGGCGGGCCCTGGAGCGCCCTGGTGGCGCTGCCGCGTGCGGTCCGGATGATGGCCCTGACCGAACAGGGCCGGCACGAGGAGGTCGCTGCGGAACTCACCGTCGAGCTGCCCGAGGACTTCCTCCGCAGCCCGTACGGGTTGTTGCACCTGCGCGCCCGTGCGCGTCACCAGTTGGCGACCGGCGCGCCGCAGTCGGCGGCCGACGACCTGCGGGCGATCGGCGACATCCTGCGATCCTGGGGAATGGAGGCTCCCGGGTTGCTGCCCTGGCGCTCCGAACTGGCCGAGGTCGCCCTGCGACAGGGAGACCCGGAGACCGCGCGCCGGTTGACGCGTGAACATCTGGCTCTCGTCCCGGCGTCGTCGTGGAGCAGCAGCCGCGCGATACGCGTGCTGGCTGAGACCCTTCCGGCGGCCGAGGGGTTGCCTCTGTTACGGGAGGCGGTCACCGCGCTGCAGCGCCACGGTGAATCGTTGGAACAGGCTCGCACGCTCAAGGTCCTGGCCCGCACCTATCAGCGCGCCGGAGAGCTGGCCGCCGGACGCGATGTGCAGCGCCGCGCCGAGAAGCTGGCCCGCCGGCGCGGGGCTGAGCCCGCGGTGGCAATGGCCTATTCCGCTCCGCCGGCCCGGACGGAGCGCGCGACCAAGCTGTCCCGGGCCGAGGCCAAGGTGGCCCGACTTGCCTCCCAGGGCTACACCAACCGCGAGATCAGCAGCATGCTCTTCATCACGATGAGCACCGTCGAGCAGCACCTGACCCGGATCTACCGCAAGCTCGGCATCGACCGGCGCGACGCGCTCGATGCGCTGACCGACAGCTTGTGAGACCCTCTTTCCTCTCCCGGAGGTTCGGCCCGTTGTCCACCGAGACCTGGTTGCGCCGCTACGGCTCCGCGCCACAGGCCCCGCACCGGCTGATCTGCCTGCCGCACGCCGGCGGATCGGCGACCTTCTATCACCCCGTCGCGCTGGCGCTGGCGCCCTCGGTCGACGTCCTCGCGGTGCAGTACCCGGGCCGCCAGGACCGGCGAAACGAGCCCTTCACCGCGACGATCCAGGAACTGGCGGAGCAGATCGTCCCGGCCGTCCGGCAGGTCGCCGACCGGCCCCTGACCTTCTTCGGGCACAGCATGGGTTCCACCGTGGCCTTCGAGATCGTCCGGCAACTGCAGGCCGAGGGCATCGCGGTGAGCGGCATGTTCGTCTCGGGACGGTTCGCGCCGTCGGTGGACCGGGGCGAACGGGTGCACGAGATGTCCGACGCCGGGGTGCTGGCCGAGCTCCGCCGGCTCGACGGAACGGACGCCCGGATGTTCGACACGCCGGACATCGTCGAGATGATCATGCCGGCGTTGCGCAACGACTACCGGGCGATCGAGACCTACAAGTACCTTCCCGGGCCGCCGTTGACCTGCGCGGTGTACGCGCTGCTGGGCGACGCCGACCCCAAGGTGAACGCCGCCGAGATGCGGGCCTGGGCCGGGCACACCACCGGGCCGTTCACCTTCACCACGTTCGCCGGCGGCCACTTCTACCTGACCCACCACATGCCGGCCATCCTGGCCGCGATCACCGCCCACATCGAGGAGGAGCAGCGGACCTCCGCATAGGTGGTGCGGCGCGGGGTCGTCGGGAGGATGACGGGTGCTCCCGCACGGTCACCGTCGTATCCGGGACCGCAGTCGGTTGATGCCGCTGACCAGCAGGAAAAACCCGACCACGGCAGCGACGATGCCGATCAGCAGCCACTGCCGCTCGCCGTTCATTCCGCCGGTCGCGCCGGTCGCGCCGGACCCCTGCAGGACCCAGACGCCGCCGATCAGGAACAGCAGCGCACCACCGACCACCCGAATCCAGCTCATTTTCCGGTACGACCTTTCACCCGAAGCGACCCCGTGCCCGTCCCACTGTGCCACTCAGAACGGGACGCCCAGCCGTGGACCTCCGACGACATCCTGGTCCGCGTATTCTCGCCACAGCACTTCGCCTATACCCCCTCGACCGGGATGCCCGGTGTGGTCGGGGCACGGTGGGGGCACGGCCTTCGGACGGGGTGTTCATCATCGATACGGCGGACGGAGTCTTCACCGAGAGGGGGATCCCCGCGCTGTGTGACAAGGTTGCGGCTCGCGATCCCCGGCTGCGGCGGGTCGTGGACGAGTTCGGTCACCCCCCGTTCTGGGATCGGCCCAATACCTTCGAGTCGTTCGTCTGGTTCATTCTCGAACAGCAGGTCTCGCAGGCCTCGGCGAAGTCTGCTCTGGAGAAGCTGCGGGAGCGGGTCGGCGAGATCACCCCGGAGAACGTGCTGGCGCTGACCGACGACGAGCTCCGTGCGGCCTACTTCAGCCGGCAGAAGACGAACTACGTCCGCGGGCTCGCTCAGCAGGTAGCCGACGGCCAACTCGACTTCGGCGAGCTCGAGAAACTCCCGGACAGCGCCGTACGAGATCGGCTGGTCCGGCTCAAGGGCGTCGGCAACTGGACCGTGGACGTCTATCTGATCGTCGCCCTGCACCGCGTCGACGTGTTCCCGTCCGGGGATCTGGGCGCTGTCAACGGGCTCAAGGAGCTGGCCGGCCTTCCCCGGACGACAACCGCCGAGGAGCTGACCGCCGTCGCCCGGGAATGGGCGCCGTACCGGACCATCGCCACGATCCTCCTCTGGCACTATTACCTGTCACGGCGGGTCGGTTCGACGTCCCCACCCGGCCGGCCTGGTCGTCGCGGGCCTGTCAGCTGAGGCTCAGGCCTGTCAGCTGAGGCTCCGGCGTCTCAGCTGAGGCTCAGGCGTCGAAATCGATCACCGAGTCATTCCGGCAAGAGCGTGCGGCTGACCGTCGTGACCTTGACGTGCCGGCGATGTCGGTGATCGCCGTGAACGGGGTGACGTCAGCCCCGATGCCGCAGGTCGCCATCGCCGTCGCGGTCGGCGGGATCGGGTGGACCACCCGGTCGAACCCCTCGTGGTCGAGCCCTCCGCCGCGTCGCCGAGATATGACCTCCTTGGGATGAAACGCCCATTGATCGAAGCGGGTGATCATTTATATTGAAAACTATTGATGTTTAAGCATCGGCCCTCGCGTCGCTGACCCCCGGAGGGCAGCCCAGGGGAGTCGATGGCGAGAAAGGACACCATGTGCGCATCTCTCGACGTCCGCTCTGGGCGGCATGCCTCGCTGTAGGGATAGCGATCCCGGCAGCCACCGCCGTCGGGGCGAGTTCGGCGGCCGCGGCCAGCCCCGCGGGTCTCACTGCGACCGTCCAGATCGGCGAGCTGACCACCAGCACATTCACCGTGCGTGTCGCGGTTCGGAACGCGTCATCGTCGGCGGTTGACGTGCTCTCCCGGGACCTGCCGCAGGCGCGCGAGTCCAACGCGGTTCTGGCCGTCACCAGAGACGGCGCACCGGTGCCCTATCGAGGCAAGCTGGTGAAGTTCGGGGCTCCGACCGCCGCCGACTACACGCACATTCCGGCCGGCGGCAGCTACGCCGTGACCGTGGATCTGGCGGGAGACTACGACCTGTCCCGGCCGGGAACCTTCACCGTCGCTCTGGCATCGACCCGGGTGCGGGTGTTGAACCGGGCAACCGCGGCGCTCGAGGACACGCTCCGGATCGCCACCGAGCACGCTACCGTCCGTAGCGCTGGCGGCATCCGGAAGGCCGACCCGGCGTCCATCGTCGCGCCGACAGTCACCGAGCAGGTCAAGCTCGCCGCCGCCGCGGTCAGCATCACCTACCGCGGCTGTACCACGAGTGAACAGACTGCGCTGAAGAAGGCCGTCACCAACGCCGCAACGTACTCGCAGAAGTCGCAGACCTGGCTCGCGGCGAACCCGTCCGGCGGCGGCGCCTACACCACCTGGTTCGGCACCTACAGCTCGACGCGCTTCGCCCGGGTGACCTCGGCGTACGGCAAGATAACCACCGAGCTGACCAGCAAGGCCTTGACGCTCGACTGCACCAGCGACGAGGACTACTACGCGTACGTCTACCCGGACCAGCCCTACGTCATCTACCTCTGCAACGCGTTCTGGACCGCGCCGGCCACCGGCACCGACTCGAAAGCCGGAACACTGATCCACGAGTCGAGTCACTTCACCGTCAACGGTGGCACCGACGATCACGCGTACGGGCAAACCGCGGCGAAGCAACTCGCCTCGTCGAACCCGGGCAACGCCGTCGACAACGCCGACAACTACGAGTATTTCGCTGAGAGTCGCTGACCCCCGACCAGCCCGCTCCGCTCGGCAGCCCGGTCCAGCGCATTTCGCGCGACGTAGCGAACTCTACGGCGCCCTGGCTGGATCGGGCTGCCGCCGAACGGCTCGGCTCGGCTCGCGGAACTTGACATCGACAGGATCGAGTACGCGTGGCCGGCACGGCGGACGATGGCGGCACGGCACGGGCCGCTCAGCGAACTCACCTGTGGTCACGCGCCGGCTCTCCACCGCCACCGTCGCATCGCAGCAGATCCGCCCGGCGTCGTACGGCTGCGGCCCGCAGGCCAATGGAAGGGACCGACACCCTCGGTTCAGCTTGCCCGATCGTCCGGTCTGTCGCCGTCGCCCGGCAGGGTCACCGTGAAGCACGTTCCTCTGTCGGGGCCGGGTCCGGCGGTGATCGTGCCGTGGTGTGCCTCGATGATGGCTTTGGTGACGGCGAGGCCCAGCCCGGTGCCCTTGATCCCGCGTTCGGTGGCGGTGCTGGCCCGGAAGAACCGATCGAACAGACGCGGGTACTGCTCCGCGGGGATGCCGATGCCGGAGTCGACGATCGTCAGGACCACGCCGCCGCCGTCACCGCGGGCGGTGACCGCGACGGTGCCGCCGGGCAGAGTGTATTTGAGGGCATTGGACAGCAGGTTGTCCACGACCTGCTGGAGCCGGCGGGCTTCGCCGTTGATGACGGGTAGCGGCCCGATGTCCTCGGTCAGCGTGATCTGGCGGTTCGCGGCGGCACCCTGGTGAGCGTGCACGGCGTCGTGGATCAGCGCAGCCGGCTGCAGGGGCGCGGTGTCGATGCCGATCTGGCCGCCGTCGAGGCGGGCGAGGTCGAGCAGGTCGTCGACGAGCTGGGTGAGCCGGCCACTGGTTCGGTCGATGACGGCGAGCTCCCCGCGGATATGCTCGGTCAGGTCCGGGTCGGCGACCAGCATCTCGGTGTAGCCCTGGATGACGCCGATCGGGTTGCGCAGCTCGTGGATGACCATGGCGATGAATTCGTCGCGCATCTGATCGATCTCGCGCAGCCGGCGGACCTGTTGCTGTTGCTGCTCGAGCAACTGTTCGCGCTGTACGGCGAGCTGGTGGCGTTCGGTGATGTCGTGCAGGAATGCGTGGAAGACCGGCCGGCCCCGCTCCTGGCCCATCTGCATGGTCATCTCGATCGGGAATTCGCGGCCGGCGCGGTCGACGGCGGTCAGTTCCAGTCGCTGACCGGCCAGCCTCGACTCCCCGCTACGCCGGACCCGGGCGAGCCCGGCCCGGTGCGCGTCATGAAATCGCTGGGGGATCAGCAGCTCGGTGGCCCGCCGGCCCACGGCTTCGGCCTCCGGCCAACCGAACAGGCGCTCGGCGGCGTCGTTCCAGGTGGTCACCCGGCCTTCCTGGTCCATCGACACGAACGCGTCCTGGGCGGTCTCCAGCACCGTCTGCATTCGTGCCGAGGACAGCAACAGGTCGCCGTGCGCCACGTGCAGGGCGATCTCCGACTCGGCGTTGGCCGCCAGGTCCCGCAAGATCTCCACCTCGGTGGCCGACCACTGCCGCGGCCGGCCGTCGATCGCGCAGAACGAGCCGAGGACCTGACCGTCGGGCGAGCGCAGCGGGAACCCCGCGTAGGCGATCACGTTGAGATCGGGGATGGCCAGGTTCCCGCACAGCCGGCCGTCGGCACGGGCATCGTCGATCACCAGCGGCGCCTGATCGGTGACCACGTACTGGCAGAACGAGTGCGTCAGCGGGGTCTGCCCCCGCGAGGCCCACGGCTCGGCCAAGCCGACCGCGCTGACGAACACCTGCCGGTCCGAGTCGACCAGTGACACGAGCGCCACCGGCGCCTGCACCAGCCGGGTGGCTAACCGCGTCAGCCTGTCCAGCGACGTCGCCGAGTCGGCGTCGAGCAGCCCGGTCGCCCGCAGTGCCTGCAACCGGACGGGATCGTCTACCCGGCCCGGAACGCGCAGCCGGAGATCATCAACAGTCATCGCGACTATCTCATCGACGGGAAAGCAATGGCCCTGAGGCCTTGCCGCCGCATCATCGCTCTGGAGCGGTACGGCCATGCTTGCGGATTCGCCGCTGTCCGAACATCTCAAGGCATCCTTCGATCGAGAGCGCCGGCCGGCGGCTACAGGTTGGGGGCGCGGTCGCGCGCCGCTAGCGCCAAGGCGACGAACTCGCCGAACTCGGCGAATTGCCCGGCCGTCCAGCACCAGAATCTGGTTGTCGAACGCGAACTCGGTCGTCATGGTCCCCCTCGGTGCCGTTCGCCAGTCTTGATCCAATGCGTCCGTCGTACCAGCGGACGTACGGCTGACGGTGGCCTCCCGTTCGGTGTACCAACGGTGCCCGGCGCCGTTCCCCGCCGCCCCGACTGATCCGGTTGCGGGGTTGGAACCCCTCTGCCGCCGGCGGCGAGGCAACGTACGCGGCCTGGCAACGCCTGCGTGGTATCGGGAATTACCTGATCCGCCTGTGGCCGCGGCTGTTCGGCGGCGGTGCCGTGCCGCCGTTGCAGCAGCTGACGCGCCGGGCTCTCCCGGCAGGGTTCGAGACCGAACGGGGGTCAAGTCCCGCGGGCGGGATCGCCGGCCGTTGACACTGATCCGTGCAGTTACATGCGTATCGCATATAATTGAGAGCATGGAGTCAAACCTCGAGGAAGCCATCAACGAGTGGCATACGAGTGTGAACGCCGGCGATCTGCAGCGGTCCATGCACGCGGTGGGTGATCCCATCATCGTCCTGGGGCCGAGGGGTGCAGGACCGATCACGCCCGTGCAATTCGCGGACTGGGTGGAGCATTCGGGCATCCGGTTGGTTCCGCGGTCCTGGCACCCGGTTAGCGAGCGACTGATGGTCGTTGAAGAGGATGCGACCTGGCCTGACAGTCGGACGCCTACCCGCGTGGCGACAGTGTTCCGCGTCGCAGGGGCTAAGGTAACTGCCGCGCTGCGACTGCCTGATCTGCGGTCAGCGCTCGAACTGGCCTACATCTGCCGAGAGATGGCCGCATCCGAATGAGTGCCCGAGGACCCGGGCAGCTGCTGTTCAGTTTCGTCCGGCTCTGGTCGCGGCGCAGAGCAGCGGGAGATCCCACGATTGCCGAGCAGGGACGCCTCGTGCAGGTGACAGAGGCGGTGAACGCGTTGGTCGCTCGCGACGAACCGGCCACCGTGAACGCGGTTGCACACGAACTCGGCATCGACCAGAGCGGAGCATCACGGCTTGTCAAGAGTGCTACTGACGCGGGCTACCTGTCGATGGCGAAGGGCACGTCCGACGGGCGCCGGCGGGAGGTCTCCATCACCACCGCCGGGCAAGCCGCATTGAAGGACGCGCACAGATGGCAGGAGCAGGTCTTCGACGACCTGACCGTGGGCTGGAGTCGACAACGCCGCGAAGATTTCCGGCGAGCAATGGCTGATCTGATTGCCAGGTCGCACGCAATAGAAGCGCCAGCCCGGCCGACCCGTCCCTGACCGCTCGCCGCACTCCCACGGGAGATGAAGGGCGGGCCTTTCGGTGTCATCGCCGCGGCGTCGCTGCTATGTCGGTGATAAGGCGCTGCTTACCCACTCGGGTGGATCAGCCGGAAGTAAGGCTGCGTCGGCGGCGTCGAACGTACGGATCGGGCCCGGTGCCGTGGTGGGTCCCTCGAACCGGACGGTGACCAGGCCGCGTCCGCTGCCCCATACCCATCCCGGTCCGTACCGGTCGTGCTGCACGTCCTGGCCCGCCCGCCAAGACCCGGGCACGTGGTGCTCCCGCACGACGGCGCTCTGATCGGTCGTGCTCGGGGCTGGGCCCGGGGCCGGCTGCCCGCTGGGCTGGTCCGGTTCGGTGTCACCGAACAGGTCGTCCTGAACGAAGGTTTCCAGACCGCTCGTCCCGACGCCGAGCAGGCGGATGCCGGCTGAGGTGTCCACCTCGGCCAGGAGCCGGCGGGCGAGCTGGGCGATCAAGCGCGGCTGGTCGGTGGGCTGGGGCCGGGTGGTCGAACGGGTGATGGTGGTGAAGTCGTGGTGGCGGATTTTGATCGTGACCGTGCGAGCGGACAGGCCGCCGGCTCGGAGCCGGCCGCCGACCTTCGTGGCGAGTACGTCGATCTCGGTGCCGAGCCGGGCCCGGTCGGTGAGGTCGACGGCGAAGGTTTCCTCCGCCGACACCGATTTCGCCTCGCGTTCGCTGACGACCGGCCGGTCGTCGTCGGCGCGGGCCAGCCGGTACAGGCCGGCGCCGTGGGCCTGGCCGAACCAGTCGATCAGCGGCGGCAGCTCCACCTGCGCCAGGGCACCGATGGTGTGGATGCCCGCGCGGCGCAGCCGTTCGGCGGTGGCGGGTCCGACGCCGGGCAGGCGGGTCACCGGCAGCGGTTGTAGTAGAGCCTGCTCGTCTCCGGCGGCGGCGATGGTGAGTCCGTCGGGCTTGTGCAGGTCCGAGCCGATCTTGGCGACGAGTTTGGAGGTGCCGACCCCGACCGAGGCCGTCACACCGCCCGTGGCGGCCGCGATCGACGCCCGGATCTGTTCGGCGACCGCCGTGACGCCGGCCGGCGACAGGTCATGGCCGCCGGCGGCGAGGTCGATGTACGCCTCGTCGATGGAGACCTGCTCGACCAGCGGCGACAGCTCATGGAGCAGGGCCATCACGACCTCGCTGGTCTTGCGGTACGCGGCGAAACGCGGCGTCAGGAAGGCGGTGCCGGACGGGCAGCGGCGCCGCGCCTCCGAGGTCGGCATCGCCGAGCGGGCCCCGAACCGGCGTGCCTCGTACGAGGCGGTCGCCACCACACCCCGGCCGGCGACCCCACCCACAATCACCGGCTTGCCACGAAGTGAGGGCTTGTCGCGTTGCTCCACCGCGGCGAACATGGCGTCGAGATCGACATGCGCGAGACTTGCCTCCTGCCTCACGCCCACCTCCGCTGACCCGTATTCCCGTCGCCCACCTCCAGTGTCCGCGATCGAACGCCGGTGTACCGGCATGCCTGCCGCGATTCGGATCCGCGTCACCGCCGAGCGAAGGTGGGCCTGGTCGCGTGCCGCGAGGTTGTACGCCGCAGTTGCAGCGGTGTGGATGCGCGTGTCCATGCCGTCTGGGTACCGGTCAGCTTGTCGCCGCCGAGCAGGCAGGAAAGGACTGCCGCCCAGGAAGAAGTACCGGAGCTCGAGTCGGGTGCATCTGGCGCAGATCGACAAACGGGCGCACTGGGCACGACCGGTCAACCTGGGACTTCCAGAGTTGCCCGGCCCCCGATGAAGGCCGGGTCCGGTGGCGTCTACTCAGGACACCGTTCGTGTGTCACGCGTGCGACCGCCCCTTGAGCCGCCTCTTACTTCCGGCCGGACTCCCCGGCCGGGCCTCTCGAAAGGTCGCCGCGTACCAGGCCGCGGTTGTGTTCGCCGGCACCGAGCCCGACAAGTCCGCGTACTCCGCGCTCACCATCCGCAGTCCGACCGGCGTGCCCACCGGCCGACAAAACGCAGTTTCGTGGGGAGCTTGCGCACCTCACCACAACTCCGTCGCGTTGCTGAGGCCCGCTCGACCTGTTAAACAGGGCCCGTGAGCCGCCGTCCATGCAGGGGACGGCGGCAGGCGCGAGCAAAGCAGCAAGCGTTCGCTGGTGAAGCGGCATGGGCCTGGACAGTGAGAGTGAGTCATGGAGCGCAATCGTTCTGCCGCTGAGATCAACAACGCCGGCCGGATCCCGCCGGTCTATCGAGCGGTCATGACGGCGGCCGGGCCGATTGTCCGCTGGTGGGGCCGACTGGAAGTGGTGGGCGTGCACCACGTTCCCAAGCACGGCGCGACGATCATCGTGGCAAACCACGACAGCGCGTGGGACCCCGTAGTCATCGCGGTCGCCGCCCGCCGACACCGGCAGATCCAAGCCCTGGCCAAAGCGTCACTCTGGAAGAATCCGCTGCTCCGCAGCGTGCTCAACGGGATGGGGCAGATTCCCGTACGGCGTGGCCAAGCCGACACCGACGCGCTGGATGCCGCGGTGCAGTGTCTTTCCGCCGGCGGCTGTCTCGGGATCTTCCCTGAAGGCACCCGCTCACAGGGCCGGCAGCTTCGCGCCCGGAGCGGCGCCGGACGCCTCGCGCAGGCCGTGCCGCAAGCCCGCATCGTCTGCGCGGCGGTCTCCGGAACCGTGGATATCGCCCGTTTCCCGCGGCGCCCCCGGTTGAAGGTGACATTCTTCGAACCCACACCGTCGCCGCCGTCGGAATCCGCGCTGGAACTGGCCACGCGGCTGACCGCCGAACTCCGCGCCGTCGCACCGGTAGCGGCGGCGGGGCGACCCTAGCCAGAAGTCGACAATTGGCGCTACAGAGTTCACGCCGGCGGATTGCGACGCCTCTGATCCGGGGCGGGTGGAATCGTCGGTGGGGTGGTTCAGCGGCGAGCGGCGACCAGCTTTTCGATCTCGTCGACGACGAGCTGGGGCTTGTCCTGCGGGATCTCGTGTGTGCTTCCCTTGGCGGTGATCAGGGTGCGTCCGGGCCCGGCCGCGACGAACGCGGCCGCCGCGTCGCGCCAGCGCCGGGCGTCCTGCGGGGAGCCGTCGAACGGCGTCTTCTCCGACGCGATGTAGGTGACCGGGACGCTGTCCGGCCAGGAGACCTCGTGGTACGCCAGATGAGTGGGACCGAAGTTCTCGGATGTGGCGATGAGCTGCCGGTTCGCCTTCGTCGACGGCTGCTTCTTGAGCGCTTCGAGTTGCGGCGTGGTGAGCGCGACGAGGCGCTGAATTTGCCCGTCGGTGAAGAATGGGGGCACGTTGGCGTCGACGAGTACTTCCCCGGACAGTACGCCCGGGTTGGCGCGGGCGAAGTAGGTGGCAACCTCCCCGGCCTGCGAGTGGGACACGAGGATCACATTGCCAGTGATGCCGAGCTCGCGCAGACCGGCCTGCAGGTCAGAGGCGGCGGCCCGGCCGTCCCAGGGGCCCCTCACCTCGTCACTGTTGCCTAACCCCGCCCGGTCGTAGGTGATGATCTGTGACCCGGTCGCCGTCGACAGCTGCGGGACGATGTCTTTCCACTGGGTGTGGTCCTCGCCGCCACCGGAGTCCAACACGATGGCCGGTGAGTGCCCGGGGACGACGTAGAACGCCAGGCGATGCCCGTTGTTGGTGATCATGTGCTGGCCCGCCGTAGAGGCCGAGTTCGCGGGTTCGGCCGCGTTGGTCGCGGCAGCGGGGGCCGGAGCTGCTGGGCCGGCCGGGTGCGCGGGTTTCGACGCCGCCGAATCACCGCACCCGCAGACCGCGCCGACTACGGCGACGGACAGGACGAGGGCGAAGGCGGCCCGGCGGAACCGCGACAATTTCTGCGTGGCGCCGAGATCGTTCTGTACGGTCATGGAGATCATTTTTGGCGGTTTCTCGGCCGCGTTCGATCCTGCTGGCAACCCTCTCGGATGGGGGGCCAGCCCTACCCACCTTGCCGCTGACAAGGCGCGTCTCACGGCTGGGCCAAGGAACCCGGCCTGGGCTCACCGGCTTGCGCAGGCGTCCCGGCCTCATGCGGGCGGGACGCCGCGCCGTGGCGCCGGCCGGGTAACCGGACCCGCGGCCGGCCGACCTGTTCGGCCTGATCCGACCGCGGGCCGGGCGCTCCGCTGGTATCGCGTCGCGGTCGCCTGGGCTCTGCTGCGTCAGCTGCCGGGTCGCAGTGCGAGCATCGCGGTCTCGGCCGTGGTCAGAAGCCGAGCCAGTGTCCGAGCATTCTCTTGGACGTCGGTCAGGGCCTGTCTGGCGGCCGCGACGGTCTCGGCGTTCTGGCCGTTCGAGCCGGGCGCCCGGGTGAGGTGGCCCGCGGCGAACTCGTCGTCGAGATAGCGCTTGAGCTGGGTTGCGGTTTGTTGCAGGTCCCCGGCCATCCGGTTCAGTGCGGCGAGCACGTCCTCGACGTCGCCGGTGCCGGTCAGACCCGGGTACCCGACTTCCGGCCCGGTCGCGTCGCTCAGCAACTCGACCGATCTAGCTGCCACTGTCGCCAACGCGGGCGCGTCCTCGTCGATAGGTGAGCTCATGGTGATCTCATACCCATAGACGTGGCCGCGCACGCACTCCGGTGATCGTCGATGGCGCCGTCGCCGGACGCCGTGACCCGGATTCCCGACAGATTTTTGAGCAGAGCACCAGCACTCGAACGACCATGTACGGCTGCGCAACCTCGACCTGCTCCGCCAGCGCATCCTCCCCTGCAGTTCCGGGCCGGACTGCTTGGAAAGAGCCGCCGAAATCAGCAGCCAGGAGCGTTGATTCGATCGGTCGTCCTGTCCTGCTGAGGTGATTGTCAGCAGGTGAGATCGTCTCGTTCTCGTCGTCAACCGGAGGCTTGCTGGTCTGCCGGTCGGCCGACCGGCTGGGCGACAAGTGTTCCGGAGTCCGCGTCCAGGACGGCCGGGACGCCGAGGCCCACGGTGGTCTGCTGGTCGCCGTGTCCGATGGGCAGACCGCCGAGTACCGGGACGCCGAACGATCCGAGTTGTTCCGACAGGACCTGTTCGACCGTGGGGGTCGGCCCGTCGTCGACACAGTTGGTGAACTGGCCGACGGCGACGCCCGCGATGCCGTCGAGCCATCCGGCTCGCTTGAGCTGGACGAGGGAGCGGTCGACTCGGTAGGGCTCTTCGTTCGTGGCCTCGATCACCAGAATCGCGCCGCCCAGATCCGGTTTGTGCCGCCCGCCTGCCATCGTGGCCAGCATGGTCAGGTTCCCGCCGAGAAGGATTCCTTCGGCTCGGCCGGCTACTCGAACGTCGAAGGTGCTCTCCTTCTCGTCGGCGGTCATGACCACCGGATCACCGGTCATCAGCGCCCGATGGACGCTTCCTTTTGTCGAGCTGTCGGCATCGCTCAGGTAGGCGGCCACCGGGCCGTGCACGGTCGACAGACGGGTCTCGCACCACAGCGCGATGTGAAGTGCGGTGATGTCCGAATAGCCCATGAAGAGTTTTGGATCATTGCGGACGGCGTCCAAGTCGATATCGTCGATGATCCGCTGCGCTCCGTATCCTCCTCGCAGGCATAGGACTGCGCGGACCTCCGGGTCGCGGAACGCGTCGTTGACATCGTCCAGCCGCTCTTCGTCAGTTCCGGCGAGATAGAAGTGGCGGCTGAGGGCGCTCTTCGCCGCCTGTGCTCGAAGTCCCCAGCTGGTCAGTGCTTGTATCGCGGCGGCGGCGCGGTCGGGGCGGACCCATCCCGATGGCGCGACCAACCGCACCAGCTCGCCCGGTTGCAGCATTGCCGGTCTCACCGGTGAAAACGGCACCATGGGAACAGGTTAGCGAGACGAGTCATGACGACCGGGCCGCCGCCGTGGCGGAATACGCCGGGACGGTGGCACCGCCCAGGACACCACCAACGGTTGGCTATTGGTAGTGGCCAGCGACCTCCTCGTGCACGGCACGATACGTCGACGCCGGATCGCGCTGGTGTCGTCCGGCCAGCGTGGTGGCGAAACCGCTCGGCCTCGCTTACATAGTTCTGGCCCACATCAGCGGTACGGCTGGCCTGGCCGACCTCGCACTCCTGGCAAGCACGCCAGAGCGTCGCGGGTCGTCGATCTCCCATGTGCCACTGCGGACTCCACCGCAGCCCGTTAACGTCTGTTCTCCGGCACGGGCCGGCTCAGCTCGGCATGGTCCGGCAGTCGAGAATTCGTCCGTCGCTGGTGCCGACAAGTAGCCGATCGGGTCCGGTCACGGTCAGGGCGGTCGGGAAGACGCGGGGCAGGCGCCACCGCTGGCGTACGGCGCCGTTCTGCAGATCCAGGGCCACGATCTCGCCGTCCTGGTAGGCGACATAGGCGGTGTCGGTGTCGGTGTCGAGATCGACGGCGGCGTGATCGGTGTGGGAGGTCCACAGCGGGTTCCCGGTGGCCAGGTCGCGCCGGACCACGAAGGCGCCGCCCGGCTGCAGACCCCGACCGTCGTACACCGTGCCGGCATAGACCAGGCTGCCGTCCGCTAGTTCGACTCCTGGCCCGGCGAAGTGCGACTCGCCTGGCACCCATGAATACGGAAACAGACGTCGGGCCTGGCCGGCTTCACGCGGGCGACCGTCGATCGTGGCGGGCACCGGATCAGCGGCCGACAGCCACTCGGACGCCCGTGCGAGCAACGACGTGCCCAGACGCTCGACCTCCCGGACGTAGATGCGCCGGCCTCGGCGCACCCGCAGCCGGGTGGCCTGCGGCACCGTCCCGAGGGGGGCCACGGCAGGCTGTCCGTCGGCGCACTGGACCAGAGCGTACGGATGCTGCGGACTCATCTCGTCGAGCTGGGCGCCGTCGGTCAGTGAATACCGGATCAGCGACTGCGGGGCGTTTTGCCAGCCGGGCCGGACGAGGCCGACCCAGACCGATCGGCGGTCCGCCGACACCACCAGGTCCTGGCCGCCGCTATCCTGGCCATTGTCGTCCGAAACGCGCCACTGGACCTCGCTCGACGCCAGCCAGCACTCCACCGTGACATCCGCGAGCGCCGCAAGGATCCGCCCGTCGGACAGTTCCTCGACCGCGCGAACGGTGCGCCGCGGCTCAGCGTGGGGGCTCAGACGCCGCACCGCCGCGCTTGCCGGCACCCTGTCGTCGGGGCGGGGCATCGGAACCCGAGGGCCGGCCAGTTCCGTCGGTTCGAGCGAGGCCGGGGCGACGGCACTCCAGTCGTCGCGGCGGACCACCGCCACCTGCCCCTCGACCCACGCCGCCCGGTCCTGCCAATCGTCCGGTGGTGCCAGCAGCAGGCGTAACCGGTGGTCGTCGAGCCATTGCAGGCCGAGCACCTGGCGGCCCAGCGGGTGTTCGAACAGCGACACGACCGCGCTCGTGCGCAGGTCGAGCAGAAGTAGTTCGCCTTCGAAGAAGTAGCCGCCGTCGTAGCGGCCGGTGCCGGCTGCCAGCAGCGGCAGCGTCGGATGGAACGCCATCGCATGGACGGGATGACGCGACCGGGCAACCGCCAGGCAGGACAGGTCACCGGTGTCGTAGACGGCCAGTGGCGCCCGGCGGGACTCGTGGACGAACTCGCCCGCGACCGCGAGGCGATCGTCGGCCATGACCGCCAGGACGGGCTCGCCGATCTCAGCGAAGGGCCGGTCTCCCAGAATCCGTTCGACCCGCAGCGAAGCGTTCACCCTTGAAGACCATCCTGGAGTTGAGACGCGGGGAATCCGCGCCCCCCGGTTACCGGGCACCAGCCTGCGGGAACGGACGATCCCCCGTTCGAGAGTTCCCGCATCAGCACTGGTCGACCTCTCGGCGCGCCGCCAACGTATCAGCGCGCGTTCCGGGTTCTCGACTTCGGCCCGTGGTTCACGGGACCAAACCCAGGTTCCTAGGACGCTTTACCGGCTGTGCTCGCCGCGGGGTCAGCCAAGATGTCCGCGGGGGACATGACGTCGGAACTCCTGCCGACCCGTGCACGGCTCTGGCTACTCGAGTTCGGATGCGTCGATACGGGCTTGGAGCTGGGCGTGTTCGGCGAGGAGGTAGAGCAGGTTGGCGCCGTCGATGAGTTCGATCGGTTTGCCGGACGCGAATTCGTAAGAGGTGGGGCCGTAGCCACTGGTGGTTACGAGGATGCCTTTGGAGGCACCTTCGTTCTGCAGAGTGCCGAACAGGTCGCGGACTGCGGACACATCGACGGTGTTCTTGTATCGCTTGGCCTGGATGACGACCTTGCCGCCGAAGATCGGGCGGGGGTCGTAGGCGACGCAGTCAACGCCGCCGTCGCGGGAGGCGCGGGTCTGTTTGGTGTCCAGGCCCATCTTGGCGAACAGGTTCTGGATCAGCGACTCGAATTCGTAAGGGTTCAGGCGCAGCAGGTTGGGGCGTTCGTCGAGGTCGGCCAGGACGTCGACCTCGTCGATGAACCGCTTGTCGACCATGTCGAACTCCAGGACCGGCCGGACCGGCGCGAGTTCTTCGGGACGTTTGGACACCGAGGCGCTGAGATGTTGCAGGCAGGCGGCCGGGTCGACTTTGGCCAGGTTGATCGGCGTGAACTGGTCGCGAGTGGTGCGCAGGGTGACCAGGCACGGGCGGACGGCTTGGCCGGTGCGCGGGTCGGTGGTGTCCACGACGCCGTTGAACACGACGGTGTCGACCAGCCGGGTGCGGTCGGCCTCGAACAGCTCGTGCACGGTGCGGAGGGTGACCTGGGTGACCACGGAGGTGTAGCGCTCGCGGACGTCCTTGGCCGGCCGGGCGGTGGAGGTGATCTCGTCGCGGGTCTTGACGTATCGATGTTCCTTGACTGCCGGCACGACATCCAGGGCGGGCAGCTCGTATTCGGCGACCAGCTGCCGGGACTCGGGCACGTAGGCGAGGCGGTACTGCTGGGGGAAGTCGTCGGGGTAGACCGAGTTCGCGAGGACCATGCCGAAGTAGTCGACGACAGCCTGCGGCTCCCCGGCGGCGAACGCTGCCGCGAACCGGTCGATCTCGGCGTTCTGTGCGGCGGCCTCGGCGTCGACGCGCTGGCAGTGCTGCTGGTATTGCTGGTAGGCGGCGGCGAGCCGGCGCTGCCGGTCGGCCTCGGCGGCGGCATGCTGACCCTGGGCCTGTAGGAACTGCGTTCGGGCGGCCGCGAGCTGCTGCTGGTACTTGCTCTGCCCGCCGAACATTTTGCCGAGTCCGGTCGGCGCGGGTGGTTCGAAGCGCCGCCAATCCGGTCCCGGGATCGGCTGGGCCAGCTGGCCCGGGTTGAACGGGGGATGCTGAACCCGCTTTCTCAGCCGGGTGAAGTCGATGTGGTCGTCGACCTCGAGGGTGGACTGCAGTAGCTGTTCGAGCTCTTCGAGGTGCGCTTGGATGTCGGCGTTGTCGGCGGCGACCTCGGCCGCGCGGGCCTCGAGGTAGAGGCGTTTACGTTCGCGTTCGTCGGCCACGGCGGCTCGCTGCGCGGCGCGGGCGGCTTGTTCGGCGGCCCGGCGCATCGCGGTTTGCTGGCGGACGTACGCCGTCTGGGCCTGCTGAGCTGCCCGGATCTGCCGGGCGTGCTCGCGTTGCAGGGAAGCGATGATGCCTTTACGCCGAGCCAATGAATCCTCCCGCGTCACGTGCGAACGCGGAGCACATTACCGTCGTGAAACTCCAAAGTGTAATCAGCTGATCCGCCTACGTGATCGCCGTAGAGAAGGTCGACACGGCCCACGCAATTCGCCGGCGGGTGGACGCACCGGGCGTCGCTGGGCCGCAACGACGGCGGGCCGCCAATACCGGCTTCGCAGACTTCCCGCATCCCACGGCGCCCGGCATGGTAACCACAAGCTCCTCGGGAAGTTCGCCGGCGGCGAGATCCGCGAGCACGGCAGCCGCATACGCGATCCTCGACGGCACCCTGAGCCCGGTCGCCGGGCTTGAAATCGGCTCCGATGAAGTCGACCTCTGCGGCGGGCGGCCGTGGCACCCGCTACGTCGATTCCGTGGACGGTACGGTCCAGGTCGTGTTCGAAGCGGGCGGCCCGGCCCAGGCCGACCCGTACATCAAGGCCGGTCCTTGAAATGTCGGGTGAAAGGGGTCGGCAGGGCTGGTGCGGTGCGGCTGCCACTGGACGCCAACCCGAACCCGGGCGAGGATTCACCGCCCCAGGCAATCGGTGGCAGTGTGCCAAAGCGATATTTTGCCCGTGCATCGGCGTCCGCCGGCCGGGCGGTGCCGGTTCGGGAGCGCAGCCGGGGTTCATGTCCGCTGTACGTCAGGCCGAGCGAGGACCGCCTACCACGGCGGGGAACTCGAAGCGGGTGCCCAACTGTCCCAGCAGCATCCGGGCCAGGCCGTGCACAACGGTGGGGTCGTGGGACAGGACCAGTTCCACCATGTCGGGATCGGGCAGGCGGCGTAGGCACAGTGCGGCCGCCGCGCCGGGCCGGACCACCACCAGAGCCGCCTCGAACCGCTCGGTGGAGAGGGTGTCGTCGATGGTTTGGCGAACACCGTCCGGTGCTGGGGCGCTTCCGGGCGGTCGGACCACGCCGGTGAACCCCACCCGGGCGGCGATCTGCGCCAGTCTCGGCAGCGACTGGTCGAAGCTCTCCGGGTCCTGGTTCATGGCCAGCACCACGCCGTGTTGGCCGGCGGTGGTCGCTTCCTGCAGCAGATGGTCGGCGAACGCCGCCGCGACATGACGACTGACCTGTCGTGGCGGGTGTGCCGCGGAGGCAGTAGTGAACAGGGTGCCGGCAACGTGGTGCAGGCCCGGCTGTGCGGCCCGCAACCGGGCTTGGGCGTTCATCGGTCGTCCGGCGAGGTTCTGCAGCGGGCCGGGTTTGCCGAAGAAGAATCCTTGCCCCCAGGTGGCACCCAACGCGGTGGCGGTGGCCAGGTCGTATTCGGTTTCGATGCCTTCGGCCAGCACCACCGCGCCGGTGCGTTGCGCGTACGCGCCGACGCCGGCGACGGTCGCGATCGTGTCGGCGCTGGTGGGATCGCGCAGCAGATGCATGTCCAGCTTGACGACCTCGGGCTCGATCAGCGGCAGGAAGGCCAGCGACAGCGGATCGGCGCCGACGTCGTCGAGGGCCAGGGCGTTACCCACCGCATGGCACATCTGGGCGACTTGCAGCAGGCCGGTCGGATTGGCGGCGAGCGTACGTTCGGTGAGTTCCATGACGATGCGGTAGTCCCGCTGGTTCGCCAGGGCGGCCCGCAGGGCCGGCGTGGGTGGCTTGGTCAGAGCTCCCGGTTCGGAGTTGACGAACAGCAGTGGCGGAAGGCTGCCGCGGTGGGCGTTGAAGCCCTCGATCGCCAGGGCGGCGCACATCGTGTCGAGCTCGTGCAGCATGCCCGCCTGATTCGCGGCAGCGAACAGGGCGTCCGGGTAGTGCAGCGGTGAGCCGGCGGGGCCGCGGGTGAGCGCCTCCACGCCGACGATCCGGCGCGTCGACAGCTCGACGATGGGCTGGAAGACCGGGTGTACGGCGCCGGTGTCGATGATCTGCTCGACCGACCCGACACGAGTCTCCAAGTCCATGCCTGAACGATTCGACGCCTCAGCCTTGGACTTGAGTGTTTGTGACGCGCGCGGCGTCGGCGGCACCTGAAGGCGGCGGCCCACCAGGCAGACGATGGAGAGCGAGGCCGGCCCAGTAGTGGCGAAGCTCCCGATCGTAGCCGGCCCACAGATTGCTCTCGGCCGGCCGGTGTGCCAGTGACCCAGGCCTGGTCAGTGCCGAGTGTCGTCGTCGCAGGTGTCGTTGAATCCGGCGTCGCCCAGAAGCAACCAGCGATGTCCGCCATGGAAAACGCGTTGCTCACCCATCCCGATCCCCCTAACGTAGGGATCACCAACGACGACCGATGTCAGGGAGCACCGATGTGGTGGCAAGCCTCGAGCACCGTACGGCGGCCCGCGCCGCTGGGTGAGGCCGTCACGATCTGTGCCGGGCAATCCCGCTCCCTGGACGATAGTTACCCGAATCAGGAACACCACCGGTGGCGCAGCTAGCAACCTCGCTAGCGACAGCGCCGCCCCTCCCGATCCGGGACCGGGCGGCTTTCTGGTTCTTCGCCCGTTTCCGTCCTCGACGACCTCACTCAGGAGTTCCGCTCATGTATCGCCGGCACGCCGAGACCAACCCGCAGCACATCGTGCTACGGGGTTCGGCCGGCTGCGCGCTCATGACGGCCCACGAGTTCCCCGAAGACCAGCTCAGCAAGTCCGTACCAGGGAGGCGCCGTTAAGCGCCCGAGCTCACCGCACGCCGCGGAAGCCGCCTCCCGAACCGGGAAGGCGGCATTTTTTGCCTTCCGGCACAACCGCACAGGGGTGTGGCGCAACGGGAAGCGCACCGGTCTCCAAAACCGAAGGTTGCAGGTTCGAGCCCTGTCACCCCTGCTTGGTCCCTCGCCGAACCGGCGGGCATGGACATGGCACCACTTGAGAACTCCACAGCGGAAATGGCATGAGTACAGGTCCCGCCGGCGCCACCACGCGGCCGGCGGGCCCTGGCAACACGAAATATCCAGCACCTGGTCCTGTGGAGCTGTCGGCAAAGCTCACCTGGTTCTCAGCCAGGAGATCGTCGGTTCGAGCCCGACCAGGACCACGCACCGCGGTGGCCCGTGGCTCTCATGCGGACGTGGCGCAGTTGGTAGCGCATCACCTTGCCAAGGTGGGGGTCGCGGGTTCAAGTCCCGCCGTCCGCTCGCTACGACATCACCGTCGACAACAAGCAGGAAGGAGGTGACCCGGGTGTCCGACGTCCTGGTCCTCAACGCCGACATGGAGCCGCTGACCCGGGTCAGCCTCCGCCACGCCGTCAAGATGCTCGTCCGCCAGGTCGCCGAGGTTCACGACCAGATCCCCGACCGCGCGATCGGCGTCTGGCCCGTACCCAAAGTCGTCCGGCTCGTCCGCTGGGTCTACGCCCGGTGGCGGCAGACCGATGGCCCGGCCTGGTCCCGGCGTGGGGTCCTGGCCCGAGACCACCGCCGCTGCGGCTACTGCCGGCAGCCGGCCACCACGGTCGACCACATCGTCCCGCGCTCGCAGGGCGGCGAGAACACGTGGCTCAACACGATCGCCGCGTGCTACCCCTGCAACCAGCGCAAGGCCGACCGGACCCCGCGTCAGGCGGGGATGGTCATGCGGTTCGAGCCCCGTACACCCACCTGGGTTTCGGCCGCTCGCGCATGACCCCAGCCGGCCGCCGCCGCGGCGGCGGCCGGCCCGATCCGAGATGGTGCAACTGGCCGCACGTCCGCCTCTGGAGCGGAAGGTTGGAGGTTCGAGTCCTCCTCTCGGAGCGCAGCAGGTGTCCGGTCCGGCCCTGCCGCCCATGTCCTCGTAGCCCAACCGGCAGAGGCGCCGTCCCGAGGAGGCGGTCAGTGCGGGTTCGACTCCCGCTCCGGGTACGCATGGGGTTGTAGCTCACCTGGGAGAGCGCCCGCCTTGCAAGCGGGAGGTAGCCGGTTCGAGCCCGGCCGGCTCCACCATGCCGTCGTAGCTCAGAGGGAGAGCACCCGACTGTCGATCGGGGGGCCGCGGGTTCGAGTCCCGTCGGTGGCGCAACGGAGAGATCGCCTAGTGGCTATGGCGCCGCAGTGCTGATGCGGTGGGGGTCCGCCCCTCGCGGGTTCGAGTCCCGCTCTCTCCGCCAACCTGGTGTAGCTCAGTCGGTGAGAGCGCCGCCCTGATAAGGCGGAGGCCCGCGGTTCGATTCCGCGCACCAGGACGCCAGACGGCCGGTCCGGATGACGCGATCTGGTCGTAGCTCAGCTTGGTGGAGCGCTCGGTTCGGGGCCGAGAAGCCGCAGGTTCAAATCCTGTCGACCAGACTTGGGAAGGGCCAGCCGACAGATGGCGCCGGCCGCGGTCTCGAAAACCGTTGGGGTTACGCCCGTAGGAGTTCGACCCTCCTCCCTTCCGCGCATGCGCCGATTGCCGGTTCGATTCCGGTGCCGGACCCGGAGCCGTCGACTAATGCCAGGTCGGCCGGGCTTTCAACCCGGATCGTGCGGGTTCGAGTCCCGCCGGCTCCACTTGATCCATCGTCGCCCGATCGGCGATCACCCAAGCGAGCGCGCCGACGACGGTGAGTCGGTCTGTTGACCGGACTAAGGACGGGACCTCTGCGTGGGATCCCGCCGAGCCGTACTGAATCATCACCGGATCACCGATCTACTCAACGCCGCATTAGCCCGCACGAGCCTTCGGAACTCCTCAGGAGAACCGCTGCGTTTCACGCCGCACGACTTTCGGCGAATGTTTGCTACCGAGGCCGTCACCGGCGGGCTTCCGGTTCATATCGTGGCGCGGCTTCTGGGGCATGCCAACCTGGCCACGACCCAGCATTACCTCGCAGTCTTTCAAGATGATCTCATCCGCTCGTATCGCAGCTTCCTGGAGGCGCGGCGGAAGGTACGTCCAGAGGACGAGTATCGTGAACCGACCGACGATGAATGGCGTGATTTCCAGCAGCACTTCGAGCTGCGAAAGCTCGAACTCGGGGACTGTGGGCGACCCTACGGAAGCCCCTGTAAACACGAGCATGTCCCGTTGACCGAAATAGCGCCTACCTTCCATCGGACTCCCGCACAGTCAACGGAGAGTGACGTCGGATCTCTGTCCGGAGCCCGAGTCCTCCTTGCGGGTGACTGTGGGCGACGGCCCTGATCTGCTGTCATCTCCCGGTCGTCAAGCTCGACGGCCAGCGGAGGTATAGATGGCAGAGCCCGGTTCGACGTTCAGGAACGTCGCAGCGTTGAAGGTCGACAGGGCCGGCCGCGTGGACGAGACCGCCGATCGGTTGCGGCCGTTTCGAGTTCTGGACGAAGACGGCGTCGAGGTGGAAGCGGTCAGCGAGTTCCTGCACCACATGCTCGCGGACGACGCCAGCCCAGCATCGCTGCGCTCCTACGCATACGAACTGCTGGCGTGGTTCCGGTTCCTGCGCGCGGTCGGCATCGATTGGCATGCCGCTGGCCGGGCTGAGGCTCGGGATTTCGCCCTGTGGCTGAAAATCAGCAAGAAGCCACCGCGACAGCGCCGTCCTGACACACCAGCCGCAGGTTCGGTGAACCCGGTGACCGGCAAGGCAACATCCGGCGAGAACTACGCGGCCCGAACTCGGCGGCATGCCCGTGCCGCGATTCGATCGTTCTACGAGTACCACCGGGAGATGCACGGCCGGCCGCTGGTCAACCCGTTCCCCAAGAGCAGGGGCGCCGAGGACGACCATCTCAATGCTCACCACAACCCGATGCAGCCGTTCCGGCGTCCGTCGAGGCGAGCGATGTACCAGCCCAAGGAACCCAAGCCAGCGCCGCGGAGCATTCCCGATCAGGCATTCAACGACCTGTTCGCGGCCTTGTCCTGCAACAGGGACCGGGCGCTGATCGCGTTCTACATCTCGACCGGTGCTCGCGCGTCGGAGTTGCTCGGCGTCCGGCAGCGCTTGGTCGTTCCGGAGGAGCAGGTGATCGGCGTGGTCCGCAAGGGGAGCCGGGCACTGCAGCAGTTACCGGCGTCCACGGACGCGTTCGTGTGGCTGCGACTCTACCAGCAGGAAGTGCGGGATCTGGTGCCGAAGGGGCCGGACTAGGCGTTGTGGTGGACGCTGCGCCGACCGTTCGCTCGCTGACTTACGACGCCGTCAGGATGCTGTTCAACAAGGCGAACGCGGCGCTCGGCGCGAACTGGACCCTGCATGACCTGCGACATTCTGCCGCCAAGAGGATGGTCCGTGACCCGAATCTGACGTTGTCCGACGTGCAATGGGTGCTGGGACATGCGCACATCACCACCACGGAGATCTACACCGCGCCTACCCCGGACGAGGTCATCACCCGCGTCCTTGCCCACCACGAGCGGCAGCGGGCCGAGCTGGCCAAGCCACCCGCGCCGCCGGCACCCGGGTATCGGCCCGAGGTGCTGACGACCCTGTTCGGCGCCGCGACCACAGGCGGAGACACGCAGTGACGATCGCAGCGCCGGGCATTGCGGCCGCCACCACCGGGATCGTCGACGCCGATACGACGGCCCGGCCAAGCGAATGGGAGCCGCGGGCCGACGAGGAAGGCTGGTGGCAGACCCGCCAGAGCCGGGAAGCGTTGACGGAACGGCTGCTGCAGGCGTTCACCGACCCGAGCACCGGCCGCACCCGGGACAAGACGCGACGACGCGGTTTGGGCAAGCTGCTGGATTGGCTTGAGCGCCAGCCCGGGGATACCTGGCAGGACCGGTGGCTGGCCAGTGGAGCCGACACCGCGGGTTTCGACTGGGCCGATCTGCCGCTGCGCGAGCGTGCCCCGGTCCGGCGTCATCATCGTGACGAGTTGTCGTGCGGGCTGGCGCTGCTGGTGGCCGGACAGGTCATCCGGCCAGGCTATCGATGGCTGCTGCGGCAACGCCACGCTCTGATGCTCGCCGAGACCAGAACGGCCACGAACCCTGAGGGATTCAGCAACATCGAGCGGCACACCGGGCACGCGGCCGACTGGGCCAAGTCCGACGCGATGAACAAGCTCACCTGGATCGTGATCCGCAAGGGCGGCCTTGTCGCCGACATCACCGTGGGCGACTGCATCGAGCTGACCAGAGCGCTGCAGGAGCACCACTTCCGCGGCAGCGCCGACCGGCCGTTGTTCTACGCGGCGTTGAAGAAGGCGGGCATGCTGCCGGCCGCGGCCCCGGAACGGTTGCGGATGCTGCGGCTGGACGGGCGCCGCAGCATCGAGCAGATCGTCGACGCCTGCGCCATCGAGTGCCGGCCGGTCCGCGACCTGCTGGTCGAGTACCTCAGCGAACGGGCACCCGACCTCGATCACACCTCGCTGCGTTCGGTCGCCCGCACCCTCTGCCCCTTGTTCTGGCGCGACCTGGAACTGCACCACCCCGGCATCGACTCGCTGCGGTTGGAACCGGCGGTCGCCCGTGCCTGGAAGGAACGGCTGGCCTACATCCGCGACGACGACGGCCAACCCGTCCGTGCTCGCGTCAACTACCGCAGCGAGCTCGTCTTCGTGCGGGCCTTCTACGAGGACATCGCCCGCTGGGCCGCGGACGACCCGGCCCGATGGGCGCCATGGGTGGCACCCTGTCCGATCAAAGCATCCGAGGTGACCCGCAAGAAGGCCCAGGCGCGCGTCAAGGCCCGGATGGATCAGCGGACCCGGACTCAACTGCCGCTGATGCCCACGTTGCTACGAGCCGTCGAGCAGCAGCGCAAGGACGCCGAAGAGCGACTCAACGCTGCCCAGGAGACGCCCGCCGGAGGACGGTTCACCGTGGCCGGCCAGGACCTCCAGCGGTGCCGGGTGGGCCAGTCCGGCCGGGTCTTCGCCACCGACCTGGCCACCGGCAAGCGGCGAGATCTGACCCATGAGGATGAGGCGGCATTCTGGTCGTGGGCGACGGTGGAAGTGCTGCGGCACACCGGGATCCGCATCGAGGAGATGCTGGAACTCACCCACTACAGCTTCATCGCCTACACCCTGCCCACCACCGGCGAGGTCGTGCCGATGCTGCAGGTCGCCCCCTCGAAGACCGACGCAGAGCGGCTGCTGCTGGTCTCGCCCGAGCTCGCCGAGGTACTGACCGCGATCATCTTCCGGGTCCGCGCCGGCCAAGCCGCCCTACCGCTGGTGTCCGCCTACGACGTGTTCGAGCAGACCTGGAGCCCGCCGATGCCGTTTCTGTTCCAGCAGCGCTTCGGCACCGAGGACCGGCCACTCACCCGCAGCTACATCCGGGAATGCCTGGTCCCCATGTCCGACACCGCGCGGATCGTCGCCGGCGGACAGCCGCTGCAGTGGCGGCCCCACGACTTCCCGGAGGATCTTCGTCACCGACGCCATCCGCTCCGGGCTGCCCCCACACATCGCGGCCAAGGTCTGCGGCCACGCCACGGTCGACACCACAATGGGGTACGCCGCGATCTACCCCGACGACGTGATCACCCACCACCGGGCATTCATCGCCCGCCGCCGCGCCGAACGCCCCAGCGCGGAATACCGCGAACTCACCGCCGCCGAATGGGACCAGTTCCTCGCCCACTTCGAGCTGCGGAAGGTCGCCCTCGGCACCTGCGGCCGCGACCATGGAACGCCTTGCCAGCACGAAAACGCGTGTGTCAGGTGCCCACTCCTTCGGGTCGATCCCGCCCAGCTACCACGGCTGGAGGAGATCCACGCCAACCTCGCCGACCGGCTGCAGGAGGCCAAAGATCAAGGTTGGATCGGCGAAGTCGCCGCGATCGAGACCACCATGGCAGCGGCGGCTCAAAAGCTCGAAGCCATGCGTACTGCTTGTCAGTCGCCCGTTCACCTCGGTATGCCGGATGTCGGCCCGTCCGCGGGCCGATCGAACTCGCGTAGGCCGGACCGATGAGAACGCGTATCCCGCCAGGAAGCGTCCTGACATCCCCTTTCCCGACAAGTTGATCGCAAACTCAAGTCGATAGGGTGACCGTGTGGCAGTGATCGATGGTCCCGAAGCCCCCTTGCCCGGGCAGCGGCGATGGGAAAAGGAGTCCGGGGCTGGCCTCCGCTGGTTGCTCCTCGGCGAGGTCGGCTTGGATGACTGCTACGACGACATCCCGCTGGGACGGTGTGTGGAGATCGAGGGACTGTTCGTTGATCTACCACCCCGACCGCGAGAACATTTCACGCTTGTCGGTTGCGCGCCGGAGGGTGCACTCGCCGATCTACTGAATCGGCTCCCCGCCGAGGCACTCGGTACGGATCAGGCTTGGCTCGGCGACGTCGCCATCACCGAGCCCTCGCCACCGCCAGGAACACCGCCGGTCTGGTCGGGCGAGTACCTCGGTGATGTCATCGTGCTGGGTCGACGTCCCAGCACCAGCATGCCCGGAACCGTGGATGTCGACCTCAGCGGCTTCGTCGATGTCGATGACCGCACCGATGCGGTGAGACGTCCTCGTGACACCTCGGACTTCGTTCTCCTGGGCGGGGGCCAGGAACGCTACGGGACCTGCCTCGACCTGACCGGCGTGTTCCGCGACCAGGCCGCACCGCCGGTACCACAAGTCAGGCTGCGCGGTTGCCGGCCGGCACCTGCGTTGCTGACCGCGCTCGACGCGATCGGGCAGTCGACCACGGCCGCTGAGCGTCGCCGTCGGATCCTCGCCGAGGTGCATGTAGTCGCTGCCGACGGTTCGACCGGGCACCTCGTCGGTGCTGCGGTGTCCGGTAGCGTCCAGGCCAGCGAGCCGTCGCGACTCGGTGCCGGTCTTCTCGACATCACCATCGACAGCGACCCGAGGGAACCGTTCCCGACACGCGTGCTCGACATGCTGGGCCACTGGCGCACCGGCCGACCGGCCGAGAAGAATCTGTGGGCCGGCTACGACCGGGAACTTCGTCACCACTGGGCTGGTATCGCTCTCGGCCGTGTGCCCGCAGCGCCGGACCGGCCCGCCGGCGCCACGTACGATCTCGACGGCCGGTTCGTAACCGACATCGAAGGGTTCTACTGCGCGATCGGTGAGGCGATCAACGGCCCCGGTGGCTATTTCGGGTGGAACCTCGACGCCCTCGACGACTGTCTCCACGGCGGCTTCGGCGCGCGGACACCGTTCCGGCTGACCTGGCACAACTCCATCGTCGCCCGGCAGCACTTGGTGGACGGCTACGACCGACGCAGGCTGGGCCCAGCGGTCTCCTTGCAATATCTGCTGGACCTTCTCACAGCGGAACAAGTCGAGATCGACTTACGCTGAATCGACCGCGCCGCCGTCAAATTAAGCAGCCCACGCCGCTCGTCTCCGGGTCGCCTCTTCTTGTTAGTCCGACATCGATACTCCCAGGGCGCCAGATTCGACACCCCTCCCATGACTCGGGGTGATGGCTGGAATGGACTGTCGTGTTCCCTCGCTTCAAGATCACTTCGGTTAAGCCTGCATTCGCTGTCCGATGCTTCGAGTTGATCCGAAGCAGCGAGGGCGCCTGGTCGAGATAGCACGAAACCTCGCCGCCCGCGTTAGTGAGGCCCGGCATAATGGTTGGCTCGGCGAAGTCGAAGGACTGCAGTTCAGCCTCACGGCTGCCGAAGCTAAACTGGCAAGCCTCGACCGCACCATCGCCAAAAGTAAGACGACCAATATCGGCATGCCTCTGATCAGGGCTTCGCTCGACTGATCCTGCCAGCAACCCTCACAAGGGGCTTCTTCACCTGGGCGGAACCCCCTAGCTATGGAACGCCGCATCGACCTCAGCAATCTGGACCTCGATGAAGCGGCCGCTCTCATCGGGCGCCGACGGGCGAAGTGGCTGAGGCTCGGTCTTATCGTCGAGACTCCGACGTGGATCGACAATGAAGCCGACTGGCCAGCGCCATTATTGACAGACCGAGAACAAGTGCGGAGGCCCATGTCGCTTGGTCTCCGTCTTCAAGGGCAGGCTTCGGAAGCTCAGTTCGTCTTATATGCTGGCGGGTGGGTTGATGTTGATTACGTTCCAGTCGCAAGCGACGAAGTGATTACGGAATACGTTGAGCTAAATGATGTTCATGATTTTGCGGCGCTAGTCGACCGTGTTGCCGCTAGGCTGACCGGCAACCGTTGAAGCTGGTGCCGGCGCGGCTAATCGCCGCTCAACCACTCGTTTATTGAGTGACGCCGGCATCCAGCGAGTCGGCTGCCGCATTGGCGATAGACGCGAACTCTGCCGGAGGAATTCTGGTAACAAAACCTGTGCCCAGATCATCTGTGAAGCGGTGGTTTGTCCTCCAGAACCCGAACATGATCACCAAGTCGTCATCGAGGTAGGCGAAGGCTGACACGTTGTCGACGATCTCGCTCCAACGCATAAACCAAAACTGCTGCGCGAACTCTGTCTCGTCCGCCCGAAGCAGTTGGAAAATCTCCGCCGGCGGACGGCCAGGAAAGGGGCAGGACGGCACGTCACCCCGGCGCACACGATCTGCCTCAAGTCGCATGTAGTGGGACAGTGAAGGAGTGTAGGCCGTGTTGTCGTCAGTGGTGAGCCACTTGCCGGCCGCCCAGAGATCGACAACGCGGAGTGCGGGAGGCGTGGTCTCGCCCACCTCCACGCAGAATCTCGCTCGGTCACCGAAACGTTGTGTCATCAGTCCGGGAAGGTACCAGGTCGCGAGGGTCGGACTCTCGACGATGTCTGGTGTCGACGCCCCTCCGCGGCCGTGATCCCGCCGAGGTGTGCCGGGCTGACTGCAGTCCGCCGCAGCCGGGCCGCGGTCAGGTTGCCCATCATCTTCCCAATATCAACTTTCGTCGAAGTTCGGTTAAGGGGCCGGCTGTAAACCGGCTGCACATGTGCTCAGGAGGTTCGAGTCCTCCCGCTCGCACCATGCCCGCGTAGCTCAGTGGACAGAGCACCGGTTTCCGGAACCGGGGGTCAGGGGTTCGAATCCCTTCGCGGGCAGGTCGTGGCCTTGGCGAGTTCCGGGTGGAGCTGCTCGTCTGCAAAACGAGTCCGAGTGCGCGGGGTTCGAGTCCCCCCAAGGCTTCCACGTCTCGTGCCGTTCCGCTGTGGAGATCGTCACCCGGGGAGGGTCCACCTGTCGTACGGGTGACGACCCGGCCGGAAACCGAATGCCTCGACCATGTCGACGGCCGTGGACAGGCCGGTGCCGACGGCGTCGGGGACGTGCGCGTCGCTGCCGAAGGTGACCACCTTGCCGCCTTCCTCGCGCCACCAGCGGACGATCTCCGAGGCCAGCGGGATACGGGTGTTGACCTCCAGCGTCCGGTCGGAGGCGGCGAGGGCGCGTAGCGCGTACCGGAACTCGTCCTCGAAGGCATGCAGGTCGAACGGCCCGGCCTCGGCGGGCCAGCCGCGCATGGCGTAGTCGAGGTGGGCGAGGACCGCGAACGCGTCCGAGCGGACGATCAGGTCGGCGATCTCGGCCAGGTAGAGCCGCATGACCTCGACGGCCGGACGCTGCCGGTAGAGCGCGTTGGCCTCGACCAGCCGGCCGTCGACGGGCAGGGCGTGCAGCGAGCCGAGCACCCGCTCGTAGTGGCCGGTGCCGAGCAGTTTCGCGACCGGTACGGCATTCCAGTGGGGTTCGCCCAGCTCGACGCCGCTGATGACGTGCAGCGCGGGGAAAAGCTCACGACAACGCTCCACCGAGGCCAGGTAGCCCTCCTGATCCAGCTCGGGCGGGACCAGCACGCCGTCGGGGCCGGTGAGTTCGCGCCGCAGCGGTGACTGCCGCAGGACCACCTCGTCGACCGACCACCGGGAGTAGTCGACGTGCTCGGTGAACGCGACGGCCGGGAGGCCGAGCCGCACCGCGCGGGCGCAGGTCCGTTCCATGGAGCCGTCGGGGGCATCCCAGGAGAATTCCGTGTGTACGTGCCCGTCGGCCGGCTGAATCACCAGCCCAGGGTAACGATCAAGGTTCCGGCGTCGCAGGCGGTAGTGGGGTCGAGGGGGGATTGCCGTGGTGAACATTGCGGGAACGGCCGGATATGGCGGCGGCGTACCGGGTAAGCGTTGAAGGTCGTCCGCAGTGCCGATCTGGTTTGACGGGAGTCGTGTCGTGGTGCGAGCAACGATCGGGCGGATCGCGGTGGTCGACGTCGGTCCGGTGGTCGAGCGCGGTGAGCGGCCGGCCAAGAGCGTCACCGGCGAGGAGTTCGAGGTGACCGCGACCGTCTTCCGGGAGGGGCACGACGCGGTCGGCGCCACCGTGATCCTCACCGACCCGCACGGGCTCGAGCACCGCGTGCCGATGGACCGGGTCAATGCCGGGCTCGACGCCTGGTCGGCCACCGTCGCCGCGGACCGGGCCGGGAGGTGGGCCTTTCGGGTGGAGGGCTGGACCGACCCGTACGGGACGTGGTTCCACGACGCCGTCATCAAGGTCGGGGCCGGTGTCGACGTCGAGCTGATGCTGGCGGAAGGCGCTCGCGTGCTCGACCGGGCCGCCGCCGAGGTGCCCCGCGGCAAGGAAGAGCTCACCGTGCTGACGGACGCGATCGCCGGCCTGCGCGACTCGGGGCGCACGCCGCAGGACCGGCTCGGCGCGGGCGTGGCCGCCGAGGTCCGGGCAGTGCTGGATGCCCGGCCGCTGCGCGATCACGTCACGGCGTCGCGGGATTTCGATTGGCTGGTCGAGCGGGAACGTGCGCTGTTCGGCGCCTGGTACGAGTTCTTCCCGCGGTCCGAGGGGGCCCGGTTCGACGACGGCACCGGCGAGTGGCGCAGTGGCACCCTCCGGACGGCGGCCCAGCGCTTGGACGCGGTGGCCGGGATGGGCTTCGACGTGGTCTACCTGACCCCGATCCATCCCATCGGCGAGGTCAACCGCAAAGGCCGGAACAACGCGCTGACCGCGGAGCCGGCCGACCCCGGTTCGCCGTACGCGATCGGCTCGTCCGACGGCGGCCACGACACCCGTCCACCCGGACCTCGGCACCTTCGCCGACTTCGACGCCTTCACCGCCCGTGCGCGGGAGCTCGGCCTGGAGGTCGCGCTGGACCTGGCGCTCAACTGCGCCCCCGACCACCCGTGGGTGGCCGCTCATCCGCGGTGGTTCACCACCCGGGCCGACGGGTCGATCGCGTACGCCGAGAACCCGCCGAAGAAGTACCAGGACATCTATCCGCTCAACTTCGACGACGATCCCGAGGGTCTGTACGCGGAGATCCTGCGTGTCGTACGGCTGTGGCTCGACCACGGCGTCACGATCTTCCGCGTCGACAACCCGCACACCAAGCCGTTGTGGCTGTGGGAGCGGCTGATCGCCGAGGTGGGCGCCGACCGGCCGGACGTCATCTGGCTCGCCGAGGCGTTCACCCGCCCGCCGATGATGCACACCCTGGCGAAGATCGGCTTCCAGCAGTCCTACACCTATTTCGCGTGGCGGCACACCAAGGACGAGATCCAGCGGTACGCCACGGAGCTCGCCGGCCCGGCCGCCGCCTACATGCGGCCGAACTTCTGGCCGACCACGCACGACATCCTCACCCCGTTCATGCAGCGCGGCGGGCTCGAGGCGTGGAAGATGCGGGCGGCTCTGGCCGCGACCCTCGCCCCCAGCTACGGGATCTACGCCGGCTACGAGTTGACCGAACGCGTCGCCCGGCCCGGCGCCGAAGAGCAGATCGACAACGAGAAGTACGAGTACAAGGACCGGCACTGGGCCGAGCACGACGAGGCGGGCACCACCCTGGCCCCGTACCTGACGCTGATCAACAACATCCGCCGCGCCCACCCGGCTCTGCACCGGCTCCGCAACCTGCGTTTCCATCACGCCGACGACGAGCACATCCTGGTGTTCTCCAAGGCCCGCCGGGTCTACGACCGCGACGACGTGATCGTGGTCGTCGTCAACCTGGAACCGGACCACACCCGGGACACCTGGATCCACCTGAACCTGGCCGACCTCGGACTTGCTCCGCACGACCGGTTCATCGCGCACGACCTGATCACCGGCGAGCGCTGGAACTGGTCGGAACACAACTTCGTGCGGCTGGGACCGGCCACCGAACCCGTGCACGTCGTCCACATCGAGAGGTAGGGCGCCGTCGGCCGGGGATGCGTCGTGCCGTATCGCCAGTCGTCACTTTCCGGTCGCCGGGCGGTCAGTTGCCGGCCACCGCCGCGTCGCAGGCTCATCCGGTCGACGAACGGAGAAGCATGATGACGCAGGTCGATCGGCCGGTGGGCTGACGTGCTCCAGTATCTGCTCGGCGCGGTCGCTGTCGCCTGGGGCGTGGCCCTCGCCGTACTCGATCAGCCCGCCGTCTCCGGCCGCAACCTCAACCGGCTCTGTGTCGCCCTGCTGGGCGGGGGAGCGGTGCTCGCCGTCGCCGGTGCGGTGACCGCCGCGCTCTACTAGCGAGCCAGGCGCTCCAGCAGCTCGGCGAGCAGTCCGCGTTCGCCGGGGGTGAGGTCGCCGGGGTCGTTGTCGACCAGCGCGCGCAACGTCAACGCGGTGCTTGCCCGGGTCGCGGGCGCGTCGGCCGAGGGGGTGTGCAGGACTCCGGCCAGCGCGGACTCGCGGACGCGTTCGGACAGCCCGAGATCCGGCTCCGGTTGGCTGATCAGGGTGAGCGTGATGCCGATGTTGGCGGCGAACAGCTGTTCGGCGGCGTCCGCCGCCGGCACCTTGAGCAGGCCCTGGGCCGCTGCGGCGGTGAACCGCTCACGCAACGCGGCGTGCGCGGGAGCGGTGACGGCGCAGACCCTTCCCGGTTCGGCGCGGCCGTACAGCAGCCCGTAGAACGACGGGTGCTCCAGCCCGAACCGCACGTGCCGGTCCCAGCCCGCGCGCAGGTCGACCAGTGGGTCGCCGGACTTCTCGACCGCCGTGTACTGGGTGAAGCCGTGGTTCGCCACGGCGTCGATCAGGCCCTGCTTGCTGCCGAAGTGGTGGTACAGCGTCGGGGCCTGCACCCCGGCCTGGTCGCACACCGCCCTCGTGGACACCGTGCTGCCACTCTCCAGCAACTCCGCCGCGGCGAGCAGGAGCCGATCCCGTGCGTTCTGCATGCTTGCTACATTAGCGCATGTAGCGCTACATTGCCTCCTGTAGCGCTGCTATAGCGAGAGGGGAAAGCCATGAGAACTTGGTTCATCACGGGTGCGACGCCCGGAGCGTTCGGCCAGGCCTACGCCGAGGCCGCACTGGCCCAGGGAGACCAGGTGGCGGTGACCGCACGCCGGCCCTCTGAACTGCGGGAATGGGCCGAGCCGTACGGCGACCGGGTCCTGGTTCTGCAGCTCGACGTCACCGACGCCGACCAGGTACGGGCGGCGGTGCGGCGGGCCGAGGAGCGGTTCGGCGGCATCGACGTGCTCGTCAACAGCGCCGGCCGCGGCTGGTACGGCTCGATCGAGGGCGCCCCCGGCGAGACGATCCGCCGCACCTTCGACCTCAACCTGTTCGCCGTCGTCGACCTGATGCACGCGGTCCTGCCCGGCATGCGGGCACGCGGCGACGGCTGGATCGTGAACATGTCGTCGGTGGCCGGCCTCGTCGGCGCACAGGGCTTCGGCTACTACGCGGCGGCGAAGTTCGCGATCGAAGGACTCACCGAGACCCTGCGCCAGGAAGTCGAGCCGTTCGGTGTGCGCGTGCTCGCGGTGGAACCGGGAGCCTTCCGCACCAGTGCCTTCTCCTACTTCCAGAACGAGCCCGTCACCGAGACCGTCGACGCCTACGTGCCGATGGTCGAGACGGTCAAGGCGGCCTTCGTGGACGCCGACGGCAAGCAGCCCGGTGATCCTGTTCGCGGCGTGCAGGCCGTGCTCAACGCGATGAACGCACCCGTCCCGCCGCACCGGCTCGTGCTCGGCAACTCCGGCTACGACGCCGTGGTCGAGATGCACGAGAACGCACTCGCGGAGCTGCGCGCCAACGAGAAGCTGTCCCGCAGCGCGGACTTCTGAGCCGTGTCGCCCCGAATCCTGACACCCGAGAAACGGAGAGTTGAAATGAACGACATCACGCTGCCCAAGGCCGTCGAGAACTTCATCGCGGCCACCAACGCGCACGACGCGAACGCCCTGGTCGCGGTCTTCGGCGAGGGAGCCACCGTGGGCGATGACGGGAAGACCTGGACCGGCGGGGCCGAGATCCGCGAGTGGGTCCAGAGTCATCTGATCACTCCCAAGATCGTGCTCACCCCGACCTCGTTCGCGGGCGACCGGCTGGTGGCCTCCGGGGACGGCGACTTCCCCGGCGGGCCGCTGTCCTTCTCGTTCGTGTTCGGCATCAAGGACGACCAGGTCATCGACCTCGCGATCGCCCCGGTCTGAGCCATCGCCGGCCGGGGCAGCCGAGGGCCGCCCCGGCCGGCCGGGGCGCCGCCGACCCGCTTGGTGCGGCGCCTCCCGGGGAAGTTGTGTCGATCTTGGCCGGGTGGCATGGTGAGGATCGGGCCGGTGGTCGGTAGCGTGGGGGCGTGATCGTGATCTTCGACCTCGAGTACACGACCTGGGTCGGTGCGCAGGACCGCGGGTGGACCGGGGCGGATGAGTTCCGGGAGATCGTCCAGATCGGAGCGGTACGGGTCGACCCGGTGACGCTCGCCCTCGACGGCGAGTTCGAGGTGCTGGTGCAGCCGGTGCGCAATCCTCGGCTCTCGGCCTTCTTCCAACAGCTCACCGGCATCAGCCAGGACGCGATCACCGAGCGGGGAGTCGGCTTCGCCGAGGCGCTCGACCTCTTCCTCAAGTTCTGCGACGGGGGCTATGCCCTCTCGTACGGCAACGACATGGTGATCCTGGGCGAGAACCTGGTGCTGCAGTATCCGCCGGGGCGCCGTACGGCCGGGCCGCTGCCGCCGTTCGTCAACATCCGGCCGTACCTCAATCGGGTCCTGCCGTCGACCGTGCCTCTCGCCGCCGGGAGCCTGGCCGGTGCGCTCGGGCGGCCGGGGCCGATCGAGTCGAATCATGACGCGCTCGAGGACTGCCACTCGATCCTCGAAACCCTGCGCCACCTGCGCGAAATGGGCCTGCCGATCTTCGATCTCACGGCCGCGCCGAGCGCCGGCCCACCGTAGGCCGAGGGAACGTACCGAAGCGCTGGGCTTTGTGCTGCGCGATGTCGCGGCCCGGCGCCCGGCGGCCCAGGTCGAGGGGTCGTTCGACCCGGCCGGCATGGACGCCACCTGGGTGCTGCGGGTGCGCGGCGCCCGCGTCGACGCCGAGGTCTTTCTGCTGCGCGGCCCGGTCGCCGACCTCGCCGGATATCAGCTCGACCGGATCGACGAGGGCGTGGTCCACGGCGGCGGACAGAACTTCCCGGACGAACAGCCGGCCGAGTGGCTCGACGGGCTCGCGCGTCGGGAAGACGAGAGAGCCCGGCCGGAATGGTTGCGGCCGGCGGACGTGCCGTGGGTGGAGAAAGGGGAGTGCGGGCTGTGGTGCGACGGCTTGCGTGGGTGTCGGCTCGGGAGGCCCGCGGGCTCGACGAGGACGAGGAACTGGCGCTGCCCGCGCTGCGGGCGGCCGGGGTCGAGGCCGAGGTGGTGAACTGGGACGACCCGGCGGTGCGGTGGGCTTCGTACGACCGGGTCGTGTTGCGGTCGACCTGGGACTATCCGCAGCGGCTCGGGGAGTTCAGGCGGTGGCTCGACGCGGTGGCCGAGGTGACGGATCTGCGCAATCCGGTGCCGATGGTGCGGTGGAGTCTCGACAAGCACTATCTCGCCGAGCTCGACGCCGCCGGCGTGCCGGTCACCCCGACCGTGTTCGCCGAGCCGGGGTCGGGGGAGGAGCCGGTGTTTCCCGACGGCGAGTTCGTGGTGAAGCCGGCGATCGGCGCCGGCAGCCGGGACGCGGCCGGCTACGGACCGGCCGAGCACGACGTGGCGCGGGCGCACGTGCGCCGGCTGCACGAGGGTGGGGCGAGTGTGCTGATTCAGCCGTTGCTCAAGTCGGTCGAGGTGGACGGCGAGTGGCCGCTGGTGTTCTTCGCCGGTCAGTACAGCCATGCCGCCGGCAAGCGGGTCGCGCTGCCCCGCGCCGGGGTGATCGACGAACTGTTCGCCGAGGAGACCAACGCGCCGTACGTCGCCGACGACGAGCAGATCGCGGTGGCCCGCCGCGTGATCGACATCGTGACCAGCCGGTTCGGTGTTCCGCTGTACGCGCGGGTCGATCTGGTTCGCGACGACGACGGCAAGGCGTGCGTCCTCGAGGTGGAGCTGGTCGAGCCGTCGCTGTTCCTGCCGCAGGCCCCACCGGAAGCGGTGGCCCGCCTGGTGGCGGCGTCGACCGCGACCGGGTAAACCGGGTGACGACGGCGGAGCGGCCCGGCCAGAATGGCCGCCATGGACGAGATCGCCGTCGTCGTCGCGCACAGTGAGCGCACCACCCTGCGCCTCGGGGACGTGTTCCTCAAGGTCGACACCGTGCAGACGCGCATCGACCGGGAGGTGGCGGCGATCGCGATGGCGCCGATCCCGGCCCCGCGGGTGCTGTGGCAGAAGCCGAACGTGCTGGCCATCGCCGCCGTGCCGGGCACGGCCCTGGGCCGCCTCGGCGAACCGTCGCCCGCGTCGCCGGCGGCGTGGGCCGCCGCCGGGGCCGCCCTCCGCAAGCTGCACGACGCGCCGCTGCCGCCGTGGCCCGGGCGGAGCCTCGACGAGGTGGCGGCCGAACTCGAGGTCGAGTGCGAGCTGCTGGTGAGCTCCGCCATCCTGCCCGCCGACCTGGTCGCGCGTAACCGCCGGGTCGCCGAGGCGGCGTTCCGGCCGTTCACCCCGGTCTTCGTGCACGGCGACATGCAGATCACCCACGTCTTCGTCGAGGGTGACGAGGTCACCGGCGTGATCGACTGGTCCGAGGCGGCGCCGGGTGACCCGATGGCCGACCTGGCCGGGCTGACGCTGGGGCACGAGGAGCGCCTGGCCGACGTCCTCGCCGGTTACGGGCCGGAGGCCGACGCCGACGTGATCCGCGGCTGGTGGTCGTTGCGGAGCCTGCTCAACGTGCGCTGGCTGGCCGGGCACGGTTTCGACCCGGCCGCCCCGGGCTGCGAGATCGACGTGCTCAAGGCCCGCATGTGACCGGGCCGCGGCCCGCCCGCAGGCGCTGACGGGTCAGCCGCGGGAGAGCGCGGCCTCCAGGGTGCGCCGCCGTCGCCGGACCGACGGTTCGGGTGTCTTGCTCATCCCCGCAAGGTTCGGCTCGCGGGGTGGCGTCTTGAGGGTTCACCAGGTGGCGAGGACCTCGTCGACGGTGGTCCCGGCCACCGGCCGCGGCGTGCCGGGCGGGGTGCGCCCGAACCGTGGGGCGGGCGCCGGCTGGATGATCCCGCCGACCTCGACGAACGCGTTCCGGGCCTGGTTGTGCGGGTGGCCGGCGGCCTCGCCGGGGGCCAGGACCGGGGCGACGCAGGCGTCGGTGCCGGCGAACAGGTCGGCCCACTCGTCCCGGCCGCGGGTGGCGAAGATCGAGGAGAAGCGTTCCCGGAGTACGGGCCAGCCGTCCCGGTCGTGCTGGGCCGGCAGCTCCTCCCCGGCCAGTCCCAGCCCGTCGAGCAGGGCGGCGTAGAACGGCGGTTCCAGGGCGCCGACGGCCACGAAACCGCCGTCCGAGCAGGCGTACGTGTCGTAGAACGGTGCGCCGCCGTCGAGCAGGTTCCGGCCGCGCGGGAACGGCCACATCCCGGCCGCGCTCAGGCCGTGGACGAACGTCGTGAGCAGCGCCGACCCGTCGACCATGGCGGCGTCGACGACCTGGCCGCGCCCGGAGGCGGAACGTTCCACCAGGGCGGCGAGGACGCCGACCGCCATCAGCATGCCGCCGCCCGCGAAGTCGCCGATCAGGTTGAGCGGGGCGTGCGGACGTTGTCCGGCCCGCCCGATCGGTTCGAGGGCGCCGGACAACGCGATGTAGTCGATGTCGTGCCCGGCCCGGGACGCGAACGGGCCGTCCTGACCCCAGCCGGTCATCCGCGCGTACACCAGCCTGGGATTGATCTTCTCGCAGTCGAGCGGGCCGAGGCCGAGGCGCTCGGCGACGCCGGGCCGGTAGCCCTCGACCAGGACGTCGGCGCGCTCGACGAGGCGGAACAGCTCGGCGACGCCGGCTTCGGACTTGAGGTCGAGGGCGAGGGCGCGCCGGCCGCGCTGCAGCGGTCCCGGTGGCGGAGCCATGCCGGGGCCACCGGGCCGGTCGACCAGGACGACGTCGGCGCCGAGATCGGCGAGGATCATGCAGCCGAACGGGCCGGGGGCCAGCCCGGCGAGCTCGACGACCCGGACCCCGGCCAGCGGACCGCTCACGACCGGACGAACCGTTCGCCGTAGCGTTCGGCCAGCTCGGCCGCCCGGCCGGGGAAATCGTCGTGCCGGGCGAACCGCAGCACCCCGCCGGTCCAGGCCGGGTAGCCGATGCCGAGGATCGACCCGACGTTGCCGTCCTCCTCGGTGCGCAGCACCCCCTCGGCCAGGCACCGCTGCGCGTCGATCGCCTCCGCGAACAGGAAACGGTCCCGCAGGTCGGCGAACGGAACACCGCGGCCTTCGTCGGTGGCGAGCTGGGCGAGGCCCGGCCAGAGGCCGGTGCGCTTGCCGGCCGCGTACGCGTAGAAGCCCGCCCCGCCCGCGCGCCCCGGCCGGCCGTGCTCGTCGACCATCCGGTCCACCAGGTCGTGCGACGGCTGTCGCTCGAACGTGTCGCCGGCGGCCGCCTCGAACTGCCGGCGGATCCGCTGCACCAGGGCGAGGCTGACCTCGTCGGCGAGAGCGAGCGGACCGGTCGGGTAGCCCGCCTGGAGGGCGGCCTGCTCGATCGACGGGGCCGGGACGCCCTCGGTGAGCATCCCGATCGCCTCGTCGATGAACTTGCCGATCACCCGGCTGGTGAAGAAGCCCAGCCCGTCGTTGACCACGATCGGTGTCTTGCCGAGGCGCCGGCCCAGGTCGAACGCGCGGGCCACGGCCTCGTCGCGGGTGCGCTCGCCGACCACGATCTCCAGCAGCGGCATCTTGCCGACCGGGGAGAAGAAGTGCATGCCGATGAAGTCGGCGGGCCGGCCGACCGACTCGGCCAGGCCGGTGATGGGCAGCGTGGAGGTGTTGGAGGCGAGCAGCGCGCCGGGCGCGAGAACCGGCTCGACCTCGGCGAACACCTCGGCCTTCAGGGCCGGGTCCTCGAAGACCGCCTCGATCACCACGTCGCAGCCGCGCAGGTCGTCGACGTCGGCGGTGGTGATGATGCCGGGGCCGGCGGCGCGGGCGGCGAGCTCGGGCGTCACGTCCTTGACGACCACCGGCAGGCCGGCGCGGGCACAGGCCTGGGCGATCCCGGCGCCCATCATCCCGGCGCCGAGCACCGCGATCCGGGTCGCCGGCAGGGTGGCCACCCGGGGCCGGGCCAGGCCACCGTTGACCGCCCGCATGTCGAAGAACAGCGCGCCCATCATGTTCTTGGCGATCGGCCCGGTGAGCAGCGTGATCAGGCGGCGGGTCTCGATCATCAGGGCGGTGTCGAGGTCGACCTGGGCGCCCTCGACGGCGGTCGCCAGGATCGCCTCGGGCGCCGGCAGCCGGTTGCCCTTGAGCTGTTTGCGCAGCGTGGCCGCGAAGGCGGGCAGCTGGGCGGCGAGCCTGGGGTGGCTCGGCGTGCCACCCGGCATCCGGTAGCCCGGCCGGTCGTAGGGCTGGGTGGCCGCCGGGTTGGCGGCGATCCAGGCCCGGGCCTTGGCGATCATCTCGTCCTCGGTCGCCGCGACCTCGTCGACCAGGCCGTTCTCCCGGGCGTCGGCGGGCTTGAACCGGCGCCCGGTGAGCAGCCAGCTCGTCAGGGCCGGGGCGAGGCCGAGCAGCCGGACGGTGCGGGTCACGCCGCCGGCTCCCGGCAGCAGGCCGAGGGTCACCTCGGGGAAGCCGAGCCGGGTCCCCTTCGCGTCCAGGGCGATCCGGTGGTGGCAGGCGAGCGCGATCTCCAGCCCACCGCCGAGCGCGGCCCCGTTGATCGCGGCGACGACCGGTCGCCCGTACGTCTCGAGCCGGCGCAGGTCCCGCTTGACGGTGGTGAGCAGCTCGAAGAGCTCGGGGACCTCGGCCTCGGTCACCCGGCTCATCATCGGCACGTCGCCGCCGGCGAAGAACGTCGTCTTCGCGCTGGTCACGATCACCCCGGTGACGTCGTCGCGCTCGGCCTCCAGCCGGTCCAGCGCCTCGGTCATGGCGGCCGCGTAGGCGACGTTCATCGTGTTCGCGGACTGGTCGGGGTCGTCGATGGTGAGGGTGACGATCCCGTCCGCCGCGCGCTCGTAGCGGATCATGAGAGCCTCTCGATCACGGTGGCGACACCCATGCCGCCGCCGATGCACAGGGTGATCACGGCGCGGCGCTGGTCGCGGCGTTCCAGCTCGTCCAGCGCGGTGCCGAGCAGCATCGCGCCGGTGGCGCCGAGGGGGTGGCCGAGAGCGATCGCGCCGCCGTTGACGTTCACCTTCTCGGGGTCGAGGCCGAGGTCCCGCTCGTACTTGAGGACCACGGCGGCGAAAGCCTCGTTGATCTCGAACAGGTCGATGTCGGCGGTCTCCAGCCCGGCGATGGCCAGCGCCTTGCGGGTGGCCGGGATCGGGCCGGTGAGCATGATCGTCGGGTCCGCGCCGGTGACCGCGGCCGCGACGATGCGAGCGCGCGGGGTGAGGCCCGCATCCGCGTACCGCTCGCTGCCGATCATGGTCAGGGCGGCGCCGTCCACGATCCCGGACGAGTTGCCGGCGTGGTGGACGTGGTCGATCTTCTCGACCCAGTGGTATTTCTGCAGCGCCACCGCGTCGAAGCCGGCCGCCTCGCCGATGGTCGCGAACGACGGCTTGAGCCGGGCCAGCCCCTCGCGGGTGGTGTCCGGGCGGGGGTGCTCGTCGGCGGCGAGAACGGTGAGACCGCTGGGATCGCGCACCGGGACGATCGAGCGGCCGAAGTGGCCACCGGCGATGGCCTTGGCCGCGCGGTCCTGGGAGCGCACCGCATAGCCGTCCACGTCGGCGCGGCTGAAGCCCTCGATCGTGGCGATCAGGTCGGCGCTGACCCCCTGCGGCACGAAACCGGTGGCCAGGGCGGTCTCCGGGTCCAGGAACCACGCCCCGCCGTCGGAGCCCATCGGGTTGCGCGACATCGACTCGACGCCACCGGCCAGGATCAGGTGCTCCCAGCCCGACCGGATGCGGGCGGCGGCCTGGTTGACGGCTTCCAGGCCGGAGCCGCAGAAGCGGTTGAGCTGGACCCCGGCCGCCGTCTCGGGCAGCCCGGCCAGCAGCGCGGCCGCCCGGGGGAGATCGCCGCCCTGTTCACCGACCGGGGTCACGACACCGAGCACGAGGTCGTCGATGGTCGACTCGTCAAGTCCGGGATTGCGCTCCCGCAGCGCGTCGATCAGGCCGGCGACCAGGGTGATCGGCTTGACGCCGTGCAACGCGCCGGACTCCTTGCCACGGCCGCGCGGGGTGCGCACCGCGTCGTACACGAAGGCCTCAGAGGACACGGGCGATCAGCTCCTTCATGATCTCGTTGGTGCCGCCGTAGATCTTCTGGACGCGGGCGTCGGCGTACATCTTGGCGATCGGGTATTCGGTCGTGTAGCCGTAGCCGCCGAAGATCTGCAGGCACTTGTCGACGACCTCGCACTGGCCCTCGGTGAGCGTCAGCTTCGCCATCGCCGCGGTCGGGACGTCCAGCTCACCACGGGTGTGCCGGGCGATGCAGTCGTCCAGGAAGATCCGCGACACGCGGGTCCGGGCGGCGCAGTCGGCGAGGACCATCCGGGTGTTCTGGTGGGCGAGGACGGTCTTGCCGAAGGCGGTGCGCTCCTTCGCGTAGGCGACCGCGAGCTCGACCGCCCGCTGCATCGCCGACACCGCCCCGACCCCGATGACCAGGCGTTCCTGGGGGAGCTGCTGCATCATCTGGAAGAACCCGCCGCCCTCGGTGCCGAGCAGGTTGGCCGCCGGCACCCGGAAGTCGTCGAAGAACAGCTCGGCGGTGTCGTTGGAGTGCAGGCCGATCTTCTCCAGCAGCCGGCCGCGGCGGAACCCGGCCGGCTCACCGGTGACCTCGCAGACGATCAGGCTGATGCCCGCCGCGCCCTGGGTCGTGTCGGTCTTGGCGGCCAGGATGATCAGGTCGGCGAGCCCGCCGTTGGTGATGAAGGTCTTCGACCCGGTGATCACGTAGTCGTCACCGTCGCGGACCGCCCGGGTGCGGATCGCCTGCAGGTCGGAGCCGCCGCCGGGCTCGGTCATCGCGATCGCGCCGACGAGTTCGCCGTCGCACAGACCCGGCAGCCAGCGACGTTTCTGCTCGTCGGTGCCGTACGCCACGAGGTAGCCGGTCACGATGCCGCTGTGCACGGCCAGGCCCAGGCTGCCCTCGCCGACGTGCTGCTGCTCGTGCAGCATCACCGCCTCGTGGGTGAAGTCGCCCCCGCCGCCGCCGTACTCCGCCGGCACGCTGAGCCCCAGCAAGCCGAGCGAACCGGCCTGTTTGTAGTGCTCGCGGTCGGGGTGACCCTGCTTCTCGAGGCGCTCCGTGTGCGGGAGCACCTGCTGGGTGAAGAAGTCACGAGCCAGCTCGGCCAGGTCGTCGTGCTCCGGCTTGTGCCATGACGGGACGTACCCGTCCAGTCCGGGAGTGGGCATGCCTCACTCTCGCGGCTTGTTGACACGGTGTCAACAAGCGCGGTGCCGTAAGGTCCACTTCGTGAGTGTGGACGCGGGCCAGCGCCGCCGGCTCGAACCGGACGCCCGGCGCGAACAGATCCTGTCGGTCGCTGTGCGCCTGTTCGGCGAGCGCGGCTACGCCGACGTCTCGACAGGCGACGTGGCGAGCGGTGCGGGAGTCGCCCGCGGCCTGGTCAACCACTACTTCGGTACGAAGAAGGAGCTCTACCTGGAGGTCATCCGGGTGATGCTGACCGTGCCGTCGTCGGCCCTCGCCCTGGTGCCGCCGGGTGACCTGGCCACCCGTACGGAATCGATCGTCTGCTGGTTCCTGGACGTCGTGTCCCGGCACTCCACCTCGTGGCTGGGCGCCATCAACGCCGGCGGCATGGCCGGCGACGCCGACGTCGACCGGGTGATCACCGAGGCCGTCGACGTGGCCGCCGACCAGGTGCTCACCGCCGTCGGGTTCGTCGAGCCGAACGCCGCCCTGCACGCCATGGCCCGCTCCTATGTCGGCCTCGCCACCTCGACCGCCCGCGAGTGGCTCCAGCGCGGTGACCTCACCCGCGCCCAGGTGCACAATCTGCTCACCGCCACCCTGCTCACCATGGTGGACCGGGTGTTCCCGGACGCCTGACCGGCCTTCCCCGCACCGTTGGTCCCGGGTTTCGCGCGGGCGAGCCGAGGGGTCTCAGACTGATCTGAGACCCCTCAAGAAACAACGCCGGCCGGCCGCGGTGCGGGCGCCGTCAGGCGGTCTCGAACGCGCGGCTGATGTGGGCGTCGATCTGGCGCTGCGCCTCGGCGCCCACATCGGTCAGTTCCAGGCCCAGTTCGATCTCGTCGACGAGGTCGCGGCGGCGGACCACCCGCCCCGACATGTTCACCGTGACGCCGTTGATCTCGGCGGTGACCTGAGCGGTGTCGCCGACCGCGATCGGGGTGCGGGGCGGGACGGTGCAGCCCAGGCCGCCGTTGCTCAGGTCGGTCAGGCGGCCGGCGACCGGGTCGGGCCGGGACGGCACCCGCAACCGCACGTCGCCCGTCGCGGACAGGCGGTCGGCGCGGCGGCGTTCCAGCCGCTCGGCCACCTCGGAGAGGTCCTGGATCTGCAGCATCGTGGCGTCGACGGTGGAGTTGAGGCGCTCGACGATCTGGTGCTGGTCGTCGGCGATGCCGTCGAGCAGGCCCATCGCCTGCTCGATCTCGTCGACGTCCTGGACGATCGCGGTGAGCGTGCCGCCCATCTGGGCCACGTCGGCCTCGAGCGCGGCGATCGTCGCGGTGATCTTGTCGGTGGAGTTGGCCGTGGTGTCGGCCAGGTTCTTCACCTCGTCGGCGACCACCGCGAAACCCTTGCCGGCCGCGCCGGCGCGGGCCGCCTCGATGGTGGCGTTAAGGGCGAGCATGCGGGTCTGCGAGGCGATCTCACCGATCACGCCGGCGATGCCGGCGACCTGGTGCAGGCTGTCGTTGAGGGCCGTCGCGGCCTCGTCGGCACTGCGGGCCCGGCGCACCATGGTGGCCGCGGCGGCGCTCGTCGACCCGACCCGCTCGTGGGTGGCGTTGGCCGCCTGGCGGGCCGCGCCGACCTGCTCGACCACGTCGCGCAGGCGCTCGCCGATGACGGCGCCGGTGTCGTCGATGGCTTCCTTGGCGCGGCGGCGCAGCCGGCCGTTGATCTGCCGCTGCTCCTGCTCGGTCAGGCGCGCCCGCTCCTCGCGGTCGGCGCGCATCTGCTCCAGGTCGGTCTCCCGGTCGGTCACCAGGGCGGCCAGCTCGATCAGCCGATCGCGCACGCCCTCGAAGGTCACCGGGCCGGTGCTCCCGGTCTCGAGGGACCGCAGGGCACGGCGACGCTGAAGGCGGGCCCCGGCGGCGAACGCGCCGGCGGCGAGCGCCAGCGTCAGCCCGGCCCAGAGCCAGCTCACGCCGTGGATCCGGGGGTGTTGACGATGGCTTTCACCGGCGCTCCATTCGGTCCGACTGCGGCGACGGGGTATGAATCGGCGACGCGGCAGCCTGCTTTAGAGAGCCGAGGAGGGCGAGCTTGTCGGCGCTGTCGCTGCCCGGGGCGGCGTGGTAGACGACGAGCATCTGACCGGTGGTGCCGCCGATGGCGAGTTTTTCGCGGCGCAGCGTCAGCTCACCGACCTCCGGATGGTCGAGCCGGGCCGGCCGGCCCCGCAGCGCCTGCACGTCGTGCCGGGCCCACAACTGCCGGAACTTGTCGCTGGCCAGCGACAACTCGCCGACCAGAAGCACGAACCGGGGGTCGTCGGTGTCGGCGCCGACGGACTCGCGGAAACCGGCGACCAGGGTGGCGGTGTCGGTTTCCCAGTCGGGATGCAGGGCGCGCTCCTGCGGGTCGAGGAAGACCGACCTCATCCGGTTGCGGCCCGGTTGCAGATTGGGGGAGAGCGCGGTGGCGAGCGCATTCGCGGCGAGCACGTCGAAATAGCGGCCCTCGACGAAGGCCGGCAGGCCGAGCACGTCGAGCAGTTGGAGGGTGCCCGCCGGGACCGACTCGCGGCGGGGGCGGCGGGCCCGGCGCGGCTTGTCGGCGGCCAGGCCGATCAGGTGGTCGGTGGCGGTCTCGTCGAGCTGGAGCACCCGGGCGATCGAGGCCAGCACCTGCACCGACGGGTTGCGGTCGCGGCCCTGCTCGAGGCGAAGGTAGTAGTCGCCGCTGATGCCGGCGAGCATGGCCACCTCCTCGCGACGCAGCCCGGCGACGCGGCGCACGCCGGTGACGCGCACGCCGGCCTCCTCCGGGGTGACCAGGGCCCGGCGGGCCCGCAGGAACTCGCCGATCGGGTTGTCGCTCATGCCCGTCACGCTAGACCGGCGGGCGGTCGCGAACCTGGCCCCGGCACTCCCAGGATCAGCGCTCCACTGCCTGATTCCGCCCGGCCGGACCAGGCTGTGCTCATGACGACGAAGAGCACCTTCAAGGTGAATCCGATGGGAAACGTCAATCGGATGGGTTACGGGGCGATGCAACTCGCGGGTCCCGGCGTGTTCGGGCCGCCGGCCGACCGGGCCGAGGCGATCCGGGTGCTGCGGACGGCCGTCGAGCTGGGCGTCGACCACATCGACACGGCCGACTTCTACGGGCCGCACGTGACCAATCAGCTGATCCGCGAGGCCCTCACGCCCTACCCGCAGGAGCTGGTGATCGTCACCAAGGTCGGCGCCGTGCGTGACGACAAGGGTGCCTGGCTGCACGCCCGGGAGCCGGCCCAGTTGGTCGCCCAGGTGCACGACAACCTGCGCAACCTGGGGGTGGACACGCTCGACGTGGTCAACCTGCGGGTCGGGGGCGGCAGTGCCGGGCACACACCGGTGCCGGGGTCGGTCGCCGAGATGTTCGGGGCCCTCGCCGAGCTGCGGTCGCAGGGGCTCATCCGGCATCTCGGGCTCAGTGTCGTCGACGCCGCCCAGGTCGCCGAGGCGCAGGCGATCGCCCCGGTCGTGACCGTGCAGAACTGGTACAACGTCGCGCACCGCGGGGACGAGCAGCTGATCGCCTCGCTCGCCGCGCAGGACATCGCCTATGTGCCGTTCTGGCCGCTCGGCGGGTTCGACCCGCTGCAGTCCGAGGTGCTCGACTCGGTCGCCGCGCGGCTGGGTGCGACCCCCAAGGCGGTGGCCCTGGCGTGGCTGCTGCACCAGTCACCCAACATCCTGCTCATCCCGGGCACGTCGAGCGTGGCGCACCTGCGGGAGAACATGGCCGCGGCCGGGCTGAAGCTGCCCGCCGACGCGCTGGCCGAGCTGGCCGGGATCGCCGCCGGTACAACCATGGACCAGCCGGGCGAGTGAGCGCGGTTACGGTCCGGACATGACGCCACGACTCACCGCCGACCCGAGCATCGGCGATCGCATCCAAGCCCGCCGCCTGCTCCGCGGCTGGAGCATCAGGCACGCCGCCAGCCGCGCCGGGATCTCACACGCCACCTGGAGCCGGATCGAACGGGGGCGGCAGGCGGCCGACAACCGGTTCATGCTCGCCGACATCGCCACCGCCCTCGAGTGTTCCCCGGCCGAGCTCGCCGGCAGCGTCGTGCCGGCCGCCGACCGGGCCGTGGTGGCCGCCCACGCCGCGGTGCACGGCATCCGGCAGGCCCTGGTCGACATCGATCTGACCGAGACGCCGTCGGTCGCGGCGCCACCGCTCGCGTCCCTGGCCGGTCAGCTCACGCTGACCGACGAGCTCCGGCAGGCCTGCGACTACGCCGGCGCGGCCCGGCTGACCCCGGATCTGTTGCGCGGCCTGCACGCCGCCGCGGCCGGGCCGGGCCGCCGCGAGGCCCTGCCCATGTTGATCAATGCCACCCACATCGCCTCCTCGGTGCTGCGTAACCTCGGGCATCTCGCGGACGCGTGGCTGGCCGCCGAGCGGTGCCGGGACGCGGCCGAGGCCGCCGGTGACCCGGTCCTGCTGGGCGTCGCGGCCTACGCGCGGGCCGGGGCGGCCTCCGCGTGCGGCTCCTTCGACCGGGCGCTCACCATCGCCTCCCGCGCGATCGACGATCTCAGCGATCGGCCGGGCGGCGCCGAGGTGGCCGGCACACTGCGGTTGCTGTGCTCCTACGCGAGCCGGGGTCGCCGCAACACCGACGACAGCCGGGCCTGGGCCGCCGAGGCCGCCGCCCTGGCCGAGCACACCGGCGAGACCACCACCCTGGCCCTCTACTTCGGGCCCACGAACGTCGGCATCTGGCGGATCGGCATCGAGGTCGACGGCGACGACCCGGGCCGCGCCGCCGAGGTGGCCCGCGACACCAACCCCGGGGTGCTGGCGTACGGCTTCCGGCAGGTCTTCTACTACGCCGACACGGCACGGGCGCTGGCCCGGCTGCGCAAGGACCAGGAGGCGATCCGATTCCTGCTCACCGCCGAACGCATCGCACCCCAGCACGTGCACACCTCAGCGGTGGCCCAGGAAACCACGCGCGCTCTGCTGGAACGGTCCAGGCGGCTCGCGGGCGGATCCGAACTGCGCGGCCTGTGCGAGCGCATGCGGGTCGCCTGACCGGGACATGTCAGGATGCGGTCATGCTGCTGACCGCCCTCCTGTCCCCGGAAGACCTCGACGACGCCCTGGTCACCCAGTCCGGCCGGTACGCGCGGCACGACCTGCTCGGCTGGGCCGCCTCGATCGCCGCCGACATCGCGGGCGCGCCGATCGTGGCCGTGGATGCCGTGCCGGACGCCACCACCGTCGCGGCCGTCGCCGGAGGCCTGCTCGCCGGGGTGCCGGTGGTGCCGGTCCCGCCCGACGCCGGTGTCCTCGAACGACAGCACATCCTCCGCGACTCCGGCGCGACGATGCTGCTCTCCGACGACTCGGCGGCCACCGACATCCCGGTCGTCCCGATCACCCGCACCGCGCGCTCGACAGTCCTCCCCGCGCCGGTCCCGCCGACCAGCCCCGCCCTGGTCCTCTACACGAGCGGCACCACCGGCAAACCCAAGGGAGTGGTGGTCTCGCACGCCGCGATCGCCGCCGACCTCGACGCGCTCGCCTCGGCGTGGGAGTGGACACCGTCCGACACGCTCGTCCACGGTCTGCCGCTCTACCACGTGCACGGCCTGGTTCTCGGCGCCCTGGGGCCGCTGCGGATCGGCGGGCGGCTCACCCACACCGGGCGGCCGTCCCCCGCGGCGTACGCCGCGGCCCCCGGCACCATGTACTTCGGCGTGCCCACCGTGTGGTCGCGGGTCGCCGCCGATCCGGCCGCCGCCCGCGCGCTGGAACCGGCCCGCCTGCTCGTCTCCGGCAGTGCGCCGCTGCCCACGCCGGTCTTCCACGCGCTGGCGGAGTTGACCGGGCAGGCCCCGGTCGAGCGGTACGGCATGACCGAGACCCTGATCACGGTCAGCGTCCGCTCGGCCGGTGAACGACGCCCCGGCTCGGTCGGCCTGCCGCTGACCGGCATCGAGTCCCGCCTGATCGACGAGTCCGGTGCACCGCTGCCGGCCGACGGCACCACGATCGGCCAGTTGCAGATCCGCGGCGCGACCATGTTCGACGGTTACCTGCGCGACGGTGCGGTCGTCCCGGCCCCGCTGACCGACGGCTGGTACTCGACGGGCGACGTGGCCACGATCGCCGCCGACGGCTGGCACCGCATCGTCGGCCGCGCCTCCACCGACCTGATCAAGACCGGCGGCTACCGGGTCGGGGCGGGCGAGGTCGAGGACGTCCTGCTGCTGCACCCGGCCGTCCGCGAAGTCGCCGTGATCGGCCTGCCCGACCCCGACCTGGGCGAACGGATCACCGCGTTCGTGGTGGCCGAGTCCGGCCCGCCCGCCGAGGCCGACCTGATCTCGTTCGTCGCCGAACGCCTGGCCGCCCACAAACGACCCCGCGCGGTCCGCGTGGTCGAGGCGCTGCCCCGCAACGCGATGGGAAAGGTGCAGAAGGCCCGCCTGCGCGACGTCTGAGCCCCGGACCGATCCTGCGGGCGGGAGCAGGAGCCGTTCGTAGCCGAGCCTCAGCGCCGACCCGGCTCGGCGCTGAGGCCCGGTCGGCAACGCTTCTTCAGCGCAGCTCCAGCTGGACGCCGTCCTCACCGAGATCGCGGACCGGATCATCGAAGGTGACGGCGGGCAGCCAGCTCTTGCGGTCGTAGCCGGACACCAGGTGGGTGCGGGTGGGGCCGCCGCCGCGCCACATGTCCCAGAGCGGACGGTCGCCGGTCGCCAACGGCTCCGGGATCCGCGCGGTCGTGGTCATCTCGACCAAGCCATCAGCGAAAGTGGACGATGGGGCGGCTACGACACTTCCTGCGCCACAAAGTCGAACCCGCCGACGAAAGCCCTCAGCCCGGACGGCGGTCGGGTGCAACCTCGGCGCCGGGCCGGGCGTGTAGTGGGCGTGACAGCAATCGCCGGAACGGGACCGGAGGCGTTGGCGGTCGTGCCGAACGAGACGTCGTCCTTCGACGAGATGTATGCGGCGCACTACGGCGACCTCACCGTGCAACTCTATGCCTACTTCGGGGACCGGCAGGAGGCTCAGGACGTCGTCCAGGAGGCGTTCTGCCGGGCGTACGCCCGGTGGCGCACCATGTCCCGCTTCGACGACCCGGTGGCCTGGGTGCGCCGGGTGGCCTGGAACCTGGCGGTCAGCCGGTGGCGGCGCAAGCGCACCGTGCGCACCTTCCTGCGCCGCCAGCGTCCGGTCGAGCCGCAGGTCGACGGGCCCGATCCGGACCGGGTGGCGCTGATCGCGGCGCTTGCCACGTTGCCGGACACCCAGCGCCGGGCGACCGTCCTGCACTACCTGGGTGACCTGAGCGTGGCGGAGATCGCCGAACGGGAGGGCGTACCGGCGGGGACCGTGAAGTCCTGGTTGCACCGCGCCCGCCAGTCGCTTGCCGGGCAACTCGCCGGGCCGCCCACCTCGACCTCGCCGAAGGAGATCTCGTGATGACCGACGAACTCGGAAAACGTTTTGCGGACCTGCGTCGCGACACGCTCGGCGAGATCGTCGCGCCGGGCGCGCCCAAGGTCCGCAGCACAGTACGCCGGCGGCGCGGTGCCGCCGTCTCGGCCGGGGCCGGTTTCGTGGTGGCCGCGATGCTGCTCGGCGCGGGTCTGGGAACCCGCCCGGACGCCGGCGGCGACTACTCCGCGGGCAGCCCGGCCGAGGCGTCGTCCAGTGGGGGACCGCCGGTGATGCCGGAGCCGACCGGGTCCGAGCTCGACCCGGTGCGGGCGGCCGGTGGCCTGCTCGCCGACCGGTCGAAGACACCTACCTCGATCAACGCGACGAACGGGGTGGTCTACCCGGACTACGAGAACCACCTGAACGACATGCCCGCCGACACCTACCGGTTCCGGTTCTTCTGCGTCGGGGCCGGCACCGTCGGAGTCGTCGTCAAGCAGGGCAACTCCGGGGACACGGTGCTGGGCGCGGGCAACGCGACGTGCGCGGCCGGCCACCCGGCACCCCTCGAACTGGAGATCCACCAGCCGTCGTACGGCTATCTGCGGGTTTTCGCCTCGGGTGACGCCCGCTCGAACGGGCGGGCCGGCTTCGCCTTCGAGTTCCTGAGCGAGACCGGCCGGACCGGTTTCGGGCCGTCCGGTCCGCCCTACTCGTTCTCGCCGTCGCCGTCGAACTGACCCCGGCCGCTTTCATGGTACGTTCGTATCATGAAAGCGGCCGAGCGGATCAGCGACTTCACCACTGCGCGCGCCCGGCAACGATTCGACCCCGCCTACCGCGCCCTGCTGACCCGGCTCTGGCCGGAACCACCGGTTCCGAGCACGGTGGCCACCAGCTACGGCGACGCCGTCGCCTACCGCACCGGCCGCCCCGACGGGATTCCCGTCGTGCTGGTGCCGGGGGCCGGCGGCAGCGCGGTCACCTGGTACCAGTACGCCGAACGTCTCGGCCGCCGGCACCCGGTGATCGCGCTCGACCCCATCGGCGAACCGGGCATGGCCCGGCAGAGCCGCCCGATCGGCACCGCCCACGACGCCGCCGCCGTTCTCGCCGAAACGCTTGCCGGGCTGGGCGTGCCGCGCTGCCACCTGATCGGCATGTCCTACGGCGGGTGGACCCTGCTCCACCACGAGCTGGCGTTTCCCGGCCGGGCGGCCAGTCTGACCCTGCTCGACCCCGGTGGTCTCGGGCGCATCGGCGCGCGGTTCTGGGTGTGGCTGATCGCCGGCGGGCTGGCCGGGCTCACCCCGAGGCCGGTGCGTCACCGGCTCGCCGGGCCGGTGCGCAACGCCACGTTGCGTGCCGACGAGCTGATGCCGCTGCTGCCGCTGACCATGAGGTTCCGCCGCCGGCTGCCGATGCCGGACGTGTTGACCGACGAGCAGCTCGGCCGGATCACCACGCCCACGCTGGTGCTGCTCGGCGAGCGCAGCGTGCTCTACCGGACCGGTGAGGTGGCGGAGCGCCTCGGCCGGGTCATGCCCGGCGCCCGGGTCGAGGTCGTGCCGGGGGCGTCGCACGACCTTCCGGTCCACTCGCCGGGGCTGGTGGCCGACCGCGTCGAGGCGTTCCTCGACGCGCACCCGTCATCGGGCAGCCGCGCCATCGGCTGAGGCCGGCTCCTGCTCCTGACCGAGCTCGACCAGGTGGACCCGCGGGTCGTCGTCGAGTCGCACCTCAAATGCCGTCGGCGGCCCGCTTCGTGGCCAGCGGGCCCCGACGACCGTGGCCGTGTGCCCGTGGAAATCGATCCGGCTGCCGGGCGTCGGCAACCGGTGCGCCGCCAGCAGCACCGCGTCGAGGGTCTGCCGGGCGCCCGGCAGCGATCCCCGCAGGGGGCCGGGCTGATCCTCGTCGAGCAGCAGCCGCGCCCCTCGGTCGAGGGCCGCGCAGGTGATGTCGACGGCGGTCTCCTCGCCCAGGTCGGCCACCCAGGCCAGCTCCTCGGCCGCCGGCCGCAGGTCCGGGGACTCGTGGGCCACCACCGTGTAGACCATCGCCAGCAACTGCCGCCGGTGGCGGCCGTGATAGAGCTGGCCCGCCGTGGTGTGCAGGCGGGGGAAGCGGGTCGTCAGATGGGCGGCCCGGCCCAGCGGGGGAGCGGCGGCCTGCCGGGTGTCGCGCACCCGGACCTCGAACGGGCGCTGTTCGCGACGGGCGAACACCGGTGGGTGGTGCGGGTCGGCGATCAGCCGGGCCGCGACCGTATAAGGCACTCCCAGCTGGGCGGCGAGAGCCCGTACGGCACGGCGGCGAGCACGGTCCCCGGCCTGGCGGCGGCGTTCGGCAGCGGTCATCACGGCCCTCCCTCGAACCCATCGTAGATTTCCTGCGGTACGTTCGGGGGGTAGCCGCGCCTGCACGAGCGGGCGAGCCCCCCACGCGGGCCCGCAGCGACGCCAAGAGTCACCGACTCAGCGCACACCACCCTTGAGCGCGCCCCCGTGCGCCGACCGGGTGGGGTGCGTGGGGCCTCGCCGCGAGGACGTGACTGTCGTGTTCGAACGATTCACCGATCAGGCCCGCCGCGTTGTCGTCCTGGCTCAGGAAGAGGGCCGGTTGCTCGACCACCACTACATCGGCACCGAGCACCTGCTGCTCGGTCTGCTCAGCGAGGCCGACGGGGTGGCCGCCCAGGCCCTCGGCGCGCTGGGCGTCACGTTGGGCGCGGCCCGGATCGAGGTCGCGGCGGCGGTCGGCGAGGGCCACGAGGAAGCCGGCGTGCACGTGCCGTTCACCCCGGCCGCCAAGAACGTCCTCGAACTCTCCCTGCGCGAGGCCCTCAAGCTGGGGCACAACCACATCGGCCCCGAGCACATCCTGCTCGGGCTGGTCCGGGAGGGCGCGGGCGGCGCGGCTCGGATCCTGGTCGCGCTGGGCGCCGACCTTCCCCGCGTACGCGAGAAGGTCCTGCAGTTGTTGTCCGGACATCCCGCCCTGGCCGCCGGGCCGCCGCCGACCTCGGCCCTGCTCGACCAGTACGGCGAGAACCTCACCCGGCGAGCGCGCGACGGCGCCTTCGACCCGGTGGTCGGACGCGACCGGGAGATCGACCGCATCACCGTGGTGCTGTCCTGCCGCACCAAGAACAACCCGGTGCTGGTCGGCGAGCCCGGCGTCGGCAAGACCGCCGTCGTGGAAGGGCTGTGCCGGCGCATCGTGGCCGGCGAGGTTCCCGAGAAGCTGCGCGACAAGCAGGTGTACGCGCTGGACCTGGGCGCCCTGGTAGCCGGCTCGCGCTACCGCGGCGACTTCGAGGAGCGTCTCAAGAAGGTGGTCGGCCAGTGCCGCACTCGCGGGGACGTCATCCTGTTCATCGACGAGATCCACACCCTGGTCGGGGCGGGCGCGGCCGAGGGCGCGATCGACGCCGCCTCGATCCTCAAGCCGATGCTGGCCCGCGGCGAACTGCAGACCATCGGCGCCACCACCACCGCCGAATACCGCAAGTACTTCGAGAAGGACGCCGCCCTGGCCCGCCGGTTCCAGCCGGTCCCGATCGGCGAACCGAGCTCGGCCGAGGCCGTCGAGATCCTCAAGGGCCTGCGCCCCCGTTACGAGGAACACCACCGCGTCTCGTACACCGACGTCGCCCTCACCGCCGCGGTCACCCTGGCCGGCCGCTACGTCGCCGACCGGTTCCTGCCGGACAAGGCGATCGACCTGATCGACGAGGCCGGCGCCCGGGCGGACGCGCGGCCGGAGGGCGACCGGCAGGTCGGCGACGAGCAGATCGCCGAGGTCCTGGCCGGCTGGACCGGCATCCCGGTGCAGCGGCTGACCTCGTCGGAGACGGCGCGCCTGAGGTCCATGGAGGACGAGCTGCACAAGCGGATCATCGGCCAGGCCGAGGCGGTGCGGGCGGTCGCGCGGGCGATCCGGCGGACCCGGGCCGGGCTGAAGGACCCGAAGCGGCCGGCCGGCTCGTTCGTCTTCGCCGGGCCGTCCGGGGTCGGCAAGACCGAGCTGGCCAAGGCCCTCGCCGAGTTCCTGTTCGGCTCCGAGGACGCCCTCCTGCGCCTGGACATGTCCGAGTTCCACGACCGGCACACGGTGTCCCGCCTGGTCGGTGCGCCGCCCGGCTACGTCGGCTTCGACGAGGGCGGCCAGCTGACCGAGAAGGTGCGCCGCAAACCGTTCTCGGTGGTGCTGTTCGACGAGATCGAGAAGGCCCATCCGGACGTCTTCGACACGCTCCTGCAGATCCTCGAGGACGGCCGGCTCACCGACGCCCAGGGCCGGGCGGTCGACTTCACCAACACGGTGCTCATCCTGACCACCAACCTGGGCGGGCGGGACCTGGCCAAGGCGGTTCCGCTGGGCTTCCAGCCCGAAGGCCAGGACCAGGACCGTACGGCGGTGAAGGTGCACGATGCCCTCAAGAAGCACTTCCGGCCGGAGTTCCTGAACCGCATCGACGACATCGTGGTCTTCCCCCGGCTGACCGAGGCCGACGTGCGGGCCATCGTCGACGTCATGCTGGCCCGCGTCGACCTGCGCCTGCGTGACCGGGACATGGGCATCGAGGTCACCGCGGCGGCCCGGCGCCACCTCGCGGCCACCGGCTTCGACCCGGCGCTCGGCGCTCGCCCGCTGCGCCGCACCATCCAGCGCGAGGTCGAGGACGTGCTGGCCGACCGCATCCTGCTCGACGAGCTGCGGCCCGGTCAGGTCACGGTGATCGACCGGGTGGACGACGCGCTCGTCTTCCGCTCGCGCGAAATCGCTGTCGGACAGCCCGGCTGAGGCAATAGCCTGCTGACCATGCCGTTGCTGTTCTCCTATGGAACCCTCCGTGATCCGGCCGTGCAGCGAGCCAATTTCGGTCGCACGCCGGCCGCGCGGCCGGACCGGATCGTCGGCTTCCGGCTGGCCGCGCTGGAGATCACCGACCCGGCGGTGATCGCGGTCAGCGGGCGCACCCACCATCCGGTCCTGCTGGCGACCGGTGACCCGGCCGACACGGTCGACGGCGCGGCTCTCGAGGTGACCGACGACGACCTGCTGCGGGCGGACGACTACGAGGTCGACGGCTACCACCGCGTCGAGGCACCGCTGGCGTCCGGGGCGACCGCGTGGGTGTACGTCGGCTCGGAGATCCTGGCCGGCGGCGGGGTGAACGAGGTGGTCCGGGTCGGCAACAGGGTGCGCCGGCCGACCGGTCCGTGGTCGCCGCACGTCCACGACCTGCTGCGTCACCTGGCGGCGGTGGGTTTCCGGGAGGCGCCGCGCGTACATCGAGTGACGCCTGACGGTTTCGAGGTCCTGGATTTTCTGCCGGGGGAGGTGTCGAATTATCCGGCGACGCCGGCGGCCGCCTCCGCGGAGGCGTTGGTGAGCGCGGCGGAGCTGCTGCGGCGCTATCACGACGCGACCGCCGAGTACGCCGCGACCGCGCCGCGGACCGGCTGGCAGGTGCCGGCTCGCGAACCGGTCGAGGTGATCTGTCACGGGGATTTCGCGCCGCACAACTGTGTGCTCGACGGCAACCGGGTGGCCGGCCTGATCGACTTCGACTTCGCGCATCCCGGGCCGCGGCTGTGGGACGTCGCCTACGCGGCCTACCGGTGGGTGCCGATGACGGTTCCCGGCCACCTGGACGGCTTCGGGACGACCGCGGAGCAGGCGGTCCGGTTGCGGGTGTTCTGCGACAGTTACGGCCTGGCCGCCGCGGACCGGGCGGGGCTGGTCGACGCCGTGGTCGCGAGGCTGACCGCCCTCGTCGATTTCATGCACGCCGCGGCCGCCGCCGGCCACGCGGCCTTCGCCGGGCACATCGAAGCCGGTCACGACGAGTTCTATCGCGGCGACATCGCCTACGTGCTCGCCCAGCGTGCCGTGTTCGACGTGGCCTGACGTTCCCCCGGTGCCGCCACCCAATCAGTCTCTTGGCCGTGACTGCAGCAGATGTGGACCAGCGGGCGCTGTTCGGGCAGTCCACTGTCGTCTTCGCGGTGCTGGTCGAACCCGGCCACCGGATCGAGGCGGCCAACCAGGCGTTCCTCGACGCCGTCGGGCCGGAACCGGGCGGCGCCGTCACCGAGCTGCTGGACCACGTCCGGGGCACCGGCGAATCGCGCACCGCGCGGGACGTCCCGGCCGGCCGGGCGCTGTTCGACTTCACCCGCGAGCCGCGCCGGGACGACGGCGGCGCGGTGACCGGCATCTGGCTGATCGGGGTCGAGACCACCCAGGTCAACGTGCGGTCGGTGGTCGTCGCCGGCGAGGAGCTCGGCGGCCTGGCCGCTCACCTCAACCGCTGATCGACTCGCCGTTCACCGGCGGGGTGTCCTCGGGCGCCGGGGTGGTCGGGGTGTCGGTCGGCTCGACCGGCGGCGTGCTGTCGTCGGTCGTCGGCTTCGGCGTCGGCTTGGTCGAGGGCGGCGCGCTCGGCGGCGTTTTGCTCGGCGACGCCGACGGGGCGGCGGACGGCGGCGCGGACGTCTGCGGGGTGTAGACGCGAGCCTTCTTGTGCGCACGGGCGGTGCTGGTCACGACGGGCTTGCGAACCGAGCCGCTGACCGACGGCGTCGGTCGCACCGGGCTGCTGGTGGCCGGCACGGCCGTGGCCGGCGGCGGAGCCTCGACGGCGGCCTCCGCCGAACGTCCACCCGGAGTGGCGGTGCCGTTGGCGAGCTGCACGCCGAGGATGCTCAGCACCGCCGTGACGACCGCGGCCGAAGCCATCGCCGCGGCCCGCCGCCGGGAGCGGGACGGGTTGGCGGACCGGACCGACGGAACAGGGCCGGCGATCCGCCGGAGAGCCTCGGCGACGGAGGCGGCCGGCACCGCTTCGGTCGCGCACGCCTCATAGAGAAGGCTGAGGTCACGCGGCGCGCCGAGGATGCGCGGCAACTGCTCGCCCGGTCGCGCCGGCGCGCCGGTCAGGCACTCGAACAGCAGGAAGCCGAGCGCGCTGACGTCGACGCCGTAGTTCGCCACGGCGGTGGCCATCTCGAAATCGAGGACCTTCACCCCGTCGGTGGTCAGCTTCACGGTGCGGGGGCTGATGCCACCGTGCACCAGGCTCTGCGCGTGGGCGGCGGCCAGCGCACCGGCGACGCCGGCACAGATCTGGGCGGCTTCGCGCCAGCGCAGCGCGCCGGTGCGAGCCAACCGGTCGGCGAGGGTCTCACCATCGAGAAATTCCATCACCAGGTACGGCGTGCCACCGTCACCGATCTCGCCGTAGTCGTAGACCTGCGCGATGTTCGGATGGCCGAGCCCGGCGGCCGTGCGCGCCTCGCGCAACACGTCACTCGCGTCGGGCGAGAACAACTTGACGGCCACCGACCGTCGCAGGACGGTGTCGAATCCGTGATGCACCACGGCGCCGCCGTCCTGGCCAAGAGCATCTCCCAACCCGTAGCGCCCCGCGAGCATTTGCACAGCGACCTCCCCGTCGTGGCCGCAGCTTACCCGGCGGAGGCACGCCGAAACCGCGTCGGAGGTCACTCTTATGCTGCTGTTAAAGCTCTCTTCGCAATCAGCGCTGTGCCCTCACTCGGCGCCGTGCCTTCACTCGGCGCCGTGCCGCACCCAGCGCAGGGCCTCACCCAGGTGGCGGCGGAACGCGGGCTCGGCGTAGGCCTCGACGGTGTGCCCCAGGGCGGTGTAGAACGACCGCCCGCCGAGGCGTTCGTGACACCAGGCGACGGGGTGGTCGGCGCCCATCAGCCCGCCGCTGTAGCTCGACTCGTCGACGCGCAACAGCACTCGCGCGTCGGGCCGCGACCGGAAGTCGTACCATTCGTCGATCCGATCCCAGGCCGCCGGCAGCTCCGCGGTGGCCGGGTGCAGCGGGTCGGCCACCGTGACGGTGGCCGGCTGCACCGCCGGATGCTGGTCGAACCACGCGCCGACGAGCTCACCGTAGAACGGCCAGTCGTACTCGGTGGCCGCCGCCGAATGCACCCCCAGGAAGCCGCCGCCGGCCCGCACGAACCCCGCCAGGGCCGGCCGGGCCGCCTCGGTGAGAACCTCGCCGTTGGTGTTGAGAAAGACCACCGCGGCGAACCGGGCGAGGTTGGCGCGGGTGAAGTCGTCCGGGTCCTCGGTCACCTCCGCGGCCGGGCACAGCTCACGCATCGCCTGAACCGCCGCGGGAATGCAGTCGTGGCGGTAACCGGTCGTGCGGGTGAAGACAAGAACGCGGTCCTGGGTCACCCCGGCAGCCTAGACACCAGCGTCCTCGGCGCGGTCGGGTGTCATGTCGTACTCGTCGACGTCCAAGACCGCTCCCGTGGCCCGCAGGAAATCCAGAACCGCCCGGTCGAGATGCCAGCCGAACAGGTTCGGGGCGTCCTCGCGGTGCTCGTGCCGCTCGGCGTCCTCGCCGCGGAAGCAGCGCACGATCTCCAGGACGGCACCGGATTCTTGATCTGCGGCGGCCAAGCGGTTGGCCAGCGCGCCGATGGCCGTGGTGTGCGGGCGGAGCCGGTCGAGAATGCGAGCGACCTGCTCGTCGACGCACAACCCCGGTTCGCGGCAGACGATCTTCCAGCCGTGCCGGACCGGGACCGCCGACGGTTCGGTGCGGCGACTGCCGCGGACCGTGGTCTCGTCGGGCTCGATACCGAGGATCGCAGTCATCTCGGCCGCCGAGGTGCTGCGGCTGAACAGCGCGAAGTAGGCGTACTGGTCGATGTGCACCGGAGGAGGATAGGAGCCGCCCGGCCGTCCTTGGCGCCGGTTCGACGGAGTACGGAGTGCGACGATCGGTCCGCTCGCCGATTTTGGGGTAGGTTGCTGACAAAAGACGCATGTGGAGGTCCAGGGCACATGACCGATGGCGCTGATGATCCGATCGCCGTGAAACTGGGGCACCTGTTCGGGGCGAGCGACACCGACGGGGACGGATTCGTCGACTGGAGCGACTACGAACGCCTGATCAGCCGCTACCTGGACGGCTACGGCATCGAGACGGACGACCCCCGGGCACATGCGCTGCGAGCCGCCTACCAGAGGTACTGGTCGGAGCTGATGCGGCAGGTGAACGGCGTCGATCGGCTGTCGAAAGAGCAGTTCGTCCTCGCGAACCAGGCCGCCGGCGCCGACAGCAGCCGGTTCACCATGGCCGAAGCGGTCCCGCAGGCGATCTTCGACGTGATGGACACCGACGCGGACGACACCATCAGCAAGCCGGAGTACAAGGTGTTCCTGGAAGCCTGGGGCGTCTCGGACCTCGAAGCGCTGAACGTCTTCCTCGAACTCGACACCGACGACGACGGCCGGATCAGCCGCGGCGAATTCATCGGCGCCATCCGGGACTTCTTCACCTCACCCGAGCTGGACTCGCCCGCCAGCCTCTTCTTCGGCCACATCGAACGCTGAATCGCCGATGTTCCGCTCCGTCGTGCGAATTCTGTCGCTCGGCCGGCACCGGGGTCCCGGGTAGGCTGCCGCGGTGATCATGGACGCGGCGAAGTGGTTCAGTCTCGGTACCGACACCGCCGCGAAGGTTGCCCGGTCGATCGCCGTTCGAGCCGGTGCCGAACTGGTCGAGGTTCAAGCGCACGAGTATGCCGGGCGACGTGCGCCGGTCGCGGTGTTCGTCGTGGGCGGCGAGCGGTTCGCGTTCGTGCCGGGTGGCCCGGTGAACGTGGGATTCGACGGTGCCCGTTTCGAGCCGACGGCAGAACAGCAGGCCAGCTTCGCCGACAGCGCGGACGAGTACGGCATCGACGCGGACATCCGGCAGTTCACCGACTCGGTCACCGCCGGACCGCGATCAGTCGAGCTGCCTTCGCTGCTGGTGGCCGTCGAAGCGGTCGAGGCCGGTGCCGTCGCGGTGCCGCCCGATCATCCGGATGTCGCGCGCCGCGTCGATCGTCTCCAGCAGCGGCCTCGACCGGCGGCGGAACCCGCGCCACGGCAGGCCGAATGGTCGAACGCCGCCCGGGTTATCCTGCGACCCGACTGGACCGTCGAAGCCGCGTGGCTACTCGAGACTCCCTCCTACGAGGGCGAGGTCGCCCGGCTGGCCGGACTCGGGCAGCGACTCCTGACACCGGACGAATGGGAGCATGCATGCGGGGCCGGTGCGACGACCCTGTTCCGTTGGGGAGACAGCAATCCCGGCAGCGACCCATGGTCGGCGCCGACGGGCCCGCACCGTGAGCCGAATCTGTTCGGTCTACACATCGGCCAGGACCCTTACCGCGAGGAACGTACGGCCATACGCGATGTCGTCTGTGGTGGCGACGGCGGAAGCGTCGTCTGCGGCGGCGCCGGTAGTTTCCTGTCCTGGCTGACCGTCGCGACCGCCTACCGCGACTCCCACTACGCAGCCGAGGTCGCGAACGACGACAGCTTCGCCACGATGCGACTGCGCCCCGCGATCCAGCTGGACTGACCCGGCCCGCAACGCGAGCGCACAAGCTTTTCAGCGATGCCGCCCCCGGCTTTCTCCGCGGCGAGACTTCAGTCGTGGATTTCACCTACACATTCCGAAACGCGCCGAACGCGATAATCGTCGACCGGCCGGTGGATAGCCGTGCGCCTACATTACCGTTGCGGTTCGGGGAATTACCTGTTCGGTCTGCTGGGCGCCCCGCGCACTCGCGCGATTAATTTTGACAGCGGTGACTTCCGCAAAACGGGCCTGTGGGCCGCCGATGACGCCGCGATTCTGCCGACTTCGCCGCGTAACTCTCCTACCTGACTGAGAACGTCTATTCGGAGGCGGTCGATTTCTGCCGACAGAGCATCAACCTGCCGGGACCCCGCAGCGCGTTTTGCCAAGAGGCTTTGAAACAGCACAAATGCAACCGCGGCTCCCGCCAGACCTGAACCCAGGTTCACGAAAGTGCCCGCGAAGAAGGAGGCCAGTGACTCTCCGCTGCTCCTGCTGAAGACAAAACCCAAGGTTCCGGTAGCTATGCCAAAGGCTGCTACGGCGCCGAACAGAAGGCCGTCCGTGGCGGCCTCATCGTTTTCTCGGACGATTCTTCGTTGCAGTCGCGGCAATAGCGCGAGCGGAACGATGACAACTAGAGAAAGCAGTGACAACAACGCCTCGACGGTGTTACCCAGCGACGTGGACGGCGCTTCGACTACGTAGCGATGGACGAATCGAGTTGCCGAGCCGTAACGGATTTCGAGCCACTCGTCGGACCCGTCGACACGATCACCGCTGACAACGCGCTCGATAATGACCTGTTGCCCGGCCCGATAGGTATCACTTATCTGACAGTATAGTCGGGGACATTCTCTGAGGTTGGCTTCCGAGCGGACGTAGGCGACCTCCATTTCGCCGATCCGGTCGGTGGTGCGCCCCAGCCATAGGAACGCTCCGAAGGCAGCAATCAGCGCCAAAGCCGGAAGTATGATCGACAAGGCTCTCGTGATGCGCGAATGCCGCATCGCCCGATGTTAGCGAGGCTCTTCAAAAGCGGCAGCGTTGCCACCTCGCCGGCCACGCGGCGGGATAGCCGAACGTCGCCATGGGGTTGCGGCACACTGTGATCATGCGAGCGTCTACGCCGTGGTGGGCGTTGCTGTCGGCGGCGGCGGCCCCGGTTGTGCTGATCGGTGGGTGGAGTGTGGCTGCGCAGCGGCAGCCGCGGGGCTACGACAGCACGGTGGCGACGATCAGTTCGCTGGCGGCGCGCGATGCCAACGACCGGTGGTTGATGACCTTGGCGCTGGTGGGTGTGGGGGTCTGTCACGGCGTGACTGCGCTGGGGCTGTCCCGGGCGGCTCCGGCAGGTCGGATCGCGCTCGGTGTCGGTGGTGTGGCGACGGTTCTGGTGGCCTGCTTTCCTCTTCCGGCCTCGGGATCGGCGCCGGCACACGCGGTGGCCGCCGGTGCGGCGTTCGGGGCCCTCGCGGTGTGGCCGGCGTTTGCCTGGCGCCGGGGCCGTGGTCCGGTGGCGCTGCGACCGGTCGTGTCCGTAGCCGCGGCAGTGGCACTGCTCGGCCTGGTGGGCTGGTTCGCATTCACCTTGAGCGCCGGTGGCCGAGTCGGGTTGGCGGAACGCGTCGCGGCCGGCGCGCAGGCGTGCTGGCCGCTGGTCGCGGCGCTGTCCGGCAGAGGACCGCAAGATCGCAAGGCCGCCACGAGGTGATCCGGCGCACGGCACCCGAAATGCGTCCCGGTTCACGCTGGTCCGGCCCGCGGACATCCACCGCAGGCCCCGCCGCCGGCGATAACGAACCGGAGTGCCTATGCGCCACGGCGTCCTGTAACGCCGCCGCGGCCCAGGCAACATCGGACTCCACCCGGCCAGAGGTGATTCCAACCAATGCCGTACGCACCGCCGACGGGCTGTACCACGGCGGCGAAGCGAACGACGACCAGTCGACGCTTTCGATTGCCGCGTCGAGGTCCATGCCTGCGACCTTAACCGCGGCGCTCCAATCCAGGGCACCCGTGGAGAGCGGGTTTCATGCCGCAAGCGCCGGCCGGTCACGGCTCGCCCGGATGAGCGACGAAAGGCAACCTGATCCCGTACGCGCTAGCGTGGCGCCGTGACGAGCGATGAGGGACCGGACCGGGCGGTGGCTGACGACCGCGCCGCGATCGCGGACATTGTGCGTACGTTCTTCGGTGCCTTTGCCTCCGGTGCCGATTGCACCGCGCGGCTCGACGCCCTTCGGCAGGTTTTTCTGCCCGAAGCGGTGATCGTCCGGACCGGTGGTGGTGTCCCCGTCGTCTCCGGCGTGGACGGCTTCATCGCACCCCGCCGGGAATTGCTGTCCGGCGGAACGCTCACCGATTTTCGGGAATGGGAACTGCGCGGGCACACGGAGATCTTCGGCGATGTCGCGCACCACTTCTGCAGCTACGCGAAGGCCGGAGTGCAGAACGGTGCGGCCTTCACCGGGCGGGGCATGAAGACGTTGCAGTTCGTCCGCCTCCCCGCCGGGTGGCGGATCAGCGCCGTCGCCTGGGACGACGAAAGGGACGGCTTGGCGATCGATGGAGGGGTTCAGTCAGCCGAGGTCCGAGGAACCCGGTGAGCCACCACACGGGTCGAGGTTCGGGTGATCGGGTTGATCTCGAACAGGTCGGGCAGGCGGAGGTCGTCCCGGAAACCGGCGGGATCGGCGAGGCCGACCGCATCGGCCGGCCATAGCGTCATGGCCATGCCGTGGGTGGCGATGACGAGCGGGCGGGTGGCTGCTCGGACGTACCAATGTTGGAGCGCGGTGCCGAACCGTGCGACGACCTGCTCGCGGCGTTCCCACCCCGAATGGTCCGCCCCGGCGACGTAGGCGCGCCGGCGCGCCCGGAAGTCGCCGTGAAAGGGCTCGTCGCGGGTTACTTCGTTGAAGCGAGCGTCGGTGCGCACGGGCCCGGCCGGCTCGAGCGTCTGGCGTGCTTCGGCTCCTGACTGGAGACCAGCACGGCGTCGGGCGGGATGACGTCCTCGAGTGTCTCGGCACCTCGACGGCCGGCGGCATCGAGCTCCCATCGTTCGGGTGGGATCTCGGGATCGAGGGTGCGCGGTGAAGATCATCGAGCGGGGTTCCCCGCAGCATCGCGCATCGGCCGTTCGGACCATCGGCGGAGTTCAATAATTTCGCTATCTGAATGTCGACATGGCCGTCCGAGGTAGATATCCACCGCCTTCTTTCCTCGGGTCGGCGGCGCGCCTAGTATGCCGGAATGCCGATAACGCATGTCAGGTAGCGAGGGCGTCGACGTGACAGATCCTTCCGCAGAACCAGCCGAGATTCGTCCCGTAAGCAAGAAAATCGTAATCGGCGAAGCCGTATGGTTGGCTTTGTTCGGCGCGACTTGGGCAGCCGCTCAGGTCTTCGCGCAGGCTGACCACAATTCGGCAATAGCCGGCGGCACGGCATTCGCCGTCTCCGGTGTCCTCCTGTTCGGATGGCTCTGGCGGGCCCAGGCCAGTCGTAGCGGCCGCATCGGTATGTGGGCGACAGCCCTCGCGCTGCTCATCATTGTCGGCGGTGTCGCGATGGCGGCGGTCGGTGCGACGCTGGCCTTTCTGGCCGGATCGACGGCCACCAAGACTCCGCCGACCAGTGGGCCGACCAGTGGGCCGACCACTCCGCCTAGCGCCGCGCCGGGCGTCAAGGTTCGTTTCTACGTGCCCGCGATCGATGATCGGCGAATCGAGGCAGGCTCTGAGCTCGACCTTTCCGGAACGGTCGAAGGGCTCGCGCCCGGCCACAAATTGTTCATTATTTCAAGTACAAAGAAAAGCGAATCCCTCTTCGCGGTGGCGGGAACCGGGGCCCGGGAAAGCGACGCCAAGAGCTTTGCCGCTGCCGACCGTGACGGGCCGTGGAGCGCGCACGATGGTGGTGTGGGAAGTAAGAAAGACGAGGCCGGAACCCCGTTCAAGTTCACACCTTATGACGCAGATGCAACCTGCGCCGAGGAACTTGAACAGGTAATCCGGAACAGCACCGGGAAGGCCCATCGGATCGAAGAAACACTGCCGAGCGGCTGTGTGGCGATATTGAAGTCGGAGATCACTGTGACGCTTGACGCGGCGAAGGGGCGGTAGCTGTCCGCTTCGGCTGTGGCGGTCAGGTCAGCGCGAAATCGGCGACCGTGCGGACGAGCGAGTCGGCGTGGGACGGGAAGGCCGGGTGGGGTGGTTCGGGGCAGCCCGGCAGTTCGGTTGCCGACGGCAAGATGCGTAACAGTGCGTCGACCGTGCGGCGCTGGTGGTACGGATTCTCCGGGACCGAACCAAGCACGCCGACCGGCATGGTGATCGAGGCGAGTTCGTCGTCGGTGGTGCCGCGGAGGGTTCGGCCCGCCAGCAGGGCGTCGAGGACATCCGGTTCAGCGCCGAGTTCGGCCAGGCCCAGGCGGGTGCGGGCGTCGACCTGGGCGTCGCCGGCCGTGGCGGGCCAGGCCAGCAGCAGTCGATCGAACCGGTCGGGCTCGGTGAGGCCGAGGGTACGGACGAGGCGGATGGCGGCTGAGCACCCGTTCGAACCGGCGACCACGGTGACCGGGTGGTCCGGCAGCAGGGTCGTCAGGTGCTGCGCTTCGGAGGCCCAGCTGCGGGCCCGGCGGAGGCGGGTGGGCGCGAGCACCTCGACGCCGTGGCGCTGCAGCCCGGCGACGATGCCGGGCCGGTGCCAGAAGCGTTCGGCGTTCATTTCTTCCCAGAGCCCGCCGTGGATGAGCAGAACCGTCGTCATGGAGGCATCCCGTCCCGTTGGAGCAGCACGTCGAATTGTGCTCGTCGATGGTGCCGCGGCGGGGGAGTGGCGGGCGGGGATGAGATGAACAATCAGCCGCGAAGCCGACATTTCGCGGCTAGGCTGGCGGGGTGCACTCGATCGTTGAGGTCGGTAGCCGGCTTGAGCCGTACGTCAACTATCCGGAGGGCGCTGCCCTCACGATGTTCGCCGGCGAGCCGGCGCAGCTGATGATTTTCATAAGTCGCCCGCACGCGCTGGAGATCGACGCCGTGACGGCGACTCCGACGCGGTTCGCGTGGGTCGACGGCGAACACGTCGGCATACTCGTCTACCGGCTCGGGCCCATCCTGTCGTGGTCGCAGATCGCCTACACGCCGCACGCCTCCGCCGAGGAGGACGGGGTGCCGGACGTCGCCGACGACCCGATCGTGCGGATCGTGCTGGTCGACCGGGACGACAACACCGTCAAGGCACTGAACGAGGTTCGCTGGCCGGCCGAGTTCGCCGCGACCGTGCGGGCTTCGGTCGCCCGGATGCGCGACACGCCGTTCAGCCGCATCGCCTGCGACCACGTCCTGGCCGCGATGCACCGCCGCTATCCGACGCCGGAAGACCTGGTGGTGGACCGGGCCGACGCGCACTGCACCGCCACCCCGGTAACCGGCCGCTGAGCAAGCCGCCGCCGCTGAGCGAGGCGCCGCTGAGCGGGCCGCCGTCACGAGAGCCGGCGCCGGCTCACGATCGCTGCCCCGGCGGTGGCCAGGGCGACCCAGGCCAGCACGACGAACGGCATCAGGCCGGCGAGCCGGCTGTCGTCGACGATCATCGCCACCGCGAACGGATGGCTCGACGGGGGCGCGGCGATCCCCACTACCAGCAGGAGCGTGGCGGGCTGGGCCAGCATCACGGCGACGGTGGCGAGCAACGCCCGCCTGCGCGCCAACCGGCCGACGGCCGCTCCGAGGAGCGCCCACAGCGGGAAACACGCCAGGCTCGACAGCAGGCACCAGCGCACGGCCGGGTCGGAGAGCATCGTCGGGTCGGGCGCCACGCTCGGATATCCGTTGCTGTGCATGGCGGGGCGGCCGGCGAGGATCGCCACCACGCCGGTGAACAGGCCGAGCAACCCGCCGGCCAGGGCCACCCGCAGCATCGTCGCCGGGCCGGGCCGGCGGGTGACCAGCCAGGCACCGGCGAGCGCCGCGAGGAGCTGGCCGAGCCAGTGCCCGGCCGTGTAGACGTGCGCCGCCAGGTCGCGGTGATATGCCAGCCGTTCCGGGTCGGACTGCGGGTCGTAGTAGGCGAAATACTCGCCGATCGTGACGCTCAGCGGTGTCGCCAGCGCCGTCCAGGCGAGCAGCGCGCCGGTCCAGGCAAGCAGAATGCCGGTCGGGCCCGGCCGGGCGAGGGCCGGTGGAATCCATCGACGCACCCCGTCCCCCATGCGTACGAGCATGGTCAGCGGGACGGCGCGGGTCAACGCCGGCCCCACCAGACGGCGGCGAGCGCCACCAGCACGTACCCGGCAAGAACCGCCGGACCGCCGCCGAGCCGGCTGTTCGCCGGGCCGCCCGGCCCGCCGGCGGCGAGAGCGAGCTCCCGCAGCCGCATCATCATCGCGCCCGCGCGGTCGGGCAACCGGCTGACCTGGACGGCGACGTCGGGTTCCCAGGCGAGCCACAGGCCCTCGTCGTCGGCTCGCACGCCGTGCAGGCGTTGCCACGGCACCCGGTGGATCCGTAGGCCCGCGTGCACCACGAGCCCGTCGCGGGTCAGCGCGACCCGGGAGGTCAGCCGGCTCCAGCCGGAGTAGGTCAGGAAACCGCCGAACCACAGCGCGACGACGGTCTGCCACCAGTCGTCGGGCAGGCCGACGAGCACGACGGCGGGTCCGGCGGCGAAACCGAGCAGTGACAACGCGCCGAGCAGCCGGTCACGCGCGCGGGGGCGCAGCACCACCGGCAGGTCGGGCCCGTCGCCGCCGGCCGGCACCGGTACGGGCTCACCGGGGAGCGCGTCGGCCGGTTCGGGGCGCCGCCGGGGAATCCGCACCGGCGCCTCCGGCAGCAGCACGACGGAGTCGGTGAGCAGCAGAACCCAGCCGCCGGCGCGCAGGTCGCCGGCCACCGTCACGACCGGCGGTTCGCCCCGGTGGCCGGGGCCGCGCCAGTCCCGCCCGAAATCCTCGGCCGGCTCGGCCGGCCAGCCGTCGGCCCACTCCACCTCCTCGCCGGTCAGGTGCGGCCGCGCGAGTCGCAGGGGTGCCGACATGACCGGCACCACCGCCAGACCGTCGCGCAGCACGGCGCGCCCCTGGTCGTCCGGCTCGGCGGTCAGCTCGACGGCGGGCAGCGGGCCGCTCAGCAGCCGCCGGCGCGCCACCCGCATGCGCTGCTCGCGCACCAGCAGCAGGGCGGCGAGGGCGAAGGCCCCGAGACCGGCGCTGAGCCAGCCGGTCACGTCCGCCGGCTCGGCGACCAGGTGCACCCATGAGCCGTCCACCAGCACCGGGACGACCTGGCCGGGCTCGTACGAGTCGAGCACCGCGACCCGTACCGGCCTCGGCACCTCGACGACGATCTCGTCCTCGGCCTGGTCGGCGGTGCGGACGACGGCGTCCATCCGCACCGCCGCCGCCTCGTGCCGGGTGACCTGGCCGGTGCGATGCGCGTACCACGTCAGGCCGCCGATCCCGGCGATGAGCAGCAGGACGGCGCACAGCGTGCGCGCCCCCCACCCGGGCATGCCGGGCCGCAGCCGTTCGGTGAGCGCCGGGTCCAGGCGGACCGTCCCGGCCACCTCCGCCACGATCGCGGCCTGCCGGCGGTGCGCCACGACCAGCCAGGCCGCGATGCCCGCGCAGAGCAGGGCGTGCGCCGCGAACGCCAGATGAGCGGCCCGGAGGTCGTCGTAGATCAGGTCCAGGACGGCGAACAGGATTCCCGAGGCGCAGCCGGCCAACGGCAGCCACCACACCAGGACCGGGGTGGCCACCAGGACGACGATCGACACCGCGAAGGGCAGATCGGGCCCGCAGACACCGGGATCCAGCGGGGTGCAGGACGTCCGGTCCGTGATCACCGCGACGGCGCAGGCGCTGACCCACCCGAGGAGCAGCGCGATGCGCAGGGCCCACCAGGGCGCGGCCGCCGCCCGCCACCTCTCGGCCCGCGGTCCGTCCAGCGTGGGCGCGGCGGGCCGCCTCACCGGGAGCAACTCGGCAGGGGTGTGGTCTTCGGCACGCCGCCGAGCATAGTGAGCCTGCTTGCGACGGCTTCGGACGTACGGGAGGGTGGGCCGATGGCGGATGAGGCGGGCGGTGGAGCGCGGACCCTCGCCTTCCAGGGGGCGACCAACTGGATCGTGCGCGGGCTGCTCCGGGCACCACTGCTGTCCCGCGGCATCGGTAGCGGCCTGATCACCCTTTATGTGGTCGGCCGCAAGTCGGGCAAGCGCTACACCGTGCCGGTCGCATACACAGAACACGCGGGCATCCTGCTCATCGGGACGTCGTCCCCCTGGGGACGGAACCTGCGGACCGGGGTTGCGGTGGAGGTCCGGCTCAAGGGCCGGCGCCGGCTGGCCGACGTCGAGGTGCGCACCGACGAGGCCCGGGTGATCGAGGATTACGCCGTCATCTTGCGCGGCAACCGGGAATTCGCCCGGTTCAACCGGATCGGCTACGACGAGCGCGGCCGGCCCGATCCCGACGACCTGCGGCGGGCGTGGGCGGCCGGCGCCCGGGCGATCCGGCTTAGCCCGCGGTGACCAGCATGGCGCATCCCGATCAGGTGGCCGGGCACCTCGCCCGTGCCGTGTTGCGCGAGGCGGGCACTCCGGAACCGTTGGCCGCCGGGGCGTGGTCCACGGCGTACGCGATCACCGTCGCCGGGCGCGCCATGGTGCTGCGGGTCAGCCGGCACGGCGGGGACTTCGCCAAGGACGAGGCCGTCGGCGCGGTCGTGGGCGGCACGCTGCCGGTGCCGCGGGTCACGGTCCGCGGCGAGATCGACGGATGGGCGTACGCCGTGTCGCAGCGGTTGACCGGCACGGCGCTCGACGACCTGGACGCGACCGCTTTCGCCGCCGTCCTGCCCGACCTGTTCGACGTGATGGACGCGATCAGCCGCATCGACATCGGTGGCCGCGGTTACGGCGTCTGGGACGAGTTCCGGGTGGCTCCCGCCCGTTCGTGGCCGGAACATCTGCTCGCGGTCGACCGGGAGACGCCGCGCGTGCCGGGCTGGCGGGCCGCCCTGGCCGCCTCCGACGTCGGGCTCGAACCGTTCGAACGCGGCCTGGCCACCCTGCGCCGGCTCGTCCCCGGGCTGCCGGACCACCGCCGCATGATCCACCACGACCTGCTGGCCCGGAACGTGCTCACCGCGGACGACCGCATCCGCGGCGTCCTGGACTGGGGCAGCGCCGGTTTCGGGGACCCGCTCTACGACGCCGCCTGGCTGCTCTACTGCCAGGGTTGGTACCCGCAGTGGTCGGCGGTCGACCTCGAGGCGGCGATCGGGCGGCGCTGGCACCCGGACCCGGTCGCGTTGCGGGCCTACCAGCTGCACATCGGCCTGGGCTCGATCGGCTACTGCGCCACCCGCGACCGCTGGCCGGACGTGGCGCTGAACGCCGAGTGGCTGCTCGCGCTGGCGGACTGAGCCGGGCCCGGTCCTACGGTTCGAAGTACTGCGCCATCAGGCCACCGACCCACTCCGGCTGCGTCACCCCCACCGGCAGGAACTCCACGATCACCGGCTTGACGTCGATGACCGGGGTGCCGGTGATCGCGTCCAGGCCGACCACCGTCAACTCGCGACCTCGTACCGACTCCACGGCGCAGCAGGTCACCCCGATGCGGTTGGGCCGGCGGGGACCGCGCCCGGCGAACACGCCCACGGGCGGCAGGTCGGGGCGGCCACGATAGGGCTGCGGTTCATGGTGATCGCCGCCGGCCGGGAACCGGTCGAAGACGAACAGGACCTCCACGTGCGAGAAACCGTCGAGGCCCTGCATGCACGTCTCGCCGAAGCGCTCGTCGATGGTGATCGTGCTGCGGACGGCACCCCAGTTGTCGGTGTTCTGCACATCCGTACGCTCGTTGCGGACCGTACCGATCGAGGTGATCTCGAAGCTGGGCATGACCCGCAGGCTAGCTCTGCCCCGCCAGCGCCCGGCGGATCTTCGCACCGGGGTCGCCGGTGACCGGGAAATCGACGTACTTGCGCTGGAAGGCGATCGCCTCGTCGACGAACACCTGCAGCGACGCGATGCAGAGGTCGGTGGTCGCGGCGGTCGACCGGCAGTCGGCGAAGGACGTCGTGACGGCCCGGTAAGACGGGTCGGCCTTGTCGCCGCCGAGGTCGAAGGCGAGCACCACGGCCAGGACCGGGTCGGTCCCGGTCGTGCTCAGTTGCGGGTCGGCCACCTCCGGCTCGACCCGGACCAGCGCGGCGGGCATCGTGGCCAGGCCGGTGTCGACGAGTTGGACGTGCTCGGTGGGCGGCAGCGCCGGACAGTCGCCGGGAGCGGCGAACCGGCGGATCACCGGCAGGTAGCGGCAGCCGTACCGCAGCTGGTAGTCGCCGCCGGCGCCGAAGACCTGTTCGAACGCCGGTTTGTGGTGGCCGGGCACCGTGATCCGCTGGGCGAAGTCCTGATCCAGGCCGCCGTGCGCGACGCAGGTCCCGTTCGGCGGGCCGAGGATGTACTCGCGTCCGCCGAAGCCGTCGGGGCTGGTGAAGGCGATCGCGTGGGCCGGCACCGCGGCACGCGTCCGGAACCGGTCGACCGGGGCGGGCGCATGCGGGCCGGCCGCGTCGTCGTCGGCCGGCACGAACTCGCACGCGGCGGTCCGTGCCGTGCCGGCCTCGGCGGCGGTCGTCGGCGTGAGCACGCCGGCGGTCAGCATCAGGCACACGGCGAAGGTGGCGAAAGGTGTCAGTCGCACCGGACCTCAAATCAATACACCAAAACCGGACAAGTCGGGCTATTATTACTTTAATGGTTAAACCTGGCAACTGACCGAAGAAGTGATCGGCGCCTGACTCGTCAGGGCGTGGCTGGGCGGCGCTGATCTGGCCGTAATTGCTCGCCGCCGATGTCCCGCGCCACGGTTGCCGGGCACCGCCCGGCAACCGTCGGGGACCCGCCCGGGGCCTTCCTAGTCAGGGGCCGCTGAGCCACTGCAGGAGCAGGACGGTGGCGTCGTCCTGCAGGCGGTCGTCCTGGTGTTCGAGGATGGCGTGCACGAGCCGGCGGGTCGTCTCGGCGGCCGGCAGGTGGTCGGCGAGGGCCCGCTGGGCGAAGTCGATGAGCCGGTCGAGGCCGAACGGGTTGCCGTCGGCGTCGCGGGCCTCGGTGATGCCGTCGGTGTAGAGCAGCACCTGGTCGCCGGGTTCGAGGGCCTCCTTGACGATCAGTGGCGGCCGGTGGTGCCCGAGGGTCACCGGCAGGGCGGTGGGCGACGGCAGCACGCTCACCACCCGGCCCCGGCGCAGCACGATGCCGCCGGGGTGGCCGGCCGAGATGACCTGCAGGATGCCGGTGTCCTGGTTCAGCTCGGCCAGCACCGCGGTGATCATGCCGGTGCGGTCGTGGCTGCGGACGGCGTCGTCGATCTCGTGGTAGGTCGCGGTGAGGTCCATCCCGGTGCGGCGGGCGTTGCGGTAGGCGGCGATGGCGATCGAGGCGAGGATGACGGCCCGCATGCCGCCCTTGGACCCGTGCCCGACGGCGTCGAACAGGGCGAGGTGGGCGGTGTCGCCGTTGACGGCGTAGTCGAACGCGTCGCCGCCGACGTCGTAACAGGGTTCGAGGATGCCGGCGATGACGGTGCGGCCGGTCGCGAACGTCAGCGGCGGCAGCTGAGCGCGCAGCATCTCGGCGGCCAGCTGCATCGGCTCCCGCCGCCGGCGCCGTTCGATGGTGTCGCTGTAGAGGTCACAGGTGACGACCAGTTCCCCGACCAAGGCGGCGACGGTGGCGCAGTCGTCGACCGCCTCGTCGCTCAGCGGCCGGTCGGCGATCACCTGCAGGACACCCATGCGCTCGCTGCCGTCGAGCAGGGGCACCCACACGACCTGCTCGCCGCTGTCCTGCGAGCCGCGTACGGCGGTCAGGGTGCTGTAGGCGCGCCCGGCGAGGGTGCCGTCGATGACGGTGGTCTCGCTCACCGGCAACGAGGAACCCAGCAGCGGGAGGAGCTCACGCTGCTGGTGATCCACGACGTAGATGATCAGCGCGGTGACGCCGAGGAGCGGGGCGGCCTGCATGGCCATGTCGGCGAGATCTTCGGGGCGGGCCCGGTATCCCTGCCGGATCAGCTGCCGCATCGCGTCGAGCGCACTCACCGTGACCTTCTTCCCGGCCGGCTGACCACCGGCCCGGCCGCCGATTCAACCAGACCGGGCGGGGCGGGTGCTCAATTCGTACTCAAGCCCTGCTCGCTGCCCTTCTTGATCTTGCGGTCGTCCCGCAGTTCGAGGAAGGGCTCGTCGGTCGGGTCGTGCCCGGCCGCGATGGCCCGGCCGCGCTCGAGCTCGGCGTCGAACTCGGCGCCCAGCAGGATGGCGATGTTGCTGATCCACATCCAGACCAGGAAGGCGATCACGCCGCCGACGGTGCCGTAGGTCTTGTTGTAGTTGGCGAAGTTGGCCAGGTAGATCGCGAACGCGATGGACGCCACGATCCACAGCACGACGGCGAGGATGCCGCCCGGGCTGACCCAGCGGAACCCGCCGGTCTTGGCGTTCGGTGACGCCCAGTAGAGGATCGCGAACATCAGGCTGACGAGCATCAGCAGCACCGGCCACTTGACGATGTTCCAGGTCAGCACGGCGGCCGAGCCGAGGCCGATCTTGTCGCCGACGATCTCGGCGAGGTCCCCGGTGAAGATGACGATGGCGGCCGAGATGACCAGCATGACGCCGATCACCCCGGTCACCCCGACGCGGATCGGCAGGGTCTTCCAGATCGGCCGCCCCTCCGGCACGTCGTAGACGGCGTTGGAGGCCCGCATGAACGCCGCGACGTAGCCCGACGCCGACCAGAACGCCACCACGATGCCGATGATCGCGGCGAGGCCCGCCGCGCCCGGGTCCTTCACCTGGTCGAGGACGGTGCCGACCAGTTCCTGCAGCTGGGGGTTGGGGGCGAGTTCGTGCACCGCGTCCTTGACGGTCGCCTCGCCGTCGCTGCTGAGCATGCCCAGCAGCGAGACGATCACCAGCAGGCCGGGGAAGATGGACAGCACGCCGTAATAGGTGAGCGCGGCCGCCCAGTCGGTGAGGTTGTCCTCCGAGAACTGCTTGACGGTGCGCTTCACCGCGGCGACCACCCCGGTGCCCTTGAGCTGCGCGGGATTGTCCGGGCCGGCGTCCGGGCCGGGCGCCGACAGATCGTACGGCTTGTCGTCGCCGGTCCTGGTGCTGGCGACCGCGTCGCGGTCGGGTTCACGTCCAGCGCTCATCATGTGCCTCCTGCCAGGGCCTGGGTGCGTCGCTGGAATCCCCACCCGATTGCTTTCTCAATCGCGATCGCGGTGACCATTTTCCGGCTCCGTTTATGTGGTAAACGGAAGGAGGAAAAAGGCGGCGGTACGGGGCCGTCGGGCTGTGGGAGGCTTGTGCGGTTCTTGACGGCACACAGCGCGCGGGAGGCGGCATGGCGGAGCGTGGCGAACAGGTCACGGGCTCCGGGCGGGCCGGGCTGGACCAGCGGCGCATCATCGACGCGGCGGTGCGGTTCATCGACGAGAACGGTCTGCGCATGCTGACCATGCAGCGGCTGGGCGCCTGTCTCGGGGTCGACGGCATGGCGCTCTACCGGTACGTTCCCGGCCGGGAGGCACTGCTCGACGGCGTGGTCGAGGCGGTCGTCGACGAGATGTTCAGCGACCCCGAGGTGCACCTGCGGGCGCACGCCGGCTGGGTCGACTACCTCCAGCGCCTGGCGCACGGCCAGCGCCGCATCGCTCTCGCCCACCCGGAGGTGTTCCCGCTGGTGGCGACCCGCCCGCCGGCCGCTCCCTGGGTGCGCCCGCCGCTGCGCAGCCTGCGCTGGATCGAGTCGCTGCTCGAGGTGTTGACCGACGCCGGCTTCTCCGACGAGAGCGCCGCCGCCGTCTACCGGGCGTTCAGCAGCTTCCTGCTCGGCTACCTGCTGCTCGAGGTGTCCGCCCGCGGCGTGGTGACCGGGCCGGTGGAGGAGCCCGACGTGGCCCCGACCGGGGACCTCAGTCGCTATCCGATCCTCCAGCGGCTCGAGCCGCACCTGTCCGTGGACGCCGCCGCCGGCGATTTCGAACAGGCCCTGGAGGCTCTGCTCGACCGCGTGGCCCTGCTCCTTCCACGCCGCCGCCGACCGGCCCGGCTCACCGAGGAGAAGTAGGCGGACGAAGAATGTGTTTATGTCATAAACGCAAGGCTGCTGACCCGGCCGGCCGCGTCAGGCGGCGACCAGGAGCGCGGCACTGAGCAGGACGATCGCGGCGGTGGCGAGGTGGATGCCGAACGCGACCGCTCTCGTGCCGCCGTTGCGCAGCACGATGACCATGTCGCCGAGCGGCACGAGGGCGACCGCGAGCATGAACCAGGCCTCGGCCGTGACGCCCGCGAAGAACAGCAGGCACAGGCCGACGATGCCGTAGGCGGCGTCCCGCACTCCTTTGACGCTGAGGTAGGCCGAGCGCGGCGAGGGGACGCCGTAGCCGGCCGCGGCCTGCTCGGGGCGGCTGAGGAAGCGGATGCCGATGTAGAGGATGAAGAGGTCGAGGGCGATCGCGAGTCCATAGGCGAGACCGGTGAGCATGTCCACTCCAGTGTGCTAGCAGTGCTAGATCTGCTGCCGACGCTAGCATAGCGCTGACAGTTCGGCTAGCGCTGCTAGAGTGGGCGCATGACGGCACAGGCACGGCGCCAACGCGACCACGCGGAGCGGGAACGGTTGATCATCGCGGCGGCCCGGGAGCTGGCCGAGAGCGACGGCTGGGAGGGGGTCACCACCCGGCGGCTGGCCGAGCGCGTTGAATACAGCCAGCCCGTCCTCTACACCCACTTCGCGGGCAAGGACGCCATCATGGCCGCCGTCGCGCTGCAGGGCTTCGCCGAACTCGCCGACGAGCTGCGCACCCGGTCCGGGCTGGCCGCCGTCGCCGCCGCCTACCTCGACTTCGCCGAGCGATCGCCGGCGCTCTACGACGCGATGTTCAGCCGGGCTGTCGACCTGCCGTTCGCCACCGACGAGACACCGCCGGCGCTGCGGGACGGCTTCGACCAGCTGCGCCGGGTCGTGGGCGCCGGCGAGGCCGGCGACGACGTGCTCACCGAGGTGCTGTGGAGTGCTCTGCACGGCCTCGTCACCCTCACCCGGGGCCGCCGTCTGCCCCGTGAGCTGCAGGAACAGCGACTGGCTCGGCTGGTCGAGATGTTCACGCGCTGATTGCGTCGCGCAGCCGACAGTCATCGGCCGATCGACGTGCGACGTTGGGCGGCATGCGCCGTCGACTGACGTTGACCCTCGCCCTGCTCATGCTCCCGATCGCCGTGGCCACCCCCGCGCACGCCGCCGTCACCGCCCTCACCAAGGTCAACTTCCAGCCGGCCGCGAGCGCCGTCCCGAGCGGCTACGTCGCCGACACCGGTGCCGCCTTCACCGACGCCCGCGGGTGGGGCTGGGTGCGCCAGGGCACGAGCACGCCGCTCGACCTGACCCGCAACACCCGCGACCGGGCCCGCACCGGCGTCGACGCCCGCCTCAACACCCTGATCCACCTCCAGTACGGCGATGTCGGCGGCACCAACGGCGTGCTCACCCCGGGCGCCTGGGAGTACGCCGTGGCCGACGGCACCTACCAGGTCACGGTGTCGGCCGGGGACCAGGCGCCGTACGACAGCCGGAACACCGTCGACGTCGAGGGCATCCGGGCGATCGACGGTTTCGTGTCCACCGCCGCGGCCGAATTCCGGCAGGCCACCACTACCGTCACGGTGACCGACGGGCGGCTGACCGTCGCCGCCGCCGGCACCAACACCAAGCTGAACTACGTCGAGATCAGCCGGGTCACCGCCGACTTCGCGCTGAACGTCGACTTCTCCGACGCGGCCACCGACCCCGCCGCGGGTTATCTGCGCGACTCCGGGGCCGCCTTCACCGCCACCCGCGGTTACGGCTGGGTCGATCTCGGCGAGGGCACCCCGGTCGACCTCACCGGCAACGGCCGCAACCGCAACCCGGCCGCCGCGCAGGCCGATCCGCGGCTGGCCACCTTCGTGCACGCGCAGCTGCCGGCCGGCGCGCTCGGGGTGAGCACCCCCGGCCGCTGGGAGGCCGCCGTGCCCGCGGGGCTCTACACGGTGACGGTCGCGGTCGGCGACGCGGGCCCGGCCGTCGACAGTGTCCACTGGGTCGGCATCGAGGACCAGAACGCGATCGCGGCGTTCCGGCCGACCGCCGCCGCGAGGTTCGCCACCGCCACCCGCACGGTGCGGGTCACCGACGGCCGGTTGACGATCAGCCCGGCCGGCGGCACCAACACCAAGTTCGCGTACGCCGACATCGCCGAGGTGCCGGGCGGTGCCACGATCCCGGCCGTACGCACCAGCTCACCGGCCAACGGCGCGACCGGGGTGCCGTTGACCGCCAGTGTCGTCGAAGACCTCGTCCTGCCCGGCGGTGGCGTCCGGGCGGCCTCGCTGACCGGCTCGACAGTGACGCTGACCCGGCTCGACACCGGGGCGGCGGTCCCGGCCACCGTGCTCACCAGCGGTGGGGGAGACGTCATCAACCTGTCCCCGACCGCCCCGCTGGCCGCGAACACCGCCTACCGCTTCACCGTCACCAGCGGCGTCACCGACGTGACCGGCAAGCCGTTCGCCCCGTACTCGATGGTCTTCACCACCGGCACCGGGAGCGGCACCGGTGGGCCGGCCGCGTTCGACAAGGTCACCGGGGTGGCCACCGGCGCGTCGTTCACCAGCGTGGTCAAGGGCCCGGACGGGCTTCTCTACGCGGGCACCCTCGACGGGCGGCTGTTCCGCTTCCCGATCAACCCCGACGGCACGCTCGGCACGGCGTCGGTCATCAGCACCGTACGCTCCGACGCCGCCGCCCGCGGCCTGCCCGGCGCCCCCGCCCGCACCATCATCGGGATGGCCTTCGACCCGGCGTCCACCGCGGCCGCGCCGATCCTCTGGGTCACCGACAACTACCAGTACGTCGGGCCGCTCGACGTGCCCGACTGGTCCGGCCGCGTCGGCCGGTTGTCCGGGCCCGACCTGAGCACCTACACGCCGATGGTGGTCGGCCTGCCGCGCTCGGTGAAGGACCACGAGACCAACTCGCTCGCGTTCGGACCGGACGGCGCGCTCTATCTGTCGCAGGGCGCCGACAACGCGATGGGTGCCGCCGACTCCACCTGGGGGAACCGGCCGGAACGGCTGCTCAGCGCGGCCGTCCTGCGCCTCGACCCGGCCCGCCTGCCGGCCACGCTTGCGCTGAACGTCAAGACCGAGGACGGCGGCACCTACGACCCGTACGCCGTGACCGCGCCGCTGACCCTGTACGCCACCGGCGTCCGCAACGCGTTCGATCTGGTCTGGCACCACAACGGTCATCTGTACGCCCCGACGAACGGCTCGGCGGCCGGCGGAAGCACCCCGGCGACCCCGGCCACCCTCCCGGCGTCGTGTGCGCGCCGCGGCTACACCGGACCGGCGGTGCCGGGCCTCACCGGCGTGCCGACCGCCGAGACCGACTACGTCTTCGACGTACGGGCCGGTCGCTACTACGGCCACCCCAACCCGGTGCGCTGCGAATGGGTGCTGGCCGGCGGCAATCCGACGGCCGCCGCCGACCCGTACGAGGTGGGCGCCTACCCGGTCGGCACCCTGCCGGACGCCAACTTCGACCTGGCCGGCACCTATGACGCGGGTCTGCACGCCTCGGCCGACGGGGCGATCGAATACCGCGGCGGGGCGCTGGACGGCAAGCTGCTGGTGGTCCGCTACTCCGACGGCCAGGACATCGAGGTCTTCGACGTGGCGGCCACCGGCGCACTGGCCAACCGCACCACCGGGATCACCGGCCTGACCGGTTTCAGTCAGCCCCTGGACGTCACCGAGGACCAGGCCACCGGCAACCTGTACGTGACCGAGCTGGGCGCCGCCCGCATCACGCTGCTCCGGCCACGGCCTTGACGTATCCACTCATCTCGATTAGACCCGGGGGAATGTTCAAGCATCTGAGCGTGCTCGTCCTCATCGCGGGGCTCGGCCTCACCGTCGCCACGCCGGCGTCCGCGGCCGGGCCGGCCGATCCGACCGCCGGCCCGTGCGCCTACACGCCGACCCCCGACGAGCCGGCCGCCCGGCCCGTCCCGCTGCCCCGCGATCCCCGGCACACGCCCGCCCGGGGCACGGCCGAGGTGGTGCTGCACACCAACCTGGGGGCGATCCCGGTGCTGCTCGACCGGGCGCCGGCCCCGTGCACGGTGCAGAGCTTCCTGCACCTGGTGCGGCAGCGGTTCTACGACCGGACGATCTGCCACCGGCTCACCGCGTACCCGACGCTGTCGGTTCTGCAGTGCGGTGACCCGACGGGCACCGGCGAGGGCGGGCCCGGCTACCGCTACCGCGACGAGCTGCCGACCGGTCTGCCGCCCGCCCCCACCGACCCGACCGGCGAGCGCAAGGTCTACGCCCGCGGCGTGCTCGCCATGGCCAACGCCGGCCCGGACACCAACGGCAGCCAGTTCTTCCTGGTCTATGCCGACTCCGCGCTGCGCCCGAACTACACGATCTTCGGTCGGGTCGAGCCGGCCGGCCTGGACACCCTCGACCGGATCGCGGCGGGCGGGATCACCCCGACGCCGGCGGACCCGGCGCCGACGGACGGCCCGCCCGCGGTGCGCACCGAGATCCGCCTGGCCGTGCGGCACCGCTGAGCGCCGGGCACCCCGGCCGGGCCGGTCAGCCCGGCTCGCCGAACCAGTGGGCGAGCCGGGCGTCCAGCTCCCGCTGATCGTCGCCGATCCAGGCGACGTGGCCGTCCGGGCGCAGCAGCACGGCCGGCGCCTCGAGCGCGGCGGCCGGGTCGGCGAGGTGGTCGACCCGGTCCGCCCAGCCGCCGGTGGTCAGTCGTCCGGTGCGGTCGAGCAGCAGGCCACGGCCGCGGTGCAGCAGGCCGTAGAGGCGGCCCCGCGTCAGGTCGAGGTCGGGCAGCCGGCGGCCGAGCAGGTCGGGACCGTCGCCGAAGTCGTACCGGATGGCGATCGCCGTGATCCTCTCCAGCAGATAGCGGTTCACCTCGTCGAAGTCCATCAGCGCGGTGAGCAGCCGGCGCACCGCCCGCGGTCCCGGCCCGTCGGACAGCAGTTCCGTCTGGGCACGGGTGTTGTCGAGCACCTCCTCGGCCACCGGGCGGCGTTCGGCCGGATAGGTGTCGAGCAACGAGTCCGGCGCCCACCCGCGGACCCGAGCGGCCAGTTTCCAGCCGAGGTTGACCGCGTCCTGCAGACCCAGATTGAGTCCCTGCCCGCCGATCGGCGGGTGGATGTGCGCGGCGTCGCCGGCCAGCAGCACCCGCCCCACCCGATAGCGTTCGGCCAGCCGGGTGGCGTCGCCGAAGCGGGACATCCAGCGCGGGGAGTGCACGCCGAAGTCGGTTCCGGCGACGGCGCGTAGCTCCCGGGCGAAATCGTCGAGAGTGGGCGGCTCCGCGCGGTCGCTGAGGCCCGCGGCGGGCACGATGACGCGATAGACCCCGGGCCCGGCCGGCCCGAAGACGAACCGCTTGTCGGTCTCGCGGATCTCGGCCACCGCGGCGGCGATCTCCGCCGGCGGCGTCTGCGCCCCCATCTCGCCCATCAGGGTCTCGGTGCGCGCCGGCTCGCCGGGGAAGCCGACGCCGAGCCGCTTGCGTACCGTGCTGCGCGCGCCGTCACAACCGACCAGATAGCGCGAACGCAGCTTCTCGCCGTCGCTCAGCTCGACGGTCACGCCGTCGTCGTCCTGCGTCAGGCCGGCCACCACGCAGCCGTGCCGCACCCGCGCGCCCGAGGCGACCGCGTGTTCCTCGAGCAGCTGGACGACGACCGACTGCGGAATACCGAGCAGATAGGCGTACGCGGGATCGAGGCCGGCGGGCGCGGGCCGGTCGATGGCGGCGAAGTAGGCGCCGGCCGGCCGCTTGCGGCCCCGTTCGAGCATGCGCTCCAGCAATCCCCGCATCGCCAGCAGCTCGAGGCTGCGGATGTGCAGCCCGACGATGCGGACGGCGGAGACGGGCTCGGTTTCCTTCTCCAGGACGAGAACTCGGACATCATGCAGCCGGAGCTCGGCGGCCAGCATGGCGCCGGCCGGTCCGCATCCGGCAATGATCACGTCGAACATGGTGTGGCCTTTCAGGAGTGCCTTGTCAGCTAGGCGCTCCCGGCGACACCTGCGTCAGTCGCCCGGCCGTGACGGCTGGGGGAGCACCCACATCGCAACTGCGCTCATGGGTCTCACCTCCTCGGGCCTTGTCACGGACAGCAGGAAGTTACAAGACCGGACCTCGGCTCGTCCAGTCCTCCGGACGGGGTCCCGTCGCCAGAAGGGGTCAGGAGGTGACAGAGTATTCACGCGCTAGGGGTGCCCCGATGAGTGAGCGAAGCGCCGCGACCCTGACCGCCGAACTGGACCACCGCGCGCCGGTCGACCGCACCTGAGACAGCCGGCCCCGCGCAGCGGCGGCTATCGTCCGCTGATCAGGCGCTGGGCCAACGCCGGGTCGAAGACGCCGGCCCGGGTGGTGGGGGCGACTCCGCACCGGCCGTCGGAGTTGCCGGGGTTGGCGATCCAGAGTTCCAGGGCGGCCGGGTCCGCCGTGGCGGCGCGGCCCAGCTTGCGGCCGGCCGGGTTGCACCACCGGCCGTTGCCGCCGTTGCCGTTGCGGCTGGTGTCGATCACGTACGCGGCCGGTCGTCCCAGGGCGGCCCGGACCTTCTCGGCGTAGCCGCGGGACTCGGTCGTGCCGATGAAGTTCGAGACGTTCACCGAGAAACCGTGGGCGCGCGCGACGCCGGCTCGCAGCAACCGCTGGGCCATCGTCGCCGGATCGATCCAGTCGGCGTGGCCGGCGTCGACATAGGTCCACGTGCTCGGGGCCGTCGCGGCCAGCGTGCGGATCGCGGTGTCGAGCAGCGCCAGCCGGTCGGCGACCCGGGCCGCGGTCAGGCAACTGAAGTCGCCGAGGGCGTCCGGCTCCAGGACGACGATCGCGGGCCGTACGCCGATCGCCGCCGCGAACGTGGTGATCCAGGCCTCGTACTCGGCCGGGCCGGCCGCCCCGCCGGCGGACTCCGCGCCGCAGGCGTCCCGGCCGGGCAGGTTGTAGGCGACCAGAACCGGGACCTGGCCGGCGGCCTGGGCCGACCGGGTGTAGTCGGTGACCGCCGCCCCCAGGTCGGGATCGCTGGTGCCGGTGAACCAGTGCGCCATCGGCCGGCTGCTGATCGCGGTCCGGACCGCCTCGGCGCGGCTGTCCGCGGGGTGCGCGTCGACCCAGCGCGCGGCGGGCAGCCGCGGGTCGATGAACGTCCCCTTCGACCAGCTCAGCATGGTGGCGACGGTCGGCCGGGGGTCGGTGCCGGTGGCGGCCGGCAGCGACACGGCGGCGGCCGAAGCCAGCACGGCGGCCGCGGTCAACCGTCTGATCAGGGCCACGGCCGTAGGTCGGCAGCCGGGCCCCGGACCTGAGGAATCAGGGGCTGGGGAACTGCACGCTCGGCTTGCCCCGCATGTAGTCGGCCACCGTGTCCCAGACCGCCGGATTGACCGTGCCGTGATCCATGTGCTGGCTGGTGTTCGGCCAGTCCGGGTCGGCCAGGTAGCCCGCCACCACGACGTCGGTGGTGCCCAGGATCAGGGCGGCGGTCTTGGAGCTGTCGGTCGTGCCGGTCTTGCCGAAGACCGGATGTCCGACCTCGCCACGGGCCTGCGGCGCGGTGCCGGAGCCGCCGCAGTCGCCGGTCTGGGCCGAGTCGCCGACCGGGCAGCGGGCCGCGTCGACCGCCTGCCGGGCCACCTGGGGGGTCACCACCTGCTTGCAGCTCGGCGCGCCGAGGTCGATCTTCGCGCCGTCCTGGTCGAGGATCTGGGTGATCGGCGTGAGCGAACAGTACCGGCCGTCGGCGGCCAGCGTGGCGTACGCGTTGGCCAGGTCCAGCGGGGTGGACTCGGAGACACCGAGGGTGAACGCGCCCCACTGCTCGGCACTGCCCGGCTGGGCCAGCGCCTGATCGTTGGAGGCGCGGAACTGGATGCCGAAGTCCCGGGCCGTCTGCACCACGTTCTGTGCCCCGACCTGCTCCTCGAGCGGCACGAAGTAGGTGTTCACCGAATGCCCGAACGCCGACCACATGTTGTACGTGCCGGCTTCGCTCTCGCCCGCGTTGCCGGGACAGTAGAAGTGCGTGCCGGGACAGGCGGCCGGGCTGCTCGGATCAACGATGTAGTGGGTCTTCGCCAGCACTTCCGCCTTGATCGTCTTGCTCAGCGGGACGCCCTGCTTGAGCGCGGTCACCATGGTGAACATCTTGAACGTCGAACCGGCCTGGTAGCCGTCGACGTCACCACCGCCGCTGATGATCGGATTGGTGGTGTTGGGATAGGTGCCCTTGAGATTGCGGGCCGCCTTCTTCGGATCGGACGAGACGTGGTTGCCCGACTCGTCGAGGCTGTAGGTGCGGTTCGCGGCCAGAGCCAGCACCTGACCGGTGCCCGGCTTCACGGCGGCCAGCATCAGGGCGTCCTTGTTGTTCTTCGAGATCCGCTCGCTGATCCGGTCGTGCGCGGCCTCGGTGGCCCGCAGATCCATGCTGGTGACGATGCGGTAACCACCGTCGTTGAGGCGCCGCTGCCGGTCGTACACGGTCGAGCCGAAGGCCTCCTGCTGCAGCCACCACCGGGTGAAGTAGTCGCAGAAGAAGCCCCACTCGTTCTTGCTCACCGAGGTGCAGCCGTTGCCGGTCTTGCGGACCGTACGCGGGACCTTCTCCTTCATCGCGGCCTGCTCCTGCGCCGGGGTGATCGCGCCGGTCGTGACCATGCCGTCGAGAACGTACTGGCGGCGGCCGACGGCCTGCGGATAGCCGCTCGCGGTGGTGGGGTTGAAGCTGGTCGGCGCCTTGACGAGACCGGCGAGCAGGGCGGCCTCGGCGACGTCCAGGTCCTTCGGGTTCTTGTTGTAGTAGATCTGGCTGGCGGCGTAGATCCCGTACGCGCCGTTGCCGAACGGGGCGATGTTCAGGTAACGCTCGAGGATCTGCTCCTTGGAGAGCTGTTTCTCGAGGTCCAACGCGTACTTCATCTCGGTGATCTTGCGTTTGGGGGTGTCCTGGGAGGCGGCGACGACATCCTTCGGGTCGGTCGCGCTGTACTCCAGCGACAACCTCACATATTGCATCGTGAGCGTCGAAGCACCCTGCTTGCTGCCCCCGCTCGAGTCGCTGACCAGGGCGCGGAGCGTGCCCTTGAGGTCGACGCCGTTGTGCCGGTAGAAGTTCCGGTCCTCGGCCGCGACGATCGCGTTGCGCACGTTCGGCGACATCTGCGCCAGCGGGACGTCGCTGCGGAACTCGTCGTACATGACCGCGATCTGCGTCTTGCCGTCGGCCGCGTAGATGCGGGTGATCTGCGGCGAACTGAAGTCGGTGAGCGTGCTGGGCAGCGCCTTGTAGGCACTCTCGCCGGCCTTCACCGTGAGCCCGGACAGAGCCGCGGCCGGGAAAGCGGCGGCCGCGGCCACCACTCCGGTAAGCAGCCCACAGATCAGCAGCGTCCCGGCATTGACGAACACATTGTGGTCGCGCCGGTGGAACCAGGATGTCACCCGGGGCAGGCTACGCGCCCGATTCCGGGGGTTTCCTGGGCGGGCTTTGTTTCGACAACCGTCATGATTCCGGTACGCAGCCGACTGCCTCCGCCCCGCTGTCCGCCCCGCCGAACAGCCGCCCGACCGGCCCGAACAGGCGGCCCTCCGAGCACGCCCCGCGCCGGCTTGCCCGCAGTGTCAGCGGTCCACTCGAGACAACGGCCACCTTCAACGAGGGAGCGGGCCGGCTCGCCGTCGACCGCCCCGACTCGTACCCGCACGGGTTCAACCGCTCCCCACCGACCGTGCGTCTCTTCGCGCCCGACATCAGCCAGGATCACCCGCATGGGGGCCCTCCGTCGAGTGGGAGAGCCCTTTGCCCGGAAGTTGTGGTCTCCGGGGGCGAGGAGAAGCGGGTCCTTTTCGGCACAGGAGTCGTTTTTGTGGTCTCGGGATCGGGTCTTGCGGGTGGCTGATCGGGCTCGGGATCAGGTGGGTCGGTGACCGGGGCGATGCTGATGATGATCTGGTCGAGCAGGCCGGCGCCGGCGCCGGCCCACGTTCGTCACCGGTGAATTGTCCCGTCCGGTTCGCTGCCGAACCTGACAGCTCTTGCCTTCATGGGTGGCCCGCGGGAACGTTCGTCCGCTGGTGGCGGCTGGTCGGGCGATGGCCCGGGACCGCGCCGGGGGCCGATCATGTGCCGTCGGCATCAGCCCCGGGGAGGCAGATCTGTCCAGCACAAACGTCAGTACACGGCTCACCGTTCGCGAGCGTGTCTGGTTGCCGTACGAATACATCCGCACCGTCGGCCCGCTTGCCGGCATCACCGTCGACGGGGTGCGCGGCGCCCTGATCGGCCTGCATCGCAACGATCCCACGCACCGGGCGGTGTCCCGGCTCGACCGGGCCCGGGCGACGTGGCGTCACCTGGACGCCGCGGCATTCGCCCGCTTCGTCGAGGGCTCCGTGACCGACGCCGGCGACCTCGACATGTTCGAGGCGAGCCTGCGGCTGCAGTCCGAGGCGCGCACCGACCACCCGCTGCGGATCATGGTCGGCACCGATTTCGTGGCGATCAAGTTCACCCACTCGTACGGCGACGCCGGCCCGGTGCTGGTGCTGCTGCACGAGCTGATCAAGGCCGCCGAGGAGGGCCGCGCCGCGTCGGTCCGGCCCTACGAGCCGCACCGGGGCGCGCTGCTGCGGGCCTGGTGGGAGAAGATCGGCTCGAAACGGGCGAACTGGAAGCAGGGCCTGAGTCTGCCCCGTCCGCCCCGCGCCGGGTCCGGGACGACGCGGCCCTGGAAACCCGACATCACCTGGCGTACGGACCGGTCCGCCGACGCCATGCGCAAGATCCGTGAGTTCCGCAAGGTCCACGCGCGGGGGGTGTCGACGACCGCGATCGTGTTCGCGGCGTTCACGGCCGCGCTGCGGGATCTCGGCGTCGACCCGAACCTCGGCGGCGGGATCTTCCTCGCCGACGCCCGCCGGTTCCTGCCCAACGACGTCAAGATCGACAGCGACTTCTGCATGGGCATGTGGCTGTCGCCCGGCGACACCACCGATCCGGCGGCGATCGACCGGGTGCTCAAGGCCGAGACGGGCTTCCCGCGCATCCTGACGGTGATGATGATCGAGGAGATCAAGACTCTCCTCAGCCGGTCGAAGGGCGTGCCGCCGGCCTATCCGGGCGAGATCGTGGCCGCGCCGCAGGCCCGGATCACCTACAGCCACCAGGGCCGGCACGACATGTTGAAGGACCTGCCGTGGGCGGTCGAGCCGGCGGAGCGCCGCAACATCAGCGTCTCCACCCTCTGCGAGCCGGACGGCATCGCGCTGGGCACCGCCGAGATGAACGGGGTGCTGCACCTGGACGCGGTGTTCCACGCCTCGACGTTCGACCCGGAAGTGATGGCCAAGGCACTGCACATGGTCCTGTCCGACCCGGCCGGCCTGCTCGGAGCCACCCCCGGCGGAGCCGCCCAGGGGTGACCGCGTCCGGGGGCACCGGCATCGGCCGGTGTCCCGAGCGGCGGGCGGGGCGGGCCGCTCCGATAGAGTGCACCTCGTGATCGACTTCGCCCCGTCGCTCCGATCGAGGCTGGGGATCGAGTGGGAGATCGCCTGCGTCGACCGGCGCAGCGGCGAACTGAGTCCGGCCGCGCCCGAGCTGCTCGCCCGGATCGGCGCCGCCGACGGTTTCCCGCACGTCACGAATGAACTGCTCACCAACACCATCGAGATCGTCAGCGCGCCGCACGGCCGGGCCCGGGACGCGGTGGCCGACCTCACCCGCCTGATCGAGCGGGCGGCCGCATTCGCCGAGCCGATGGGCGTCGACCTCATCTCGTCCGGCACGCACCCGTTCAGCCAGTGGTTCCAGCAGCAGGTGACGCCGGGCAACCCGCGCTACGACACCCTCATCGACCGGACCCGGTGGTGGGGCCGGCAGATGATGATCTGGGGCGTACACATCCATGTGGGGGTCGAGGACCGCCGCAAGGTGCTGCCGATCATCGACGGGCTGCTCACCTACCTGCCGCACTTCCAGGCGCTCAGCGCGTCGAGCCCGTTCTGGGCGGGGGAGAACACCGGCTACGCCTCCAACCGGGCGCTGATGTTCCAGCAGCTGCCGACGGCGGGGCTGCCCCCGCAGTTCACCGAGTGGTCGCAGTACGAGGCGATGGCGGCCGACCTGCTGCACATCGGGGTCATCGAGGAGCTGACCGAGCTGCGCTGGGACATCCGGCCGTCGCCGAAGTGGGGCACGATCGAGGTGCGTACGTTCGACGGCGTCTGCACCGCACGCGAGCTCGGCGCCCTGGCCGCCCTGACCCAGTGCCTGGTCGAGCATCTCTCCCGGGAGCTGGATGCCGGCCGTGACGTGCCGCGGATGCAGCCATGGTTCGTCCGGGAGAACAAGTGGCGGACCGCCCGCTACGGCATGGACGCCATCATCATCCAGAACGCGGCCGGCGACGAGCGGCTCGTCGCCGAGGACCTGGACCGGTTGCTGCCGATCCTGGCGCCGGTCGCCGAGTCGCTCGACTGCGTGGCCGAGCTGGCCCAGGTGCGCGACATCGTCGAGGGTGGCGCGAGTTATCAGCGGCAGCTGCGGGTGGCCGCGGCCAACGAGGGCAGTCTCAAGGCCGTGGTCTCCGCCCTGGTGCGGGAGCTGCGCGAGGGTCACCCGGATCGTTGACCGGCCCGCCCGCCGGTGCCGGTCGAGGGGTGGCCGGCGCTCCGGGCTGGCATGCTGTGCCGGTGGTTACGGCTGGTAAGGCCCGGCGGGGCGAGGCGCGGCTTCCGTCCGCGCTGGTCGTCGTCGCGGCGATCGCTCTCTATCTGTTGCTGCCCGAGCCGCTGATCCTCGGGCCGCGCCTGGTCATCCCGGCTCTCGAGGTCGTGCTGCTGATCGCGCTGATCATCATCAACCCGCGCCGGATGACCCGGGACACCCCGTGGGCGCGGGCCGCCGCGCTGACCCTGGTCGCCCTGATCGCGGTGGCGAACGCGGCCGCGCTGGTGCTGTTGCTGCGGCAGCTGGTCACCACCGACGACTCGCAGGCCGTCGAGCTGCTCATCGCCGCCGGCCAGGTGTGGCTGACCAACGTGATCGTGTACGGGCTGGCTTTCTGGGAACTGGACCGGGGTGGACCGGTGGCCCGCACCCATCTGCCCCGCGGACGGCTGCCCCGGGCGGACTTCCGGTTCCCGCAGGACGAGGACCACGACGCGATCGACGAGGTGATGGCCGGCTCCAGCAAGAACAGTGATTGGGTCCCGGCGATCGTCGACTACCTGTACGTGTCGCTGAGCAATTCGTCGGCGTTCAGCCCGACCGACACGATGCCCCTGTCCACCCGGGCCAAGATTCTGATGGGCATCGAGTCGACATCCGCCCTGGTGATCTCGGTGTTGGTGATCGCCAAGGGGGTCGGCGGCCTCGGCGGCTAGACCCGGTTCCGCCGCCCCGGCGCCCGCCATATCCACCTTTCGGCCAGGTGAGACCAGCCGAAAGGGTGAGTTTGGGGCTGTTGGTGGAGCGGGAATGAGGGGGTCCCACCAACTAGAGGAGATCTCCATGACGGTTGTCGTTACGTCCTCCGACACCGCCGTTGCCGGCGGCGAGTCGGCGACGACAGACCGTGCGAGCGAACTGATCGCCGCGCTGGCCGCGCTTCCGGCCGGGCACCCGTCGCGACCCGCTGTGCGTGACCGCACGATCGAGGCCTGGACGCCGCTCGCCAAGCACCTGGCGAACCGGTACGCCGGGCGCGGCGAGCCGACCGACGACCTCTACCAGGTGGCGGTGATCGGCCTGATCAAGGCGGTGGACCGGTTCGAGGCCGACCGTGGCGTCGAGTTCGCCGGTTTCGCCATCCCGACGATCGTCGGCGAGATCAAGCGCCACTTCCGCGACCGCACCTGGTCGATCCGGGTGCCGCGCCGCTTGCAGGAGCTCCGCCTGTCGATCACCAGCGCCAACACCACACTCACCCACACGCTGGGCCGCTCCCCGACGGTCGCGGACATCGCCACCCACCTCGACATCTCCGAGGAGGAGGTGCTCGAGGGCCTGGAAGGCGCCCGCGCCTACAACACCACGAGCCTGTCCACCCCGGTCGGGGCCGAGGGCAGCACCGAGCTGGGCGAGACCCTCGGTGGTGACGACCGCGAGTACGAGCACGCCGACACCCGCCTCTCGCTGGCCCCCGCGCTGGCCACCCTGGACGAGCGCGAGCAGAAGATCATCACGCTGCGCTTCTACGGCAACCTGACCCAGTCGCAGATCGCCGACGAGATCGGCATCTCCCAGATGCACGTCTCCCGGCTGCTGACCAAGGCCCTCGCCAAGCTCCGGGGCCAGCTGGACGCGACCGTCTGAGCGGCGTGCCGGCTGACCGCTCACCGAGCGGTCAGCCGACAGTCCTCACCCGAGCCACCCGAGCCGGCGCGGTCAGAGCCAGCCGGCCCGGCGCAGGAGCCGGTGCACGCCGGTGGCGCCACCCAGCATCACCAGGAGCACGGCCGGATAGCCGTACCGTGAAGTCAGCTCCGGCATGTGGGTGAAGTTCATGCCGTAGACGCCGGCGATCGCGGTGGGCAGGGCGGCGATCGCGGCCCACGAGGCTATCTTGCGCATGTCGTTGTTCTGTTCGACGTTCAGCTGGGCCAGTCGCGCCTGCAGCAGTGCGTTGAGCACGTCGTCCAGGGCCAGCACCTGGTCGACCGCGGCGGCGTGGTGGTCGATCACGTCGCTGAAATAGCGGCGGATCCCGCCGGGCAGGTCGCCGAACTGCTTGCTGACCATGGCGGCCAGCGGGCGCTGCAGCGGGAGCACCGCCGCCTTGAACTTCATCAGCTGCCGTTTGAGCTGATAGATCTGCTCGACGGTGACCGGGGTGCCGGCCGCGAACATGGCCGCCTCGGTCAGGTCGACGTCGGTCTGCATCTCGGCGGCGATGTCCACGTAGGCGTCCACCAGGCGGTCGAGGATCGCGTGCACCACCGACCACGGACCCTGGGTCAGCATCTCGGGGGCGGAGCTGAGCTCGGCCCGCAGCGAGCTGAGCTCCATCACGACGCCCTGCCGGACGGTGATGACGAAGTTCGGGCCGACGAAGATGCCGACGAAACCGGTGCTGACGATCTCGCTGGTGGCGGTCACCCGCTCGTGCTCGACGTACTGGGCGGCCCGGACGACCAGGAAGATCACGTCGTCGTACCGTTCGACCTTGACCCGCTGCTCGCGGTGCAGGATGTCCTCGACGGCGAGCGGGTGCAGGCCGAACACGTCGGCGACCCGGGTGAGCGCGGCCTCGGTCGGCTCGTGCAGGCCGAGCCAGACGAACGCACCCGCCTGCGCGCGGGCCTGGTCGTGGAGCCGGCCCAGATCGGCGGCCGGGCCGGGGCTCTCGACCGACTCGCCGCCGACGAACAGGTCGCAGCCGATGATGGCCGTGTGGTCGGCGCGGCGCCGCACGGCCGGCCGGGCCGGTTGCCAGTTCTGCCGGATGTCCAAGACCCCTCCCGGTCGGAGCCTACGACGCCCCGGCCCGGATCGGTTGCCGCTCGTCAGCGGAAACACGCCACCAGGGCCGGGACAGCAACGCGGCAAGCATCGCACCGATCGCGTTGATCAGCACGTCGTCGACGGAGGAGACCCGGTCGAGCCGGAAGACGTACTGGGCGGTCTCGATCAGGACGGAGCAACCCGCGCCGAGTGCCAGGACCCGGGGGAGGGCGGTCAGCGCCGCGAACCGCATCGGGGCGAAGAAGCCGAGTGCCGCCAGGACGAGCAGATTGCCGCCGATCCCCAGCGGCGCCATCGTCACCAGGTCCCGCAACGGTACGAGACTCACCCGGCCGGCCACGACACCGGCACCCGGTCCGGGCATCAGGGTCAGCCAGATCCAGGGCACGGTCCCGTAGACCAACCCCACCTCGGCCAGCGACGTCCGCCAGGGTGCGGGACGGCGGACCCGGGCCAGCGCCCAGCCGGCCAGGGCGGCCACCGGCAGCCCGGCCAGCGTCATCAGCACCACGCCGTTCTCGGTGTCGTAGCAGCCGTGCCACTGCCCGGCCAGGCACCGCGGCGCGGCCATCAGCAGCATCCGGCGGGCCGGGCCGAGGAGGAACCCGAGCGCGGCGAGGCCGAGTAAGATCAACGCAAGGAGGGTACGGGTGGCACGGTTCACCGGCCCATTCGATCGCATCCTCCGTCGGCTCGGCATAAGCGTCGCCGATCGGGCGGTCAGTCGCCGGTCAGGTCCCGGGGCAGCAGGATCACCGCGGCCCCCAGCGCCGCCACCGTCCACAGGACGAAGACCTCCAGGCTGAACGTGTCGGGGCTGCCGCCTGCCGAGTCCAGGTAGGCCGAGATCGGCAGGTTCCAGGTCAGCTTGCCGATCAGCCCCTCGACGACCACGACCCACACCGCGAAGCCGAACAGCAGCCACGACGCCCGGCGCACCAGCGACGCCACGGCCGCCCCGAACACCGCCATCACCGGCACCAGATAGAGCGTGTGCAAGTAGATGTCGCCGGCGCTCTTGAGCACTGTCGTGATCCCGGAGAGCATCGCGAACGCCTCGGCGACCAGGACGGTCGTCAGGACCTGCGCGAACAGCACGGTCAGCCGGCGCGGACGGGAGAGGTAGAGCAGCGCGACGGTCCGGTGCTGGTGGCTCTGGGCGACGGTCAGGGCCGCGATGCCGAACGCGCCGAGCCCGACGAACAGGGCCCAGAAGTACGGCTCGAGGACGCCGAACGCGGCCGCCACGAAACCGGCCAGGGACAGCGTCAGCCAGCTGGAGCGGATCGTCGCCATCCGGTAGAGCTCGCTGCGGATCATGGTGAGCATCAGGCAGCCGCCAGTTCGAGGAAGATCCGTTCCAGGTTGGGCAGGTCGGTCGACAGCTCGTAGATCGGTACCCCGGCGGCGAACGCGATCTCCCCGGCGTCCTCGGCGCTGAGCCCGTCGACCTCGAGCACCTGGTCGTCGGGGGCGACCTCGGCACCGGCCTCCTCGAAGGCGCGCCACAGCGTCACCGGGTCGCGGCCGCGGACCCGCAGGCGGCCGGTCGCCGAGCCGTACAGTTCGGTGAGGGGCCCGGAGTAGCGCAACCGGCCCTTCGCGATGATCACCGCGTCGTCGATGAGCTGGGCCAGCTCGGCGAGCAGATGACTGGAGATCAGCACCGTGCCGCCGGCGTCGGCGTGCGCCCGCAGCAGCGATCGCAGCCAGGCGATGCCCTCCGGGTCGAGACCGTTCGCCGGTTCGTCGAGCACCAGCACCTCGGGCGAGCCGAGCAGGGCGGTCGCCACCGCGAGCCGTTGGCGCATGCCGAGCGAGTAGTCACCCGCGCGCACCCGGGCGGCGTCGGCGAGACCGACCTGGTCGAGCAGCTCGTCGACCCGGTCGCGGCCGACGCCGGCCAGCATCGCCTGGGTGCGCAGGTGGGCGCGCCCGCTCTGCCCGGGGTGCACGATGCCCTGTTCGAGGACCGCGCCGACGTGCCGCAGCGGGGCCTTGAGCTCGGCGAACGGGCGGCCGCCGAGCAGCGCCGCGCCGCTCGTCGGCCGGGTCAGGCCGAGCAGCATGCGCAGCGTCGTGGTCTTGCCCGAGCCGTTGAGCCCGAGGAACCCGGTCACCCGCCCGGGCCGGGCGGTGAAGGACAGGCCGTCGACGGCGCGCGCCTTGCCGTAGACCTTCGTCAACTCCACGGTCTCGATCATCGAGCGGCACTCTACCGGTGGAGCGCCAGCATGCCCTCGGCGAACGTGCGGCGCCAGTTCACGTAGTCGTGGGCGCCGATGAACTCGGTGTAGTGCACCGGATATCCGTGCCGGGTCAGGGTGTCCCGCATCTGCCGGACGACGCTCAACTGGTTCGGCGCGCCGCCCGGCCCGGGTAACGTCTCCTGCACCCCGACGTCGAGGTAGAAGCGCAGGTCGACGATCGGGCTCCGGGTGATCTGCCGGATCAGCCAGCCCGGTTCGCCGTCGGCCGGCTGCGGCCACCAGAAGCTGCCCGACTGGGCGAGCACCGCCCCGAACATCTCGTGCGCGCACAGTCCGACGTAGGCGGCGGCGAGGCCGCCGCGGGACACCCCGGCGATGATGTTGCGCGTGGCGGCGGTGCCGGCGCCCAATCGGGTACGCGCCCAGGGCACCAGTTCGTGCTCGACGAAACCGTGGATCGGCGGGGTGGGCTCCAGTTCGCGCTCGCGCCGGCCGGTGAAACTGCTGACGAACAGGGCCACCATCGGCGGTACGCGGCCGGCCGCGATCAGGTTGTCGAGGATCGTCGGGACGCGCAGCACGTGCTGGGCGGCGTAACCGTCGAAGACGACCAGGATCGGCAGCCCGTCGGTGGGCGTGCCGGCCGGGCGGTAGACGGTGACCGGGCGGTCGCCGCCGAGGGCGGCACTGGGCAGCACCACATCGGTCAGCTCACCGGCCGGCACGCCGGGCCGCCGGGCGGTCCACGGCTCGGGCGGGGCCGCCGGCAGTTCGAGCACCGACAGCCAGGAGTCGCTGTCGGCCGGGTCGGCGGGGTCGGCCGGGAAGTGGATGCGGTGCGGGTTGCCCAGATCGATGTGCGACGGGCCGGTCCCGGTCTCGTCCGCGGGGGAGCTCTCGGTGTCGTCGTGGGCCAGGCAGTAGACGGTGCGCAGGTTCGTCGGCATCGCCGAGGAGCCGTGCCACAGATCGGTGCCGGGCACCTGGCCGAGCGGCACGTCGACACCCCACCACGCCCGGGTCGAGGTCGCCGATCCCCGCCACAGAAACGTCACCAGCATCTGTTCGTCGCCGAGCGGCTCGATCAGCGGGGTCGGTGTCGACACCCAGAAGTCGTCGAGATCCCGATCGGACAGGGTGGACAGCAATCGGCTGATGCGCGGACTCTGCAAGGCTTCGGCTCCCACGATTCCAGCCCCGTGTACGTTCCCGGAACCGAGCGTTCCAAGTCGATCACTAGGTGTCAAGCGACTGAAATCGATGAGTTCGCATCCGTTCGCGTACGGGTGCAGCCCACTCGGCAGGGCCGTCGGACCGGCTGCGGACAGCGGGCGTCGGCCTCGGCCAGCAGCACGTTCATGTGTCCCGGCATCCGCCCGGCGACCGGGTGGATGGCGTGGGAGACCTCGACACCCGCTCGGTGAGCGCCTCGGCCGGCGCCACGCACCCGGGTTGTGCCTGCGCGTCGGCGAGGCGGTAACCGGGAACGATCACGACCTTGCCGGCGGTGATCTCGCGTACCCGACCCGCCGATGATCGTGATGCCCGCCCACTCGTCAGCTTCGATGCCGGCCCGGATCGCCGCCAGGGGCCACCCGGCTCCATCTGACGGGTGTTACCGGCCCGGAACGCCCGGTAAGGTCTGCGCATGGCGGAACGCATCGATGCGACTACCTGGTCGATCCAGGGGGAGACGGTCACTCTCCCGGTGACGATCACCAGTGCACGGATGGCCGCCGCGGTCTTCACGACACCCGCCGCCGAGGCCCGCCGGGTGCTCGCCGGCTCCCCGCTCGAGCCGCTGACGATCTTCGGCCGAGCCGTCACCGTGCTGATGTTCATCCACTACGACGAATGGGTGCTCAAGACCTACGACGAGGTCGGCGTCGGGCTCCTGGTCCGCGGTCCGCGCCGCTCGGCCGGCCCGCGCTCGCCCGGCCTGCACCTGGTCGACCTGCCGGTCACCGGCGCCTTCACCCGCGAGGCCGGCCAGGACTTCTGGGCCCTGCCGAAATGGCTCATGGCCGCCGACCTCACCTTCGGCCCGCCCGCGCGAATCACCGTGCGTGACGGTGAAACCGAGGTCATGCACGCCTCGATCGGGGACGGCCGGCTCCGCCTGCCCTTCGGCACCCGCCTCAAGCTTCCGGCCTGGTCCTTCCTGCGGCACGGCGCGCAGGCCGGCCGCCTGCTGCGCGGCCGCCTCCCGATGAACCTGTCCGGCATCCGGGTGGGCCGGGGCGCCTATGACGTACGGCTGGGCGAGCACCCGATGGCCGCGAAGATGACGGCGCTGGGCATGCTGAAGCGTCCCCTGCTGACCGTGAGCGCCGACCGGATGACCGGTTCGCTGGGCTCGTTCACCGCCACCGCGGCACCGTCCCCGCCCAGCTGACGTCCCGCCCAGCTGACGTCCCGCCCAGCTTGCCGCCTTGATCGCCGCGCCCGCTGACCCGTGCCGTGTCACCCGCCCGATCCCTTGGCCAGGTGGCTCATCGGCCGCCCCCTCCGCCGCGCTGTGGTCGGGCGGAGCGCTTCGGCCGTTTCGGCCGGAGCGGGTCAGCGGATGACTTCGGCCAGGCGGGCGGCCTGGGCCGCCAGCTCTGCTCCGCTCGGCCCGGCCGCGGCCGTGGTCACCTCAGACAGGTCGGCTCGGGCGCCGGTGGCGGTGGCCGCGTCGGTGGCCACGGCCAGCAGGGCGGGGGTGCCGGCCGGCACCGGGTGCTGCCGGAGCAGGGCCGGCACCACGGCATGAGCGATCGCCCAGACGACGTGCCAGGCCCCACCCGCCCCGATGCTCTCGAGGCTGCCGGCGGCCGTCTCGACAAGGGTGTCGTCACCGATCAGCAGCGCCCGCAGTTCCCGGCCCAGCAGACCGGCGTCCAACCCGCCGTGGCCGGCCAGGTGCAGCACCGTGCCGACGGAACTCCGCCGCACCTCGTCGCCCGCCGCGACGACGCCGTAGGCCCCGCCGGCAGAGCCGAGGCGGTGAACGCCGCCCGGGGAGCCGAGGCCGTGGGCCCCGCTGGGAGAGTCGAGGCGGTGAGCGCCGCCAGGGGAGCCGAGGCCGTGGGCGCCGGCGGCGGAGACGAGGCCGTGGGCCAGGGTGAGCGCCATCGCGGCTCCGAACGGGCCCGACGACCGGGCCAGCCCGCCGATCGTGTCGGCCAGGCCGGGCTCGTCGACGGCCGTCGCCAGGATCGGGACGAGGTGGGCCGCGGTCACCTCCCGATGGTGCGGAAAGACCAGCGGCCAGCAGCGCACCGCCGGGCGCGCCGACTCGCCCGGCCCGGTTGCCGGCGGGGTGAGCAGGTCGCGGACGATGCTGTCCACCGTGGCGAGCGGTGCCGGATCGTGCAGCAGGGGCGCGATGCCGTCCGGGGTCGGCTCGGGCCGGGCGTCCTGCGGCAGCGTCGGGGCCTGCGGGGCCACGAAGGTCGCCTGCCGCTGCGGCCCGGGAAGCACAGTGGCCGTGACGGGCGGGAGTCCACCGGCGCGCAGCCAGGCCGCGAACTGGCGGCCGGCCGAGGACACCAGGCGGTCGGCGGCGGTGACCACGCTGGGGTCCACCGCGGGCGGCAACCGCAGCAGGGCCTGCGCCAGGTCGTACGGTCCGGGCTGCCACCCGTCCCGCTCGGCGGCGAGCAGCCGGAACAGCAGCCGTACGGGGCTGACCACGCCGTCCGTGGTGAGCGGGGTGGCCAGCAGGGCCGGCGGGGTGCCGGTGGCGAGCTGCTGGGCGAGCTCGCGCAGCCGCGCCACCACCATGGCGGACAGCGGATCGGCCGGGGACGGATCGGGCACCCGGCCGGGCCGGAGCAGGGTCCACAGCAGTACGTCGAACGGGGCCGTCGCGGTGTCCGCGAGCGGACTGATGGCGGCAACCAGTTCGTCCCGCTCGGACTGGGCGAAGGCGACGATCCCGGCCAGGATGCGCTCGAGGCTGACCGGCTCCAGCGGTCGGGTGACCCGAACGGCGAGCTCCGCCACAAGCTCCGTCACCGACTCGAACGGCGGCGGCATCGGGTCGGCCGCCATCCGTACCGGTGCGGCCGGGAACCGAGGTGCCGTCGTCCGCGGCCCGGTGCGCGTCGGCTCGGCCGCCGCAGCCGGTCGCCCGAGCGGCATCGGGTCCGCCGCCGCCACTGGCACCGCCGCCGCCACTGGCACCACCGCCGCTGGGGGTCCGGACGCCGCCGGGGGTCCGGGCGCCGCGGGCGCGGGTGCTTCCGGAAGCCGCTGTTCCGCCCGCCCTCGCCCCTCCGGCGGCGCGGCCGGCGGCGGGGCGGCCAAGGTCTGGAGGGCGCGGCGAGCCAACGGCGCCTGCGGGCCCACCGACAGGGCCAGATAGTCCTTGCGGTGCCGGGCGAGCTCGTCCGGGGTCGGTGCCAGCAGGTCGTGGGTGGTGGTGGCCGGGCGCAGGGCGGTGGCCGTGCCGCCGGCGCGCAGCCGGTGCAGGGCGAGGCGGAGCAGGTGGCTGCGGTCCACCCGGCCGGTCCCGGTCAGCTCGACCAGGGCGGGCGGCCAGTGCCGGTCCAGGCCCGTGGCGTGGAACAGGCGGGGGAGCAGGTGGTCCAGCCACGGGTCGGCGGCCAGCCGCTCGGCGAGCGTCGCCGGATCTCCGGCGTGACCGCGGATCCAGGCGCGCAGCACGGCGTCCGTCGTGGGTGGCGGGGTGCCGGCGGCCCGGAAGACGGCGTCGGCCACCGACCATTCGCCGGGCCAGGACGGGCGGGGGCGCAGGCGGTCGGCCAGCACCGCCGCGATCGAGGTCAGGCGTGGCCGGCCGGGCGCGGTCAGGGCGGCGACCAGGGCGGTCAGGGTCTCGGCCGTGGGTACGTCGTGGAAGCGGCGCGAGCGCAGCCACGACACGACGGCGTCGGCCCCGGGGAGGCAGGTGGCCCCGGCGACCAGCAGGGCGGGCTCGGGGGCGGTGGCGTTGCGGACCGCACCCGCCAGGGCCCGGCGGGTGGCCTCGGGCAGCGTCCGCAGCACGTCGGCCACGTCGGTGGGGCTGCCGTCGCGCAGCAGGTGGCGCAGCTCGTCCTCGCTCAACTGGCGGGGGACGGTGCCGTCGGTGTGGTTCGCCGGCCGGCTGCCGATGCCCGGCAGGCGGTGGGCGACGGTCTCGGTAACCGCGGCCATGTTCGCGACCGTACCGGGCCGGCCGCCCGGCGGCAGGCGATTCGCGGTGAGTGCCCGCGCAGAAAGACCCTAGCCTCCTAGGACGGCCTAGAGGGAGTGAGCGGGTCGAACAGTGTCGAATCAGGAATTTCGGCTTGATCCTCAACGCGCGGGACGTTCGTGCCGATCATCTTCATGCGAGGCGTGTTCGGGAGAGGCGAGGCATGGGACTGCTCAGTGGTTTCGACAACCGCTCGTTGCGTACCAAGATCGGCGCGGCCGTTCTCACGGCGACGGCCGGCGGAGTGATTGTCGGTGGCGTCGCCATCGTGACACTCAACGGGCAGAACAATGACGCCGCCGGCGCGCAGCGCCGCACCATCGCGCTCGAGGCCGCGGCCGGCTCGTTCGCGAAGAATATCGAGTCGTACTCGAGCAACCAGTCGGCGTTGAAGCTCTATCCGAGTCTGACCGCGGACGTGAAGAAGGGTCTGGCCGCCAACGAGAAGGCCATCGGCGACGCGCTCGCCGGCCTGGAGTCGAGCCTCGCCGACGACCCGGCCGGCGCGGCCGCGGTGGCCAAGGCGAAGACCGACTGGGCGGCGTACCTCAAGTTCAGCACCACCGACCGGAGCGGCACCAAGGCGGCCGACTTCGCGGCGCTGGTGCAGGAGTACAACACCCTCTACTCGGCGCTGGGCGCCGACGAGTCCGTGCTGCAGGAGCGGGCCGAGGCGCTGTCCGAGGCGAGCATCGCGAAGGCGCAGAAGGACACCACCGTGGCCACCTGGCTGGTCGGCGGGCTGCTCGCGGCCGGCGTGCTGAGCAGTCTGCTCATCGGGTTCCGGGTGGCCGGCCGGGTGCGCGGCGACGTGCAGGGTGTCTCCCACCTCGCGCAGGGCCTGGCCGAGGGCGACCTCACCCGTACCTCCGGAGTGACCAGCGAGGACGAGGTCGGCCGGATGGCCGCCGCCCTGGACCGGGGGATCTCGCGCCTGCGCGAGGACCTGGTGCAGCTGGCCGGCAACGCCGGCACCCTGAACTCGGCCGCCGCCCACCTGACCGCGGTGTCGGGTGAGGTAGACGCGGCCGCGTCGGAGGCGTCGGCGCAGGCCGGGTCGGTGGCCGCGGCGGCCGACCAGGTCTCCAACAACCTGCAGGTGGTGTCGGCCGGCTCGGAGGAGATGGGCTCGGCGATCCGGGACATCAGCGTCTCGACGAGCGAGGCGTCCGAGGTGGCGGTGCAGGCCGTCGAGGTGGCCGCCCAGACCAACATGATCGTCGGCCGGCTCGGCGCGTCGTCGGCGGAGATCGCGACCGTGGTCAAGACGATCACCGCGATCGCCGAGCAGACGAACCTGCTCGCGCTGAACGCCACCATCGAGGCGGCCCGCGCCGGCGAGTCCGGCAAGGGCTTCGCGGTCGTCGCCGGTGAGGTCAAGGATCTGGCGCAGGAGACGGCCAAGGCCACCGAGGACATCTCCCGCCGGGTGTCGACCATCCAGGCGGACACCGACGGCGCGGTCGCGGCGATCGGCGAGATCTCGGCGATCATCGAGCGGATCAACGGCATCCAGCTGGCCATCGCGAGCGCGGTCGAGGAGCAGACGGCGACCACGCAGGAGATGAACCGCACGCTCAACGAGGCGGCGGCGGGCGCCGGCAACATCGCGCAGACGATCGGTACGGTCTCGAACGCGACCCGCCGCACCTCGGGCGCGGTCGGCGACACCCGGCAGGCGGCCGACGAACTGGCGGTGACCGCGAACCAGCTGCAGTCGCTGGTCTCGCGTTTCCGGTACTGAGGAAGCGCTCGCTTCCACGACAACCGGGCCGCGGCGGTCAGCCGCGGCCCGTGCAAGCCGTTCTCAGCGCTCGAACGCGTGCGCCATCATCGCCTGTTCCTCCAGGACCTCGCCGATGCGGACCTGCACCGCGTCCATCTGCCCGATGGTCTCGCTGGTGGTGCGGATCCCGCCGGCCACCGATTCGGCGCTGGACTGCAGGGCGGCGATCTGCTCGGACACCCGCTTGGTCGCCTCGGCGGTCTCCCGGGCCAGCTCCTTGACCTCGCCGGCGACGACCGCGAAACCCTTGCCGATCTCGCCGGCGCGAGCCGCCTCGATGGTGGCGTTCAGTGCGAGCAGGTTGGTCTGGTCGGCGATCGAGGTGATCACCTTGATGACGTCGCCGATCGAGTTGGAGGCGTCGCCGAGGGCGGCCACGTCGCCGGTCATGTCGGAGGCGCGGCTGACCGCCTCGTCGGCGACCCGGGCCGCGTCGCTGGTGGCGTCGCGCAACCGGGACACGGTGTCGAGCAGGGCGCGCGCGTTGTGCGCGGAGATCTCGGCGTTGCGCACGATGTCGAGGCGTTGCGAGACCAGCTGCTGCACGTTGCGCAGCGCGTCCGCGCGGGAGTCGCTGAGGTCGATGAACTCGGTGGTGAAGAAGTCCATCGTGCCGACGATCTGGTCCATGCTGACGATCGGGAAACAGACCCCGGACCGGACTCCGGCCCGGGTGGCGGCGGGGGCGCGGACGCAGTCGGTGAGATCGCCGATGTTGCGTACGAAGACGAGGTCGCGGGCGCGCCAGGCCCGGCCGGACAGCCCGACCCCCTCGGCGAACGTGGCGGCCAGGGTCACCTTGCGGAACTCGTCGCCGGCCGACCCCGACTCGACCTTGAACTTCAGCACGTTCTCGGCGTCGTCGATCTCCCAGTAGGAGCCGTACGCCCAGCCGAACGCGGTGCGCACGGCGTCGAGGGCGGACTGCAGGGCCCGCGACGAGTCGTTGGTGTGACCGAGCGCGCTGACCACGTTGGTGACGGCGAGCCGGTCGTCGGCGATCTGCCGGGTGCGGAACGCCGCCAGGGCGGCCTGGCGGGCCTGCTCGGCGACCCGCATGATGGCGCCCCACTTGCTGATCAGGGCGGTGTCGACGGCGTCCTGGTTGCGCCCGTACATCTCCAGGACGGCGGTGACGGCACCGCGCTGCACGATCGGCATGGCGATGGCCGCGATGGCGCCGGCCCGGTGCGCGGCGGACAGCCGGGGATCGGCCTCCATCGCGTCCGAGTAGACCGCCTCCCGGGTGCGGATCGCCTGCTGGACCAGGCTGGCCCGGTCGGCGGTGCCGGTCAGGGCGCCACTGATGCGGCCCAGCTCGTACTCGATGCGCGGCACGCCGTTCTCGACCTGCCAGGCGGCGCCGTACTCCATGTCGTAGAACTCGACGTAGGTGGACGCGAAGATCCGCCAGGTGCTCGGCTCGTCCGTGGCGGCCTCGAGGTTCGACACGAATTCTTCGAGTGCCTCGATGTCACGGGGATTGCGGCGCTGCACCACGGGCTGGTCGAGCGTCCGTTTACCAAACAGACCCATGAAAGTCAGGCTACGTAGTGAAATTCGAGTTTTCATACGTTATGCCCAGGTTGGCCGGCACCGAACCGACCACCTGCTCGGAACGCGCCCGACCGGCCGGCCCCGGTCCTGCTCGACCATCGACGACGACGAGTGGGTAACCTGCCGCGCATGGGTCTGCGTGAGCTGTTCTCCGCCCGCATCACTTCCCCGCTCTCCGCCCGGCGCGACCGCCGGGTCGGCGACCAGATCCAGCGCGGGGTGCTCGTGATCGCCATCGCCATGCTCCTCGCCGCCGTCGTGGTCGCGATCCTGCTCACCGCCACGACCCACAGCGGCGGCGCCGGCCTGACCGCGTTCGCGTTGTTCGTGGCGGCGGCCGCGATCGGCGCCGCGATGGGCTTCGTGTTCGGCCTGCCCCGCGCCCGGGTCGCCGACGAGTCCACCACGACGAGCACCTTCTATCTGACCAACTCCAACCTGATCAAGGTCTCCGACTGGCTGACCACCATCGTCATCGGCCTGGGCCTGGTCAATCTGGGCAAGGTCGTGCCCACCCTGCGGTCCCTGTCGCACGCCCTGCACGATCCGCTGGGCGGCCGGCCCTACTCCGGCGCCATCGGCCTGTCGCTGCTGATCGTCGGGCTGCTCGCCGGGTTCCTGCTCTACTACCTGTGGACCAGCATCCGGGTGCGTGAACTCCTCGAGGACGCCGAGCGCCAGAACCAGCAGACCGTTCCCGAACTGCGCAACCAGACCCTCGGCGAGGCCCGCGAGGCGGCCAGCCAGAACAACGTCACGCTCCTGGTCCCCGAGGACGCCCCGGACTCGTCCCGGGTCACCCGCCAGGCCGTCCCGCCGGGCACCACCGTCCCGTCCGGTACTGCCGTCGCGGTCAGCACAGTGGAGTCCGCCGCCCCCTGAGCCCGAGCGGCCGGGCCGGCGCGCACGCGCGGCGGCCGGTGAGACGGGGGTCATAAGCTAACCTTGGGGTAGCTGTCAGGTTAACGGAGGGTGTACCAGGGTATGCGGCCACGCGACCTCGCCCCGACTTCGAAGAGGACGCGTGCTGTGGCTTCGACCGGATTCTGGCGCGCGGACGGGCTGCGCACGCTCGTCGGGCAGGCCCCGGAGGTCGAGCTGAAAGTCGTCGTGACGGAGCGTCGCGGACGCCGACTCGGCATCGATCCGGACCGCGGCCCCAACCGGCGGGTGTACTTCCTCGACACCCCCGCCCTCGACCTCTACCGGCACGGCGTGATCGTCCGGTTCCGTGATCGGGCTCGCGAGCGCGACGACGCCGTGGTCAAGCTGCGACCGGTGGTGCCGGGGCGGGTGCCGGGCTGGCTGCGTGACGCCGACCGGTTCCGGATGGAGGTCGACGCCCTGCCGGGCCACTCGGTCTGCTCCGGCGCCCTCAAGGTACGCCTCGGCCGCAAAGAGGTGGCTCGCACCGTCCGGGCCGGCCGATCGCTCACCAAGTTGCTCTCGGCGCGGCAGCGCAAACTCCTCGACCGGTACGCGCCGGCCGGTGTCGGGCTCGGTGATCTGGTCGTGTTCGGCCCGATCGACGTGCGGTGCCTCAACGTCAAGGTCCGTGGCCTCGACCACGGCCTGACCGCCGAGCGGTGGCGTTACCCGGACGGCTCGCGTCTCCTCGAGCTGTCCACGCGCTGCCCGGTCGGCCAGGCGGCGGCGGTCGCCAAGCGGGTCTCGTCGGCCTTGCGGGCATACGGCGTGGAGCCGGCCGACCTGCAGCCCACCAAGACCGAGCTGGCCCTGCAGGTCTGAGTCGGCCCTGCAGGTCTGAGTCGGCCCTGCAGGTCTGAGTGCCGCCGCTCCTCCCGTGACCGTCCGGGCCGTGCCCGAGTTAGTCGAACGGCCGACCCCGTACGGCGGACCTGCCGATCTTGGCAGTCGCGTCGCCGGGTGTTCGAGCCCGACGTTGCTCACACTGTGGGTCATCGTCATGATCGACGAGCCCGAGGAGACACAAAGTGCCAGCAGGAACGACACTCGCCCGCCTGGTCGACGAGTTCGTAACGACGATGCGTCAGCGCGGCATGATGATCGATCGGCGGACCGTCGAGGAGGAGATGTCCGAGCGGATCGCCGAGATCGCCGAGCGACTCGACGTCGACACCGAGACCGTTCTGCGGGAACACGCCCGGGTGGGCTGGGGGGCCGAGATGGCCGCGGCGGTGATCGCGCAGGTCCGCGACGAGAGCCTGCTCGGGGCGACGGTCAAGCCGGGCCGGTGAGTTCCGCGAGGGCCTCGGCGAAGACCTCGTGGTGGCGGGCCACGTCGTCGAGGGTGGTCGCCGGCGACATCAGGGCCATGTTGTGGAACGGGGTCAGCAGGATGCCCCGGTTGGCCAGGTAGACGTGCAGGAAGTCCTCCAGTTCGGGGTCGGCCGACGCGGCCGACTCGGTGCCGTTGACCGGCGCGGGGTCGGCGAAGCGGTATTCGACCCGGGCTCCCAGCTGCGCGACCGACCACGGCAGGCGGGCCGATTCGATCAGCTTGCGGACCCCGGTGGCGAACTCGGCAGCGGTCGCGATCATGCCCGCGAACGCCTCCTCGGTCAGCACCGACTCCAGCGTGGCCCGGGCGGCGGCCAGCGAGACCGGGTTGCCGGCCAGGGTGCCGCCGACACCGCCCATGTCGACCAGGTCGAGGTCGGCGCGGGCGGTCAGCGCGTCGGCCAGGGACGCGGACAGCCCGTACGCCCCGATCGGGATGCCGCCGGCGATCGACTTGCCGATCGTCAGCACGTCCGGTTCCAGCCCCCAGGCCGCGGTCGCCCCGCCCGGGCCGGCCGAGAAGGTGTGGGTCTCGTCGTTCATCAGATAGGTGCCGTACCGGCGGGTCAGCTCGCGGACGCCGGCGAGGTAGCCGGGGGCGGGCAGCACGATGCCGATGTTGGTCAGCGCCGGTTCCATCAGCACCGCCGCCACGTCGCCGTGGGCCAGTTCGCGCTCGAGGCCGGCGAGGTCGTTGAACTCGGCGACCCGCGAGGTCGTGGTCACGTCGGTGGGGGCGCCGACGTTGCCCTCGCGGGACATGCCGTGGCCGTCGGGGCCGACCACGATGAGCGACTCGTCCACCGACCCGTGGTAGCAGTAGCTGTTCACCAGGATCTTCGGCCGGCCCGACACGGCCCGCAGCAGCCGGATGGCCCAGCGGTTCGCGTCGGTCGCGGTCAGGGCGAAGCTCCAGTACGGCAGGCCGAAGCGCCGGGCCAGTTCGGCGCCGACCCACGCCGCGTCCTCGGTGGGCAGCATCGTGGTGGCGCCGCCGGCGTCGGCCAGTTGCCGGGTCACCGCCTCGACGACCGGGGCGGGGGAGTGGCCGGCCATCGCGCCCGTGTCGCCCAGGCAGAAGTCGACGTAGGTGTGGCCGTCGAGGTCGGTCAGCCGGGCCCCGCGGGCGGAGGCGGCGTAGATCGGGAATCCGGCGGCGTTCTTGTTCATCCACGTCATCGGGACGCGGCCGAACAAGTGGTCGGCGCCCGCGTGCGCGGCTGCGGAACGCGGGCGCCGGGCGGCGAAGGAGGACCGCTCGCGGGCGAACAGGGCGGCGAGACGAGCTCGATCAACTCCGGAATCCGTCGGCATGGCGCGACGCTACCAATGATCGGTGCGTCCCGGGAGGGGTCAACCGCGGATTCCGGGCCCTAGGACGCTGCCACCTTCGGGCCGAACGCGGTGAAGAACCGGTCCCGGAACGCGTTCATCGGCCAGACCGGGGTGTCGCCCTTGGGGTGCAGTCCGTCGGCCCACTTCCAGTCGGCGATCCGGTCGAGCACGGCCCGGTCCTTGGTGACGATCGAGATCGGCACGTCGTGGCTGGCGCCGGCGCCGGACGCGATCGGCGACGGCTGGTGATCACCCAGGAAGACCAGGACGAGGTTGTCGTCGCCGTACTTGATGACCCAGTTGACCAGGGAGGTCACCGAGTAGACGATCGACTTGCCGTACTCCGGGCGGACGTCGCGCGGGTTCGCCCACAGCGCCTTGGGCTTCTTGCCGTCGGCGACCATCGAGGCGTAGACCGATCCGTCACCGATCGAGTCCCAGTCGTCTAGGTAGTCGGGGATCGGCGCCCACGGGGTGTGGCTGGAGACGAGCGGCATCTCGATCATCAGCGGTTGGCGGCCGGGCTTCTTGTACTCGACCGTGTTGAGCTGCTTGAGCGTGTACTGGTCGGGCATCGGCGCCCAGGAGAACTTGGGGCCCTGGTAACCGAGGTTACGGCTGTCCCAGACCGCGTCGTACCCGTAGAAGCTGCCCTCCGGCCACGCGCGGGTGGCCCCCGGCATGACGCTCACGGTCTTGTAGGACGCATTCTTGAACGCCCGCGTCAGGGTCAGCCGGTTGCTGGCGACCAGGTTGCGGTAGCGCTGCTCGTTGTTGATCCACAGGCCCGACTCGAAGGTGGAGTGCGCGAGCCAGCTGCCCCCGCCGAAGGTGGGCGAGGTGAGCCAGCCCGACTGCGAGCCGTAACCGGCCTTGCGCAACGAGACCGTGCCGGCGTCGAGGACCGGGTCGACGATCGGCGCCAGGGCCGGGTGCTCGACCGCGCTGCGCCCGTAGCTCTCGACGAACGTGAAGATCACGTCCTTGCCCTTCAGGGCGGTCAGCATCTTGTCGGGGGCCACGCCGGCGTACGCGTCCGCGGCGACCTCTTTCTTGAAGTTGGCCGCGTCGGCGAACCCGGCCTGCGCCTGGTGCGCCCGGTCCCACGCGTAGGTGGCGGTGGAGCGCGCGGCGACCGGCACCGTCCCGTTGAAGGACGCGCCGAGGGCGAAGGTGGCCGCCCAGGCGACCGCGACGCCGCCCGCCGCGACCAGCGAGCGGCGCTGGTGCGCGCCGACCAGCCGGCCGACGCGCAGGGTCGCCCAGGTGGTCAGCGCCATGATCGCGGCGACCAGCAGGACGATGGCGGCGATCGCGCCGACGGCGGCGGCCCTGCCGTAGGAGTCGACGACGAAGCTGTACGCGTCGTCGAACAGCACCCAGTCGAGGACCGGGTCGAACGGCCGGTTCAGCTCCGAGAAGAAGCCCATGTCCAGGCACTTCTCGATGATCAGCCAGCCGAGCACGACGCCGACGGCGATGCCGACCACGCGCCGGGCCCGGGGCGGGGTCATCAGCAGCGCGATGAGGAAGGCACCCTCGACCGGGATGCGGAGGAAGCCGAGCGGGGTCAGCCGGGTCACGACGTTCGGAAACACCAACGCGACAAAGAGGTACAGACCCGCCAGGACCGTCAGCGTTCGGGAAGCCGCGGGGCGGGAAAACAGGGCGAAGAAGCTGCGAATCCGGGAGCGTGGGGGGAGTGGGGCATCGGGCTGCACCCCAGGTGGAACGGATCCGCGGCGGAAGAGGTTCAGCGTCGCCGAAAAGTCACCCGGAGGGCCGAAAGACCCTTCGGAACCGATTCCCCGAACACGTAGGTTCGAAGGCAGACGAAGATCCGTGAAAGGAAACCCACCGTGACGACAGTCAGTGCCGATCTTGTCCGTACCCTGGGCGAGCCCAGTCAGGAAGATCTCGACAGGCTGGACGCCTGGTGGCGGGCCAACAACTATCTGACCATCGGTCAGATCTATCTGAAGGCCAACCCGCTGCTCCGCGAGCCCCTGACCGCGGACCACATCAAACCGCGGCTGCTCGGACACTGGGGCACCAGCCCCGGGCTGTCCTTCATCTACGCGCACGTGTCCCGGCTCATCCAGCACACCGGGCAGGAGGCCATCTACCTGGCCGGCCCCGGGCACGGCGGCCCCGCCCTGGTGGCGGCGGGCTACCTGGAGGGCACGTACACCGAGCACTTCCCGGGCATCACCCTCGACGAGGGCGGCCTGCTCAAGCTGTTCCGCCAGTTCTCCAGCCCGGGCGGCATCCCGAGCCACGTTTCGGTGACCACGCCGGGCTCCATCCACGAGGGCGGCGAACTCGGCTACGTGCTGGTGCACGCGTTCGGCGCGGTCATGGACAACCCCGACCTGCTCGCCATCGCGGTCGTCGGTGACGGGGAGGCCGAGACCGGCCCGCTCGAGGGTTCCTGGAAGGGCATCAGCTTCATCAACGCGCAGCGCGACGGCGCCGTGCTGCCGATCCTGCACCTCAACGACGGCAAGATCTCCGGCCCGACCGTGCTCGGCCGCAAGGACCCGGAGGACGTCCGATCGCTGCTGCGCGGACACGGTTACCAGATCATCGAGGTGTCCGGCGGCGACCTGCCGGGCATGCACCAGCGGTTCGCCGCCGCCCTGGCCGAGGCCTACCAGGCCATCCAGGACAAGAAGGACGGCCGCGACGACGTCCGCTGGCCGGTGATCATCCTCCGTTCGCCGAAGGGCTGGACCGGGCCGCACGAGGTCGACGGCGTGCTGGTGGAGGGCACCTGGCGGGCGCACCAGGTGCCGCTGTCCGGCGTGCGGGAGAACCCCGAACACCTCAAGATGCTGGAGCAGTGGCTCCGGTCGTACCGTCCGGAAGAGCTCTTCGACGCCACCGGCGCGCCGGTGGCGCTCGTCCGGGACGCCGCCCCGGAGGGCAACCTGCGGATGAGCGCCAGCCCGCACGCGAACGGCGGCCTGCTCACCCGCGACCTCGACATGCCGGACTTCCGCACATACGCGGTCGACGTCAAGGTGCCCGGTGCCGAACGCGCCGAATCGACGCGCAGACTCGGCGAGATGATGCGCGACATCTACACGTCGAGCCCCGACCGGTTCCGGCTGTTCTGCCCCGACGAGACCAACTCCAACCGGCTCGGTGCCGTCTTCGAGGTGTCCGACCGGGCATTCATGGAGCGGACCGTCCCGGGCGACGTGAAGCTCGGCCCCGACGGCCGCGTCATGGAGGTGCTCAGCGAGCACAACTGCCACGGCTGGCTCGAGGGCTACAACCTGACCGGCCGGCACGGCCTGTTCGCCACCTACGAGGCGTTCGCCATGGTCAGCGCGTCGCAGACGGTGCAGCACGGCAAGTGGCTGCAGGAGGCCGCGCACCTGCCGTGGCGCGCCAAGGTGCCGTCCCTGAACATCCTGCTGACCAGCACCGCGTGGCGTAACGACCACAACGGCTTCAGCCACCAGGGCCCCGGCCTGCTCCAGGTCGTGCTCAACCAGCGCGGCAACGTGGCCCGCGTCTACCTGCCGCCGGACGCGAACACCCTGCTGTCGGTCGCCGACCACTGCTTCCGGTCCCGCAGCTACGTCAACCTGATCGTCATCGACAAGCAGCCCCAGCTGCAATACCTCTCGATGGACGAGGCGATCGCCCACTGCGCCCGCGGCGCCGGCATCTGGGACTGGGCCGGCACCGACGACGGCGTGACCGATCCTGACATCGTGCTGGCGTGCGCCGGCGACGTGGTCACCATGGAGACCGTGGCCGCCGCCCAGATCCTCAAGGAGCGCCTGCCCGGATTCAAGACCCGCGTCGTCAACGTGGTCAACCTGATGAGCCTGCCCCGCCCCAAGGACCACCCGCACGGCATGTCGGAGGTCCAGTTCACCGAACTGTTCACCGACACCGTCGACGTCGTCTTCGCCTTCCACGGCTACCCCGGCGCCATCCACCAGGTCGTCCACGGCCGCCCCGACGCCGACCGCTTCCGCGTGCGCGGCTTCATCGAGCAGGGCACCACGACCACCCCGTTCGACATGACGGTCCGCAACAAGACCTCCCGCTACCACCTCGTCATGGACGCCATCAACAACGCCAAACGCCTCCCGCGCGGCGCCGCCGACCTCAAGGCGTGGTGCGAGGCCCAGCTGGCCAAGCACGAGCTCTACGTCGTCGAGAACCTCGAGGACATGCCCGAGGTCCGCGATTGGTCACTCGCCCCGCGAGGCTGACACCATTCGAGTACGGGATCGGCCAACGGTCCCGGGTGAATCGAACAGGCCGTTTCCGGTCACTGCCGTTCCTCGCCACCGGCCCGGTCCCGGTGGCGGGGAACGGCCTTGTCGTTCTCATCGGCTTTGTCGCCAGTTTCGGGCTCCGGCGCCGCAAGCGTGATTGATTGATCGATCGTTGCCCGCCCGGGTCAGTCCCCGCTGAAGACCATTCGCCGGTGGTGTGGTCGTCGCGGAGCCGGGCGGAGCAGCTCGGCCGAAAGGTGCTGACGCGGCCGGACAGATCGCCTGCACGCTCCGTGATGGCGTGGTGGGCGGCGAAAATACCGCGCCGGCCGCGGCGTCGCGCTGGGATGATCATCCGGTGCCGGTAGCCAGGGTCTCCTCCGACGTTCAGCTCGCCTACGAGACGTTCGGGCGCCCGCGCGATCCCGCGGTGCTGCTCGTCATGGGCTTCGGAGCGCAGCTGATCGCGTGGCCCGAGGGCCTGTGCCGGATGCTCGCCGCGCAGGGTCGTCAGGTGATCAGGTACGACAACCGGGACTGCGGTCTGTCGACGAAGTGGGAACACCACCCGGTCGATCTGACGGCGTTCATCGGTGCGGTCAGCGGCGGTGACATTCCGGCAGCCCGGAAAATGATTCCCTACACCCTCTCGGATATGGCCGCCGACGGCATCAACCTGCTCACGGCACTGGGGATCGAGCACGCGCATGTTGTCGGCGCCTCGATGGGCGGCATGATCGCCCAGCGGATGGCGATCGAGCATCCGTCCCGGATCCGCACGCTGACATCCATGATGTCCTCGACGGGCGAACCCGAGGTGGGACAGTCCACGCCTGAGGCTCAGCAGGTCCTGTTCACCCCCCGGCCGGCCGACCGCGACGGCTATATCGCCGCCGCCGACCGCGAGCTGGTGTGGGCATCGCGCCGCTACCCCGACGTCGAGGGACTGCGGCGGTCGGCAGCGGCGAGCTACGACCGCGCCCACTATCCGGCCGGCATCCCACGCCAGCTCGGCGCGATGGTCCTGGACGGTTCGCGCGCCGGCGACCTGGCGCAACTGCGGGTCCCGACCCTGGTCGTCCATGGACTGGACGACACCCTCATCGACCCCAGCGGGGGCAGGCGGACGGCCGAACTCATCCCCGGCGCAAAGCTCATGCTGGTACCGGACATGGGACACGACCGCCCGACCCCACTCTGGCCCGACCTCGTCACCGCCATCGCGCAGCACACTCCGCCTCTGTCGCCGGCCAGGTGATCCCCGGCCGACGTACCACCGCGAACGGCAAGTCGGGACGATGCAATGCCGTTTCCTCGTCGGTCGACGGCACGTCCCGGAGGTAGTCGGCCTTGGCCGGCACCGTTGACGCGAAGGTCACGTAGTAGCTGATCGCCCCACGACGAGCCGCACTCAGGTGGGCGTGTCCCCAGGTGCGCAGATGAGGCCACCAGCTGTGGTACATGACGAACCCCCGAGGCGTACCGATCCGAAGATCAATATGACGGTGGGCCGGGTGTGGACCTTGGATGATCGAATGCAGTAAATTCCGGTCGCCGAAGATCCAGGGGAGGCGGCGCGATGGTGGCGGGGGAACGGGTGAATCTGCTGGTCCCGGCGGAAGTGGTGCCTCGCCTGTCGATTCCGGACCGGTACGGCCCGGCGCCGGACCCGATTCGTGGCGGTGACCTGTTCCTGCGCGGGGTGCCGGCGGCGGTCGCGGAGCGGGTGATCGACGAGAACCCGGGGGTCTACCCGGTGTCGCGGCGGCCGGCGGTGCGGCGTTACCGGTCGCGGGATTACACGATCGCGGCGGTGGTCGCGCTTATCCTCGCGGTTCAGGCGGTGCTCGTGCCGGCGGTCGACGGGGTCGAGACGCCGTACTGGCACTGGCTCTTCGCCCCGGTCCTGGTCGGCACCGCGGCCGGCCTCGCCTGGCTGTCGATCCCGTTCCCGCACGTCCGTTACGGGCGCAGTCCCCTCAGCGCGAACCCGAGGCGCCGGTCGTAGTCGTCGCGGGTCTGCTGGTCGCACGCCCGCACGACGGCACCGCGTTCGAGGATCAGGTGGGTCAGGTCCTCCGGGGTGAGGTCGGCCCGCACGGCACCCACCCGCTGCGCGTCGCCCAGCAGGTCGCGGGCGAACTCGCAGGCCCGGTCGCAGAGGTTGCTCAGCGGTTCGGAGTCGGGCAGCGCCCGCATCAGCACGTCGTTGGCGGCCGGTTCGTCGAACTGGAGCAGCCAGATCCCGCGCAGGTACGCCTCGAAGCGTTCCAGCGGCCCGTCGAGCGCCTGGACCTTGGCGACGAGGGCGGCGATGCGCTCGGCCACCAGTTCGTCGACCACCGCGTCGATCAGCCCCCGCCGACTGCCGAACCGGTGGTAGATCGTGCCCTTGCTGACGCCGGCGGCCTTGGCCACCTCGTCCATCGGGGTGGTCAGGCCGCCGGTGCGGAAGACGTCGAGGGCCGCCTGCCGGATGCCCTCGACGTTGCGCCGGGCGTCGGCTCGCAGCGTCATGCCGGCTGCGTCGCCCGGTCCTGCCAGGTCACGTCCAGGGCTTTGCGGAACGTCTCGACCGGCTGGGCGCCGGAGACCGCGCGCTTGTTGTCGAAGACGAAGAACGGCACCCCGCTGATCCCCAGCTGGCGGGCCTGTGCGAGGTCGGCGCGGATGTCCTTCTCGTACGCCCCGGTCCGCAGCGCCGTGGCCGCCTCGGTCCGGTCGAGCCCCAACTCGGCGGCGAGGTCGGCGAGCACCGTGTGGTCGGCCAGGTTGAGGCCGTCGGTGAACTCGGCCTTGAACAGCCGCTCGACCATCGCCGTCTCCCGGCCGTGCGCCTTGGCCAGGTGGATCATCCGGTGCGCGTCCAGCGTGTTGATCATCTGGGCGTCCTCGAACCGGTAGTCGAGGCCGGCCTGGGCGCCCCGGGCGGCGAGCTGCGCGTGCGAGCCGGCGATCTGCGCCTTGGGCATGCCGTACTGCTGGGCCAGGTAGTCGTCGGCGAGGGTGGCCTCGCCGACCGGGAAGGCCGGATTGAGCTGGAAGCTGTGGTAGCGGATCTCGACTGCCGAGCCGTGCGGGAACTGCTCGACGGCCGCACCGAGGACCGCGTGCCCGAGGTAGCAGAACGGGCAGACGACGTCACTCCAGACGTCGATCACGAGCGGCTCGGCGGCCCGGCCGAAGACACTGTCGCTCATCAGTAGCACGTCCCGTCGACATCGCAGACGGCACTGTCGTCGTCCGACTCCACCATGATCAGCGGAACGATCACCGGCTGCTCGGCCTTTTCGGGCTCGGCCGGTGCGACCGTCTCGCGGTTACTCGACTCCATGGTCAAGAAACCTAGCTCGAACTTGACCGCACCGGCAAGATGCTCGTGATCACAGCGGTTTGGTGCACAGCACGTCCGGCGCCGGCAGGTAACCGAGCTCCCGCCAGAACCGGAGACCGGCCTCGTTGTCCGGCATGACGAGCAGTTTGACCCGGGGGCAGTCGAGCTCGCGGAACCGGGCCTCCAGCTCGGCGACCAGGGCCCGGCCGAGCCCGCGGCGGCGCCGGGCCGGGTCGACGGCCAGCCGCAGGATCCAGCCCCGGCGCCCGTCGTACGTCCCCAGCACCACGCCGGTGATCCCGTCGGCCGACTCGGCCACCAGGAACAGCTCGGGGTCACGGGTCAACTTCGCCGCCAGCTCGGCACGGGGCACCACCTCGCGTCCGGCCGCCGACCACAGCGCCGCGACCCGGTCGTAGTCGGGCCACTCGAACTGGCGGACGGTCGCCGCGCCGGACGCGCTCACCCGGTCGGCGGCCGGTGCCGCGCAAGCGTTCTCATGCCGACGACCGTAGCGGAGCCGGGGGTCGGTCCGCCCGGCACGGAGGAGGGCACCGTGGACAGATATGCCTGACGAGCGGCGTTACCGGGAGACGACCGGGGCGACGAAGACGTTCACGCACCCGCTGATCATGCATTGGCTCGCCGGCCTCGAGCGCGACGCGCGGATCCTCGACTACGGATGCGGTCACGGCCGGCTGATGGAGGCGCTCGTCGACCGCAAGGTGCTTTTCTTCCGCGACCATGAAGCGGCCACCGCTCGGCTCGATCCGGCGCGCCGTGACCCCGCGAGTTCGGCTGCTACCTGGCCCAGCGTCGCGGTGGCCGCGGCAACGAGGGGGACGGCGAGGTGGTCACCCAGCTCACCCCGGTGGAGCACCGACTGAGCGCGACGGCCGGCGCCGACTCACCGGCCGCGGGCGTGACCTCCGTACCGCTTCGTCAGCGAACTGACCGCCGGCGTCGTCTAGGTTTCGACCATGACGGTCGTCCGCTCGCTGCTGCTGTTCCTGCTCGCCGCCCTGGCCGAGATCGGCGGCGCGTGGCTGATCTGGCAGGGGTGGCGGGAACACCGCGGCCTGTGGTGGATCGCGGCCGGCGTGATCGCGCTCGGGGCGTACGGCTTCGTCGCCACCCTGCAGCCCGACGCCAACTTCGGCCGCATCCTGGCCGCCTACGGCGGAGTCTTCGTGGCCGGCTCGCTCGCCTGGGGCATGCTCGTCGACCGGTTCCGCCCCGACCGCTGGGACCTCATCGGCGCCACCTTCTGCCTGATCGGCGTAGCCGTGATCATGTACGCCCCGCGCACCTCCTGAACCCGCCCGACTCCCTCCCATGCCCCGTCCGCCCGGCTCTTGCGCCCTCGCGTTCGAGGCCCCTGTTTCCCTGAAAATGGGGCCGGCGAGCCCGCCGTGTTCGCCGAGATGTTCCGGGTGCTGCGACCGGGCGGGCGGATCGGGATCTCCGACGTGGTCGCCGAGGATCATCTGACGCCGGAACGGCGCGGCGTGGTCGGCGACTGGTCGTCCTGCATCGCCGGCGCCCTGTCACGCGGCGATCGTCCGGGCGCGCAAGGCATAGGCGGCTGTCGCCCTCATGCGGTCAGGGCCGCTTTCAACGTCCCGATCAGCTGGGCGCTGCTGAACGGTTTCGCGAGGATGGTCCGGCCCGGTTCCAGCGAGCGGCCCTCGGTGTCGATGAGGGCTTCGGCGTACCCGGAAATGAAGATGATTTTGGTGTCCGGCCACTCGGTCTGGAAGCGGTGGGCGAGTTGGCGGCCGTCCATGCCGGGCATCACCACGTCGGTGACCAGGCAATGGATCGGGCCGCTGTGGTGCTCGGCGACCTCCAGGGCCTCGGCGCCGCCGCCCGCGGTCAGCACCCGGTAGCCGGCCTTGGCGATGAAGCGCGCGGTCACGTCGAGCAGCGCTTTCTCGTCGTCGACCAGCAGGACGGTCAGGTCACCGAGGCGCGGGGTGACCGCCTGCGGCGGCGGCGTGGCCTGCGTCGTCTCGCGCGGGCGGGGCGCGTTGCCGTCGGCGGCGGGGAGTCTGATGAGTACGGTCGTCCCGCGCCCCTCCTCCGAGTCGAGGGTGATGTCGCCGCCCGCCTGGCTGACCACGCCCTGCGCGGTGGCCAGGCCCAGTCCGGCCGTACGGCTGCCCGGCTTGGTGGAGAAGAACGGCTCGAACGCCCGCGCCAGCACTTCCGGTGACATGCCCTGGCCGTCGTCGGTGATGCTGATCGTCGCCTGGCCGTGCGCGGACCGGCCGCAGGTGATCGTGATGGTGCCGCCGTCGGGCATGGCGTTGCGGGCGTTGCTGACCACGATGAGCAGCAGCCGTTCCAGCAGGCGGGGGTCGATCCGCACGGTCGGCACGTCGCCGGGGTGCAGGTCGAGCTTGATGCCGGGCCCGGCCGCCTCGGCGAGCGTGGCCGCGGCCTGGGTCAGGTAGGAGTCGAGGTCGATGATCTCGGGCTGGCTGATCTCGCGGCGGCCGAACGCCAGCAGCTGCTCGGTGAGCTTCTTCGCCCGTTCGCCGCCCTTGCTGACCTGGCCGAGGTCGTCGAGCAGGGCCTCGCCGGTCTTGGCCGCGATGCGCCCGCCCTCCACCTCCTCGGTGATCTGTTCGACCGCCAGGGCCAGGAAGCCGAGCATCGCGCCGAGCAGGTTGTTGAAGTCGTGGGCCATGCCGCCGGCCATCCGGCGCAGGCTGTCGAGGCGTTCCGCGTCCCGGCGGCGGGCCTCGGCCTGGCGCTGGCGCACCTCCCAGCCGGCCCGTTCCTCGGCCGCGACCACGTCGGTGACGTCGTCGACCATGACGACCGCCCCGGACTGCTCCGGGTCGGCGATCGGTCGCAGGTGCACGCGCAGCCAGCGGGCCTCGTCGCCGGTGCGGGCGATGCGGTTGCGGTAGCGGTGCTCGACCGATTCGGTGGTGGCGCGCGCGTGCACGACCGCGAGGGCCTCGTCGTGCGACTCGGCGTCGAGGCAGATCAGCCAGCCGCGGCCGAGCAACTGCGCGGCCGGTACGCCGACGATCTCGGACAGGCGCGGGTTGACGTACGTCGCGTCGCCGTCGGCGTCGAGCAGCACGATCCCGACGGGGGAGGAGGCGGCCATCGCCTCGAACCGGCGTTCGGTGTGCTGGAGCGCCTTGACCTTCTCGACCAGCTTCGCGTTGATCGCTCGGGCGTGCACGGTGGCGAACTCGTCGGCGGACCGGGGAGTGATCTCGACCGGGCCGTTGCGCAGCGCCACGTCCACCGCGTCGAGCAGTTCGCGCGGGTCGGCGCTGCGCAGCACCACCTGTGAGACGCCGCAGGCCTCGGCGATCGGCCGGGTCTCCGGCTCGAGGTAGTTGGCGGTGTAGAAGATGACGGGGGCGTGCGCGGCCTGCTCGTCGGCGGCGTTGCGCAGCCGGTGCACCATTTCCAGTCCGTCGATGCCGGGCATCAGCACGTCGGAGACGACCACGTCGGGGTGATGGCTCTGGGCGAGGGCGAGCGCGTCGGCTCCGTCGCAGGCCTCTATCACCTCGTGCCCGCGATAGCCGAGCAGCATGGCCATGAGTTCCCGGTTGGCCGCCACATCGTCCACGACAAGCACGGTCGCCACCGCATCACCTCTTACTTATCGGCTTCGCTAACCCAGGAAGTTACCGCCCGAAACACCAACGAACATGATATTTCGGATATATGTCTTCTTCGCAGAAGGTTACCGCGCACACCGAGTCCCGGCCCGCGATGATCTTCGCGCAGTCGATGGGCGCCGTGACGGGTTTCCTCGGAGCGGCCCTGATGACCTTCGCCGTGCTCTCCTCGGCGACCGGCCCCGCCTACGCCGCCACCAGCCTGGTCCTGCTCGCCGCCGGCACGATCTGCCACGCCCGGGTGACGGGCGCCCGGCGCCGGCCCGCGGCCGCCCTCCCGCTGCTGGCCGCCGCCGTGGCGCTCATCTCCATCGGCACCGACCAGTTCGCGCGGGGCGTCGACCTGTTCCTCCCGCTCTCCGGCCTGCGCCTGACCCCCAACGGGGTCGCCGCGTTCGTCCTGCTCGCTGCCGCGCAGACAGCTCTGCTGCTGGGTTTCGCCGGCCGGGTACGCGCCGGAGCAGCCGCCGCCGGCCAGGGCGCCGCCATCTGCGCCGGTGTGCTCGGCCTGCTGGCCCTCTACAGCCTGCTGCTCCAGGCGCCGGCCGACTCGAGTTACCGCGCGTTGCCGCTGACCGCCGCCGCCGCCGTGCTGGCCGCCGCCGCCGCCCTCCTGACGCCGGTCGTCCCGGGCGCCCCCCGCCGTCCCGCGCCGGTGGACGGCAGTGGCGGCGAGCGCTCGGCGGCGGACGGCGCCGGCAGCGAACGGCGGGCGGGTCCGGAGGGACCGGCGGTGCGCGGCGGGGGCGAGGTGGGAGCGCGGGTCGGGCTGGTGTGGGTGCTGGGGGACAAGACGGTGAGCGCCATGGCCACGCGGCGGATGCTGGTGGCGGCTCTCATCGCGCTTCCCGTCACCGGGTGGCTCGTGGTGGCCGGACAGCGGGCCGGGCTCTACGACTCCCGGCTCGAGGCCGCTCTGCTCGTCGCCGCCAATGTCACCATCGTGGTGATCGTCAGCCTGGTGGCGGGCTCGCGGGCGGCCCGGATGGAGACGGCGGGGCGGGCGGCGCGGGTGGAGCTCCGGCGGCACGCGCAGATGGAGACGATCATGCGGCACACGCCGACGGCGTTCTTCATCCGCGGGCTGGACGGGCGCTATCGGATGGCCAGTGCGGCGTACGAACAGATCTACGGGGTCGAGCCGGGGGCGGCGGCCGGCCGGCTGGCCGCGGAGATCCACCCGGCCGAGGAGTTGCGGGAGATCGAGCGGCGGGACCGGCTGGTGGTGGCGTCGGACGAACCTCTCGTGTACGAGTTCGACGACGGCAACCGGACGTTCGTGACCACTGTCTTCCCGCTTCGGGACGAGCAGGCCACGGCGTACGCCATCTGTGGGGTGACCACCGAGACCACCCGGCTGCGGATCGCCGAGAGCAAGTTCCGGGCCCTGCTCGACGCCACGCCGGAGGCGATGATCTGCGTCGATGCCGACGGGGTCGTCGTGCTGGCCAACGTGCAGGCGTCCAAGGTGTTCCGGTACGAGCGCGACGAGCTGATCGGGATGGGGGTGGAGACGCTGATCCCGGCCGAGCTGCGCGGGTCGCACCGGCGGCACCGGCGGGATTATCTGGCCGCGCCCTCGCCGCGGAAGATGGGCGAGGGGTTGCGCCTGCGGGCGCGCCGCGGGGACGGCACGGAGTGCCCGGTGGAGATCAGCCTGGCGGCGGTCGACGGCGAGGGGGGTACGGTCGTGTTCGCCACGGTGCAGGACGTGACCGACCGGCTCGCGCAGGCGCAGTCGGACGCGCAGCTGGCCGGCATCGTCGCCGCCTCCAGCGACGCGATCGTGTCCAAGACCCTGGACGGAACGATCTTGACCTGGAACCCGGGGGCGGCGCGGCTCTACGGCTACACCGCGCTGGAGATGATCGGCCGCGACGTGACGGTGATACTGCCCGACGACAAGCCCGACGACGAGCGGCGGCTGCTGGCCCGGGTGCGCAACGGTGAGCTGGTCAAGCACCACGAGACGCGGCGGGTACGCAAGGACGGCGCCACCATCTACGTGTCCCTGAGCATGGCCCCGATCCGCGACCCCAACGGGGTGATCGTGGGCGCGTCGACGATCTCGCACGACATCACCGCCGAGGTGGAGGCGGAGCACCGGCTGCGGTTCGAGCGCGAGCAGTTCCAGATGATCATGGCGGCGGCGTCCGACCCGTTCATCAGCATGGACTACCGCGGGCTGATCACCGAGTGGAACCGGCAGTCGGAGCAGGTCTTCGGCTGGACCCGGGAACAGGTGCTCGGCGAGCACGTGGTCGACACGATCCTGCCCCGCCGCTACGGCACCGCCCTCGCCCGCATCCTCGCGGGCCGCTGGGACTGGCTGCTCGACCGGCCCACCGAGATGGCGGCGGTGCGCTCGGACGGCTCCGAACTGCCGATCGAGCTGACCATGTGGCGGGTCCGCCGCGACGAGAAGTCCACCTTCCACGCGTTCGCCCGCGACATCACCGCCCGCCGGCAGACCGAGCAGGCCCTCGCCCAGGCCCGGGACCAGGCGGTGCAGACCGCCGACCTGAAGTCGCAGTTCCTGGCGTCGATGAGCCACGAGATCCGGACCCCGATGAACGGCGTGATCGGCCTGTCCGGGCTGCTGCTCAACACCGATCTGGGGGAGACCCAGCGACGGTACGTGCAGGGCATCAACGACGCCGGTGTCGCGCTGCTGTCGGTGATCAACGACGTGCTGGACTTCTCCAAGCTGGAGTCGGGGAAGGTCGTCGTGGAGCGGGCCAACTTCGAGATCGGGCGGCTGCTCGACGAGGTGATCGGCCTGGTCGCCGACGTGACCGGGGCGAAGTCGCTGGTCGTCGCCGCGGAATGCGACCCGGCGCTGGCCGGGGTGCTCAGCGGCGACCCGGGCAAGCTGCGTCAGGTGCTGCTCAACCTGGCCGGCAACGCGGTCAAGTTCACCGCCGAGGGCCGGGTCACGGTGGCCGCCGCACCGGCGTCCGGCGGTTTCCCGGACGGCAGCGTTCCGGTCCGGTTCGAGGTGTCCGACACCGGCATCGGCATCGACGCCGACCAGCAGGCCGGGCTGTTCGAGCCGTTCATCCAGGCCGACGCGAGCACGACCCGGCGGTTCGGGGGCACCGGGCTCGGGCTGGCCATCAGCCGGGAGCTGGTCGGCGTACTCGGCGGCGAGATCGGGCTGTCCAGCAAGGCCGGCATGGGCAGCACGTTCTGGTTCACGGTGCCGCTGTGGCCGGCGCTGGAGGGCGCCGAGACGGTGCACGCGACGGCCGGTTTCACCGCGCCGCCGCCCGCGCCCCGGCTCAACCGGGGGCACGTGCTGCTGGTCGAGGACAACGACATCAACCAGACCGTCGCGCTCGGCATCCTCGCCAACCTGGGCTACACCGCCGACGTCGCGGGCAACGGGCGCCGGGCCGTCGAGATGGCCCACGACCACCGGTTCCAGGCCATCCTGATGGACTGCCTGATGCCGGAGATGGACGGTTACGCGGCCACCGCCGCCATCCGCCGCGCCGAACAGGAGAGCGGCCGGCACGTGCCGATCATCGCGATGACCGCCGGTGCGCTCGCCGAGGACCGCGACCGTTGCCTCGGCGCCGGGATGGACGACCACATCGCCAAGCCGCTGATGCCCGCGGAGGTGGCGAGCATCCTGGATAAGTGGACCGCCGCCGGTGTCGTCCGCACGCAGCTCGAGGAACGCCTGGACCTGCTGCGGGGAGCCGGGGCCGCGCTCGGACCGGCCGAGCTCGCCGGGCTGCTGCGGCGGCTCAGCGCCAACGCCCCCGGGCATGTCGAGGAGATCATCCAGGCGGTCGCGATGGACGACCCCGACCGGCTGCGCGACCAGGCCCACCAGCTCAAGGGCGTCGCCGCCAACCTGGGGGCGCGCGATCTCGCCGACGTGTGCGGGCGTCTCGAACAGGCGGCCCGCGACGGTGCTCTGGACGCCGCCGTCGAACCACTGGCCGAGCTGCGCCCCCGCACCCGGGAGATGCTCGCCGCGATCGACGAGATCCTGGCCGGTCAGCCGGCCGTGACCGGCACCCGCACCACGGCGTCGAACAGGTAGCCCAGCGAACGGCCGATCCTCGGCCGGGTAGTCCGGTCCGAACAGCCGGTAGAACTGGGTGG